>NZ_BAAGDO010000002.1:0-1259641 GCF_054661255.1 Herbidospora sp. RD11066
ATCTCCACCACATCCGGAGGTCTTCCATTTGATCAAGCATCAGCTACGGCGAGTCACCAACCTGATGGCCGAGTACATCTAGGGGCCGAAGGCGCCCTTGCGGCGCTCCATCAGCAGCGCCTCGATCCGCACGAGCCGTTCCTCCAGCCGGGCGATGTCGGCCAGGGTCGCGTTCTCCTCCTCGGGCCGGAGCCGGACCACCACCGTCCCGCCCGGTTCGAGGGTCGCCTCCGACACGTCCTCCACACGGCTGCCGCCCTGCCGTTTGATCGCCACGTCGAGGTCGGCGTGCCGCAGGCCCAGGCGCTTCAGGTTGTGGTCGTCGTAGGCGCCGTCACGGGCGAGGACGGTCGGTTTGCTCTCGAACAGCTTGGCGAGCCAGCTCCACTCGGCCGCCGCCCTTGTCAGCATCGCGTTCCCGGCGACCAGTACGACCGCCCCGATGATCCCGCCGAGCACCGAGTTGTCCGGGCCGATGATGGCGTTCTGCACGACGTTCGACAGCAGCAGCATGACGACCAGGTCGAACGTGTTGAGCTGGGCCATGTCCCGCTTGCCGACGAGCCGGAGCAGGATCACCACGCAGAGGTAGACGGCGACGGTCCGGATGACCTTGTCCAGAACCGGCACCCCGAGGGTCAGTAGGTCGCTCATGCGACACGGTAACGCAGCCAGACCAGGCCCCCGCCGAACGTGTCGGTGTCGATGAGCTGAAGGGTGTGCGACGGCGGCGGGCCCTCGCCCCACCACTGCCGGCTTCCGACGCCCATCACGGGATGGACCAGCAGGCTGATCTCGTCGACCAGGCCCTCGGCGAGCAGCCGTCCGACCAGCCTGCCGCCGCTCGCGACCCGCACCACCTCGACGCCGGGACGCCGCCCGATCGAGCGCAGCGCGGCCCGCAGGTCGACCTGGTCGGTGCCGACGACGAGCTCCGGCACGTAGCGGCCGATGGGGCGGGGCGGGGTGGTGCGGCAGTGCAGGGCGAGCACCTCGGACCAGTGCCCGGCGTCGCGGAGCTCCTGCCAGTGGGTCACCCGGGCGCGGCCGTCGACCACGGCCAGCAGCGGGCCGGGGTCCTTCGGCCCGGGACCGGCGACCAGCGTCGGTTCGAGGGACAGGACGGTCTCCGACCCGGCCAGCGTGACGTCCTCATGCCAGGTGGTGCTGACCAGCTGGTGGAAGCGGCTGGTGTCGAGAGGGAACCCGTCGGTGTTGCCGTCGAGCGAAACGGCCAGGTGGGCGACCACATAGGGCGTGTCCGGCGGCATGTCACCGAGCGTAGTCGAGCGAAAACCGCTTGCCGGGGTCGGCGCGCGTGATGAGACTGGCGCGATGCTGATCCGACGCGAGCTCCCGGGCGACGTGGCCGCCATTCGTGACGTGGTCCTGCGGGCCTTCCCCACGCCGATGGAGGCCGACCTGGTCGACGAGCTGCGGGTCGATCCCGGCTGGATCCCGGCCCTGTCGATGGTCGCCGAGATCGACGGCGAGGTGGTCGGCCACGTCGTCTGCACCCGCGCCCACATCGACGACACCCCGGCGCTCGGCCTCGGCCCGCTGAGCGTGCGGCCCGACCGGCAGCGCCAGGGGGTGGGCCTGGCGCTGGTGCACGCGATGCTCGGGGCCGCCGACGCGCTGGGGGAGCCGGTCGTGGTCCTGCTCGGCAACCCCGCCTACTACTGCCGCTACGGCTTCCGCACCGCCTCCGACCTGGGGATCATCTCTCCCGATCCCCAGTGGGGCGAGCACTTCCAGGTGCGCGTGCTGACCTCGTACACAGGGCAGAAGGGGCAGTTCGCCTACGCCGAGCCCTTCAACCGGCTGTAGAGCTGCTCGAACGGGACGACCGCCTCGTCGGCGTGGACCTTCGCCGGGGCTCGGGAGACCAGCGCGGCCAGTTCGCCCGCCGCCCGGTCGACCCGGGAGGCCAGGCCGTCGCCCGACGTGGCGCCCCAGTCCTCCGACGCCGCGTAGACGGCGGTCGGCACGACGATCGCGCGCAGGTAGGTGAACATCGGCCGCAGCGCGTGCTCCAGGGCGAGCGAGTGGCGCGCGGTCCCGCCGGTCGCGGCGATCAGCACCGGCGTCCCCTGCAGCGCCGTGTTGTCGAGCACGTCGAAGAACGACTTGAACAGGCCGCTGTACGACGCGGTGAAGATCGGGGTGACCGCGATCACGCCGTCGGCGCCCTCGACGGTGTCGAGGGCCTTCTTCAGCGTGGGGGAGGGGAAGCCGGTCACCAGGTTGTTGGCGATGTCCACGGCCAGGCCGCGCAGCTCGACGACGCGGATCTCCGCATCGTCGAGGTGACGGCCGACGGCCTCGGCCAGGCGGTCGGCCAGCAGCCTCGTGGAGGAGGGCTGGCTGAGCCCGGCCGAGACGACGGCGATGACGGTCATGTCGGGTCCTTAGACGAGAGCGGCGTTCCTGGCGACCAGGGCGGCGTGGGTGGGGGCCTCGGCGACGCCCTGCTTGCGGCGGGCGGCGAACTCCTTGCGCAGCACCGGGACCACCTCTTCGCCGAGGAGGTCGAGCTGCTCCAGCACGGTCTTCAGCGGCAGGCCGGCGTGGTCCATCAGGAACAGCTGGCGCTGGTAGTCGCCGAACGACTCACGGAAGGTCAGCGTCTTGTCGATGACCTCCTGCGGGCTGCCCACGGTCAGCGGCGTCTGCTCGGTGAAGTCCTCCAGCGAGGGGCCGTTGCCGTAGACGGGGGCCTTGTCGAAGTAGGGGCGGAACTCGCGCACGGCGTCCTGGGAGTTCTTCCTGATGAACGCCTGGCCGCCGAGGCCGACGATCGCCTGGTCGGGGGTGCCGTGGCCGTAGTAGGTGAAGCGGGTGCGGTAGAGCTCGATCAGGCGGGCGAAGTGCTCCTTCGGCCAGAAGATGTTGTTGGCGAAGAAGCCGTCACCGTAGTAGGCGGCCTGCTCGGCGATCTCCGGGCTGCGGATCGACCCGTGCCAGACGAACGGGGGAACCCCGTCGAGCGGGCGGGGCGTCGAGGTGAACCCCTGGAGCGGGGTGCGGAAGTTGCCCTCCCAGTCGACGACGTCCTCGCGCCACAGGCGGTGCAGCAGCGCGTAGTTCTCGATCGCCAGGTTGATGCCGTTGCGGATGTCCTGCCCGAACCAGGGGTAGACCGGGCCGGTGTTGCCGCGGCCCATCATCAGGTCGACCCGGCCGTCGGCCAGGTGCTGGAGCATCGCGTAGTCCTCGGCGATCTTCACCGGGTCGTTGGTGGTGATCAGCGTGGTGGACGTCGACAGGATGAGCCTGTCCGTCTTGGCGGCGATGTAGCCGAGCATCGTGGTGGGCGACGAGGGGACGAAGGGCGGGTTGTGGTGCTCGCCCATCGCGAAGACGTCGAGCCCGACCTCCTCGGCCTTGCGGGCGATGGTCACCATGGCCTTGATCCGCTCGGCCTCGGTGGGGGTGGTGCCGTTCGTCGGGTCCATGGTCACGTCACCGACGGTGAAGATCCCGAACTGCATCTCAGCTCCTTTTCCGGTGTGTACGGGCCCTCTAGCGCACCGAGGTTCGTAGTTATTCCGCGCCGCAAGTATCTCTGTCATGGGAGGCTGTGCCAATGCGACGTACAGGACAAACTCTGATTTTTGACGCTGACGACACCCTGTGGGAGAACAACGTCTTCTTCGAGCGGGTGATCGACGACTTCCTCGACTGGGCGGCCCACCCCACCCTCGACCGCGTCGAGATCAGGGGCATCCTGAACGACATCGAGCGCGCCAACGCCGTGACCCACGGCTACGGCAGCGCGGTCTTCCTGCGCAACCTGCACGAGACCTTCGAGAAGCTCCAGGAACGCCCGGCCACCGCCGCCGAACGGGCTTTCGTAGACGATCTCGCGGGCCGGTTGATCCGGGGCGAGGTCGATCTGATCCCCGGCGTCGCCGACACGCTGGCCGACCTGAGCGCGCGCCATGAGCTGTTCCTTTTGACCAAGGGGAACGTCGAGGAGCAGCAGCGCAAGATCGACGCGTCGGGGCTGTCGTCGTGGTTCCGCAAGACGCACATCGTGCGGGAGAAGGACGCCGAGGTCTACCGGCGCCTGGCCACCGACTCGGGCTTCGCCGTCGAGAGCACGTGGATGATCGGCAACTCGCCCAAGTCGGATATCTCGCCCGCCCGTGCCGCCGGGATGAACGCCGTCTTCATCCCCCACGAGCACACGTGGGTCCTGGAGCACGCCGAACTCGACCCCTCGGACACGGGAGTGCTGACCCTGGGGCGTTTCACCGAACTCGTGGACCATTTCTGAGCCCCCGGTGATCCGTTAGTGGGGCATAGTGCGGCAAACTTAGGCCTATGGTGCATCAGCGAGCTGGGCAGCCCGCCCTGCCGACCGATCTGGTCGACGTCCCCCGCCTCCTGACCAGCTACTACGCGTTGCGCCCCGACGTGGAGCAGCCGTCGCAGCGGGTCGCCTTCGGCACCTCGGGACACCGGGGTTCGTCGCTGAACACGGCCTTCAACGAAGACCACATCCTGGCCACCACCCAGGCCATCTGCGAATACCGCCATGCCCAGCGCATCGACGGCCCGCTGTTCCTCGGCATCGACACCCACGCGCTCTCGGAGCCCGCGCGGGTGTCGGCGCTGGAGGTGCTGGCCGCCAACGAGGTGCGGGTGCTGATCGACGTCCACGACGGCTTCACCCCGACCCCGTCGGTCTCGCACGCGATCCTCACCTACAACCGGGGCCGCGACTCCGGCCTGGCCGACGGCATCGTCGTCACCCCGTCGCACAACCCCCCGCAGGACGGCGGCTTCAAGTACAACCCGCCCAACGGCGGTCCCGCCGACACCGACGCGACCGGCTGGATCCAGAACCGCGCCAACGAGCTCATCGCCGGCGGCATGAAAGAGGTCCGCCGCATCCCGTTCGAGCGCGCCCTGAAGGCCGAGACCACCGGCCGCTACGACTTCATGGGCTCCTACGTGGCCGACCTCCCGTCGGTCGTCGACCTCGACGCGATCCGGGCCGCGGGTGTACGCATCGGCGCCGACCCCCTCGGCGGCGCGAGCGTGGCCTACTGGGGCGAGATCGCCGAGCGCCACCACCTCGACCTGACGGTCGTCAACCCGCTGACCGACCCGACGTGGCGCTTCATGACGCTCGACTGGGACGGCAAGATCCGCATGGACTGCTCGTCGCCGTACGCGATGGCCTCGCTGATCGCCTCCAAGGACAAGTACGACATCTCCACCGGAAACGACGCCGACAGCGACCGCCACGGCATCGTCACCCCGGACGGCGGCCTCCTGAACCCCAACCACTACCTGGCCGTCGCCATCTCCTACCTGTACGCCCACCGCGACGGCTGGCGCCCCGACGCCGGAGTCGGCAAGACCCTGGTCAGCAGCAGCATGATCGACCGCGTCGTGGCCGGTCTCGGCCGCCGCCTGGTCGAGGTCCCGGTCGGCTTCAAGTGGTTCGTCCCCGGCCTGCTCGACGGCTCGCTCGGCTTCGGCGGCGAGGAGAGCGCCGGAGCGTCGTTCCTCCGCCGCGACGGCCACGTCTGGACCACCGACAAGGACGGCCTGATCCTGGCCCTGCTCGCCTCCGAGATCACGGCGGTCACCGGCAGGTCGCCCAGCGCCCACTACGACGAACTGACCGAACGGTACGGCGCCCCCGCCTACGCCCGCGTCGACGCCCCCGCCTCCCGCGAGGAGAAGGCGATCCTGTCGAAGCTCTCGGCGGGCCAGGTCACGGCCGACAGCCTGGCCGGCGAGCCGATCACCAACGTGCTGACCCACGCCCCGGGCAACGGCGCGGTGTTGGGCGGCCTGAAGGTGGAGACGGCCAACGCCTGGTTCGCCGCGAGGCCGTCGGGCACCGAGGACGTCTACAAGATCTACGCCGAGTCGTTCCTGGGCGCCGACCACCTGGCCGAGGTCCAGCAGGAGGCCCGCTCGGTGGTTTCCACTGCCTTGACGTCATAGCAGACGTAGAGCCTCAGGCTTTGCCGGGCTCAGGGCAGGGCATTGGCGTCGTATGCGCGTCAGGGCCGTCGTCGCCGTCGTAGCGGAAGTCGTTCGCATCGTTAAGGCCAACGGGACCACGAAAGGGCTCCCGCCTGCTGACTTCGTCTCCGAACGGGAGATTCGCAGGATGGTGCGTAAAGTCCTGCGTGAATCCGAGACGGAGAAGCTGAACTCAGACGTTGGGGGTGATTTCGCGCTACTTCGGGCCGTTGCGATGGACGACCTCAAACCGATTTTCGGCAATTGTCCAGAAGAGAGTGAGGCGTATTCAAAAAGTCGCCAACGAATAGATGCGGTAGCTGCAGGCCTCGCTGGCCTCGCACCTCTAAGTCCTTTGGCGGCTGCTGTTGGTGTGGCGCTCTTGGCTGCCACGTTTGCGCTGCCTTTCTGGCTCAAGATCTTCCCGGTTATCGTGCTGGTCTGTGTTCCGGCAATATTCGTATTAGCGATCTGGTATCGATCTTCCGTGGGCCTCGGAGTAGGATTTCGGTGGCTACCGGAGATGCGTCACGTGATCCTGGACGAATTCCAGGAGTTCGCTGTCGCCCGCCATGCGTTGGTCGGTGCGATTCGGGAGCGGGACCTGGCCACCCTTCATGTCAGATACCTCATCAACGAAGCAAGAAAAGGCCGCCTCACTCAAGAGTTCGCGGTCACCGGCGTCAGTGGTCTGGCGGAGATCTACGACCTGGCTCATCACGTCCCCACTGCGGCGGAGACGGAGCTCCTCGATGTGCTGCGCCATCTCAAGGGTGGCAGCGTCGGGGTCGCTGGGCCTCGTGGCGTCGGGAAATCGAGCCTGGTCCGGGCGAGATGCCGGGCGGGAGTGCGGGGCTCCGACATCGCCTGCCTGGTAGCCGCGCCCGTGGACTACGTGGCCCGGGAGTTCGTGCTGCACTTGTTCGCTTCGCTGTGCCGGAGTGTGCTCTCCTATACGCGGCGGCCGCGGTATCTCTGGAGGCTTGTCCGGTATGTCTTCGGCATTTCGGCGATAAGTGCGATATTTGCCAGTCCAATTTTGTTTTTTTGGAACAGTGATATTCCGACTGGGGTCAGGATTGCGGTTTGGGCGTTCTTTGGGACAGCCGTGGTCGGAATCAATGTGGCACTGATCCACGATGTTGCAGTCAGGTTGAAGCCGGAAAGGCTTCGGCGTCGCCTCCGGAAGGCCGCCCGGCGGAATCTCTTGCGGGTCCGTTATCTCCAGACGCTCTCGTGGACCACGTCGGAGACGTACAAGCCCGCGTCAAGCGGGCCGGTCGGCCTGGGTATCGACCTCATGACCTCCCGAGGCCTCTCGCGGGCGGAGCAACCCTTCACCTATCCGGAACTGGTCGGCGAATTTCGTTTCTTCGCCCGGCGTGCGGCGGTCCTCGCCGACTACTGGGACGGCCGTCTGATCATCGGCGTCGATGAACTCGACAAGATCGGCACAGCGGCGCAGGCGGAGAAGTTCATCAACGAGATCAAGACCGTGTTCGGCATCCCGAACGCCTATTTCTTCGTAACGGTCTCGGACGATGCGCTCACCGCATTCGATCGCCGCGGCCTTCAGTTGCGCGACGCCTTCGACAGCGCCTTCGACGAGATCGTCAGGGTGCCCCCGCTTACCTACGAGGAGTCCCGTCGGCTGCTCTACCAGCGCGTGATCGGACTGAGTGAGCCATATGTCGCCTTATGTCACGTCCTCTCCGGAGGCCTGCCACGAGAACTCATCCGGGCCGCTCGCCACCTGGTCACCGTTGCGGAGGAGACGAATCGCATGGCACCTGTGGTCCGCCGCTGCGTCCGCGATGACCTTCGCCGGAAGGCTGAGGCCTTGGCGCAACTGCCTCAGGTTCGGGAGGACGCGAGCTTTCTGCGAGTGTTGCGCACTCTCAAGGATGATTCGCTGCTCGCCGACCTCATCCACGCGATCGGCGCGGAATGCGCTCCGACGTCGGAGCTGCGTAGGGAGTTCATGACCTGCGTCTACTTCGCGCACACCTTGGAAGAGGTCTTCGGCGACGATCTCGACGAGAACTCCGTCGGCGCCGGTGGTCCGAGATTCGACGGCCTCGCCCAGGCGCGGGCGGCGCTCGCGGTGAACACGGAGTACACCTGGCAGCTGATCTCTGACTGCCGAACCTCCTGGGGTCGATCGCCGTTCCTCCTGCCGCCTGCGGTTTGAAAGTCACCTAAAACCTCACCCAAGCCCTTCGAGATCCCACCGGGCGGACGGATAGTGTCCAAATGGTGGAGCCTTGGCTGAGACGCGAGGACGAACGGCTGCTCGGCGGCACCGGCCGCTACGTCGCCGACCTCCGGGTGCCCGGCTGCCTGGAGGCCGCGTTCGTCCGCAGCCCGGTGGCCCACGGAATCCTGCGCGAGGTCGACTGCACCGCCGCCCGCGAGGTCCCGGGGGTGGCGGGCGCGTGGTCGGCCGCCGACCTGCCCGACCTCCCGCCGCTCCCGCACGCCGCCTCGATGGGCGCCGACGGCTGGGAGTGGCCGGCCTTGGTGAAGCGCGAGGTCCGCTACCCGGGAGAGGCCCTGGCGGTGGTCCTGGGAGAGGACCGCTACCGCGCCGAAGACGGGGTGGCCCAGGTCGTGTTCTGGGTCGACGAACTGCCCGCCGTCGTGTCGGTGGCGTCGAACGACGTCGCCTTCCACGGTGAGGCGGGGGAGCCGATCGACGACACCGTGTGGGAGCGGGCGGCGGTCGTGGTCGAGGGCCACTATCGGCAGCAGTTGCTGATGCCCTCGCCGATGGAGTGCCGCACCTTCCTCTGCGTGCCCAAGGGCGACGGCCTGATCATCTGGTCGGGCCACCAGGCCCCCCACCGGCTCCGCCGCGAACTGGCCGCGCTCCTCGGCTGGGAGCTCGACCGCATCCGCGTCGTGGTGCCGGACACCGGCGGCGCCTTCGGCTCCAAGAGCGCCCTGTTCCCCGAGTACATCGCCGTCGCCGCGCTGGCTCTCGAGCTCGGCCGCCCGGTCAGATGGGTGGAGGACCGCCGCGAGTCGATGCTGGTCGCCACCCGTGGCCGGGGTCAGGACCAGAAGGTCAGGCTCGCCGCCGACTCCGAGGGCAGACTGCTCGCGTACGAACTGGAGATCGACGCCGACGTCGGCGCCTATCCCCACTTGGGGGCCGCGCTCCCGATGCAGACCGCGTGGATGGCGACCGGCCCCTACCTGACGCCCCACGTCCACGCCACCGTGCGCTCCGTCCTCACGAACACGATGGTCACCTACCCCTACCGGGGCGCCGGCCGCCCCGAGGCGGCGAGCGCGCTGGAACGCACGATGGACACCCTGGCCCGCCGCCTGCACCTCGACCCGGCCGAGCTGCGCCGCCGCAACTTCATCCCACCTGAGCGCTTCCCCTACCTGACCCCCACCGGCCGCGACTACGACAGTGCCGATTACGCCGCCGCCCTCGACCTGGCCCTGCGCACCCTCGGCTACGACGCCTGGCGCGCCGAACAGGCCCGCCGCCGGTCCGATCCGGCCGCCCTCCCGCTCGGCATCGGCCTGTCCTGCTACGTCGAACGCTCCGGCGGCGAAGCCGGCGGCCTGTACGAATACGTCGGTGTCGAGGCCGGAGACGACGGCACCTTCACCGCCCGCTGCGGTGCGGCCGCCAGCGGCCAGAGCCATGAGACCGTCTTCCCGGCCCTGGTCGCCGCGACCCTCGGCGTCGACGCGGTCCGCGTGCACCTGATCGAGGGCGACACCACCGCGACCCCCGACGGCGTCGGCTCCTTCGCCAGCCGCTCGGCCCAGGTCGACGGCGCGGGCCTCCAGCACGCCGCCGGACTCCTCATCGACCGCGCCCGCGAACGCGCCGCGACCCTGTGGGAGGTTCCCGTGGACACCACTGAGTGGTCAGAAGGCGTCATCCACGGACCGTCCACCATCGACCTGGCCGAACTGGTCAAACTGACCGGCCCGCTGCGGGTGGACGAACGCTACGAGGCGGGCATGGCCTTCCCGTACGGCGCCCACGCGGCCGTCGTGGAGGTCGACCCCGACCTCGGCACCGTGCACGTCCTGCGCCTGGTCGCCGTCGACGACTGCGGTCACGCGATCGACCCCGACGTGGTGCGGGGCCAGGCGTTCGGCTCGGCCGTCCAGGGACTGGGCCAGGCCCTCTACGAGGGCATCCCGTTCGGCGCGGACGGCGTGCCCGAGCTGGCGGGCGGCCTCCTCGACTACCTGCTGCCGACGTACACGGAGATCCCGCCGATCACCCTCCGCGAGACCAGCACCCCCAGCCCCCGCACCCCGCTCGGCGCGAAGGGCGCGGGGGAGTCGGGCTGCATCGGCACCCCGCCCGCGATCGTCAACGCCGTCGCCGACGCCCTGCGCCTGACCGACGCCGACGTCCTCCAGATGCCCCTGACCCCCGACGTCGTCTGGCGCGCCGCCTCATGAAGCCCGCCGCCTTCGACTACCTCGCACCCCGTACGCTGCCGGAGGCGCTGGCCGCGCTCGGCGAGGGCGCCCAGGTCCTCGCCGGAGGCCAGAGCCTCCTCCTGGAGATGCACCTGAACCGTCTCACCGCCGACCTGGTCGTGGACGTCAACCGCATCCCCGCCCTCGACCACCTCGACGTGGCCGACGGCACGGTCGAGGTCGGCGCGCTGGTCCGCCACAAGGTCTTCGAGTCGCGGGAGGCGGTGCCCGGCCCGCTCGGCGACCTGTTCAGCCGGGCCGTGGTGAACATCGCCCATCCGCCGATCCGCACCCGGGGCACCATGGTCGGCAGCCTCGCCTGGGCCCACCCCGCCTCTGAATGGTGCGCCCTCGCCATGGCCCTGAGCGCCGAGATCCACCTGGCCTCCGCCCACGGCACCCGCACGATCGCGGCCGGCGACTACTTCCTCGGCCCCTTCCAGACGGCCCGCCGCCCCGACGAGCTCATCACCGCCGTCACCTTCCCGCTCCTCGGCCCCGACACCGGGGTCGGCTTCCTCGAACACCGCCGCACCGGCTTCTCCTTCGCCCAGGTCGCCGTGGGCGCCGTCCTCACGATTCGCGACGGCGTGATCGCCGAGGCCAGGATCGGCCTGGCCAACTGCGCCGACCGCCCGGTGAGAGCCCACGCGGCCGAACGGGCGTTGATCGGCGCCGAGATCGCCTGCCCCGGCGGCCACCGCGTCCCCGCCGACCACCCCTTCACCCGCGCCGGACGCCTCGCCGCAGACCAGGACGCCGCCCCCGTGCCCGAACCACACGCCGACGTGGAGTACCGCCGCCACGTCATCGCCGTCCTGGTCACCCGCACCCTGAGAGAGGCCGCGATCCGATGAAGATCACCCTGACCGTGAACGGCGACGCCTACCCGCTCGACGTCGAACCCCGCCGCGTCCTGGCCGACGTCCTCCGCGACGACTGCGCCCTGACCGGCACCCACCTGGGCTGCGAACAGGGCGTCTGCGGCGCCTGCACGGTGCTGGTCGACGGCGAGGCGGTCCGCTCGTGCCTGATGCTGGCCGTCCAGTGCGACGGCCACCCCGTGTTGACCGTCGAGGGCCTGTCCGGCCACGACGGGGAGCCCCATCCGCTGCAACGGGCCTTCTCCGCCGAACGCGCCCTGCAATGCGGCTTCTGCACGCCGGGCTTCCTGATGATGGCCGCCGGAGCCCTGGAGAACGACCCCGCCCTCGGGGACCACCCGGAGCGCGTGGCGGAGCTGGTCCGCTCGAACCTGTGCCGCTGCACGGGCTATGAACCCATCCAGCGTGCCATCACCCGAGCCGCCCAAGATCACCAGAACGGCCAGTTCCAGGCCCGTCTGCAGTAGCGGTCGTAGATCGCGCGCAGCCACGGCTGCCGGACCTCGGGCAGACGGACCAGAGTCTCAATGAAGGTGTCATTGTCGGGCGTGATCCTGAACCAGGTCATCGGGGTCGGATCGTCACGGAGCGCGGCGCGGGGCATCGACGTCGCGGCGATGGCCATCCGCCGGGCGTCGTCGGGGAAGGCCATGTGCCGCCACATGACGTAGGGCACCGGGACCGCAGTGGCCACCTCACCCCGCCACACCTCATCGGTCTGCGGATGCTCCGGCACCAGCGCGATGTCGGCGTCCGGGCCCGGCAGCCCCGGCCCCGCCATGACGACCGGCCTCTCCGGCGGCCCCGGCGGCAGCAGGACGTCGAGCACGTCCCGGAACAGCGAGGCCCCGTCGGGCACGGTCAGCCGCACGCCTCCGGATGCCGCCAGCAGCCGGGCCGTCACCGCTCCCGCCATCTTCATCCACGCGGGCCGGGGGATCTCGGAACGGTCCCGGGCGAAGACGTCGCCGAGATCGTCCCAAGGAAGCACCGGGTCGTCGGTCCCGGTGCCGCGCACCCGGCCGGGTTGCAACCAGACCACTTGCCAGAGCCCGCAGTCGTCGATCAGTAACGCCACCTCTGAGCCGCACGACGCGCAGGCCAGGTCGGCGATGAGCCCACAGCAGGAGCCGTCGAGCCGATCGGGGATGAAGGCGGTGCCCCGGAGATCGCCCAGGCACAGCGCGATCGCCCCAGAGGGGCCGAGGGAGAGTTCGCCGCTGCCCTCGCGCAGGGGAGCGTAGAAGCCGAGCGACTCGAGCTCCGCCGAAGTGAGCTCCTCCCAGGGCCGCCACGGCGGTCCGGAGCGCTCGGGATTCACGGCGTAGGTGCCCGGCTCCAGCAGTTGTTCGTGCAGACGGTCGTTGCCCCATCGTCCCGACGCGTGGGCGGGCAGGGCGACCCGGCTGAGGGGGACGGTCAACGGCTGGTCGCACGTGGCGCAGACAAATTCCCGCATATGCGGCAGGAGACTAACGAAACCCGGTGCGTGACGTCCCGGCTGTTCGATCAGAGCGAATCCGCCGGGCAGGCAGTGGTCCTCGGCGAGGTGCGGCCAGGTGCCTCGTAGGCGACTTGGGCACGTGGGCGGGGGCCGTTCAGATGGCCAGGCCGATCGCCAGGATCAGGGCGAACAGCCGGACCGCCTGTTCGTCGAGTTCGGTGAGGCCGCCCGGGTCGGGGGAGTCGAGGGCCAGCACGCCGAACACCTGGTCGCCCAGCGCCACCGTCGCGCACGTGAAGGTCTTGTAGCTGCGCTCCCCGTTCCAGCCCTTCATGTCCCACCCGGGCGGCCGCGCGCCGGGCGAGTCGACGTCCTTCACCAGGACGAAGGCGCGTTCGTCGACCAGCTGGAGCATGTAGGAACCCCTGTCGGTGCCCTCGCTGAATATCGTGCGGGGCGGCCGGTCGCGGCCGTGCCACAGGTTGTCGACGCAGGCGAGCCGCCGGCCCGCCGGACCCTCCGAATAGGTCAGGAACGAGGCGCGGACATTCTGTTTGTCGATGCGATTGCAGAGCAGGTCGACGGCGAGCCGTTTGAGCTGGCCCTTCTTTATTTCGCGACGAGTTCTATCGGGCTCTTCCAGTATTACGGCCACTTGTGTGGAAAGGACGAATACCCGATCCTGCAGTCCGCTGCGCACCTTCGCCGCCTCGATCGTGGCCAGTTGGGTCGCCTCGTGGGTCAGGATCTCCTGTTTCTTCTGCTCGCGCAGCGGCAGAACAATGGCGACCGCGGCGCTCAGCGCGCCACCCGCGAGGATGCTGATATGCCCCCAAAAGGGAAGTTCCTGGCCAAGTTCGACCTGGGCGATGTAACCCACCCCAGAAAGGGTGGCCGCGCCATAAGTAATCCATCTCCAGCGCGGCCATTGCGTAGCCGGGACCTTCTCCTCTGTCACGAGCCGCAGATTACACCCAACATTAGGGCTAAGTGGTCCTCATGGTCATATGTCGTTCAATCCTGGAATACGCCGGTTTCGGGCCGGGCGCAATGGGGATTTCGGGTCCGACATCCGGGTTTCCACGGTGCGGCGTGGGTCGTCAATCTACTATCGGGCGGTCAGGATGACGCCGGGTGCCAATAGTGTCACTTGACGTTATTCCCGCAATAATGTTGTATTCGAATTCGAGGAGGTGGCCGATGGGGAATGAGGAATTGATCGGTGAAGTGCTCGCCGATTCCGACGCCTACCTGACCCGAGCCAACGACCAGCGCAGACGCGAGGCCAGAGAGTTCGTCCAAGAACGAATGGAGCAGGCCACCGAGAAAATCAGGGAACGCAGTTTCGGGCAGAAAGTGCTGCGGGCCCTGAGGGGCCTGAAACCGTCGACGTGAAAGTTTCCTGAGGTTCGCTGCGGGCTGATCGTCAGTTGCCCGCGTCGTCGCAGATGATGGGCTGCATGCCCTACTCCGATCTTGCGCTGCCCGAGGTCCGCTCCTACGTCTCCACCGTCCCGGAGCCCGACGACTTCGATGACTTCTGGGCCGCGACGCTCGCCGAGACCCGTTCCCACGAGCTGGCACCGGTCTTCTCTCCCGTCGCCACCGGCCTGACCACGGTCGACGTCTTCGACGTGGTGTTCCAGGGCTGGGCCGGGCAGCCGGTCCGCGCGTGGTTCCTCGTGCCGGCCAACGCCGAGGGGCCGCTTCCCTGCGTGGTGCAATACCAGGGCTACGGCGGTGGCCGGGGGCTCCCGCACCAGTGGCTCTACTGGCCGTCCACCGGCCATGCCCTTCTCGTCATGGACACCCGCGGCCAGGGCAGCGGCTGGTCGGTCGGTGAGACGCCCGACCCCGAGGGTGCGGGGCCCGCCCATCCCGGCTACATGACCCGGGGCATCGCCGACCCGGAGACCTACTACTACCGGCGCGTCTTCAGCGACGCCGTCCGCGCGGTCGAGACGGTCCGGCAGCATCCGCTCGTCGACCCGGCCAAGGTCGCGGTGACCGGCGGCAGCCAGGGCGGCGGCATCACCCTCGCGGTGTCGGGGCTGCTCCCCGACGTGGCGGCGGCGATGCCCGACGTGCCGTTCCTGTGCGACTTCCCGCGGTCGATCCGGCGGACCCCGAAGGATCCGTACACGGAGATCGCCCGTTATCTGAAGGTGCACCGGTCGCAGGTCGCGACGGTCGAGCGCACCCTGTCCTATTTCGACGGTGTCACCTTCGCGAAGCGGGCCGCCGCCCCGGCGCTGTTCTCGGTCGGCCTGATGGACGAGATCTGCCTGCCCTCCACCGTCTTCGGCGCCTACAACGCCTATGCGGGCGCGGCCAAGCACATGGAGGAATACGAGTTCAACAACCACGAGGGCGGCGACGCGGCCCACCTGCCGGTGCAGCGCGCCTGGCTCAACTCGTGGACGTAGTCACCCCAGCAGCCCGGCCGTCTCGTCGGAGACGGGGGTGGCCAGCACCGAGGCGACGACGTCGATCAGGTGGCTGGTGAACAGCCGCTCGTCGCGTCCCTCTCCTGTCTCGGCCCGCCGGGCCAGTTCGGTGTACGTCACCCGGATCGCCGTGAACCGCCGGTGCAGGCGCGTCACGGCGATCTCGGGCAGCAGCGGCCCGACGATCTCCCGCCACCGGTTCACACTCGTCGGCTCGGAGGTGGAAGCGCGCAACGCCCCGGGTGAGGCTCGCCGCACCACCTGATCGAGCAGCCGCAGATACCGCCGCCCCTCCGCGTCGGCGAGCCGGGCGGCCAGCGGCCGGACGAACGCCCCGGCCAGCGGCCGCAACGGCTCCGCGGGCGGCGCCGCCTCGAACGCGTCGAGCAAGAGATGCCGGGCGGTCTCCACCGACGGAAGATGCCGCGCCATGACGGCCTTCAGCAGCCCTTCCCGGTCGCCGAAGTGATACTGCAGCGCCGACGCGTTCCGCTGCCCGGCGGCGGCGTTGATCTCCCGGAGTGACACCGCGTCGATGCCCCGGTCGGCGAACAGTTCCTCGGCGGCCAGCACCAGCCGCAGCCGTCCATCGGCGGTCATGAGAATTCCATTCTTAAGGCGTTCGCATTAATATTATGCGTATGGCCATCGACTTCACGCTCGATCCCGAGCACGAGGAGATTCGCCGGCGGGTCCGCGCGTTCGTCCAGGACGTCATCGTCCCGGCGAAGACCGAGGGCCTGTCCCGCGACGACTACCTCCGCACGATCTTCGCCCTCCGCGAGAAGGCCAAGGCCGAGGGCCTCTGGCTGCCCCACATGCCGAAAGAGGTGGGCGGCATGGGGCTCGGGCACGTCGCGCTGGCGATGGTCCAGTCGGAGGCGGCCAAGACCCGGCTCGGCCCGTGGGTGCTCAACTGCCAGGCGCCCGACGAGGGCAACATGCACACGCTGCACCACTGGGCCACCGAGGAGCAGAAGGAGAAATACCTCAAGCCGCTGCTCCAGGGCCGCGCCATGTCGTGCTTCGCGATGACCGAACCCGAGGTGGCCGGTTCCGATCCCACGCTGATCCGGACGACCGCCGTACAAGATGGCGACGAATGGGTCGTCAACGGTCACAAGTGGTTCATATCCAACGCCCGCCGGGCGAGCTTCGCGATCCTCATCGCGCGCACCGAGATGGACGTACCGGAAGGACAGCGCGGCGCCACCACGGCGTTCCTGGTCGACATCCCGAGCCCGGGCTGGACCGACGTCCGCGAGGTCGAGACGATGCACGGCTCGACCGGCCACAGCGAGATCCTCATCGAAGACCTGCGACTGCCCGAAAGCCAGATCCTGGGCGGAAGGGGCAACGGCCATCGCCTGGGACAGTATCGGCTCGGCCCCGCCCGCCTGGCCCACTGCATGCGGTGGATCTCGCAGGCGGAGACGGCGCTCGACATGATGGTCGACCGGGCGCTCAACCGCTACAGCCACGGCTCGCTGCTGGCCGACAAACAGGGCGTGCAATGGCTGATCGCCGACTCGGCGATGGAGCTCTACCAGTGCAAACTCATGGTTCTGCACGCCGCCTCGAAGATCGACAAAGGCGACGACTTCCGCACGGAGGTGTCGATGGCCAAGCACTTCGTGGCCAACAGCCTGAACCGGATCGTCGACCGGGCGATCCAGGTGCACGGCGCGCTCGGATATTCGACCGACACCCCGCTGGCGAGCATGTTCCAGCACGCCCGCTGGGCCAGATTCGCCGACGGCGCCGACGAGATCCACCAGATGCGCATCGCCGAACGCACCATCGCCGCCTATCGTGACACCGGCTCGACGCGGGCCGCGACGGGAGGACTCCCACTGTGAAAGTCGCCCTGGTGACCGGAGGAAGCAGCGGCATCGGCGCCGGTGTGGCGCAACGGCTCAGAGAATCCGGCACGACGGTCGTCGTCGCCGACATCGCCGAGCCCGCCGACGTGCGGTGCGACGTCTCCGTCCTGGAGGACAACCTCAGGGCCGTCGACCACGTGATGACCACCCATGGCCGCCTCGACCTGGTGTTCCTCAACGCGGGCGTGGCCTCCGGCTGCGGCGTCGGCGACGACTTCGACCCGGCCCTCTACCGCCGCGCGATGGGTGTCAACCTCGACGGCGTCGTCTTCGGCGCCCACGCCGCCCTCCCCGCACTGAAGGCATCCGGCGGCGGCACCATCGTCGCGACGGCGTCCATGGCGGGCATCGTCGGCATTCCGCAGGACCCGATCTACGCCGCGAACAAACACGCCGTCGTGGGACTGATCAGGTCATTGGGCGTCGCGCTCGAACCCGAGGGCATCAGGGTCCAGGCCCTCTGCCCGTCGTTCGCCAACACCGCGATCATCGGCGACAGCCGCGTCCTGCTCGAAGCCGAGGGCTTCCCGATCATGGAGGTCGCCGACGTGGTCGACGCCTTCGAGAAACTCCTGGCCGGCGAGGGCACGGGCGAGTGCTGGTTCGTCGTCTCCGGCCGCGAAAGCGAACCCTTCACCTTCCGCCGAGCCCCGGGCCCCCGACAAAAGCCATGATGTCGGAGGGCTTGCGTCCGTTCCCGCCCTCCGCGCCGCCGGTGGATTTCTTCTCTCCGTTACGGCTCCGCCCACCCCGGCACCGCCCGCCGCCCCCGGTCCTCGCCGTATCCGGCGCCGGGCACCCGCTCCCGCCTCCCGCCGCAACGGGTCGTCCATGGCCGGAAAAACCCGCGTGCGGCGGTCCGGGGTGGTCGGTTAGGGTGCGCCCATGAGACGACGACATTGATCCTCACCTGAGTCCCGATTCACGTGGCGTCTCTACGCCATGGTGTTCTTCGAGGAGTTCGTTCTCCTCTATCCCGTGTACGCGCTGCTGTTCGCCGACCACGGGCTCTCCGCGGGCCAGATCTCGACGCTCTTCGTCGTCTGGTCGCTGACGTCGTTCCTGCTGGAGATCCCCTCCGGCGCCTGGGCCGACGCCTTCTCGCGCCGACGCCTGCTGGTGCTGTCTCCGCTGCTCACCGCCACGGGTTTCGCCCTGTGGACGTTCCTGCCGGGCTACTGGTCGTTCGTGGCCGGGTTCGTGCTCTGGGGCGTCGCGACCGCGATCAGTTCGGGCACGTCCGAGGCCCTCGTCTACGAGGAACTCGCCCGTCTCGGCGCCTCCGAGTCCTACCCCCGCGTCACGGGCCGCGCGGAGGCGATCGGCACCACCGCCATGATGATCGCCAGCGCCCTGGCCGGCCCGGCGATGGCGTGGGGCGGCTACCAGGCCGTCGGCGTCGCCTCCATCGCCACCCTCGTGGTCGCCTCCCTGATCGCCCGCACCCTGCCGGAGACCAGAGAAGACCCCGACGAGGACGACGACGGCTACCTCGAAGTCCTGAAAGCCGGATTCCGCGAGGTCAGAGGCTCAAAGACCCTGGTCAAACGACTGCTCCTCGTCTCCGCCGTGACCGGGCTGTCGGCGTTCGACGAGTATCTGCCGCTGCTCGCCCAGGGGACCGGCGTCGGCGACGAGGTCGTGCCGCCGCTGATGGTGCTGGTGTCGGCCGGGTTCGCCGTCGGCGGGTTCCTCGCCGGGCGCGGCCTCAGGTGGACCGGGCCGATCACCGCCGCCGGTGGGCTGCTGCTGATCGCCGGGGCGGCCGTCCGCAGCCCGTGGGGGTTCGTGTTCGTCGCCGCCGCGTTCGGGGTGATCCAGTGGGCGATCGCGGCGGCCGACGCCCGGTTGCAGGACGGGCTGTCGGACCGGTCGCGGGCGACCGTGACCTCGATGTCGGGGTTGGGCACCGAGGTCATGGCGGTGCTGACCTTCGTCTTCTACGGTTTCGGGTCAGAGGTGGCGCCGTCGTGGATCCTGTTCGTCGTGCTCGCGGTGCCGTACACGATCATCGGAGCCTTTCAGGGCCGCAGAGCCGAGTAGAGCACCTGGTCGTGCCAGGCCCCCTCCCGCCACTGCGCCCGGCGGAGCACCCCTTCGCGGACGAACCCGGCCTTCTCCAGCGCCCGCTGCTCAGCGAAGTTCTCGGCGTCGGTGAACGACTGGATCCGCTCGGCGCGGGTGTGCGCGAACAGGTAGTCGGCGAGGAGGACCTGCGCCCGCGTGCCGATGCCCTTGCCCCGGTAGCCGGAGAACACGCAGATCCCCGTCGACCAGCACCACGAGGTCAGATCGGGCCCCCACGAGTTCATCCACCACGTCACCCAACCGACCGCGACCCCGTCGCCCTCGATGGTGAACCGGCCGGAGTCGGGCCCGAGGAACCCGTTCTCGGCGTATTCGCGGTGGAACGGCTGCGGCGAGCGGTGCCCGAACCACTGGTACTGTCCGGTGCCCTCCCGGTCGGCGCGTTCCCGCTCGAAGAGATCGAGATCCTTGGCCCGAACCGGGCGAAGTGTGACCTCCATGAGAACTCCTTTCATGCGGGTATGGCGCAATCTTCCTCTTTCCGCGCCGGGGTTAGGGTGGAAACCTCCCCGTCACCGAGTTGGAGGGGGCCACATGTTCGAGAACACCCGGGCGTTCAGCGGATTCTCCGTCGTGGACGTCGACGCCGCCAGGAAGTTCTACGAGGAGATCCTCGGCCTGCGCGTCTCGGAGAACCACGGAATGCTGCGCCTGCACATCGCCGGCGTCCACGACATCCTGGTCTACCCGAAACCCAACCACGTACCGGCCGAATTCACGGTCCTGAACTTCCCCGTCGACGACATCGAGGCGGCCGTCGACGAACTCCGCGGCCGGGGCGTGGAGTTCATCGTGTACGGCGGCACCGACGAGAAGGGGATCTTCCGCAAGGGCGGCCCGCTGATCGCCTGGTTCAAGGACCCCGCCGGGAACATCATGTCGGTGCTCCAGGACGGCTGAGCCCGGAAAGATTCGTACGGAAACGGAAACCCCCGGTCAACCGGGGTCACCCTGGCAGGGATGGAACGATCCCCGCGCGAGCGCGCGTTCACCGCGATCTACGACCGGCAGGTCCGGGGGATAGCGGCATGCCGCTGCGGCCAGGTGGACATCGAGGCCCTCCACGAGAACCTGATCACCGCCTTCTTCGACCACGCCCCCTGGGCCCCGTGGCCCGACCACACGGGCTGCACGCCCTTACGCGGCCCGTCGGACGAACAGGTCCGCCGCCTCCTCGACCAGGTGGCCGCGGGCCTGCCCGCACGCGATAGGCGCCTCTACGACCTGGTCTTCCGCCGGGGCGCCGACGCCCGGGAGATCGCCGAGACCTTCTGCGTCGACCTGCCCCGCGCCGGAACGCTCCTCCGCGCCCTCCGGTCGTCCCTGACGGCAGGCTTCCGCCTCCTGCTCCTGGCCCGGGAGACCCCCGAATGCGCCGGTCCGGTGCCGCAGGGGATCCTCACCCGATCGGCACGCCTCACTCTCGATCGGCATGTCCGCGTGTGCGATGAATGCGAGAAAACGGCAGAGGCGGCCATCCGGCCGTACCTCCCGGCGCTGGTGCCGGTCCTGCTGCCGGGGATGCGTGAGGAGATGCTGGCGAGAATCGCCCGCCCCTCACCGGGGCTCGGGCGGCTGCGGCAGCGGGCGAGCGCGGTCGTACTGGTGGTCGCGGCACTGGCCCTCCTGGCGGCCTGGGCCTCCGGCTCCGTCGCGGACGACGGGTGGGCGAGCGTCTACTTCCGGTAAGCGCCGAGTTCAGGCATTGGGTGAGCGCCGGGCTCAGACGTCAGTGAGCGCCTGGCTTAGCGGGCGCCCGAGCTCAGACGTCGAGTTCCAGCCGGGACAGCGGCTCGACCAGCTCCTCTTCCTCGTACGCCAAATGAGAGAGCAACGCCTCAGAGAGTGTCGCCACCTGGCGGCGGACCGTGTCGAGCCCCGACGGATCCGTCACCATCTCCACCAGCGCGGCGTCGAGCCCGGTCAGAACGTCGGCGATGATCTCGTGCTCGGCCTCCAGCCGCTCGATCACCGGCGCCAGCGACTCCTGGGCCGCCACCAGCCCCGGGAACATGTGGGCGTCCTCGATCGAGTGATGAACGGTCAGCACCCGGCAGTACGACGCGCAGAAACTCCCCAGCGTCCAGTAGTTCTGCCGCATGGTCAGCTCGTTGATCATCGACCGCACGGCCCCGGCTTCGGCCCGCCCGTCGGCGACCTGCTCCACGGCCTCCCCGATCCGGGCGAGCTCCTGCCGCAGATGGTTGTGGATGAGGACCAGCCGGTTGCCGATCTCCCGCTGCCGGGGAGACAGCGCGTGGAGGTCCCGCTTGGGCAACCGGGGCCGGGACGCGTCGTCGATGACGGAGGCCGTCGTGGGGGGCTTCATCGGCTCAGGATTCCCTCGTGCGCATAATGATGATCGTGCGGGGCGACGTCGAACCACACCTGATGCCCAAGATCGCCCATATTGGTTCAACGCTACCAAGAGAGCAGGTCAGGTCATGTCAGTGCTCGTCGCGTTCAGCGTCACCCCCATCGGCAAGGGCGAGGAGGTCGGCGAATACGTCGCCGAGGCCATCCGCGTCGTCCGCGCCTCGGGCCTGCCGAACCAGACGGACTCGATGTTCACCACGATCGAGGGCGAGACCTGGGACCAGGTCATGGCCGTCGTCCAGGCGGCGGTCGCGGCCGTGGAGGCGAGGTGCGACCGGGTCAGCCTGGTCCTGAAGGCCGACATCCGCACGGGAGAGCCGGGCCGCATGGCGGAGAAGGTGGCCTCCATCGAACGCCACCTGTCCTGACCGAAGTCAGGCGGACACCAGTTTCACCACGTCCAGGGCGCAGCCCCAACTCATGCTGACCCCCACGCCTCCGTGCCCGTAGTTGTGGATCAGCCGCCCCTCGTCGACCTGCTGCTCCTCCAGCCGGATCGACGGGCGCCCCGGCCGGAGCCCGACGTCCACCTTGATCACTCGGGCGTCGGCCAGCCGGGGCTCGACCTCGGCGCACCGCTTGATGATGTCGGCCGTCTGCCGATCATCCGGCTCCAGGCTCCAGTCACCCGATCGGGCGTTCCCGCCCAGCACCACGTGGTCCCCGTGCGGGAAGAAGCCCGTCCAGTCGTCGTCGGCGCCGCCCTCGTAGAAGAACTCGGTCAGTCCGGGGTTCTCGACGACCACGTGCTGACCGCGCACGGGGGTCACCGAGTCGTCGCAGGCCAGGGTTCCTCCGGCCACGCCCGCGCAGTTGATCACGATCGGTGCCACCGAGGTCGGCTGTTCCAGGGACGCCACCGTGCACACCTCGATGTCGCCGCCCGACTGGCACAGCCGGTCGACCAGGTAGTCGAGATAACAGGGCATGTCGGCGACGGGGCTGGTGATCCAGAAACCCGTCGGGAAACCCGCCAGTTCCTCGGGGGAGCACTCGGCGAAGCCGGGCAGGTCGCTCGCCCACGGAGGGGTCCCGGGGCCGAGCCGGGAGACCAGGCGCCCGCGCGCGGAGGTGACGCCGGTGTGCGGCCGGGCGGCGAGCTCGTTGAAGATCTCCAAGCCGGTCGTCTGCCACCGCACCGCGTCTTCGCGGGGTTCGGTCATCACGGGGCCGCCCAGCAGCGCTCCGGCGACGGCGGAGGTGGTCCGCCTGGGCAGTTCGGCCGTCCAGACGATCGTGCGGAGACCGGCCTCGTTCAAAGCGATCGCCGTTGTGAGGCCGACGACGCCTCCACCCACCACCACGACATCGGTCATCAGAAGAACTCCCTTTCGACAGCGGATCGATCGGGAACTTCCCGCAAAAAAGCTTCGCATGCGCAAAGTCCCGCCCCTCACGTCAAGGGGCGGGACAGTCGTGCCTTTCAGCGATCGGCCGGGGCGGCCAGCCGATCGGCTTCCCATTGGAGGGCCTCCACGAGGACGAGCTCCAAACGAAGATCCCCGTCCAGGAGGTTGTCCAGGACGTCCATTCGGGCCTCCCTTGCCAGAAGGACGCCCCAGGGGTCACTTCGGTTCACCTGATTGAACCGCCGTTCTCGATCGCGCGTATCCCCGAGCGTGCTGACTGTTTCGCGCCATGCCGCCCTTGCCGTCGCCGCCCTGGCCGTCGTGTCGCTGTCCGCCTGTTCGGGCGGCGACCCGGTCGCGGGAACGGCCTATCAGGAATCCGACCCGGCTCCGGTCGCGGCCGCCAAGGTGGACTCCGGGCCCGCCCCGACCGTCGAAGAACTCGCGGAGAAGGTCGGGTGCAAGGTGAAGATCCAGGTCGACGCCGAGGAGCTCCGTACCGGCGCCTGCTCGACCGCGGCCGGCGACTTCTTCGTGAACACCTTCGCCACCGAGAAGGGGAAGGACGCCTGGATGGACCAGGCGCCCGAGTACAACCCCCATCTCGTGGGCCGCTTGTGGACCGTGCTCGGGACCCGCGAGACCCTCGACAAGCTGCGGCCCGACCTCGGTGGTGACCTGCACCTCAGCGACCACCGGGTGACCCCGAAGGCGGTGGCGTCCTCCCCGGCCGCGTACTGAGATGATCTTGTGATTGAGTTCGGTGCGTGGAAATCCTCGTCCTTGCCCTGGTGGGGGTGGCGACGGGGATCGTGAGCACGGTCGTCTCCCTCGCGTCGATCGTCTCCTATCCCGCCCTGCTCGCCTTCGGGCTGCCGCCGCTGGCGGCCAACGTCACCAACACCGTCTCGCTCACGTTCACCGGGGTCGGGTCGGCGGTGGCGTCGCGGCCGGAGCTCAAGGGGCAGGCGCCGCTGGTGCTGCGCCTGCTGACGGCGACGGCGCTCGGCGGGGCCACCGGCGCCGCGCTGCTGCTGCTCACGCCGCCGAGGGCGTTCGAGCTGGTCGCGCCCGTGCTGGTCGCGGGCGCGTCGCTGGTGCTGCTGCGGGCGCCGAAATCGGCGGCGCTGTACGGGCGCAATCTCTGGATCGGGGTGTACGCCGTCTCGATCTACACCGGCTATTTCGGAGCCGCGGGCGGCGTGATCATGTTCGCCATCCTGGCGGCGGCGCTCGACCAGAGCCCGGCCCACGTGAACGCGGTCAAGAACGTCATCGCCATGGGCTCCAACGGGGTCGCGGCCCTCGGCTTCATCCTGTTCGGACCGGTGCGCTGGGACGTCGTCGTGCCGCTCGCGATCGGGATGATCATCGGCGGCTGGATCGGGCCCTTCATCGCCCGGCGGCTGCCCGGCCAGTCGCTGCGGATCCTGACCGCCGTGGCGGGGCTGGTCGTGGCGGTCAAGCTCGCGTTCGACACCTACACCTGACCGCCACCTGACCGCCACGCACCATCATTTCCTAGAGCGTCCGCCGGGCCATCAGCGTCGACATCGCCGTCAGCTCGGCCGCCGCGCGGGGTTCCAGGTCCGCCTCGGCCAGGTGACCTGCGGCCCGCGCGAGCAGGCCGTCGGCGCTCTCGCGGCACCAGTCGCGGCCACCGGCCCGCTCCACCAGCTCGGCAGCCCTGGCCAGCTCGGCCTCCGACAGGACGGCCTCCGACCGGTAGATCTCGGCCAGTTCCACGCCCTCCCCGGTCGCGGACGTGAGCGCGGCCACCACCGGAAGCGACTTCTTGCGGTTGGCCAGATCGGAGAACACCGGCTTGCCGGTCACCGCCGGGTCGCCCCAGATGCCGAGCAGGTCGTCGGCGAGCTGGAACGCCAGCCCCAGCTCGGCGCCGAAGGCCCGCAGGTGCTCGATCGCCCTCGCGTCGGCGCCCCCGTAGAGGGCACCCAGCGCGCAGGCGCACGAGATCAGCGCACCGGTCTTCGACCCGGCCATCCGCATGCACTCGGACAGGGTGACGTCGGCCCGCTCCTCGAACCCGACGTCGGCGCTCTGGCCGTCGAGCAGGTCGAGGACCGTGGCGTTGAGCAGCCGGGCGCCCTCGTGGGCCAGCGGATGCCCGCTCTCGGCCAGCCGGGCGAACGCCAGCGACACCAGGGCGTCGCCGGCCAGGATCGCCTGGCTCACCCCGAACACCCGCCACGCCGTCGGCCGGTGACGCCGGGTCGCGTCGCCGTCCATCACGTCGTCGTGCAGGAGCGAGAAGTCGTGGACGAGCTCGACCGCCACCGCGGCCGGAAGCGCCCCCTCGGCCGTGCCGCCCGCCGCCTCGGCGGCCAGCAGGGCCAGCGCCGGCCGCACCGACTTGCCGGAACCGTTGGTGATCGGACGGCCCCGCTCGTCCCACCAGCCCATGTGGTAGCCGGAGATGTGCCGCATCGAGGCGGGCAGTGAGTCGACCGCCTCCCGGATCGCGGGCTGGGCCAGTTCGCGGCTCCAGGTCAGTAGTTCGGCGACGTCGCGAGCCCCCGTCTCGGTCGTCGTCATCGGTGTCCTAGCTCCACGTTCTCCAGGACGCCGAGCGCGTCGGGGATCAGGATCGCGGCCGAGTAGTAGGCGCTGACCAGGTAGTTGATCACCGCCTTGTCGTCGATGCCCATGAACCGCACGTTCAGGCCGGGCTGGTATTCGTCGGGGATGCCGGTCTGGTGCAGGCCCACCACACCCTGGTTGTCCTCGCCCAGGCGCATCGCCATGATCGAGGTGGTGCGGGACTCGCTGATCGGCAGCTTGTTGCACGGCAGGATCGGCACCCCGCGCCAGGCCGTCAGGCGAGCGCCCTCGACCTCCACATTGGTCGGGTAGATGCCGCGCTTGGTGCACTCGCGACCGAAGGCGGCGATGGCCTGGGGGTGGGCCACGAAATACTGGGTCTTGCGGCGGCGGCAGAGCAGGTCGTCCATGTCGTCGGGGGTGGGCGGGCCCGACCGCGACTGGAGCCGCTGCTTCAGGTCGGCGTTGGCGAGCAGGCCGAACTCGCGGTTGTTGACGATCTCGTGTTCCTGGCGTTCGCGCAGCGCCTCGATCGTGAGCCGGAGCTGCTGCTCGACCTGGTCCATCGGGTCGTTGTAGAGGTCGGCCACCCGGGAGTGCACCCGGAGCACGGTCTGGGCGACGCTCAGTTCGTATTCGCGGGGCGAGGTCTCGTAGTCGACGAAGGTGCCGGGAAGCGCGGCCTCGCCGTGGTGGCCGGCCGCGAGGGCGATCTCCGCCTGTCCGTGCCGGTCCTGTGGTTTCTCCGGGCTGCTCCGGTACGCCTCCACATGCGCCCGCAGCGTCTCGAAGCGGTCGGCCATCTCCTCGAACGCGCGCCGGTCGAGCGTCAGCACCGTGCCCGCCGTCGTGGCCTTCACGGTGAAGTCCCACGTGCCGGGGGCGAGCAGGGCGTGGTCGCCGACGTGGTCGCCGTCGCCGAGGAGGCCGAGCGCGGTCTCGCCGCCGTAGGCGCCGGTGCCGACCTTGGTGAGCTTGCCGTGGGCGACCAGGATCACCTCGTCGGCCTGGGCGCCCTCTCCGGCGATGACGTCACCGGCGGCGAAGTCGCGCTGGACGAAACGGCCCGCGAGGGCGTCGAGCGCCTCGGGGTCGTCGAAGCCGCGCAGGAGGGGGAGTTCGGTGAGCTCGGCCGGGATGACCCTGACCTGGCCCGACTGGACGGTGAAGGTGACCCGGCCGTCGCCGACGGCGTAGGACAGGCGGCGGTTGACGCGGTAGGCGCCGCCGGAGACCTGGACCCAGGGGAGGACCTTGAGCAGCCAGCGGCTGCTGATGCCCTGCATCTGGGGGACGGTCTTGGTGGTGGTGGCCAGTTTTCTGGCCGCCGCCGTGCCCAGGCTCAGTTGATCGTTCACGCCACTCCCTTGCTGAAGGTAAACAAAAAGGGCGGCCCGAGGAATTCACGCACGGGCCGCCCTGGGGGAACCATTTGTTAATGACCGACTTCGACGTTCTCCAGAATTCCGAGGGCGTCGGGGACGAGGATCGCGGCCGAATAGTAGGCGCTCACCAGATATTTGATGATGGCCTTCTCATCGATGCCCATGAATCGCACGGACAGGGACGGCTGGTATTCGTCGGGGATGCCGACCTGGTGGAGGCCGACGATCCCCTGCTTCTCCTCGCCGAGCCGCACGACCATCATCGAAGAGGTGCGGGTCTCGGTCACCGGGATCTTGTTGCAGGGCAGGATCGGCACCCCGCGCCACGACGGGAAGTGGTGGCCCCCGACGTCGACGCTGGTGGGGTAGACGCCCCGAGCGCTGCACTCGCGCCCGAAGGCCGCGATGGCGAGGGGGTGCGCCAGGATGTACGACGGCTCCCGCCACACCAGCGACAGCAGTTCGTCGACGTCGTCGGGGGTCGGGGGGCCCGACCGGGTGTGGGTGCGCTGCTTGAGGTCGGCGTTGGCGAGCAGGCCGAACTCGCGGTTGTTGACGATCTCGTGCTCTTGGCGTTCGCGCAGCGCCTCGATGGTCAGGCGGAGCTGCTGCTCGATCTGGTCCATCGGGTCGTTGTAGAGGTCGGCCACCCGGGAGTGCACCCGGAGGACCGTCTGGGCGACGCTGAGTTCGTATTCGCGGGGTGAGGTCTCGTAGTCGACGAAGGTGCCCGGCAGGGCGGTCTCGCCGTGGTGGCCGGAGGACAGCTCGATGGCGTGCTCGCCGTATTCGTCCTGCGGGCGGCCGGAACCGGCCTGGTAGGACTCGACGTGGGCGCGCAGCGCGTCGGACTGGTCGACGAGCCGCTCGAACTCGCCGCGGGGGAGGGTCAGCACGGTCCCGGCCGTGGTGGCCTTGACCGTGAAGTCCCAGGTGCCGGGGGCCAGCAGCGTGTGGTCGCCGATGTGGTCGCCGTCGGCCAGCAGGCCCAGGGCGACCTGGTCGCCGTAGGGGCCGGTGCCGATCTTGGTCAGCTTGCCGTGGGCCACGAGGATCACGTGGTCGGCCGGCTGCCCCGCCTCCACGAGGACGTCGCCCGCCGAGAACTCGCGCTGGGTGAAGCGCTCGGAGAGCGCGGTCAGGGTGTCGGGGTCGTCGAAACCCCGGAGCAGGGGGAGTTCGGTGAGCTCGGCCGGGATGACCCTGACCTGGCCCGACTGGACGGTGAAGGTCACGCGGCCGTCGCCGACGGCGTAGGACAGGCGGCGGTTGACGCGGTAGGCGCCGCCCGAGACCTGGACCCAGGGGAGGACCTTGAGCAGCCAGCGGCTGCTGATGCCCTGCATCTGGGGGACGGTCTTGGTGGTGGTGGCCAGTTTTCTGGCCGCCGCCGTGCCCAGGCTCAATTGCTCGTTCTCAACGGTCAACTCGACTCCTGTTCCTGCGGCGAAGCAAAACAATTCAGGGGGCCCGCGCGAGAAACCTCATTGGGCTGGCCGAACGGATCAATAATGCAGGGGCGATCTTTGAAGTGTCAATTACGAGTTTGCATTCGGATGACTCGACCACAAAATAGGGAAATGGTCGGTGATTATCCGTAGTGGGTCCGTTACCCGATTTGGTAGATTCTTCCCGTGTTAACCTCTGAAAGGGCCGCGTCTGTGGGGTCGGGGCCCGGTAGGAGGCGAGGGCCGTGCAGCAGCGTGCACTGGCGACCCGTGAACGGCTGCTCCGCGCGGCCGCCGAGATCTTCGCGGCCAACGGGTACGCCGGGACCAGCCTGACCGAGATCCACGAGCGGGCCGGGGTGACCAAGGGAGCGATCTACTTCCACTACCCGAACAAAGAGTCGGTGGCCGAGGCGATCGTCGAGCGGCAGCTCGAACGGTGGCCCGCCCTCGTCAGGCGCTTCTGCAACGAGGAGTCCGACCCGGTCGTGATCGTGGTCGCGCTGACCTTCGCGATCACCAGGGCGTTCCGCGACGAGCCCGTCATGCGCGCGGGGGCGCGGCTGGCCCTCGACCGCAACGTCGGCGCCTGGGAGATCGCGTTCACCGAGGTGCTGGAGGCGGCCGGCCGGGCCGGTGAGCTCGCCGAGGGCGTCTCGCCCGAGGAGGCCGCGCGCGTCGTGGTGAGCTCGTTCTTCGGCGTCTTCCAGGTCAGCGACACGATGGGCCGCGCCGACACCGAGGAGCGGCTGCGCGAGATGTGGCGCGTCGTGCTGTTCGGCATCCAGGCCGAACCCTCGCCCCGGGCCACCGTGCGCCGGGCCGAGGCCCTCGCCCTCACCTGACGGACAGGTTCTCCTGTCCCCCCTTCAGTTCGCCCCGAGTCGGCCCTATAAAAATACATTCCGGTCGGTTTTTTTCGGGGACGTCAACCGCTGAAGGGGCCGTCATGGAACGGATCGGCACGCTGGCGAAAGCCATGGTCGTCCTGCGCACTCTCGCGACGTCACCAGACCCGGTCAGTCTGACCAGCCTGGCACGCCAGGTCCAGATGCCCAAGTCGACGGTGCACCGATTACTCGCCGCCCTGGAGGCGGACGACCTCGTCGGGCGTACCGGAGCCGACTACCGCGTGGCCGCCACGCTGCGGACCTACGCCCAGCCCGAGCGGGTCAGGCAGTTCCAGTGGCTGCGCCGGATGGCCACCCCCCACCTGCTGGAGCTGTACGAGACCACCCGCCAGATCGTCTCGATCGCGGTCCTGACCGACCGCCAGGCCGAGTACGTGATGACCCTCTACCCGCGCACCCACTCCAAGGCCCTGTGGCGCACGGCCGAGCTCGCGCCCCTCCACTGCACGGCGGCCGGGAAGGTCCTGCTGGCCTACCAGGGCGCCCCGGCCGACCCCCGGATGCCGCTGCGCCGCCACACCGACCGCACCATCACCGACCCCGGCGTGCTCGAACGCCAGCTCGCGGTGATCCGCCGGCAGGGGGTGGCGTGGTGCGTCGAGGAGTACGTCCAGGGCCTGAGCGCGATCGCCGTCCCGGTGCTGGGGGTGCCGAACTTCGGCGTGGTGGCTGTGGGCGTCTCGGGACCGATCACGCTGCTCCAGACCGGGCCGCCGGAGACGGCGGTCCGCCGCGCGGGTCACGAACTCGCGGTGACGCTGAGAACGGCCCGGCTCGCGGGCTGAACCGGCATAGATGCCATTTGTTCCAATATTTGGAACCAGTCGTGGCATCGCGGGAATCGACCGTCCTACGCTCACGGTCCCAGAGCACGCACCCCCTCAGTCCGAGGAGCGCCCATGCCTCCGCAGCGGATCTGCGCCGCGATTCCGCACCCCCGGCTCCTGTCCGGGCTCGCCCCGAACCCCCCGCGCGGCCGGGCATCCGCGCGGCCGGGCGGGCCCGGCCAGGACGGTCCCGCGCCCGACCCGCGGGACACCCGGGTGATCGACGCGGGCACCGACGAGATCTACTACGGGCCCGTGCTGCGGCGGGCCATCCAGCGGGCCACGCTGCGGCTGGCCCGGCTGCCCGAGGGGCTGCTGATGCTGGCCGCGCCCTCGACGGCCGAGGTGATCATCACCTACCTGGCCGCGCTGCGCTCGGGGCGTCCGGTGGCGCCGGTGGATCCACGGCTCGTCCGCTCCCGCGCGGGCGAACTCGTGGCCCGGTTCGCGCCGGCCGTCCTGCTCGGGGCGCCGGGGGCACCACCGCCCGGATATCGGGCCGACGGGCGCGCCTGGGTGCGCACGGACCCCGGCGCCCCGGTCCACCCGGACCTGGCGGTGGTGCTCCTGGACGGGCCCGGCGGGATGCGGCTGTCCCGCCGGGCCGTACAGGCCGAGGGGGCGGCGGTGGCGCGGGCGCTGCGCATCCGCTCCGGCGACGCGACGCTGACCAGCCCGCCGCTGTTCACCGGCGCCGGTCTCGCGCTGCTCAACGCCAACCTCGCGGCCGGGGCGGCCGTCGTCGCCGCCGAGGGCTCGGTGGCCGACGCGGAGTTCTGGGACGCCGCGGAACGCTGGGCGTGCGGGTCGTTCGCCGCCTCGCCGCGCGTCTTCGCGCTGCTGCACCGCCTCGGCTGGGCGCCGGTCCGGCACCGTTCGCTGCGCACCCTCACCATGATCGGCGGCGCCCCGCCCGAGGGATTCGCCTCCCTCCTGTACGGCATCGCCGCCACCCCGCCCGGCCACGCGCGCCCCGGCTCGGTCGGCCCTGCGCTGCCCGGCGGGGCGCTGTCCATCGTGGGCGGCGAGGTCGTCTACGAGGGCGACACCGTCGGCATGGGCTCGGTCCGCTCGGCGGCCGACCTGGCGAGGGGCGACGACTTACGCGGCGTCCTGCGCACCGGCGAACGCGGCCGCCTCGACGCCGACGGCTACCTCCATCTCGCCCGCGACCACGACTACGGCACCCTGTTCGACGCCGTCGTCCTGGACCCGGGCGCCTGACCGGACGGTCCGTGCGCGCAGGGGGAGCATCCCACCCACTCCTCTGACTGGTCGCGCGCGCGGGCCGTCCCGTTCACGTCAGCAGGCGGACCAGATCGACCCGCGACCGGATGTCGAGTTTCGCGAAGATGTTCCGCAGGTGGTGTTCCACGGTGCGCGGGCTCAAATACAACTGGGCCGCGACCTCCCGATTGGTGGCGCCGTCGGCGACCATTCTGGCGATCTGGAACTGCTGGGCCGTCAATTCTTCGGCCGCCTTCGGCCGGGTCGTCCGTACCGCTTCTCCGGCCGCGCGCAATTCACTGCGCGCCTGGTCGACCCACAGCCTCGCCCCGTATCGCTCGAACGTGTCGAGCGCGCTGTACAGGTGCTCCCTCGCGGCGCCCGGACGGCGGTCCCTGCGCAGAGCGGAGCCGTACAACAACTCGGTTCTGGCCGTTTCGAACTCGGAGAAGCCCTGATGGTGCAGGTCGAGCGCGGTGCGGAACAACTCGTCGGCCTCGCCGGGCGCGGCGAGGAGGGCGCGGCAGCGTACGGCGAGCGCGCGGCGGTCGGGGCTGCCGGTGCTGTCGGCCCAGCGTTCGAAGACGCGCAGGGCGCGGGTGGCCTGGTTCCGCTCGCCGGTGCGGGCCGCCGCCTCGACGAAATGCGGGGTCGCGGTGACCTGGACGACCAGATGGGTGTTGCGCACGTCGGCCCGCGCGGTCGGCCGCAACCGCTGCACCGCCGCCGCCGGGCGGCCCGACGCCAGGTCGATCTGGGCCAGCGCCCAGTTGCCCAGCGCGCCCGCGACGCTCACCCCGTGGGCCCCGGCGAGTTCGATCGCGGCGCGGGCCCGCGTCTGGACGGTCTCCTCGTCGCCCTGCACGGCGGCCATCAGCGACAGCCAGCCGAGGTGCTGCCCGGCGCTGCCGCGCTGGCCGGTCTCCTGCGCCAAGCGCAGGCCCTCCGAGGCGTTGGCGGCGGCCGAGGCGAACCGGCCGAGCCAGTACTCGCTGTTGATCGCGAACTCCAGCACCTGCGGCACGGTCGCCACCGCGCCCAGCGCGCGGGCCGTCTCGACCGCCCGGGTGGACAGGCGGAACGCCTGCGCGTCGTCGCCCAGCATGAGGCTCGACACCGCCGCCCAGACCAGCACCGAAGGGCTGTGCACCAGCGGCGCCAGCTCGACGACCCGGCGCAGCGGGCCCTGCGCCTCGGCGTGGCGGCCACGGAACGACTCGGCCATGCCGGTCAGATATTCGAACATCAGCCGGATCGCGGGCGGGTCGTCGTCGCGCCGCAGGGTCAGCGCGTCGCGGGCGATGACGACGAAGCGCTGGTGGTCTCCGGCGAGATAGCTGGCCTCCGCGGCGCGCACCAGCGCCCTGACCGCCATCGCGCGGTCGCGTTCGAGCAGGGAGGCGGCGACCGCGAGGAGCTCGTCGCGGGCGAAGCTGGTCTCGCCGCCGCGTAACTCCAGCCTGGCCCTGATGCTCTCGGCCTGCTGGCGCAGCTCGGCCGAGATGGTGCCGCTGCGCAGCCGGTCGAGCAGGGCGTGCGCGCGGTGCGGGCGGCCTTCGAGCCGGGCATATTGCGCGGCGGCGGCCAGCCGGGTCGCCTTCGTGTCGCTCCGGGTGCTCAGTTCGGCGGCACGCTCGTAGGCGAGCGACAGCTCCGGGAACGGGCACGGCGCGCCGGTCGCGGTGGCGGCGGCCTCCAGCTCGTCGGCCAGTTCCTCGGGCGGGCCGTCGAGGGCGGCGGCCCGGTGCCAGGCTCGCCGGAGCCGGTGGTGGGCCAGTGCCCCGGCGAGCGATCGGTGGGCGGCGCGGCGGGCCAGCAGCGACGCGTTGTGGTAGACGACCGGACCGGCCGCCGGGTCGCGGAACCGGAACCGCTCGCCGGTGACCTCGACGACCCCCGCCCGCTCGGCCGCCTCCAGCGCCGTGAACGGGTCGCCGTCGAACGCTTTCACCAGCGCGGCGGTGTCGACGCGGGGATCGGCGGCCAGCAGCAGGAGCAGGTCCCGCGTCGGGCCGGGCAGGTCCTCGATCTGGTCGGTGTACGCCCGCCACAACCGCCCCTCGCGCGGCAGCGTCGCCGGAGGGGCGGCCGTCCCGGCGAGCTGCTCGGGCGTGAGGGCGAGGGCGAGTTCGGTGAGGGCCAGCGGGTTGCCCCGGGCGATCTGGTCGAGCGCGGCCCGCAGCTCGTCGGGGACGCCGCCGCTGACCAGGTCGTCGGTGAGCTCGTGGGCGGCCTTCTCGTCGAGGCATTCGAGCGCCCTGACGGGCACCGCGCCGGCCCAGACGTCGGCCCGCGCGCCGAGCAGCAGCGCCACCGGTTCGCCGGCCAGGCGCCGGGCGGCGAACAGCAGCGCCTCGCGGCTGGGCGCGTCGAGGTGGTGCAGGTCGTCGACGACCGCGACCACCGGCCGGTCGGCCGCCGCCAGCGACAGCAGCGTGAGCACGGCGGCCGGGACGACCAGCCGCCCCGTCGGCGCCCCCAGGTCGAGCGCCTCGGTCAGCGCCTCGCCCTGGGCCTTCGGCAGCGCGGCCAGCCGGTCCTGGATCGGGCGCAGCAGGCCGTGCAGCCCGGCGTACGGAAGGTCGCTCTCGCAGGCCACCCCACGCGCCCGCAGGATCAGCAGGTCGGCGGCCTCGGCGGCGCAGAGGTCGAGCAGCGCCGACTTGCCCGTCCCGGCCGCGCCGGTGAGCAGCAGGGCGCCCCCCGACCCGGCCCTCGCCCCGGCGAGCAACCCCCGCAGGGCGGTCAGCTCGGCGTCGCGGCCCCGCAGGTGCGGGAGCCCGGAGGCGGGTGAGGCGGGGAGGGCTGACATCACCCCAGTGTTACGGCCACGTGAAGCGGCTGAAAGGGGGATATGAAAGGAATGTGTTGACTTGTTCTGACACCCGTCTCCACCTGCGGTGAGACTTTCCATGACGGGCGAAGACTGGTGATTCCACCGATGCGCGACAGGGCCGCCGCTGCCAAGACTCTGCACCGTTCCGTCGGCATGCAGTGAGCGAGGCGGTGGTGCGTACATGCTGGAGATCGGGCGCCTGACCGTGCGATTCGGCGGCGTCACCGCGCTCGACGCCGTCGGGCTCATGGCCGGGCCGGGCGAGCTGGTCGGCCTGATCGGCCCCAACGGCGCGGGCAAGAGCACCCTGTTCGACTGCGTGACCCGCCGCCGCGACCCGGACGACGGGAGCATCCGGGTCGGCGGCCAGGACATCCTCGGGCTCCCGCCCCACCTGGTGGCCGGGTGCGGCATCGCCCGGACCTTCCAGCAGCCGACGGTCTTCCCGCGCTTGTCGGTCCGGGAGAACGTGATGACCGGCGCCCACCGGTTCGGCGCGGCCGGGTTCTGGCGGGCCGCGTTCGCGTGGGACGGGGAACGGCGCCTGCGCAGCCACGCCGACGCCGTCCTCGACCGGTTCGGCCTGCTCGACGTGGCCGACCACCCGGCGGCCGGGCTGCCCTTCGGCGTGCTGAAACGGGTGGAGATCGCCCGCGCGATCGCCGCTCAGCCGAGGCTGCTCCTGCTCGACGAGCCGGCCGGAGGGCTGAGCCCGGAGGAGGCGCTCTCGCTGGCGGGCCTCATCCGCCACCTGCACCGGGAGACGGGGATGACGGTCATCGTGGTCGAACACCACATGGAGTTCGTCCTGGGCCTGTGCGAACGCATCGTCTGCCTGGACCTCGGCCACAAGATCGCCGACGGTCCCACCTACGTCGTACGCCGGGACCCCGCCGTGATCGCGGCCTGCCTGGGGGCGCGGTGATGGCAGTGCATGTCGGCGTACCACTCGGCCTCTCGTTCGTCGTCGCGGGTTCGGCCATGGCGAAGCTGCGGGTGGGCGGCCCGCTGATCCTCCGCGAAATGACCGTGATGCGGTGAACGGGCTTGAGGTGAGGGCCTTGCGAGCCGGATATGGGGCCGCGCGGGTGCTGCACGGGGTCGATCTCGTGGCGGGGGAGCGGGAGATCGTTCTGGTTCTCGGGCCCAACGGGGCCGGGAAGACGACTCTGCTCCGGGCGCTGTCCGGGCTGGTCGCGGCGCGGGGAGCGGTGAAGGTCGGCGGGGTATCGGTGCTGGGGCTGGCGCCCGAGGAGATCGTGCGGCGGGGGCTCGGGCACGTGACCGAGGAGCGTGGCGTGTTCGGGCCGCTGACCGTGGAGGAGAACCTGCGGGTCGGGGCGTTCGCGCGGCCGTGGCCGCGACGCGGCGTCGATGACGACCTCGCGCGCGTCTTCACCTACTTCCCGGTGCTCCAGGCCCACCTCCGGCAGCCCGCCGGGACCCTCAGCGGCGGCGAGCAGGGGATGCTCGCCATCGGCCGCGCGCTCATGGGGCGGCCCCGGGTGCTGCTGCTCGACGAACCCTCGCGGGGGCTGTCACCGGGGCTGACGGCGCGGCTGTTCCAGACGCTCGCGGCCATCGCCGGGCGTGAGGGCGGCACGATCGTCGTCGCCGAGCAGAACGCCCGCGCCGCCGCGCAGGTCGCCCACCGGGTGCGGACCCTCGACGCCGGGCGGCTGGTCGCGTGATCGGCCAGGTCGTCCACGGTCTGGGGACCGGCGCCGTCTACGCCGCGCTGGCGCTCGCGCTCGTGCTGGTCTACCGGTTCACCGGGGTCGTCAACTTCGCGCAGGGCGAGCTCGCCATGGTGTCGGCCTACGTGGCGTGGCAGTTCGTCGACGCCGGGCTGTCCTACTGGGTGGCGCTCCCGCTGACCGTCGCGGCCGCGTTCGCCGCGGGTGCGCTCGCGCAGCGGCTCGTGATGCGGCGGGCCGGAGACGCGGCGCTCATCATGACCATCGGCCTGTACGTCTTCGTCCACGCCCTGGCCGCGCAGATCTGGACCTCGGCGCTGCGCACCTTCCCCAACCCCTTCCCCGGCGGTCCTCTCGGGGTGGTCGGCCCGCTGGGCGTGGTGGCCGGGGTGCTCGCGCTGCTGTACGTCGTCATCCGCCACAGCGGCGCCGGGCTGACCCTCCGGGCGGTCGCCGCCGACCCGAGGGCCGCGCGGCTGTCGGGGATCCGCGTCGGGCGGGTGCACGCCCTCGGCTGGGGGCTGGCCGCCGGGGCCGGTGCGGTGTCGGGCGTGCTGGTCGCGCCCGTCGTCTTCCTGGAGCCGGGGATGATGGGCGGCGTCCTCGTCTCGGCGCTGGCCGCCGCCGCGATCGGCGGTTTCACGCACCCCGTGGGGGCGGTCACCGGCGGCCTGCTCATCGGGGTGGCCGAGACGCTGACCGGCACCTACCTGTGGGCGGACCTGCGGGTCGTGGTGCCGCTCGCGATCATGCTGGTGCTCCCGGCGATCAGGGTGCGCGGCCTGGCGCGGGTGCGCGCGTGAGCGCCGTCACCGGGCACCGCCGCCCGGCCGTCGGGCAGTACGCCGGAGACCGCCGCCGGGCCTGGCCCTACCCGCGCACCTCGCTGGGCGTGGCCGCGTTCGCGGCGGTGGCGGTGCCGTTCGTGGTGCCGCCCTACCCGCTCCACCAGGTCACGCTCGTGCTGGTCTACGTCGTGGCGCTGCTCGGGCTCGACCTCGTCACCGGGCACGGCGGGCAGATCTCGCTCGGCCACGGGGCGTTCTTCGGGATCGGGGCCTACGCGGCGGCGGTCCTACTCTGGCTCGGCGTGCCCCATCCGGTGACGCTGCCGGTGGCCGGGCTGGTCGCCTACGCGCTCGGGCACGCCTTCGGCCGCCCGGCGGTCCGGCTGAGCGGGGTCTACCTGGCGGTCGTGACGTTCGCGGTGGCGGTGGCCGTACCGCCGCTGATCAGGAGGTTCGCCCCCGGCGGCGCGATGGGGCTGCCGGTGCGAACCCCGGGCGCGCCCTCCTTCACCGGGCTGGCCGACGATCAGTGGGTCTACCTGCTCGTCCTCGCCGTCGCGGCGGTGGCGTTCGCGGTGATGCGGTCGGTGGTCCGGTCGGGGGCCGGACGGTCGCTGGCGGCGCTGCGGGCCGATCCCGGCGCCGCCGAGACGCTCGGCATCCGGCCCGACGTGACGCGGGCGCGGGCGTTCGCCTGGTCGGCCATGTACGCGGGCCTGGCGGGCTGCCTGTTCACCTGGACGACCGGGTTCGTGGCCCCCGAGTCGTTCACCGTCACCCTGTCGATCGCGCTGCTGGCCGGGATCGTCATCGGCGGACTCGGCACCGTGCCGGGCGCGGTGATCGGCGCCGTCGTGGTGACCTTCCTGCCCGCGCCGGGGCTGGTCCCCGGGCTGGCGCTCATCCTCGTGCTCGCCGTCGCGCCCAACGGGGTGACCGGCCTCGTGCGCCGGGCGCCGGCCTTCTTCCGGAAGGACGTGCCGTGAGACGGCTCGCGCTCGTGGCCCTGCTCCTGGTGTCGGCGTGCCGCCTGACCTCGGCCGAGGTGGTGGTGAACAGCCCCGCCGAGTGCGCCGGTCAGCGCGCCGACGGCCTCTACCCCGAGAAGGTGGTCGTGGGCGGGATCTACCCGCTGTCGGGGCCCGCGTCGGCCTACGCGGCGGTCGCCCAGGGCGTGTCGGCCTATTTCGCCCACGCGAACGAGCACGGCGGCGTGGCCGGGCGGCAGGTCGAGTTCCTGGTGCGCGACGACGGCTACCAGCCCGCCCGCGCCGTCGAGGAGGCCCGGCGGCTCGTCGACTCCGACCGGGTCTTCGCGCTGTTCCAGACGCTCGGCACCCCGTCCACCGCCGCCGTGCGCTCCTACGCCGACCAGCGCGGCGTGCCGCAGCTCTTCGTCGCCTCCGGCGCCTCCGAATGGGCCGACCCCGCCTATCCGTGGACGATCGGCTTCCAGCCCACCTACGCCGCCGAGGCCCGCGTCCTCGCCCACTACCTGCTGGACGAACGGCCGCACGCCACCGTGGCCGTGCTCTACCAGAACGACGACTTCGGCCGTGAACTCCTGACCGCCTTCGAACGGGCCGTCGCCGGAACGGGCGTCCGGGTGGTCGCGCGCCGGAGCTACGAGGTCATGGACGCCGACGTCCAGGCCCAGATGGCGAGCCTGGCCGAGTCGGAGGCGGGCGTCTTCCTCAACGTCGGCACGCCCAAGTTCGCCGCGCAGGCGCTGGCCGCCGACGCCGCGATGACCGGCTGGAACCCGCTCCACCTGCTCAACGGCGTCGCCAACACGCCCTCCCTGATCGCCGCCGTCGGCCCCGAGGTCCTGCGCGGCGTGCTGACCACGAACTTCTACAAGGACCCGGCCGCCTGGCCGGACGACCCCGACGTGCGGACCTACCTCGACGCCGTGGCCCGGCACGCCCCCGACGCCGACCCGTCGAGCTCCCAGGTCATGTTCGGCTGGACGTCCGCGCAGGCGTTCGCGGCGACGATGGAGCGCATGGACTGCCCGTCGCGGGAGGGCCTGATGGCGGCGGCCAGGAACCTGCGCGAGGTGAGGATCGGCACCCTGCTCCCCGGCATCACCCTCTCCACCGGGCCCGGTGATCCTCATCCCGTGGAGGAGCTGCGGGTGTTCCGGTTCGGCGACTCGCGGTGGGAAGCGGTTTAATACGGTACTGATGAGTCACATTCATGTTGACCGGAAGATCCTCCAGGCGGGCGCGGCCTACCGCAACCTGCTGGTGTCGTCGACCGGTCTGGTGCCCGACGAGCCGACCGTCGTGGAGACCGGGTGCGGAACCCGGGTCCCCGCCGCGATGACGTCGATCCGCCCCGAGAGCGTGACCTGTCTGCCCTGCCGGGAACACGCGGCCAAGGAGCACCTCGGCTACGCCGACCAGGTGCACCGCCTCAGCCGGATGACGGGCTCCGTCGTCAGCGCCGCCGACGCCGACGCGGCCGCCCGCTGGGCACGTGACATGGCCCGGAAGTTCGCGAACTGACATCGTTTGCCGACTGTTCCATGACTCTCAACCTGCCGCCCTGACACCTGATGATCATGGGATGATCAGCGGGAATTCGGGGGAGACGACGCGGTGGTGGATCGATTGCTGCTCGACATCGACGAGGTCGGGCGGACGACTCTTCGGGTGTGGCCGGCGGAGAAGGAGACCGGTGAACCCGCGGGGTTCGCCTGCCCGCCCGACCCGCCCGACCTCCGGTGGTATCTGGAGGACTACCTGCGCGCCCCCTACGGCGTCGACTCCAGCCGGGGCCTCACCGAGGCCGCCCGCCTGGCCACCTGGGGCGAGGCGCTCTTCGAGGCCGTCTTCGGCTCCGGCGACCGCAGGGCCGTCTACGAGGCGGCGCGCGCCGGGGAGGAGCCCGTCGAGCTGGTGATCCGCGCGGTGTCGCCGGACCACCTAGCCCTGCCGTGGGAGCTGCTCCGCGATCCCGCCCGTGCGCGGTTCCTCGCCCTCGACGGCGTCGCGGTGGTCCGCGGCAGGCCCGGCACCGACCCGGCGGAGCCGCTGTCACACGTCGGCGACCGGCTGCGGGTGCTCACCGTGCCCGTCAGGGGAGACCATCCGATGATCTCCCGGCCACTCCTCGACCGGCTGGGCGAGGCCGTCGACCTCGTCGTGCTGCGGCCGCCCACCGTGGCGCGGCTCCGCGAGGTCCTCGACGAGGGCGAGCCGTTCCAGGTCGTCCACTTCGACGGCGGCGGCCTGGCCGAACCGGCCGACGACGTCGCCGGGGCGCTGAAGGACGTGCCGGTGGTGATCGTCAACGCCTGCCCGCCCGAGGCCGCCGCCACCCTGGCCGGCGCCGCGACGTCGGTGGTCGCGCTGTCCCACCGCATCGACGCCATCGCGGCGGCCGACTTCCTGACCCGCCTCTACACGCGTCTCCTCTCCGGCGACACCGTCACCGCCGCCGTCACCGCCGCCCGCGCCCTGCTGGCCGAACACCCCGACCGGACGAGCCCCCGCGGCCCGCTGCCGCTGGGCGACTGGGCGCTCCCTGTCCACCACCTGCGGCGTGACATGCGCTTCCCCGGCCTGGCCGGCGCTCCGGGCGCGCCCCGCCGTGCGAAGGACACGTTCGTGGGGCGCGACGACCTCTTCTACGACCTGGAGGAGGTCGTCCACGACCGGCGGGGTGTGCTGCTGCACGGGCCGCCCGGCATCGGGAAGACCGAGCTGGCCAGGGCGTTCGCCCAGTGGTGGCGGGCGACCGGCGGCACCGACGCCGACGGCGTGGTCTGGCACACCGTGCGGCCTGGATCGGGCCCCGACGACGCCGTCGCCGCCGTCGGCTCGCGCCTCCTCGGCGCCGAGTTCACCCGCGCCGACCGCACCCGGCGCCGCGAGATGGTGCGCGCCCTCCTCGCCGAACGGCGGCTGCTCCTGATCCTGGACGACGTCACGAGCCCCGATCTGGCCGGTTTCGCCACCGAGGTGGCCACATCCGGGCGCAGTGCGGTCGTGCTCACCGCCCGGAGCGCCGAGGTGGCCGGTGACCTGCCCCGGATCGAGGTCGGCGGCCTGACCCCCGAGGCGGCGAACCGCTACGCCGACCACGTGCTCGGGTCACGCCCGGCGGCCCTGTCCCGGCGGCAGCGGTGGCTGTTCTCCGACCTGATGACGGCCCTGGCGGGCCACCCGCTCGGCATGCGGCTGATCCTGCCGCGCCTGGAGACCACCGAGCTCGAAGACCTGCTGGCCGCCCTCCGCGACGACGGGAAGAACCCGCTGGAGGCCGGGGCCCGCCACGCCCTGCTCCACCTGTCGGCCGACGACCGCCGCCGCCTGGGCGCCGCGTCGCTGTTCCCCGGCGTGGTGATCGCCGACGTCCTCGGCATGATGTCCCACTTCTGGTCGGCCCCCGACGCCTTCCTCGGGCTCGGCCCCGGCGCCTGGCGCGCGGTCCTCGACCGCGCCGCCTCGACGGGCCTGCTCACCCGCGTCCACGTCGACACCGACACCGGCCAGGGCCTCAGCACCGGCTCGGCGCTGGCCATGGCCATGGGCATGTACGACGTCCACCCCGCCCTGCGCACCCACCTGACCGACGAGTGGCGGGCCCTGAGCCCCCGCGACTTCAACCAGCAGTACGCCGCGACCCGCTTCGCCCTCCTGGAGGCCACGGCCGGGTTCGCCCTCCGGCTGCACCACCAGCTCACCCACGGCGACGCCGAGATCGCCTCCCGCGTCCTGCACGTCCAGTACGACAGCCTCGCCGGCATGTTCGGCGCCGCGCTGGAGACCCGCCAGTGGCGCAGCGCCCAGCAGATCGCGACTGTCCTCACCGAACGCTGGTCCCGCGACCTCGACGAAGAGGGCCGCGAATGGACCGCGCGGGCCCGCCGCACACTGGAGTTCGCGGGCGGCATCGCCCCGTCCCTCGACGGCGCCGCCGGTGAACTGTGGTTCTCCCTGGTCGCCGGCGACGCCGAACGCCACCTGACCGCAGGCCGCTTCGCCGAGGCCGGAAGCGCCTACGAAGACCTGCTCCGCGCGCTTCCGCAACGCCCCGTGACCGAGTCGCTGGTCGCCGTCCAGCACCAGCTCGGCCGCGTCGCCGAGGAGCGGAAAAAGTGGGACGACGCCGAGACGTGGTACCGCACCGCGCTGACCGGCAGCGAGGCGCTCGACTACCGGCCGGTGATGGCGAGCAGCCGCCACGGCCTGGGCCGGGTCGCCCACGAGCAGGGCCGGCTGACCGACGCCGAGACCTGGTACCGCACCTCGATCGAGGTCAACGGCGCCCTGGGCGACCGGCGCGTCATGGCGGCGACCTACCGCCAGCTGGTCAGGTTGGCCGAGGAGCAGAACGCGCTCGACCGCGCCGTCGACTGGGTCATGCGCTGTGTGGGGCTCCCCGGGCAGGATCCGGTGGAGATCGGGGTCGACCGGCTCGACGACCTGTGGCGGACGATCACGGGGGCGTCGTTGCCGGTCTCCGTCCACGACTACGTGGTCGACCGGGCGGGATGGCTCGACGAATGACCCACCCCACCCGGCCACTCCGCTAGGCGGGCGGCGGGACCTGGTAGGTCTTGGCCAGATCCGAGATCGAGTGCTCCTTGAAGATCACCGCGCCGCCGATCGCGTCCTTGTCCGGCTTGGCGATGTACGACGACAGCGACGCCGGCTTGTCGTACACGGTGAAGTCCATCGGCGTCCCGCCGAAGCCGCCCTCCCAGGCGCTCTGCGACCGGTGGGCCTTGATGATGCCCTCCCGCGAGAGGTCCTTGGCCGCGCAGGCGGCCTTGAGGGCGTCGCCGACGATGACGGCCTGCACATAGCCGGAGGCCACCCCGCTGTCGAGCAGCTCACCGGGGAACTTCGCCTGGTAGTCCTTGATCAGCTTCTCGTACGCCGGCAGCGGCGCCGAGATCGGGGCCCCGGCCGTCACCACGTAGTAGTCCTTGAGCAGCGCGGGCGCGGCGGGCGTGTCGAGGAGCAGCGGGCTGTAGGCGGAGTTGCTCCCCATGAACGGCACGTCGAGCCCGGAGGCCAGCGCCACGCCCACGAGCGAGGCGGCCTGGCGTGGCCCGACCGACACCAGGATCGCGTTCACCCCGGCCTTCTTGAAGGCGGTGGCCTGCGCGGTCATGTCCTGGTCGGTGGCCTTGATCTTCTGCTCGACCAGGGTCAGCCCGAACTTCTCCGAGGCGAACTTCGACCCGGCGAGGGCGCTCTCGCCGTAGTCGCCCTCGAAGTACAGGTGACCGATCTTGTCGCCCGACTTGAGGCCCTTCTCCTTCATCAGGAAGTCGACGCCGTTGATCATGTCGACGTCGTAGGTCGTCCCCGTCACCTGGATCGCGTCGCTGCCGAGCAGGCCGGTGGCCCACGCGTTCGGGATCGTCAGGATCTTGTCGGCGGTGATCTTCTCCTTGAGCGCCTTCACCATCGGCGACCCGATGAACTGCGGGATCGCCGCCGTGCGCGGCGCGACCTCCGCGTAGGCGGTCATCGCCTTCTGCACGTCGTAGCCGTGGTCGCGGACCACCGTCTCGATGGTCCGGCCGCAGATGCCCCCGGCCGCGTTGAGCTGCTCGAAGTAGAGCTGCTGGGCCTGCGTGACGCTCTTGCCGAGCGGGGCGTAGGGGCCGGTCAGGTCGGTGAGGAGGGACAGGGTGATGGTCGTTGCGGTCACCCCGGCGCCGGTCTTGACGCCGTCGCCGCCCGTCGCGGTGGCCGGGGCCGCCCCGCCGGTGGCCTTGTCGCTGGCGCAGGCCGACGCGGCGAGCGCCAGGACCGCGATGGCGATCGCGGCCTTCCTGTTAGGGGACATGCGGACTCCTGGTTTCTGGTGAGGGGGAGGGAGAGGAGAGGGGCAGCCGCAGGCGCGGCGGTCTCAGGCGGATCTTGCGGAAGAGCCCGAGAAGGCCGCCCGGCAGGAAGAGCACGACCGTGACGACGGCCGCGCCGTAGAGGATGCGGGCGGCCTCGGCGGGCGAGACGCCCCCCGGCGTCCCCGGGGTGGCCACCAGCGGGATCGCGTCGCTGTATTTGGTGAGCAGTTGCGGGAGCAGGGAGACGAAGAGGGCGCCCAGGACGGCGCCGCCGACCGAGCCCAGGCCGCCGATGACGATCATGGCCAGGTAGTCGAGGGAGAGCAGCACGCCGAAGTACTCCGGGACGGTCCGCTGGAAGACCAGAGCGAGCAGGACGCCCGCGAGGCCCCCGTACATGCTGGAGAGAACGAAGACCCCGGCCCGGTAGCGCGCGACCGGCACCCCCATGACGCCCGCCGCGATCTCGTGGTCGCGGATGGTGTTCATGGCCCGGCCGGGACGGCCCTTCAGCACGCCCTGCGCGAAGACCATCGACAGCGCGACCAGGACCAGGCCGAGGAACCACAGCCGTTCCAGCGTCCCGAACGGGACCTGAAGGACGACCAGCGCGGGGGCGTCGCCGAAGGAGAACCCGAACAGGTTCAGCTCCGGCACCGCCCGGCCGTTGAAGCCGCCCGTCAGGTGCTCGGCGTTGAACAGGACGTGCTGACCCCCGAAGATCAGCGCGAACGTGGCGATGCCCAGGTAGGCGCCCTTGAGCCGCCCGGCGATCGGGCTGAACAGCCCGCCCGCCACCCCGGCGACGACGACCGCCAGCACCGCCGCCAGTCCCGTCGGCAGGCCCAGCCCGCTCAGCTTCGCGGTCGGCTCGGCGGAGAAGAACACGTACGCATACGCCCCGACCGCCAGGAAGAACGCGTGGCCCATCGAGAGCTGGCCCGTCGCGCCGGTGAGCAGGTTGATGCCGATGGCGCCGATCGCGGCCGACATCGCGAACAGCCCGGTCTGGAGCCAGAAACCGTCGAGGTAGAACGGCACCAGGCACAGCACGACGACGGCGCCGGTCCAGGCGAGGTACCTATACACGCGCCAGCTCCTTCGTCCCGAACAGCCCGGCGGGCCGGATGAGCAGGATCACGAGCATCACCAGGAACGGCGCCACGTCGCCGATGCCGCGGCCGAGGAACGCCATGTCGTTCTGGTAGCCGCTCATCATCGACTCGGTCACGCCGATGATCAGGCCGCCGACCAGCGCGCCCGTGGTCGAGTCGAGCCCGCCGAGGATCGCCGCCGGGAACGCCTTCAGCGCCACCAGCGACGTGCTCCGGTCGAGGCCCGGCGTCGGGAAGACGCACAGGAACAGCGCGGCCACCGCCGCGAGCGCGCCCGCGACCGCCCACGCGCTCATCGACACCCGCCCGAGCCGGATGCCCATGAGCGAGGCCGTCTCGGCGTCCTCGGCGGCGGCCCGCATCGCCACGCCCCAGCCGGTGTACTTGAACGCCAGCAGGAACGCCGTGATCAGCAGCGCCGCCGTCACCAGGGCGACGATGCGGGTCTCCGCGAGGGTCACGCCGCCGAACCGCACGACCTGGCTGCCCCACGGGTCGCCCATGGCCAGCACGTCGGTGCCGATCTGCCGGGTCAGCTCGGTCGTCAGCACGATGTCCACGCCGATCGTGACGATCGCGAGCACACTGTGCGAGGCCACATTGGCCCGCCGGATCACCAGGAACTCGATGAGGGCGGCGACCAGGGCGGCGGCGGCGATGCCGATCAGCAGCGCCGCCCAGAACCCGACAATGGGCCACAGCCGGGCCACCAGATAGCCGCCCGCCAGCAGCAGCGACGCGTGCGCGAAGTTCACGACCTCGGTCGCCTTGAAGATGATCACGAAGCCGAGCGCGATGAGCGCGTACACGGCTCCGATGGAGAGTCCGTTGACGAGCAGCTCCACGAACGTGGTCACGTGCCCTCCGTCCCGAGGTAGGCGCCGATGACGGCGGGGTCGGCCTGCACCTCGGCAGGGGTTCCGTCGGCGATGCGCCGGCCGAAGTCGAGCACCGTGACCCGGTCGGCGAGCCGCATGACCATGCCCATGTCGTGTTCGACCAGCACGATCGAGATGCCGAGGCTGGTGCGGACCGACAGGATCAGCTCGGCCATCTCCTGCCGTTCGCCGCTGTTCATCCCGGCCACCGGCTCGTCGAGGAGCAGCAGCTTCGGCTCCATGCACAGCGCGCGGGCCAGTTCCACCCGCTTCTGTACGCCGTAGGGCAGCAGCCCCACCGGGAACGCGAGCCTGCCGGTCAGCCCGACGAAGTCGGCGATCTCGGCGACCCGTTGAAGATGGCGCCGCTGTTCACGCCGGGCGTTCGGCAACCGCAGGCCCGCCGACACGAACCCCGTCGACGTCAGCCGGTGGCGCCCCAGCAGCAGGTTCTCCAGCACCGGCGCCCGGGGCGACAGCGCGATGTTCTGGAACGTCCGGGCCACTCCCAGCGCCGCGATCCGATGCGGCTTCAGTGTCGTGAGCTCGGCCCCGCCGAACCGCACGCTCCCGGACGTCGCCCTGTAGACCCCCGACAGCACGTTGAAGCAGGTCGACTTCCCGGCGCCGTTGGGCCCGATGACGGCGTGGACGGTCCCCGGCGCCACGGTGAAACTCACGTTGTCGAGCGCGGTGAGCCCGGCGAATCGGACGGTCACGTCACGCACTTCGAGGGGTTCCATACCGTCCGGTTGGTATGCCGTAGTCATATTACGACCACCTCGACAGCGTGCGCGTCTCGAGCGCGCCCTCCACGGCGTCGGCGATGCCGAGGTAGCGCCGGCGCACCTCGTCGCTCTCCTTGAGTTCGGCGGCGGTCCCTTCGAGCACCACCTCGCCGACCTCCAGGACGTACGCGTGCGATGCCAGCGACAGGGCCATCGCCACGTTCTGCTCCACGAGCAGGACCGAGGTGCCCAAACTGTTGATCTCCTTGATCGTTTCGGTGATGCGGGCCGCCATCAGCGGCGCCAGCCCCAGAGTGGGTTCGTCGAGCAGCAGCGTCGTCGGCCCGGCCATCAGCGCCCGCCCGATCGCGAGCATCTGCTGCTCACCGCCGGACAGCAGCCCGGCCCGCTGCCTCGCCCGTTCGGCGAGGACGGGAAAGAGCTCGACGACCTGTGCGTGTGCCGCTGCATAGGCTTTACGAGGCCGGCCGAGACCGCCCGCGCGGAGGTTCTCCTCGACCGTCATCCGGGCGAACACCCGCCGCCCCTCCGGCACCTGGACGACCCCCTGCGCCACCACGGCGGCGGCCGGCAGCCCGGTCAGCCTCCGGTCGCCCAAGGCAACGGTGCCCCCGCAGCTTCCCCGGTGGAACCGGAGCGTGCCCGAGATCGCCCGGAGCAGGGTCGACTTGCCCGCGCCGTTCGCGCCGAGCACGGCGACGATCGACCCGGACGGCACCCGCATGGACACCCCGCGCAGCGCCCGCACCGGCCCGTAGCCCACCACCAGATCGCTGACAGCGAGATCGGCCATACGTGATTCCTCCAAGAGCGTCGGTGGTGCACACCAAACCCCGCGCGTGCACCGTCGTCCAGATGCCCCGGTGAAGTCGCGACCCCTGCCCACTCATGACCGACCCCCGTTGTGCAACCGCACAACGGCGTGTCACGAAACGAAACCGAACCTTGTTCCGGAACGGGGCGGATGGCAGGTTGGGGAGATGCGCTCCCTGACGCAGAACCAGCACGACGCTGAAGTCCGTGAGCTGCTGCGCGACGCGGCCGGAGCCCTGCTGGCGCGGCTCCCTGAGCTGACCGACGAACTGGTGACCCGGGTGCGCGGCGGCGACGAGGCCTACTGCACGTTCGTCTCCGCCGACGACCACTGGCAGAGCACCAGGGAAGGGCTCCGCATCGGCATCACCACGATGATGCAGGACCGGCGCGACCGCCGCGACCTGCCGTTCACCGAGGCGATGGCCCGCCGCCGGGCCGAACAGGGGCTGCCGGTCGACTCCCTCATGCGCATGTACCGGCTGGCCGCGCAGGTGATGTGGTCGGCCCTGGTCGACTACGTCGAGCGGGAGCGGCCCGAACGCATCGGCGTGCTGGTCAGGGTGGCCACCATCGTCTGGCACGCCATCGACCGGCAGGCGCTGGTGGCCGGCAACACCTACCGGAGAAGGGAGCAGGAACTGCTCGGGCGCAACCACGAACGCGTCAACGCCCTCCTCGACGCCCTCCTCGACGGCACCGCCGACGCCGGTGTGGTGCACGGCGCCGCGGCCGCGCTCGACCTCCCCGAGCGGGCCCGCTTCGCGGTGGTGACGGTACGTTTCCCGATCCGCCACGACCACGAGAGCACCCGCCTGCCCGAGAAGATCGGCCAGATGCGCCTGATGTGGCGCATGCGCACCGGCCACGAGGTCGGCGTGGTCGCCCTCGGCGATGCTTCTCTGGACGACCTGACCGAGGGCCTGCGCCTGGTGGTCAGCGGGGTGGCCGGGGTCAGCCCGGTGGTGGAGAGCCTGGTCGACCTGGGCGACGCCCACCGCCTGGCCGAACTCGCGATGCGCACCTGCGTGGACAGCGGCCCCGAGATCGCCCGGCTCGACCAGCGGCTCCCTGCGGTGCTCGTCATCTGCCAGCCCGAGATCTCGGGCCATCTTGTCGGCGGCGTGCTCGGGCCGCTGCTCGCCCTGGACGGCGCCGACAAGGAGGTCCTGCTGATGACGCTGGAGACCTGGCTCCAGTGCGAGGGCTCGGCGGCCCGCGCGGCCGGGCGCCTCTACTGCCACCGCAACACGATCATCAACCGGATCCGCCGCATCGAGCAGCTCACCGGCCGCTCCCTGTCCCGTCCCCGGGACATCGTCGACCTCACTTTGGCCTTGGACGCGGTCCGGTTACTCCCTCTCTGAAGGAGAGCGCTCTCCGCTAAAGTGGCGGTCATGAGGGAAGATCGGGTGGCCTCACCCACGCTGGAGGACGTGGCACGGGCCGCCGGGGTCTCCCGGGCGACGGTATCCCGCGTGATCAACGGCATCCGCAACGTCGATCCGTCGATCCAGGAGGCGGTCCGCCGGGCCATCGCCGAGGTCGGGTACGTCCCCAACCGGGCCGCCCGGCAACTGGTCACCGGCAAGACCGGTTCCATTGCTTTGGTGGTCTCCGGCGCGGGCCAGTTCTTCGCCCGCGTCTTCACCGACCCCTTCTTCGGCCGGGTCGTCGAGGGCATCAGCGGCCACCTGCGCCCGCTCGGCGTCCATCTGGTGCTGATGCTGGCCGAGGCCGCCGACGCGCGGGCCCAAGTGGTCGACTACGTGCGCGAGGGCCACGTCGACGGCGCGATCCTGGTCACCACCCACGCCGACGACCCCCTCCCGGCCATGCTGGCCGAGTCGGGCACCCCCGTCGTGCTGTTCGCCCGCCCCGACCAGCCGATCCCCATCTCTTACGTCGACCTCGCCCACGGCGCCGGTGCGCGCATGGCCGCCGACCACCTGGTGGAGCGCGGCTGTGAACGGGTCGCCACCATCTCCGGCCCGCTCGACGTGCTGGCGTCGATGGAACGCCAGTCGGGTTTCCGTGAGGCGATGGCCCGCCACGGCCACGCCTACATCCCGACCGTGGCGGGCAACTTCACCAAAGAGAGCGGCGAGGCCGCCATGACCCGGCTGCTCGACGAGCACCCCGAGATCGACGGCCTGTTCGTCGCCAACGACCTGATGGCCCAGGGCGCGTTGGAGGTCGCCGCCGCGCGGGGCCTGAACATCCCGGCCGACCTCAAGGTCGTCGGCTTCGACGACAGCACGGCGGCTCTGGCCTGCCGACCGCCGCTGACGACAATAAGGCACCCCGTCGAGGACATGTCGGCCGAGATGTCCCGGCTCCTGCTGGCCCAGATCGAAGACCCGGCCCGGCGCCCGAAGTCGATCATCTTCGAGCCCGAGCTGGTCCTCCGCGAGTCGACCTAGCGGAACAGGCGGGCCGGCACCGAGTCGGCGATGGCCTGATAGCCGGCCGGGTTGAAGTGCAGGTGGTCGCCGGTGTCGTAGGCGGGCAGCATCTGGCGCGGGTTGGCCGGGTCGCGGGTCACCCTGTCGAAGTCGAGCACGGTGTCGAACCTCCCGCTGGTCCTGATCCAGTGGTTGACCTTCTGCCGGGTCGCCTCGCGCAGGCCCGCCGGGTCGTCGTAGGGGGTGTTCGCGCCGAACGGGGTGATCGTGGCGCCGTACACCCTGATGTCCTGGGCCTGGGCCCGGACGATGATCTGCTCATAGGCGGCGACGAGGTCGGCGGCGACCTGGTTCTGCGCCGTCTCGGTCGCCTCGGCGGTGCCGATGTCGTTGACGCCCTCGAAGACCAGCAGCCACTCGACGCCGGTCGTCGAGAGCACGTCGCGGTCGAGCCGGGCCAGCACGTTGGGCCCGAGGCCGTCGTTGAGCACCCGGTTGCCCCCGGCGGCCTGGTTCAGCACCGGGACGTTCTTCAGCCGGTTGAACAGCAGGTCGGGCCAGCGGTTGTTCCCGTTGGTGGTCGAGCCCCGGCCGTCGGTCAGCGAGTCGCCGACGATGACGAGCGCCTTGGCCTCGGTGGTGGTCTCGATGCCGCTGAGCAGATACCAGTGGTCGGTCGGCGTGGCTCCGGGCAGGTCGGTGTCGGCGACGTGGTCATCGGCGAGGAGATGCGAGGTCGTACGGGAGCCCGGATGCGAGGTCACGTTGTTCGAGGCCTGGCCCGAGGCGAGGTACAGGGTCACCGTGAGGTTGGTCCCGGCGGCGACCGGGAAGCTCAGCGGGTCGGAGATCGCCTGCGCGCCGACCGGCACGGTGGTGGCGGCCCGCCCCTGGAACGTGACCGGCCGCGACGAGCCGGGCTTGATGGCGGCGACGCCCGCCTGACCGTTCGCGGGCAGCGCGACCGCGACCTTCGTGAGGGGCAGCGCCGCCCCGCCGAACGCGTTGGAGAAGCGCAGCCGCAGCTGCCGCCCGCCCGCCGTGACCCGCACGGTCTGGCGCAGGGTCGTGTCGTTCATGACCAGGTCGTCCTGCGTGAACGGCGCCGGTGGCAGGTTGTGCGGCTCGGTGAGCTGCGGCATCGACGTCCACGCGTGCACCCAGTCGGCCTTCCCCGTTCCGAAGGCCGGTGACATCCCCAGCAGGGCGACGGCGAGCGCCGCCACCACCAGTAATCTGACACGTTTCATCCGAGGTCCTCCCGCTCGTCTGGTGTGCGCAGACCGCCGGGAGCGTGGTGATCGGCCCGCAAGGGGCCTCAGTGTCAGGGGGATGGTGATCTCGGGTCAATCAGCCCTGTCAACGCCGCAGGTCGCCGTGGAAACGTTCAGGGCTTGGGCCACGGGTTGGGCTTGCAGCCGCGCAGCGAGATCGTCTGCTGGACCATCACCGGCGCCGGTTTCCCCCTCGACGGGCAGTCGCGGTGGCCGTGGCCGAGGCCGTGGCCGACCTCATGGCTGATGACGTACTGCCGGTAGAGGTCCAGGTCCTTGTACGTGTCGGCGCCGAACGCCCAGCGCTTCGCGTTGATCACCGCGCGGCGGCCGTTCCAGCAGGAGAGCTGGCCGAAGGTGCGCAGCGGGAGGCATTCGCGGTTGGTCGTCGCGGGGCTCGACAGCGTCACGCGGAGCCGGACCGACCCCTTCGGCACCCGCTCGAACCGCCCCCAGCCCCGGGGGTCGTTGAGGATGTCGTGGACGGCGGTCGCGAAGTCGTCCACATCGAAGGGAAGGCCCTTCTCGACCTCCACCATGTACTTGATCACCGGGCCCTTGCCCTCGCGGGGTTCGGCCTCGCCACCCGCGGTGCGGAACTTGCCCGAGCCCTTCTCCGGCACCTTGATCTTCTTCGGCTTCGGCGCGGGGGGCGGGATGTAGGGGAGCGTCGGCCTCGGGGACGCCCGGACGGGCGGAGGCGCTGGCACGGTCCCGACCTGGGCCACCGTTTCCGGGATCTCCTCGGACGGCAGCGCGAAGCCCCAGGTCACCGCTCCCACTACGGCGATCCCGGCCGCCGCGAGCAGGACACGGTGGTTCACGACCCTCCCAAAACGAACTGAAAGGTGATCATACGGGAGGAGATCATCCACACAGTTACGGTTGGGGGGTATTGCTGGCGCTTTCCGGTGAATCGCAGGCGTAGTCCGATTTTGCGAACTAGAGTCCCCACTATCGGGCGGCATGGAGGACAGAACGGGTGGAACGTTCCCCTGAGACGATCACCAATGACCTTTTAGCCGTCGTCACCCGAGAGCTCGGATACCGGGAGAAGCCCGGACAGCACACCAAATACGGCGCGTGGTACGCCGAGACCGTCAAGGACCCGCAGTACCGCAACGCCGCCTGGTGTGACATGTTCATCGCCTGGGCCGCGGACAAGGCCGGAGTCACCGACTACGTCGGCGCCTTCGCCTGGACGCCGTCGCACGCGCGCTGGTTCGAACAGCGCCAGGCGTGGACCGACACCCCCGAGCCGGGAGCCCTGGTCTTCTTCGACTGGGCGGGCGGCGACGACATCAAGGGCATCGACCACGTGGGCATCGTCGAGAAGGTCGAAGGCGGCAAGATCCACACGATCGAGGCGAACGTCGACAAGGTATGGCTCAAGCGGAAGATCCGCGACGAGAGCAAGGTCGTCGGCTACGGCGTGCCACGGATGGTCAAACCCGACCTGACCGTGGAACCGGCCGACGTGACACTGGCGTTACGGCCCGACGCGGTCAGCTCCACCACGAGCCAGGCGGCGGGCGTCGACCCGGTCGCGGCGATGGCGACGGGCGTCCTCGTCGTGGCGGTGGGAGTAAGCCTCATCTTCGGCGGCTTCCACGTGAAGAAGATCGCCTTCTCCGAGGGCCGCCACCGCCGCAAGGCGGCACGCGTGGAGCCTTCACCCGAGCCGCCGGAGGAACCGGCCATGGCCGCCGTGGCGGTCAGGATCTCGTCGGGCCGCCGGTCTAGGCCGTACGAGTAGGCCGGTATCCACAGGACCGGCCGCCGCGGCCGAGATCGTCGGTCGGGCGGGGGAAGATGGCCCGGCCCCCGGGTGGGTGGGGGCCGTCGCGCGATCAGCCGTCGGCGGCCCAGCTCCAGGTCTTCTTGAGCACCGCCGCCACGCGGGCGAACGATCGGGGGTCGAGCACGGCGCCCTCGCGGCGGATGTCGTCCTCGTCCATCTCGAAGACGCGGTCGAGGCGCAGGTATGACGGGCGGTTCTCGCCGTCCCACGCCCCCGCGCCCAGCGACAGCCACTCGCGGGGGTCGTCGCCGCCCTTGCTGGAGAGCATCATGCCGAGCAGGCGGCGGCCGTGGCGGCCGACGACCAGCAGCGGGCGGTCCTTGCCCCGGGACGGGTCCTCCTCGTAGGGGACCCACGTCCAGATGACCTCGCCGGGGTCGGCCAGGCCGTCGAGGTCGGGCGAGTACTCCATGAACGCGGCCCGGTCGATCCGGTGGACCTCGCGGACGGCACCCCGCGCCGGGCGCGGGTCCTCTCCATGATCACGCACGTTAAGCACCTTATCGGACGGTACGTACCCAGTAAGGGTCGTCGTAGAGGACGGCGCCCGAATCGTCCATGAGCTGGTCGGGCGCCGAGATCAGGGCGACCTCGCCCTCCTGCTGGAGCTGCAGGAGGACGTCACGGACGCGGGGGCCCACCGGGAGCTGGCCCGGTGCGAGGCCGAGGCGTTCGCGCACCAGGTCGGCGAGTTCGGACAGGCGGAAGGGGCCACCCGGCAACAGCGCCAGGACGACCCGGACGGGGATGACGCTCTCGGCCTCGGCGTGCGCGAGTTCCCAGACGAGCTGCGGGCCCCGGCGGCCGGTTCCCGCGCAGGCCAGGCAGCGGCGGTGCCATCCGGGGAACGGCTCCTCGTCGGTGGTGCCGAAGCAGACCGTGCACAGATTGGCCTCGGAGGCGTGCAGCTCGGCCGACACCTTGTCGGGGAGCGCGGCCCCGCAGGAACAGGTGTACGGCGCGACCGACATGGTGTGCTGCGCTTTTTCCTGATTCATCCCTTGGCACTGTAGTCACTCCTGAGGCGACACGGCGCCTCCTGACCAGCACGTGAACGTCTTGTGACACCATTCCTCGTATGCGAAAAACCGGATGGCTTGTCGCGGGGGCACTCGCCGCTGGTGTCGCGTGGAAACTGCGCGACATCCCCGATTCGATGGGCGCGGTCCCGACCGGCGTGCGCGCCGATCGGGTCCGCCGTTCCCCGCAGTTCAACGGCGTCGCCTTCGCCAACTCGGCGCCCGCCGTCGTCACCCCGCGCGAGGAGAGCACCAAGATCCTCCGCGACCTCCTGTTCGGCCGCGAGCAGCGCCGCCCGCGCGGCGCCGTCCCCGTGGTCCATCCCGCGCCCGACCCCATCAGCGACCTCGACATCGTCTGGTACGGCCACGCGTCCGTGCTGGTCGAGATCGAGGGCCGCAGGGTCATGTTCGACCCGGTCTGGAGCGACCGGTGCTCACCGGTGCCGTTCGCCGGACCCCGGCGCAACCACAAGCCGCCGACGCCGCTCGACATGCTCCCCAAGCTCGACGCGATCGTGATCTCCCACGACCACTACGACCACCTCGACATGCGGACCGTCCAGGCCCTCACCGGCTTCCAGGACGCGCCCTTCGTGGTGCCGCTCGGGGTCGGCGCCCATCTTGAGCGGTGGGGCGTGCCCGAGTCGCGCATCGTCGAGCTCGACTGGAACGAGAGCGTCACCATCCGCGGCCTGGAGCTGACGGTCACCGAGGCCCGCCACTTCTCCGGCCGGGCGTTCACCCGCAACACCACGCTGTGGGGTTCGTGGGTGGTGGCCGGGGAGCGCCGCAAGGTGTTCTACACCGGCGACTCCGGCTACTTCGAGGGCTACGCCGAGATCGGCCGCCGCCACGGCCCGTTCGACGTGGCGCTCGTCCAGATCGGCGCCTACAGCGAGAACTGGCCCGACATCCACATGACGCCGGAAGAGGCGGTGCGGGCCCACATCGATCTGAACGCCGGGCTGCTCGTGCCGGTCCACTGGTGCACCTTCACGCTGGCCTTCCACTCCTGGGGTGAGCCGGTCGACCGCCTGTGGCGGGAGGCGAAGGGGCGGGGCGTCCACCTGGCCGTACCGAAACCCGGAGAGCGGTTCGCGGTGTCCGAGCCTCCGCTTGTGGACGGCTGGTGGCAGCAGATCGAATAGGCTGTCGGCTTCCGTAAACGCGTTAGACCGGGGGAGTAGCCACGTGGCCGAGAAGGTCGTCCTGATCGATGATCTCGACGCGTCCGAAGGGGAAGACGTCTCGCGGCGGGAGTTCCGCCTGCTCGACAAGTTGTTCGCGATCGACCTGTCGGAGGCCAACAACGCCCGCCTGGCCGAGGCCGTCGACCTCATCGAGACGGCCATCGAGAAGGGCCGTGAAGTGAAGCAGGCCGGGCGCGGCCGCAAGCCGGCCGAGCCCAGCAAGCTCCAGGGGTTCACCAACACCGACGTCCGCGACTGGGCCAAGGCCCAGGGCATGGACGTCCCCGCACGCGGGAAGCTGCCCGAAGACGTGATCGACGCCTTCGTGGCGGCACAGCAAGAGCCCGTGGAATCCTGATCGGGTGCGGATCGACCTCCACAGCCACAGCACCGCCTCCGACGGGACCGGACGCCCCGCCGAGGTGGTGTGGCGTGCCCGGGAGGCCGGTCTCGACGTCCTGGCCCTCACCGACCACGACGGCGTCGGGGGCCACGCCGAGGCGCTGGCCAACCTGCCCGACGGGCTGACCCTGGTGCCCGGCATGGAGTTGTCGTGCCGCCGCGACGGGATGAGCATCCACATGCTCGCCTACCTGTTCGACCCCGACCACCCGGGCCTGGCCCGGGAGACGGCGCTGATCCGCGAGGCCAGAGACGGCCGGGCCGCCGAGATGGTGGCCCGGCTGATCGGGCTCGGCGTGCCGATCACGCTGGAGATGGTCGAGGAGATCGCCGGTGGCGGCGTCATCGGGCGCCCTCACGTGGCGCGGGCGATGATGGCCGTCGGCGCCGTGGCCGACTTCGAAGAGGCCTTCTCCAACCGCTGGATCGGGTCGGGAGGCCGGGCCCACGTGGCCAGATACGCCCTCGATCCGGTACGCGCCGTGCGGCTGACCCGCGAGGCCGGGGGTGTGGCGGTGCTGGCCCACCCGCGTTCGGCCAAACGGGGCCGGGTCGTGCCCGACGAGTGGATCGCCGACATGGCCGCGGCCGGACTGTCCGGGATCGAGGTCGACCACCGCGACCACACCACGGCCGCACGCGAAGAGCTGCGCGCCCTGGCCAAGGACCTCGGGCTGATCGTGACCGGGTCGAGCGACGACCACGGCGAGCTGACCGGCCACCGCCTGGGCTGCGAGACGACTGCTCCCGAGGCCTACGAGGCGCTACTCGACGCCCACCGCGCCGTCGTCGAAGGGCAGCAGCGGTTCGGCCCACGGGAAGACCACGAACCACAACCCGGCCGCGACGGCGCCCAGGATCACCACGCACAGCAGCAGCCGTAGGGGCGGGCCGCCGGGGAGACGGCGCCAGATCCATCCGTACATCTAGACCAGCTCCGCGTGCACGATCAGCCTCTGGTGGTTGGCCATCTTGGGATGGCAGGTGGTCAACGTGAGCATCGCCCTCTGCGGCGGGCTGCCCGGTTCGTCGGGGTTGGGATCGACGACCTCGACCCGGTCCGGCGTGACGATCCGCTGCCGGACGACCCGGTAGACGAACCGGCTCGACCGCGTCTCCGCGACGATCTCGTCCCCGTCCCGCAGCAGGTCGAGGTCCCAGAAGAACGAGGGTGTACGGTGCGCCGCCACCGCGAAGTTCCCGACCTCACCGGGGTCGGCGCTCTCGGGATAGTGCCCGGGCCCTTTCTTCAGCGCCTTCTGGGACACCCCTTCGACCACCACCCACGACTTCTTCAGCCGGGGAATCCGCAGCACACTCACCGGCTCGCTCTCTTCCGCGGGCGGCGGGGTGGTGGCCACGGCGTTCGCAGCCCGGAAGACGATGTCGAGCCGCTCCTGCTCGGCCTCGGTCTCGGCCGCCGTGCCGTAGAGCCCGTAGACGGCGAACAGAAGAAGGACGACTCCGGAGGTCAGCACCACTTCACCGACCACCTGGAAGAGCCGGGCGAGCAAGTCCCTCATCCGAGCGGATCTCTCATCGCCGGGCCACCACCATCGGCACGCCAGTGCGTGGGTGGGGCAGCACTTCGACGTCATGCCGGTAGACCTCGCTGAGGAGCCCGCTCGTGAACACCTCGGCGGGTGGGCCGCACGCCGCGATCACGCCCTCCGACAGGACCGCGACCCGGTCGGCGTAGGCGGCGGCCTGGCCGAGGTCGTGGAGGACGACCACGATCGCGCCGCCGCCCCTGGCCCGGTCGCGGGCGAGGGTGAGCACCGTCTCCTGGTGGTGGATGTCGAGGGCGGCGGTCGGCTCGTCGAGCAGGACCAGCTTGGTGCGCTGGGCGAGGACCCTGGCCAGCCCGACCCTGGCCCGTTCGCCGCCGGACAGCGCGGGGAACGGGCGGGCGCTCAGGCCGGTGGTCGCGGTGCGGGCCAGTTCCTCGGCCACGATCTCGCGGTCGAACGCGTCGTCGGGGGTGCCCGCCCAGGGGGCGCGTCCCATGCGCACGACCTCTTCGACGGTGAACGGGAAGGCCAGCGTGAGCTGCTGGGGGAGCATGGCGCGGCGCCGCGCCTGTTCCCTGGCCGACCACGCTGCCAGCGGGCGGCCGTCGAGGCGCACCTCGCCGGTGCTCGCCCGGGCGTCTCCGGCCAGCAGGCCGAGGAGGGTGGATTTACCTGATCCGTTCGGGCCGACGAGGGCGAGCAGTTCGCCGGTACGGATCTCCAGGTCGATCCGGCGCAGGACGGTCGTGTGGCCGTACGAGAAGCCGACTCCGCGCGCCTCGGCGTACACGATCATGCCCAGCCTCCCTGGGTACGGCGGGTGCGCAGCAGCAGCCAGAAGAAGAACGGACTGCCGACCAGCGCGGTGAGCACCCCGAGCGGGACCTCGGCCGGAGCGGCGATGGTCCGCGCGATGAGGTCGCCGCCGGTCAGCATGAGCGCGCCGCCCAGCGCGCTCGCGGGCAGGAGGATGCCGTGGTGGGGTCCGCACGCCATCCTGACCAGGTGCGGGATGAGCAGCCCGACGAACGTGATGATGCCCGCCACCGCCACGGCGGCCGAACTGAGCAGCGCCACCAGCACGATGCACACCAGCCGCAACCGCTGCACGTCGACGCCGAGATGCCGGGCCGCGCTCTCCCCGAGCGAGAGCAGGTCGAGCGACCGGGCCAGCCGAGGAGCGAGCACCAGCCCCGCGACCGCGAAAGGAGCGACCGCCCCCACGGACGACCACGTGGCCGACCCGAGGCTGCCGAGCTGCCAGAAGGTGATCGAGCGGAGCTGCTCGTTGTCGGAGAAGTACGTCATCAGGCCGATCACCGCCCCCGTGAACGCGTTGAGCGCGATCCCCGACAGCAGCAGCGTGATGACCTGGGTGGTGCCTCCGGCGCGCGAGACTCCGTACACGGCCATGACCGCGACCAGCCCACCCGCGAACGCCGCGACGCTCACCGACCACGTGCCCAGCGCGGTGAACCCCACGAAGATCGACAGAGCGGCACCGAGCGCCGCGCCGGACGAGATCCCGATGACCCCCGGCTCGGCCAGCGGCGTGTGGAACACGCCCTGCATCAGCGCGCCCGCCACCCCCAGACCGGCCCCGACGAGCAGCCCGAGCAGCACCCGGGGAAACCGGACGTCCCAGAGCACGGTCTCGGTCAGCGCATCGGGCGGCGCCCCCAGATCGAGCCCGACCCGATGCCCCAGCGAGGCGACGATCTCGGCCGGACCGGCGGGATACGCACCCATCCCCGCCGCGGCCAGCGCGACCACGATCAGCGCGACGGCGAGCCCGCCGATGACGAGCCCTCTCATGGGCGGTACAACCCTCCAGCGCCGCCGAAGACTTGGCATGACGGGCCTTCTCATGGGTGGTAGAGCCTCTCCACGAGCAGGTCGAGCGCCTGCGCGGTCCGCGGCCCGAAGGCGAGCAGCGACCCGTCCTCGATGTCCACGACCCTTCTGTTCCGCCCCGCCGGAGTCTGCGCGATCCCGCTGATCCGCACGAGCCCGTCGATCCCGCCGACCGACGCCAGCCCCTTGGTCATCACGAGGATCACGTCGGGCTTGGCGGCGATGAGCGCCTCGGTGGTGATCGGGCTGAACGCCTTGTCCAGCCCCATCGCGGTCCCCGCGTCGACCGCCCCCGCGGCCTCGATCAGGGAGTCGGCCCCCGATCCCGCGCCGCCGATGAGATAGACCCCCGCCGTGCCGCGCATGTAGAGGAAGGCCACCCGCAGCCGCGCCTCCTGCCGTGGAACCCGGGCGCGAGCGGCCGCGATCTGGTCTTCGGTCCGGGCCACGAGCTCTTCACCCGCTTCCTGTACGCCCAGAGCCCGCGCGATCGTCCTGATGCGCGGCGCCACCTCGGGCAGGCTCTCCGCGACGTCGACGACGACGACCGGGATCCCGGAATCGCGCAGCTGCCGCATGGCCTCAGGGGGCCCGGTGTCCGGATCGGCCAGGATGACCGTGGGCCGCAGCGCCAGCACCCCTTCGACGGCCACGTCATGGGCCCGCGTCACGAGCGGCAGATGCGCGGCCTGCGGAAACGTGGCGGCGATGTCCCGCCCGACGACGTTGCCACCGAGCCCGAGCGTGAACACGACCTCGGAGATCGCCCCGGTCAACGGCAGGATCCGAGAGACATCGGTCACCCTGACCCGAGCCCCGTCGTCGGAGTCGACCGTGACCGGCAGTCGCGGCGTGGGCGCCGAGGCCAGGGGGATCACGGGTAGTGGCGACGCGGTGGGCGTTGGCTGCGGGGTGGCTTGCGGAGTGCCGCAACCGGTAAGCGCGACCAGGCAGACGAGCAGGGCGTAGCGGACCCGCGGCTTTCGCGGCGAAGCGTCGAATATGCGGTTGCGGCGGTTGCTGGGATCTCTTGCCGGTAGAGCCCTGGGTTCGTCATCGCGCTTCTTCGGCGATGCGGCAGGTTCGTGATCACGGGCGGTGCGGCGGCCGGTTGGGACGGTCATTGGGGCCGTCCCCTGCGGCGGAGGAGCAGGAAGACGCCCGCCGCGCCGAGGACGGCGGCGGTGCCCGCGGCCCCGGCGATCACGGTGATGGGGGAGGTGGCTCCCGCGAAGGTGATCGGGATCAGGACGTCCTGGGTGCGGTCGGCGCCGCGGGTGTGGTCGGCGCGGGTGACGACGGCACATGCGGTCTGGCGGCAGTCGACGTCGCCGATGTCCGGGGTGATCGTCAGCGTGGTCTCGAAGGTGCCGCCGGGGCCGTACGGGGTGGCCAGGCCCTCGCCGTATTCCGGTGGGTTGGAGGAGATCCACTTCGAGGCGCTGGTGGTGCCGGTCAGGTCGGCGCCGCCGCCGCACGGCGTCGGGGGCTGTCCGGGCTCGGGTCTGACGCAGAAGGCCACGTAGACGCCCTTGGACGCGTCGTAGCCCGAGCCCTTCACGGTGATCGTGTCGCCCGATTCCGGTAGGTCGGCGGAGGAGATGGTCAGCTTCTGGCCGCTCTGGCCGGTGCCGATCACGTCGGCGTACGCGGGGGCGGCGAGGGCGAGGACGCCGATCGCGCAGCCGAGAGTTATACGACGAAGTGTCATAAAAATGTTGACATCTCCCCAATGGTCCTGATCGAATGCAGCCCGAACGAAGGTAAGCCTTACCTAAGTCGAGGCGCCATCCTTACAGAAAGGCCCAGGAGCGATCAAGTGGGGACAAAAAAGACAGCTTGGACCGTGTTAACGGCCATGATCATGGCCGTGGCGCCGGTCGCGCTGGTCTCCGCCGCCTGGGCCGACGTGAGCGCGACCGGCCCCGAGGGCCAGCGGCTGACCGCGGCCAAGGCGGCCATCGACCCCGCCGGTGAGCGGATCCGCGTCACCGGCACGGGCTACGACCTCACCAAGGGCGTCTACGTCGCCCTCTGCGTCGACAAGGGCGGTGGCCAGGCCGCGGGCCCGTGCGTGGGCGGCGTGGACATGGAAGGCGCCGGCGGCGGCTCCAAGTGGATCTCCTCCAACCCGCCGTCGTACGGACAGGGGCTCGCCACGCCCTACACCGACCAGGGCGGCGGCAAGGGCGGCTTCGACATCACGCTGTCCCTCGTCGCGAAGGACGACATCGGCACCGACTGCACCGCGACCGGCGTGACCTGCGTCATCTACACCCGCGCCGACCACACCCGCAGCGCCGACCGCACCCAGGACGTCAAGATCCCCGTCACCTGGGGCACGGGAGGAAACCCGCCCCCGACCCCCGGCGGCAGTCCGACCCCCACACCCGGCGGCAGCGCGCCCCCCACCCCGAGCACCGGTCCCAGCGAGAACCCGACTCCCGCCTCAGGTCTCACGCCCACGACGGTCACCACGCCGCTCGACGAGGTCGAGACCAAGATCGCGGCTGAGGTCGTCTCGTCGCCGCGCGCCTCGAACGCCGGGGCCAAGCGGGAGGAACTGCCCAAGACCGGGGTGGACGTGTTCGTGGTCGGCATCGTCGGCATCGCCGTCCTGGCCGGAGGGGGAGTGATCGTGATGATCGGCAGGGAGATCCGCTTCCGCCCGAGGGCGTGAATCTTCACCGGCGATCGAACCGGTGACGCACCAACAGGAAAGTGAGAAACATGAACGTCAGACCCACCGGGCGGGTGCACCGCGCGGTCGTCGTGGCGAGCGGGCTGCTGGTCGGCCTGGTCTCGGCCACGGCATGGGCGGGACCGGCGGCGGCGGACGTGTCCGCGACCGGGCCCGAAGGCCAGACCCTGACCACGGCCACGGCCACGCTCGACCCCTCGGGGACGAGCATCCTGGTCAAGGGCTCGGGCTACGACATCACCAAGGGCGTCTACCTGGGCGTCTGCGTCGACAACGGCCCGGGTGTTGTCGGCTCGCCGTGCGTCGGCGGCGTCGACATGACGGGCCAGAGCCACAGCCTCTACTGGATCTCCTCCAACCCTCCCCCCTACGCGGTGGACGTCGTCAAGCCGTACACCGACCAGGGGAACGGCAAGGGCGGCTTCGAGCTGAACCTCGACGTCAAGGCGGCCGACACCCAGGGCACCGACTGCACCGCGCCGGGCGTGAAGTGCGTGATCTACACCCGCGCCGACCACACCCGCAGCTCCGACCGCACCCAGGACGTCAAGATCCCCATCACCTGGGGAACGGACCCGGGCCCGGAGAACCCGGGCACCCCGGCGGGCTCGGCCGACCAGACCGTCTCCGTCACGGTGACCGGCGGCGCCCTGTCGCTGGACGTCGCGGGCGACGCGGTCAGCCTCTCTCCCGCACCCGTCGGCGGCACCGCCACCGGACAGATGAACACGGCCACCGTCCTCGACCAGCGCGGCAGCGGCTCGGGCTGGAGCCTGGTCGGCCAGGTCACCGACTTCTCCGGGGACGCCGGCACGATCCCGTCCACCCGGCTCGGCTGGACGCCCGCGGCGAACGGCTCGGGCGTCACCCCCGGCGGCGCGGTGCAGCCGGGCTCCGGCCTGGGCCAGGCGCAGCCGCTGTGCACGGCGGCGGCGGGCACCGGCACCGGCTCCACCCAGTGTGACGCCGCGCTCAACCTCGGCATCCCGTCGGACGCCAGGCCCGGCGGCTACAGCGCGACGCTGACGCTCACGCTGTCCTAATGAAGACAGGGGTGGTGGGCGCCGAAATCGCCCACCACCCCACCCGAAAGGTACTACCGGATGAGAACCCCCCTGCTCGCCGTCCTCGCCGTCGTGGCCGCACTGGTCCTGCCGGGAGCGCCCGCGCACGCCGACGACTACCGCTGGGCCGTCCAGCCCTCCTCGGCCACCGGCCCCACGGGCAGGGACTACTTCGTCTACGACGCCGCCCCCGGCCAGACCATCACCGACTACGTCGGCATCACCAACCTCGGCACCGGCCCCCTGACCGTCAACGTGTACGGCACCGACGCCTTCATCACCGGCGACGGCTCCTTCGCCCTCCTCACCGCCGACCGCCCGCCGAGCGACGCCGGAACCTGGATCGCCCTGCGCGCCACCGCCCACACCATCGGCCCCGGCGAGCGCGCGGACGTCCCGTTCGTCATCACCGTCCCTCGGGACGCGACCCCGGGAGACCACGTGGGCGGCGTGGTGGGCTCGGTCGCGGGCGACGCCATCAGCGGCGACGGCCAGCGGATCAAGGTCGACCGGCGCGTGGCCGCCCGCGTCTACCTACGGGTTCAGGGTCCGGTGCGGCCGATGCTGAGCCTGGAGTCACTGAAGCTCGAGTACGACAACCCGGTGAACCCCTTCGGGGGAGGGGCGGCGCGGGTGACGTACACGATCAGGAACACCGGCAACGTGCGGCTGACCGCCGACGCGGACATCAGCCTGAGCGGACCTCTCGGCTGGCGGCTCGGCGGCACCGGCCTGACCCTGCCCGAACTCCTGCCGGGCAGCACCCTCACCCGCACGGAAAGCATCGCGGGCGTGTTCCCGGCCGCCCGGCTGACCGCCGAGGTCGCCCTCTCCGGCGAGGCGGCGGTGACGCGCGCCGCCTCCGTGTGGTCGATCCCGTGGCTCCTCGTCGGGGCTCTCGTCGTGCTCGCGGGCCTGGTGACCTGGCGTCTCCGGCGGAAGACGTGATCCGGCTGGTCGTCGTCGCGGCGCTGGCGTTCGGCTTCCCGGCGGGGATCTCGCTGGACCGGGCGGCCGCTTCCGTCGGTGAGACGATCACGGTCACGCTGGCCGGTTGGCCGCGGGGCAACGTGACCGTGGAGGTGTGCGGCAACGAACGCCGGGTCGGTTCGGCCGACTGCGCGGTGTCCTCCGCGGTCACCACGGTGGTGCTCGACGGGGACGCCGAGGTCCGGCTGCCGCTCGCGGCTCCGCCGGTGGCCTGCCCGTGCGTGGTGTCCGCCTCCGACCTGACCATGACCACGACGGCGGTGGTCCCGCTCGCGCTGTCCGGGGTGGCCGTCGCTCCCGAGCGGCCGGTCGCCGTCGCCGCGCCCCGGCTCGACGTGACCCGTTCCCAGTTCGCGGACGGCGGGTCGTGGTGGTGGCTGTTCGGGCTCACGGGGGAGGGGACCCTCGACCTCGTGGTGCGCAACGAGGGCACCGCGCCCGCGGAGAACCCGCGCCTGACGCTGTCGGTGGGGCGTACCGGGGCGACCGCCTCCGCCGTTCCCGCGGCCGACCTGGGTTCCATTCCGGCGGGTGGGGAGCGTGCCTACCGGATCCCGGTGACGATCGAGGGGCCGGTCTTCGGCGGCTACACGGTCAGGGGACGCGTCGCCGTCGCCGGCGAGAGCGCCGTCTTCGTCGCGGGTGGGGCGGTGTACCCGGTGGCGGCGCTCGGGGTGGTGGCGGTGCTGGTGTACGCCTACACCGGCTGGATCCTCTTCCGGCCCCGGATCACGACGGGAAGTCCTTCGGGTTGACGCCGGTCGTGCGGGCGTTGCCACCCTTGACGGGGTTGAGGGTGATCGTCCAGATGGTCGACTGGGTCGAGGTCGTGTTGAACTTCAGCCGGTCGGTGAAGCGCTCGTAGGCGGCGCTCTTGGTGAATTTGCGCTTCGACGTGCTGAACCGGTAGCCGGTGGTGAAGTAGACGGTGTAGGTGCCGTCGTCGACCCGCTTGAAGCTCGCGGTCGACTTCGCGCGGACGTAGAGGCTGAACGCCTTCGACTTGCCCCGGACGAGCGTGACGACGCCGTCCTTGGCGGTGCCGTTCTTGATCTTCAGAACACCCTCTCCGCCGCTGATGCGGTCGAAGAGGACCTTGCCGTTGCCGGGCCGAGCCGCGGCAGTGGTCTGGGAGACGGCGGCGGACTCCTGGGCGGAGGCGGCGGCCGGGGTGGCGGCGACCCCGGTCAGCAGAACGGAGGTGAGGATCGCTCCCGCTAGGGGACGTAATGTGAGCATTGCGCCAATATGTCGAATTTGTAGCGACCGGTCAACGCGTTTCCCGCCCGCACAAATGTCGGGTGATTTACCCGCCACGCGTCTGACCAGGTCATATACCCGTTGCCGTGAGGGCCCCCGGTCGCCTCTCGACAATTCTTCGGCACGTGCGGGCAAGGGTTTCGATGCCCGGCGGCGGCCGGCTGGTCCCGGCGGTGTGGCACGTTCCGGGCCGATGGATTTTCGGTACGCAAGGTGCCCGGCGGACACAGATCGCGTACTTGTGCTGCTGCCAGTTCACGCGATAGAAACGTACCAATTCCTTCAGTCCTTGATACAAGTCTTGCGCACTCCACAAGAGAGCGCTCTCAGTGTCCCCCGCAGAAGGATCTCACCCCCCAAATGACCGCTGCGCAAGCAGCGGAAAGGACGAACCGCATGACGACCAAGCCTCCCGGCGACGGGAGTGTGACGACGCGGCGCCCGCGCCGTCGGACGATCGGTCACGCGCTGGCGGTCGGTCTGTTACTCGCGACCACCGTGATGACGGCCGGAACACCCGCCACCGCCGCGGAGCCGACCCCCGGTGTCCCCGATCTCGGGCCCAACGTCACCGTCTTCGATCCGAGCATGTCCGTCAGTTCGATCCAGGCCACGCTCGACGCGAAGCACGCCGCCCAGGTCAACAACGAGATGGGCACCACGCGCCACGCCTACCTCTTCAAGCCGGGCACGTACGGCACCGCGCAGCAGCCGCTCCAGATCAAGGTCGGCTACTACACCGAGATCTCCGGCCTGGGCGCCTCGCCCACCGACGTCGTCATCAACGGCAAGGTCGAGGTCTACAACCGCTGCCTGACCGCGTCCAACTGCATCGCCCTGGTCAACTTCTGGCGCACCCTGTCCAACCTGTCGATCAACATCAACGCGGCGGGCCAGGACGGCTGCCGGTCGTCGGCGAACTTCTGGGCCGTCTCCCAGGCGGTGTCCCTGCGCCGCCTCAACATCGGCGGCGGCAACCTGTCGCTCATGGACTACTGCACCGCCGGCCCGCAGTACGCCAGCGGCGGCTTCATCGCCGACTCCAAGCTGCCGTCCACCACGAACGGATCGCAGCAGCAGTGGCTGACCCGCAACAGCGAGGTCGCCAGCTGGTCGAACGCCGTGTGGAACCAGGTCTTCTCGGGCACCGTCGGCGCCCCTGACGACTCCGGCTTCCCGAGCCCGCCGTACACCACCCTCGACACCACTCCCGTGAGCCGGGAGAAGCCCTACCTCTTCGTGGACGCCGAGGGCAACTACAACGTCCGGGTCCCGGCCGTCCAGAAGAACTCGCGCGGCATCACGTGGGCCAACGGCATGACCCCGGGTTACACGCTGCCGATCAGCGACTTCTTCGTCGCCAAGCCGGGCGACTCGGTGAAGACCATCAACGACGCGCTCAAGAGCGGCAAGCACCTGCTGCTCACCCCCGGCGTGTACGACATCGAGAAGTCCATCGACATCGAGCGCCCGAACACGATCGTCCTCGGCATCGGGCACGCCACCCTCACCGCCGTGAACGCCTCGACCCCGCTCGACGTCGACTCCGAGGCCGGCATCGTCGTCGCCGGTGTGACGATCGACGCGGGCCTCAAGAAGTCGCAGGTCCTGCTGCGGGTCGGCAAGAAGGACAAGCGCAGCCACAGCACCTCGGAGAACCCGATCACCCTGTCCGACGTGTACTTCCGCGTCGGCGGCCCGCACATCGGCCGGACCAACACCGCTCTCGAGGTCAACAGCGACCACGTGCTCATCGACCACACCTGGGTGTGGCGCGCCGACCACGGCGTCGAGGGCTTCACCGACACCCAGCGGTGGAACACCAACGACGGCCGCAACGGCGCCATCATCAACGGTGACCACGTGACCGCGACCGGCCTGTTCGTCGAGCACTTCCAGCGCCACAACACCATCTGGAACGGCGAGGACGGCGTCACGATCCTCTACCAGAACGAGCTGCCGTACGACCCGCCGACCCAGGCCGACTGGATGGACGGCGACGTCGAGGGCTACGCCGGCTACAAGGTCGGCAGGAGCGTGAAGCGGCACCAGCTCTACGGCGGTGGCGTGTACGTCTTCAACCAGAACAACCCGACGATCCACACCGAGAACGGCTTCGAGGTCCCGAACACCCCGGGCGTCAAGCTGCACCACATCATGACCGTCAACCTGAGCGCCGGCATCATCGACCACGTCGTCAACGGCGTGGGCGAGGCCGCCGACCTGACGAAGGTCGGCGCGCCGGTGTTCATCACGGACTACCCGGCCCCGTAGGACCGGCCCCGGTGGGCCGGACTCTCCGGCCCACCGGGATCACAGGTCGTCGATGAACGTCTTGAACCTGCACCACAGCCCGTGATCCGCGGGATAGGTCGCATAGCGGTTGCAGTCCGAGCAGTACCGGCCGCCGGCGTTCGGTCTCCGCGCCGCCACGGCCTGCTGGAAACCGGTGGACCAGATCTTCTTCGGGCAGTTCTCGATCGCGGTGAACGCCGACCCGGACACCGTCTGCCCGCACCACGGGCACCGCAGCCCGGCCAGCGCGTTCGGCCGCCGCGGCGCGGAGAAGGGCGTCCGCCCGGTCAGCGGCAGATACACCTGCGGCCCGGCCACCGTGCCCGTCCCGGTGCCGATCACCGGATCCTTGCTCGTGAACAGCGCCGAGGCCCGGGTGCCGAGGGCGGCCACCGAGTAGTCGTCGCCCGGCACGGTGATCCGCGTCGTGACCCCGATCCGCCCCGGCACGATCAGCCCGCTCCGGGTCGAGCTCACCGTACGACTCGACAGCGCCACCGACACCGGGTCACCGTCGAGCAGGCCCATCGCCCGGGTGGACGGTGTCAGGCTCGGCGTGATGGAGAGCACCCGCGTCCCCCGCCCCCGCCCGCCGAGCAGCGGCACCGCGTCGAGGTCCCCGAACCCGCCCCGCAGGGCGATCGCCTCACCCTGCGGGTTCATCGCCTGCAGGGGAGTCCCGCCGGTCCCGAACAGCAGGTGCCGCCGGTCGTAGAAGTACTCTCCGGCGAGGTAGAGGATGAAGCCGCCGGGCCCCAGGAGCAGACCGGTGGCGTTGCGTAGGGCGTCCCGGGTCCACGTGCTCCGCTCGGCGGCGGTCGGCCGCCACGACTGCGGTCGGTTGTCCTGAGTCATCACGGCGCTCCTGGCTGCGAGAGGATCACCGAAACCATAGGCAGCCGCGCCGGACCCCTCCCAGGGTGCTGGCACCTCATCGGGGCGCGGGGAATCCCTGTGCATTGTCGAGAGCCCGGGTCACGGCCTCCCGCCGGAGCGGCGGCCACGGAACACCACGTCACTGACCCAGGCCTGGTTCCCCTTCCGGCCGGGACAGTTCTTGTTGTAGCACCGCCACTGCCACCGCCCGTCCGCCCGTCTCCGCAGGTCGACGTCGAGGCGGCGGCAGCCGCCACACCGGGGCGGCCGGCTGAAGTCCTCGGCGTGCTCGTGTTCCAGGATCTTGCGGGCGAAATGTCCACCGCGCACCGTGAGCATGATCTCCCGTGTCCGGCTCTGGGATAGCGCGTTGAGGCTGCCCATCATCACGGTGTGCTCGTCGATCACCGCGATCTTCTGATGCATGTCGTTGACGCGTATCACTGCCGGGACGATCGCCTGCAACTCCGTCAGGCAGTCGACGAAGCTCTCCTTCTGCTGCAGTTTGTCGCTGGGATCCCGCACGAAGACGGTCACGCGCACACCTCGTGCCACCGCCTCCCGTAGCGCGGGGAGCAGCGCGCGCACCCGCCGGGCCACCCAGGGAGACCACAGCCAGATCGACGAGGTCGCCTCCGACAGGCGCGCGGTGAAGGCCTCGTAGAACGAACGCTCGTCGTGGACGTCGGTGATCTCGACGTGCCGGGCGAGCGTTTCGGCCAGACGGGTGCCGAACGGGCCCAGCCGCACGTCCGGGTCGGTGGGCGGTGCGATCAGGGCGGTCGCCTCGACCGTCCGGACCTTCTGTTCGCGGACGAGATGGGCGAGGTGCCCGAACATGGTCGTGGGCCGGGAGTTGAGGATGCGTTCGCGGCTGCCGATGACGTACAGCCGCGTCTGCACGCGGGTGATCGCGACGTTGAACAGGCGGCCTCCCGTCTGCTGCCAGGGGCTCGCCCCCGGAGCCAGGGAGGCCTGCGCCATCCACATGCCCGAGTTGTCGCGTCCTTCGACGGTGTCGAAGACGACGATGGGGAACTCGCGGCCCTGGAAACGGTGGGCGGTGCCGACCTCGGCGAGCCGGCCGTCCGTCTGCTCGATGTCGCGAAGCGCCTCCAGCGTCGCCTCCGCCTGGGCGCTGTAGGGGGTGACCACTCCGACGGTCTCGCCGTCGTCGTGGTGCACGTCGCGTAGGGCGCGGGAGAGCAGTGTCCCGGCGGGCCACCATCCACTGCTCCTACCGGTGCGTTCCACCCGGGCCAGTTCGTGCAGCCCATCGGTGTTGATGAGGACGATTTCCGGATCGTCCTGGGCCCGTGGCCGGACCGCGCCGCCCGCTTTGAGTACCCCGCCGTAGGCGACCCTGTTCGCCAGTTCCATGATCCGAGGGCCGAAACGATGCTGGGTGTCCATCACCAGGCAGCCGGGATGGTTCCGGGCGTCGTCCGAGGTGATGATGCCGCAGTGCCGGTAGACGTCGGGAATCAACCAGCGCTTGATGTCCGGCCGGTTGTTGTCTCCGATGGCTTTGGGCAGAACGGCCCCGAGCTGCAGGAAATCACCCAGCAGAACGGCGCATTTCGCGGCCTTGGACGTGGCCAGCAGCACTTCCGGCAGGTTCGCCGCGCCGGCCTCGTCGATGAGCACGACGTCATAGGGCCCCTCGGCCACCGCCTTGGAGATGCGGAACCGGGCCAGCGTGGTGGCCACCAGACGCGCGCCCCTGATGATCTCCCCTTGGGCGTCCTGGGCCAGCTTCTCGTACTCCTTCTGCAGGTCCGCGTGGCTTTTCTCCAGGACGTTCCGGTGCGGAGCGTTCTGGGCGACCCTGCGGGCGACACTTTCCGCCTCGGCGTGATGGGCGGGCCAGCGGTGCCGGTCGTTCTCGGTGATGCGTTCCTCGGCGGCCCGGGACGCGGCCAGCTCCTGCCGTAACGTCTCCAGCCGCTGCACGTTCCTCGCCCGAGCCGCACGGAGACGGCCGAGATCGCCCTTCGCCTCGGTGGCCTCCTCGGCACGTCTCCGGATCTCGTCGAGGTCGAAGCGCGCCCGCGCGACAGAGGCCCTGATCGACGCCTCGGCGTCCCGCTGGAAGTCCTCCGCGATGGCGTGGGCCCGGGCGGCGTGTGACCGGAGTTCGGCCAGATCGGCCCTGGCCAGGGCGAGACGGCGCTCGACCCCTTCCAGCGCGCGCCGGTTCCGCCACGCTTTGAGGCCGGAGGCCTGTCGCAGTGGTGCCGCCTCGTCGTCGATCCGCGCGCAGGCCGCCTCCGACACCAGAACGCGGGCCGCGGCCTCGGTCGCGGCCTCCTTCACCTTCGCCCCTTCGCGTAGTTTCGCCTCGACCAGCCGCCATTCCCGCTGCGCTTCCGCCGTCTCCGCCATCCGCTCGTCGGCGACCTCTGACCGGCGCTGTGACCGGGCGAGCGCGAGGGTTCCCGCCTCCACCGCCGCCTCGCACTCCGCGATCGCGGAAACAAGCGATGCGCAGGCGAGTTCCGGCCGTCGAAGCCGGGAGCGTGCCGTCGCATCCGCGGCGGCGTCGAATCCGGCCAGGAGCGCGCGCAGATGGCGCAGCCGCTTCTCGTCACCCTGGAGTCTCGTGATCTGCATGGCCGTGTCCCGGCGTTTCTCCTCCACCGCGGCCAGCCGCGCGCGCACCATCATCGGCAGGCTGACCTCGGCGTCGTCGGCGATCTGCCGGAGTTGCGGTGGCCCCACCCGGACGACCTGTCCGCTCGGCGGCCGCTGTTGCCTGAGGACGCCGAGAAGCGCGTTGTCGACCGCGATGTTCGTGGCCGACACCAGGAGGACCCTCTTCCCCTGCGCGATCAGGTCGCAGATGGCGGCCTGCAGCAGCCGGGTCTTCCCGGTTCCGGGTGGACCCCACACCAGCCACACCCCCGTCCCGAGACAGGCTCGGTAGGCCTGCGCCTGGGCCGGGAGCAACCCGGCCGGTGCCGGGCCCTCCGAAAGAGTGCCGCCGATGCGGCCCTGAGCCAGCAGGTTGGCCAGCCCTCCGGCGTGGCCCATGCCGGCGATGCCGTCGCGCAGCGCTTCGATCAGGAAACCCGGTGGCTGCCGGAGCAGCCAGAGGTAGGGATCGGAGGAAGCCGCGAATTCGGCCACCCGGACTCGCAGGAGTTGTCCTTCGGCGACCGCCTCCATGACCGGGAAACCGGAATCGACACTCGATTCCTCGGCACCGGCCAGACGCAGGCCGTCGAATTGGTCGGCGTTCACGTCCATTCCGCGGACATCGACGATGTAGACGCCGGGATCGAGGGTCGCGCGCGCCGCACCGATGCGCTGCCACCGGCGCGATCGCCGGGAGCCACCTTCGACGGCGATCCACTCGTTCAATGCGGTGGCCATCTCGTCGCGCCAGCCCAATAGTCCTCCAACATTGGCACCTAGGCGTTCGATAGATGACCTTAATGGGCAATGCGGTCTCCTTCGGGCAGCTCAGGAAAAAGCGTGCCCTAACTCCTGTTACATGCTTTTCTCGATTCGAACATCAGTTAGGCATATTTCGGACAGGCTGGGTCTGGGCGCCTTTCTCTCGGCCAGGAGATAAATCCATTTACGGTCATGCTGACACGGAGATGCCTGCTCGAGGCAGGGATGGAATCGCCTGCCATGCCGGTCATGATTGGATATGTTCCCTGTGTCGAAAGGGAACCGAGTTGGCCAGAGAAATATCCAAGCAGTTTTTCGCCCGTCCAGCTTATTGGCTGGTATATGCACTTCCGTGGCCGGAAGATGCCCTACATGTCGATATGGCGGAAGCCGCATATCTGGTAGCGCCTTCGACCGTGCCGGGAAAGGCGAGAGACCGCCTGCCTCAGGCCGTGGCCACACTGCTCGACTGCGCGGACGTGTACGCGAGTGAGCATCCCGGCCAGCGTGTCGTCTGGTTCTCCGACATCACGCGATGGCTGGAATGGGAGAAGGGCAGCAGCTGGCGGGCGCTCGACGTCGACTGGGAATACGCGCTTGAGGAACTGCCCGAGCGTCCCCTTCTGGGCCTGTACCTGACGGTCAGTAAGCGGGCCTACTGGTATCTGATCAACACCGCCAAGCGCCACGAGGTGTTCTATACCAACGGGTACAGCGAGATCCTCACCGATGAGGAACGCGTCGCCGTCCACGACGACTTCGCCCGCCGCCTGAATGTGGACTGGCCGAAGTACATCGACGAAATGGTGGCCCACGGGTCCCTCACCTGGGGCTGATCAATCGTCAGGCGGTCGTGCCGAACCAGCGGGTGAGGGCCGCGCGGAGCGTGTCGCGCTCTTGGACGGTGGGGTGTGAGGCGGCCGAGGCCCAGGCGACGTAGCCGTCCGGGCGGAGCAGCAGGGCGGTGGCCGGGGGATGGGGGTCAAGGCAGTGTGTGGTGAGGGTGTCGACCCGGTCGTGCCAGGCCGCCGTCTCTTTGGCCGGTGAGCCGTCTTCGGTCAGGTCGAGGAGCAGGGGCCGTGCGGTCGTGGTGAGGCGGGCGAGCGGGACGGGGCCGTCCGGGCCGTCCAGGAGCAGGTCGGGGGCCCATCGGCCGACCAGGGGGTGGGGGTCGCCGGTGCCCATGTCGTAGTGGAGGTCGGCGCCCGCCATCATGTCGGCGATGTGCCGGACGTTGTTCCGGTCGGTGAGCAGTTCCGTGAACAGTTCGCGGAGCGCGGTGACCTCTGCGCCGGGCTTGATGAGCGCGGTCTGCGCCTGGGTGTGCATGACCACGCGTTGCGCGGCCGGGCGGCGTTCGGTCTCGTAGCTGTCGAGCAGGCCGGGCGGGGCCCAGCCGTGGATCTCGGCGGCGAGCTTCCAGCCGAGGTTGATCGTGTCCTGCAGGCCGAGGTTGAGACCGGGGCCGCCGATCGCGGAGTGGACGTGGGCCGCGTCGCCCGCCAGCAGGACGCGGCGGTCGCGGAACCGGTCGGCCAGCCGGGTGTTGCGGCCGGTCACCCGGCGCAGCAGGTGGGGGCCCTCGCCGTGGGGCGGGCCGAGCGGGAGGTCGGCTCCGAGCACGCGCCGGACGCTTTCCCGTAGTTCACCGATGGTCAGTGGCCGGTCGCCGTCGTCGGCGGGGTCCCATTCGGTGGTGCTGATCAGGGGTGGGCCGGAGGGGAAGGGGGCGAACACGAACAGCCCGTGTTCGGTGCGGTGGTGCAGGAACGGCGGGACGATTCCGTGGCCGGGGACGTCCAGGCCGCCGGTGGCCGGGTCGATCGCCTCGGGTGGGAGGCCGACGTGGGCGGTGCGGGAGACGGTGCCGTCGACGGTGACGCCGGGGAAGCCGATGCCCGACAGCTTGCGCGTGAGGCTGCGCCCGCCGTCGGCGCCGACCAGGTAGCGGGTGCGCAGCCGATAGGGGCCGTCGGGGGCGGTGACCTCGACGGTGACGCCCTGGTCGTCCTGTGACAGCCCGGTGAGTTCGTGTCCTCGCCGGATCTGGACACCGAGTTCGACGGCGCGTTCCTCCAGGACCTGCTCGATGCGGCGCTGCGGCACCGGCAGGCCGTACAGGGGATTGTCGTCCAGCGCGCGGAGATCCAGGGGCATCGCACCGAACACGAACGCGGGCCCCGGCCGGGGTGGGCCGGCGTCGCCGCTGAGGCGTTCGTACAGGCCCCGGCGGTCGAGCATGCGCACGACCTGGCCGACCAGGCCGTTGGCCCGGTTCTCCTCGGTACGGCCATGCAGGCGCTCGACTATCAGCGGCCGCACTCCGGCCAGGCTGAGCTCGCAGGCCAGCATCAGCCCGTTGGGCCCCGCTCCGGCGATGACGACGTCTTCGGAAACGGACATGGCGCTCCTCACGTGGAGTTCAGGGGGCGGGCAGCCCGGTGGCGAGCCGGTGCAGCGCGTCGGTCAGCAGGGTCATGATCGAGACCGGCGGGTCGGCGCGCAGCCAGTGCTCCGTGACCACGCCGAAGGCCGCCATCACCGCGCCCGCCACCAGCTTCGGGTACATGTCGCGGGCCACGTCGGTGCCGGTGCGTTCGGCGACCGCCGCGGCGAACTCGGCCTCGCCGATGGCCGCGGCCCTGGCCATCTCGCCCTGCAGCGCCGGTTCGGCGATCATCAGGCGCAGCCCGGCGACCCACCGCTGGTCGCGTGTGTGCCGGGCGTCGCCTTCCTGCCCGAGCGCGAACCGGGCCAGCACCGCGTCGTTGATCGCCTCCCACAGCGGCCTGTCCGCCGGCTGGGCGCGCAGCTCGGCCGCGATGGACCGGGCGCGTTCGAGGTGCCGGGCGGCGATCGCCTCGCCCTTGCTGGAGAAGTAGTTGTTGAAGGTGCGGGGAGAGACGCCGACCTCGGCGGCGATGTCCTCCACCCGGACGTTCTCCAGCCCGCGCTCGACGGTGAGGCGGATGGCCGCCCAGCTCAGCGCGATGCGGGTCTCCTGCTTCTTGCGCTCGCGCAGTCCGGTGCGCTCGCCGTCGTCGGTGCCCATGCCCCGACACTACTCCACTTTGCGTGATCGGAAATAATTCCGATCCAGCAAGTTTTTTGCGACCGCGTCACGGCTTCCAGCACAGCAATGGATCGGGGTGATCGGCGAAGCCGAGCTGCCGGTACAGCGGCTCCGCCTCATGGGAGGCGGTCAGGTCCACCCGGACGGCGTCGCGGTCGCGGAACCAGTCGAGCAGGCTGAGCATGATGGCCCGGCCGTGCCCGCGCCGCCGGTGGGCGGGGTCGGTGACCATGCCGATGACGTGGCCGATCCTGCCGTTGCGGGAGTGGGGGCCGGGGAACCACTGCTCGATCGTGCCGATGCCGCAGGCGGCCAGGCCGGTGTCGCCGTCCACGACCAGGATGTGGCAGTCGGGCTCGGTGAGCTTCTGCCCGAAGACCCGGGCGAGGGTCTCGCGCCAGTCGCCGGCGGGGTTCGCGGGGTTGAAGAAGTCGCCGCCGAGGTCGTCAAAGAGCAGGGCACGGAGACGGACGAGTTCCGGAATGTCATGTTCTGTTGCTGCTCGTACCATGGCGTCCAGGCTGATGTAATGAGCTGGTGCGTCTCAACCCTTACGGCGCGGACGTGGTGAACTTCGCCGCGGAGCTGGCGAACCACCCGCCGGCCACCGCAGGGGAACTCGCCGAGCGCTGCCGCGCGGCCGGCCTGGTGCTCGAACGGCCCGTCGAACCCGCCGACCTCGACCACACGCTCGCCGTCACCGGTGAATGGATCGCGGTCGTCGACGCCGCCGACGACAAGGAGAGGGCCGACCGGCTCAACGACATGCTGGCCCGGTCGGCCGCCCATCCCCGGCTCACCGACCACGCCCACGGCTGGCACCTGCACTACCGCGACGACCGGCAGCCGCTCGGCGCGGTGCTGTTCGCGCTGATCTCCGTGGGCACCGCGCTGCACCTGGTCAACCGGGGGATGGACCGGCTCGGCCGGTGCGCCGCGACGGGCTGCGAGCGGATCTTCGCCGACACCTCGCGCACCGCGCGGCAGCGGTACTGCTCCCAGCCGTGCGCCAACCGCGACGCGGTCCGCCGCCACCGGGCCCGTCGGTCCACGCCCGCCACCTGACCGGCGGGCAAGGTCCGGTAGCCGGTGTCTCCTTCGAGCAGGACCACGGCACCACCGGTCGAGCGCCGGTCACCCCGTGCACGCCATCACGAGGTCGGGAGCACCGCCCTTGAATTGCGCTTCTCCACCAGATCGGCGATGGGCCCCTCGCTCGCGAGGTGGACGACCCCGGCCGGTTCGACCAGGCACTCCGCCTTCGCCGACGGCGAGCTGATCGGATTCGGCTACGGTCACCGCTGCTCGTCCCTGGCCGCCCTGCTCGACCGGCCGACCGGCGCGGACTTCGTCCTGAAGGAGCTGTGCGTGACCCCGGGTCATCGGGGCCGGGGTGTGGGTGGCGCCCTGCACGACGCCGTGGTCGGCGCCCCCGCTCCGGGGCCCCGCTGGCTGATCACCAACGCCCGCGCCACCGCCGCGATCGGCCTCTATCGCCGGCGTGGCTGGCAGACCGTCGCCCTCCATCCCGAGAGCGCCCAACGGCTGATCATGCGGAAGTCGCCGCGCTGATCACAGTGCCGGAGATCACGTCCCCTATTGTGTACTCATTGCTGTTGCGAGCAATATGCAATTGAGGAGGATGGGCAAGTGGGCCAGTACACCCTTCCGGACATGCCTTACGACTACGCGGCGCTGGAGCCGGCGATCACGGGCGAGATCCTGGAGCTGCACCACAGCAAGCACCACGCCGCCTACGTGAAGGGCGCCAACGACACGCTCGACCGGCTCGCGGAGGTGCGCGACAAGGGCGACTTCAGCGGTCTGGTCGGCCTGGAGAAGACCTACGCGTTCAACCTGTCGGGCCACGTCCTGCACACGATCTTCTGGCAGAACCTCTCCCCGGACGGCGGCGACCGCCCCGACGGCGAACTCGGCGACTCGATCGTGGAGCACTTCGGCTCCTTCGAGGCCTTCCAGAAGCAGCTCACCACCGCCACTGCGACCGTTCAGGGCTCCGGCTGGGGCGTGCTGGCCTGGGAGCCGCTCGGGCGGCGGCTGATCGTCGAGCAGGTCTACGACCACCACGGCAACGTCGGTATGAGCTCGACCCCGCTGCTGGTCTTCGACGCCTGGGAGCACGCCTACTACCTGCAGTACAAGAACGTGCGCCCCGACTACGTCGAGAAGCTCTGGTCGCTCGTCAACTGGAACGACGTGATCGCCCGCTTCGACGCGGCGCGCGCCTAGAACCCGCCCCGTCCGGGCGGTCGAGTGGCTGCAACCCCCCGCCCGGACGCGGCGTCCCTCTCGGACCTGTGGTCGGCGCCCATCGGGCCGAAGCGAGGGGCGGCCTGTCCGACGGCACGCGGCCGTCATTCACCCACGGCGCGCTGCGGTCCAGTTCCGTCGCGAGCCGCTGGAGGCTCCACTCTTGCGAGCGCCGCTCGTGTGGCCACTGGTGGAGGTGATCCGCGAGCGGGTGGCCTGCCCGTCGTTCGACTCTCTCAACTGGGAGGTACGACGTTGCGGGCCGGATCGGGCGGGTTTCCGGCCCGTCCCGAGGTCTGCCTCCAGGTGCAACCGCATATGAAGGCTCCTCGCCCGCCGCCTGAACGTGATCGGACGGCGAGCAGTCAGGCCGTTTCTTGTACTTGCGACAGACTTGCAATAACAAGCTGGTCGCTTTACCTTCGCTCCCGTGAAGCCCTTTCGTGTCAGGTTCGCCCGTCTCGCCCCGCTCGTCCTGATTGCCGCGTTAGGCCTCGGTGCCTGCTCCGCACCGACGGTTCCCCAGACCCCGTCGAGTGGTTCGGCGGACGACACGTTCGTCCTCGGGATCCCCTCGGAACCCGCCACCCTGAACCCCGTCCTGGGCTACGCGGTCGACGGCGGCGGGCTGATGTTCGACGGGCTGCTCAGCCGGAACGCCGACCTCACGCTCAAGCCCGCGCTCGCGGACACGATGCCCGTCACCGACGGCCAGACGGTCACCTTCACCCTGCGCAAGGACGTCACGTTCCACGACGGAACCCCGCTGACCAGCGCAGACGTCGTCTACACCTACCAGGCCGTCATGGACGAGAAGAACAACTCCAGCATCCGCGGCGACTTCGCGGCGATCGAGTCGGTCGAGGCGCCCGACGCCTCGACGGTGGTGTTCACGCTCAAGTACCCCTACGCCGCGATCCTCCAGCGGGCCACGCTGGGCGTCGTACCGAAGAAGCTGCTCGATGGGCAGAGCCTGGAGAGCGCCGCGTTCAACACCAAGCCGGTCGGCACCGGGCCCTACACCTTCGTGTCCTGGACGCCCGGCGACAAGCTCGTGGTCAAGGCCAACCCGTCATATTGGGGCGGCGCCCCCGCCATCAAGAACCTGGTCGTGGCCTACGCGGCCGACGACAACGTGCGGGCCACCCGGATGGCGGCCGGGGAGTTCGACGCGACCGTGCTGCCGCCCAAGGCCGCCGCACGCTTCGACGGCCGGCAGGGCCTGACCGTCCACAAGGTGGACAGCGCCGACTACCGGGGCGTCATGTTCCCCTTCGGCCAGCCGGTCACCGGTGACCTGGCCATCCGCAAGGCGGTGAACCTGGCGATCGACCGGCAGGCGATGGTCGACACCATCCTGGCCGGTGCGGGCGAACCCGCCTACGGGCCGATCGCGCCCGGCACCACCTGGTACAACCCGGCCATCGCCGGTTCCCCCACGCCCGACCAGGCGCAGGCCGCCAAGGTCCTCGACGACGTCGGCTGGAAGGCCGGCGACGACGGCGTGCGCGTCAAGGACGGCACCCGGGCGAGCTTCACCCTGATGTACCCGGTCGGCGATGCCCTGCGGAAGGACCTCGGCCTGGCCGTCGCCTCCGACGCCAAGAAGGTCGGCGTCGACATCGAGCTCGCCGGTCTCGACTGGGACGCGATCGAGCCGCGCATGAGCAAGGACGCCCTGGTCATGGGCTACGGCGCCCCCTACGACCCCGACTACACCAACTACGAGCTGTTCCACTCGGCCTTCGCCGGTCAGGGCTTCTTCAACCCCGGCTTCTACCAGGTCCCCGAGGTCGACGCGCTGCTCGACAAGGGCCGCGAGGAGGCCGACCCCGCCGTCCGCAAGCAGACCTACGACGCCTTCCAGCAGCGCATCAGCGACGACGCCGCCTGGGCCTACCTCGTCTACCTCAAGCACGTGTACGTGGTCCGCGGCCAGTGGACCGGCCTCGCGCCCTCCGTCGAGCCGCACGAGCACGAGACCGGTGGCCTGTTCCGCAACATCGCCGAGTGGAAGCCGGTCGCGTGACCCGTGCGCTGGCCCGGATGGCGCTCTGGCGGCTGGCGTTCACCGTGCCGCTGCTGTTCGCCGTCACCCTGGGCATGTTCGCGCTGGCCAAGGCGTCGCCGTTCGACCCGGTCAAGCAGTATCTCGGGGTCCGCGCGCTCACGACGAGCCCCGAGATGACGGCCCAGATCCGGGAGAACTGGGGCCTGGACAAGCCGGTCGCCGAGCAGTACCTCACCTGGCTGGGCAACCTGGTCCAGGGCGACCTCGGCGAGTCGCGCAGCATGCACCGGCCCGTGATCGAGGTGATCGGCGAGCGGTTCGGCTGGACGCTGCTCGCGACCGGCTGCGCCCTTGTGCTGATGCTCGTGGTGAGTCTCGCGGTCGGCGCGCTGGCGGCCTGGCGGCGCGACTCCTGGCTCGACCGCACGATCACCGGCACCGCGTACGCCAACGAGGCGGCGCCGGTGTTCTGGACGGCGCTGATCGTGATGTGGATCTTCGCGGTCAAGCTCCAGTGGCTCCCGCCGGGCGGGCTGACCGACCCGGCCGCCACCACTCTCCAGGCGGGGGACGTGCTGCACCACATGGTCCTGCCGGTGGCGGTGCTGGCGTTCTCGCAGTCGTCGTGGCTGCTGCTGTTCGTCCGTGAATCGTTGATCACCACCCTGCGGGAGGACTTCGTGCTCGGGGCCCGCGCCCGTGGCCTGCGGGAACGGACCGTGATCGTGCGTCATGCGCTGCGTTCGGCGCTGCTGCCGTTCATCACACTGGTCGGGGCGCGCATCCCCGAACTGGTCACCGGCGCGATCCTGGTCGAGACGGTGTTCTCGTGGCCGGGGGTGGCGTCGGCATCCGTACAGGCCGCGCTCGCCGCCGACTTCCCGCTGCTGGCGGCGCTGACCCTGCTGGCCACACTGGCGGTGGTGGCGGGCAACCTGATCGCCGACAGCGCCTATGTGATCGCCGACCCGCGGGTGCGGGTTCTGGGGGTGAGCTGATGAAGGCCTCGTGGAAGATCCCCGCCGGGGTGCTCGTCGTGCTCGCGCTGGCCGTGGTCGTGGTGCCGCTCGTGGTCCAGCTCGACCAGCAGCTCGTCGACCTGCGCTCCGCCAACCAGGCACCCTCGTTCGCGCATCCCTTCGGCACCGACGAGGTCGGGCGCGACGTGCTGCTCCGGGTCATCTACGGGCTGCGCGTCTCCCTGCTGATCGGCCTGGTCGCGGCCCTGGTGTCGATGACCATCGGCGCGGTCGCGGGGCTCGCCGCCGGCACGCTCGGCGGCTTCGCCGATCGGGTCATCATGAGGGTGGTGGACGGCTTCAACTCCGTACCCCACCTGCTGTTCGGCATCTTCATCGTGGCGCTGTTCTCGCCCAGTGCCACGGCGGTGGTGGTCTCCGTCGGGCTCACCCACTGGACGACCGCGGCCCGGATCGTGCGCTCGGAGGTGCTCACCCTGCGCGCCCGGCCGTTCGTCGACGCCGCGATCTCCGGCGGATCGACCCGGCGGCGCGTCGTCCGGCGGCACTTCCTGCCCCACCTGATGCCGCACATCGCGCTCGCGTCGGTGCTGATGGTCCCGCACGCCATCTGGCACGAGACGGCGCTCAGCTTCCTCGGCCTCGGCCTGCCCCCGCACCTCGCCTCACTCGGCAACATGATCAACGACGGGGCGCGTTCACTGCTGGCCGGCGACTGGTGGGCCTCGCTGTTCCCTGGTCTGTTCATTCTCGTGCCCACCCTGGCGATCTCGGCGCTCGTCCAGTACTGGCGCGACCGCACCAACCCGCGCTGGCGATCGGAGCTCCAGCTGTGACCTCCTCCCTGACCGTCCACGATCTTTCTGTACGTTTCCAGCTTCCCGGCGCGACCGTGCATGCCGTGAGCAAGGCCTCTTTCCAGGTGCGCCAGGGCGAGTGCCTGGCCCTGGTCGGCGAGTCGGGCTGCGGGAAGTCGGTGATGGCCCACGCGCTGATGGGCCTGCTGCCCGGCAACGCCACCGTGTCCGGCTCTGCCTGGCTGCGGACCGAAGGCGCGCAGCCCCTCGACCTGATCGCCGCACCGGAGAGGACACTCGCGCGCACGGTGCGCGGGCGCCGGATCGGCCTGGTCCCGCAGAGTCCGGCGTCCCACCTCACGCCGGTCCGCACCGCCCGTGCCCAGCTCACCGAGGCCCTCCGCGAGCTCGGCAGCAGGGCCTCCGCCGACGACCTGGCCGCGCGGGCCGGGCTCGACCCGGTCCACCTCGACCGCTATCCGCACCAGCTGTCCGGCGGCATGGCCCAGCGCGTCGTCAACGCCATCGCGCTGGCCGGTGACCCGTGGCTGGTCGTCGCCGACGAGCCGACCAGCGGCCTGGACCGCCCGCTCGTCGAATCGACCATGGCCGAGCTGCGGCGCCTGGCCGACGACGGCCGCGCCGTCCTGCTCATCACCCACGACCTGCGCGCCGCCGAACGGGTCGCCGACCACATCGCGGTCATGTACGCCAGCCGCGTCGTCTCCCACGCCCCGGCCGCGGAGTTCTTCGCCGGACCACGCCACCCCTACGCGGCAGGCCTGCTGGAGGCGCTGCCCTCACGAAGCTTCGTGCCGATCCCCGGACGCCCTCCTGAGCTCACCGACCTGCCTCCGGGCTGCGCGTTCCGGCCGCGCTGCGACCGGTCGACCGACGCCTGCTCGCACCTGCCCGAGGCCGGGCCGGTGGTCTGCCACCATCCTCTGGAGCACCATGTTGCGCGCTGACGGCATCACCGTCGCCTACGGCGGACAGCGGGTCCTGTGCGATGCCGACCTGGAAGTGGCACCCGGCGTCGTCACCGGACTGGCCGGGCCGAGCGGCTGCGGCAAGTCCACCCTGGCCCGGGTCATCGCCATGATGCTCCGCCCCGACACGGGCCGCCTCACGGTCGACGGGACCGAGGTCCACCGCTGGCGGCACCGCGCCCACCGCGACCTGCGCACCCGGGTCGCGCTGATCTTCCAGCAGCCCCGCCTCGCCGTCGACCCGAGGCTCACCCTCCGCGAGATCACCGAAGAGCCCTTCCACGCCACCGGCCGCCCGGTCGAGGACCTGACCGACGACGTGGGCCTCACCCCCGAACTGCTCACGCGCCGCCCCCACGAGGTCTCCGACGGCCAGCTCCAGCGCGCCTGCGTCGCCCGCGCGCTCGCCCTGAAGCCCCGCTACGTGATCTGCGACGAGATGACCACCATGCTCGACGCCTCCACCCAGGCCCACCTCGTCGCCCGTCTGGAGACCTATCGGCAGGAGACCGGCGCCGGGATCCTCGCCATCACCCACGACGAGGAGTTGCTCACGCGCTGGACGGATCCGTCCGGAGGGCCGACCGTTCGCATGTCGTGACATTCGTCGATAGCGCTCTTCGGGAGCTTCATCCGCCGGTTGCCCTCTCGTCGCATGCCCGCCGACGGCACCTGGCTGAATGTGATCGCTCGCTCTTCCGGGCGGCGACACCCTGAAGATCACGAGCTGGTCATCCAGCCGGGTTCGTCCAGGAGAACGCGTGAACATCCCCACCCGCGCGGTGGCGGCCGTGCTGCTCGTCGCGGCCGGACTGCCGGTCATGGCGGGCCTCGCCGTGCCCGCCTCCGCTCATCCTTTCGGCGCGCCGCCGACGGCGCGGATCAGCGCCACCGGAACGCAGGTGGCGATCCACTACTCCGCCAGCGCCGACGACTGGTTCGCCCTCGGCACCGCCAAGGGCGCGTTCGAAGAGCCCGCGCCCCGGCTCACCGGCGAGGAGAAACTGGAGCGCTCCCCAGCGGTCCGCGACTACCTGCTCGACAGCATCGCGGTGGCCCAGAACGGCAAGCCGTGCCCCGGGAGAATGGCGTCCCTGGTCGGCGTGACCGACAACGGCGTCGAGTTCAGCTACACCTGCGGCAAGCCGGTCGACGAACTCGACGTCACCCTGAAGGCCCTGGTCGACCTCGACGGCAACTACCGCACCGTGCTCATGTTCGACCCGCCGGTCGAGCAGGCGCAGATGCTCTTCACCTCGAAGACCACCACCCAGCACCTGAGCTTCTCCGGCCCGGGCGTCCCCGCCACCACCATCGTCGTCGCCCTCTGGCTGACCTTCGTGGTGGCCGCCGGAATCGGCGTCATGGTCGTGCTGCGGGTGCGGAGCAGGAGGAAGCCGGCATGACGGGTCTCCCTCATCGCCGCCGCGTCGGGTTCGCGATCGCTGGAAATCCGTTCATCTTCCGTACATCGGCCGGTGTTTTCGCAAAGGTTATATGCGCGATCAGGAGAGGCGCCGCAGAGAGTGCCCCGGCTGAGAGCGAGAGAACAATGTGTTCCACAACACCTGCCACGCCGTCGGCTCCGGCCGGAGCAGCGTCGTGTTAGCAGTGGACGCGCGCCGATGGCGTCGCGTCTGGGTGGTGCTGGTGGTGCTCGCCGCGCTGGTCGCCGGCCAGGTCACGACCGCGGCGCGGCCGGCGTCGGCGGCCCCGCCGACCGATTTCGTGTACGACTACACGATCCCCGGCTTCGACCGCGCGGCCGCCCAGCGGGCCTACTCCTCGTCCTACCGGACCAACTCGCTGAACGAGATCGTCGACCAGGCGTTCGCGGAGGCGGGGGAGGGCAGCCACCCCCACGGGCAGCTTCCTCCGCTGCCGCAGCTTCCGGCCAACCTGCCGGGGACGCTCCAGATCACCGACACGGGGTTCCGGATCGTCATCCCGGCGAACCAGGTGGAGGCGCTGGCGACCCAGCAGCTCACGTGGGGGCAGACGGTCCTCGTGCTGGTGGCGAGCGGGGCCACGGCCGCCGTCGCCTTCTTCGTCTGCATCGGGACGCTCAAGGCCCCCATCACCTGCAAGGCCCTGGCGGGGGCCGCCAGCGCCACCGCCGGGCGCCTGGTGTACGCCAAGTTCGCCGGACTGGACATGAGCACACCCGACTTCTGGGCGGGGGTGCTGGCCTTCGCGATCATCGGCGGGGTGTCGGGCGCGAGCCTGGAGTTCTACTCGCAGTTCAGCAAGGCGTTCGCCGAACCGGTCATGGCGGGGATCGGCAACGCGATCTGGGACGCCTACTTCTGGCTGGAACTGTGGATCCCCACCGGCCTGCGGGCCGGATACCGGGCCTCCGTCGACTGGATCCGCAATTTCCTGCGGGCGGTCGGCCGGGCGTTCCCCCGGGAGATGGACAACGCGCTCCAGGACGTCGCCTCGCGGCCCTCGCTGAGGATCATGCCGATGGGTGACTCCATCACCGTGGGCTACGGCGGGACCGGAAAGGACGTCGGCTACGTCGGTTACCGGCAGCAACTGCTGAAGCAGTTACGCGCCGACGGCCACTCGGTCGACCTCGTCGGCTCCCAGTCCTCCGGGGCGGGCCTGATCGCCGACACCGGCCACGAAGGCCACGGCGGCTGGCGGATCGACCAGCTCGACGCCATCGCCACCTGCACGATCAAGCGCTACCGGCCCAACGTCGTGCTCCTGCACATCGGGACCAACGACATGAACCGGAACAGGGACATCGAGAACGCCCACCTGCGGCTCGGCGGCCTGATCCGCAAGATCACCGACGCCGCTCCGGAGACCACGGTGCTGGTCACCGGCATCGTGACGTCGCTGGACGCGGCGATCAACGCGCGGATCGGCTACTACAACGCCCGGATCCAGGGCGTCGTCGACAACCTCGTCGACGAGGGCAAGCGCGTCAGGGTCCTCAGCATGGGCTCCATCACGCAGGCCGACCTGGTCGACAAGCTTCACCCCGGCCAGGCCGGATACGACAAGATGGGCGACCGCTTCTACAGCGCGATCAACCGCGCGCTCGCCGACCACGTCATCGCCGACCCGGTCGCCGGTTCGTCGTGTGACCTTCCCCAGCCGCCCAGCCCCTCGCAGGGCTGGAACCACGTCCAGCAGATCACCGCGGGCTACGGCTACCCGCGTGACTGGGTGCGCTTCGGCGACCTCGACGGCGACAACCGCGACGACTACCTGATCCTCCAGGACAAGGGCGAGCTCCGAGGCTGGCGCAACGGCGGCGACGGCCGGAGCTGGAACTGGTGGGGTGAACTCAACGCGGGCTACGGCTACCCCCGTGACTGGGTGCGCCTGGCCGACATGGACGGCGACGGCCGCGACGACTACGTCATCCTCCAAGACCTGGGCGAAGTGCGGGCCTGGCGGAACAACGGCGTCGGCCAGGGCTGGGGATGGTGGGGCGAGCTCAACGCGGGCTACGGCTACCCGCGTGACTGGGTCCGTCTCGAGGACGTCGACGGCGATGGCGACGACGACTACGTGGTCGTCCAGGACCAGGGCCAGCTCCGGGTCTGGCTGAACAACGGCCCGGGCCAGGGCTGGACGTGGAAGGGCGAGATCAACGCGGGCTACGGCTACCCGCGTGACTGGGTGCGCCTGGAGGACGTCAACGCCGACCGGAAGGTCGACTACCTCGTCGTCCAGGACAACGGCCAGGTCCGCGCCTGGCTGAACAACGGCATCGGCAACGCCTGGACCTGGCAGGGCCAGATCATCGGCGACGTCGGCGTTGACCGCGGCAACGTGCGGCTCACGGACGTCAACGGCGACCGGAAGGCCGACTACCTCGGCATCGGCCCCCTGGGCCAGATCGGCGCCTGGTTCAACGACCGCTACCCCGGCGGCCCGCTCCCCGGCAACCCGCCGGCGCCGGTCGACCCGCCGCCGCCCGCCAGCCCCGCGGCGGGCTGGACCGCCATCCAGCAGCTCACCGCCGGTTACGGCTACCCGCGTGACTGGGTGCGCTACGCCGACATGGACGGCGACAACCGCGACGACTACCTGGTCCTCCAGGACCTGGGAGAACTCCGCGGCTGGCAGAACCAGGGCGTGGGCCAGCCCTACAAGTGGTGGGGCGAGCTCAACCCGGGCTATGGCTATCCCCGTGACTGGGTCCGCTTGGCCGACATGGACGGCGACGGCCGCGACGACTACGTCATCCTCCAGGACCTCGGAGAAGTGCGGGCCTGGCGGAACAACGGCGTCGGCCAGGGCTGGGGATGGTGGGGCGAGCTCAACCCGGGTTACGGCTACCCGCGTGACTGGGTCCGCCTGGAGGACATCAACGGTGACGGCCGCGACGACTACGTGATCATCCAGGACCAGGGCCAGCTACGCGCCTGGCTGAACAACGGCCCCGGCAACGGCTGGACCTGGCTCGGCGAGATCTCCGACGGCTACCGCTACCCCCGCGACTGGGTGCGCCTGGAGGACATCAACGGCGACCGCAAGGTCGACTACCTGGTCGTCCAGGACGACGGCGAGGTCCGCGCCTGGATCAACGACTTCGGCGGCAAGGGCTGGATCTGGCAGGGCGGCGTCATCGGCGACGTCGGCGTCGACCGCAACAACGTGCGGCTCGCCGACGTCAACGGCGACCGGACGGCCGACTACCTCGGCATCGGCCCGCTGGGCCAGATCGGCGCCTGGATCAACAACCGCTACCCCGGCCGTCTCGAGGGCGGCATCGTGAACTGACGTACGGGAGGAAGACGGCGCGGGGGCTCGACGAGCCCCCGCGCCACCATGATCGCGGCCACCGCGTAGGCGATCGTGCCCAGCCCCGTCACATAGGCGACCGCCCCGGCCGCCGCGACGCCGAGCCACTCCCACCGCCCGTCGAGGGCGACCAGGGCGACGAGCAGCAGGGCATACCAGGAGTAGCCGGGCGTGAGCAGCAGGAACGCCGTTCCCGTCACGGTCAGCGCGCCGCTCCAGGGCCGCTCGGGGTCGCCCTTCATGATCGTGTACGTCACCACGCAGCCCATCACCACCACGACCACCGGCAGCGCCCAGGCATCGGGCACCAGCCACCGCACCAGGGCGAACCGCCCGTTGTCGGCGTCCTGGTAGCCCTCTTCGGCCGTGTAGCCGGTCAGGTAGCCGAACACCGACGCCTTCGACGCCAGCAGATAGGGCAGGTAGGCCACCGCCACCACCACCCCGGCCGGGACGAGGATCGTCAGGGCCTCCCGCGGACGACGTACACCGGAAAGAGCCCCGGGCAGGAGCAGCGCGGGGAGGAACTTCGCGGCGATCGCCGCGCCCAGGAGCGCGCCCCCGGCGGCGCGGCGCCGGGCCACGACGGCGAGACCGGCGACCGCGAGCAGGACGGCGAGCATGTCGGCGTGGGCGTTGTTGACCGCCTCGACCGGCACCGCCGGGCACCACGCCCACAGGCTCGCACCGCGCGCCCCCGCCACCCGGACCAGCAGCAATGTCGTCGCCATGGCGAGCAACAGGCCCCCGACCTGCAACGGCTTGTGGCGGGCGCCGCCGGGGGAGAGGGCGTGCACGGCCAGGAAGTACGCCTCCGACACGGGCGGATAGATCGTCGGCACCCTCGGCCGGTTGATGCGGGTGCAGCCGCCCTCCTGGAGCCACGACAGGTAGGTCTGCGAACAGACGGGTCCGTCGGGGAACAGCCACGTGTCGCGCAGACCGCTCAGCGCGGGGTCGGCCGGGGGATGGTCGTAGGGGGAGATCCCGGCGGCCTGGACCCGGCCGTCCCAGACATAGCGGTAGGAGTCGGTGCTGGTCCGGGGGACGTCCAGGAGACCGGTCGCGCCGACGGCGAGGCCACCCGCGATCACCAGCATCGCGGCGTGACGGGCCGGAACCCGCCGGAGCGACCAGGCCGCCGCCGCGAACAGTGCCCAGCACAGCGCGTACCAGGCGATCAGCCCCGCCGGATCGGCGAGCTGCCCGGCGCGGGTGATCGCGACGGTCAGCGCGGCGACCAGACCGGTCAGCAGGACGATGGCGAGTCTCACCAGCTCAGACTGGCAGCGCGCCCGCCTCGGGCGCCCGCCGCCGGGCCGGACGTCCGGGTTTCGTAAGGTGCCGCCTCCACCTCATTTGAGGTCCGGCGCGATTGCATGGGGACCATGAGACCCACGCTGAAACCCACGCTTCCGCAGTTCAGAGGCCGGTTGCACGATCCGAGGACCGCCGTGGCGATCGGCCGGTGGCTCGGCGCGGCGATCGTCGTCTGCTTCCTGACCGGGCTGATCAGCCACGTGCTCCAGCATCCGCCCGGCTGGATGACCGGATTGCTGCCGACCCGGCCGGTCTGGGGCTACCGGCTGACCCAGGGGCTGCACGTCGCGTCGGGGCTGGCGGCGATCGTGCTGGTGATGGCGAAACTGTGGACGGTCTACCCCCGCCTGTTCGCCTGGCCGCCGTTCCGGTCGGCCGCCCAGCTCGTCGAGCGGCTGACGATCGCGCTGCTCGTGGCGGCGACGGTGTTCGAGCTGTTCACGGGGCTGATCAACATCCTGCAGTGGTATCCGTGGCCGTTCTCCTTCACCCAGACCCACTACGCCGTCGGCTGGATCGTGGCCGGGTCGCTGCTGCTGCACCTGGCGGTGAAGGCCCCGCTGATCAGGGCCCACTGGAGGAGGAACCGCGCCGACGTGGACGCCGCCGACCGCAGGGCGCTGCTCGCCGGGGTCGGCGCGGCGGTGGGCGCGGTCACGCTCACGACCGTCGGGCAGGCGTTCACCCCGCTGCGGGCCTTCGACCTGCTCTCCCCCCGCAGCCCCGACATCGCCACTCAGGGGGTGCCGATCAACCGGACGGCCGCCGCCGCGCAGGTCACCTACGCCTCCGCCGACGGCTGGGCGCTGGAGGTCGCCGGGCCGCGGCCCTACCGGATCACCCTGGCCGAACTCAACGCGCTGCCGCAGCGGCGGGTGCGCCTGCCGATCGCCTGCGTCGAAGGGTGGAGCGTGAACGCGTGGTGGTCCGGCGTGCCGATCCGCGACCTGCTGGAACGCGCGGGGATCCCATCGGGGACACCGTTGCGGGTGACCTCGATGGAGGTGTGGGGCTACTACAAGATCATGGAGATGCCCGCCCAGTACGCCGAGGATCCGCAGACCCTCCTCGCGCTGAAGCTCAACGACGAGGTGCTGTCGCTCGACCACGGCTATCCGGCACGGATCATCGCGCCCAACCGGCCGGGCGTGCTCCAGACCAAATGGGTGTCCCGACTGGAGGCGTTGTGAGAATTACCCTGGGCGCGGCGGGGGTCGCGCTGATCGCGGTCGGGCTGTTCTTCCTGCTGCCGCTCCCCGGCCTGTGGGGTGTCGTCGTCTGGTTCGGCGGGGCCATCGCCCTGCACGACGCGATCATCGGGCCGCTCGTGCTCCTGGCCGGCCTGCTGGTGGCGCGGCTGCCCGACCGGGCGGTGGTGCGCGGGGCGCTGATCACGATGGGTGCGCTGATCCTGATCACGCTGCCCGTCCTGCTTCGCCCCGGCCCCGCGCCCAACCCGACGGTGCTCGCCCAGCCCTACGGCCTCAACCTGCTGATCTGCCTGGCGGTAGTGGCCGTGATCGCGGTCGTGCTGGTGCTGGTCCGGCGGCGGCGCTGACCAGCTCGACGAAGCACCGCCCCGCGGCCGACCACTCGTCCGCGGGTGACCAGCCCGCTTCACGGGCGTGCCGCCCGAGTGCCTCCCGGCCCGCCCGCGCCCAGGGGAACGGCGAACCGAGACCGCCCCGGCCGTCGTCGAGGCACACGAGGTGGCGTTCGTCCACCTCCACGGGGTCGGTCTCCACGATCAACCGGCCGTGCGGGGCGGTCAGGTCGGCCAGGCGCCGCAGCAGTATGACCGGGTCGCCGCCGATGCCGATGTTGCCGTCGATGAGCAGGGCCGTCGTCCAGCGGCCCTCTCCCGGGAGCGGCTCGAAGACCGACCGGCACAGCGCCATGCCGCCCCTTCGGCGCGTTCCGGCGACGGCCGCCGGGCTGACGTCGACGCCGAGGGCGCGGTGGCCGTGTTCGGCCAGGGCGGCGACCAGACGGCCGGGCCCGCAGCCGACGTCCAGGACCGTGCCCCGGCACCGGGCCAGCACCGACCGGTCGGCGGCGTCGGTCCCCGCGCACCAGCGTTCGACGTCGAGCGGGAACCGGCCCCCGTCCGCGCGGCGCAGGAACAACGGGCCGCGCCCGGCGCGCAGGGCGAGGGCGTAGGGATCGTCGTGCCAGGTCACCGCATCGCCGCCGACATGGCCAGGTGTGTTTCCGCGAACCGGGTCCAGGGCGCGCGTGCGGCCACTTCGCGGGCGTCGGCGGCGGTGTCGACGTCCCGCAGGGCGGGGAGTTCACCGACCCGCAGGTGCCGCAGCCGCTCGCGTTGCGCGGCACCCGTGTGCGGCACCGACATCGGCACGCCGAGCAGTGGCGCCGGGTCGGGGTCCTTCAGGCCGAGGGCCCAGAAGCCGCCGTCGTCGGCCGGGCCGAACCAGGCGCCGTACCGGCCGAAGTCCAGGGCGGGTTCGAGCAGGTCCACGGTGACCTGCGGGGTGTCCATGCCGATCAGCAGGGCCGGGCCCTCGCAGGCGGCGAACGCGGCGGCCAGGCGTTCGTCCAAACCGCCCCCGCACTGGGGCCGGACCTCGAAGCCCGGCGGCAGCCACGGTCCGGGGGAGCCGTCGAGTACCAGCACGTGCCGGTCGGCGGGCGTCGCCGCGGCGACCGCGAGCGTGTCGGCCAGTGATGCCTCGGCGAGCGCCGCCGCCTCCGACGGCGTGAACGGCGGGGTCAGCCGCGTCTTCACCCGTCCCGGCACCGGCTCCTTGGCGATCACGAGGAGGGTCGTCATCGGGCCAGCACCTTCCGCATGTCCATGACCGCCTGGAACGTTCCCTTCCAGGTGCCGGTGACCTTGGACTTCCCGCTGCGGGGCAGGTAGGGCACGTCGACCTCGCGGATCCGCCAGCCCTCGTCGGCGGCGCGCACCACCATCTCGAGCGGATAGCCGCTGCGCCGGTCGGTCAGCCCCAGCTTGAGCAGCGGCTCCCGCCGGGCCGCCCGGAGAGGGCCGAGGTCCCTGAGCCGCAGTCCGGTGCGGCGCCTCATGAGGTGCGACAGCGCCCGGTTCCCCGCACGGGCGTGCGCGGGCCACACCCCGCGCTCGGTGGGCCGCCGCCGCCCCAGCACCAGGTCGTCGCCTTCTCCGAGCCTCTGGACGAATCCCGTCAGCAGCCCCGGATCGAGCGACGCGTCACAGTCACAGAAACAGACGATCTCCGCCGTCGCCGCCACGAGCCCCGCATGGCAGGCCGCCCCGAATCCGCGCCGCGCCTCGGGCACCACCGTCGCCCCCAGCGAGCGGGCGATCTCCGCCGACCCGTCGGTCGACCCGTTGTCCACGACCAGCGCCCGCCAGCCGGGCGGGATCCGTTCCAGCACCCACGGCAGGGCCTCGGCCTCGTTCAGGCAGGGCAGCACGACGTCCACTGTTGGTTCGATCACACTTGACACCGTAGGAACACCAGGGCCGGAATCAGGGTCAGGAGTCCTTACGAAACGCGGACGACGGCCGTTTTGCCTGTTCTGAGCTGTCAGGCTGGGGCCATGAGGATCCTGGTCGTGGAAGACGACCCGACCATCGCCGGTGTCGTCTCCGACTACCTGCTGCGCGCCGGACACACCGTCGACCACGCCGCCGACGGGACGTCCGGGCTCGACCGCGCGATGTCGGGCGGGCCCGATCTGGTCGTGCTCGACCTGATGCTGCCCGGTCTCGACGGGCTGGAGGTCTGCCGGCGGCTGCGCGCCGCGAGCCCCGTACCGGTCATCATGCTGACCGCCCGGGGCGAGGAGGACGACCGCATCGCCGGGCTGGAGGTCGGCGCCGACGACTACGTCACCAAGCCCTTCAGCCCGCGTGAGCTGGTGCTGCGGGTCGAGTCGGTGCTGCGCCGCAGCCGGGCGGCCGTCCCGGTCCCGCGCGGACGCCTGACCGCCGCCGGGCTGACGCTCGACCCGGACACCCATCGCGCCGCCAAGGACGGCGCCGAGCTCACGCTCACGCTGCGCGAGTTCGACCTGCTGGCCCATTTCCTGGCCCACCCCTACCGGGCGCACACCCGCGAGGAGCTGATGCGGGAGGTGTGGGGCTGGGACTTCGGCGACCTGTCGACGGTGACCGTCCACGTGAGACGGCTGCGCGGCAAGATCGAGGACGACCCCGCCCAGCCCCGCCTGATCCACACCGTGTGGGGCGTCGGCTACCGCTTCGACCCGGAGGAGCAGGAATGAAGGACGTGCTGCTCATCGCGCTGTTCGCGCTCGGCGGCGCGGCCGTCGCCGGGGTCGTGGGCGCGGGTGTGCTGATGGTCCTGCGGCGGCGTTCGGTGGCCGTGTCGCTGATCGTGGTGGCGGTCGTCGCGGTGATCGCGATGCTCGCCGGGACGCTGTCGGTCGCGTGGGCGATGTTCCTGTCCCCCCACGACCTGTGGGTGGTGACGACGGTGGTGGCGATGGCCGCCGTGGTGTCACTGGGGACCGCGCTGGTGCTGGGCCGGTGGGTGGTGGCCCGCAGCCGCGACCTCGCCAGGGCCGCGCGCGACTTCGGCGACGACGGCGACTTCGCGCCCCCGGTGGTCCCCGCGACCGCCGAACTGGCCGACCTCGCGAGGGAACTGGCCGCGACCAGCGAGAAGCTGGCCGCCTCCCGGCAGCGCGAGCGGGCGCTGGAGGCCTCCCGCCGCGAGCTGGTCGCCTGGATCTCCCACGACCTGCGCACCCCGCTCACCGGGCTGCGCGCCATGGCCGAGGCGCTGGAGGACGGCGTCGCCGCCGACCCGGGCCGCTACCACCGCCAGATCCGGGCGGAGGTCGAGCGGCTGACCGCGATGGTCGGCGATCTCTTCGAACTGTCGCGCATCCACGCGGGCGCGTTCACCCCCGTACCGAGCCGGATGTCGCTGCGCGACCTGGCCGCCGACGCGCTGCTCGGCGCCGGGCCGTTGGCCGACGAGCGCGGGGTGCGGCTGGTCGGCGAGGACATCGACCACGTGCCCGTGGAGGTCGACGGCAGGGAGATGACCCGCGTCCTGGCCAACCTGCTGGTCAACGCCATCAGACACACCCCCGCCGACGGCACGGTCGCCGTCAGTGCCGGGCGCGTCGGCGACAGCGCGGTCCTGGCCGTCACCGACGCGTGCGGCGGCATCCCCGCCGACGACCTGCCCCGGGTGTTCGACACCGGCTGGCGGGGCACCGCCGCCCGCACCCCGCCCGCCGGGGCCGGGCTCGGGCTGGCGATCGTGCGCGGCATCGTCGAGGCCCACGCGGGCCGGGCCGACGTGCGCAACGTGCCCGGCGGGTGCCGGTTCGAGGTCACCCTGCCGCTGGTGACCTGAGCGGGGCGTGCGCGAACTCCGCGACCCCGTCGGCGAACCCCACTTCGGGCTTCCAGCCCAGTTCGTCCCGCAGCCGCCTGGAGTCGGCGGTGATGTGCCGCACGTCGCCCAGCCGGTATTCGCCGGTCACGACCGGCATCGGCCCGCCGAACCCGGCCGCGAGGGCGGTGGCCATCTCGCCGACGGTGTGGGGGTCGCCGCTGCCCACGTTGTAGGCGGTGTGGCCCTGGCCGGCGGCGCTCAGCGCCGCCAGGTTGGCCTGCGCGATGTCCCGGACGTGGACGAAGTCACGGCGCTGTCCGCCGTCCTCGAACACCCGGGGGGCCTCCCCGCGTTCCAGCGCCGACCGGAAGAACGAGGCCACGCCCGCGTAGGGGGTGTTCCTCGGCATGCCCGGCCCGTAGACGTTGTGGTAGCGCAGCGACACCGCCGCGCCGCCGGTCGCCCTCGCCCATGACGCGGCCAGATGTTCCTGGGCGAGCTTGGTGGTGGCGTACACGTTGCGGGGATCGGCGGGGGCGTCCTCGCGGACCAGGCCGGGGAGCAGCCCGGCGCCGCAGTGCGGGCAGCGGGGCTCGAACCGGCCCGCCGCCAGGTCGGCGACCTCCCGGGGACCGGGCCGCACCACGCCGTGGATCTCGCAGGTGTAGCGGCCTTCTCCGTACACGACCATGGACCCCGCCTGGACCAGCAGGTTCACCCCCGCCCGCGCCATTCCGGCCAGCAGCACGGCGGTGCCGAGGTCGTTGCAGGAGACGTAATCGGGCGCGTCGCCGAAGTCGGCACCGAGCCCGACCATGGCCGCCTGGTGACAGACCGCGCCGACCCCGCGCAGTACGTGGGCCACCGCCTCGGCGTCCCGCACGTCTCCCCTGACGAACTCGGCGTCCGGGAGGGCCGGCTCGCCGGGGTGGACGGACGGGAGCAGCGCGTCGAACACGACCGGCTCGTGCCCCGCGGCGGTCAGGGCGGTGACGACGTGTGAGCCGATGAACCCGGCCCCACCTGTGACGAGTACTCGCATGCCGGCGATGCTACGGAACCGGACCGGCGGAACCCGGTATCCCGGCACCGGCGTAAGGATTTCGTCCCAGGTCGGCAGTCAGACCGCGATGCGCCCGCCGTCGACCGGCAGGACGGCGCCGTGGATCTGGGCCGCCTCGGGCGAGGCGAGGTAGACCACGGCACTGGCCACCTCTTCCGGCGTGCCCACCCGGGTGGACGGCAGCGCCGCCGCCTGCTGCCGGAGCAGGTCCGCCATGCCGGACGTGCCCTCGGTCAGGGTCGGCCCGGGGCTGACCGCGTTGACCCGCACCCCGCCGGGCCCGAACTCGGCCGCCCACGACTTGGTGAGCAGTTGCAGCGCCGCCTTGCTGGAGCTGTAGAGCGGCATGCCCGCCTGCCCGAAGCTGGCGACCATGGTGGTCAGGTTGACGATCGCCCCGCCACCCCGCTCGACCATGCCGGGGGCCAGGTCGGCCACCAGGTAGAACGGCGCCTTGACGTTCACGTTGTAGACGTGGTCGAACTCCTCGACCGGCACCTGCGCCGTGGGCGCGAACGGGAACAGCCCCGCGTTGTTGACCAGCACGTCGACCCGCCCGCCGCCGAGCGCGGCCGCCTCGCGGGCCAGGCCGCGGACCGCGCCGATGTCGCCGAGGTCGGCGGCCACGAAGTCGGCCCTGCCTCCCTCGGCGCGGATCTCCGCGACCACCTGATCGCCGCGCGGCCGGTCGCGGCCGCTGATGACGACATGGGCCCCACGGGCCGCCAGCTGCCGGGCGACCGCCCGGCCGATCCCGCTCGTACCCCCGGTGACCAGCGCGGTCTTACCGGCGAAATCCTGGATCATGAGATGTGCCCCTCAAGAAATGGAGTGATTGCTCCAGACTGTCGAGGCAAAAATGGAGTGTCAACACCAGAAAATCAGAGGGCCCGCAGGTGCTCGATCATGGTGTCCACGGCGGCCTCCAGGGGGCCGGTGTCCCGGCGCACCTGGCTGAGCAGCAGGCCGCCCTGGACCGACGCGAGCAGCGCCAGGGCCAGCCGATCGAGGTCGGCGTGGGCCGGGATCTCACCGTTGGCCGCCAGCGTGGCGAGGCCGTCGCGCAGCATGCCCTCCCACAACGCGAAGGCGTGCTGGACCCTTGCGCGGGCCAGCGGATCGGTCTCGGCCAGATCGGCGGCCAGCGATCCGATCGGGCACCCGCCCACGCAATTGATGTCACGCATGATCGCCACCATGACGTCGCGCCACCGGTGGAGCGAGTCGATGGTGTCGATCCGCTCCAGCCCGTGCTGCTGCACCGACAGCACCTGCTCGGCCTGCTGGTCGATCACGGCGGCGACCAGGGCGTCCTTGTCGGCGAAGTAGTGGTACATCTGCGAGGCGCTGACCTTGGCGGCGTCCTGGATGTCCTCGATCGTGGTGCGGGCCACGCCGCGCACCAGCATCAGCTCGGCCGCGGCGCGGACGATCCGGTCCCTGGTCGCCCGGCCCTTGGCGGTCAGCTTTGGAGTAATCACTCCAGTCATCGTAGGCCCACTGGAGAAGCTCCGCTCCTGGCCGGGCAAGAGCGCGGTTTGGACTTCTGAAGACCTGCTCATATGTTTTACTGTCGGTCACGCGGAGATGACGCTCCGTAATAATCATAGAAAGGAACGCCCATGAACGAGCCACATCAGCACACCGACGCCGACGACTGCACCGAGGCGGAGCACTTGGCGGAGCAGGAGTGCGACGAACACGACCACCCCCACGAGCACTAGTCAGCGCTTCCGCCGCACTCGTGAAAGGGCCGCGACATGGTTTCTCTCCCACCGGGCCTGGCGGCGCACGCCGCGGGCGGGCCGCAGGGCTGGACGGTGTGGGTGGCCGTCCTGCTGGTGGCGCTGAGCACGCTGGCCGGGGCGTGGGCGGCCCGGCGGAACGCCGGGCGGATCGGTGTCGTGCTCGGGGTGGCCTCGGCCCTGATGCTGGCGACCGCCCTGGCCGACCTCGTGCCCGATGCCTACGAGGAGGCCGTGGAGTCGGGCGTTCCCCTCTGGTGGGTGGCCGGGGCCGGGCTCTTCGGCTTCCTGGTGATCGCCTATTTCACCCGGAGCGGCTGCGGGCACGGCCACGGCCACGAGGTGGGGCTCCGGCACGCGCCGGGGTTCCACCGCCCCCGGGCGGGAGCGGCGCTGGCCGGTGGGGTCGGGACCGCCGTCGCCCTGTCGGCGCACCGGGTGGTCGAAGGGGCCACGCTGGCCCTGGCGGCGTCCCTCGTCGTCGTGGTCGCGCTGATGGTCCACTCCGCGAGCGAGGGGGTGGCGCTGACGGCGATGATCGACGTCGCCGGACGGCCACTGGCGCCCTGGCTGGCGCTCTCCTGCCTCAGCCCCGCGGTGGGCGTGCTCGTGGCCGGGTTCACGGCCCTGCCCGAGCAGGCGATACCGCTGCTGCTCGGGCTGATCGCGGGGATCCTGCTCCGCACGGCGATCGTCGGGCTCAAGCTCGCCCGTTCGACCCGCGCGGGAAGGCTGACCCCGCGCGAGTGGATCGGCGGCGGTGCCGTGGTCGCGGCCGCCGTCGGCCTGGTCTTCGGGGTGCCGAACCTGGTGGTGTCCGGAGAGCGGCCCGCGCCATCCGTGGCGGTGCGGCCCACGCCGAAGCCCGCTCCGGTGGCCTTCGCACCGGCCACGCGCGACGACCTGCGGAAAGCCTTCGCCGACGGCCGCATCACGTTCGGGCAGATCCTCGACCAGACCGATGTCGTGACGGTCGGCACCCACATCGGCTGGCTCCTGCTGGCGCTGCCCGGCTACGAACCCCGGACGGTCGTGGCCCTGTTGCGGCGTGGCCGCATCGGCGGGGGCACCCACATCGGCGACCTCGACAGCGCGCAACGCCGCTATCTGCTCACCCGGCTCGACCCGATCGGACACGAAAAATGACCCCTCATGCACGTGAAGGCCACGAGCAGGCGATCCCGCACCTCGAACCCGGCATGTTCGCAGAGGGGCGTGACGCCCTCACGCCGGGGGAGATCCATCACACGATCTTCACCACGGTCCGGTTCAGGGTCGGCTACAACCCCCGCGAGGTCGACGAGTTCATGGCCAGGGCCGAGGCCGCGGTCGGTGCGCTCCTGCGGGAGAACGGGGAGCTGCGCGCCCGGCTGGCCCGGCCCGGAGGAGAGCCGGAGGCCGATCTGCGCGAGGCCCAGCAGGATCTCCAGCGGGCCGTCGACCGGCACCGCGACCGGGTTCAGGCGATCATCGACGCCCGGTGAGGCCGGGCTCGTCGCGCTCGGGGTGGAGGGCGTCGGTGTGCTCGGTGTGCGCGACGGCCAGGTCGAGCAGCATGCGGACGTGCGCGTCGTCGAGCCGGTAGTAGGCCATCCGGCCGGTCCGGCGCACCGACACGACCCGGTGGGCGCGCAGCAGCCGCAGCGCGTGTGACGTGGCCGATTCGCTGAGCCCGCTGACGACGGCGAGGTCGCACACGCACATCTCGCCCTCCACCAGGGCGAGCAGGAGGCTGAGCCGGCGGGGGTCGCCGAGGAGGCCGAAGATGTCGGCCGTGTCGACCAGGTCGGCCTCCGACGGCATGCGCGACCGGACGGCGGCGACCCGCTCGGGGTCGACCACCTTCGTCGCGCAGCTGTCGATATCCGTCGGCTGCACGGATGAAGAACTTTGCATACGCCCGACCTTACGTCGGGAAGGCCGGACACCCCGCCCTCTCCAGTGATATCAACGTATGAGCAATTGAACAGATGTTTTAGCTATCGAGGCGGGAGTCATGGGCCACACGCACTCCGAACACGATCACGGGCACGGACATGGACACGGACACGGCGTCGCCCCGGAGGCCGACCGCCGCTATCTGACGCTGGCGCTGGTCCTGCTCGTCGTCTTCATGGCGGGCGAGGTGGTGATCGGGGTCATGGCCAACTCGCTGGCCCTGATCTCCGACGCCGGGCACATGCTGACCGACGCCAGCTCGATCGTCCTGGCGCTGATCGCGATGCGGCTCGCCGCCCGCCCCGCCAGGGGCGCGTACACCTTCGGGTGGAAGCGGGCCGAGATCCTCTCGGCCCAGCTCAACGGCGCCACCTTCCTGATCCTGGTGGCCTACTTCCTCTACGAGGGCGTCCGCAGGCTCGTCGATCCGCAGCCGGTCGAGGGGCCGCTCGTCCTCTACACCGCGCTGGCCGGCATCGCCGTCAACGCCGTCTGCACCTGGCTGCTCTCCAAGGCCAACCGCCAGAGCCTCAACGTCGAGGGCGCCTACCAGCACATCCTCAACGACATGTTCGCCTTCATCGCCACCGCTGTGGCCGGGGCGGTCGTCTGGCTGACCGGCTGGCAGCGCGCCGACGCGGTGGCCGCCCTGGTCGTGGCCCTGCTCATGGCCAAGGCCGCCGTCGGCCTGCTGCGCGACTCGGGCCGCATCTTCCTCCAGGCCGCCCCCCGGGGCCTGAACCCCGACGCGATCGGCTCCGCCCTCGCCGCGCAGGACCACGTCGTCGAGGTCCACGACCTCCACGTCTGGACGGTCACCAGCGGCTACCCCTCCCTGTCCGCCCACGTCCTGGTCGAGGCCGGTACCAACATGCGCGACGTCCGCGGCGACCTGAGCCGCCTCCTGCGGGAACGCTTCGGCATCCAGCACGTCACCCTCGACATGGACCTGTCCGACGAGCGGGGACACTGCGACGAGGCCCACGGTCCCAGCTATCCGGCCGCCCGGGAGGGGGGCATGGACCGCCTGGGCCGCGCCCTGCTCGTACCGGAAAGAAGAAGGATCCTCATCGCCCTGGTCACCGGCTCGCGGAGCCTGAGCGAACTGGCCGAACGGCTGGCCAGCACCCCGGCCGAGGTGACCGCCCATCTGGCCTGCCTCGAAGGGTGCGGACTGGTGCGCGGCAGGGTGACCGGCTACGAGCTCACCGACGAGCGGCTGGCGCACGCGCTGTCCGACCTCCTGAGCTTCGGCCTGGTGGTGAAACACGAGGCCGCGTGCCTGGAACCGGTGTGATCAGTACATCGAGATGTGCACGTGGTCGTGGTGGTTGGCGGTGACGCCACCCCGGTTCGCCATCGGCCGCCAGCCGGAGCCCTGCCAGATCCGCTGGCGGTAGATGACGTATTTGACGCCCAGGCGGCGGGCGTTCTCGATGGTCCACGCCGCCAGCCGGTCGCCCTTCGCGGCCTCGGCGGGGGTCGGCCACGTGCCGCCGGTGGTGATCATGAAGTCGCAGGCCCGGCCGAGGGGATGTTCGCCGCCGTCCTGGAGCGACCGGTAGCAGCCGATCCCGGCGGGCAGGGCGAAGCGCTCCTTGATCTGGTCGCGGATCAGTCGGGTGCGGGGCGTGATGTAGTCGCGCCCGTCGGGGAGCTGCGGCACCCAGGTGCCGTCGGCCCGGCGCCCGCCGGGTGTCAGCACCAACTGCTCGATCTTCTTCCTGATCCGGTCGATCGCGTCGTCGGCCCTGTCGCGTTGCGTGCGCAACGTCTTGTCCCGCTTCTGCAGGTCCTGGCGTTTCTCGGTGGCGGACTCCTCGGCGCTGAGCCGCTGGTCGCGCAGCTTCTCCAGCCGGGTGATGGCGGCGTTGTTCTCCACGGCCCGCTGACGCAGCAGGGCGGTGGTGTGCATGCTCTCGTGCGGTTCGGCGTCGCCGAAGGCGATCCTCGCGGCCGACGGTTCACCCTGGTAGCTGAGGGTGGCGATGACCATGACCTGGCGCCGGGTGTCCTCGTAGTTCCGTTCGGCGTCGGCCAGCCGCCGGCCGGCCTGCTCTTCGGCGTTCCGCGCGTCCTCCAGCGCCTCCCTGTTGGCGTTGTAGTCGCCGGTGATCGCGTCGTACTCCTTCTGCAGGTCGGCCAGTTCGCGCTTCAGCTGCTCGGGTGTCGGCTTGCGCGCGGCCTCGGCGGCGGAGCCGACCATGAGGACGGCCGCCGCCGCGACCACCGCCGCCATCGCTCTCCGGGACACGCACCGGTTCTCTCATGGCCGACCGGCGCGTGGCGGGCGTGGGCCCAAAAGGCATGATTCAGGCGCTGATGTCCTCGAGCTCCCCACCGGTCTCGTCCTGGAGGTTCTCCAGCAGGTCGGGCTTGGCGACGACGGCCCACAGCTCGCCGACCAGGTAGATGCCGCCCCACATCTGGGCGTAGTCGAGCCAGTCGCGTTTGCCCTTCTCGGTGACGAAGGTCGTGATCGTGTAGCGGCCCTGGGGCGTCTCGCAGATGCCCTGGCGGAGCTCGTCGGCGTCGATCTGCAGGTACGTGCTCGCGCAGCCGATCGTGGTGTACATCTGCTCGACGCTGCGCGGCCCGCCCTCCGGCGCCGACCCGCAGGCGGCGACCAGCAGGGCCGCGACCAGGGCGGCGGAGAACTTTATGGCGTCCACACCTGGGATACGCCACTGTTGTTTCTACGGTTCATAGAACTTCCGGCTATCTTCTACATTAAGTAGAAATGAGATCGGAAGGACTGCGGTGACCACGTCAGAAGACCGGGCCCAGGCGCGGCGAGCCAAGATCGATTCCATGCGGGCCCACAACCGGCAGCGGGACGCGCGCACGCGCAACGTCAAAGTCACCCTCGCCGTCGTCGGGGTCTTCGTGCTCCTCGCGGTGGCGTTCGTGTTCATCGACAGGGCGACCAGGGATCCCGGCGCCACCCTCGCGGCGGGGGAGACCCAATATGTCCGCGCCGACAGCCACCGGCTGCAGACGGCCGCCGACGGCAAGGTGACCCTGGTCGAGTTCCTCGACTTCGAGTGCGAGGCCTGCCTGTCGTACTTCCCCGTGGTGGAGAAGCTGCGCGAGGAGTACGACGGCAAGGTCACGTTCGTCGCCCGCTACTTCCCGATCCCCAGCCACTTCAACGCCGAGCGCGCGGCACGGGCGGTCGAGGCGTCGGCGCAGCAGGGGAAGTTCGACGACATGTACAAGAAGATGTACGAGACCCAGAAGACGTGGGGTGAGAAGCAGGTCCCGGCCGACCCCCTCTTCCGGAGCTTCGCCGAGGAGATGGGCCTCGACATGGCGAAGTGGGACAGGTCCTACGACGACCCGGCGACCCTGGCGCGGATCAAGAAGGACGTGGCCGACGGCGAGGCGCTGCAGGTGGGCGGCACCCCGACCTTCTTCCTGAACGAGAAGAAGATCCAGCCGCAGTCCGAAGACGAGTTCAGGGCGGCTCTCGATGCAGCTCTCGCAGGCTGACCCCGGCACGTCGCGGGAGAGCGACGAGCACCCCTACCCTCGGCTGCTCCCTCGGCTGCTGGCGATCGGCGGCCTGTTCGGCCTGCTGGCCGCCTTCATCCTCACGGTCGAGAAGATCGCGCTGCTCAAAGACCCCTCGTACGTGCCGAGTTGCAGTCTCAACCCCGTGCTGTCGTGCGGCTCGGTGATGACCACGCCGCAGGCCGAGGCCTTCGGCTTCCCGAACCCCCTGCTCGGCATCGCCTCGTTCGCCGTGGTCACCACGCTCGGGGTGGTGCTGCTGGCCGGCGCGGTGCTGCCCCGCTGGGTCTGGCTCGGGCTCCAGGCCGGGGTGACGTTCGGTGTGGTCTTCGTGCACTGGCTCGTCTACCAGAGCCTGTACGTCATCGGCGCGCTCTGCCCCTACTGCATGGTCGTGTGGGCGGTCACCATCCCGCTCTTCCTGTACGTCACCCTCCACAACCTGCGCCGCCGCCCGGCGGCGTGGCTGCTGTCGGGCTACCACCTGCCCCTCCTGGTGGCCTGGTACCTGGTGATCGTCGCCCTGATCGGGGTGCGGTTCTGGTCGTACTGGAGCACCCTGATCTAGTCGTCGCGCGCCTCCAGCGCCTCGCGCAGTGCCGCCGCGACCTCGGGCGGCACGACGCCGACGAAGCGCTGGACCGCCAGGGCGATGTCCCCGGCCTCCTCCAGCGCCGCGCGCATTGCCTCGGCGGCGACGGCGTCCTTCTCGACGGCGGCCTCGTAGAGGTGGGCACGGCCGATCCGGCGGCGACCGACCAGGCCCTTCTTCGTGAGCCGCACGAGCACGGTGAGGACGGTCGTCGTCGCGGGACGGGACTCGAGGTGTTCGGCCAGGTCGTGGGCGAACACGCCGCCGGGCCGCCGCCAGAGGGCTTCCATGATCGCGCGTTCGAGGGTGCCCAAGCGCACCGTGCCGCCTTCCTTCTATGAAATGTAGAAGTTCAGACGTCTACGATACGCCGTAGGATTGGAACGTGCGAGGTCTCGGCGAGCTGGAAGCCACGATCATGGATCGGATGTGGTCCTACCGCAGGCCCGCCCTGGTGCGGGAGGTGCTCGACGACCTCCGCCGCGAGCGGGAGATCGCCTACACGACCGTGATGACGGTGATGGACAAGCTCCACACCAAGGGCCTGCTCAGGCGCCGGCTCGACGGCCGCGCCTACGTCTACGAGGCGGTGACCTCGAAGGAGGCCTACACCGCCGACCTCATGCGCGAGTCCCTCGCGGGCAGCGGCAACCAGGCCGCCACGTTCGTCCACTTCCTGGAGCGGCTGACCCCCGAAGAGGCCGCGGCCATGGAGGCGGCGCTGCGGGTGATCCCGCCCCGGCGATCATGATCGTCGCACTGGTCCTGGTCGCCTACGCGGCCGCCGCCTCGGTCGCCGTGCCCCGGGTGATGGCCCGGGGGAATCTGGCCGAGCGGGCGCCCCGGCTCGCCATCGCCGTCTGGCAGGCGGCGAGCTTCTCCGTCGTCGCCTCGCTCCTGCTCGCGGTCTTCGTGGTGGTCGTCCCGGCCCACCTCGTGGGCCACGGGCTGGCCGACCTCTTCGAGGCGTGCGCCGAACTGCTGTCGTTCCGGATCGACCTCGGCTCGGCCGCGGTCGCCGCGCTGACCTTCGGAGCGGTCGTCTGCGTGCGAGTGGCGTCCACCACCATCGCCGTTCTCCGGCGGTCCCACCAGGCGAGGGGCAGGCACAGTGACGCCCTGGCGCTGATCGGCCGGCACGACCAGGAGCTCGGCGCGCTCGTCGTCGACTACGACGAGGGCCTCGCCTACTGCCTGCCCGGCCGGAACGGGCACGCCGTCATCACCACCGGCGCCCTGGCCGCGCTGACACCCGCGCAGGTCGCGGCCGTCCTCGCCCACGAGCACGCCCATCTGCGCGGCCGTCACCACCTGGTGCTCGCCGCGGCCGAGGCGCTCGACCGCGCGTTCCCCGGCGTCCCGCTCTTCCGGACCGGGCGGAGTGAGGCGGCCCGGCTGATCGAGCTGCTCGCCGACGACGTCGCCGCCCGCCGCCACGAGCGGGTGGACATCGCGGCCGCCCTGGTGGGCCTCGCCACGGGCCGGGTGCCCGCCTTCGCTCTGGGAGCGGGAGGCGAGACGGCGCTGGTCCGGGTGCTGCGGATGCTGCGTCCCGAGGCGCCTCTCGGGCGGGCCGAGCGCCTGGCCGGCGTCCTGGCGGTGGCGCTGCTCATCGGCGGACCGGCCGCCATGGCCGTCACACCGGGAATCAGCGAAATGATCGCCCATCACGGCTGAAGTCCGGCGGGGCACATGCCATCTTCTGTACGATTTCGCCCGTCGGCTAGTACTAAGGAGCATAGTAGTGACGCCTCGCGCGGGAACCTCGGCGATCCTCGCCCTCGCCGTCACGATCGCGCTGCCCGGGGGCGCCGTCGCCGATCCACAGCCCACGATTCCCCAGGCCAGGGCCAAGCTGGTCAAGCTCAACGAACGCGCCGACGAGATCGTCGAGAAGTACAACCGCGCCACCGAGGCGTACAAGAAGGCCGGTAAGAAACACCAGCGTCTCGACGCCGAGCTCAAACAGCAGAGCGCGACCGCGGACGTGCTGCGCGACAACCTCGCCGACCTCGCGGTCAACACTTATCAATACGGCGGAATGGACCCGTGGCGTTCATTCATGGGCAATAGCGGCGATTCGATGGCCCTGGTCAGCCAGATGGCCCTGACCGCCGAAGCGGAACTGGCCGCCTTCGAGGAGGCCACCCGCGCCCTGCGCGAGCGCCGCGACGCCGCCAAGACGGTGCTGGCCGAGGCGAAGGCCGCGCAGGCCGATATCCGCGCCGAGAGGACCAAGGTCGAGAAGCTGAAGACCGAGCAGACCGCGCTCTTACGCCGCCTGGGCGCCTTCCAGGTCGGCGACCCCAACAGCGCCGGCATCACCTACCGGGGAGCCGCGTCCGGCAACGCGCTCGCCGCCATGCAGTTCGGCTTCGCCCAGGTCGGCAAGCCCTACCGGTACGGGGCCACCGGGCCCGGCTCCTACGACTGCTCCGGTTTCACCCAGGCGAGCTGGCGCGCGGCGGGCGTCCAGCTGCCCCGCACCACCTACGAGCAGTGGGCCTGGGGCGCGACCCGGCGGGTGTCCCTCGACGCACTCCAGCCGGGCGACCTCCTGTTCAGCAAGGGCCTGGGCCACATGGGCATGTACGCGGGCAACGGCAAGATGGTCCACTCCCCGCAGACGGGCGACGTCGTCAAGGTGGTCGACCTCGACGACTACTGGCGCACCCGCCTGCTCGGCGCCGTCCGCCCGTAGGCCGTCTCCGCGGCGGTCGGGCAGCAGCCGTCGGTGCAGCCTGGGCTGATCAGTTGCAGGGAGGTGCGCGGTGCCGACTGCGGTGCTGTCTTCGCAGCTCGCAGCGCGGCGTGCTGGGGGAAACGGTGACGGCGGCCCGCGCGGATGCCGTTGGCGATGACCAGCACTTCGGCCAGCTCATGGGTGGCGACTACGGCGGCCAGGCCGAGCACGCCGGTCGCGGCCAGCGGGACGAGGGTGACCAGGATGCCGCCGGACAGCAGCAGGTTCTGGGTGAAGACGGCGCGGGCGGCGCGGGTGTGGGCGATGGCGTCGGGCAACCGGCGCAGGTCTTCGCCCATGAGGGCGACGTCGGCGGCCTCGATGGCCACGTCGGTGCCCATGACGCCCATGGCGATCCCGGCGTCGGCGGTGGCGAGGGCGGGGGCGTCGTTGATGCCGTCGCCGACCATGGCCACCGGGCCCCTGGCCCGCAGTTCGGTGACGATGCGCGCCTTGTCCTCCGGCAGGAGTTCGGCGCGGACGTCGGTGATGCCCGCGGCGGCGGCGATCGCGGCGGCGGTGCGGGCGTTGTCGCCGGTGAGCATGACCACCTCGACGCCCTGGCGCCGCAGTTCCGCCACGGCCTCGGCGGCCTCGGGGCGGATCTCGTCGCGGACGGCCACCGCGCCGAGCAGGGTGCCGTCGTGTTCGACGAGGACGACGGTGGCGCCCGCGTCCTGCAACCTCGTCACGTCCGGGGCGAGCGGGCCGGGATCGACGAATCCGGGTCTGCCCAGCCGGGCGGGGCGTCCGCCGACGGCGCCGCGCAGGCCGTTTCCCGGCACGGCCTCCACCTCACCGGCCGGTGCCGGGTCGGGGCGGGCGGCCAGGATGGCGGCGGCGAGCGGGTGTTCGCTCCGTGACTCCAGCGCGGCGGCCACGGCCAGGACGCCGTCGCGATCGGCACCCGGTGCGGGCACGACGTCGATGACGACGGGCTGATTGCGGGTCAGGGTGCCGGTCTTGTCCAGCGCCACGATCCTCACCCGGCCCAGCGCCTCCACCGCCGCGCCGCCCTTGATCAGCACGCCCGCCTTGGACGCGGCGCCGATCGCGGCGACCACGGCGACCGGCACCGACAGGGCGAACGCGCACGGCGCGGCGGCGACCAGGACCACCAGGGCGCGCTCGATCCACACTGCGGGTTCGCCCAGCAGGCTGCCCAGACCGGCCACGAGCGCGGCCAGCACGAGCACTCCGGGGACCAGCGGCCGGGCGAAGCGCTCGGCCAGGCGCTGGCTCGCACCCTTGCGTTCCTGGGCCTCGTGCACGATGTGGACGAGCCGGGCCAGCGAGTTGTCACCGGCGGTCGCGGTGACGGTGACCTCCAGCGCCCCGGCGCCGTTGACCGTCCCGGCGAAGACCTCCGCGCCCGGACCGACCTCGACGGGCACCGACTCGCCGGTGACGACCGAGGTGTCGAGTGCGCTGCGGCCCGAGGTGACGACGCCGTCGGTGGCGATCCTCTCACCGGGACGGACCACGAGCAGGTCGCCCAGGCGCAGGTCGGCGGGGGTGACCTCGGTCTCGGTGCCGTCGCGCAGCACGCGGGCGGCCGGGGGGACCAGGTCGAGCAGGGCGCGCAGGCCGTGGCGGGTGCGGGCCACCGCGTAGCCCTCCAGCCCCTCGGCGATGGAGAACAGGAACGCCAGCATGGCGGCCTCGCCGTATTCGCCCAGGGCGACCGCGCCGACGGCGGCGATGGTCATGAGCAGACCCACGCCGAGGCGGCCCTTCACCAGGGCGCGCAGCGTGCCGGGGACGAAGGTGGCCGCGCCGACGACCAGCGCCGCGAGCTGCAGCCCCGTCGACCAAGGGCCCGGGGCCGGGAGCGCGGCCAGCAGCAGCACTCCGGAGACGGCGGCCAGCTGGAGTTCGCGCACCTGCCAGATCGCGGAGGGCGCCGCCGCCGTTTCGATCTCCGGAGCGGCGGGAGCGCAGCACGCGTCAGACACGGCCATCTCCGCAGGCGTAGTCGCCCGGCGTGCAGGGCTCGTCGGAGGCGAGGGAGTCGGCCTGGTCGACGAGGAGGACGAGGGAGGCCAGGTCGGCCAGGGCGTGGGCCAGCTTGGCGTCGGCCAGTTCGTAGCGGACGCGGCGGCCGACGGGTACGGTGCGTACCAGCCCGCAGCCGCGCAGGCACGACAGATGGTTCGACACGTTGCCGCGCGTCATGCCGAGCCGCTCGGCCAGGTCGGCGGGGTAGGCGGGCTCCTTGAGCAGCTCCAGCAGCAGCCGCCGCCGGTTCTCGTCGGCCAGGGCCGTGCCCACCCGGGCCAGGGCCTCGGCGTTGACGACCACGGCGGGGGAGTTCGGGCTATCCATGCCGCCAACAGTACAGTGCTCCCTGAATTAAGCAACCGCTGTACTAAGAGAGCCCTCCGGCCAGATAGGTGTTCCGCAACGCCGCTCGCCGGCGTTTTCCGCTGCTGGTGCGGGGGATCGACCCCCGGGTCACGACGACGACCTCGGCCAGGGACAGCCCGAACACCTGGCGGACCGCGACGGCGACGTCCGCACGCACCTGGGCCCACTCCGGCGACGGCACCCGGGTCTCCACGACGGCCACGATCGGCTCGGTCCCCTTCTCCTCGGCGGGATGGGAGAAGACCGCCGCGTTGCCGGGGCCGACGGCGGGATGTTCCTCGATGACGGCCTCGACATCGTAGGGAGGCAGGTTCCGGCCGCGCACGATGAGCATCTCCTTGGTGCGGCCCACCACGTACAGGTCATCGAGCCAGAGCAGGCCCAGGTCGCCGGTGTCGTGCCAGCCTCCCGGGGGAGCCTCCACTCCGGAGGCGGAGCGGTATCCGGCCATCACCGAGCTTCCCCGCACCTTGATCGTGCCGATCCGGCCTGGGGGGACGGTGCGGCCGTCGGCGTCGGTGAGGCGAAGGGTGGTCCTGTCGACGGGCGGCCCGCACGAGACGATCCGCCGCGAGGGCTGACCCGGGATGGCGGGCGCCGCGAGCAGTTTCTCGTCCAGGAGCGCGCGGTCGAAGTCGCGGACGCGCACCCGGCCGAAGAGCCGGCCGTCACCGGGACGGTCGTCGAGGGCGAGGGTGGTGGCCAGGACGGTCTCGGCCATCCCGTAGCAGGGGACGAGCACGTCGTCGACCAGGCCGATGGGGGAGAAGGTGTCGCGGAAGTCGCGCAGGACGGCGGCCGGGATGGGCTCGGCGCCGACGTACATCTGCCGGAGCCGCGACAGGTCCAGGTGTTCCGCCGGTCGCTTGCGGTGCCGGTCGGCGGTCGTCCGGTAGGCGAAGGGCGGGGCGGCGGTGAGGGTGGCGCCCCGGTCGGCGATGTGCCGGAGCCAGGCCAGGGGGTCGCGCAGGAACCCGATCGGCGGCATGAGGTCCAGGCCGGCGCCGGTGGTGAGGGCGAGCAGCACCGTGACCAGGCCCATGTCGTGGTAGAGCGGCAGCCACGTCGAGATCCGGTCGGCGGTGGGATGCGCCTCCGTGGCGGCGGCCAGGACGGCGAGGTTGGCCGCGACGTTGCGGTGCGTCAGCGCCACGGCCTTGGGGGCGGAGGTGGAGCCCGAGGTGAGCTGGATGTGGTGCAGCGCGTCGGGGTCGGGCTCGGGCAGCCGGTCGACGCTCAGCGTCCCCTGGCCGCGCAGGTCGCCGGGGGTCAGGACGGGCACGCCGGCCGGTAGCCCTGCGGTGACGTGGTGGTCGGCGGCGATCACGGCGCGCGGGGCGACCACGTCGACCGCCGCGTGCAGATGCCGGACTCCGGCGGAGGCCGGTTTCTCCGGGCTGACCGGCGGGGCCACCGTACAGGGCACGATGCCGCTCATCAGACAGCCGAGCAGCACGGTGAGATGGTCACTGCCGGTCGGCATGACGAGGACCACCGCGTCGCCCGCCGAGAGCCCGTGGTGGGCCAGGCCCGCGGCGGCGGCGCGGGCGTCGTCGAAGAGTTCGGCGCGGGTGAGTTCGCCGGTGAGACCGCGGGAGTCGAGGAAGCCCATCCGCTGACCGCTGATGCCGGCCAGGGCCCGGTAGTCGACGGCCGCGCCGGAGACGGCGACGTGGCTAGGCACGACGGGCGGCCTTGGCGGCGGTGCGTTCGATCACGTAGTCCACGACCTCGCCGACCGTGGTGAAGGCGTAGGCGCGCTCTTGGGGGATGTAGACCCGGAAGCGATCCTCGATTCTCGTCATCATCTCGATGAGGGCCATCGAGTCGACCGGCAGGCTCAAGAGTGGTGTGCCGGTGTCGACCTTCGCGAGGTCCACCTTGTCGAGATCCTCGCCGTCGAGGACCGCCGCCAGCGCGTCGCGGAGCCCGGCCAGCACGTCGTCCGGTTCGGGGATGGTCATGGTGTTCCTCCTAGAGGGGGTCGCGCGGGTCCATGCCGAGGACGGCCTTGCCGATCATGTCGCGGAGAACGCCCAGGTTGGCGCCCATGACCGCGCCCGCGCGGGCGTCGCGGTAGTGGCGTTCGAGGGGGTTGGAGCGCACGTAGCCGTGGCCGCCGGTGACCTGCATGGCGGTGTCGGCGACGCTGATGGCGGCCGTGTTGCACACGTATTTGGCCATGTTCATGGCCGGGAGCGCCTCCAGGGGATCGGTGTCGGCGGTGGCGCAGGCGTGCAGCAGCGTCAGGTACGCCGTGTGCAGGGTGGTGGCCATCTCGGCGATCTCGAAGCGCACCCCCTGGTAGGCCGCGAGGTTGGCGCCGGTGTTGGTGTGGACCCTGCGGGTGACGTGGGAGGCGGCGAAGGCGTTGGCGGCGCGGGCGACACCCAGCGAGGCGGCGGCCAGCCCCAGCACCAGCGCCGGGAGGGCGTGGGCGAGCAGGGGCATCCCGCCGCCGTGCCCGCCGACGCACTGCTCCTCGGGCACCTCGCAGTCGAGCAGCACGGTGTTGGCGCAGTTGGCGCGCATGCCGAGGGCGTCCCACGTCTCCTTGACGCTCAGGCCCGGCGTCTCGGCGGGCAGCAGGAACATCGACTGGCTGCGCCGGAACTCCGTCTCTCCCGAGTGGGTGTTGATCAGGTAGTGGCCGACGTGCCCGGCGCCGGTGCAGAACGCCTTGGTGCCCTCCAGCGTGAAACCGCCCGCCTCCACCCGATGGGCCCGCAACTGGGGGTTGAGGATGTTGCCGCCGGTGCCCGGCTCGGAGAAGCCCCAGGCGATCAGCGTGCCATCGTCGAGAACCCCCCGCAGCGCCTTCGCGGCGGCGGGGCCGGGGTCGGCCGACAGCAGCCGGGTGGCGCCGCAGTGCATGGCGAAGATGAGCGCGGTCGACCCGCACGCCTCGGCCAGTTCGGCGACCGCGAGCGCGTAGGTGACCATGTCCGCGCCGAGCCCGCCCCGGGCGGTGGGGATCAGCAGGCCGAGCAGGCCCGCCTCGGCGAGATCGGTGAAGTTGTCCGCGGGGAACTGGGCGGAACGGTCGTACTCGGTGGCGCGGGGCGCGAGGCAGCGGCGGGCCACCGCGCGGGTGTGATCGACGATGTCCTGTTGGGCGGTGGTGAGCGCGAAGTCGACCATGACGGGTTCTCCTAGGCTGCTGCGGCGATCCGTGCGGCGAGCTCTCCGGCGGCGTGCCGGCGGGCGTCGATGATCAGGTGGTCGGCGTGCGGGGAGACGTCGCTCGACTGGTAGACGGCGTTGCCCCACACCGTGAGCCGCGGCCCGGCGGCACCGGCCGGCAGGGGTTCGAGGTGGCCGTGGTCGAGCCTCCACCGCTGCCGCGGTGTGATCGTGTACGAGGTCTCGCACAACTCCCGGCAGTCGGGTGGCCCGGTCCGGTGATGGCGGGCCGTCGGGCAGGACCGCGCGTAGGCCACCGGGACCGCGTCGACGACCTGCCTGACCTGCCATCCGCCGTCCACGGAGGAGACGTCGGTGAGGACGTCGACCTCGACTCCGTCGATGCCGTGCCCGGCGAGTTCGTCCAGCAACGCGGTGTCCACCACCGCGCCCGGCGGAGCCGAGGCGCTCAGGTCGCCGCTGTGCGGACGGGCGCGCGTCAGGCCCAGGCCGACGACGAGACGGCACCCCGCGGGCCGGTCGCCCGCCAGGGTGAGCAGGGTGCCGAGGTCGTTGACGACCACGGTGAGCGGCCCCCCTTCGGCCACCGCCCGCACCCGGGCGACGAGCGTGCCGGCGGTGCGGGGCCAGGCGATGGGGGAGACGAGCACGGCGTCGCGGCCGGTGGCCCTGATCGCCGCGAAGGCGTCGAGGAGGGCGTCGGTGTCGGGGAGTTTGGTCAGGCACCCCTCCTGGCCGATCCCGATCGCGTCGACCGGCAGGCCGAGCGCTTCGGGCAGTCGGGTGGGCGTGCTCAGGCGGACCTCTACGGTCGTCATCGGTGGCCTTTCACACGAAAGCGCGCTGTTGCGGGGTGTCGCGGAACCGGCAGCGGCTCTTCTCGCAGAGCCGGGGCACCCAGCCCATCTGCCACATGAGCTCGACCCGGTCGATCGCCTCGATGACGTCCCCGATCGGCATGCGCGCGGCGTGGCCGTCGAGGGCGCGGCGGTACATCTGGGTGATCTTGGCGTTCTGCCGCAGGTTGGGGCTCTCCCGCCCGGGGATCTGCACGGCGGTGACGCCGACGTCGACCAGGACGGGGACGTCGCACAGCGCGCAGTCGGACGCGCCGTCGAGGAAGGCCCCGAGGTCGACACCGTCGTCGGCCACGTAACCGGCCCGGCAGCCGAGCCCGACGTCCGGGGTGTCCTGGAGACGGCAGCGGGTGCAGTCGAGGCCGGAGCCGGTCTGCACCGGCATCTCGATCTCCAGGTCCTCCAGAGCGCAGAAGTCCCCGACCTCGCCGAGGGTCAGCGTGTGCGGCAGCACCACCCGCCGCACGCCGTAGGCGTCGCGCAGGTGGGCGGCGTACCCCACGGTGGACACGCCGAGCGCGCCTCCGGCGACCAGGCCCGGCCCGCCGTCCCGGCCGGCGAGCAGGGCGCAGGTGGCGAGATTCCCGGCCACCACCGTGTCCGCGCCCGCGTCGGCCGCACGCGCGACATGGTCGAGATAGGCGTCGTGGAAGGCGGCCGGGACGACCGGGGCGTCCGCGCAGAAGTGGACGCGCAGGCCCGCGGCGTGCGCGGCCGACACGAGTTCACCCAGGAGCGCCGGGTTGGAGACCTGGGTGGGCTCGGCGTCCCGGCGCGCGGGCAGCGCGTCGAAGCTGACCGGGACACCGGCCGGAGGGAGGAGGGCCAGGTAGACCTCGTCCGCACCGGCGGCGATCTGCAGTTCCAGCATCTTCAGTGACCGCACCGGCGCGTTGAGCCGTGGGCCGCCACCGCTCACGACGCCGCGCCCGTGGTGCTGAACGGACGGGCACCGGACACCTCGCGCAGCCGATGGACGGCGGTGACGATCCGGCGGGCGGCCGTGTCGATGTCCTCGACGGTGGTCGTGTGCCCGAAGGAGATCCGCACCGTGCCACGCGCGCGGTCCCTGTCGATGCCCATCGCGGTGAGCACGTGGGACGGCGAGTCGTCGCCGGAATGACAGGCCGATCCCGTCGAGACGCACACCCCCTGCATGTCGAGGACGTCGGCCAGCGCGTCGGCCCGCACCCCCGCGAAGAACACCGAGACGGTCTCGGCCATGACCGGATCGGACGCGTTGACCTGGACACCGCCGAGCTCGGCCAGGGCGTCCAGCAGACGCAGGCGCATCCCCCATCGCCGGGCGCGGTAACCGGGATCACCGGTGTGTTCCAGCGCGGCCGCGGCGGCCGAGGCCATGCCGAGGATGCCGACCAGGTTCTCGGTGCCCGCCCTGCGGCCCGCCTCCTGCCCGCCGCCGCAGACGATCGGCTCCAGCACGTGCCCCGCGCGCAGGCGCAGCGCGCCCACGCCCTTGGGCCCGCCGAACTTGTGCGCCGAGACCGACACGAGGTCGGCGTCGAGCCGGTCGACGGGCAGCTTGCCCGCCGTCTGCACCGCGTCGACGTGGACGGCCTTCCCGGCGGCGTGCACCAGCCGGGTGATCTCCTCGACGGGCTGGATCGCCCCGGTCTCGTTGTTGGCGTGCATCACCGACACCAGCACGGTGTCGGGCCGCAGTTCCCGCGCGACCGCGTCCGGGTCGACGTGACCGGACGGCAGCGGGGGGACCACCGTGACGTCCACCCCGCGACGGCGCAGGGCGCCGGCGGACTCCAGCACGGCGGAGTGCTCGATCCCGGTGGTGACGAGGTGGCCGCGGAATCCGGCGGCGGCGAACGTCCCGCACAGCGCGAGGTTGATCGCCTCGGAGCCGCCGCCGGTGAACACCACCTCCTCGGGCGCGCACCCGAGGAGGACGGCGACCTGGGCCCGCGCGGCGGCCAGGGCCTCGTGGGAGGTCTGGCCGACGCTGTGGCGGCTCGACGGATTGCCGAACAGGTCCAGCCCGCGCCGCATCTCGGCGGCGGCCCGGGGGTGCAGCGGGCTGGTGGCGGCGTTGTCGAGATAGATGACGGGTGGCTCAGAACGCGCAGGTGATGGGGTCATCGTCATTCATCCCCTTGCGGTAGTTGTCGACGAGACGGTGGGCTACGTCGGCGGCGAGCGCGGCGACGTGACGCTGGTCGGGGGACAGGCCGCCGGTGAGCGACTGGATCCGCTCGACGTCGAGCGCGCTGATGTCGTCGAGGGGCGAGCCTTCGAGGACGGTGGTCAGCAGGCTGGCCACCGCGAGGGAGGCCGAACACCCGAAGGCCTGGAAGCGGACCTCGGTGACGGCGTCGTCGCCGATCGCCGCGGTCAGCAGGATCTGGTCACCGCAGACCGGGTTGCCCACGAAGGCCCGCACGTCGGCGTCCTCGATCCGGCCGGGGTTGCGGGGGTTGGTGAAGTGGTCGACCACGACCGGGCTGAAGCGCGCCATGGCCGCCTACTCCGCGGACGCGGCGGCGGGCACCGCGCACTCGGCGACGATCTCCTGCGACTCGATGAACTTCTCGATCGACACCGCGCAGCACCCCAGCTCGGCGCCCTGCCGACGGCGGCGGAACGACACCGACTGCCCGGTGCGCCCGCACGCGCACGGCGACTCGTCGACCTCGCCGACGTCGTCGGACAGCAGGAAGCCGGGATAGGAGGTGTTGAGTGCGTCGAGGATCGCGATGCCGCCCGTGGCGCCGGGCTCCAGTTCCACCAGCGGGTCGGTGACGTCGCGGATGGAGATGTAGCACCACGGCGGCACGTGCTTGCGCTTGTACTCACACTCGATCGCGAGCATGTTCGACTCGATCATCCCGTACATGTCGCGGATGCGGTCGGGCGCGACGCCGAGGTAACGCTCCAGCTTGGCGTCGAAGTCCTCCCGGCTGATCGACTCGCCGGTGTACCGCTTCCAGCCGCCGAGCGTGATGACCAGCGACTCGGGGTCGAGCTTGAGCTCCCGCTCCTCCAGTTCGAGGAAGCGCAGCAGCCGGTTGACGAGGAACGGCGGGCCGACCACGTGGCGGGTCATCTCGCCGTCCCACCGCCGGAGGTAGTCGACGGCCTCCTCCGGGTCGAAGGCGTAGTCGCGTACGAGGTAGGTGTGGTCGTCGAGCAGGCCGTTGAGCAGGTTGAAGACCTTCACCATGCCCATCTCCGGCGTCTCCGCCGTCGACGGGCACAGGAAGAGGCCGGCGCCCTTGGAGACCGCGAAGAACTCGCGGTACTGGCTGAAGATGGCGCTCGCGGTGCGGGTCACCGTCTCGGAGTCGCGCCGCGCCACGCTCGGCACCCCGCCCGTTCCGGTGGAGCGGATCTCCAGCTCGATATCGGTCAGCGGCGCGGTGAGAAGCACATGCGCGTCGGGACGTTTGAACATACTCACCGGCAGCAGCGGAATACGCGCCAGGTCGTTCCGGGAAGAAATCTGAGCCGGAATCACGTTCACCGCATCGCATTGCGCACGGAAGAATTCGTTGCGGGAGAAATGATAGTCGAAGGCCTCGCGGAGCACCCCGGTCACCGCGGCCGGCCAGCCGCCGTCGGTGGAGCGCAGCGCCATTCCGGGCGCGCCGAGCATTGTCGCCAGTTCCATGCTGAAGGTTCCCCTCTATGGATCCCCATTAGCGGTCGGGAACGGAACTCCCAATTAGGTCAATTACTACGGCACCGTTACAGAGGTAGTCAACTACCATGGTAGTCACTACGTAGGTAGTCAACGCGTGTGAACTGACCTATACTCGGCGCCGTGGTACGGCGAGGGGAACTGGAACGGGCGGTCATGAGCTGCCTCTGGAGTGCTGGACGGCCGATGGCCGTGCGCGAGGTGCACGAGATCCTGTCGGCCGACCGGCAGATCGCGCCCACCACCGTGCTCACCACGCTGCAGCGCCTGACGCGCAAAGGCCTGGTGGAGCAGCTGACCGAAGAGAAGCCCCAGCAGTATCGGGCGCTGGCCACCCGAGGTGAGATGTTCGCCGAACTCCTCACCGACGCCCTCGGCGTATTGGACGGCGAACCGGGAGCCTTCGTCCGGTTCATCGATGAGCTCGACCCGGAGAATCGCACGGCTTTGCGCAGAGCGCTCGACGGCGAAGCCAGGAATTCACCGGCGAACGGAGAATTCACCGACATGTAACTCATGGCCTGAGCATGAAGCCCAGGAAGGCAGTGTATGGGGCCGTTAATTTCGACTACCATCACCATTTTGTGTGCTTACATGATTACAGAGGCGGTGGTGGGAGGTCGCTGGGCTTATCTCATTCCCCACACGGCGATCGTCCTGTGGGTGGGGGCGGTGCTCGCCGTCCCGCTGGCCGCTCTCAGCGCGACCGTCATGGTCCTGGTCGACAGGCACGCCGCCGACGCCGACTACCGCTGGGCCTCGGCCGCCGCGCTGATCGGGATCCTCGCCCTGGTGGCCGCGACCGTGCACGTCGGCCGCTCCTTCGCCCGCATCCACGCGGTGGCGCGGGAACGCTGCCGGCGGCACAACGTCCTCGTCGACCTGTTCGCGGTGGAACGTCCCGACCTCGGCAGAGTCGTGGTCGTGCCGGACGGGCGGCTGTTCGCCTACAGCCTGCCCTGCCTGATCTCGGGCCGGATCGTCCTGTCGTCCGGCGTGCTCGACCGGCTGGATGAGGAATCACTGGCCGCCGTGCTGGCGCACGAACGGGCCCACCTCGCCGCCCGGCACCATCTCATCCTCCAGCTGGCCACCGCGATCACCGCGGCCTTTCCCCGCGTCGCCCCCGGGCTGCCCAAGAAGATCGCCCAGCTGATCGAGATGGCCGCCGACTGCTCGGCCAGCCGCGCCGTCGGCCGGCAGCCCGCCATGAACGCCCTCAGAACGCTGGCCCACATGACGATCCCGCCGGGGGTCCTGGGGGCCGGCGGGCGCGCCGTCGTCCTGCGCCTGGCCCGGCTGCGCAGCGGCCGCGACTGTTGCGCGCGTTCGCTGTCGGTGGGCAACTACGCCGCCGCGGCCACCCTCCTCCTCCTGCCCGCCATGGTGGTGCTCGTCAACCAGAGCATCGACCTGTGTCTCTGGATGGCGACGCTGTGAACACCGTTCTGCGGGCCGCGCTCGGATCCCACTACGCCACGCTCACCTCGCCGCCGGTGCCGCACGGCGGTGCCGAGGAGGCCGCGTCGCCGGCGGAGTTCCGCGCCGTCATGGGCGCGCTGCCCACCGGGGTCAGCCTGCTCACGACCCGGCACGCGACCGGGGTGTGGGCGATGACCGTCGGGTCGCTGACCTCGCTGTCGCTCGACCCGCCGCTGCTGCTGGTCTGCCTGCGCCGATCCTCCGCGACCTTGGACATGATCGCCGGCCACGGCCGCTTCGCGGTCAGCGTCCTCGCCGCCGGGCACGCGGCCGTCGCCGACACCTTCGCCCGCCCCCGGGACCGGGCGGCGGTCGAGGCGACCCCGTTCTCGACCTTCGACGACCTGCCCGTGCTGCCCGGTGCGCTCGCCTGGCTCACCTGCGGCCACGAGCACACCTACACCAGCGGCGACCACGCCATCGTCATCGGCGCCGTCCGCCGCGCGCGCCGCGAAGGCACCGGCGAACCGCTCGTCCGGCACGACTCCCGCTACCGCGACTTCCGTTAGGAGGGCTCATGGCCCGGCAGACCCATGTCGAGGAGACCGTCGACATCGCCGTCCCCCCGGACACCGTCTACAGCCAGATCGTGGACGTCACCCAGATAGGGAGGTTCAGCCCCGAGTGCACCGGCGCCACGGTGCGGGGATCCGCCGGACCGCTCAAGGCCGGTGACCGTTTCACCGGCCACAACCGCCGCCAGTCGGTGCGGCGGTGGTCCACCCACTGCACCGTGGACACCGCGGAGGCGGGCCGGGAGTTCACCTTCACCAGCGCCGCCATCGGCCTGCCGATCGCCACCTGGAGCTACCGGCTGGAGCCGCTCGACCAGGGCGCGGCCACCCGCGTCACCGAGGTCTGGGACGACCATCGCGGCCTGTTCATGCGAGTTCTGGCGGTCATCGTCTCGGGGGTGCGCGACCGGGCCGCGCACAACCGGCGGACCATGCGGCTCACCCTGCGCCGGCTCAAGGAGCACCTCGAATGATTCAGGATTCCCTGAATTCAGGGTCTACTGTATTGTTCTAGACCTGCTGTAGCACCCACTTGCGGCCTGACGCGCCTCGCGATGCCACGCCGCCGGTCCGGCATGCCTTCGTCCATCCGAATCGGAGTTCGTCATGTCCCAGCTCACCTCGCGCCGACGATGGTTCGCGGTCGGCGCGCTGACGTTGTCAGTGCTCACCATCGGCTTCGACATCACCATCATGAACGTGGCGCTGCCCACCATGGCCGCCGAGCTGTCCACCGGCACCGACGGGCTGCAGTGGATCGTCAACGCCTACATCCTGGTCTTCGCCGGCCTGTTACTTCCCTTCGGCGCGATCGCCGACCGGGTCGGCAGGCGCCGGATCCTCCAGGGCGGACTCGCGATCTTCGCTTTAGCCTCCCTGCTGGCGGCGTGGGCGGACTCCGTCGGCCTGGTCGTCGGCGCACGCGCGCTGCTGGGCGTCGGCGCCGCGATGATCATGCCGAGCACGCTGGCCGCGCTCACCGGCCTCTTCCCGCCCGAGGAGCGGGGGAAGGCCCTGTCCATCGTGGTCATGGGCATGGGCGCCGGGGTCCCGCTCGGCCCGATCATCGGCGGCTACCTGCTGGAGCAGTTCTGGTGGGGCTCCATCTTCCTGGTCAACGTCCCCATCGTGGTGGCGGCCATGATCGCGATCGCGGTCCTGCTCCCCGAGTCGCGCGACCCCCACCCGCCGCGCACCGACGTGGTCGGCGCGCTGCTGTCCACCGCCGGGCTCATGATCTTCGTGTACGGCGTCATCGAGGCCCCCGACCTGGGATGGGGTGACCCGCTGGTGCTCACCGCGCTCGCCGTCTCGGGCGTGCTGATCGCCGCCTTCGTCTGGTGGGAGTTGCGCACCCCGCAGCCGATGATCGACCTGTCGCTGTTCCGCGGCCGGCAGTTCCTCTGGGGCAACATCAACGCCACCATCACCAGCTTCGCCCTGTTCGGCCTGCTCTTCGTCGTGCCGCAGTACCTCCAGTTCGTCCTCGGCTACGACGCCTTCGACAGCGGCGTGCGCCTGCTGCCCCTCATCGGCGGCTTCGTCGTCGGAGTCGGCGGCGGCACCCGCATCGCCGGGCGCATCGGCCACCGGATCCCCATCGTGGCCGGTCTGCTGATCACCACCATCGGCCTGGTCGTCGGCGCCAACACCGACATGTCCAGCGGTTACGAGTTCGCCGCCCTCTGGTACGCGATCGCCGGACTCGGCATCGGCGCCGCGCTCACCCCCTCGATGGACGCCGTCCTCGCGGTCCTGCCCCCCGAACGCGCCGGATCGGGCACCGCCATCACCATGACCCTCCGCCAGGCCGGAGGCGCCGTCGGCGTCGCCCTGCTGGGCAGCCTGCTCTCCCAGACCTACGTCGACGGCGTCGACACCACGGGCCTGCCGCAGGCCGCCGCCGACACCGTCCACGACTCGGTGGCCGGAGCCGTCGCCGTCGCGGCCCGGCTGGCCAACCCGGCTTTGGTGTCCACCGCGCAGTCGGCCTACATCGACGCCGAGAACGTCGTCCTGTACGCCTGCGCCGCCGTCACCCTCATCGGCGCGATCCTGAGCATCGTCTTCATGCCCGCCCGCCAGGCCAAGCACGTGGACGCCGCCGCCGAGAGCCTCACCGGCCGGTGAGGCCCCTTGCGCAGGCCCGCCCCGCAGTCGGGGCGGGCCCGCAGGGGGTCAGCCCTTGCGGACCAGACCGTTGTTGGTCCAGGCCGTCACGACCCCCGCGGCGGAGGAGACCAGGTAGTCGTCCCGGAGATCGCCGTTGAAGTCGGCCAGGAAGAGCCGGTCGCGGGTGGCGCCGACACCGGTCGCGATCTGGCCCTCGGAGATCCAGGTCGTGCCGCCGCCCCGGTTGTTGCGCCAGGCCCAGATCCGGCCCCACTCGCTGACCACGAGGTAGTCGTCGCGCCGGTCGCCGTCGATGTCGGCGAAGTCGATCAGCGCCGCGGGGATGCCGAAGCCCGAGGCGATCTCGCCCTGGGACACCCACGAGACGCCACCGCCACCACCGGGGGTGTTGAACCAGGCCGTCACCTGCGCCTGCGCGCCGACCACGAGGTAGTCGTCCCGGCCGTCGCCGTTCAGGTCGGCGAAGCGCACCTCGTCGCGGGTGGCACCCACGCCGGAGGCGATCTGGCCGTTGTGGCGCCAGCCGTTCATGGTGCTGGTCGTCGGGTTCTCCACGCCGCCCGTGGTGCCGCCGCCCGCGCCGGTGTCGGGGCCGATGCCGCAGGCGTCGGGGAAGCCGTTCTTGGCGCTGAAGACGCCGATGGTGCTGATCGTCCTGTGGAAGGCGTCGCCCATCTTGCGGAACCCGTTGGCGTTCGGGTGGAGGGAGTCGGTGAGGTCGGCCGTCCCCACCGCACTCATGTCGACCAGGTGGACGAACCGGCCCAGCCGCTGGAACTCCGCGACGATGCCTGGAATCGCCTCGTTGTAGCGCTGGATGCGGTTCATGCTCGTCGGGACCGTCGACGGGATGAGGGTGGAGACCAGGACCGTGGTCTCCGGAGCCTGGTCGGTGATCCTCCGGATGAGGGAGCGTAACCGGTCGGGGGCGGTGTCGACCGCGACGTTGCGCGCCATGTCGTTGGTGCCGATGTGCAGCGTGACGACGTTCGGCCGGTACTGCCGGATGGTGCAGGGCGCGATCGAGCCGATCTGGCCGATCGTCCAGCCCGGGTGGCCCTCATGGTCCTTGTCGGCCAGCGTGCCGTTCCGCTGCGAACCGACGTAGTCGACGCGGTCCACGCATCCGGCGAGGAGCAGGCTCGACAGCCGGGCCCGGTAGCTGGAGTTGTCCGAGGTCCCGACCCCGTAGGTGATCGAGTCGCCCTGTGGGAGGACCCGAAGACTCGACACGGCGCCGGGCGCGGCCGAACTCCACGCCTTGACGAGGGCGTCGACGAAGGCGCCGCCTTCGGCTTTGAGCTTCACCGAGAAGCGGTAGAAGGCGGCACCGACCCCCTCCCACCACTGGTTGAAGACCTCGGCCTGCTTCTCCAGCCAGGTCCCCACCACCCCGAACCACTTCGGCAGGAGGCCCTTGGCGAACTGGCTGACCTTCGCCTCCCAGGCCCCCGCTCCGAGGGCCGCGACGAGGGACAGCCCGAACGCCTCGCCCCACTTCTCCAATTTCGCCTGCTGGCCGGAGGTGAGGATGCGGATCATCTGGAAGACGAACTGCTGGAGGAAGGCGGCCCCGGCGGCACAGAGCGTGATGGCGGGGAGGGTCGCCGTGCCCCCGCTGGCGGCGGCGAAGAAGCCCACGCACATGGCGCGCATGACGATCTGCATCACCACGGTGGCGGCGTAGACCAGCACCGTCTGCCACCAGGTCAGATCCTGGGCGTGGGCCTCGTCGGGCTCGATCGTGAGCAGCAGCTCGGAGCCCGACACCGAGACGACGCCGTCGAAGTCCGCCTCGATCGAGAACCCGGCGTCGGGGACGGTGACCCCGTAGAGGTTCGACCACTCGTGGAAGCTGTCGCTCAGCTGCCCGGGACGACTGTTGATGTCGTCCACCAGCCCCTGCAGTGTGGCCCGGTCGACGTCCGCGGGGATCGGGAAGGACATCGTGTAGTCGGTGGGCAGCGTGTCGGCCGCGTGGGCGGTCTGCGCGGTCTGCGCCAGGTTCACCACCAGCGTGACCAAGACCATGACCGCGACCGCGATCCGTCTCCACCCGCGCACTCCGACGATACCGAAGGTCATTCCGCCTCACGGCGCACGCGCATGCGCCCGTCAGCAATGGCCTCGGCTCGCGCTTCGTACGCCAAGACCGTCGCGACAGCGGCGTCGATCTTCTTCTTGGACTTCTTCGATTCCTTGCGGATCAAGTGGCCCTGAGGGACTTCGTAAGTGACGGCGTGGCCGATGTGGCGGGCCAAGTCCGGGTTGCCGTCGTGCTTGATGTCCTCGGCCAGATGGGCGGCGGTGTGCAGCCGTTCGACGGCCTCGCACATCTGCTTGGCTCGGGCCGGGCTGAACTCGAAGACGATGTCCCGGGTGTCCCGGTCCTTCTCCCTGAAGTCGAGAGCCCAGTTGCCGACGACGTTCTGCCAGTACGAGGGGTCGGCGTAGACCCGCTCGACGCGGTAGGTGGCGAACGCCTCGCGCATCCTCTTGTCGACCAAGAGGGTGTCGACCTGCCATTCGTCGGCCCGCTTCTGGCCGACTTCCTTCGGGTCGGGCTGCTCGTCGAGGTGGATCAGGAACAGCTTCCCGTCGCGCTGCCTCGCGCCGACGATCGCTGTGGAGTCGGAGTAGAGCGAGCCGTCGAAGCCGATGGCGATCTGGTCGTCGGCCTTGATCGGGTCGTCCGAGTCGGCCAGGCCATCCCAGATGGGCCGGGCCATCCACTGGTCCGCGCTCTCCTGAATCTTGTCCAGGTAGAAGCGATACGCCTGCGCCTGCGAGGTTCGAGGGTCCTGGATGGCGTCGAGCAGGCCCTGGATGTCCACCCAGTGTGAGTCGCCTTAAGCCTGCTTCAGGCCCGGCTCGACGGCGTCCATGTCGGTGAGGTCAATCTCGTCCGACTCGGCCTCAACGCAGTCGTACAGAAGCTTGCCGCTCGGCTTCTTCTGGTACGCCTCGTAGGTGCGCTGGGCGACGCTATCTTCATTCGGGTTGTGAGCATTAGTGGACTCCACGAAGCGTGAGCCCGCGCCCGAGGTCTTACGGACGTTACGGTCGAGCGTCTCGAATACCGTCGTGCCGCCGTTGCTCGGGACCCAGTGATGCGTCTCGTCGCCGACCACGAAGGTGGGCCGCGCACCTTCCAGGGTGCGGCTGGAGCTGGTCACCGGCTCGATACGCCCGGGGCGGCCGGAGCGGAACTGGATTCTCTCCTTGCCGATCTCAAGGTCGTACTCGACCTCGGCCGGCGAACTCGCCTGCATGCCCCGGATCATGTCCCGCGTGTTTGCGGTCTGGTCGATCGAGGTGGCCGCGATCTGGATCAGTGGGAGGCGGACCGCCTTGCCGACCGGGAAGCCGTTCTTGTCGAAGTGGCTGAACCGCGCGGGCCCGATGAACTCGATGATGGCCAGCGCCGCCAGGACCGGCGTCTTGCCCCACCCCTTGCTCCGCCGCAGGCAGGCCGAGTTGTAGAGCCACTTGCCCTTGGCGTCGATTGCGTAGAGCCAGAGGATGAAGCGCTTCTGCTCGGTCGTGAACTGCCAGGGATCTCCGGCGGTCTCGCCGTCCGGCTGGACGATGTACTTCTCGGCCCAGCGGAGGATCTGATATCCCAGGCTGCGGGACGGATGTGGTACGCCCTCAGGGAGGTTGCCTGTTTGCAACAGACATCACCCCCCCGGCCCGCGGGGGGCGCTACTACGATCTGGAATTTGTGACGGAGTTAACGAGCGGTACCGCCCGGACCTCTTGGATCGTTGAGGTGACCTGGAGGCGGGAGAATGCCTGGCCATTGGAGGATGTGGTTGCGGCGCTTGACGATCTGAGCAACTACGCCGTAACGATCGTTAAAGCAGGCCGTCTGAAACGCATCGAAGCATCAGTAATAGACACGTCGGAGACCTATCGCAGAAAGTACTTTGCTAGCTTCAGGCGGCCGGTCGTGAGCCGAGTATCGGTGAACAGCCCTCTTACGGTTGAGCTGCTCATAACCGGTGTGCTCGGCACTGGCGGAGTATCCACCCTCGTATACCTCTTCAAGAACCCGGAGAAGCTGGGCGAGTGGTGGCCAAAGCTTCAGACCTCCTGGTATGACGGCAGATCCGAGGCTGAGAAGGCGAGGCGCGCGTACAAAGCACTTCGAGCGGGGAAGGCAGACATGCGCGAGCTCGAAGGTGAATCAAGTCCCGCTGAGTGACCGGTAGAGCTCCAGGTCCTTCACGTTCTCGGGGAGCGTGTCTGGGACCTCGTCGCCCTTCTTGGGCTCGGCCTTGTTCATGCGGAGGCGCATCCGGTCCGTGACCGTAGCCCCCAACAGCGATTCGTTCTGCCGGATCTCGGCCAGGGCGTTGTGACCTGGACGCCGGAAGTACGCCTCGACGAGCGGGGCGAGCATCTGGAGCCGCTGCCAGTCGGTGGCCTTGAAGCTCTCGGCCTGGTCACTCTCCGCCCAGGTGTCCCACCACCTCTGGGTCGCTACCGAGTAGCCATCCCTCTTGAACACCTTGCGCATCCGGTCGGGGACGTCGGGGTCGCCCTCCAGATGAGACAAGTCGACGGCGTTCCTGCGGACCGCGTTCTCCTTCGGGGCCGGTCCCCGGCCCGCCATCAGAGTTCCCGGACAAAGCGGTACCGCCCGGACCGTGCGACGTACACCGGCTCGGCCGGGTGGACGAGAGTCTCGGCGTCCTGAGACTCCGCGAACTCCTCATCGGCAGGCTTGATGTGCTTGGCCATGTGCGACCCCCAGGGGAGAAGAAAGAAGGAAGGGGCCTACGAGGCCCCGTCGTCGGAGGCGATCTCTCGCCAGCAGAAGAAGTTTGCCGATGCACGCGGCGGCTGAGCAGGTGGCGCTCGGGTTCTCCCAGCGCTTGCAGCCCAGGGCGTCGGCGTCGGGCTTGCTCAAATCGTCGGCCAGGTCGCTGTAGGCGACCTCGGGGACGACCACAATGCGCAGGAAGCAGGGGGTCGGACAGGAGCCGCAGTAGCCCGGACAGGAGGTCATCGGCGTCTCGACCTCCCTCGTGCAGCTTCTTGGGCTGACTTCGTCTCGTGGCATGGATCGCAGATGCAGGCCAGGTTGCTCATGTCCCAGGAGCCGCCCTCAGCGACGGGGATCTTGTGGTCAACGATCCGGCCGGGGCGCCCGCAGACGTAGCAGCTCTCGCGGTCGCGGAAGCGCACTCTGCGGATCAGGGTCGCGGCGTTCTTGGGCCGCGTCTGGTTGCGGGCGCTGATGACCGTCCAGGGCACGTAGTGGATCTCACACCGGCCCCGGGTGAAGGCTGGCCTTCGGCAGCCTGACTCTAGGCATTTGGAGGGTGCCTTGGGCACGGCGAAGCACCCCCAAGCTGGAGTCGTAGTGGGGTTGGGGGAACGGTTCCAGAGGGGCCTTCAGGCCCAGAAGGACTCTCTAGAATCGCCTGGAGGCGATCCAGTAATCGGAGTTCTTGTAGGGCCCGTGAGGGCCCTTAGATGGAGTAAGTAAGTCCCTGGTTAGAGGCTCTTGAGGGAGCCTCTTGTCACCCCGGTACCCCATCCCCCTATCCCCTTCCCCACAGCTATCTGTCGGACTTTCCAGAAAGGTCCGAGGGGGAGGGGAGCGCGTCGGCTCCCGGTGGGGGTGAGGTCTTCACGAAGTCAGCACTGGTGCTGAGAAGGACCGCAATCAACCGCAAACAACGAAAGCCCCAGACTCTCGGCGGGTGCCGTGAGCTGGGGCTTCTGTTCGTATTTGACCAGGTCAGACCTGGCGTGCTGTGCGAACTGGTGGACGATACAGGGATTGAACCTGTGACCTCTTCCGTGTCAGGGAAATATCGCAGGTCGATGCAAGTCGGGCTGAGTCGATTCGTGAGCCTCTCACCTGTAGCAACACTCTGAGGGGGTCGCGGCGGGTCCAAGGGCGCCAGAAGACGTTGGCTCCCCGGATTGGCTCCCGGGACCCCCAGAGAGCAACATCGCTGGGCACTCCCGACCCTTGCGCTGCCCAATCGCTGAGTGCGATTTGGCGACATGCCCATCATGCACTTTGGTTGCTAGATTGCTGAGACTCCAATCTTGCGCGAAGCTCCGCTGCGAATGAATCAATGCTACCTATGAAGAGAGAGGCGCTCCAGTCGCCAGGCAGGCGAGACATCACCAAGTCCACTAATTGATCGCGGGATGCATTGGACGTGTCAATAGTAGATGAATCGATGACGAATATATGGCGTCGCCGGTTACTCCTAGGGATTCTTCGTGCCGCCCCTTCTAGAATTCCATGTGGTGACCATATCGCTGGGCCAATAAAAAGTAAGGGGCGACTGGAAATGCTAGAACGGATATGGATGGGCCAGTGATGTTGTCCAACCCATTCACTTTCAGCTTCCCTAAATCTTAAGTTCACATGATCGCTGTATCTCAGTATCATGGTTTCAGGGGCAGAATATGCTCCCATATAGTGGAAAATAAGTGGGCGCTCCGGCGTGGGATTTTCAATCGCTGTTCCGCGACCCCATAACTCGTCAAATAGATCCGATATTCTAGTTGCCGGGATCCGCCCGGCCTCTTCGAGACCACGTTTCAGGCTGCCGTCAAAAGTTTCAATGAAATAACTGTCAATGGGGAATGATGACAGCAGTCTCTGTATCTCAGTTGGATCATCCTGTAACTCTTCCCTGATTAGGTTGGCAACATAGTGTCCGAAATCGCTCCTGCTGGGCATGCTCATGGACGCATATTCGGCGACGTAGGGTAGTGCTGTGACATCGTTTCCGGGATATCCGCACTCGTGTGCGATCCTTTTGCTGACTGATCTCAAGGCATCTTGATATTGCTTTGATGAGTCTGGTCCAAAAATTGGAAAGCAATCGCCGCGTGCCAACTGCTTCGTAAGTCGAAGCCAATCCGAATCCTCTAGGTTGATCAAAATTGATGTGCCGGCACTGCTTGGATGCCATTGGCGGCTAGTCGTTCGGATTTCATCGGCAGTAGGCGACTGAAGATATTGATCGAGTACGCCTGAAAGAGTTTTGGCTGCCGAGTTACTGCATCGGTTAAGTTGGGATGCGTGTGCGTGTCCGACTATCTGGCTAAGTATTGGGTCGTTATTTGATTCCATCGACTTGCTCTTGTATGCACCGACCAGTAGTAGGTGCACATCATGGCGACACGACTGGCGCAGTCGCTTGCTCATTTTTTGGCGTAATAAGGAACGAAGAAGCCGATGCATTTGGAGTCTGAGTTCCCCGGCATCCATGCGCATTAGCCCAAAACGTTGAAGCTCTCGGATTGCAACGCCGAGCATAAGCGGATCGCGAAATACTTCAGCTGAATCACCCGCTAGGGGTAGAGCACCCTCTTTGAGTAACTCTCGCGGAATGGATTCAGCTCCGAAGAATGCGCATCTGTGCAGGAGGCTGACAGCGGGAGGACAGGTCTTAGCGAGGTGATCTAGAGAGAGAAGCCATGTAGACGTAAGTGAGGCTTGATAGTCTGCGGGAAGTCCCTCGTCAAGAATTTCAGCAGTGCGTTCATCCAGGAGGCGCATATATTCCGGCGCGGAAATTCCTGTCTCCGCTATGTAAGTAGCCGCTTGAACTACGGCGATGGGCAAGTCTCCAACTTTATCAGAGATCAACTGCGATTCGATCTCAGATAAATGCGGCGCCCTGTCTAGTATTACCGCTACGCTATCGGCTCGCGAAAAACTATCTATTTCAATGATGTATCCAGCCTGGATCCATCGCCTATCTCTAGTAGTGATGAGAACATCCCCACCACCTAGTGGAAGAAATGGTGTAATGGAGCTTGGGTCTTCGACATTGTCGTAAACTATGAGCCATCGCCCAGTATGCTCTGGTGACCGTAGCGTATCGAATAGCACCTGACGAAAATGCGGATCTGTGATGTCTAGATTGAGTTGGCTGGCAAGGGATGCCAGCGACGCGTTAATTAGGGACGGATCCTCCGCCCGCACCCACCAAATCACCTCATAAATTGATTCGAAGCGACGAATATATTCTCGGGCGATTTGGGTTTTTCCGGTTCCTCCTTGTCCGACCAGGCAAGTTGGGGCGTCGTGCCGGCATGCCAGTACATGTCTTAATCGCAAAACCTCACCCGCCCTTCCAGTGAAATTGACTTTTACGGGAAGTTGACCTCCGATGATTAGTGGTTCCATATCGCTGGCAGCAGCAAACGGAGTCAGTGGGTTACGTGGCCGACTTCCGGCATTGGCGGATTCGTATGCCATCCTCCAAGTGTCCATGGTACCCAGAATTAGGTCTGAGTTACTTATGCCTTTGGTCTCCACCAATTTTCGGAATGCTCCGAGAAAGGGGGCGATGCACTCGTCCCAATCCGGTAGTTGATTAGGCGGGTAATTCATTAAGCGTTCAATGGCGAGAATGGGTAATCCTGAAAGCTCGCTTAGCTGATCGTTCGATGGATCGCCAGTGATTAGCCGCAGCTGATTTATGTGATTCAGGAACAAGTGGCGGGAATGTTGAGGGGGCTCAATTGAGGCAGTAGGCTCTGTAGTCAAAGCATCGGCTGGTTCGACAGCGTTATGCTTTCGCCGAAGCTGGGCCCACAAGCCGGCACCAGTCAACACTAGTCCGAAAAGACCAATGAACATGCTAGCCACGCTTGCGCGTTTATCTAGGACCTCCAGGGTAGCGCCCGAAGCAATAAGGTCCGTTAAAAAGATACCCGTTAACCCAGCCGTAAAAAGAAGACATGAGAATGACACTCCGACCCATCTCAGGATGCGCCGGTAGCCAGTTCGTTCCTTAGCCTCATGAATCCGCACGATCCAATCTTGCCGTGTGAGACAACCAGATGGGGAGGCTTGTCGCCCATCTAGTTCAGAGATGGCCTCGTGCGCGCACAGAAGTTCAGCTAGGTATGGATCTAGCTGGCTCGTTCGTCTTCGCTACCCGGGAGGTGGGATGTGCGGTATCGACACCAAAGACCACCGCCTCGCGCCGTACCCTCGACGTTCCCACTCACGGGGCCACGTTGCGACGCCAACACACCCGACAGGCTGAACAGGAACTCCGCGTCGGTAGGGTGTGGCGGGAACGCGGCATGGCCTTCGCCGACCGTACCGGAACCCGAAGGGCGCCGCCAACGGTCCGCAAGTCGTTCCAGCGCATCACCGCGAGCGCTGGCCTCGACGGCACGTGGACGCCACGCGAACTCCGGCACTCATTCGTCTCGATCATGAGCGCCTATGGCGTCCGTATCGAGACGATCGCCGACCTCGTCGGCCACGCCGGCACCCGCGTCACCAAGTCGGTCTACCGACTCCAGCTCAGCCCGGAGATCACCCAAAGTGCAGAGGCAATGAACGAGATCTTCGGGGTACAGGGTAAGTTCGCCTGAGTTGGCTCCCCGCGACCTTCTAAGATCAAAAAAAGGGCTCCGGAGATTCTCCGAAACCCTTCCTGACCTGCAACAACTGGTGGACGATACAGAGATTGAACCTGTGACCTCTTCCGTCTCAGGGAAATTTCGCGGTTTCGTACAGGTCGTGCTGAGTCGATTCGTGGGTCTCTCACCTGCATCAACGCCTGAGGGAGGTCGCGGTGGGTCTGTGGGAGCCGGAGGGTGTTGGCTCCCACAACTGGCTCCCGTGGCGCGTAGGCGACGGAGGAGGCCGCCTGACCTCCAACATCGATTTTCACAGTGCCCGCTGGTCGGGATGGTGTCGAGCTCGCAACGCTTGGTATCCGCCGCTAGCCGACGTCTCCTCACCGTCCGTCACGTGGCCCTTCCGACGCCCGGTGCATGTCACTGGTTAAGCGTTACTTTCGATAAGTAATTTGCAGAGGGTTTTTTTAAATGGTGAAGCAGCTAGCACCGCAGTGGTCGCACACGCAGCGAGCCCGAACATGATCTGAGGCAAGGTAGGAAACTCACTGAAGTTCGCGGCAACGCTGAAGAGCATCGTTGCGCCTGACAGGAGGATCACACGCCAAGGACGCTGCGGGCTATTGCCCTGCTGGCGTCGCGTGCGTGCCCTCATGCCACGATGGTAACCGCCGTCAGAAGCTCCGCGCGGGCGAGGCGTGGCAGGAACACGGCGTGGTGTTCTCCACCCGCACCGGCACTCCGAAGGACGCCGCCAACGTCCGCAAGTCGTTCCAGCGCATCACCGCGAGCGCCGGCCTCGACGGCACGTGGACACCACGCGAACTACGGCACTCGTTCGTCTCGATCATGAGCGCTCACGGCGTCCGTATCGAGACGATCGCCGATCTCGTCGGCCACGCCGGCACCCGCGTCACGGAGTCGGTCTATCGGCTGCAACTCAGCCCGGAGATCACTCAAGGCGCGGAAGCAATGAACGAGATCTTCGGAGCAGCGGGTAAGTCCGCCTGAGTTGGCTCCCCGCGACCTTCTAAGATCAAAAAAGGCCCCGGAGAATCTCCGGAACCCTTAGTGACCTGCGGCTATCTGGTGGACGATACAGGGATTGAACCTGTGACCTCTTCCGTGTCAGGGAAGAGCCGGTAGAGGTAGTCCTGGGAGATTCCGGCGGCCTTGGCGACGTCCGTCGTTGAGGTGCCGTGGCCTGGCGCTCGACCGCCGCCTCTCCTTCACCCGGTTCAGCTGAGCAACACGTCAAACAGCCGGGCCGTGGACGATCTGCTCCAGGCAGTCGCGGAACAGGTCGTCGACGGTATTGCCTGACTGGAAGTACTCCGTCACGCCGCCGATCACAGTGGGATACGCCGCGGCGTACGCGGCCATGTCGAAGTCCTTCAAAGCGTCCGCGTCAGGCGGACCGGTCTGCTCTTCCAGGACATAACCGACCGTGAACCGCAGCACCGTCAGCACGATCAGGCGGGCCCTGCGCAGGGGGATCCCCCGCGTGACCAGGGTGCTCATCGCCAGTTCGGAGATGCCCGCCATCTTGAGGGACAGCTGGGAGGCCGAGATGATCCGGGCTCCGTCGGGGTGGGCCAGCAGCGCGCGGCGCAGCCGCTCGGCCAGGCCGATTAGCCATTCCTGCCAGGGCTCGTCGGGCGACGGCGGGGTCATCTCGGGGAACTGCTGCTCGAGGATCGCCTCGGCGATGGCATTGACCAGTGCGGCCTTGTTCGGGATGTGCCAGTAGAGGGTCGGCGACCGGACGCCGAGGCGGGCGGCCAGTTTGCGCGTGGTCACGCCGTCGAGGCCTTCGGCGTCGAGGAGCGCGACGGCCTCGGTGATGATCCGCTGCTTGTCCAGAGCCACTTCCGGCACCTCCCTTGACACTCTATCAGCGATAGAGTTCTCTATCAGTGATAGAGAAACCAGGGAGGCAACGATGAGTCATCCACTCCGTGACCTGCTGCACCGGGCGACCCACCGCGTTCCGGGGGTTCCCGCGCACGCCGAGCGGGCGGCCGGGCACCGGGGGCGGGTCCGCCACGGCCATGGACGGTTCGGTCACCGGCCGCCCCGCGTCCTGGTGGGGTGGCAGACGTGGATCGCCCGGCTGTTCGGGGCGTCGATGTGAAGGCGGCGGTGCTTCACGAGGCCGGTGGCGTCCCTCGCTACGAGGACTTTCCCGATCCGGTCGCCGGTGACGGCGAGGTGGTCGTCGAGGTCAGGGCGGTCGCGGTCGAGAACGTCGACAAGGCGATCGCGGCCGGGACCCACTACGCCAGTGAGAAGTACATCGGCCGGTTTCCGGTGATCCCCGCCTTCGACGGGATCGGGGCCCTGCCCGACGGCACGCTCGTCGGGTTCGGCAACATCCGGCCGCCCTACGGGGCGCTCGCGGAGAAGGCGGTGGTGTCCGAGGGGTCGTACATGCCGATTCCCGAGGGCATCGACCCGGCCGTGGCGAGCGTGATGGCCTCGGCCGTCGCGGCGATGTCGATGCGGACGGCGGCGGGGCTCGCCTCCGGCGAGACGGTGCTGGTGCAGGGGGCGACCGGGGTCGCGGGGCGGCTCGCGGTCAAGGTGGCCCGGCTGCTGGGTGCCGGGCGGATCGTCGCCACCGGGCGCGACGACGAGCGGCTGCGCGAGGTGCTTGACCTCGGGGCCGATACGGTGATCAACACCTCGGTCTCCGACGAGGCGCTGGCGCGGGCCTACCTCGATGCCCGGGGTGACGGTTACGACGTCGTTGTGGACTACCTGTGGGGGAGGCCCGGCGAGATCCTGCTGCGGGCCCTGGTGCCGAGGTCGTTCGCGTTCGGCAGGCCGACCCGGGTGGTGCAGATCGGCGAGTCGGCCGGGGCCGAGCTCACCGTCGCCGCGTCGAGCCTGCGCACCTCCGGCGTGGAGATCTACGGCGCCGCCAAGGGCCTCGATCCGCAGACCATGGGTGAGGTGTACGGGCAGGTCGTGACCTGGACGCGGTCCGGTGAGCTCACCTTCGACGTGGAGAAGGTCCCGCTGAGCGACATCGAGACCGCCTGGCAGCGCACCGACCTCCACGGCAGACGCCTCGTCGTGACGCCCTGACTCCTCGGCAGTGACCGGCAGGTCATGGGGCGGCCGGGCGTTTGATCAGCGCGCCGAACGCGGCCGCGGTGAAGACCTGGATGATGCCGTACACGGCGCCGGGGACGGCGATCTCGGAGCTGTTCAGCAGGTCGGGGCTCAGGGCGATCGCGACGGCGAGCGCCGTGTTGTGGATGCCGATCTCGAACCCGGACGCGGTGGCCGTGCCGTGGTCGACCCCGGCGAGGCGCGGTACGCCGTAGCCGACCACCAGGCTGACGACGTTGAAGGCCAGCACGGCCAGGCCGACCACGGCGAAGTTGCCGGCCAGGTTGTCGCGTTCCGCGTACAGGACCGAAGCGACGACCGTGAGCAGGACCACGATCGAGAACACCCGGACCGGGAGGTCGAGCCGCCCGGCCACCTTCGGTGCCAGGGCGCGGACGAGCATTCCGGTGACGACGGGGACGATCACCATCAGGAAGATCTGCTGCAGCTTGCCGGCCTGCAGCCCGATGGCCGCCCCGCCGGAGAGGAAGTATCCGGACGAGAGGTTCACCACGATCGGCAGGGTGACCACGGCCAGCACCGAGTTGATCGCGGTGAGGGTGATGTTCAGGGCGACGTTGCCGCCGAACAGATGGCTGAGCAGGTTGGCGATGGGGCCGCCCGGCGAGGCCGCGACCAGCATCAGCCCGACCGCCGGCTCCGGGGGGAGCCGGAAGGCGAGCACCAGCGCGAAGCAGATCACCGGCAGCAGCAGAACCTGGCACAGCAGGGCGAGCGCGACCGCTTTCGGGAAACGGGCCACCCTGCGGAAATCGTCGATGGTCAGGTTGAGACCCAGTCCGAGCATGAGGACGCCGATGGCGAAAGGCAGACTGCCGAGGATCAGCGGGGAATCCACGATTCACCATCCTTGTCGTGGACGCTCCAGTAATGGAACGCGAGCCCGACGCCCCAGAAGACGATCGACCACAGGGGCCAGAAGAAGGCGCCGGGATCGTCGAGCAGCCACACGCAGATGGACGCGCATTGTTTGCATATGCGGCACGTTAGGCCGCGCGAGTTGACGACGAGTGAATCAGGCGGCGGCCCGGACCTTGCGCACCATGTCGGCGGAGAACAGGGCGGTCTCCTCCTCGCAGTGCCGCCGGATGAAAACGCCCAGCAGGATCAGGCGGGCCAGGACCGCCGGCACGGGCGGCAGGATGACCTCGACCGAGCACGAGAACCTCGACGTCGTCGCGGAATCGGGGGTGATCGTGAGCGTCCAGCGCACCGCGCCGGACACCGGGACGAGGTGGAACAGGTAAATGCGGCTCGCCGCCGAGTACATTTCGACGAACGACTTCTCCGCGCGCACGGGGCGGTAATGCTGGACGATGAGGTGCCCGCCCACCGATTCGGTGTTCACCATGCCGCGGCCGAGGTCGTCGACGAAGGTGCCGGCGCCGTGATGGCCTCGTGCGCAGGCCTGGTATTCCTCGTCGGAGAGGGTGAACAGCCAGTTCTCCAGGTCGATGTCCGCGACGGGCACGTCCGGCGTCGCGTATGCGGTGTGTTTTATCGCCATGCGCACAAGCTAGGCGGGCGGAGTTCCCGGCCAGTGAATCCGGGAATTCACTGGAAATCCACGATCAGCCGGGTGCGAGACGGCTGAGCCGTTCCCAGGAGCGATAGAGATCGGCCTGGGCCCTGTCCATTTCCAGCACGTGGTCGAACGACTGACTGCCGATGATCAGGCGCCGGGGCGGGTCGGGCAGCGTGGCCAGTTCCATGATGACCGGGGCGGCGGTCTCCGGTTCGGGGCCGACGGCGTCGCCCCACATCGCCTCCATCTCGGTGCGCAGTGGCCGGTAGAGCTCCAGGGGATCGGTGGACGTCATCCCCGCGGTGAACAGGCCGGTGTTGTAGCCGCCCATCTGGACGATGGTGACCTTGACGCCGAACCCCTCGACCTCCATGGCCAGCGCCTCGCTGACCGAGTCGAGCGCGGCCTTGCCCGCGCCGTAGAAGCCGACGGTGGCCATGCCGCCGCCGCTGCCCATCGAGGTGACCTGGAGGAGACGTCCGCTCCGGGCGCGCAGGTGGGGGAGGACCGCCTGGGCCACCCACACGGCGCCGAAGAAGTTCACGTCGAAATGGGCCCGGATCTGCTCCTCCGAGGACTCCTCGACCATGCCGTAGAGCATCGCGCCGGCGTTGTTGACGACGACGTCGAGCCCGCCGAACGCGGCCGCCGCGCGGGCCACGCCGTCGAAGACGCCCTGACGGTCGGTGACGTCGAGGGACAGGGGGAGGAGACGGTCAGGGTACTTCCCGGCCAGGTCTTCCAGGGGGCCGACGTCGCGGGCGGCGGCCACGACGCGGTCGCCGCCCGCCAGGGCGGCCTCGGCGAAGGCCCTGCCCAGGCCCCGGGACGCTCCGGTGATGAGCCAGGTTCTCACGGTCTCTCACTCTCAGTAAATGAAACGGCCCGTCTCGTTTCGTTTACGAACCTAGCATGCCGAGCGATACGGTGGGCGCATGTCCATCGAGACGGGGCCCGACCACTCCCGGCGCAAGGAGCGGTCCCGGCAGGCGATCTTCGCGGCCACCCGCGCCCTGGTGGTGGAGGAGCCCTACGACAAGGTCACGGTCGAGGCCATCGCCGGCCGCGCCGGGGTCGGCAAGCAGACGATCTACCGGCGCTGGCCGTCGAAGAGCGCGGTCGTCTTCGCCGCCTTCCTGGCGCTGAGCGAGGACCCCGACGGGCAGTCGGTCGCGCTGCCCGACACGGGCGACCTCGAAGCAGACCTCAGGCTGGTGCTGCGGGCCACGGCCGAGGAGTTCGCCGACCCGTCGTTCGACCGGCTGATCCGGGCACTCAACACCGAGATCTCCAACGACGCCGCGCTGGCGGCCGAATACCGCGAGAAACTGGCCCTGCCGCTCGAAGAGGCGAAGAAGGCGCGGCTGCGCAGTGCCCAGGAGGCCGGTCAGCTCGACGCCGACGCCGACCTCGACCTGGTCCTCGACGTGCTCTACGCCCCGCTCTTCCAGCGGTGGCTCCACCGCAGCGGCCCGCTGACCGCCGCCTATGCCGACTCGCTGGTGGACGTGACCCTCAGGGCCTTCCGCCCCCGAACCGGCTGACCGTCAGTAGACGTCGCGGACGTAGCGTTTGGTGGCGGTCAGCCGTTTCACGTAGGCGGCCGCCGCGTCCTCGTCGAGGCCGCCGTGGGTGGCCACGACGTCGCGCAGCGCGCGGTCGACGTCCTTGGCCATGCGGGAGGCGTCGCCGCAGACGTACAGGTGAGCGCCCTCCTCGAGCCAGGCCCACAGCCGGTGGCCCTGTTCGCGCATGCGGTCCTGGACGTAGATCTTGGCGCGCTGGTCGCGGGAGAAGGCGGTGTCGAGGCGGGTGAGGGTGCCGTCCTTGGTGAATTCGGCCAGTTCGTCCTCGTAGTAGAAGTCGGTCGCCCGGTGTTGTTCGCCGAAGAAGAGCCAGTTGCTGGCGGTGTGGCCGAGGGCGCGGCGTTCGTACAGGAAACCCACGAAGGGAGCGACCCCGGTGCCCGGACCCACCATGATCATCGGGGTGCGGGGGTCGGCGGGCGGGCGGAAGTGCGGGGCGGGGCGCACGAGGATCGGCATCGCGGTCTCGGGGGCCGCGTCGGCGAGGAACGTCGAGCAGACGCCCTTGCGGGCGCGCCCCCCGAGGCTGTCGTACCGGACCACCGAGACGGTCAGCGAGACCTCGCGCTCGTCGGTGAGCGGGCTGGAGGAGATCGAGTACATCCGGGGCTGGAGCCGTTTGAGCGTGGCGACCCACTCCTGCGGGGTGGCCCGCACCGGATGTTCGGTGATCACGTCGACCGCCTGGCGGCCCCACGACCACTGGGCCAGTTCGTTCTTGTTGTCGGGGCGGAGGAGTTTGCGCAGCTCACGGCCGTCGGTGCGGTCGAGGACGAACCGCAGCAGGTCGGGGGTGATCTTCGTGATGTCGAGGTGGCGGTGCAGCGCCTCGGCCAGCGGCAGGCCGCCCAGGCCGTCCACCTCGATCTCGGCGGCGCCGTCGAGGCGGGTGACGGCGAGCCACTCGTCCACCAGATCGGGGCAGTTGTCCGGGCGGACGCTCAGCGCGTCGCCCACCTGGTAGGCGAGCGGGTGGTCGCGCAGGTCGAAGGTGAACTGCCGCACCTCTTTCACCGCGCCCGAACGGCTGAGGAGCCGGTTGCCGACCAGGCGGGCGGTCACGTGTTCGCCGGCAGGGGTGCGTTTCGGTGCCGGGGCGGGGCGGGAGCCGAGCGCGCCGAGGATCTCCGACAGCCACTGCTGCGCCGTGGTCTCGAAGTCGGGTTCGCAGTCGGCACGTGCCGCGATGCGGACCCCGCCCAGATCGGCGAGCCGCTGGTCGAGGCGGCGGCCGTGGCCGCAGAAGTCGTCGTAGGAGGAGTCGCCGAAGGCCAGCACGGCGTAGCGCACGCCGTCGAGGCGCGGGGCGTCGGGGGCGGCCACGTTCTCCCAGAAGCCGACGCCGTTGTCGGGTGACTCGCCGTCGCCGAACGTGCTGGTGATCAGCAGCAGGTCGGTTCCGGTTCCGGGGAACGCCGTCGTGTCGGACATGCCGACCAGGGTCACCCGGTGGCCCGCCTCCTTCAGTCGCTCGGCGGTGACGGCCGCGAACTCCTCGGCGTTCCCGGTCTGCGACGCCCAGAGCACCGTCACATGGGTGCCGCCCTCCTCCTGCTGCGGCGCCGAGGGCAGGCGGGAGTACATCCCGGCCAGCAGGCCGTTCACCCACGACGCCTGCTCCGCGGTGAACGGCGCCCCGGCGGGCAGGACCGGGACGCCCGGCGCCCCCGACTCCAGTCCCGTGAGGAATCCGGCCAGGTAGAGGCGTTCCGGGTCGCCGAACGCGGGCGGGGAGATCTCGGCCAGGCCGAGGGCGTCCGTTCTCACCGCCGCCGCGACCCGGGTGAGCGACACGGCGCAGACCTTGAGTTCGGGCTGGAAGGAGAGCGGGTCGACGGCGTCGCTGGTGACCGCGTTGACGCTGAGGTACTCGCCGAACACGTCGTTCCAGTGGAACGGCGCGAAGCAGTTCCCGGGCATCACCCGGTCGGTGAGCACGGCGGGCAGCACGGCCCGGCCGCGCCGGGAGGCGACCTCGACCGAGTCGCCCTCGGCGATGTCCAGCGCCTTCGCGTCGGCGGGGTGGAGTTCCAGGAACGGGGCGCCGTTGAGCTTGTTGAGCTTTCCGACCTTGCCGGTCTTGGTGAGGGTGTGCCACTGGTGCTGGACCCGCCCGGTGTTGAGGACGAACGGGTAGTCGTCGTCGGGCATCTCCTTGGCGGCCATGTGGGGGCGGGGGTGGAAGACCGCGCGGCCGCTCGGGGTCGCGAAGCGCAGGGTGCCGTCGGGCCGCCGGTAGCGGATCGGGTTGCGGTCGGGGCCGCCGACGGCCGCCGGCCACTGGACGGGGGTGGCCCGCAGCCGGTCGTAGGTGACGCCGCGCAGGTCGTAGCCGGTCTTCGGGTTGGCGGCGCGCTTGATCTCCTCGAAGATCTCCTCCGCGCTGTCGTACGAGAAACCCTGCTCGAAGCCCATCGCACGGGCGACCCAGGCGATGAGCCGCCAGTCGGCGGTGGCCTCGCCGGGCGGGTCGACCGCCTGCGGGGCCAGCGTGAGGTTGCGCTCGCTGTTGATCAGCACGCCGTCGGCCTCGACCCACATCGCGCCCGGCAGGATGACGTCGGCGTAGGCGTTGGTCTCGGTCTCGGCGAAGACGTCCTGGGTGACGACGAACTCGGCCGCCTCCAGCGCCTCGATGACGGTCCGCCGGTTGGCCACCGACGCGATCGGGTTGGTGCAGATGATCCAGCAGGCTTTGATCTCGCCCGCGGCCATCCGCTCGAACATCTCGACCGTGCCCTTGCCCGAGCCGTCGGCGCGGATCGTGCCCGGGGCCAGCTCCCACAGCTCCTCGGCGAACGCGCGGTCCGCGTCCACCAGCACCGACCGCTGGCCGGGGAGGCCCGGACCCATGTAGCCCATCTCCCGGCCGCCCATCGCGTTGGGCTGGCCGGTCAGGGAGAAGGGCCCGCTTCCCGGACGGCAGATCGCGCCCGTGGCCAGATGCAGGTTGACCAGGGCGTTGGTGTTCCACGTGCCGTGGGTGCTCTGGTTGAGCCCCATGGTCCAGCAGCTCATCCACTCGCCCGCCGCGCCGATCCACTCGGCCGCCTTCCGGATGTCCGCCTCGGGGATGCCGGTGATCTCGGCGACCGTCGCGGGCGGATAGTCGGCCAGGAAGTCGGGCATCGCCTCCCAGCCCTCGGTGTTGGCGGCGACGAACGCGTGGTCGACGTGCCCGTTCTCGACCAGCAGGTGCAGCAGGCCGTTGAGCAGCGCCAGGTCGGTGCCCGGTTTGATCTGGAGGAACAGGTCGGCCTTGTCGGCGGTCGCGCTGCGGCGGGGGTCGACCACGATGAGCCGCGCCCCGGCCTTGATCCGGTCCAGCATCCGCAGGAACAGGATCGGATGGCAGTCGGCCATGTTGGCGCCGATGACGAAGAAGACGTCGGCCTTGTCGAAGTCGTCGTACGACCCGGGCGGCCCGTCGGCGCCGAGCGACAGCTTGTAGCCGGTGCCCGCGCTGGCCATGCACAGGCGGGAGTTCGACTCGATCTGGTTGGTCCCGATGAACCCCTTGGCCAGCTTGTTCGCCAGATATTGGGCTTCGAGGGTCATCTGGCCCGACACGTACAGGGCGACCGCGTCGGGGCCGTGCTCGTCGATGATCGCCCGCAACCGCCGCGCCGTCTCGGCGATCGCGTCGTCGAGGGGGACGGCCGACGGTTCGGCGCCCCGTTCGCGGCGCATGAGCGCGGTGTCGAGGCGTCCGGGCGCGGCGAGCATGTCGGCCGTGGTCGCTCCCTTGGTGCACAACCGGCCGAAGTTGGCCGGATGCTCCTTGTCGCCCGACACCTTGCGGACCGTCCGGCGTCCGTCGGGCCCTTTCCCGATGTCGAGGACCATCCCGCAGCCGACCCCGCAGTACGAGCAGACCGTCCGCACCACGAGGCATCCCCTTCCGCCGACTGATCATGCCGAACGTATGAAATGCCCGTTACGTGACTGTGTCGGCCGAGGGTGGCGGCGTGTTTCCGTCGTCAACCGGACGGCACACAGCCGCAACGTGCGATAACCGTAGGGTCGCCAGAGCAAGATCCTTGAGGAGGTCGCCCTGGTCTTCCGCAGGAACGCCGACCTGATCGCCTTCCTGGTCGTGACCTACGGCCTGGCCTGGGTGGTCGCCCTGCCGCTGTGGGCGCGGGGCGATCGGCCGGGCCTCGTGTTCGCCACGCCGCTCTCCTCGATCCTCACCTCGGCCGCGCTGATGACCCTGCCGGCGTTCGGGGTCGTCGCGGCCTGGCTGGTCACCCGAGGGTCCGGACTGCCCTGGAGCTGGGGCGCCGACGCCGGGCTGACGTGGGGGCCGAGCAGGCGCCGGACCCTCGGGCTCATCGGGCTCGGCTGGTTGGGGACCGTGCTGCTCGTCTTCGCCTCCATCCTGCTGAGCGCGGCGGCCGGCCTGCTCGCGCTCGATGTCCACGGTCCGAGCGCGTCGCCGGCGGAGCTGCTGCCCGGGGTCGCCTCGACGGTCCTCCTCGATCCGCTGCTGCTCCTGCTGCCCGCGCTGGGTGAGGAACTGGGCTGGCGCGGCTGGCTGGTGCCCCGGCTCCGGCGCTACGGGATCTGGGCGGCGTTCCTGCTGTCCGGGGTGATCTGGGGGGTCTGGCACGCGCCGTACACCCTGCTCGGTTACACCTACCCCAACCTCGGCGCCTGGGCGGTGCTGACGATGACCGGGCTGTGCGTCGTCTACGGGATCATCCTGGCCTGGCTGCGGCTGAGCAGCGGCAGCGTCTGGCCCGCCGCCGTCTCGCACGCCGTGTTCGACGGCGCCGCCGGAGTCGTGCTGGTGATCGGCCACGCCGGCACGCCCTACAACCCCGCCCTCGCCAACGTCACCGGTGTGATCGGCTGGCTGGTCCTGGGCAGCGTGGCGGCGGTGCTGCTCCGGCGCGGTCCGCTGCGGGGAGCCGCCTAGCCGTGGTCGGCGAGCAGGCTCTCGGCCCGCGCCGCGAAGAGCAGGGCGCCGCGCTCCCGCGACAGGGTGAGCGCCCGGCGGGCGGTGCACGCCGCCGACCCGGCGTCGCCCCCGGCGCGGAGCGCCCGCGCGCGGATCAGCAGGACCAGGCCCTCGGCGTAGCGCTCGCCGTAGGTGCCGATGAACGTCTCGGCCCGGTCGAGCGCCGTCATCGCCGCCTGGACGTCACCGGCGCGCAGACGGACCTCCGCGAGGAGCGCGTACCAGGTGGCCAGGTTCGACCGGGGCGGGTCGACCAGCGTGGACTCGACGATGCGCTCCATCGCCGCGGCAGACGCGACCGGATCGCCGCCGCTCATGGCCGTCGCCCAGTGCCGGGCGAGCCTCGGATAGCTGCCGGAGAAGGTGAAGGAGAAGTCGGGATCGGCGTTGATCGCCGTCTCGGCCGCCCCCGAAGCCCACACGGGGTCTCCCGCCGCGGCGGCGGCAGTGACGGCGAACGAGCCCCAGATGCTCAGGGCGTAGGGGTCGTCGCCCGCCTCGACCTCCACCGCGTCGAACAGCCGGCGGGCGGCGACCAGATCGCCGTGCAGCGCGGTGTTCAGCGCCAGCATGACCGGCGTCGCCATCTGCAGCCGGTGCCGCAGCGGCTCGGCGTCACGCCGGGCCCGGATCAGCGAGTCGGACCGGCTCAGGTTCAGGAACGCCTCCCCGATGTTCCCCGAACTCCACTGGTGGACGCCCCACGCGTGATGACCGGAGGCCCGCACGACGGGATCGGCGGAACGCTGACCGTGAACGAGCAGGCGGTGCGCCAGCCGCCCGGCGGCGTCGAGCCGGATGCCCTGGGCGTGGGCCAGGAACCGGGAGAAGAGGAACCCGGTGGCCTCCCGCTCCTTGCCGAGCGCCCGCGCGACCTGCTCGGCGCGGTCGAGATGGTCCATGGTGGCACCGACGAACCCCGCGTGGATGCCCGCGACGGCGGTCAGCTCGGTGAGCGCGGTCAGTTCGAGGTCGAGGAGCCCGGCGCCGCGCGCGATGCGGGCCGCGGTGTCGAACTGCTTCTCGGCGGTCTCGTAGGCGGACCGCCGCGCCGCGATGCGGGCCGCGACGACGAGCGCCCGCGCCGTCCGCCCCGGCTCGGCGAGCGGACCGGCCGCCCACAGGTGGTGGGCGAGCGCCTCGGCCGGTTCCCTGGTCTGCTCCAGTGCCACCGCGATGGCCAGGTGGAAGTGGCTCGCGTTCGCCCGCGACGTCGACCCCGCCACCGACTCGCGGACGAGGTCGTGGACGAACCGCCAGTCGCCCAGCGACCCCGGGGTCACCTCGACCAGCCCGAGCGCTTCGAGCCCCTCCAGGCGGGCGAGGCACTTCGACGTGTCGAGCCCGGCCGCCCTCGCCAGCAGCCGGGTGTCGATGTCGCGCCCCATCAGCGCCGCGATCTCGACGAGGCGCCGGTCGCCGTCGTCGAGCCTGCTCGTCCGGTCACGGACGATGTCGCGCACCGTCGAGGGGACGGCCACCTGCGCCGCCGCCGGGTCGGACAGGTGGTTCTCCTCGGCCAGGAAGCGCGCGAGTTCGCGTACGAAAAGGGGGTTGCCCTCGGTGCGGGCCTGGATGTTCCGCGCGACCCCCGCACTCGGCGACCGCCCGGTCTCCTGCCGCACCAGCTCGGCGACCTCGGCCGGTCCGAGCGGGCCGAGGACGACGCGGCGGTGCCGGTCCTGCCGCGCGACCGCCGCCAGCATGTGCCGCACGTGGGGGCTCGGCGTCGGCGCGTGCCCGCGCAGGGTGCCCATGAGCACGGTCCGGTCGGGCAGCGACTCGGCCAGGTGCGAGAACAGCTGGAGCGAGGCGGGGTCGGCCCAGTGGAGATCGTCGACGACCACGACCAGGGGCCGCCGCGCCGCGGCCGCGCGGAACAGCGCGACCACGCCGCCGTAGAGACGGAACCGCGCCCCGGCGTCCGGCGGCGTCGGCTCCTCGGGCTCGGAGTGCCGCAGGAGATCACCGAGCTCGGCGGTCCAGCGCTCCCGGTCGCTCTCCGGCAGCGCCCCGATCAGCGCCTCGGCGATCTGGACCCACGGCCACATCGACGGCGCGCCCTCCCCGTCGTGACACCGCCCCCAGAAGACGAAGGCCCCGTCCGCGGCGGCCTCGTCGGTGACCTCGGCGAGCAACCGGCTCTTCCCCACCCCCGGCGGCCCCTCGACGAGCACGATCCGCGCCCGGCCGGACACGGCCTGCCGCAGGAGCGCGAGCTCCTCCACCCGCCCCACCAGCCGATCGGCCCGGCCGCCGGCGGGCCGCCGGGGCGCGGGTTCCGGGAGACGCCCGGTGTCGAGCACCCGTCGATGCGCTTCGACGAGCGCCGGACCGGGATCGATGCCCAGGTCGCCGGCCAGCCGGGCGCGCACCGCGTCGTACACCGACAGCGCCTCCGCCTGCTGCCCCGACGCCGCCAGCGCGGTCATCAGCGTCGCCTGGACGGTCTCGTCGATCGGCGCGATCCACGAGGCCAGCCGCAGCGGCTGAAGGATGCGCTTGGCCTGCCCCCGGGGCACGACGACCCGCGCGGCTTCGACACAGGCGTCGAGCAGCTCACGGTTGACCGAGGCGAACAGCGGCCCGGCCGCGGCACTGAGCGCCAGCCCGTCACCCGCCGACCCCCGCCACCGCGACAGCGCCTCGGCGTAGGCGACGACGGCGTCGTCGAGCCGCTCGGCGTCGACCGCCTCCCGGGCCTGTCCGAGCAGCCGCCGGAACTCGGCCAGGTCGAGGGCGACCTGGCCGTCGTCGAACTGGTAGCCGTTGTTGCGGCGGTGGAGGTAGGACCCGGGGGACCGGGCGGGCAGGTCGGGTTCGAGCAGCCGCCGCAGCGTGCCGACGTATTTGTGGACGATGTTCAGCGCCGAGGTGGGCATGCCGTCGTCCCAGACGAGGTCGATGAGCTCGGAGGAGCTGACCGGACGACCCGCGCGCAGCAGCAACAGGGCCAGCAGATAGGTCTGCTGCCGTGGCCCGGTGTCGACCTCGACGCCGTCACGCCAGACCCGCAGAGGGCCGAGGACCTGAACGGTCAGCCGGGAGGGTGGGGCGGCGGTCATCGAGCCTTCCTCGGGGGGTGGACGCTGAGGAAAAGGCTACGCCGTGCCCGTGAACGATCAACTCCGCGCGTCGCAGGGGTCCTCCGCCGTCCGCCTGCCGACCATGGCGTCCTGGAGGGCGGCGGCGAAGGTGCCGAAGTCGATCTCCGACTGGCCCAGGATCGCCGGGCGGGTGCACCGTCGGAACAGCTCGCTGAAAGCCGAATAGGAGGCCGCCGGTGGCCGGATCTCGGCGGTCCGCAGCCCGGTGTGGATCGCCTCCGCGAAGTCGGCGAGCTGTTCCCCGGTGATCTCCCACTTCGGGTTCTCGGCCCTGCCCCGGTCGCAGGTGACGGGCTGTCGCCGGTAGGTCTGATAGACGCTTTCGAGCACCGGGGGGTAGGCGCCACAGGCGAACAGCCTGGTCTGGGCGTCGGGCGAGGTGAGGAACTCGATGAGCTTCATCGCCTGGTCGGCGTAGGGGGAGTCGGCGACGACGGCGAGATTGAATCCGCCCAGGATCCCCTTTCCGGGGAAGGGTGCCATGCGGAAGCCGAGACTCCCGTCGTCGCGGCGCATGGAGGAGCCGGACGCCAGCCGGAAGAAGCTGAACGGCCAGTTGCGCATGTAGCCGACCTCATGGGACCGGAAGGCCATGAAGCTGCTCTCCTCCCTGAGGTTCGTCGCCATGGGCCTCCCCGCCGGTTCACGGCTCGCCATGGCCTTCCACTTGGCGATCGCCCGGCCCGCCTTCTCCGCGTTGCCCGGTTCGGCGAGGACGACCCGGTCACCGTCGACGATCCGGGCGCCCTCCGACAGGATCGCCTCCAGGATGTTGACGGTGCCGCCCTCGTAGTCGGCGAACTGCGCGGCGTAGCCGTGCCTCTTCGCGTACTCCATGAAGTGGTCCATGGTGTCCGGCAGCGGCAGGCCGGTCTTGTAGAACAGGAGCGGAGTGTCGGTGACGAAGGGCACCCCGAACTGCTTTCCGTCCACCTGGCCGGTGCTCAGCACCTTCGGCACGAAGGCCGCCTTCTGCGCCTCGCTCAGCCGGATCTCCCTGAGGTAGCCGTGCTTGGCGAATTCGGGCATCCAGGCGACGTCCAGGAGCACGATGTCATAGGCGCACCGGCGCGCCTGCACGGACGCCGCCATCTCGGCGCGCTCGACGTCGGTGAGATCCGAGATCTCCACCAGTTCGACCGACGGGCTGCCCTCGCTCTTCGTCTCGTTCCACTCTTTGACGAGATCGCCGCGGTAGCTGCCGCTGCTGACGTCACTGCCGGTGCCGATGGTGATCACCCCGTCCTTCCGGCACTGCGCCGAACCGGCCTCGCCCTCGAACGAACCGGAGATCATGAACACGGCGGCGGCCAGGAACCCGCAGGTCCCGATCAACGCCTTCCCGGCCATACGTGGCATCAGGACCAGTTCCTCGTCGTCGAGATCATGCGGGTCAGGGCTTTTTCGAGGTCGGTCCCGGCCGGGACGCACACCACTCTCTGGCCGGTCGCCAAGGTCCGCTCACTGGCCAGGCGGGCGGGGCATCCGGTTTCGCCGAGCACGAGAAGGTAGAGGTTCTCGACAGTGGGCGTGTCGGCCAGCGCTTTCAGAACGGGCCCGCTGGGATCGTCGTTTCCCTCGTCGTTGTCGAAGGGGCCGCCGTCGGTGATGACGGCCATCGACCGGCCCGGGCGGCTGATCCGCCCGCCCATCTCTCTGATCATCTCGGAGACCCTTCCGTCGCCGCCGTAGAACGGGCCGATCTCCTGGATCATCTGGTCGAGATCCGTGGACGAGGACGTCGGCGATATCCGCACCCTCGTCTTCTTCTCATCGGTGTAGAACCAGCCCAGCCGCAGCTCGTCGGCCGGAACGAGCGTCCGCTTGACGACGGGGAACGCCTCGCGCGTCCGGACCGACAGCGCCAGGTGCTCCGACATCGACTTCGAGCCGTCGAGCATGATCTGAAGGCGGAGGGGCGGCAGCTTGCCGTCGAGAACGGCGCGGGTGGCGGCGAGGCCGAGCGCCGTCCGATCGCCCGCCGGGCCGGGGTCGCCGAACAGGGGGTTCTCCGCGAGCCAGGCGCCGAAGTGCGTCAGGGCCGCCTGCCGGGCGGGGTCGTCGTCACCGGCCCAGGCGATCCGCACGAACGGGTGGTCCATGGTGGCGATGGGCGGTGCGGGCACCGCTTCCAGCCGCGACTCTCCGTGGCTGGGGGTGTTCGGGCAGCCGGAGCTTCCCTTGTTGTATCCCTCGATGGTGTGCGACGGGATGATCAGGGCGAACGTCTCCCTGGTGGCTGGGTCGGCGCTGCCGAAGCGGCACAGCACGTCGCTCGTCGTGTCGCCGAAACCCGTGCTCTCGACGATCTGCTGCCCGGTGTCCCCACGCGCCAGGGTGGCGACCGCGATGAGCCCGGCGGTCGACAGCCCGGGCTGCGGATAGACGACGCGCATGTCGAGCCGCTCGCGGATGACCTGCGTCAGGTCGTCGGACGAGGGGTGGAGTCTCCGCAGATCGTCGAGGCGTTTGCGGACCATGGCGATCACGAGTTCGTCCCGCGCGACGCCACCCGTCGAGGTGAAGGTGGCCATCTGCTCCGTGACGTCCTGGGTGGCCAGGTTCTTCTCCTCGGTGCTGACCGCTATCCACGCGTCCGGGCGTTGCGAAAGAAGGCGGACGAACGGCTCGTCGTCGTGCCGTTGGTAATCGCGCTCCCACTTGTTCTTGAAACCGTGGTTCATATCCGTGATCGACGGGGCGGCGGCCACGGAAATGCGCCGGGTCGCGCAGCCGTCCACCAGATTCGCCGTGGTGTATTCGTCGGCCCGTTCCCTGAGCACGGGTACGTTCTCCGGCGCGATGACGACGAGCAGTTCCATCGGCGGGTCACACGGGGGCGGCGAGATCGTCCGCATGAGCACTCCGGCGCCCTGGACCGTTCCCCAGAACGCCAGGAACACCGCCACTCCGATGGTCAGGGAAACCCAGAGCGCCCACACCTGGGGTAATCGGAGCCTGCGGGCGATCTCGGGAAGGCGGCCGGGCAGTTGACGGCGGAACCATTCGGCCGCTTTACGCCTCGTCAGGAATCGCAGGAGCGCGATCGCCGTGGCCAGCGTCAGCAATGCCGGGTAGAGACCTCCGGGGAATCGTTCGAGAATTCCTTTCAGGTCGTCCCACGCGGTGGCGGTGACCGCGCTGGTGCCGGCGGCGACGAGCGCGGCCCGCAATACCACCTTGAATTCCTCGCGCGGCGGAGAACTTTCTTCCGGAGCAGGAGGAGGCATGGACGATCCGATTCATGGCGGGAAGTGGTGAAGAATCGGCATCTTAGCCTGCTGGGGAGAGGTGGCGTCCCTTGGATGATGATTTTGATAAATCGTACAAATTGCGACAATTAATTTCGTTTTACCGCAAGAAGGACAGAACGAAATCCGTCGCGAGGTCGTGCCAGTAGCCGGGGTTCCTCAATAGAGCGTGGTTCTCGCCGGGGACGTCCACGACCTCGACGTCCCTCGTGATCTCCCTGGCCCGCTCCGCGTAGTAGTGCGTCGCCCGGGGAGACGTCGTCCGGTCCTCCGTCCCGTGGGCCAGGAGGAGGCGCCGGTCCCTGAGCTGCTCCACCGGTTCGCCCTTCGGCAGCCACGGCGCCAGTGCCGCCACGCCCCGCACGTTCGGGTGCCCCGCCACCCGCAGGGCGGTCCGGCCGCCCATCGAGTGGCCGACCAAAACCACCCGCACGTCGATCCCGTGCGCCAGGCGCACGTCTTCCAGCACGTTGTCCACGTCGGCGACCGGTGAGGCGGCGGGGCCGTTCCAGCCGCGGAAGCGGTAGCGCACCCGCCGGACCTCCAGCCCCTGGCGCGCCCCGGCGCTCCGCAGCGCCCAGGCGAACGGCATCATCCGCAGCACGGCCAGTTGCAGCGCCGTGGTGGGGGCGACGCTGGTCTCCCGGCCGCCGTGCAGAACCAGTGCCACCAGGCGTGTCGCGCCCTGGGCGGGGTGGATGGTCGTGTGCGGCATGCTCTCCATACCACCGCATTCGGAGCAGTGGCCGGAACGGATGGGTGCCTAGACGGCGGTCAGGATCCTGGGCCCCTCGTCGGTGACGGCGATGCTGTGCTCGACGTGGGCGGCCTGGCTGCCGTCGATCGAGTGGAGGGCCCAGCCGTCCTTGGCCGTGCGGTAGCGGTCTTTGCCGCCGGCCATGAACATCGGCTCGATGGCCAGGGTCATCCCGGCCTTCAGGATCATGCCCCGGCCTGGGCGGGCCTCGTTGGCGACGTGGGGATCCTCGTGCATGTGGCGGCCGATGCCGTGGCCGCCGAAGTCCTGGGGGATGCCGTAACCGGCGGCCCGGCCCACGGCGGAGATGGCGGCGCCGATGGCGCCCAGCCGGGCTCCCGGGACGGCGGCGGCGATGCCGGCGGCCAGGGCCCTCTCGGCGGTGGCGACGAGTTCCACGTCGGCGGGGCGGCCGGGGCCGACGATGGCGGTGAACGCCGAGTCGCCCGCCCAGCCGTTCAGGTAGGCGCCGCAGTCGATCGTGACGACGTCGCCCTGGCGGAGGCGGTAGGCGTCGGGGATGCCGTGCACGATCACGTCGTTGACCGACGCGCAGATCACCGCGGGGAACGGGGTCGGCGCGAAGCCGGGCTGGTAGTGCAGGAAGGCGGGTTTGGCGCCGCTCTCCCTGATGACGGTGGCGGCGATCTCGTCGAGTTCGGTCAGTTTCACGCCGGGGCGGATCGCGCCCCTCACGGCGGCGAGGGCGTGGGCGACGACGCGGCCGGCCTCGCGCATGGCGTCCAGTTCGGCGGCGGTCTTGATCTCAACCATGGTGTTCTCCCGTGCGTCCAATAGTTATACCGGTATTGTTATCACGGGTTGCTATGATCCCGTCCATGGTCCGACCACCTCTCACCGAACTCGACCACGAACGCGGTCACCGCCTCGGCACCGTCATCCGGCAGGCCCGGGGCGACCGCAGCATGGCCGAGGTCGCCGCCGCCGCCGGGATCAGCCCGGAGACCCTCCGAAAGATCGAGACCGGCCGGGTTCCGACCCCGGCGTTCTTCACGATCGCCGCGCTGGCGACCGCGCTGGGCATCTCCCTCGACGTCCTTGCCGAGATCACCACGGCGGAACGGGCGGCCTGAGATCCACCGATGGAGAACCGGCCGCTGATCCTCGTCGACGTCGACGGCGTGCTCAATCCGTTCCGGCGTCCGGGGGCGGATTGGCGGGCGTACACGTGCCTGGCCGCCGGGCACCCCTTCGAGCTGTGGCTGAACCCTGATCACGGCCCGCGCCTGCTGGCCCTGGCCGCCGAGACCGGGGCCGAGCTGGTGTGGGCGACCACGTGGGAACACGACGCCAACGCGAGCATCGGCCCGATCCTCGGCCTGCCCGAACTGCCGGTCATCGAGGTCCACAAGGGCCGGGGCTCCGAGGGGCCCGGCTGCTGCTGGAAGATCCCCTCCGTGGCGGAATACGTGAACCGCCGCCCTTTCGTCTGGTTCGACGACGGCCTCGCCCGCGTCGACCGCCTCTGGCTCCAGGCCCACCCGAACGTCGGCCGCTTCAGCCTCCTTCACATAGGCGGCAACCGCGGCATCCGCGACGCCCACTTCCGTCAGGCCCGCGACTGGCTCACGAGCCTCGCCGACCCGCGCTGAGCGCCGTTCCGCCCGTTCGCGCCGCTCCGGTGAAGATCCTTTTGGCTCCTGTACGGCTCCGCCCGGCCGGCCACACGACCGGCTCCGGCCACATGTGGGCGGCGCTTCGCGCGAGTGGCCCGGGGGAAAGTGGTCGGGCCCTGACCTGCGGGTTCACCGCTACGTCCACGATCTTCAAGTTCGGTGCAAGGTGAGCGCCCGACGGTGATCTCACCAGACATCAGAAGGCACCGGAGGAAGCGATGTCCCCGCTCAAGAAGCTCACCCACGTGGCCGCCGCCCTCGGTGTCGCCACCACCGCCGCCCTCGCCCTGGCCGCCCCCGCGCGGGCCGCCGACGAGCCCGGTAAGCTGACCGCCCGGCTGACCGTCACCGAGCTCAAGACCGGCAACGACTGCCGGGTCTTCACCGTCGGCAAGATCGGCATGACCAACTCCCAGGCGCAGTACCTGATCGACAACGGCGCCACCGCTCGCGTCGAGATCTGGGGCGAGGACGTCGCCTACGACAACCGCATGTACAAGGGCCGGAACGCGACGCTGACCGCCGTGTCGGACAAGAACGGCGGCGGGCTCTTCATCGTCTCCGACTACACCCTGTTCTGCGCGAAGTACCTCGACGAGGACGACATTCCGGTCTACGACACCGGCGACGAGGTCTACACGAAGATCATCTTCGATGGTCCCGGCTACCCGCGCATGACCAAGAAGTCGAACGTGGTCCACGGCTCGTACGGCCTCTTCGGCACGTGACGACCGCGGCCAGAGGTCGTCGTCGCCGAAGCGGATCTCGTCGGCGGCCGCTGGGACGATGCCCGGCCCGCCTCATGCAACGATCTGGTCGATCTCGATCACCCAGGCCGCGCCGTCGCCACCCGCCGCCAGCAGACGGCCGTCGGCGGAGAAGGCGAGCGCGCTCGCCCCGACCCTGACCACGCCCGCCGGTTCCCCGGTGCCGGTGTCCCACAAACGGACGTCCCGGCCGTCACTGGAGGCCAGCAGGGCCGAGTCGGGGGAGAAGGCGACCGCCCAGACCTCGCGGCGGGTGTGGCCGGTGAGGTTCCAGCGCACCTCCCCGCCGGGCAGCGAGAAGATCCGCACGGTCCGCTCGTCTCCTCCGGTCGCGAGCATCGACTCGTCGGGGGAGAGGTCCAGGCTGAGCGGCGGCTTCCCCGGCGTGACGCACCGGGCGACGACCTCGCCGCCCGACCAGACGAGGATCACCTGGTCACCCCGCCCGGCCGCGACCAGCCGGCCCGAACGCGAGAAGGTCATCGCGTAGGGGTGGTGGCGGGTGCCCTGGGGGAGGTCGCGGCAGGGCTCGCCGGTCGTGGTGTCCCAGAGGCGGACCCCCTTGTCCGCGCCGACGCTCGCCACCGTCCGCCCGTCGGGGGAGAGGCCGGGCATCCGGTGGAGGGCGCCGACGGGTTCGCCGAGGGGCCGTCCCGACGGCAGGTGCACGACCCGTCCCTGGTCCGGTCCCGAGACCAGGGCGGCGGTCGCGTCGGGGGTCAGCCGCACCGTTCTTCCCAGGGGCAGGCTGAGATCGAGGGTGCCTTCGGGCAGCGTCCACCGGCGGGCCGAGGTCAGGTCGGCCGTCCACAGGGCGGTGCCGCCGGGCTCGAACGCCACGGCGTTGACGCCGGTCGACAGGCCGGGCTCGGGGGTGCGGCGGGTGAGGGTGTGGCCGTCGTACAGGTCGATGGTGAATCCGATGGCGACGGCGAGGACCGCACCGTCTTCCGAGACGGCCAGCCGACTCCGCCCGGGGAACTCCCGCCGGACCTCACCCGAGGTCAGATCGACCAGCAGAGTCGTGTTCCGGATCGAATGCACGGCCACCGCGCCGATCGGCGCGAGCAGGCGGGGGACGCGTACGGGTCGGCGTCCGGGACGTCGAGGGTGCGGCGGGTGAGGGGCATGCCCCGCTCCGTCCACATCGTGAGCAGAGTGAGCCCGAGGCAGAGCAAGATACCGCCGTCCGGCGCGAACGCCAGGTCCGACCAGGCGAGGTCGTCGTCGGGCCCGAGGTCGGCCGCCGCCCGGACCGCACCGGTCGCCGCGTCGAAGAGACGCACCCGCCGGTCCTGGAAGGCGACGGCGATCAGCCCGCCTCCCCCGGCCCGGACGTCGCGCACGGCGAGACAGCGGGCGGCGGCGCCACCACCCGCCCGGATCTCGCGGATCGCACCACTCGCCGTGTCGGCGACGGAGACCGCCCTGACGTTGGCGCCCACCAGGGTGTGCCCCGCGAAGGCGAGCCCGGAGTGCCCGATGTCGGGGATCACCATGCCGGGGAGCCGGATCCCGGCGTAGTGCCGGGCCGCGAACACCCGGCCGTCGCCGGAAACGGCGACGTCCTGGATCGCCCGCCCTCTCCGCACCTCGGCGGGCGGCTTGTGCTCCCGGCACCGCCCCGTGACGACGTCGAAGACGCGAACCACGCCCTTCTCGTCGCCGGTCACCACCGTGCGCCCGTCGGCGGAGATCGCCAGACACCCCACGAAGGTGTTCTGGCGCAGCACTCCCGGCGTCTCCCCGATCCGGTGAACACCGGGCGGCAGCTTCGTGACCATGGCCGCGGAGCCTAACCGCCCCCACGGGAAACAGCGGAGTGGCCCGGCCCCAGTGGCCCGATGCGCCGAGCGCCCTGGATCGCGATGACTCGCGCCCGCGCCGGGTCTGGTCGGGAGATGTGTTCACTTCTAGTGGCAAAGTCATCACTATGAGTGCTCATGAGGTCCCGGTCGGGCTGGTCGAGGCGCGGGTCGCCGACCCGTTTCCCTACTACGCGTGGTTGCGGGAGTGGTCGCCCGTGCATCGGGAGGTCACCTCGCGCGGAACGGTGGTCTGGCAGGTCACGCGGTATGACGACGTGCGGGCGCTGCTGGGTGACGACCGGTTGGGCAAGTGTCCGGGCGCGGGGAGGGTGTCGGGGCCCGAAGGGTTGCAGCGGAACCTCGTGCACTGCGATCCGCCCGACCACACGCGGCTGCGGCGGATGGTCAACAAGGCGTTCACCCCGGCCCGGGTGGCGGCGCTGGAGCCGCTGGTGGAGAAGACCGCCCGAGAGCTGGCCGACCGGTTGCCCGAGCGGTGTGATCTCATCGCCAGCTTCGCCGGGCCGTTGGCGTTCGGGATGATCAAAACGGTCCTCGGGGTGCCCGCCGACCTGGAGACCCCGGGGCTGCGGCGGTTGCTGATCGACAGCCTCGCGGGCGGCGCCGACGTGACGGCCCGGCTGCACGGCTTCCTCACCGACCTGCTGGCCGCCAAACGGGAGCGTGGCCCGGTCAGCGACACCGACCTGCTCAGCGTGCTGATCGCGGCCGGGGACCTGAGCGAGGAGGAGCTCCTCGGCACCGCCTACATCCTGCTGCTGGTCGGGCACGACACGACCGTCAACCTCATCGGCAACGGCATGGTCGCCCTGCTCGACCATCCCGGCCAGATGGCACGGCTCCACGAAGACCCGGCGCTCGCCGTCGAGGAACTGCTCCGCTACGACGCGCCCGTGCGGACCGCCACCTATCGCCGCGCCGCCGCCCCGATTCACCTGGAGCGCGGGACCATTCCGGCGGGTGACGTCGTCAACCTCGTCATCGCCTCGGCCAACCGCGACCCGGCCCACTTCGACCGGCCCGACGACCTCGACCTGGCCCGCGACCCCAACGACCACCTGTCGCTCGGGCGCGGGCGGCACTTCTGCGTCGGCGCGGCCCTCGCCCGCATGGAGGCGAGGATCGCCTTCCCGATCCTGCTCGACCGGCTCGGCGACGCCCGTCTCGACGTGCCGAGGGCGGCCCTCCCGTGGAGAGCCGCCCCGGTCATGCGCGGTCTGGAGTCGCTGCCCGTCAGCGCTTCTTGCGGCCGTCGTCGGTGAGGCCCGCCCGGCGCAGCGCCTCGGCCATCGCGTTGTTCTGCGGCGGGGGCGACTGACGGCCACCGCCGCCGCCTCCACCACCGCGACGGTCCTGGCCCTGGCGGGGCTGGCGGTCCTGTCGGGGCTGCCGTTCGCCGCGCTCCTGGCGCGGGGCGCCCGGGGCGTTCCTGGCGGGTTCGTCTTCCAGGCGCAGGGTCAGCGAGATGCGCTTGCGCGGGATGTCGACGTCCAAGACCTTGACCCGCACGATGTCACCCGGCTTCACCACGTCGCGCGGGTCTTTGACGAACGTGTTCGACATGGCCGACACGTGGACCAGCCCGTCTTGGTGGACGCCGACGTCGACGAACGCGCCGAAGGCCGCCACGTTCGTGACGACTCCTTCGAGGAGCATGCCCTTGGTCAGGTCGGAGATCTTCTCGACGCCCTCCTTGAAGGTGGCCGTCTTGAAGGCGGGTCGCGGGTCGCGGCCCGGCTTCTCCAGTTCACCCAGGATGTCGGTCACCGTCGGCAGACCGAAGGTCCCGTCGACGAAGTCGGCCGGCTTCAGCGAGCGCAGCGCGGCGGTGTTGCCGATCAGGGTGCGCAGGTCGCTGCCGGTCGTGGTCAGGATCTTGCGGACCACCGGATAGGCCTCCGGGTGGACGCTGGAGGCGTCGAGCGGGTCGTCGCCCCCCGGGATCCGCAGGAAGCCCGCGCACTGCTCGAACGCCTTCGGCCCCAGCCGGGCCACCGACTTCAGGGCGGTGCGCGACCGGAACGGGCCGTTGGCGTCGCGGTGCTGGACGATGTTGTCGGCCAGCGTCGAGCCGATGCCCGACACCCGCGTGAGCAGCGGGGCCGACGCGGTGTTGACGTCGACGCCGACCGCGTTCACGCAGTCTTCGACCACGGCGTCGAGCGACCGGGAGAGCTTCTGCTCGGCCAGGTCGTGCTGGTACTGCCCGACACCGATCGACTTGGGGTCGATCTTGACCAGCTCGGCCAGCGGGTCCTGGAGCCGCCGGGCGATCGAGACGGCGCCGCGGATCGACACGTCGAGGTCGGGGAGCTCCTGCGAGGCGAACGCCGACGCCGAGTAGACCGACGCGCCGGCCTCGGAGACCATCACCTTCGTCACGCCGGGCACGAGGGCGGCCAGCTCGCCGGCCAGCTTGTCGGTCTCGCGGGAGGCGGTGCCGTTGCCGATCGAGACCAGCTCGACGTTGTGCTTCTGGCACAGCGCCGCGAGCACGGCCAGCGACTGGTCCCACTGGCGCTTGGGCTCGTGGGGGTAGATCGTGGCGTGCTCGACGACCTTGCCGGTGGCGTCGACCACGGCGACCTTCACGCCGGTGCGCAGACCGGGGTCGAGGCCCATCGTGGCCCGGGTTCCGGCGGGAGCCGCGAGCAGCAGGTCGCGCAGGTTGGCGGCGAACACCCGGACGGCCTCGTCTTCGGCCGCCTGCCACAGGCGCATCCGCAGGTCGATGCCCAGGTGGACGAGGATCCGCGTGCGCCACGCCCACCGCACGGTGTCGCTCAGCCACTTGTCGCCAGGACGGCCCTGGTCGGAGACCCCGAACCGGGTCGCGATGCGCACCTCGAACGTCGAGGGGCCCTCGGTCGGCTCCTCGGGCTCCAGCGTGAGGGAGAGGATCTCCTCCTTCTCACCGCGGAACATCGCCAGGATGCGGTGGGAGGGCAGCTTGCTGAACGGCTCGGCGAAGTCGAAGTAGTCGGAGAACTTGGCCCCGGCCTCCTCCTTGCCCTCGCGTACCGAGGCCATGAGCCGCCCGCGGGTCCACATCGACTCGCGGAGGGTGCCGATCAGGTCGGCGTCTTCGCCGAAGCGCTCGATCAGGATCGCGCGGGCGCCTTCGAGGGCCGCCGCGGCGTCGGCGACGTTCTCGCCGATGAACTCGGCCGCCACGGTGGCCGGGTCGAGGTTCGGGTCGCCGATCAGCTTGTCGGCCAGCGGTTCGAGACCGGCCTCGCGGGCGATCATCGCCTTGGTGCGGCGCTTCGGCTTGTAGGGGAGGTAGATGTCCTCCAAGCGGGCCTTCGAGTCGGCCGCCATGATCTGCGCCTCGAGCGCGTCGTCGAGCTTGCCCTGCGTCCGGATCGACTCCAGGATCGCGGCGCGGCGCTCCTCCATCTCCCGCAGGTAGCGCAACCGCTCCTCCAGCGAGCGCAGTTGCGCGTCGTCGAGCATTTCGGTCGCTTCCTTGCGGTAGCGGGCGATGAACGGCACCGTCGCGCCGCCGTCGAGCAGATCGACGGCCGCGGTCACTTGCCGCTCACGTACGCCGAGTTCCTCGGCGATCCGCTGGTTGATCGACTGGATCACTAGCTTCCTTCTCCCTAGGCTCCGGCCCATTCTGCCGGACCCGCGTCCCCGCCGAGCCTGGTCGGCCACAGCCGGGTCGTGCAGTCGTCGGACGTCGTGGCCAGCAGATGGCCGTCCGGATGGAACGCGGCCCCGTTGACGGCGGAGGTGTGGCCGGTGAAGCTGCTCAGTTCCGCGCCGCCGATCGTGTCCCAGATTTTGACCGTACGATCGTCGCCCGCCGTCGCCAGGAGCTCACCCGTCGTGTCGAAGGCGAGGGCCCGCACGTCGGCCGTGTGGCCGGTGAGTTCGGTCAGCGCGTCGGTCCGCAGGTTCCGCAGGAGCACCGCCCCGCCGGGAAGGGCGTTGGCCAGGAGGTGGCCGCAGGCGGCCTGGGCGTCGACGACCAGGTCGTCACCGGCGTAGACCGCGAAGGCGCCGGGGCGCTCGCTCAGCTGGCGGCCGCTGACGGTGTCCCACTCGCGGACGGTGCCGTCGTCGCTCGCGGTGGCGATCGTGTCGCCGGAGGGGTGGAAGGCGATGGAGGTGATCGCCGCCAGGTGCCCGGCCAGCGGTTCGCCGAAGGAGCGGCGGGTCTCCGGGTCCCACAGCCGGACCGTGTGGTCGGCGCAGGAGGCCGCCAGCAGGTGGCCGCGCGGGTGGAAGGCGACGGCGGGGCCGCCGGGCAGGGGGTCGCCGATCTTGTCGCGGGTGACCGGGTCGAACAGCCGGACCGTCCTGTCGGCGGTGGCGAGCATGTGGCCGCGCGGGTGGAAGGCCACCCCGTGGACGGGCGCGTCGTGGCCGGTCAGGCGGCGGGCGATCACCGCCGAGGTCATCCGGTTCTCGAGTTCCTCGACGCGGGCGGTGAGGTCGCGTACGAGGGAATCGCGCTCTTCGAGACGGCGGTTCAGGTCGTCGCGGACCCGGCGGGCCACCGCGTGGGTGTGCTGGAGGGTCACCAGCGAGCGGCGCAGGCGGGCGACCGGGTCGGGTGGCTCGGTGGGTGGCAGTCCGTCGATCCGCCAGCGGCGCACCTCTCCCAGGTCGTCGACGCTCACCATGAGGTCGTCGCCGAGGGCCAGCGCCTGGACCACTCCCGCGTGGCCGGTCACCCGGGCCAGGGGGGTGGCGCTCAGGTCGTACAGGGAAATGGAGTCGTCCCAGCTCACGGCGGCCAGCACATCGCCGCGACCGGCCAGCCACGACACCGGCTCGGGGGTGATGACCTGGCCGTCGACCCGGGCGAGGCGGTCGACGCCGATGATGACCAACTGGCCGCCGAGGAAGGCGATGCCCTCACCGGGGACGGGGTCGCCGAGCGGCTGGGCGGTCCCGGCGTCCCAGAGGCGGATCATGCCGTCCTTGCCCGCGGTGGCCAGGAGGTGCCCGGCGGGGTGGAAGGCGAGCTCCACCACTCTTCCGGTGTGCCCGGTCAGCGGGTCGCCGACCGGCATCCTGGTCACCGGATCCCATAAGCGGACCGAATGGTCCCAGCTCGCACTGGCCAGCAGATGGCCGTCGGGGTGGAAGGCGACGGCCGTGACCACGTCGTCGTGCCCCTTCAGGGGCTCGCCCACCGGGTCACCGGACAGATCCCACAGGCTGACGGCGCCGTCTTCACCCCCCGAGGCGAGCAGATGTCCGTCGGGATGGAAGGACAGGGTCATCGTGTACGGGGACCCGCTCATCTCCACACCCGTGGAATAGCGGATGAGGCCCGAATCGTCGGAGGTGGCGATCAGATCGCCGCCGGGATGGATGGCCACCCCGGCGACGGGGGCGGAATGGCCGGTCAGCGGTTCGCCAAAAGGCGTGACTCTTACGCGCATATGACCGGCAGCATTCCAGATTGTCTGGATTACGGCAGGAGAACGAGCCGTCCGCGCAGTCCGCCTTCGGCCATCCGGGCGTGCGCCTCGGCTGCCTGTTCGAGCGGCAGCGTGCCGGCCACCCGGATCTTGACCTTGCCCTCGTCGACCAGGGTCACCAGCGCGTCGAGCTGCTCGCGGGCCGAGTGGGCCCACATGACCTGCGACGCGATGTCCCGGCCGTCTTCGGGGGAGCCGTTGGCGACCACCGCGACGAACTTCCCGCCGTCGCGCACGGCGTCGTGGGCGGGCTGCACCAGGCAGGCCGGGTCGACGGCCGCGTCCACGCCCTCGGGCAGCAGGTCGCGGACCTTCGCGATGTCGTCGACGACGTGTTCCGCGCCGAGTCCGCGCAGGTACTCCTCGTCGCTGGAACGCGCCAGTGCGACGACGGTGAGGCCGCGCAGCGCGGCGAGCTGCACCAGCATGGCGCCCACCCCACCGGCGGCACCGGTGACCAGCAACGTCGACCCCTTCGCCAGGTCGACGATGTCCAGGCACTGCCACGCGGTGAGCCCCGGGAGCGGCAGGCTCGCGGCCTGCTCGGCGGGCCATTCGGCCGGGGCCGGGGCGAGCTCGCCGACGGCGATGACCGCCTGCTCGGCGTACGGGCCGAAGTCGCGGTTGAAGCCGCCCCACGTCGAGGCGGCCATGACGCGGTCGCCGACGCCGACTCCGGTGACGTCCTCGCCGAGCGCCTCGACGACGCCGACGACGTCGCACCCCATGCCGGTCTGCTCGCGGGCGGGGGCGCCGTGCATCAGCAGGCCGCCGCCGCGGATGAACAGGTCGACGGGGTTGATCGCCGCCGCCTCCACCGTGATGCGGACCTGGCCCGGGCCCGGTTCGGGGGCGGGTACCTCCACGATCTCGAGGGCCTCCGGGCCCCCGTATTTCCTGACGACCACCGCGCGCATTGGTTCTCCTCCAGATGAGTCCGGGGGTCTGAGGCCCATGATCGTAGTAGATATTTCAACCAAAAGATCAAAAAAAGAACCCCGGACATAACTGTCCGGGGTTCCTCTGATTTGACTAGGCGAGGCCGTTCTTCATGGCCGTGATGAGTTCGCCGTTGCTCGTGTCACCGCTGAGCTCCCAGAAGAACGAGCCGCCGAGGCTCTGGTCCTTCGAGTAGGTCATCTTCCCGGTGATCGTGGCGGGGGTGTCGTAGCTCCACCAGTTGCTGCCGCACTTGGCGTAGGCGGTGCCCGCGATGGTGCCGGTGGCCGGGCAGGTGTTTTTCAGGACCTTGTAGTCCTCGTTGCCGGCCTCGTAGGTGCCCGGTGCCGCGCCGGTCGCGCTGCCGCCCGGGGTGGCCTGGGTGACGCCGGTCCAGCCGCGTCCGTAGAAGCCGATGCCGAGGAGCAGCTTGGACGCGGGCACGCCCTTCGACTTGAGCTTCTGGATCGCGTTGTCGCTGTAGAACCCGGCGGTCGGGATGCCGGAGTAGCTGGTCAGCGGGGAGTGCGGGGCGGTCGGGCCCTGCGCGGCGAAGGCGCCGAAGTAGTCGTAGGTCATGACGTTGTACCAGTCGAGGTACTGGGCCGCGCCTCCGTAGTCGGCCGCGTCGATCTTGCCGCCGGTGGTGCCGTCGGCGGTGATGGCCGCGGTGACCAGGTTGTTGCTGCCGAAGCGGGTGCGCAGCGCCTGCATCATGTTCTTGAAGGACGCGAAGCCAGAGGCGTCACACGACAGGCCGCAGGTGTTCGGGTACTCCCAGTCGATGTCGATGCCGTCGAAGACGTCGGCCCAGCGCGGGTCCTCGACCAGGTTGTAGCAGGAGTTCGCGAACGCGGTGACGTTCTGCGCGGCCTGGCCGAAGCCGCCCGACCAGGTCCAGCCGCCGAACGAGAACAGGATCTTGATGTTCGGGTAGGCCGCCTTGAGCTTGCGCAGCTGGTTGAAGCTGCCGCGCAGCGGCTGGTCCCACGTGTCGGCCACGCCGTCGACCGACTCGGCCGCCGTGTAGGCCTTCTCGTAGTCGGCGTAGCTGTCGCCGATGGTGCACTGGCCGTTCTGGACGTTGCCGAACGCGTAGTTGATGTGCGTCAGCTTGCTGGCCGAGCCGCTCGTGACGATGTTCTTCACGTGGTAGCCGCGCTGGTAGACACCCCACTGGACGAAGTAGCCGAGCAGCTTCTTGTTGCCGCCGGTGCCCGTCTGCGAGGTGGTGCCGGTGACGCTGCTCGACAGCGCCGACTGGTTGTTGGCGGCGTCGCGCGCCCGCACCTGGTAGGTGTACGCGGTGTTCGCGGCCCGGCCGGTGTCGGTGAACGAGGTGCCGGTGATGGTCGTGACGAGCGTGCCGCCCCGGTAGATCAGGTAGCCGGTGACGCCGACGTTGTCGGTCGAGGCGTTCCAGCCGAGCGAGACGCTGTTGCTGGTCACGCCGGTCACCGTCAGGCCGCCAGGCGTCGAGGGCGCGGTCGTGTCGGGGCCGCCGGTGCCTGAGGTGGTCCCGGTGACGCTGTTCGACAGGCCCGACTGGTTGTTGGCGGCGTCGCGAGCGCGCACCTGGTAGGTGTACGCGGTGCTGGCCGCGCGGCCGGTGTCGGTGAAGGTCGTGCCGGTCACGGTGGTGACCAGGGTGCCGCCCCGGTAGACGAGGTAGCCGGTGACGCCGACGTTGTCGGTCGAGGCGTTCCACGACAGCGAGACGCTGCTGCTGGTCACACCGGTCACGGCCAGGTTGGCGGGGGTCGAGGGCGCGGTGGTGTCGCCGCCGCCGGTGCCGCCGGTCACCGCGATCGCCGAGACGATGGCGTAGTTGGCGCCGCCGTTCATGTTGAACTGCACGTTGAGCTGGCCGTCGCTGACGGTCGCCGTGTAGGTACGGTCACAGGCGTTGAGCGCGCCGCAAGCGGCGAACACGTCGAACGCCGACTGGACCACGGTGTTCTCGATCCGGATGTCGAACTTCCGCTGCCCGGCGGCGTTCGCCCAGTCCTCCACCATCTTCACGGTGACCTGGTAGGTGCCGTTGGCGACGTCGAACTTGTAGCCGCCCCAGCTGCTGAACAGCTGGTAGTTCTGGTAGAGCGCGTCGTCGGTGGTGCCGCCGATCGCGCTCCCCGTAGAGCCGGCGCCGAACGACGTCTCGTAGCCCCAGGTGCCGCTGGAGTACGCCTTGTCGGCGAGCCAGGCGTTGCCCCCGCCGTCGGTCAGGGCCGGGCCGTTCGCATTGGCCCGCAAGGGCACCGTCACCGCGCCGTACGCCGCGTTCTGCGCGAACATCAGCGGCAGTATCAGCGCACCGATCGCCGTCAAGAGGGTCAGGACTCTTCTCATCGTGCTACTCCACGTGGGGGAGGAAGGGATGCGGCGGGACGCACCGGGAACAGGGGGTTCCCGTCCAACTAATAGGAAGCTTTCCTTTTAATTAGTGCGAACGTAACCCGCGTCACACTCCCCGTCAATGGGCCTTCAGCGACCGCCATATCGGGCCAGGCAGAACCCGGGCCGCCTCGTCGAGATCCAGGCCCGCGACCCCGGCGAACACCCGCCGCGTGGTCTCGGCGAGCGGCCCGATGAGCAGCATCTCGATCAGGGCCGGCGGCAGGTCGGCGATCGTCCCGGCCGCGATGTGCGGTGCGAACCAGGCGGCCAGCCGGTCGACGCGCGGCGCCTTCCCGGCCGCGATGGCGGCGGCGTGGGGCTCGATGAGGGGCGCGGCGTGGATGAACCGGGCCCGCGCGGTGTCGTCGCGGGCGAACGCGAGATAGGCGCGCACGATGGCGTGCACCCCCTCTTCTGCGGTCTCCGTTCGCTCCACGTGGTCGATCAGGCTCGTGAGCAGGTCGTCCATGCACTCGGAGTAGAGCGCGGCGGCGAGCCCGTCGAAGCTGCCGAAGTGGTGGTAGAGGCTGCCCATGCTGACCCCGCTGCGTGAGGTCACCGAGCGCAGCGTGAAGTCGTCGTCGGTGAACGCTTCGAGCGCGGTGTCGAGCAGCCTGCGGATCGTGGCCTCGCTGCGGGCCTGCCTCATGCGACTCCGGAGAGCTTCTCCGCCTGCTCCCACAACCGGAGGCCCAGTTCGCGGTCGGCGGTCATCGGGATCTCCTCCAGTTCGTCGTAGTAGCGGCCGGTGGTGGACTTCGTGGTCAGCGCGACCACGGGGGCGGCGCCCTGGTCAGGAGTCTTCCAGAACCGCTTGGCCACTTTGAGCAGCACTCCGACCGGCCCTTTCCGATCACCCAGCCCGGTGTTGATCACCCCCGGATGCACGGCGTCGATCGTCACCCCGCGCGCCCGCCACCGTTCGGCGAACAGCGGCAGCATCAGCACGTTGCAGAGCTTGGTGTCGGCGTAGGTGCGCAGCGGGTGGAAGTCCGCGCCGTAGGGGGTCCGTTCGGGGTCGGCCTTCCCCTTCACATAGAGCCCCGCGCTGACCTGCACGACCCTCTTGAGCCGATCTTCAAGCAGCCGGTTCAGGGTGTACGGCGCCAGATGATTGACCGCGAACGCCTGCTCCAGCCCGTCGCCGGTGAGGGTCAGCCTGGAGGGCCACAGCCCGGCGTTGTGCACCAGCACGTCGATCTCCGGGCACACGACCATGAGCCGCTCGGCCACCGACCGCATGCCCGCCACGGTCGACAGGTCGCCGAGCACGAGCCCGGCCTCACCCGGCAGCGACCGCAGCGCCTCTTCCCCCTTGGCCGCGTCGCGCGCGACGACGACCACCCGATGCCCCTGCCGCGCGAGCTCGGCGCAGACGGCGTACCCGATTCCCCGGTTTCCCCCGGTGACCACCACGTTCATGGCCGGAGCATAAATTAGAGCAATTCTTTAGAGCAACTCTCTAGATATCCTGATCTCCATGGACGCGGCGGACCTGCAGCGGGCCCTCGACGAGATCTTCGACATGGGCCTGAGGCGCCACGGGTTCACCCCGTACATGCGCGACTACGAGTTCGTGGTCGACATGGCATCCGACGTCGTACCGTCGCAGCGGCGCTACCTGTTTCGGCACTGTGTCCAGGTCTCGGTGGTCTCGGCCGTGCGGACCGAGACCTGGAAGGAGTCCCTGGACGACCGGCTCACCGTCTACGAGACCGGAGTCGATCTCGACGGATACGTCTGGGGAGTGGAGTGGCAGGAGCTCTACCCGGGCGGCACGATCGTCGAGGACTCCCCGGCGGCGCGGCGGTGGGCCGAGGCGATCGGCATCGACTTCCACGAGGTCCGCTTCGAGACCAATGCCCACGACATCACGCTGATCTTCTCCGATCTGCTGGTCGAGGAGCTGCCGGAGTGAGGATGCCGTCGACGGCCGAGAGGGCGAGGGTCTTGTAGCCGACGCGGTCGAACAGGACGGTCACGCGGTCGGGTTCGGCGCTCATGACCTGGCCGGGGCCCCAGGCGGCGTGTTCCACCAGGGATCCGGCCGCGAACGGGCCCTCGGCGACCGGTTCCGGGGGCGCCGCCGAGGCGCACGTGTCGCAGGTGCCGCACGAGCCGCCGTAGGGCTCGCCGAAGTACTCCAGCAGGAAGCGTCTCCTGCACCCCGTGGTCTCGGCGTAGCCGCGCATCATGTCCAGGCGGGAGTCGTCGATGCGGTGCCTCATCTCGTCGAGTTCGATCGCCTTCTCGACGGCCTCCTCGGCGGTGAGGTCGCGGGAGGTCCAGCGCAGTTCGCCGGGGGTCAGCGCGCCCGCGCGTTCCAGCAGGTTGGCCAGGGCGGTCAGGCGGGTCGTGCCGATGCCGAGCAGGTCGCGCAGTTCCCCGGCCGGGACCAGGCCGCCGTGCTCCCTGACCAGGACCGCGACGCGCAGCAGGAGCGCCGGGTCGGCCCGGCCGCCGATCTGGAAGCGGCGCAGGCCCAGGTCCTCCGGGCGGTAGAAGAGGATCGCCTCGGCCGGGGCGCCGTCGCGGCCCGCGCGGCCGATCTCCTGGTAGTAGGAGTCGGGCGACTCCGGCGGGCCCGCGTGCAGCACCCGCCGCACGTCGGGGCGGTCGATGCCCATGCCGAACGCGGAGGTGGCGACCACGACGTCGAGCTCACCGGCCGCGAAGCGGGCGTGGGTGGCGTTGCGGTCGGCGGTCTTCAGGCCCGCGTGGTACGGCTCGGCGCGCTTCCCGGCCAACAGCGCGCAGTACTCCTCGGTCTCGCGGCGGGTCGGCACGTAGATCAGGGTCAGGCCGTCGCTCGCGAGGGCGTGCTCGACCAGGGCCTTGCGGCGGTCGTCCTCCGAGGTGAAGCGGCGGGCCGACAGGGTCAGGTTCGGGCGGTCGAAGCCGCGCACGAGCTCCACCGGGTTCCGCAGGCCCAGCGAGCGCACGATCTCGGCTCGCACGTTCGGCGCCGCCGTCGCGGTCAGCGCCACGACCGGCGGGTGGCCGAGCTGCTCGATCACCTGGCCGAGCCGCAGGTAGTCGGGGCGGAAGTCGTGCCCCCACGACGACACGCAGTGGGCCTCGTCGATCGCGATCAGCGACGGCCGGGCCGCCTTGAGCCGGGCGACCACTTCCGGCTTGGCCAGCTGCTCCGGGGAGAGGAAGACGAACTCGGCCGTCCCTGCGGTCACCTGGTCGAGGCCCTTGTCGATCGACTGGGTCGAGTTGACCGCCACCGCGCCGGTCCCCGCCTTGAGCAGGGCCATCACCTGGTCGCGCTGTAACGCGATCAGCGGCGACACCACGACCGTCGGGCCGTCGAGCAGCAGGGCGGGCACCTGGTAGACGGCCGACTTGCCGCCTCCGGTCGGCATCACCAGCAGCACGTCACGCCCGGCGACCAGATGCCGCATGGCCTCCTTCTGGCCGGGCCGCAGCCGCTGCCAGCCGAACACGCGCTTCGCCGTCGAACCGAGCCGGAACCTCGCGAGCAGTCTCCTCATGGCCGCCCTCTATGCCCGGCCGTGAGCGGTTCAGGCCGGTCTGAGCGGGGTTCGTGCGGTGACCAGCGCGAGATCGGTCTCGACGGCGAGTGCGGTGGCCTGGAGGTGGGCCAGCAGACCCGGCCTGACCTGGCCCGTCGTCGCGACGTTGACGGCGGCGACGACCCGCCCCTCCCGATCGTGGATCGGCACGGCCAGCGCCCGCAGCCCTTCTTCGAGCTCGTCGTGGACGGTCGCGTAGCCGTCGGCGCGGGCCTGCCGGATCAGCTTCCGCAGCTGGGCGTGGTCGGTCACGGTGTGACGGGTGAGCTGCGCGGTCTCGCCCAGCTCGGCGTCGTCGGACAGCAGCACCCGGCCCATCGACGTGGCGAAGGCCGGGAAGCGGGTGCCGACCGTGATGTCCACACTCATGATCTTGTACGCGGGTGCGCGCGCCACATAGCGGATGTCGGTCCCGTCGAGCACCGCCACCGACGCCGACTCGCCGACCGCCCCGGCCAGCGTGGTCAGGTGGGGCGTGGCGATCTCGCCCAGGGTCAGCGACGACAGCCGGGCGTAGCCGAGCTCCAGCACCTTCGGCCGCGCGACGAAACGGTTGCCGCTCCGCGCGGCGTACCCGAGTTCGACCAGCGTCAGCAGGGCCCGCCGGGCGGTCGCCCGCGCCAGGCCGGTGGCCTCGGCGATCTCCGCCAGCGTGCCGCCCAGCGCGGTCAGCACCGCCAGCCCCCGCGCCAGCGACTGCACCGGCGTGTCATCGGGGATCTCGACGGGACACGACGGCTCCGGTGTGTACGCCGCCAGCCGCCCCTCCATCAGCGCCGTGTCGAGATGGGGGAGCGCCAGATCGGCCAGCGACTCGACGGTGTGCCTGCTGCCGTGCGAGACCACGCTCACCGCGCAGGCCACCCGGCCCCGCGCCCGCACCGGCACCGCGATCGCGATCAGGCCCGGCTCGATCAGCTGGTCGTCGCGGGCGTGGCCCATGACGAGGGCCGCCAGGGCCCGCTCGCGGAACGCCTGCTCACCCGCGAGATCGGAGGCCACCACGGTCTCGGGGGTGGACGTCCGCCAGCGGGCCCACCCCGCCTCGGTCCACTCGGACGCCAGCAGCGCCCCCGCCGCGCAGCGTTCGGCCGGCACCAGGTCGCCCACCCGGAACGTCAGCGAGCGGGTGCGCCGCCGGGGGAGCTGGGTGACGAACCGGACCGCCGTGCCGTCGGCCACCGCCAGCGAGACCGACTCGTCGAGGGTCTCGGCCAGCCTGCGCGCCTCCGGACCCAGCGCGCCGGGGACGCCGCTGCCCGACAGATACGTGTTCCCGATGGTCAGGACGCGGGGCGTCAGCCGTACAGAGCGATCGGGGCCGGAAGGACGGGCGAAGCCCATCGCGACGAGGGTCGCCACCACCCGGTCGACGGTCGAGCGGGCCAGCCCGGTCACGCGGGTGAGGTCGCTCGGGCGGCACGGCTCGCCCGCCGCCATCGCCCGCACCACCGCGAGTCCGCGCTCCAGCGGGCCCACCACATCGTCGGTCATTGACACACGTCCAAAGGGGGTAGCAGACTCCTGACCTATCGCAATTGTGAACAATAGTTCACCAGGCGAACAAAAGCCATCCGAACAGGGAGAACATGGCGGAGATCCACAACCTGCGGGACGCGGTGGCCGCCCTCGTGCACTCCGGCGACACCGTGGCGATGGAAGGGTTCACCCACCTCATCCCCTTCGCCGCCGCACACGAGGTCATCCGGCAGGGCGTGACCGACCTCACGCTCGTCCGGATGACCCCCGACGTCATCTACGACCAGCTCATCGGCATGGGCGCGGCCCGCAAACTGGTCTTCTCGTGGGGCGGCAACCCCGGCGTGGGCTCGCTGCACCGCTTCCGCGACGCGGTCGAGAACGGCTGGCCGCGACCGCTGGAACTCGACGAGCACAGCCACGCGGGGATGGCCAACCGCTATGTGGCCGGGGCGTCCCGGCTGCCGTTCGCGGTGCTGCGCGGTTACCGGGGGAGCGACCTGCCGTCGCGGTCGGAGACGATCTCGACCGTGGTGTGCCCGTTCACCGGAGAGGAACTGGCGGCGGTGGCCGCGATCAACCCGGATGTGACCGTGATCCACGCCCAGCGCGCCGACCGCGAAGGGAACGTGCAGCTCTGGGGCCTGGTCGGCATCCAGAAGGAGGCCGCGCTGGCCGCCTCCCGCGTCCTGGTGACGGTCGAGGAGATCGTGGACGAGCTCACTCCCACCCCCGGCGCGGTGGTGCTGCCCTCATGGTCGGTCGACGCGGTCGCCCTGGCCCCCAACGGCGCCCATCCGTCGTACGCGGCCGGATACACAGTTCGCGACAACGACTTCTACCAGGCGTGGGACGCCATCTCCCGCGACCGCGCCACCTTCCAGACCTGGATGCGCGACACCGTACTGGCGGCGTCATGACCCTGACCTGGACACCTGACGAGCTGATGACCGTCAACGCCGCCCGTGCCCTCGCCGGGGCGCGCACGTGTTTCGTCGGTATCGGCCTGCCCAGCGCCGCCGCCAACCTCGCCCGCCGGACCATCGAACCCAAGCTGGTCCTCATCTACGAGTCCGGCACCCTCGGCTCGAAACCGTCGCGCCTGCCCCTTTCGATCGGGGACGGCGAGCTCGCGGACACGGCCGACGCCGTGGTGTCCGTACCGGAGATCTTCAACTACTGGCTTCAGGCCGGGCGCATCGACGTCGGATTCCTCGGCGCGGCCCAGGTCGACCGGTTCGCCAACGTCAACACGACCGTCATCGACCGGGGCCCGGACCGGCCCGAGGGCCGGCTCCCGGGTGCCGGTGGCGCGCCGGAGATCGCCGCGAGCTGCGGGAAGGTGCTGCTCGTGCTGCGCCACTCCACCCGGAACCTCGTCGGGAAGCTCGACTTCGTCACGACCGTCGGGCACGGCGACGGGCCCGGATCGCGCGAGCGCCTCGGGCTGCCCGGTGCCGGACCGGTCGCGGTGATCACCGATCTCGGGGTCCTGCGGCCCGACCCGGAGACCGCCGAACTGACGCTCACCGAGGTGCACCCCGGGGTGGACCCCGGCCGGGCCGTGGCCGCCACCGGCTGGCCCCTGGCCGTCGCCGCCGGCCTCCGGGTCACCGAACCACCCACGGAGGCGGAGCTCACCGCGCTGCGCCGCCTCACCCAAGGAGCACCCGATGCCTGACCCGCAGGACGTGATCTCCCGCGAGATCGCCGAGCTCGCCGCCAAGTCCGACGGCGCCGACCACCCCTCGCGCGACTACCCGCCCTACCGCTCCAGCGGCCTGCGGCACCCGCACCGCGCGCTCGTCGCCCCGCCCGAGGCGTACGCCGAACTGCGCGGGCCGGTCTTCGGCGCGACCGACGTCACCCCGCTCGACGCCGACCTCACCCGCCAGCACGCCGGCGAACCGCTCGGGGAGCGCATCACCGTGACCGGCCGGGTGGTCGACCGCGACGGGCGCCCGGTGAGGCACCAGCTCGTGGAGGTCTGGCAGGCCAACGCGTCGGGCCGCTACCCGCACCAGCGCGACCAGCACCCCGCGCCGCTGGACCCCAACTTCAGCGGAACCGGCCGCTGCCTCACCGACGCCGACGGCCGCTACAGCTTCACCACGATCAAGCCCGGCGCCTATCCGTGGAAGAACCATGTCAACGCCTGGCGCCCGGCCCACATCCACTTCTCGGTGTTCGGTACGGCCTTCGCCCAGCGGCTCGTCACCCAGATGTACTTCCCGGGCGACCCCCTGTTCCCGTACGACCCGATCCTCCAGTCGGTCACCGACGAGAAGGCCCGCGAACGGCTCGTGGCCGCCTACGACCACGACCTCTCGCAGCCCGAGTGGAGCCTGGGGTACAGATGGGACATCGTCCTCGACGGCCCGTCGGCGACCTGGATGGAGGAAGGCCGATGAGACCCACCCCCTCACAGACCGTGGGCCCCTTCTACGGCTACGCGCTCCCGTTCCGCGACGGCGGCGACCTGGTGCCCCCGGGCCACCCGGGCGCGATCTCCGTCCACGGATACGTCTACGACGGCGCCGGTGACCCCGTCCCCGACGCGCTGCTGGAGTTCTGGCAGGCCGACGAGGCCGGGAAGCCCGGATCGATGCGCCGCGACGAGGTCGACGGCTCGTTCGCCGGCCGCGACGGGGTGACCCTGACCGGTTTCGGCCGTGTTGCCACCGACCTCGACGGCCACTGGGCCGTCCGGACCGTCCGGCCGCGCGAGGTCCCCTACATCGCCGTGTGCGTCTTCGCGCGCGGGCTCCTGCACCACCTGTACACCCGCATCTACCTGGAGGACTCCGGCGACGCACTGCTGGAGTCGCTGCCCGGCGACCGCCGCTCGACGCTCGTCGCTCGTTCGGAACGCGACGGCGTGTACCGGTTCGACATCCGCATCCAGGGCGACGCGGAGACGGTCTTCCTCGACCTGGGCTGACACCCCGGAGGTTCTCTTGATCGCGGCTGACGGCCTACTCGGCCCGGCCTGGGCGGGCACCGCCGCCGACGAGGCGACGGCCGACCGGGCCGTCCACCGCGCCCTGCTCGACGCGGAGGCGGCCCTGGCCCGCGCCCAGAACCGCCCAGACCTGGCGGCGCGGATCACCTCGATGGCGGAGTCCGGCGGCGAGGGCCGGACTCGGCACAGCGGTGGGAATCCGGTGATCCCGCTGGTCAGAACGCTGCCCGAAGGTGCCCACGACGGCGCGACCAGTCAGGACATCCTGGACACCGCGCTCATGCTGGTCGCCGCCCGGACCCGGCGGGTCATCCTGCGTGACCTGGCCGCCACAGCCACGGCGCTCGAAGCCCTGGCCCGCACGCACCGGGACACCCCGATGCCCGGCCGCACCCTGACCCAGCACGCCGTGCCGACCACGTTCGGGCTCAAGGCCACGGGCTGGCGGTCGCTGGTGGTCGACGCCCACGAGCGGCTGGCCGAGGTGACCCTGCCCGCGCAGCTCGGCGGCGCCGGGGGCACGCTGGCCACGCTCTCTGTCCCGCTCATGGAGCGGTTCGCCCAGGAGGCCGGGCTGGCCGCGCCGCTGCTGCCCTGGCACACGCTGCGCACCCCGGTCGCCGACCTCGCGGGCGCGCTGGCGTTCTGCTGCGGAGCGCTCGGCAAGATCGCGGCCGATGTCCTCGTCCTGTCCCGTACGGAGATCGCCGAGGTCACCGAGGGCGACGGCGGCGGCTCGTCGGCGATGCCGCACAAGAGCAACCCCGTCCACGCCACCCTCATCGCCGCCTGCGCCCGCCAGGCCCCCCAGTTGGCCGCCACGCTCTACGGCGCCCTGGCCGCCGAGGACGAACGCCCCGCCGGAGCCTGGCACGCCGAATGGGAACCCCTCCGCACCCTGCTCCGCCTGAGCGGGGGAGCGGCCTTCCACGCTCGAGCCCTGGCGGAGGGCCTCCAGGTCCACCCGGCCAGGATGCGGGAGAACCTGTCCCTCACCGGCGGCCTGATCGTCGCCGAACGCGTCCTGAGCGAGCTGTCCCGGAAAATCGGCAATAAGGCTGCGCGAGACATTCTCGAAACCGCGTCCCGTGACGCCGCCCGGTTGCGGATGCCGCTGATTCAAGCCCTCGACGCCGATCTCGATCCCGCCCTTTTCGATCCGACCGGCTATTCCGGCGCGGCAGGGGAACTCGTCGACCGTGCTCTCGACCGGCCCCTCAAGGAGATCGCCGATGTTGAACTTCCGCGTTGACGGCCCCGCGCACGCCCCCGTCCTGCTCCTCGGCCCGTCCCTGGGCACCTCGCTCCGGGTCTGGGACGCGCAGGCCGTCGCGCTGTCGCGCCACTTCCGGGTCATCCGGTACGACCTCCCCGGCCACGGGTGGTCGAAGGTCGTCCAGGGGGCGACCACGATGGAGGCCCTGGCCCGGCTCGTGATCGACATCGCCGACGAGACCGGTGCCGACACCTTCCACTACGCCGGCATCTCCCTCGGCGGCGCGATCGGCGCCTGGCTGGCCCTGCGCCACCCCGGCCGGGTGCTCTCCCTCACCATGGTCTGCTCCGCCGCCAAGTTCGGCACGGAGGAGAGCTGGCACGAACGCGCGGCGCTGGTCCGCGACCAGGGGACCGCCGCCCTCGAAGAGGCCACCCGGGGCCGCTGGTTCACCCCCACAGCCGACGAGACCGTCGTCCAGGCCATGATCGACGACCTGCTCGCGGCCCGGGACGAGGGCTACGCCGAGTGCTGCGAGGCCCTGTCGGGCTACGACATCCGCGCCGAGCTGCCGAACATCACCACGCCCACCCTGGTCATCGCCGGCTGCGACGACCCGGCGGTCACGCCCCCGGTCGCCCGCGAACTCGCCGACGGCATCCCGGGCGCCACGCTCGTCGAACTCCCCGGCGCCGCCCACCTCGCCCCGGTGGAACGGCCCGACGCCGTCGTGGCCGCGATGCGCTCCCACCTGCCGGAGACCGACGGCCAGACCGTGCGCCGGGCCGTGCTCGGCGACGACCACGTCGACCGGGCGGTCGCCAACACCACCGACTTCACCGCCGACTTCCAGGACCTGATCACCCGCTACGCCTGGGGTGAGATCTGGACCCGCCCGGGTCTCGACCGGAAGACACGCAGCTGCATCACCCTGACCGCGCTCGTCGCGGGAGGCCACCACGAGGAGCTCGCCATGCACGTCAAGGCGGCCGTCCGCAACGGTCTCACCCCCGACGAGATCAAGGAAGTCCTTCTCCAGACCGCGATCTACTGCGGCGTCCCGGCCGCCAACGCCGCCTTCGCCGTCGCCCAACGCGCCCTAGGGAGCCTCGAATGACCCACACCACGGTCGCGATCATCGGTGGTGGCCCGGCGGGCCTGCTGCTCGCCCGCCTGCTGCACAACGCGGGCGTCGACTCGGTCGTGCTGGAGAGCCGCGACCGCGACTACGTCGAGCAGCGCCAGCGGGCCGGCATGCTCGAACAGGCCACCGTCGACGCCCTGCGCGAGTGCGGCGCCGGAGCGCGGATGAACCGCGAAGGGCTCCCGCACCGGGGCATCGAGCTGCGGTTCGACCGCCGGGTGGTGCGGCTCGACTTCCCGGCCCTGACCGGCGGCAGCACCGTCATGATCTACGCCCAGACCGAGATCGTGAAGGACCTCGTCGCCCTCCAGTTGGCGGAGGGTGGCCCGCTGCTGTTCGAGGCCCAGGCCACCGGCATCGGCGACGGCTACGTCACCTACCGCCACGACGGCCAGGAGAAGACGCTGACCTGCGACTTCATCGTCGGCGCCGATGGCTTCCACGGCATCTCCCGGGCCCACGTCCCCGGCGCGCGGACCTACGAGGCCGAATATCCCTACTCGTGGCTGGGCGTGCTGGCCGACGTCGCCCCGTCGACCGACGAGCTCATCTACGCCCACTCGCCGCGCGGTTTCGCGCTGCACAGCATGCGCTCGCCCACGGTCAGCCGCCTCTACCTCCAGGTCCCCAACGACACGAACCCCGACGACTGGCCCGACGACCGGATCTGGGACGAACTCGACCTCCGGTTCGCCGTCGACGCCGACTGGAAGCTCTCCCGGGGGCCCATCACGTCCAAGGCCGTCACCCCGATGCGCAGCTTCGTCACCGACCCGATGCGGCACGGCCGCCTGTTCCTGGCCGGGGACGCCGCCCACATCGTGCCCCCGACCGGCGCCAAGGGGCTCAACCTGGCCGTCGCCGACGTGGTGGTGCTGGCGCAGGCGCTCGACCACTGGCGGCGTACCGGGAAGAGCGATCTGCTCGCCTCCTACGCCGACACCTGCCTGCGGCGGGTCTGGCGGGCCGAGCACTTCTCCTGGTTCATGACCACGATGCTGCACCTGAAGCCGGGCCAGTCGGAGTTCGACACCCGGCTCCAGCTGGCCCAGCTCCACCGCATCGCGACCTCCGAGGCGGCGGCGGCGGAGCTGGCGCTCAACTACACCGGAACGGTCTGATCTGGGCCTATACCAGCCCTATACAGGGCCTTCCTAGGTTCGGCCGCATGTCGATGATCAGGAGAGCAGCCGCCGCCCTCGCTGCGGCCGGTTTCGCCGCCGCACTCTTCACGCCCGCTCCCGCCTCGGCGGAGGAGTGCGGCTACGGGTTCTGCGGGAAGGTCAAGAACAACCTCCCCGGCTACTTCACGGTCAAGGTCGCCCGGTTCGGCGTGGGCAGCGAGACCTGCTGGACCTACAACGCCGGGTCGTTCACCTGCCAGACCTACTGGCTGCCCAGCGGGAAGCTGAGCAGCGACATCGGGGTCAAGGACGCCGACGGCTTCATGATCGAGTCGCCGTTCGTCCACGGCTACATCGGCGGCACCAGCCTGCCCGCCTACACCTGGGTCAAGATCCCTTCGAACATCACGGCCTTCTGCAGCCTCCTGAACGGCGCGAGCAAGCCCAACTGCTACCAGTAGGCGCTACTCCGGCAGGAACGCGCACAGCAGCCGGTCGTCGCCCTCCTGCCACAGCGTGCCGATCTCGGTGAAGCCCGCCTGGGTCAGCGCGGTCACGTGGACGGCGAGGTGCAGCGACTCGAAGCCGTGGTGCGCGGCCATCGCGCGGCGCTTCTCGCGGTCCTCGCACAGGGCGGTGAGGCCGGGGTCCTCCTCGACCGCCGCCCACCACGCGGCCCAGTCCTCGGGACGTCCCCCGGGGAAGCGCCGGTCGGTGGCACGGCCCGCGACGGCGCGTTCGAGCGCGGCCAGGCGGGTGCCCTCCGGTGACTGCATGTGGTCGCCGTTGAGGAACACCCCGCCCGGCCGCAGCACCGTGGACAGCTCCCGGTAGACGAGGGACAGGGGCTCTTCCGGGAGCCAGTGGAGCGCGGTCGTACTGACGGCGGCGTCGGCGGGGCGGGGAAGCCCCGCGACCGCGCTCCACCCGGGGACGCGCAGGTCGGCGTCCACGAACCGGATGCCGTCGTAGGCGGCCCCGCCGAGTGCCATCAGCAGCGGGTCGGTGTCGAAGCCGACCACGGTCGCCTCCGGCAGCCGCTCCTTGATCCGGGCGCCGAGCGAGCCGGGCCCGCAGCCGAGGTCCAGGACGAGCGGGTCGGGCCGCCCGGCGCTCTCCACCAGGGCATCGATGAGGGTGGCGAACCGCGCCTCCCGGCTGGGCATGTAGCCCTCCTGCTGGCGGTCCCAGCGGTCGAGCCAGCGTCGGGCGTGGTCACGGGTGAGCGTCACGGCTGCTCCCTTGTGTAACTGTCGTATAAGCTGTCGCCGGTTACCGTAATCTCGAAGAATGTAACTGGTCAAGTGAACTTCAACAGTCACACCGATGCGGTCGTGGCCATGGCCGTGACCCTGGTGAACACGCTGACCCCGGGGGAGCGGCGGGGGCGGCCCTACGACGTGCCGGAGAGGGCCGAGCTGTCGGCCGAGCTCGGCCACGACCTCACCGACGCCGACGTGACCGAGCTGTCCGGCCACGCCGCCGAGCTGCGGGCCGCCTTCTCCGGCGACCTCGACCGCGCCTGCACCACGATCAACCGCCTGCTCGCGGCCACCGACGCCCGCCCCCACCTCACCGGCCACGACGGCGAGCCCTGGCACCTGCACTTCCACGGGACCGGGGGCACCTGGGGCGGCAACTGGACCGCCTCCTGCGCCACCGCGCTCGCGATCGTGCTGGGCGGGGAGTTCCACGACCGTCTGGGTGTCTGTACGGCCGACCGCTGCGACCGCGTCTTCGTCGACGTCTCCCGGAACGGCACCCGTCGCTTCTGTTCCACGGCGTGCCAAAATCGTACGAAAACCGCTGCTTTTCGTGCCAGGACGTGATTTTTCGTCATTCCGGCGTGGTAACGACGACAGGAACGTTCCCAAAAGGGCGATACCGTCATTGCATGCGACTAGGTGTCCTCGATGTCGGGTCCAACACGGTGCATCTCCTCGTCATGGACGCGCACCGGGGGGCGCGGCCCCAGCCGGCGTTCTCCCACAAGGTCGACATGAAGCTCGCCGAACACATCGACGACCACCACCTCTCCGCCGAGGGCGCCGAGCAGCTCACCGCCTTCGTCCGGGAGGCGCTCCAGTTCGCCGAGGACAAGGGCTGTGAAGACCTGGTGGCCTTCGCCACCTCCGCCGTCCGCGAGGCCCGCAACGGCGAGGCGGTGCTGGCCGCGATCAAGGGGGAGACCCAGGTCGACATCCAGGTCCTCTCCGGCGCCGACGAGGCCACCCTGACCTTCCTGGCCGTCCGCCGGTGGTACGGCTGGTCGTCCGGCCGCCTCCTGGTCCTGGACATAGGTGGCGGGTCGCTGGAGATCGCCTCGGGCATCGACGAGGCCCCCGACGCCGCCGTGTCGCTGCCGCTGGGCGCCGGGCGGCTGACCCGCGACTGGTTCACCCAGGATCCGCCCACGCCCGAGGAGATACGGGCCCTGCGCCGCCACATCCGCACCGAGATCGGCCGCCGGGTCGGCGACGTCACCCGTTACGGGCCGCCCAACCACGCGGTGGCGACGTCCAAGACCTTCAAGCAGCTCGCCAGGATGGCGGGCGCCGCGCCGTCGAGCGAGGGCTCCTACGTCCGCCGCAACCTCACCCACGAGGCGGTGTCCACGTGGGCGGCCCGCATGGGCGAGATGTCCACCGACCGCCGGGCCGCGCTGCCGGGCGTGTCGGCGGGCCGGGCGGGCCAGCTGCTGGCCGGAGCGCTCGTGGCGGATGCGACGATGGACCTGTTCCAGGTGCCGACGCTGGAAATCTGTCCCTGGGCACTGCGCGAGGGTGTGATCTTCCGGCGCCTCGACGGCCTGGGGGGTTCTGACCTCGCCCCTGAGTAAGGAATGAGAATGGTCATTACGGGCAAAACGGCCCCATGATCGAGCTACTGGGTATCGGCGCCATGCTCGCTTCGATCCTCGCGATGGTGATCGCGGCGCTTCTTATCGTCTCCGTCCTGATGATCGTGGGCCTGGCCCTCATGGCGCTGAGTACCTTCCTCCCGAAGCGCCGCGCACATCAGGAAATATCCGAACACCACTTGAAACCGGCGGAAAACAGTAGGTTCTGGGGAAGCCGACCTGACAGGAGCTCCGGTGAGCAACCCCAAAATCGACACGACCGTCCCCCATTCGGCCCGGATGTGGAACTACTGGCTGGGCGGCAAAGACCACTACGAAGTTGACCGCGTCGCCGGCGACCAGTTCGCCGAGGCGTTCCCCGACATCGTGGCGATCGCCCGGCTGTCGCGTTACCTGCTGTCCCGGGTCGTGCGCCACCTCAGCGTCGAGGCCGGGGTCACCCAGTTCCTCGACGTCGGCGCCGGCCTCCCGACCGTCGACAACACCCACGACCTGGCGCAGCGGATCAACCCCGCGGCCCGGGTCGTCTACGTCGACAACGACCCCCTCGTGCTCGCGCACGCCCGCGCCCTGCTGGTCGGCACACCCGAAGGCCTGACCGGCTACATCGACGCCGATCTGCAGGACCCCGAGCGGATCCTCCAGGGCGCGGAGAAGTCCCTCGACTTCGAGCGCCCGGTGGCGCTGATGCTGATGGGCATCCTCGGCTACGTGGCCGACGCCGAGGAACCCGGCGAGATCGTCAGGAAACTGATGGAGCCGCTGCCCTCCGGCAGCTACCTGGTCATCTGGGACGGCTCCAACGTGGTGACCGGCGAGGCCCTCGACAAGGCCCAGGAAGAGCTCAACGACGGTCCCGCCGTGCCCTACACGCTGCGGAACGCCGAGGAGCTCGGCCGCTTCTTCGACGGCTTCGAGCTGGTCGAACCCGGGATCGTGCCGATCACCCAGTGGCACCCCGACCCCGACCCGTTCGGCCCGCCGTCTCCGGTCGACGCCCTGGTCGGGGTCGCCCGTAAGCCGTAGCCGGTGCCTGCGGCCGGCCGGGGCCCGCCGCGGGCCCTTAGAGGGCGTCGATGCACTCCCGGAGGATCTCGCTCGTCGAGGTCGCCGGTTCGGCCTGGGCGGCCGTCTCGTTGAGCAGGTGAAGATAGGGCTGGACCTCGGTCTGCTTGGTCAGATACTGCGCGTCGGCGAGCCGCTCCAGGTAGACGACGTCGGGCAGGGCACTCTGCGCGAACCGCAGCAGGGTGACCGGCCCGATGCCGCGCGAGACGTAGTTGGAGTCGAGCGGCACGATCTGCACGGTCACGTTCGGCAGCCGGTTCATCTCGTCGAGGTGGCGCAACTGGGCGCGCATCACGCCGGGGCCGCCGACCACGCGCCGCAGCGCCGCCTCGTCGACGACCGCCCACAGTTTGGCCGGGGCCGCCCCGGCCAGGATGCGCTGCCGCTGCATCCGCAGCTCGACCCGGCGGTCGATCTGGGCCTGGTCGTTGATCCGGTGGGCGTGGGAGACGACCGCGCGGGCGTAGTCGGGCGTCTGGAGCAGACCCGGGACGAACTGGATCTCGTACGTGCGGATCAGCTCGGCGTCCGGTTCGAGGCCGAGGCACGCCTCGAACCAGGAGGGCACGATGTCGCGCAGCGGGTGCCACCAGCTCGGCTGGTTGGCCCGCCCGGCCAGAATCATGAGCGCCTGCCGTTCCTTGTCATCGGTCACCCCGTAGAGGGTGAGCAGGTCGGCCACGTCACGCGGCTTGAAGGTGGCCTGGCCCGTCTCCATGCGGCTGATCTTGGAGGCGGAGGCCCGGATGGTGAACGCGGCGTCCTCGCGGCTGATCTCCCGCGCCTCGCGCGCCTCGCGCAGCTGCGCGCCGACGAGCAGTCGCAGGGCGGTCGGACCGGGAGTACGGAGATCCTGACCGGCTCCGTGAACAGGCATTGCGTGAGCTCCCAGATACTTACCGACACAAGTGGACCCGGCGATAGTGCCATGCGAATCCACCTTTGGCATGTCATTTCGTGGCATTGTCTAATCGCGTCGATAATCTGGCCATGCACTTAATCGCCATTGTTTCGTCCTATATTCGCCCTATACAGGTGTGGCCGTAAATCAGCGCCGTGGAGTTTCGCCTGCTCGGCCCCGTGGAAGTTCTGACGCACGGCGCGGCCGTCCCCCTCGGCGGGGCCGAACCCCGGACCCCGCTCGCCGCGCTGCTGCTGGAAAACGGCCACGTCGTGCCGACCACCCGGCTCATCGACGTCGTCTGGCCCGACGATCCGCCCAACAGCGCCCACGCCACCCTTCAGACCTACGTCAAGACCCTCCGGCGCTCCCTCTCCCGGCAGGGCTCAGAAGAGGTCATCGTCACCCGCACCCCCGGCTACCTCGCGCTGGTCCCCGACGGCTCGCTCGACACCGCCCGCTTCCACGACCTGGTCACCCGCTCGCGGGCGGCGGCGACGCCGCAGGAGGCGGCCGGGCTGCTCGACGCCGCCCTAGCTCTGTGGCGCGGCCCCGCGCTCGTGGGCCTGGAGGAGACCCTGCTGGCGGGGGAGGCCGCCCGGCTCAACGAGCTCCGGCTGACCGCCACGGAAGACCGGATGGCCGCCGGGCTCGCCCTCGGCCAGCACGGCCGCCTGGTCTCCGATCTGGCCGCGCTGGTCGGCAGCCATCCGGCCAACGAGCGGCTGCGGGCGCAGTACATGACCGCCCTCTACCGGCTCGGCCGCCAGTCGGACGCGCTGGCGGTCTTCCGCGAGGGCCGCGACGTGCTCGCCGAGGAACTCGGCGTCGACCCGGGCCCCGAGCTCACCGAACTGCACCACGCGATCCTGCGCGGCGACCCCCGGCTCCAGGGCGGAGAGCCTCCCCGGGTGGTCCCGGCACAGGTGCCGCCCGCCCCGGCCGACTTCACCGGCCGCCACGCCGAGACCGAAGGACTGGTCGCCGTTCTCGGCACCGGAACCGTCCAGGTGATCGCGGGGCGCGGCGGGAGCGGCAAGTCGGCGCTGGCCGCCCACGTCGCCCACCGGGCCGCGGGGGCGTTCCCCGACGGCTTGCTCCACGCCGACCTGCGCGGGCTGGGAGACACCCCGGCCGACCCCGGCGAGGTGCTCGGCCTGTTCCTGAAGGCGCTGGGCGCCGAGCCGGTGCCGGAGGGCCCGGGGGAGCGGGCCGAGCTGTTCCGGCGGCTGGCGGCCGGGCGGCGGATGCTGGTGCTGCTCGACGACGCCGCCGACGAACGGCAGGTCCGCCCGCTGCTGCCGGGAGGGGCGAGCGGGGTGCTGATCACGTCCAGGAACCGGCTGGGCGGGCTGAGCGGCGTCGGGCGGACCGATCTCGACGTGCTGGAGCCGGGCGAGGCGGTCGAGCTGCTCGACCGCATCGTCGGCGCCGGACGGGTCGCGGCCGAGGAACCGGTCGCGCGTGAGATCGCCGAGCTCTGCGGGCGGCTGCCGCTGGCGCTGCGCATCGCCGGGGCGCGGCTGGCCACCCGGCGGCGCTGGCCGCTGCGGCTGCTGGCCGACCGGCTCGCCGACGAACGCCGCCGCCTCGACGAACTGGCCATCGCCGACCTGGAGGTGCGCGCCGGGTTCGAGCTCAGCTACCGGGCGCTCGACCCGGCCGCCCGGCGGGCGCTGCGCGGGCTCGGCCACCTCGGCACCCCCGAGTTCGCCCCCTGGGTCGTCGCCTGGCTCACCGGCGAGGACGGCCGGGCCGCCGAGGACACCGTCGAACGCCTCGTCGACGCCCAGCTCGTCGACTTCGCCCGCGTCGACGGCCTCGGCACGCCGCGCTACCGCGTCCACGACCTGGTCCGCATCTACGGCCGGGAACGCGCCGAGGCCGAGGAGCCGGGGGAGGAGCTGAAGGCGGCCGTCGGCCGGGTGCTCGGCGGCTGGCTGACCCTCGCCCGTCACGTCGCCTCCGACGAGATCGCCCGCCCGTCCACCCCCGGCCCGGACGTGCCGGTCTCAGCGGAGCTGGTCGCGCAGGTGGTGTCCGCGCCGCACGACTGGTTCGACTTCGAGCAGACCGCCCTGGTCACCGGTCTCGAACGGGCCGCCGCGCTCGGCCTGCACGAGCTCGTCTGCGCGTTCGCCTCCGCCCGCCTCGGGCCCTCGTTCCTCGGCGTCAACCGGTTCGTCTCCCGCGAGCGCATCACCCAGGCCGCCCTGTCCGCCGCCCGGCAGGCCGGGGACCCCCACGGCGTCGCGACGATGCTGGCCGAGCTCGGCCGCCTCCGCTACGACCAGGACCGCTTCGCCGAGGCCCGGCAGGTGCTCGACGAGGCGCTCGCCGGCTTCCGCGACCTCGGCGACCCGCGCGGGCAGGCGGTCGCGCTGGCCACGCTCGGCGTGATCTGCCGGGAGACCGGCCGCCTGGTGGAGGCGCTGCACTTCCTCGACGCCGCCCGCGGCCTGCTCGGCGACGACCCCGCCGCCCTCCATCCGCTCCGCCTCGCCGCCTCCGTGCGGCTCGAACGCGGCGACTTCCCCGCCGCGTGGGCGGGCCTCCAGGCGTGTCTGTACGGCCACCGCGAGGCCGGCACCCTCAGAGGCGAGGCCCTGACCCTGCGCACGATCAGCCTGCACCACCGCGCCACCGGCGACCACGAACAGGCCGTGGAGACGGCGGAGGCCGCCCGGGTGATCTTCGCCCGCCTCGGCGACCCCCTCATGGAGGCCTACTCGGTGCGCGCCCGCGCCAAGGCCGAACTCCGCCTGGGCCGCCTCGGCACGGCGCTGCCCGCCCTGGAGGAGGCCCTCGCGGTCTGCCAGGCCATGGGCGACCGCTGGGGCCTGGCCGCCACCCTGCGCACCCTCGGCGAACTCCACCTGGCCGCCGGACGGCTCGACGACGCCGAGGCCTGCCTGACCACCGCCCTCCAGGTCTGGGACGAACTCGACGTGCTGGTCTGGAGAGCGCGTACAGAAAGGGACCTGGCCCTGCTGCACGACGCCAGAGGCGACCACGACGCCGCCCGCCTGACCCGCGACCGGGCCCTGAAGGTCTTCCGCGACCAGGGCGCGCGGGAATTCGGGGAGATGAACCGCTGAAACCGGCCGGTCCGCGCCCTTCCATCGAAGTTCCAGCGGGCCGGCCGAACCTTCCAGATGTCACCCCGGCACCACCTGGAAGGGCATCACGAAAATGCGCGTTCTCTCCCGCTCACTCGGCGTCCTGGCCGCCCTGGCGATGGGCCTCACCGGACTCACCCTGACCACCGCCCCGGCGCACGCCGACTCGGCCGCCGGCGGCCAGATCACCCGGTCGGAGGTGCTCGCCCGCGCCCAGAACTGGGTCGACCGGCAGGTCCGCTACAACCTGACCCGAGTGCAGAGCAGCCTGACCACCGACGCCGACGGCGGCCACCGCTACGGCCCCGACTGCTCCGGCCTGGTCTCGATGGCCTGGCACATCACCGCCAACTCGGGCAAGGGCGGCAACAGCACCGACGACTTCGAGACCTGGGGCGGCAAGCACTTCCTCGCCAGCCTGCACGACCTCAAGCCCGGCGACGCCATCCTCACCGACGGCCACATCGAGCTGTTCGCCCGCTGGAAGGACACCGGCGACCACACCAAGGGCGCCTGGACCTACTCGCTGAACGGCGGCGCCGACCCCGACGGCGACGGCTGGCGCGACGACTGGGCCAAGGGCCCCACCCCCAACTCGCGGGGCCGGGTCGGCGACGAGTCGTGGTCGAGCATGACGGCGAACTACCGGCCGATCCGCTACAACAACATCGTCGACGACACGGTCACCCCGTCGCGGCCCGTGGTCGACCCGCAGGCCCGGCGCCTGGTCGACTTCGACGGCGACGGGAAGCCCGACTTCCTCGGCCTCGGCACCTCGGGCGACGACCTGTGGTTCATCCCGAACACCAGCACTCCCGGCTCCCCGTCCCGGGGCGGCAGCACGAGGCTGTCGACCGGCTGGAAGACGGTCACGAGGTACTGGCTGGCCGACTACGACGGCGACGGCAGGACCGACCTGCTGGGCCTGAACGGCACCGACCAGATGCTCGTCTGGCGGAACACCAGCACTCCGGGCGCGCCGTCGCTGGCCGGTTACGTCGGTCTCGGGACGAACTGGTCGACCCTCACCAAGCTCGTCATCGCCGACTTCACCGGTGACGGCAGGGTCGACATCGCGGGCTTCGACTCCGGCCTCGCCGACACGTTCTGGGTCGTCCCGAACACCTCCTCGCCCGGGAACCCGTCGCGGGGCGGCAGCATCCAGGTCTCCTCGGGCTGGAAGACCGTGACCCGCTTCTGGGTCGCCGACTACGACGCCGACGGGAAGACCGACCTGCTGGGCCTCAACGGCACCGACCAGATGCTCGCCTGGCGCAACACCGCCACGAACAACACGCCGTCGTTCGCCCCCTACGCCGACCTCGGCTCCGCCTGGTCGACCCTGACCAAGCTCGTGATCGGCGACTTCACCGGTGACGGCAAGGTCGACCTCGCCGGGTTCGACGCCGGGAGCGCCGACGCGTTCTGGGTCGTGCCCAACACCTCGACCGCCGGGAACCCGTCGCGGGGCGCGAGCTTCCAGGTGTCGACCGGCTGGCGGACGGTCACCGAGTTCCTCGTCGCCGACTACGACGCCGACGGCAGAACCGACCTGCTCGGCCTGAACGGCACCGACCAGATGCTCGCCTGGCGCAACTCCCCGGCCGGAGGCCGCCCGGTCTTCGCGCCCTTCACCGGCCTCGGCACCGCCTGGTCGACCCTCGGCCACCTCCCCACCGCCCAGTAACCCCCCGGCCACCTCAGCCGCCCGGTCACCCCGACCGGGCGGCTGCCCGCGTATCGAAAGGACGACCCATGCTCCTTCTCTCCGACCCCGTCGTCGCCCGGACCCCTGTCCGGGAGTCGGGCGAACCGCTGATCGATCTGCGCACCGTCCCGGCCCTGCGGGTCGACCCCCGGATGGCCGGGACCGGCCCCGGCCACGCCCACCTGCGCCACGGCGTGGTCGACCGGCTGGTGAGCGCCCAGACGTTCCTCCCACCCGGCCTGTTCTTCCTCGTCGTCGAGGGCTTCCGGCCCGTCGAGCTCCAGACCCGCTACTTCGACGCCCACGTCGACCGCCTCCGCGCCGCCCATCCGGGGGAGGACGAGCACTGGTATCACGAGCGGGCCGCCCGTTACATCTCCCCGCCGGAGGTGGCCCCCCACGTGGCGGGCGCGGCCGTCGACCTGACCCTCTGCGACGTCGACGGCCGGGAACTCTGGCTCGGCACCGAGGTCAACGACACCGACACCGAGGACTGCCACACCGCGAGCACCGGCCTCCATGAGGAGGCGGCGCGGCTCCGGGGGGTGCTGACGTCGGCGCTGACGGCGGCCGGGTTCGTCAACTACCCGACGGAGTGGTGGCACTGGTCGCACGGCGACCGCTACTGGGCCTGCGTGACGGGAACGGAGCACGCCCGCTACGGACCCGTCCCGAGTTGACACCCGGTTGAGCTTGCCCGGACCCCCGCCCGGGGAGGTCGGCAGCATGGAGGAACAGCGGCGGGACATCTGGGTCGTCATCGGCGCGCTGATGCTGTCGCTGCTGCTCGCGGCGCTCGACCAGACCATCGTCTCGACCGCGCTGCCCACCATCGTGCGGGAGTTCGGCGGGCTCGACCACCTGTCGTGGGTGGTGACGGCGTACCTGCTGGCCTCGACCGTCTCCACCCCGCTCTGGGGCAAGCTCGGCGACCAGTACGGCCGCAAACCCCTCTTCCAGGCCGCCATCGTGATCTTCCTGGCCGGTTCGGCGCTGTGCGGCCTGGCGGGGAACATGACCGAACTGATCGCCTTCCGGGCGCTCCAGGGGCTCGGGGGCGGCGGGCTGATCGTCCTGGCGATGGCGATCGTCGGCGACGTCGTCCCGCCCCGGGAACGCGGGCGCTACCAGGGCTACTTCGGCGGCGTGTTCGCCGTGGCCAGCGTGGTCGGGCCGCTGGCGGGCGGGCTGTTCGTCGACCATCTGAGCTGGCGCTGGGTCTTCTACGTCAACCTCCCGATCGGGGTGGCCGCCCTGGTCGCGGTCGCGATGACCCTGCCCGCCAGGCCCGGCCGGACCCGCCACGTGATCGACTACCTCGGCGCGGTCCTGCTCACGGTCGCGGTCGGCTGCCTGGTGCTGGTCACGACCTGGGGCGGAACCGTGTACGAGTGGAGCTCACCCCCCGTGCTCCTGCTGGCCCTGGCGGCGGTCGTCTTCGGGGCCCTGTTCGTCGTGGCCGAGCGCCGGGCGGCGGAGCCGATCCTGCCGCTGCGCCTGTTCCGGCTGCCGGTGGTCGCCGTGACGTCGGCGATGGGCTTCGTCGTGGGCTTCGCGATGCTGGGCGGGCTGGCCTACCTGCCGCTGTTCCTCCAGGTGGCGCACGGGGTGTCGCCGACCCTGTCGGGGGTGTACCTGCTGCCGATGATGGGGGGCCTGCTGGCGACGTCCATCACCACCGGGCGGGTGATCAGCCGGACCGGCCGCTACCGCCGCTTCCCGATCGCGGGCATGGCGATCATGACGGTGGCGATGCTGCTGCTGCGCACCCTCGACGAGACCACGTCGATGTGGCTGGTCGGGACCTACCTCTTCACGCTCGGCGTCGGCATCGGGCTGGTCATGCAGGTGCTGGTGATCGCCGTCCAGAACGCGGTCGACTACGCGGACCTGGGCGTGGCCACCTCGACGGCGACCTTCTTCCGCTCGATCGGCGGGTCGTTCGGCGTCTCGGTCTTCGGCTCGATCTTCGCCGGGGAACTGGCCGCCCACGGCGGCACCGCCGCGGGTCCGCACGGCTACGCCGAGTCGATCGCCGCCATCTTCACCTGGGCCGCGCCGTGGCCCTGATCGGCTTCGCGCTGTCGCTGTTCCTCAAGGAGGTCCCGCTCCGTGCGACCACCGGCGCCACCGCGACCGAGTTCAGCCCCCACCCGAACTCCGCCGACTCCTCGCAGGCCGAGATGGAGCGCGCGCTGACGCTGCTGATGCGCCGCGACCCCTGCGCCCGCGACCTCTACACCGACCTGGCCCACCGGGCCGGATACGACTTCTCCGCCGGAACCGCCTGGGTGCTCTGCCGCGTCGCGCGCGACGGCCGGGTCTCCCGCCGGACCCTGGCCGAACGCGCGGGCGTGCCGGTCGACGGAGGCACGCCGTACACGCAACCGCTGGTCGACCGGGGCCTGATCGAACGCTCCGGCGACACCCTGACGATCACCGAGGCGGGCCGGAGGGCCGCGCGGCGGCTCGTCGGCGTCCGCAGGGCCGCGCTCGCCCGGCACCTCGACGGCTGGAACCCCGACAGCAACCCCGAACTGACCGCCCTGCTCACCCGCCTGGCCGCCGAGACCGTCGGCGACGACACCGGGGCGAAATCCCTCTAATCATCCTCCTCGGTCAGCGCCTCCAGCATTTCGGTGAGGTGGGCGACCTGGTTCTCCAGCCCCCTGACCCGGGCTTCGAGCTCCGCGACTGTCACCTGCTGGTACGCGCTGGCGATCTGCCTGCTCATGGTGCCTCCGGCGGGCGGAATATCGAGTCGCACGCCCAAGCGGCGCGCCATTCAAGCCTCACTTCCCTGTATATCCCGGTTCGCACCTCGGGCGGGTAAAGTCTCACGCCGCAGTAACCTGCGGGGATGAACGTCTGGCAGGTCCCCACCAAAATCGTGGCCGGAAAGGCCGCCGGGACCCTGATCTGTCTGCTCCTGATCGTCTACGGCTGGCTCGCCGGCGACTACCGGCTGGTGATCCTGGTGACGGTCGCCGCGATCGTGCTGGCCGCCTTCACCGCGCGTGACCTGCTCGCCCGGGTACGCCTGGTCGCCGACCCCAGTGGTCTCATCGTCGTGGCGGGCTTCGCCGGGCGCCGCCGCATCACCTGGGGCGAGATCGAACGCATCCGGGTCGACGAACGCGCCCGCTACGGCCTGCGGTCGGCCCTCCTGGAGATCGACACCGGCGACGACGTCCACCTGTTCAGTCAGTTCGACCTCGGCGAGCCGGTGGTTCCGGTGGCCGAAACCCTCATCAGAATGCGACCGTAAGTCACGGATTGTCGGTGATCGCCCACGGTCCGCGCGCCGGTGAGGTATGCCGGAGGCATCCCCCTACGGAAGGACCCCAGGATGCTGGCGGAGACCCTCACGGCGCTGGCCGCCACGGCCGGGAGCGCCGTCGTGACGGCCATGGCGACCGACGCGTGGGAAGACGTGAAGGCCCGGTGCGCGAAGCTCCTCGGGCGCGGCGACGAGACGGCGGGCGAGCGGCAGGCAGAGCGCCTGGAATCGGCCCGCGCCGAGCTGCTGGCCGCGGACGACCGCGAGCAGACGGCCGGGGCGCTGGAGGCGGCGTGGACCGTCCGGCTCCGCGACCTGCTCGAAGACCACCCCGACGCCGAGGGCTCGCTGCGTGAGCTGGTGGAGTTCGCGCGGGCGCAGTCCCCGGTGAGCGCGGCCGGTGCGGTCCAGGTCAACGCCACCGCCCACGACCAGGCGCAGCAGGCCGTGCAGGGGCAGGGCGTGCAGCACAACACCTTCGGGCCGCCCCGCTGATGACCGGGGGCAGCGGGGGTGAGGTGCACGCCTCCGCCCACGGGCACGCCCAGATGGCGGTGCTCGGGCAGGGCGTGCAGAACATCTACTTCCAGAACGGCTCCCGCCCCGAGGCGGCGCAGCGCGCTCTGGTCGCCCCGCCCGAGATGGTGGGCCGCGACCGCGAGATCGCCGATCTGGTCGCCAGGCTCCGCGGCGACCGCGAGGCGGGCCGTCCCGTCGTGATCTCGGCGCTGCACGGCATGGCCGGGATCGGCAAGACGGCGCTGGCCCGCGCGGTCGCGGCCGAGATCAAGGACGACTTCTCCGACGCCTGGGTCGAGGTCGACCTCTACGGCCACACCCCGGGCCTGCGGCCCGCCGACCCCGAGACGATCCTGGCCGAGCTGCTGTCGTGGGCTGGCTACCAGGGCGCCGACATCCCCGCCGGGGCCGACGCCCGGATGCGGCTGTGGCGCGGCTGGCTCTCCTCGCGCCGGGTCCTGCTGATCCTCGACAACGCGCGGTCGGCCGACCAGGTCCGCCCGCTGCTCCCGCAGCACGCCCCCGGCTGCGCCACCCTGATCACCAGCCGCGACGACCTGTCCGACCTGCTCGACGCCGACCACATGAGGCTCGACACGCTGGCGCCGCCGGACGCGGTCGACCTGCTCCGCCGGCGGGGCGGCCGGGCCGTGGCCGACGCGGTCCTCCACGAGATGGCCCTGCTGTGCGGGCATCTGCCGCTGACGCTGGAACCGGTCGGCCTGCTGCTGGCCCGGCAGTCGCCGGAGTTCGTCCTGCGGGCGTTGCGCGGGGCCCGCGCCCAGGGCAGGGAGCGGTTCCAGCACCTCCCCGACCTGCGGCAGAAACTCCACGCCGCGTTCGCGGTCTCGTTCGAGGCGCTGGACCCCGACCGGCGGGAGACGCTGCTGTGGTGCGCCCGTCACCCGGGGCCCGACTTCGACGCGACCTCGATCGGCGCGATGGCGGAGGCGCCCGACTACGTCGTCGCCTTCCGGCTGGAGGACCTGGCGGCCAAGGCGCTGCTCTCCCGGCTTCCGCAGGGCCGCTACACCTTCCACGACCTGTTCCTGGAATGCACCCGCGCCCGGGACACCGACGCGGGCGCCGGGCGGCAGGGCCGGACCCGCCTGGTCGCCCACCTCACGGCGCGCGTCGGCGGAGCGGCCAATTTCCTCCTGTACGGCCGATCGGCCCCGGCCGGCTTCACCCGCCTCGAGGCGGCCCGCGAATGGCTGACGGCCGCCAACGGCGAACTCGGCGAGGCCCTGAAGGTGGCCCGCTCCGGCCGGTTCGCGGCCTTCCACGGCCTGGTGAGATCGCTGGTGAGCTGGCTGCGGGTCAACGGCCAGTACGCCCGCGCCGAGGCGCTCTACCGGGAGGTCCTCGACCTCGCGCGGGGGGACGTGCCGGTCGAGGCCGAGGCGACGGCCGGTCTGGCCGCGATGGCCTCCGCGCGCGGCGACGACGCGCGGGCCGTGGAGTTCTACGACCGGGCCCGGGTGCTCTACGCCGACATCGGCGACCGGTCGGGCCTGACCGCCGCCCTGCTGGGCCTGGCCGAGGTGGCCTCCGGCCGGGGCGACTACGAGCAGGCGGCCCAGCGCTACGGCCAGGCCCGGGTCCTGCTGGAGGAGACGGGGAACCGCGAGAGCCTGGCCCACGCCGTGAAGGGCCTGGCCGACATCGCGTCGTGGCAGGGCGACCACGCCGAGGCGCTCGCCCGCTACGACGAGGCCAGGAGCATCTACCGCGAGACCGGCAACCGCCGCGGGCTCGCCCACGTCGCCAAGGGATTCGGCGACCTGGCCGACTCCCGGGGCGACCGGGAGATCGCCGACGAGATGAACGAGCTCGCCCGGTCCCTCTACGAGGAGATCGGCGACCGCCACGGCGTGGCGAGCACGATCAGGAGCCTGGCCGACCGCGCGTTCTCCCGGCGCGAGTACGACCGCGCGGGCGACCTCTACGACCAGGCCCGCGTCATCTTCGAGGAGATCGGGAACCGGCGCGGCCTGGCCCACACCCTCCTCCTGCTGGGCGACACCGCCGCCTACGGCCCCGGCCGCGGCTCGCCGTGGGGCCTCTACGAGCGGGCCCTGGCGGAATACGAGGCCATGGGCCACGAACAGGGCATGGGCTACGCCCGCCTCGCCATGGCCCGGCTGGCCGACGCGAGCGGAGACCGGGAGAGCGCCCGCCGCGACTACGAGGCGGCGCTGGAGCACTTCGAGACGTCCCGGACGTGGCGCTGGGCGACCTTCTGCCGGTCCAGGATCGCCGATCTCGGCGACGACGCCCCCTGACCGGAACCTCCCGTTGTGTGATCATTGCCACATGCGGATCTCCGACATCGCCGGTACGGAACTGTTCGCCGAGGGCCCACGCCAGATCGTGCGGGTGACCCTCGAAGGCGAGGAGCCCGCCGAGGTGGTGATCACCGGAGACGCGTCGGGCGCCGCGACCGGATCGGGCGTCGTCGAGGTCCCCGTGACGACGGCGAAGGCCCCGGGCGAGACCGCGCACATCGTCGTGACCGCCGGCGGCGAGAGCCTGCCGGGCACCTTCGAGGTCGCGGAGCCCGGCTGGACCGTCTGGATGGTCTCGCATTTCCACTACGACCCCGTCTGGTGGAACACCCAGGCCGCCTACACCACCACGTGGGACACGGCGGGCGAGGCCGCCCAGGCCAGCCGTTCGGCCTTCCAGCACGCCGGGTTCGAACTCGTCCAACTGCACCTGGAAACGGCCCGCCGGGAACCGGACTACAAGTTCGTGCTGGCCGAGGTCGACTACCTCAAGCCCTTCTGGGACGCCCACCCCGAACACCGCGCCTACCTGAAGAGGCTCATGGACGAGGGCCGCGTCGAGATCATGGGCGGCACCTACAACGAGCCCAACACCAACCTGACGGGCGCCGAGTCGACGATCCGCAACCTCGTCCACGGCACCGGATTCCAGCGGGACATCCTCGGCGGCGACCCGCACACCGCCTGGCAGCTCGACGCCTTCGGCCATGACCCCCAGTTCCCCGGCCTGGCCGCCGCCGCGGGGCTGACCTCCAGTTCGTGGGCGCGCGGGCCCTTCCACCAGTGGGGGCCGATGCTGGGCGGCGGCGACCCGAAGCGGATGCAGTTCCCGGCCGAGTTCGACTGGGTCGCCCCGTCGGGCGACGGCGTGCTGACGCACTACATGCCCGGCCACTACAGCGCGGGCTGGTGGATGGACTCCTCGACGACGGTCGACGAGGCCGCCGCCGAGGTCTATACGTGGTTCCTCGCGCTCAAGCAGGTCGCGGCGACGCGGAACGTGCTGCTGCCGGTCGGCACCGACTACACGCCGCCCAACAAGTGGATCATGGACATCCAGCGCGAGTGGAACGCCCGCTACGTCTCGCCGCGCTTCGTCTGCGGGCTGCCGAGGGAGTTCTTCGCCGCCGTCCGGGCCGAGAGTGCCGAGTTCCTGCCGCAGACGCGGGACATGAACCCCGTCTACACCGGCAAGGACGTGTCGTTCATCGACACCAAGCAGGTGCAGCGGCGGGCCGAGGTGCTGGTCGCCGACGCCGAGAAGTTCGCCACGCTCGCGTCGGTGACGAAGGGGGCGGCGTATCCGTTCGCGCTGATGGACAAGGCCTGGCGGCAGCTCGTCTACGGCGCCCACCACGACGCGATCACCGGTTCGGAGTCGGATCAGGTGTACCTCGATCTGCTGACGGGGTGGCGGGAGGCGTACACGATCGGCACGGAGACCCTCGACGGCGCCCTGCGGGTGCTCGGTGCGGGGCTGGGCGGGGTGGTGGTCTGGAACCCGTCGTCGTGGGCGCGCACCGATATTGTTCGTGTACGTTTTTCGCCTCCACCCGGTTGGCGCGGGATCGCCGAGGCGGGGCTGGTCGAGAACGCGGTGCTCGACGACGACGGGTTCCTCGTCGAGGCCGATGTGGTCTTCCTGGCCGAGGACGTGCCGCCGCTCGGCTACCGGACCTTCTCCTTCACCCCGGGCGACAACGCCGGCTGGCTGCCCTCCGGCGGCACCACCATCGCGGGCTCCGGGCACGCCATCACCGCCGACCCCGCGCGGGGCGGCGGGGTGACGAGCTGGAAGGTGGACGGCAGGGAGCTGCTCCAACCCGGGCAGGTGGGCAACGAGCTGGTCGTCCACGACGAATATCCGGCTCATCCGAAATTCCACGAGGGGTCCTGGCACCTGGTGCCCAAGGGGACGAAGGAAGGGTCGTCGGCGCACCCCGCCGAGGTGGTCGCCGAGCGGTCGGCCGCCGGGGAACGGCTGGTGGTGCGCGGGGCGTTCGGGGCGGTCAGGTACGTCCAGGAGATCACCCTCTGGCACGGGCTGTCGCGGGTCGACCTGGTCACCCACCTCGACTTCGACGGGGCCGACCAGCTCGTCCGGCTCCGCTGGCCGGTGGAGGCCGACGGGGCCCTGCCGGTCAGCGAGGTCGGGAACGCCGTGGTCGGACGCGGTTTCGCGCACATCGACGCCGACACCGCCGACCACCCGTGGACCCTCGACAACCCCGCCCACCACTGGTTCGCGCTGTCCACGACGTGCCGCATCGGCGGCCGCCCGATCGGCGTGGCCGAGATCGTCGCCGGGCCCGACGTGACGACGTCACAACTGCGGGCGCTCGCGGTGGCGCTGGTGAAGCAGGGGGTCACGTCCACGGTCTCGCGCGCCGACGGCCCCCGCTACGGGAACCTCGCGGTCGACTCCAACCTGCCCGACGTCCGGATCGCCGTCGGCGAGACGCCCTGGCCGAAAGGGTGGCATCCGGCCGCCAAGCCGCTCACGGAGGTGTGGGTCCCGAGCGCCGACCTCACCGCCGACGATGCGCTCCCGGTCCTGTCGATCGGCGCCGACGGCATCGACGCCCTGATCGACGACCTGGCCGACGCGGTGGTGGAGATCGAGGGGGAGTCGTACGAGCCGTACACGGTCGGGCTGATCAACCGGGGCATCCCCGGCTTCGCGGTCGAACCGAACGGCGCCCTCAACCTCTCGCTGCTCCGGTCGTGCACGGGCTGGCCCTCCGGCATCTGGATCGACCCACCCCGCAGGACCGTCCCCGACGGCAGCAACTTCCAGCTCCAGCACTGGACCCACAGCTTCGAATACGCCCTGGTGGCGGGCCTCGGCGACTGGCGCGCGACCGGCCTGGTGCGCGAGGGCCACGACGTGAACCACCCCCTGATCGCCGTCGACCAGGGTGTCCAGGGCGAACCGGCCGCCGCCTCACTCCTGGAGGTACCCGAGGGCCTCGTGCTGACCGCGCTCAAACCGGCGGGCAACCCCCTCGCGACCGGACGACTGCCGAGCGAGTTCGCCGGGATCACGATGCGGCTGTACGAACCGCATGGGCGTACCGCACAGATCGACCTGCCCGGATGGCGCCGCACCGACCTCCTGGAGACACGCGACGAGCCCGACCGCCCGGTGACCGGCATGGACGTGGTGACCTACACCAAGGACGCCCAGGGCGGCGACGCGCTCCCCGGCGCCGAGCCGTTCCAGCCCGTTTTCACCCGCTACTGGCTGCACAACACCGGCCCCGCCCCCGTCGGCAACCTCCCGCTCGCCGTGCACATCACCCCCGAGACGGTCACGGTCGCGTCGTCGCTGGTGGAGGACATGGTCGCGGGCACGATCACCCTCGACGGCACCGAGACCCGCGACTTCGTCCTGAGACCCGGCTCCTTCGAGACCTGGCCCAACGAGGGCTGGAGCACGGTCAGCCTGAAGTGCTACGGCCAGACCTTCGAAGACCGCCTAGGCGACGCCACCATCGAAGCCACGACGGAGACCCCGCACCTGACTCTTCGCGCGGGCGAACGCTCAGAGCTCGTGATCACCCTGACCTGCGACGTTCCGGTGCAGGCCCAGCTGATCAGCCCGTGGCACACCTACGACCTGCTCCCGCTGTGGAACACCGGCGCGGCCCCGGGAACCACCGAACTCCGCTTCCCCGTCGTCGGCGGCCACCGGCCGGGGACCTGGTGGGCCCTGGTCAAACTCGCCTACGCCGGCAAGGTCCACTACACCGAGCCGGTCACCATCGAGGTCCTCCCATGATCGCCGCGACGGTAGGGGACGAGACCATCTCGGTAGCCGAGGTCGACCAGCGCCTCCAGGACCTGTACGAAGGCCCGCTCGCGCCCCGCCTGCCCCACCCTTCTTCCCCGGAAGGCCGCAACCTGCGCCGCTGGCTGGTCCAGCTCATGACGATGGAACGCGTGGTCGCCCAAGAGTTCGGGCACCTGCGAGTCGGCGGCCACCGCGATCAGGTGAGGCGGATCACGCTCCCCCTCGCCCTGCGCACCGGGGGAGTGGTCGCCTCGGTCCTCGCCACACCCGCAGGTCAGGCCCTGTTCGCCCGCGTCGAAGCAACCGTCCCGCCCGACGAGATCCGCTCCTACTACGACCGCAACCGCGACCGCCACCCCGCCCCGTTCGACCAGGAGAGCGGGGAGATCGAAGCCCGGCTCGTACAGGCAAGAAAGGAAACCCTGTTCGCCCGGTGGCTGGAGGCGCGGCACCGGGAGAAGGTGACGCTGATGCCCGGTTTCGAGCATCCGGGCGACCCGCGTCAGCCCGATGCGACACACCGTCACTGAGTCGTGCATTTCATGACTCGCCCCGGGTCGAGATGGGCAATGATCCCAGCATGGGACGGCAACTCAGCGCGCTCGACGCACAGTTCTTGAACTTCGAAACCGCCACGAACGTGGCGCACATCGCCAGCCTGGCGGTGCTGGAGGACGCGTCGGTCACCCGTGCCGGGATCATCGACCTGCTCCGCTCGCGCCTCCACCTGGCCCCGCCGCTGAAGCGTCGCCTGGTCCGTGTCCCCTTCGGCCTCGACCACCCCTATTGGGATGAGTCGAAGGACGTCGACTTCGACTACCACGTGCGGGAACTGGCCCTCCCGGCCCCCGGCGACGACCACCAGCTCGCCGAACAGGTCGCGCGACTGCACGCCCGCAGACTCGACCGCCACCGCCCGCTCTGGGAGATGTACCTGGTCCACGGCCTGGAGGGCGGCCGCTCGGCCATCTACACCAAGGTCCACCACGCGGCGATCGACGGCATCGCCGGCGCCGAGGTCCTCGCCACCCTGATGGACCTCGCCCCGGAACCCCGCGAGGTCGCACCCCCGGAGGACCTCCCGGTCAGGGCCCCCGAACCCGCGATCATGCTCGGCCGCGGCGTCGAACGCTTCCTCGACAGCCCCCAGGCGCTGCTGAGATTCGTGGCCGGCGCGATCCCCAGGCTCGACGAGATCCCCGTGGTGTCGCAGATCCCCGGCACCGGCATGCTCTCGCGTTTCATCCGCGGCGCCGGCTGGCCCGGCGACACCGGCTCGGTCCTGCCCGACCTGCCGAGACTGACCGTCCCCGCGACCCCGTTCTCCGGCCCGATCTCCGGCCACCGCCGCTTCGCCTTCGGCCGACTGCCCCTGGACGAGGTCAAGAAGGTCAAGAACGAACACGGCGTGACCGTGAACGACGTCGTCATGGCCGTGGCCGCCACGGCCCTGCGCCGCTGGCTGTCCCAGCGCGACGAACTCCCGGTGGAGCCCCTGGTGGTGGGCATCCCGTTCTCGTCGAACATGCGCCCCGACCTGGGCAACCAGGTCCTCCTGGCGACCACGACGCTCCCCACGAACGTCTCCGACCCGCAGACCCGCCTGAGCATGATCAGCGCCAACATGGCGACGGTCAAGGAACGCTTCTCTGTGGCGCCTGCCCGCTGGCTCCTCGACTTCAGCCAGGCGATGCCCGCAGCGCTGAGTGGGCTGGCCGACCGGGCGGCTTTCCGGCTGGCGTCCGGGACGGTGTCGGCGATGAACCTGATGGTCTCGAACGTGCCGGGCCCGCAGCTCCCGCTCTACATCCTGGGCTCCAAGATCGTCGCCCATTACCCGCTGTCGGTGATCACCGACGTGAGCGGCGGCCTCAACATCACGGTCTTCTCGTACGACGGCTTCCTGGACGTCGGCATCGTCGTCGACCGCGACATGGTCCCGGACGTCTGGGACTTCATCGACTACATGAGAGACGCCCTGGCGGAACTGTGAAGACATCGGGATAACCCCGTCGCCGTGCGAGCGCGGCGAGCTTAGGCTCCGAGTGGCCCCGGGTCTCCACTCCAGCGAGGCGACATGACCGACGGAACCGGACGCTCGTTACGAACCACCATCTCCGAGATCGCCGGCATCATCGCCATGCTCACCGGCATCGCCAGTCTCTTCGTCGCCGTGCTGGCGCTTCAGCACGACAAGGAGGTCTCCACGGGGAGTGTCACCACGCCCCCGGGCATCTCCTCGCCACGCCCCCCGGTCGTGCCCGAGACGACGACCCGGGCCCCTGCCACGCCGACGGCGGCCCCGAAGCCGAGCGGCACTCCATCGGCGGCCGCGCCGGACGAGCGCGAGTCGTTCTGGTCGTGGAGCCACCTGCTCCGGCACATCATCCCGTGGGTCATCATCCTCGGCCTGTTCGGCATCGGTGCCCTGCTGGAGATGGTCGGATCGGGAGACTTCTTCTTCGGCCTCGGCGCCGTGCTGCTGGTGATCTACATCTTCATCTACCCGGTCGTCGCCGTGGCGGTGTTCGTGTGGGGGCTCTTCGCGGGCTAGCCCTTGGCCACGCGGTCGGCGGTGCGCTGGAGGTGTTCGCGCATGATGGCGCTCGCCCTGGCCGCGTCCTTCGCCTCGATCGCCGCGACGAAGTCCTCGTGTTCCCCCGCGCCCCGGTGGCCCATCAGCGGCGCGAGCGACTGCGCCTCCTGGAGTGATTTCAGCAGCGGGCCGTGGAAGCTCTGGACCAGCATCTCGATGGCGGCGTTGTGGGTGCAGGCGGCGACCCTCGTGTGGAACTCGGCCGACAGGGTCATCGTGTAGTGGTCGTCTTCGAGGGCCGCGCGCTGCTTGGCGCAGATCTCCTTGAGCGCCGCGATGTCCTCAGGCGTCGCGCGTTCGACGACCATCGGGACGATGCCCAGCTCGAAGACCATGCGGGCCTCGGTGATCTCGGACGAGGTGAGCGGGCTCAGCGTGATCAGGTCGGCCAGGCCCTCGCCGAGGCGGGTGTTGGTCGGGGTGGTGACGAAGGCGCCACCGTGGGCGCCCACGCGGATGTCGACCAGCCCACCCGCTTCCAGGACGCGGAGCGCCTCGCGGACGGTGACGCGGCTGACGCCGAAGCGGGCGCACAGTTCGCGTTCGCTGGGGAGGCGGTCGCCCGGCTTGAGCTTGCCCTCGCGCATCAGGAGGCGGATCTGGTCGACGATGGCCTGGGAGATGCGCGCGAGGCTCACCGGGGCGAACAAGTCGGGTCCCGACTCCGCGGGGGCGGTTCGGGACTTCTTGTCGGCGACCATCAGGCCGTCCTCTCCTGTTGTGGGGCGACTACGCCAGCCGGTGAATAGTGTACGGCGCCACCGGCCTGTGGTCATACCAATAGTCTATTTGCCCACTTCAGGTCGGGTGCGGCGCAGCATCGGGGTCACGGCGAGCGCCGCCCCTGCGGCCGAGACGGCGCCGAGCCAGAGGCCGGCCTCCGGGCCCCACCGTTCGCAGACGAAACCCGTGATCGGGCCGCCGATCGGGGTGCTGCCCAGGAAGACGAGGCTGTGCAGGGCGATGACGCGGCCCTGCATCGCGGGTTCGGCGCCGACCTGGAGAAGGGTGCGGGCCAGCGTGTTGAACATGATGTTGGCGACGCCGAGGGCGACGACGACGAGCAGCGCCGCCGGGAGCCACGGGGTGAGGGCGGCGGCCGCGCTGACCGCCGCGAACACCCATGACCAGCGCAGCAGCGACCAGGCGCTCACCGACCTGCGGGTGGCGCTGGCCAGCGCGCCGATGATCGCGCCCACGCCGAGGGCCGAGGTCAGCCAGCCGTAGAGTTCGGGGCCGCCGCCGAAGGTGTCGCGGGCCAGCAGCGGGAAGACCACGCGGAAGTTCTGGCCCAGCAGGGCGATCACCGCCACCAGGAACAGGCAGGCCAGCAGCTCTGGACGTTTGCGGACGTACCTGATGCCTTCTCTGGCCTGCCCCCGGAGCCTGGTGACCTGCGGGTTGCGGTGGAGCGTGGCGGGGTTCATGCGGGCCAGGCCGTACAGGACCGCCGCGAACGATACGGCGTTCACGGCGAACGCGACGCCGACGTCGACGGCGGCGATGAGGATGCCCGCCAGGGCCGGGCCGACCAGGCGGCCGGTGTTGTGGACGGTCGAGTTGAGCGACTGGGCGTTGATGTAGTCGTCCGGGCCGACGAGGTCGGTGACGAAGGCGTGCCGGGCGGGGGTGTCCAGGACGGTGACCAGGCCCAGGCCCAGCGCGAACGCGTACACCATCCAGAGCCGCACGACCCCGGTCAGGACGATCACCGCCAGCCCCGCCGCGAGCAGGGCGCTCACCAGTTGGGTGACCATCAGCAGGCGGCGGCGGTCGAACCGGTCGGCGATGACGCCGCCCCACAGGCCGAAGAAGAGGGTCGGCAGGAACTGGAGCGAGGAGGAGATGCCCAGGTCGACGGCCGATCCCGACAGGCTGAGCACCAGCCAGTCCTGGGCGACGCGCTGCATCCAGGTCCCGGCGACGCTGACGGCGTGCCCGGCGAAGTAGAGGCGGTAGTTCGGGATGGACAGCGACCGGAAGGCCCGCCGCAACGCGGCCCCGATATCCCATCGTCGCGGCACCACACCTCCCAAATTGGGCTAATGGTATTACATTCACCCGTTATGGAATCAATAGTCGCGGTGATCGGCCTCGGAGCCATGGGCCTGCCGATCACCCGCCACCTGCTGGCCGCCGGGGTGCGGGTGGCCGTACACGACCTCGACCCGGCAGCCGTTCGTGAGGCGGCAGCCCTCGGCGCCCGCCCGGCGGACAGCCCCGCCGACGCCGCCCGAGGCGCGGCGGTCGTGGCCGTCTTCGTCCCCACGGATCAGGACGTGCTCAACGTCTGCCTCGGAGAAAGAGGCGTCCTGGCCGGCATCGAAAGGGGCATGAGTGCGCCAACCGGCGAGAACATAGTCGCCCCCGACCAGGCCACCCCGGCGCACGCCGCTCGTGATCAGGCCGCGCTTCGACGGCGCGGTGCCGAGTCGGGCCCGGTGGTTCTGCTCTGTTCTTCGGTTCGGCCGGAGACGTGTGTTCACGTCGCCCAAGCCGCGCCGCCCGGGGTGGACGTGCTCGATGCGGCGCTCACCGGGGGAGTACGGGGTGCCGAGGCGGGGGCGATCAATCTGCTCGTCGGCGGAGATGTCGAGGTGCTGGAGAGAGTCCGGCCGTTGCTGGCTCCCTGGACCGCCGCCGTGCACCATCTCGGGCCGCTCGGGGCGGGGCAGGTGGGGAAGACGGCGAACAACCTCGTCCACTGGGCGCAGATCTGTGCCGTCACCGAGGCGCTGGAGCTGGCCCGCCGCGCCGGGGTCGATGTCGAGGTTCTGCGTCGCGCTCTGCTGGACGGGCCCGTCGCGTCGCGTACCCTTCGGGAACTCGAATACATGCGGCTGACCTGGCATGCGAAGGACCTGGCCAATGCGGCGAGGCTCGCGGCCGAGGTCGGCATGGAGATCCCGGTCGCGGAGACGGCGCGGCGGGTGATGGCCGGAATCGGCCCGGCCGACGTCGCGCGGCTGCTCGCGAACGGGCCCCTGAACCGCCCCGTAACACTTGAGTAACATCCCGGACCAAAGGTTAGACCTTTAGCCCTATGAGGAGTGTACTCGACCACACACGGCGTTCAGGAGGAATAAAAGTGCGAGATGAGTATCTAAAGGGCGTCCTGGCCAGCGAGAAGAAGAACCGGGACTCCTCGGAGATCGCGGCGCGCGACGAGTTCAACAGGAAGCACCCCCAGATCAAGGGTCTCGTCGTCCCGCACGACCTCCGCACCATGGACCTGCCGGAACGGCCGTGGCGCAACAACCGGGGCCACTACTTCGACCTGGGCGACTACGAGGTGCTCAACGCGCACCTGTCCGAGCTCAAGCCGGGCGGCCAGTCGGTACGCCACCGCCACACCACGGAGGCCTACCTCTACATCGTCAAGGGCAACGGCTACTCGCTCATCAACTACGACGACGACCCCGTCGAAGTGGTCGAGTGGTCCGAGGGCACCCTCTTCGCCCCGCCGCGCTGGGCCTGGCACCAGCACTTCAACCTGGAGCAGGACGACTCCTCGCGCTACCTCGCGATCCAGGACACCGGCCTGCTGCGGACGATGCGGCTGCACAACATCGAGCGCCACTCGGTTCAGCTCACCAAAGAGCAGGGGTTCGAACTCCTGCGCGCGGCGATCGACGACGGCACCGTCCACGGTGGCCGCACCCGCGGCTGAGACGCCGCACACCTCGGGGGAACCGGAACCACGCACCGCAGGAGCTGCACATGCGACACCCCTCGATCATCACGACGGCCGCCACCCTCGCGGCCGCCCTCCTCCTCACGGCCTGCGGCGCGTCCCCGACCGCGACCGGCACCACCCCCGGCGCGCAGGGCGGCGACACCAGCGCGAAGACCGAGGTCTCCGCCAAGGCCCAGGCGGTGTACGACCAGCTCAACGGCCTGACGGGCGAGGAGCGCAAGAAGAAGCTGGAAGAACTGGCCCTCGCGGAGGGCAAGCTCTCCATCTACACCTCCAACACCGACATCGACGACGTGATCTCCGGGTTCGAGGACACCTACGACATCGAGGTCTCCGTCTACCGGGGCAACTCCGAGTCGGTGCTCCAGCGCGTCCTCCAGGAGCAGGAGGCCAACTACTTCGGCACCGACTTCGTCGAGACCAACGGCGGCGAGCTCAACATCATGAACAAGGAGGGGTTCTTCTACCCCTACCTCGGCACCCTGCGTGACTCGGTCCGCAAGGAGGGCCAGGGCGACAACTGGACCGCGACCCGGTTCAACGCCTTCGTGGTGGGCTGGAACACCGACAAGGTCACGCCGGGCCAGGAGCCCGCGGCCTTCGCCGACCTGGCCGACCCGAAGTGGAAGGGCCAGGTGTCGATGGAGGTCGGCGACGTCGACTGGTTCGCCGGTCTCTACACCTACCTCCTGAGCCAGGGCAAGACCGACGCCGAGGTGAAGGACCTGTTCACGAAGGTCGCCGCCAACTCGAAGATCGCCAAGGGTCACACCACCCAGGGCGAGCTGCTGTCGGCCGGCCAGTTCGGGATCACCGCGTCGTCGTACAGCCACACCATCGACAAGGCCGCCAATGACGGCGCGCCGGTGGCCTGGCACAACGGATCGGGCACGCCGGTGCAGCCGATCGTCATCCGGCCCAACGGCATGGCGCTCATGAAGACGGCCACCAACCCGGCCGCCGCGATGCTGTTCGCCGACTACGAGCTCACCGAGGGCCAGAAGGCGCTGGCGGAGTCGTTCCGGATGGGCGCCATCGCCGGCCCCACCGACCCGTTCGCCGGATTCACCGTGGTGACCGTGCCGGAGCAGGACCTGCTCGACAACCCCAAGAAGTGGGACGACCTCTACGAGCAGGTCGTCAGCGCGGGCCAAGAAGTGAAGTGACCGTTCGCACCCGCCCGTCGCAAGGAGAGATGGGGTCATGTCGACGACATCACCCGTTATGTCCGCCAACCGGTCGGCGCCAGTGACGCCACACCGTCGCTGGTGGCCGTCCCCAAAACTGATCGTCATCGTGGCGGTCGTGGGCGTGATCGGCTATCTGGCCCTCGTCCCGCTGTACTACCTGGTCTGGGGCACCTTCTTCGACGCGAACGGCTTCACCCTCCAGGGGTTCGCCAACGCGTATGGGGACGCCCGGATCGGGAGCCTCGTCAGCAACTCGCTCTGGTTCGCCTTCGGGTCCGCGGTGCTGTCGCTCGTGGTGGGCACCGGGCTGGCGTATCTGAACGTGCGGACCGACGTGCCGTTCAAGGCGCTGTTCTTCGCCGCCTCGATCATTCCGCTGATCATCCCGGGCATCCTCTACACGATCTCGTGGATCTTCCTGGCCAGCCCCGACATCGGGCTGATCAACACGATGCTCGAACCGGTCTTCGGGCCCGGGGCCGTGGACGTCTTCACCATCGGCGGGATGATCTGGGTCGAGGGGCTGCACATGTCGCCCATCGTCTTCCTGATGATGGTGGCCGCGTTCCGGTCCATCGACCCGTCGCTGGAGGAGTCGGCGCTGATGTCCGGGGCGACCCGGATGCAGGTGTTCCGCCGGATCACGGTGCCGCTGACCCGGCCGGCCATCGTCGCGGCCGTGCTGGTCATGACGGTACGCAGCCTGGAGAGCTTCGAGGTCCCCGCGCTGCTCGGCCTGCAGAACGGCATCTACGTCTTCACCAGCAAGATCTACTTCGTGCTGCGCACCTATCCGCCCGACCTGGCGGCGGCCGGGGCGCTGGCCATCGGCCTGCTCGTGATCGCCGTCATCGGGGTCGCGGTGTCGAACTTCGCCGGACGGGCGAGCAAGAACTTCCAGACCGTGACCGGCAAGGGCTTCCGGCCCCGCCCGATCGAACTGGGTAAGTGGCGGCCCGTGATGGGCGTGGTGATCGTGGCGTACTTCCTGGTCACCGTCGTGGCGCCGCTGGTCGTGCTGCTCTACACCTCGTTCCTGAAGTTCTACCAGGCGCCCTCACTGGCGGCGTTCCAGTCGATGTCGTTCGACAACTACGCCGCGCTGCTCGACATGGGGAGGACGGCGGGGCGGGCGCTGCGCAACTCGCTGATCCTCGGGCTCGGCAGCGCGACGATCGTGATGGCCATGATGGCCATCGCCGCCTGGATCGTGATCCGGTCGAAGATCCCCGGGCGGCAGCTGGTCGACCAGGTGTCGTTCGTGCCGATGGTCATCCCCGGGCTGGTGCTGGGTCTCGCGCTGTCGTTCGTCTACCTGCGCAGCCCGATCCCGATCTACGGCACGATCTTCATCCTGCTCATCGCGTACGTCACCCGCTACATGCCCTACGGCATGCGCTACTCGCTCACCTCGATGCAGCAGATCGCCTCGGAGCTGGAGGAGTCGGCGCAGGTCAGCGGGGCGAGCTGGTGGCAGACGTTCCGGCGGGTGCTGCTGCCGCTGCTCGCCCCCGGGCTGCTGGCGGGGTGGATCTACATCCTGGTGGTGTCGTTCAGAGAGCTGTCGAGCTCGATCCTGCTCTACAGCCCCGGCAGTGAGGTCCTGTCGATCCTCATCTTCCAGCAGTACGAGAACGGCCAGTTCACCGTGCTCGCCGCGCTCGGCGTGGTGATGGTGCTCACCCTGGTCGTGCTCGTCGCGATCGCCTACAAACTCGGCGCCAAGGTCGGCCTGCAAAATAACTAGGAGGGGTCGCGATGCTTCGCGTCGACAATCTCGTCAAATCCTTCGACGGCGAACGCCGTAAATCCGAGAAGTCCGACCGGGTCTTCGCCGTCAACAACGTCAGCTTCACCGTCACCGAAGGGCAGATGTTCACCCTGCTCGGGCCCTCGGGCTGCGGCAAGACGACCACGCTGCGCTCGATCGCCGGGCTGGAGCGGCCCGACTCGGGCACCATCGAGGTCGGCGGCCGGGCGCTGTTCAAGACGCAGGGCGCCAAGACCCTCAACGTGGCCGCCAACGAGCGCGGCCTCGGCATGGTCTTCCAGTCGTACGCCATCTGGCCCCACATGACGGTCTTCGACAACGTCGCCTTCCCGCTCCAGGTGCGCAAACGCGGGCAGCGTCCCGGCAAGAAGGAGATCGCGCAGCGAGTCGAGCGGGTGCTCGCCACGATGGAACTCGGCGAGTACGCCGGACGCCAGGCCACCAAGCTGTCCGGCGGCCAGCAGCAGCGCCTCGCGCTGGCCCGCGCGCTCGTCATCGAGCCGCCCTTGCTGCTCCTCGACGAGCCGCTGTCCAACCTCGACGCCAAACTGCGGGAGTCGCTCCGGTACGAGCTCAAGAGGCTCCAGCGCGAACTGGGCATCACCTCCGTCTACGTCACCCACGACCAGACCGAGGCGCTCGTGCTCAGCTCGGCCATCGCGGTGATGCGCAAGGGCAACATCGTGCAGCTCGGCAAGCCGCGCGAGATCTACCAGAAGCCCAACAGCCGGTTCGTCGCCGAGTTCATCGGCACCTCGAACTTCATCCCGGCCAAGGTGACCGCCCGCACGGGCGACCGCTACAGCGTGGTCACCAAGGAGGGCCCGCTGGTGCTCGACTCGGCGGCCGGTGTCCCCGCCGGTGGCGACGTGATCGTCTCGATCCGCCCCGAGGCCGTCGAGGTCTCCGGCGAGCCGGGCTCCGGCGTCAACGAGTGGCGCGGCCAGGTGGTGACCCGCGCCTACCTCGGCGAGGCCGTCGACCACGTGGTGCGCGTCGGCTCGACGGAGATCCGGGCGCGCGGCAACCCCTCGGTGTCGATCCCGCCCGGCACCGACGTCGTCGTCCGGCTCGACCCGGGCAAGCTGTCGCTGGTGCCGGTTGACTGAACGCGCGGTCCTGCGCAACCGGGACTTCGGGCTCTACTGGGCGGGTGTCGTCTTCTCCCAGATCGGCACCCGCGCCGCCGTCGCCGCCAACCTCTTCCACGTGTACGCCCTCACCGGCTCGATCGCGCAGACGGGGCTGGTCGGGGCGGCGCAGGCGGTCGCGCTGGTCGTGCTCAGCCCGCTAGGCGGGGCGCTGGCCGACCGGATGGACCGGCGGAGGCTGCTGGCGATCGCGCAGGGCGTCGCGCTGGTGGTGGCCGCCGCGCTGGCCTGGGTGACCCTGACCGGGCGGGTGGAGGCGTGGCACGTGCTGGCCGCCGTGGTGTTCACCACGGCGGCGGCGACGTTCGACCAGCCCGCCCGCCAGGCGCTGATCCCCGCGCTCGTGCCCCGTGAACAGATCGGGCAGGCGATCGCGCTGCTCAATCCGTCCAGGGAACTGGCGGTGCTGGCCGGTCCGCTGCTGGCGGGCGCGCTGATCGGGCTGTCGGGACCGGGTCTCGTGTACGCCGTCGACGCCGCCACCTACGCCGTGCTCGTCGTGGGGCTCGGGCTGCTGCGGATCCCCTCCACCAAGCCGGAGGGCGAACCTCCGTCGATCCTGAGGTCCATCGCCGAAGGCGCACGATATGTCCGGGATCGGCCGCTCGTCGTCAGGCTCATGCTGCTCGACCTGGCCGCGACCGTCTTCGGCGCCTACCGGGTGCTGCTGCCGGCCTTCGCCCTCGACGTGCTCGGGGTGGGGGCCGGGGCCTACGGCGTGCTCGCCGCCGCCCCCTCCGCGGGGGCGCTGCTGGCGGGCTATGTCGTGTTCCGGACCATCAAGAAGAGCACGCGCCAGGGCGCGGTGCTGCTCACGGCCACCGCTCTGTACGGAGTCGCGGTGCTCCTGCTGGCACACGCGCCCCTTTTCGTCTTGGCGGTCGGTGCGGCCGGGCTGGCCGGGGCCTGCGACGCCATGGCCACCACGATCCGCCATGCCGCCGTGCAGCTCGACACCCCCGACGAGCTGCGGGGACGGGTCACCGCGTTCTACCAGATGTCCTCGCGGGGCGGCCCGGCCGTCGGCGACACGCTCATGGGCGCGTTCGCCGGGGTGGTCGGGCCGGTCGCGGCGCTCACCGTGGGGGCGCTGGGTCCCGTGGTCGTCTCCGCCGTGTTCTGGGCGCGGGACGGTGTCGTGAGGTCGTACCGGAACTGAAAAGGGCGGGTGCGATGCGCACCCGCCCTTCGGCGGTGTCTCAGGAGGAGGCGGGCTCGAAGTAGTGGACGTTGTCGTAGCCGAGGTGCTTGAAGACCCGGTTCTGCGCGTTGAACAGGCGCAGAGGAGTGCCGTCGGCGGCGAAGATCTGGCAGATGTGGTTCTGCGGGACGTAGAGGGTGTCGCCGCGGGTGATCTCGTAGCGCTTCGGCTCCAGGGCGACGCGCGCGTAGTACTTCTCCGCGATCTCGGCCTCGACCTCCCACTGGAGGGCGTAGCCGCCGCCGTCGAGGACGTAGTAGACCTCGTCGGCCATCTTCCAGTACTTCCCGCTGCGCCCACCTGCGGGGATGTCGAGCTCGAAGGCGTCGATGCTGAAGATGCGCCCGTCGGTGTGGGCCGGGGAGGCCATCACGCGGACGCGGCCGAGCTCGGTGTCCTCCCACTCGGTGTCGGCGGGGCTGATGACCTTCTTGCGCTCCAGCACACCCGGGGTCCAGATGCGCGACCAGTCCTCCCGTTCGCCGAACTCCGCCGGGCGGTCGATCGGCGCCGACCGGCCCTGCTGGATGAGGCCCATGAACATCCAGGTGCTCTTGGCCTTCACGACCAGCGCGACCGCGCGCTCCAGGTAGGGGTTGAAGTGGCGGTGCACCGAGTCGGTGTGCACGTAGACGAGGTCGTCCTTGGCCCAGTCGTAGCGCTGGTCGTCGTGGATCTCGTAGCCGGCGCCCTCCAGGATGTAGAAGGCGGCCTCGTTCTGGTGGCCGTGCCCGTGGTTGGACGACTCGGGCGGCAGCTCCACGAAGTGGACCTGGATCGTCTGGGTGAGGAATTCCTCGTCGCCGGGTCCGATGCGCCACCAGGTGCGGCTCTTCTCGCTGTCGCCGGAATGGCCCACCTTCGCGTCGTCGACCACGACGCTGTCGTCGCGGACCCGGTTCCACGTCAACTGGCGGTTCCTGAACTCGTTCAGCCCGTAGGTCTGCGACGTCAGGCCGCGTACGAAGACACGTCCGCTCTTACCCAATGTCTTCTCCGTTCCTCGTCTCTCACTGGTCGAATGGTATAACCATTCCACTAGCTATCACAACCTCTCAGAAGGTATTATGGTTAGACCATTGAGAGGACGGTCAGAGTGCCTACGGTCACCTTCATCGCGGTCGACGGAACCCAGCGCACCGCGGACGCCCGTGCCGGAGAGTCGGTCATGGCGGCCGCCGTCCGCACCGGCGTCCCCGGCATCATCGGCGAGTGCGGCGGCAACGCCTCCTGCGCCACCTGCCATGTCTACGTGGACGCCGACTTCGCCGGGCTGGTGGGCCCCCCGAACGACATGGAGGACGACCTGCTCGACCTGGGCGTCTCGGACCGCCGCGAGACGAGCCGCCTGGCCTGCCAGATCAGCCTCACCGACGCCCTCGACGGCCTGGTCGTGACGACCCCCGAGGAGCAGCCGTGACCGCCGGGGTGCTGGTCGTCGGCGCCAGCCAGGCGGGCGTCCAGGTCGCGGTCTCCCTGCGCGACCTGGGCTACGACGGGCCGATCACCCTCGCCGGGGCCGAGCTCCACCCGCCCTACCAGCGGCCTCCGCTGTCCAAGGCCTACCTGAAAGACGCCACCGCCGCCCTCGACCTGCGCGACCCGGCCTTCTACGCGAGCCGCCGCATCGACCTGCTGACCGGAGAGCGGATCACCGGCTTCGCCGATCGGGGCGTCGCCCGCACCGACCGTGGCCACCTCCTCGCGTTCGACCGCCTCGCGCTGACCGTCGGCGCCCGGCCCCGGCGGCTGACCGTCCCCGGCGCCGGCCTCGACGGCGTCCGCTACCTGCGCGACCGCGACGACGCCGAGGCGCTGCGCGGCCACCTCGCCTCGGCCCGTCGCGTCGTGGTCGTCGGCGGCGGCTTCATCGGCCTGGAGATCGCGGCGGCGGCCCGGTCGCGGGGCTGCGAGGTGACCGTGCTGGAGGCCGCGCCCCGTCTGATGGGCCGCGCGGTCGACCCGGTGATCTCGGCGTTCTACCTGCGGGCCCACACCCGGCGGGGCGTTTCCGTGGTGCTGGACGCTCGGCTCGCCCTGATCGAAGGAGACTCCCACGTCACCGGGGTGAGACTGGCCGACGGCACCCGGCTGCCCGCCGATCTCGTCGTCGCGGGCGTCGGGGTGGTGCCGCGCACCGAACTCGCCTCGGAGCTGGGTCTGCTGGTCGACGGCGGGATCGTCGTCGACGCCCGCGCCCGCACCAGCGACCCCGAGGTGGTCGCCGCCGGAGACTGCACCGTCCAGCCGAACCCGCTGACCGGCGCGGGCCGCATCCGCATCGAGTCGATGCCCAACGCCATCGCCCAGGGCCGGGCGGCCGCCGCGACGCTCGCGGGCGCCCCGTCGCCCGCCGCCGACGTGCCGTGGTTCTGGTCCGACCAGTACGACCTCAAGCTCCAGATCGCGGGCGTCGCCGACGGCCACGACCAGGTCGTCGTGCGGGGTGATCCCGACGGGGAGTCGTTCTCGGCGCTCTACTACCGCGACGGCGAACTCCAGGCCGTCAACGCGGTCAACCGCGCCGCCGACTACCTGGTGGTGCGCAGGGCGCTGACCGGGCGCATCCCGCTTCCGGCGGATCTCGCCGCCCGCGCTGACGTGCCGCTGAAGGAGCTGCTCGCCGTGTCAGCACGGTGACCGGGCCGTATCAGGAGGGTCCGCGACCGTAGGACCCATGAACGGAACCGCGATCGCGGCCACGGGGCTGCGTAAGTCGTACAAGGACAAGGTCGTGCTCGACGGCATCGACCTCGACGTCCGGGCCGGCACGATCTTCGCGCTGCTCGGGCCCAACGGCGCCGGCAAGACCACGACGGTCAACGTGCTCAGCACCCTCCTCACCCCCGACGCCGGAACGGTCGTCGTCGGCGGGCACGACGTGACCGCCGAGACCCGGGCCGTGCGCGCCGCGATCGGGGTCACCGGGCAGTTCGCCGCGGTCGACGACCTCCTCACCGGCGAGGAGAACCTGCTGATGATGGCCGACCTCCTGCACCTGCCCAAGGCCGAGGGACGTCGGCTCGTCGCCGAGCTGCTGGCCCGGTTCGAGCTCACCGAGGCGGCGGGCAAGCCCGCGGTGTCCTACTCGGGCGGCATGCGCCGCAAGCTCGACCTGGCCATGACGCTGGTCGGCCAACCGAAGATCATCTTCCTGGACGAGCCCACGACCGGCCTCGACCCGCGCAGCCGCCGGACCATGTGGGAGATCATCCGCGAGCTCGTCGCCGACGGCACGACCATCTTCCTCACCACCCAGTACCTCGACGAGGCCGACCAGCTCGCCGACCGGATCGCCGTCCTCGACCAGGGCCGGATCGTCGCCGAGGGCACCGCCGCCGAGCTCAAGCGCCGGGTCCCGGGCAGCCACATTCGCCTGCGCTTCGCCGACCGGCACGAACTCGACGTCGCCGCCCAGGTCCTGCCCGAGTCGTCCCGCGACGACGACGAACTCACCCTGCGCGTGCCCGGCGACGGCGGGGTGCGCTCGCTCCGCGCCCTGCTCGACCGCCTCGACTCCCGCTCTGTGGACGTCGAGGACCTCTCGATCCACACCCCCGACCTCGACGACGTCTTCCTCGCCCTGACCGGAGGCACCAAGTGACCACCCTCGCCGACTCCACGACCATGCTCCGCCGCAACGTCCGGCACGCCGTCCGCAACCCGGTCGCGGTCATCAACGCCCTGCTGCTGCCCCTCTTCCTGATCTTCCTGATGGTGTACGTCCTGGGCGACGGCTTCGACGTCGGGATCGACTACATCGACTACGTGACCCCCGGCCTGATCATCATGACGATCTGTTACGGCGTCACGTCCACCACGATCGCGGTGAACTCCGACATGACGACCGGGTTCATCAACCGACTGCGGGTCATGGACATCTCGCGGGCCGCCGTGCTCAACGCCCACGTGATCGTGAGCGCGGTGCGCAGCCTGCTGGCCATCGCGGTCGTCGTCGGGATCGCGTTCCTGCTGGGGTTCGACCCGGCCGCCGATCTGGGGCAGTGGCTCGGCGCGGTCGGTGTCATCGTGCTGGCGGTGGTGGCGATCACCTGGCTGACCGTGGCGTTCGGGCTGGCTGCCAAGAACCCGGAGAGCGCGAGCATCATCGCCGTCCCGCTGATGCTGCTGCCCTTCCTGAGCAGCGCGTTCGTCCCGGCCGAGAAGATGGGGCCCGGGGTCGCGCAGTTCGCCGAATACCAGCCCTTCAGCTCGATCATCGACGCCCTGCGCGGGTTGCTGGCAGGGGCTCCCTCGACCGGGTCGGTCGTGGCGGCCGTCGTCTGGTGCGTGGCGATCACGCTGGTCAGCTACGTGTGGGCGCGGGCGACCTTCAGCAAGCGAGTGTGACCTCGGCCAGCTCGCGCCAGTCACGGCGCCTACCCTCGTCGATCGCCTCGGTGAACACCCGTTCGCCGAGGCGATCCTGCGTCGTGGCGGCGATCCTGACGGCGTCGGGCAGCGAGCGGTCGGGGGTGCCGCGCACCGCGTCGGCGGCCCCGAGCAGCCGGGCGGCCTGCTCGTGGTCGCCCTGGCGCAGGGCGAGGTCGGCGAGCCCGACCAGCGCCATGGCGATCATCGGCGGATAGCCGCTCGCCTCGGCGGCGCGGTAGGCCTCGGTGCGGTAGCCGAGGGATTCGGCCAGGTCGTCGGCCAGGTAGCCGTACATGTCCATGGCCGAGGATCGCAGCCAGCCCGCCAGGTCGTCGTCGCCCAGCAGCGTCCCCGCCGTGGCGAGCCGGCGGCGGGTCTCCTCGGGCTCACCCCGCCAGCGGGCGAGCTGGCCCTGCGCGATGGCCAGTTCCGCGAGGACGTTGGGCCAGGTGATGCCCTCGACGAGCCGCTGCGCCTCGGCCGTCGCGGCCGCGCTGGCCGCCTCGTCGCCGAGCAGCCAGTGGAGCTGGGCCTGGCGGGCGCGGAGGCCGACGACGTCCTCGGTCGAACCCACCTCGGTCAGGGCGGTGACCGCTTCGTCCAGGAGCCCGCAGGCGCGGTCGAAGTCGCCGCGCATGGCGAGCCGGTCGGCCAGGAAGGCCAGCGCCGACGAGATGCCCCACCGGTCGCCCACCGCCCGGAACCCCGCGAGGGAGATCTCGACGTCGGCGTCGACACCGGTCGCGTCGCCGCCGACCGTGAGCCGCAGCCGGGCCCGGCTGAGCCTGGCCTGCGCGCTCACCCACGGGTCGTCGTCGGAGACCAGCGGGTCGAACGCGGCCAGGAAGTTCTCCGGATCCCGCAGCATCCGCTCCAGCGGGACGATGAACCCGAGCATCTGGTGCCGGTAACCGCCCTGCACGGCCAGCCGGTGCCCCTCCAGGATCCACCGCTCCGCCTGGTACTGGTCGCCGCCGAGCCCCGAGGTGACGAACATCGTGACGATCATGTACGCCCGCGCCCGCACCTCGTCGGACACTTCACCGGGCAGCGAGGCCGCCGCGACGCTCAGCTCGGTGCCCTCACCCCGGTGCCCGGCCAGATACCAGTACCACCCCGCCGCCGCGGCCAGCCGCATCGCCTCCTCCGCCCAGCCCCCGGCGATGGCGCCGCGCAGGGCGGCGCCGATGTTGTCGTGCTCGGCCTGGAGCGTGGCCAGCCAGACGAGCTGGTCGGCCCGCCGCAGGTGGGGGTCGGCGGTCTCGGCCAGTTCGGTGAAGTAGGCCAGGTGGGCCCGGTGGGCCTCCTCGGTCTCCCCGGCCTCGGCGAGCCGGTCGGCGGCGTACTCCCTGATGGTGCCGAGCATCCGGTAGCGGGGCGTGCCCGTGTCGTCGGCGAGCAGCAGCGACTTCTCCACCAGCGCGGTCAGCAGGTCTTCTTCGCCGCCGACCCGTTCGGCCGCCTCCAGGCCCGCGCCGCCCGCGAACACCGACATCCGGCGCAGCACGCCGCGTTCGTCGTCGGTCAGCAGGTCCCAGCTCCAGTCGACGACCGCGCGCAGGGTGCGGTGGTGGGGGAGCGCCGTGCGGCTCCCGCCGGTCAGCAGGCGGAACCGGTCGTCGAGCCGGTGGGCGAGCTGGTCGACCGACATCGTGCGCAGCCGGGCCGCCGCCAGCTCGATCGCCAGCGGCATGCCGTCGAGCGCGCGGCAGATCCGCTCCATCGCCGCCAGGGCGGTCTCACCGTCGCCGGCGTCCTTGCGCACCAGGGACGCGCGGTCGCGCAGCAGCCGCAGCGCGGCGTCAGGTCCGAGGGGCTCGACCTGCCAGAGCACCTCGCCGGTGATGCCGAGCGGCTCCCGGCTGGTGGCCAGGATCCGCAGGCGCGTGCACTCGCCGAGCAGCCGGTCGGCGAACGCGGCGGCCTCCTCGATCACGTGCTCGCAGTTGTCGAGGATCAGCAGGATCGCCCGCTCCCGGAGGGCGGCGATCAGGCGGTCGACGGGCTCCCCGGCGCGTACACCACCCAGAAGTGCCTGGTCGCGCAGGCCGATCGCGGTGAGCGCGGCCTGCGCCAGGTCGCCGCCCGCCGCCACCGGGGCCAGTTCGACCAGCCAGGCGCCGTCGGGCAGGCCGGCGAGCAGGGTGCGGGCGGTCTCGGTGGCGAGCCGGGTCTTGCCGGTGCCGCCCATGCCGGTCAGGGTGACCAGCCGGTGGTCGGCGGCGAGGGCGGCGAGTTCGGTGACCTCGGCGTCCCGGCCGACGAGGCTGGTCAGCTCGGCGCGCAGGTTCGTGCGGCGCCGCTCGGTGCCCGCCTCGCCCCGCAGCAGGGCGGTGTGCAGCGCGGTGAGCTCGGCCGACGGATCGACACCGAGCTCCTCGGCGAGCCGTTCGCGCATGCGCTGGTAGACCGTCAGCGCCTCACTGCCCCGCCCCGCCTCGGCGAGCGCCCGCATCAGCGCCGCCGTGAACCCCTCGTGCAGCGGATGAGTGGCGACCAGGCCGGTCAGCTCGGAGACCAGCTCGGCGCCGTGACCGAGCCGCAGATCGGCCTCGACCCGGTCGCCGAGCGCGGCGAGGTGGAGATCGGTGAGCCGGGCGACGGCGGCGTCGAAGGTGTCGCTGCCGTGCAGCGCGATGTCGGCCAGGGCCGTGCCCCGCCAGAGCTCCAGCGCCGACCGCAGCAGTTCGGCCCGCGCGGGCGGTTCGGCGGCCCGCGCCCGGGCGACCAGCCGCTCGAACCGGGAGACGTCGACCGCGTCGGCGCCGACCGCCAGCCGGTAACCGCCGGCCTCGGCCGCGATCACGCCGTCGGGCAGCACGCGGCGCAGCCGGGACACCAGCGCCTGGACGGCGTTCACCGAGTCGGAGGGCGGCTGCTCCCCCCAGATCCAGTCGACCAGCCGCGCCCGGGTGACGATCCGGCCGGGTTCGAGGGCGAGCGCGGCCAGCAACGCCCGCAACCGGGCTCCTGGAACCTCCACCACTGACCCATCACCGTGACGGACCTCGAACGGTCCGAGCAAATCAACGCGCACCCGGCTAATAGTGCCGAACCTAGAGCCCTGCCGCGTTCAGCCGGGCGTCGAGACGGGGGTAGACGCGGCGCGCGTTTCCCTCCAGGATCTTCGTTCTGTCTTCTTCGGGGAGATCCAGGTTGTCCATGTAGCGCTTGGTGTCGTCCCAGTGGTGGCCCGTCTCCGGGTCGACGCCGCGGACGGCGCCGAACATCTCCGAGGCGAAGAGGATGTTGTCGGCGTCGATGACGCGGGCCAGCAGGTCGATGCCCGCCTGGTGGTAGACGCAGGTGTCGAAGAAGACGTTGCGCATGACATGGTCGGCCAGCGGGGGACGGCCGAGCCGGTCGGCCAGGCCCCGGTAGCGCCCCCAGTGGTAGGGCACCGCGCCGCCGCCGTGCGGGATCACGAACCGGAGCGCAGGGAACCGGGTGAAGAGGTCACCCTGGACGAGCTGCATGAACGCGGTCGTGTCGGCGTTGAGATAGTGGGCGCCGAGGGCGTGGAAGTTGGGGTTGCACGAGTCGGAGACGTGGATCATCGCCGGGACGTCGAGGTCGACCATGGTCTCGTACAGAGGAAACCAGAACGGGTCGGTGAGCGGCGGCCCGGACCAGTGACCGCCCGAGGGATCGGGGTTGAGATTGAGCCCGACGAACCCGAGCTCCTCGACGCAGCGCCGCAGCTCGGCGATCGAGCCGTCGAGCCCGCCGCCGGGGGTCTGGGGGAGCTGGCAGACGGCGGCGAAGTGCTGCGGGAACAGCTCGGTGACGCGGTGGACGAGGTCGTTGGAGGTCTCGGCCCAGTCACGGGCGATGTTGGGATCGGGGACGTGGTGGGCCATGCCCGACGCCTTCGGCGAGAAGATCATCAGGTCGCCGCCGCGTTCCCGGAGCATCTTGAGCTGGGTGTTCTCGACGCTCTCGCGGAGCTCGTCGTCGCTGATGACCGGTCTCGCCGGGCGGGAACCGGCGAGCTGCGCCTCGCGGAAGGCGGCCAGCGCCGGGGGAGCGGTGGTGTAGTGACCGTGGCAGTCGATGATCATTCGCCGGGCTCCTTGTCGACGTAGACGAGACCCTTGCGGGCCAGCCGCTCCCGCATCCCGCCGACGTCGAGGCTCAGCTCTCCGGCCTGGTAGCGGGCACGGGAGCGGGCCTCCTTGTCCTCACGGGCACGGGAGGCGGCCAGGACGCCGGGCGCCTTCTGGCGCGGCACGACGACGACCCCGTCGTCGTCGGCGACGATCAGGTCACCGGGGTTCACGAGCTGACCGGCGATGACGAGCGGGCGGTTGACGTCACCGAGGGTCTCCTTGACGGTCCCGAAGGCGGAGACGCACTTCGACCAGACGGGGAACCCCATGGCGGTCAGCTCGGCCACGTCCCGGCAGCCCGCGTCGATGACCAGGCCCCTGACCTTCCGGGCGCGGAGCGCGGTGGCGAGCAGCTCCCCGAAATACCCGGCATCGGACGGCGTCGTGGGGGAGACGACCAGCACGTCCCCCTCCTGACACTGCTCGACGGCGACGTGGATCATCCAGTTGTCCCCGGGCGGCACACTGACCGTGACCGCAGGCCCGCAGACATGGGCACCCGCGTAGATGGGCCGCAGCCGAGAGTCCAGCAGCCCGGTCCTTTCCTGAGCCTCGTGAACGGTGGCGACCCCCAGCCCGACGAATCCGTTGACGATCCCGGCCCCAGGCCGAGGGATGTCGCGAACGACGATGCTCATGACCGGCCTCCTGTGCAGGCGGCGACCGTTCCTCGGGCAAGGCGCATGTCGTGGCTTGCTCTGGCTCTCCCGCTGGGCTCTGCGTTGCCCGCTGTGCGAAGGCGGACGGTCGCTGCTCGGGCAAGGCGTGTGTCGCCTGCAGCGATGACTTTCCGTTTAGGCTTCGTCTTTTCCGCTGTCCCAAGGCCAATGATCGCTCCTGGCTTGGGGCGCGCGATCTTTCGTACCGGAAATTTCATGACATGCCTTCGTTCGGCAAAACGGAGACGTGGATGACATCCGGGTCGCCCTCGCCTGCGACCGTTCTGACCGCTTTGTCGACGTCGCGTAGGCCGAACGTGTGCGTGGTGAGGAGGTCGAGCGGGAAGCGGTCGGAGGCCAGTTGGGCCAGGGCGAGTTCGCACGAGCGGAAGCTGTGCCCACGGGCGCTCTTGATGGTGATGGCCTTCTCGGTCACCTTCTTCACCGGGAAGTCGGGGAAGGCGGCCATCTCGCCCTGGATCAGCAACGTCCCGGCGCGGCGCTTGAGGGCGTCGATGCCGAGCAGGACGGGGGTGGTTCCGGCGCCGGAGGTGCAGTCGAGGACGACGTCGACGCCCCGGCCAGCGGTGACGTCCATGATCTGGGTCAGCGCGTCGCCCCGGGTCACGTCGATGACGTGGTCGGCGCCGAGCGTCTTGGCGAGTTCCAGGCGGGCGGTGTCGCGGGCGGTGCCGGTGACGATGATGGTCGAGGCGCCGGCCTGCTTGCACGCCACCGTCTGGGCGAGTCCCTGCTGGCCGGGCCCCTGGATGAGCACGGTCGAGTCGTAGCCGACCTTCGCGTCGAACAGCGCCCACTCGATGCCGTTCGACATGGGCGTCGCGATCCCGGCGCGCTCGGCGGTCACACCGTCGGGGACCCGGTGCAGGATGGCGTTCCAGGGCAGGTACATGTACTGGGCGAAACCGCCCCACAGGTGGAAGGGCTTGTCGGCCGAGGTGTAGCCGTAGCGGCGCGCGTCGGGGTTGGTACGCCAGTCGGTGTTCTCGCAGTGGCGGTATTCGCCCTGGTGACACCATTCGCAGCGGTGGCAGGCCACGTAGTGTTCGACGAAGACCCGGTCGCCCTCCTGGAGCCCCTGCCGTTCCAGGAAGGTCTTCCCGGCGCGGGCGATCACGCCGACGTTCTCGTGGCCCATGATCACCGGTTCTTCGATGACCGGTTTCCGGTACATCTTCACGTCGGTGCCGCAGATCCCTGCCACCTCGACCTTGAGCAGCGCTCCGTCGTCGGGGACGTCGGGCATCGGGTATTCACGGAACTCCGTGGTGCCTGCGGCGGTGCGCACCGCGGCCAGAACATGCTCTGCCATGGACGACACCCTAGCGAAGGTCTATTGGTATTACCATAAGACGTGCTACGGTCTCTCGTCATGGCGCTCTCCATCGTGACCCGCACCCAGGGCAGCAACGAAGCCCTCAAGAGCGGCGCCGTCGTCCCCGACGGCTTCACGCTCGACTTCCACGAGGTGCCCGTGCTCGTCCAGGCGTTCCGCCGGATGGTGCGCACCCTGGAGTGGGACGTGTGCGAGATGGCGTTCACCACCTACCTGTGCGCGAAGGAACACGGCGCCCCGTTCACAGCCCTTCCGATCTTTCTTGTACGCGGCCTCCACCACGCCGCCATCCTCCGCTCCGAGACGGTCAGAACCCCCGCCGACCTGCACGGACAACGGGTCGGCGTCAACCGCGGCTACACGGTGACGACGGGTGTCTGGGCCCGCGGCATCCTCGCCGACGACTACGGCGTCGACCTCGACCAGGTGACCTGGGCGCGCTCGTCCGACGAGCACGTGGCCGGCTACGAACCCCCGCCGAACGTGGTCGACCTGCCGGGGGGATCGGATGTGGCCGCGCTGGTCGCGTCCGGTGACCTGGCCGCGAGCGTCGGCACCGAGTCGGATACCCTCCCGACGCTCATCCCGGACGCCGAAGAGGCGGCCTACGACGCCCTGCTCCGTCGGGGCCTCTACCCGATCAACCACCTGGTGGTCGTCAAGGACGGCCTCCTGGCCGAACATCTCGACCTCGCTCCGGCCTTGTTCGAGGCGTTCTCCGAGGCCAAACGGCGCTATGTCGACCGCCTGGACGCGATCGCCTCGCCTTCGAAGGTCGATCTCCTGCACCGCAGGGTCAGGGACATCACCGGCGAAGACCCGCTGCCCTACGGTGTCGCCCCGAACCAGGCGATGATCGACGAACTGATCCGGCACGCCCTGCACCAGAAGATCATCAAACGGGCGCCCGCCATGGCGGAGCTCTTCGCGACCGTTTAGGGGCCGAAATGCGCATCGCCCTCGCCGCCGACCACAACGGCATCGCCATGAAATCGCGCCTGGTGGCCTGGCTAACCGACCAGGGCTACGAGGTCGACGACCTGGGCTCTCACGCCGGCGATCTCGGCCCTCGCGGCACCGACCTGCCCTCCCATGGCGCCGATCTGGCCTCTCATGGTCATGGCCTCGGCTCTCGTGGGGGCGGCGTGGTTGACTACCCGGCCCTGTGTGTGGCCGTCGCGGGGCGGGTGACCTCTGGCGCTTGTGAACGCGGCATCGTCGTCGGTGGCACTGGTGGCGGTGAGGTCATCGCCTGCAACAAGATCCGGGGAATCAGGGCCGGGCTCGGTCACTCGGTGTTCCTGGCGGAGATCTCCGCCGCCCACAACGACACCAACGTGCTGGTCCTGGGCGCGAAGGTGATCGGCGAGGATGAGGCGCTGCGGATCGTCGAGGTCTGGCTCACCACGCCGTTCAAGGGCGGCGTCCACCAGAATCGGCTCGACCAGATCGCCGCGCTGGAGCGGTAGCCACCTCTGCTATTCAGCGTTACTATGTACTAGTAGCTAGCGACGCTGATTAGCTTCCAAGGGGGTGCGGTGGGCAAGCAGTTGACCGAGATGCTCAAGGGAACGCTCGAGGGCATCGTCCTCGCGATCCTGCTCGGGCGGCCGGCCTACGGCTACGAGATCACCGCCTGGCTGCGCGACCAGGGCTTCTCCGACATCGCCGAAGGCACCATCTACGCGCTGCTGGTCAGGATCGAGCAGCGCGGCCTCGTCGACGTGGAGAAGGTCCCGTCCGAGAAGGGGCCGCCGCGCAAGGTCTACTCCCTCAACGCCACCGGACGGGCGTACCTCGAAGAGTTCTGGAGGAACTGGAGCTTCCTCGCCGAACGGCTCGACCAGCTCCGCGAAGGAGAAGCACGGACATGACGACGGAATCGGGCGAGCAGAAGAACCGCTACCTGAAATACCTGGAGGTCCTCACCGGATCTCTGGCCCAGAAGCGGCAATACCGCGAGGTCAAGGCGCGGATGGAGCGCCTGCCGGCCGGATATCGCACGTCGATCGAGGCACTCCAGCGCTACATGATGTTCTTCGGACCGGGCAAGGCCGACAGCCTGCTGACGATGCTGGAAGATCTCACGGATCTCTTCGAGCAGAGCGCGGCGTCCGGAACCCCGATCCGCGAGGTCGTGGGAGACAACCCGGTCGAGTTCGCCGAGGAGTTCCTCCGCAACTACCCGGAAGGCCAGTGGATCAGCAAGGAACGGGAACGCCTCACCAACGCCATCAACCAGGCTGCGGCCGACCGGTCATGATGTCAGGCCAGTGATGTCGTACCAGTGCGCCATGCCAGTAAAGGCCTAGAGATGCCGGCCTAGAGATGCCGGCCTAGAGATGCCGGGCCAGTCGGTCCGGAGCTCGTGGTGGCCAGTCAGACAATTCGGGCGTAGGTCGTTGTCGGAGAAACTCCGGCCTCTCGTTCTAGGAACTGAGAGGCGCTTTTCGGGCTCGCGTTCGCGGTCTTCTGAGGGATCGCGTTCGAGGTGCTCCGTGGGATGGGGCCCGAGATGGGGTGCTCGCCCGGCTCCACTTGACTCGGCTTGCCCTGCTTGATGCATGGCCCGTTAGGTCTCCTAGCTCAGGAAGGTGAGCAGCCGCTCCGTGACGGCCTCCCTGGTCTGGCCCGCGACAGGCATGTCCCAGTAGTCGGCCTGCGGGAGACATTCCTGCAGGTAGCGGGCGGCAGACGGGGCGTGTGAGGCATCTTCCCCCGGGACGATCAGCGCGGGGATGTCGAGCCGCATCAGGTCCTCCGGCTCGGGTCCCGGCACAGTGTCCCGGTCGAACATCGTCCGTGCCAGACCGGCCACGAGGGCGAGGTACCGGCCCTGGTCCAAGCAGGTGAACGCCTCCGCGAACTCCGCTTCACGCCGCAGAACGGTCACCCACGGCCCCGGCCGAGGGTCCTTCGTGAACCCCGCCGTCGTCGCCAAAGCCAACTCGACCGCACCTGCCAGCCCATGCTCACCGACATAAGCGATATGTCGGGCGAGCCGCTCATGCTGGGCGATCCGGTAGCGCGGACCACCGGCAGGAGAGAAGAGCACCATGCCCTGGGTCGCCGACGGATAGTTGACCGCGAACACGGCCGTGATGGAGCACCCGACACATCCCCCCATCACGTGAGCACGCTCGACCCCGAGATGGTCGAGCAGCCCTTTGCCCTGCCTGGCGTAGTCGAGCCACGTGACCCGCTCCACCCGGCCCCCCGACCGCCCGGCCTCCCGCCGATCGAAGGTGATCAGCGTGAACCGATCCGACAGCTCGTCGAGCAGCCCAAGCCGCTGGTAAATCCCGTGGGACCGCCAGTTGTCCCGCACGGCGTTGAACCCCCCGGGCGAGAACATCAGCAGCGGCGGTCCATCCCCGATCGTCTCGTAATCGGTGACGATGCCGTCGACGAGCACGGTAGGCACGGTGTTCTCCAAACGGTCGCGCTGTTCATGGTGGGTAGTGCGGGCAGTGGAGGTGGACTCACGGCCGACCCGGTCCCCACGTGGGCGTGCTCGGGTTCAGGTGCGTGCCCCGCCCTTGATCTGCTGGCCGGCCCGCACATCGGCCGCGTAAGCGGAGAGGGCGTCGTAGCTGATCTGGGCGACGTTCGCGTAGGTGTCGGCCGGTTTGTCGAGGGAGGAGGCCGCGTAGCCGATCGCCGCGGTGGCCATGCGCATGCGGCCGTCCAGCCACGGACCACCGCCATGCCCGCCGACCACCGGGATCGACACCGCCGCCGCGACCGCGGCACCCGCCACCGGCCCCGAGTTGGTGAAGTTCAGCAACGAAGCCCCAGCGGCTTCGAGCGCGCGGGCCTCCTCGACCAGGGCGTCGGTCATCTCCGGCGGCACCTGAAGGCTCGCACCGGGATCGGACGCATACGCCACCCCGTACCGCAAAGCAGTCTGCGGCGTCACCCCGAACTGGGCGAACACCGGAATCCCGGCCCGCTCCACCGCGCGAACGGCATCCAGGTGGTCAGCGGCGCCGTCGAGTTTCACCAGGTCGACCCCGGCCTCCTTCACCAGCCGGATCGCCGCCCGCACCGCCTCCGCGGGCCCTTCCTGAAGCGGCCCGAACGGGAAATCGCAGGTCACCAGCGCCCGCGACACCCCCCGCCGCACCGCCTGCGCCACCACGATCATCTGGTCGAGCGTCACCTCGAGCGGGTTCGGCTGCCCCCACAGGTTGATGCCGACCGTGTCGCCCACCGACACGATGTCGACGCCCACCCGGTCGACGATGCGGGCCATCTGGTAGTCCCACGCCACCACGCCGACGATCTTGCGGCCGTCGCGCTTCATCCGTCCCAGCGAGGGGATGGTCACCTGTTCCACGTCACGCCCTCAACGCCGTCAGAATCTCGACGACGTCGTCGTCGTCCTCGGTCACCAGCAGGACCCGGGCGTGCGGGCGCAGTGCCGCCACGGCCAGGCGCGTGTCGTGCCCCTCGGCCAGGACCAGCCCGGCGGTCATGATCCCGGACACGGTGCAGGCGTCGCCGATGGCCGAGGCCACCGCCGCGCCGTCGTTGGCGGTGGCGACCATGACGACGGAGTCGACCCCGGTCAGTTCGTCGCTCAGCCACGTGTCCACGCCCTCGACCGATCGCAGCACCACGTCGGCGACCTCACCCGGTGCGGGGGCGGCGCCGGTGTAGAAGCGCGCGGTGTGCCACGGGAAGTCCGACGCGCGCCGCACGACCTCCGCCGCCGCCGGGTCGAGCGCCACCACCCGGGTCGCGCGGGCGGGCACGAGCGGGGCGTCGATGCGGAACCGGGCCTCGGCCGCCGTGGCGGCGCGGGCGCAACTGCTGAGCAGGATGGGTTTCACACCGACGCCTGGGGGACACCCGGCATGACCGTCACCGCGTCGCGGCAGGCCTCCAGGAACGACTCCTCCTTGGGCAGCACGACCGCGGCCGACCGCACCCGGTGGTGCGCGGGGTCGACGCCCGGCGGGGTCACCCCCTGGTCGCGCAGCGCGATGGCCGCCTTGCGCAGCTTCTGCCGTGCCTTGATGATGCCGCTGTCGGCCGCGACCAGGCGTTCCTTGGTCCGGTCGACGATCGGGCCCATGCTCTCCTGCAATGAGGAGTCCTGGATGGCGATGCCCTTGATGCCCGAGTAATCTTCGCCGCGCTTCTGCGCCTCGCGGTCCATCAGGTAGTCGTTGTCCTTGTTGCGGACCGGCCGGTACGTCCCGGGGATGTTCTCGCTGTGCACGCCGAAGCCGTCTTCCATCGCCTGCCGTTCCGCGCCGGTCAGCGCCCGCACGGGGTGGTAGTCGAAGGTGTAGACCCAGCAGTTCTCGTCGTCGATCGGCACCCAGAAGTGGCCGTGCACGGGGTGGTCGCCGCGCGGCGGCACCATCGTGAAGCTCGGCATGATCCAGGGCGTGATGCGCCAGTAGTACTCACCGTCGTCGGCGTTGCGCCGGGCGCCCACGAACAGCCCGCCGTCGGCCTCGGCGACCTCGAAGAACGGCTTCAGGTCGGCCATGTTGTAGCGGTTGCCGCGCGCCCCCTTGAACAGCGGGTCGGTCTTCAGCGAGCCCGAGTGCAGCCAGGAGACGTGACTGGAGTCGATGCCGCCCTCCAGCGCCTGCAACCAGTTGCACTCCTGCCACCGCTTCGAGGTGAACGTCTGCTCGGCGGGCACCTGTGTGAACTCGAACTCGGGCAACCCTGGCTGCTCGGCGGGGTCTCCCATGTACGTCCAGAGAATGTCCCCCACCTTGACCAGCGGATAGGCGGTGAGCTTGACGTTCCTGCAGAAGTTGCCGTTCTCCGGCTCCGACGGCACCTCGAGGCACTGCCCCGTCACGTCGTACTTCCAGCCGTGGTAGCTGCACCGCAGCCCGCCCTGCTCGTTGCGGCCGAACCAGAGAGAGGCCCCCCGGTGCGCGCAGAACTCGTCGATCAGCCCGTAACGGCCCTCGCTGTCGCGGAAGGCGATCAGGCGCTCGGAGAGGATCTTCACCCGCACGGGCGCGCAGTCGTCCTCGGGGAGTTCCTCCGCGAGGAGCGCCGGCACCCAGTAACGCCGGAACAGGCTCCCCATCGGAGTGCCCCGCCCGGTCTGCGTCAGTAGCTCGTTGAGCTCCCTTCTGAGCATCGGCCGTCCTTCCTCTCACGAGCACGTCATCAAGTAAGAGCTAATCATCAGACCATTCGACAATTTACGCAAGACACCGACCAAGCCGGTCGCAAGGTCGCTCCAAGTGGTGATCCCTACCGTCGTGACCATGAGGAAGACACTGATCACCCTGGGACTGGCCGCTCTCGCCCTCGTGGCACCGGCCCCGGCGCAGGCCGCCGCGGGCATCCACTGGGGCCCCGTCGAGTCGACGAACGGCCGCGTCGCCGCCGACGTGTGGATCACGCCGTTCAAGGCCCAGACCTTCGTCGTGTACGGAAAACTGCGCGACAAGGCCCCCGGCTACTGCGCCTACATCCGGACGCGGTTCCACTACACGGGCGGCGGCACTGGCTGGAGCCGGGCGAAGACGACGTGCTCGACGGCGTCGTTCCGGCAGAGCTCGGACGGCTCGATCAAGCGTGCCGACGTGAAGGTCTGCCTGTACCGGGCGAAGACCATCTCACGCTGCTACACCGAGAAGATCACGCCCGAGATCATCGCGAACTGGCCTCAGTAGGCGCTGAAGTAGGACCCGTCGCCCGACTTGCCGGGCACCGCGCCCACACACCGGAAGTAGTGGTCACCCTTCGCGAACGCCTCTTTCGTCGGCGGCAGGATGTCGGGTGACCACCGGTCGGCCGTCACCTTCACCGCCGCCCCCTGACGGGACGCCAGCAACGTCCGCATCGAGCAGAGCTTCACGATCGTGGGGTGCTTGACCAGCTTGTTGGCGTCCCACGTGAGGGCGTCGGTCGGCAGCGGCGCGATCGCGTAGGTCTCCCAGGCGTGCTGTGCCTCGCAGCCCACGCGGGGCGCGGTGACCGACCCCTGGAGGCTGAGGATGCTCTCCCAGCACTCGGGCTCCTGCACGCACGCGGCACCCTTGACCACCTTGGCGGCCGCGCAGTTGTCCGTGTACGTCGCCACACCCGCCCCCACCGCCGCCGGGGCGGCACCGCCCTCGGCCGCGTTGACCTGCAACGGCCCGTCGGTGACGGTCTCGGTGGCCGCCTGGCCCTCGATCACGTAGTAGGCCACGCCGCCGCCCAGTAAAAGGGCGAAGAACACCGCGGCGATGATGAACCCGACCGGCGAGGTCCGCCGCGCGGGCGGGGGAACCGGCGGGCGGTAGGCGGGCCGCTGCCCCGGGTGGGTGGGCGCGTAGTGCTGCACCGGCCCGTGGTGCGGGCTGACCGTGGCGGGCCCCCCGACACGTACATCTTGGAAGGGAGGCCGCAGGGGCGGCGGCTGGTAGGGCGGCGGCGCGGGCACCGGCGGCACCGGCCGCGCGGCGGTCGCGTTGCCGTCGAGGTCGAGCGCGGCCAGCGCGTCGCGGAGCTCGGCGGCGGTCTGGGTGCGCTGCGTGGGGTCGGTGACCAGGGCGTGCCGCAGCACGTCGAGCAGCCCCTGCGGAACGCCGGGGACGTCGGGCACCGGCTGCCGGTGCAGCGCCATGATGACCGCGATGTTGGCCACGCCGTTGGCCGGGAACCGGGGCGGCCGCCCGTTGAGCAGCGCGTAGAAGGTCGCGGCCAGCGAGTAGACGTCGCCCTGGGCGGTCGGCTCGACCAGCTCGAACGCCTCCGGCGGCGCGTAGGCCGGGGTGAGCGACTCGCGGGTCACCGACAGCTCGGCGCCCTCGCCCTTGGACGGCATCGTCGCCAGCCCGAAGTCGGAGAGGGCGACGTGGCCGTAGGCGTTGATGAGGATGTTGGCGGGCTTGATGTCCCGGTGGAGCACCCCGTTGGCGTGGGCGGCGGCCACGGCATCGGAGATCTTGATCCCGATGTCGCGCACCTCACGTACGGAATAGGGCCCCTGGTTCTTCAGCCGGTCGGCGAGCGACCCGCCGGGACACAGCTCCAGCACCATGAACGGGCGCCCGTCGCCCAGGACGCCGGCGTCGTAGACGTCGGCGACGTTGGGGTGTCCCGACAGGGCCCCGGCCGAGGTGACCTCGCGCATGAAGCGCCGCCGGTCACGGTCGTTGACCAGGACCCGATTGTCGATCTTCAGCGCGACCTCACGGCCGACGGCGAGCTGCCGGGCCCGGTACACGATCCCGAACCCGCCCTGGCCGAGGATGCCGCTCACCTCGTAGCCCTGGACGAGCGGGGCGCTCGCCTCACTCATGACCCCGGACATTACCGTAGAAAGTCACTCTCCGAATCGGGACAACCGCCCTTTGGACCGGGCGTGCCGCAGCGTCGCGGAGTAGAGCCACAGCGCCACCCCGACGTAGACGACGTCGAGCCCCATCGCGAGCGCGAGGGTGTCCCACGGAACCGGGGCGCCGCCGAGCACCGCCCGCATCCCCTCGAAGACGTGCGTGGCGGGCACCGCGGAGGCCAGCCACTGGAGCACCTCGGGGAGCACCGAAACGGGGTAGAACACCCCCGCGATCGGCTGGAACACGAACACCAGGCTCCACGCGATGACCTGCGCGCCCTCGCCGAACCGCAGCACGGCGGAGATCGCCACCAGGGCCAGCGCCCACCCGAGCACGAGCAGCACCGCCATGAACGGGATCAGCCCGATGCCGATGGTGAACAGCCCGAACCCGTAGAGGACGTAGGCGAGCATCGTCATGACCGCCAGACCGCCGGCGATCTTGATCAGCGAGAACAGGATCAGCCCGGTGACGTACTCGCCCGGGGTGACCGGGGTGACGTGCAGGTTGATGAGGTTGCGGCTCCAGACGTCCTCGAGGAAGCCGATCGACACCTCGTTCGACGCCCGGTGGAGCACCTGCCACAGGAGCACGGCGCCCAGCAGCATCGACACCACGAAGGGCACCTTGTTGGCCTGGAGGAAGAGGGTGACGTACCCCCATACCACCAGCTCGATCACCGGCCAGAACAGGATCTCGAACACCCGCACCGGACTGCGCCGCATCGCCGCGAGGTCCCGGTAGACCACTCCGGCGATCCGCCGCCACCGGGCGTTGGCGCTGTGCGGCTCGAACGCGATGGCCGTCACGCCGGCACCCCCTCACGCGCGACCTTGAGGAACACCTCTTCGAGATCGACGACCCCGAAGTCGGAGGCCAGCGACGCCGCCGACCCGCTGGCCACGATCCGCCCGGCGGACAGGAAGTGGATGGTGTCGCACATCCGCTCGACCTCCCGCATGTTGTGGGACGTGATCAGCAGCGCCTTCCCCGTCTCCCGAGCCACCCCCACGAGCAGCGCCCGGATCCGCTCACCCGCGTCGGGGTCGAGAGCGGCCGTGGGCTCGTCGAGGATCAGCAGTTCGGGGTCGTTGAGCAGCGCCTTGGCGAGCTGGATGCGGGTGTGCTGCCCTGAGGACAGGTCGGCCGTCCGCCGCTTGAGCAGCGGCCCGATCTCCAGCAGCTCGGTGACGTCGTCGACCCGCTTGCGCGGATCCCGCAGGCCGTAGAGCCGCGCGAACGAGTTGAGCACCTCCCGGACGTGCAGCACCCCCGGCAGCCCGAGATAACTGGCCGAGAAGTTGACCCGGCTCAGCACCTCGGTCCGGTGGCGCTGGAGGTCGAGCCCGAACATCGTGACGCCGCCGGAGTCGGGGGTGACGAGCCCGAGCAGCATGTGGAGGGTGGTGGACTTACCGGCCCCGTTGGGCCCGAGGAGTCCGGTGATCTCGCCCTGCCCGACGGTGAGACTGACCCCGTTCACGGCATGGACCGCCCCGAACCTCTTGGTCAGGGATTGGGCTTCAAGGATGGCCACCGGGCCACGATCCGTTGCAGAACCACCCCGCCGCAACGCATTTTCGCCGCCGTCGGCTTTCCCGCCGCCGCGCGGAGAAGAGCTCTTTTTCTTTACGGCTCCCGCCGCCCCTTCCACCGACCGACCTCACGACGTGGCCGCCACCGGAGTGGTGAGCCCCCCGCGTTCCAGCAGGTGGACGCCCGCCGCGCACCCCAGCCCGAGCAGCGCCAGCGCCGCCCAGACGGCGGTCCCGCCCACCAGCGCCCCCACGCCCAGGTTCCCCAGCGCGATCCCGACCCCCGCGATCGAGTTGTGGAGCCCGTAGTGGGTGGCGACCAGGCGCCCCCCGGACAGCGCCACCACCGTGTCCATCTCGAACGGGAACGCCAGTGCCGTCCCCACCCCGAGCAGGGCCGCGCACACCAGGACCGGCCCGATCCCCGTGGAGACCGTCAGGGGCACGAAGGAGAGCCCCATAAGGGCCAGCCCCGACGTGATCGCCTGCGCCGGGGTGAACCGGCGGCGGGCCCAGGCGGTGATCCACATCTGACCGGCGACGGCCACCCCGCCCGACACCACGAACAGCGACGCCACCGCGCCCGTCGACCCGAGCGTCAGCGGCAGGGCCAGGTAGACCTGGAACGACATCACGTACGACCCCGCCATGGCGGTCGAGAACAGCACGAACGGCCGGTTCGTCAGCACGCTCCGCCAGTCGCCCGTCGTCGGCCTCCCGGTTCCCGGGCACTCCGGCAGCGCGACCACCTGGAGCACGGTGAGCAGCGCGAACACCCCGGCCGCCACCGCGCACACCCACCGGAAGTCGAAGGCCATCAGCCCGAGCCCGATCAGCGGGCCCAGCAGGATCCCCGCCTGGTAGGCCACGTTGAACCGGGCGAACGCCTCCACCCGCCGCTCCCCGGCCGCGTGGGCGAGATAGGCGCGTACGGCCGGATTGAACAGCGCCCCCGCGAACCCGGTCAGCACCGACGCGAGCAGCAGCACCGGCAGCGACGCCGCGAAGCCGAGCAGCGCGAACCCGAAGGTCCGCAGCAGGCACCCGGCGATGATGACGGGGCGGTAGCCCAGGCGGTCGGCGAGGGCCCCGCCGAGCAGGAACAGCCCCTGCTGGCTGAGGTTGCGCACCCCGAGCACGAGCCCGACCGTCCAGGCGGCGAAGCCGAGCCCGCCCGACAGATGCCCGGCCAGGTAGGGCATGAGCATGTAGAACGCCACGTTGATGGTGAACTGGTTGACCATCAGCAGCCGGACGGGGCTCACCGCGTCACCATCCGCGTCCACCGGGTGACCTCGTCGGGTGTCTTGATCTCGTCGGGTTCGTCGGCGGGCGGCCGGTCGAGGAGGCCGTGGCGGGCGCAGTAGGCGTCGTCGTAGATCGTGGCGTGGTAGCGGGCCGGGCCGTCCGGGAAGATCGCGACGATCCGGGTGCCGGGGGGCGTCGTGCGGCCCAGCCACGACGCGACGACGGTGACGGCGCCGACGCTCCAGCCGCCGGTGGTGAAGTGGGTGGCGGCCAGGGTGCGGCAGGCCCAGACCGCCTCGTGGGGCGCCACCCAGTGGATCTCGTCGAACTCCTCGTGGGCGACGTTGCGCGGGTGGATGCTGCTGCCCAGGCCGCGCATCAGCCGGGGCCGCGCGGGCAGGCCGAAGATCGTCGACCCGATCGAGTCGACCCCGACCAGGCTCACCCGCGGATCGAGCGCCTTGATCACCCCGGCCGAATGGCCTCCGGTGCCCACGCTGCACACCAGCACGTCGACCCGCCCGAGCTGCTCGACCAGTTCACCGGCCAGACCTGCGTAGGCCTCGACGTTGTCCGGGTTGTCGTACTGGTTCGGGCAGTAGGCCCCCGGATGCGCGGCCATCAGCGAACGCACCCGGTCGAGCCGGGCACGCTGCCAGCCTCCGGCCGGATGCGGCTCCGGTACCGTCTCGATCCGCACGCCGTAGGCGGTGAGCAGGCGGTGGACGAGTGGCTCCATGCCGGGATCGGTCACCACGGTCACCGGATGGCCGTACACGATCCCGGCCAGCGCCAGGCCGAGCCCGAACGTGCCCGACGTCGACTCCACGATCATCGCGCCGGGCGCGAGGTCGCCCCGGGCGCGGGCCCGCTCGACGATGTGCAGGGCGGCCCTGTCCTTGAGACCGCCGGGGTTCACCCCTTCGAGCTTGGCCCAGAAAGGGCCGAACGGCTCGCCGATCAGGCACACCGGGGTGCCGCCCACCAGGTGAGAAGCCATGGTCACCCAACGTAACAGGCCGACGACACGCCGCTCCGGATGCCGTCGCGGGTGTCGCGACCGGCGGATAATCGATCGCCCCCCTCATGCCGATCAAGGAGGGGCCGTGACCCTGTCACGCCGCGCGATGCTCACCGGCCTGCCGCTGTCGGTCCTGTCGATCCGGTCGATCCAGGCGGCCCCCGCCACCGCCCTCGCCCGGCCGTCCGGGAACGAGTCGTACTGGCAGGGTGTCGCCCGGCAGTTCCGGGTCAGCCCCGACTTCGTCAACCTGGAGAACGGCTACTTCGGGAGCATGCCCGAGCCCGTGCGGCTGGCCTACCACGCCTACGCCGACCTGCTCAACGCCGAGAACAGCCGCCTGCTGCGCACCCAGTACCGGCAGAAGGCGGACGACATCGCCGCCCGCGTCGCCGGACTCCTCGGCGTGACGAAAGAGGAGATCGCCTTCACCAGGGGCGGCACCGAGGCGCTCCAGAACCTCATCACCGGCTACCGCGGCCTGACCCCGGGCGACGCGGTCATGTACGCCGACCTCGACTTCCACACCGGCCAGTCGGCCCTGCGCTGGCTCGCCGCCCGGCACGGCGCCCGCGTCGAACGCCTGGTCATCCCCGAACCGGCCACCCGCGAGGCCGTGCTCGACACCTACGCCGCCGCGCTGGAGACACCGCGCCTCAAGCTGCTCCTGCTGAGCCACATGAACAACATCACCGGCCTGGTCGTCCCGGTGCGGGAGATCGTCGCGATGGCCCGCGAGAAGGGCGTCGACGTGATCGTCGACGCCGCCCACTCCTGGGGCCACCTCGACTTCACCCTGCCCGACCTCGGCGCCGACTTCGGCGTGTTCTCCCTGCACAAGTGGATGGGCGCCCCGCTCGGCAGCGGCTTCCTCTACATCCGCAAGGAGCGCCTGAACGCCATCGACCCCGTCTTCGGCGACGAGTCACAGAAGGCCGACATCCGCTCCCGCGTCCACTCCGGCACGATGGACGTCGCCCCGATCCTGAGCGTCGGCGCCGCCCTCGACTTCCACGAGACCCTCGGCGCCCCGGTGAAGGAGGCCCGCCTGCGCCACCTGCGCGACCGCTGGGTCGGCCAGGTCCGCGACCTGCCGATCGAGATCCTCACCCCCGACGACCCGTCGATGTACGGCGGCATGACCGCCTTCCGCCTCAGCGGCCGCACGTCGGAGGCCGACAACACCGCGATCGTCGACCACCTCTACGACCGTCACCGCATCTTCACGGTCCGCCGGGGCGGCCTCGCGAAGGGCGACTGCGTCCGCGTCACCCCGGCCCTGTTCACCACGACCGCCGACGTCGACCGCCTCGCCGCCGCCCTGCGGGAGTTGACTCAGGGGGTCGGCAGGTCGTCGAGGGCCATCCGGGCCTCGGCCGCGACGTCGTGGCCCGAGTCGGCCGCGACCTGGTAGGCCGCCCGCGCCGCCTCGATGTCGTCGAGGTTCTCGTAACAGATGCCCAGGTAGTAGGCGGCTTTCGGGGCGAAGTGGGGGTGGCCGGAACCGACGGCGAACAGCAGGGCCGCCTCCTCGCCCGCGCTGTCGTCGAGGGAGCCGAGCATCACGCCGAGGTTGAACGCCGCCCACGGCGCCTGCGCCGGATGCCCCGAGTCGATGGCCGCCTGGTAGGCCGCCCGCGCCCCCTCGTGATCACCCTGCTCGTCGAGGACGTACCCGAGGTTGTAGGCCGCCTGCGGGCTGTGCTCGGCGTGCCCCGCCTCGACCGCGCGCCGGTAGGCGGCGATCTCGCCCGCGACGTCGCCCATGTCGCCGAGCAGCACGCCCAGGTTGTACGCCGCCATCACCGACCGATCGGGATCGCCCAGGTCGATGGCGCCCTGGAACGCCGCCCGCGCCCCCTCATGGTCGCCCTGCTCGACCAGCAGGAACCCCAGATTGTTGCCCGCCGCCGACGCGTGACGTACATGACCGGAATCGACGGCCAGCCGGTAGGCGGCCCGCGCCGCCGGGACGTCGCCCAGCTCCCGGTAGACGATGCCGAGGTTGTACGCCGCCATCGGCGCGTAGTCGGCGTGACCCGAGTCGATCGCGCGCCGGTAGGCGGCGATCTCGCCCGCGACGTCGCCCAGGTCACCGAGCAGCACGCCCAGGCTGACATACGCGTTGGGGGTCTCGTCGGGATGGCCGGAGTCGATGGCGGCCTGGTAGGCGGCGCGCGCCGCGTCGAACTCCAGCGCGTCGTAGAGGAGTTCGGCCAGCCGCATCGCGGCGTCGGGAGCGTGGTCGGGATGGCCCGACTCCATGGCCACCCGGTAGGCGGCCCGCAGTCCGTCGGCGCAGCGCTCGTCGGTTGTGCCGGGCCTGGTCGCGGCCAGCACCGCCTCGTCGAGGATCTCGTCGAGGACGTCGGGCGTCAGCGCGAGCAGATCGTCGTCGGTGAGGCCGTCGAGATAGACCAGCCCCGGCCTGCCGTCGGAGAACGGCAGGCCGTCTTCGACCATCGCGGCCAGCGCCCGGCCGGACGCCGGAAGCAGCACCGGGGTGTCGGCCGGAAGGGTCGCGCGGATCGCCTCGAACAGGTCGTGGGCCGCGCCCGGCCCCGAGACCAGCACGAACGGGTAGGTCGGCTCGTCGACGTCGAGCGCGGCACGGATCGCGCCGTCGTCGGACGCGGAGGAGTGGGCGGTGCCCGCGGCGCCGAAGTGGGCGTGGCCCAGTTGCTCCAGACGGGGAAGCATGAGAACCCTCCAGGGATCGGCGCCGAATGGTGCGGGGGTCATGCCTCCACCGGGAGATTAGCCGCGATCCGTCAACGGCAGCGGCGGGAACCGGTATTCCCGCCACAAAGCCCGGGAGACCTCCTCCGGGTAGGCGCCCACCGTCGAGGGCGTGTCGAAGATCCTGGTGAGCCGCCGATCGGGGTCGTAGGCGGGCCAGCCCGGGTCGCCGTGCGCGGCGAAGGCCGTCCACGCCTCCCGGATCTCCGCGGACAGCTCGGCCGCCTCCGGGGAGGGCGGGTCGCCGATCAGCATGGCGGTCTGCCCGCTGCCCAGGTTGCCGAAGACGAGCGGCACGTCCAGCCCGTGGCAGGAGCCGAGCGCGCCGCCCATGCCCGGGGCGGCCCAGGTCAGCTCGTAGAGGTGGGCCCGCCCGCCGCCCGCCACCTGCGCGTCGGCCAGCAGGACGCTCGGCATCCGGAACAGCCAGTCGGCGTTGACCAGCTCGTACACCTCCTCGTCGGAGGCGTCCGGGAACGCCTCGCGGTAGGCGGTGCCGGGGGCGAGGGCGTGCAGGGCGGCCTCGGTCTGCTCGCGGGTGACCTGGCCGAGCACGCCGTCGATCAGGCTGAACAGCCGGTGTTCGTCCCGGGTGTGCCCGACGAGGAGCTCGACGTCCCGGGCGGCGCCGCCGGCCAGCGCGGCCCACGGGGTCGCCGGCAGCACGTCGCCGTCGACGACGGGCGCGTACGGGATCGGCCGGTGGGTGATCCGACCCCAGCGCTCCCGCCACTGATCCATCTTGGCGAAGACCGCGTCACCGGCGACGGGCAGCAGTTCGGGGTCCACCGTCGACAGCCCGGCCACGGTGGGCTCGACCCCGAGTTCGGCCGCGAAGGCGGCGGCGAGGTCGGCGGCCAGCTCGGGGGAGAAGAACGTCCCCGGCACGCTCTGTGCGACCGCCCGGTGGAACAGTCCGGCGGCGCGCGGCATCGCGAGCAGCGCGGCGACCGACCCGCCGCCCGCCGACTGCCCGAAGACCGTGACCCGGCCGGGGTCACCGCCGAACGCCCCGATGTTGTCCCGCACCCACTCCAGCGCCGCGACCTGGTCGAGCAGCCCCCGGTTGGCCGGAGCCCCCTCGATCTGCGCGAACCCCTCGATCCCGAGCCGGTAGTTGAGCGTCACGACCACGGTCCCGCTCGCGGCCAGGTGGGCGCCGTCGTAGTCGGGCAGGCCGGAGTGGCCCATGGCGTAACCACCGCCGGGGATCCACACCATCACCGGCAGCCCGGCGTCCCGGTCCAGTGAGGGCGTCCAGACGTTGACCGTCAGCCAGTCGTCCCCGGTGGTGCTCGACGTGGTGGCGAGCACGGCCGACTGGGGAGGCGGCGGCCCGTAGGCGAGGGCCGGGCGCACGCCGTCCCAGCTCCGCACCGGCCGCGGCGCGCCGAACCGCAGCGCGCCGACCGGCGGTTCGGCGAACGGGACGCCGCGGAAGACCGCCAGTCCCGACTCGCGGTCACCACGAAGGGTTCCGGCCGTCGTGCGGACCTCGGGCGGGGACGTGCTGGATGCGGACATGGCGATGTTCTTCCTCTCGTGTGCCTGTGCGGCCGAGCATCCTCGCGGGCGAGATCGGGCGGCAATCCATTTAGGGCCACTTCGGATGTTCTCATCATCTGGATGGTGGGAGTATTCTCTGGTGCCCATGGAGATGCTGGTGCTCAACACGCTGCGCTGCATGGGCTTCACCACCCTGCCGCGGCTGGCGCAGGCGACCGGGCGCGGCGAGTCCGACGTCCAGTCGGAGCTGATCGACCTGGCCGTGGCCGGGCTGGTGATCTACGAACCGGGCTATTTCGGCGGCTGGGGCGTCACCCCGGCCGGAAAGACCGAGCACGCCGCCCGCGTCGCCGCCGAACTCGACGCCGCCGGTGCCCGGCCCGCCGTGACCGAGGCCCTCGACCGGTTCCTCCCGCTGAACACCGAACTGCTCGACCTCTGCACGGCGTGGCAGACGGGCACGGCCGGCGACGCCCGCGTCCTCTCCCTGCTGGCCGACCTCGACCGCCGCGCCGACACGGTCCTCGCCACCCTGGCGCGGGCGCTGTCCAGGTTCGCCGGATACCGCCCGAGACTCACCGAGGCGCTGACCAGGGCCAACGCGGGGGAGCGGGAGTTCGTCACCGACGACATGGCGTCCTACCACGTCATCTGGTTCCAGCTTCACGAAGACCTGCTGGTCACGCTGGGCATCCCGCGATGAGGTGGATCCACCCGCTCACCTCGGAGGCGCCGGTCGAGCTCCTCGGAGGCAAGGCCCACGGCCTCGTCGTGCTGGGCCGCCTCGGTCTGCCCGTACCGCCCGGCTTCGTCATCGGCACCGACGCCTGCCGCGCCTATCTGCGCGACCGCTGCCTTCCCCCCGGCCTCGCGGAGGAGCTCTCCACCGCCGTGGCGGGCCTTCCCGCAGACAGGGTCTCGGTACGATCCGGCGCGAGCGTCTCGATGCCCGGCATGATGACCACCCTCCTCGACCTCCCTGCTTCTCCGTTGCCGGAGGCGGTGGTCGAGGTCTTCGAGTCGTGGCACACCCCCCGGGCCAGGACCTACCGCGACCTCCACGGCATCCCCCACGACCTGGGCACCGCCGTGATCGTTCAGACCATGGTGTACGGAGACCGCGACCCCCACAGCGGCACCGGCGTGGCCTTCACCCGCGATCCGTCGACGGGCGCCCCGGCTCCGTCCGGCGACGTCCTGTTCGCCCGCCGGGGCGACGCGGTCGTCTCCGGCCGGGAACATCCGTGGGGCCTCCACGACCTGGCCGCCCGCGAACCCGAGGTGTGGGCCGACCTGACTCATGCGATGGCGCGCGTCGAGGCGCACTACCGCGACGCCTGCTACCTGGAGTTCACCTACGAGAGCGGCAGGCTGTGGCTCCTCCAGGTCCGACCGGGCCGCTTCACCGGCACCGCCGCCATCCGCGTCGCGACCGACCTGGCCGACGAGGGCCTCATCGACCGCGCCGAAGCGCTCCGGAGGGTGACCCCCGACGACCTCCGGCAGATACGCACTCCCCGCATCGCCCACCCCGCCGACGTCCTGGCCCGGGGCCTGGGCGCCTGCCCCGGCGTGGCGACGGGACGCATCGCCACCAGCTCGGAGGCGGCCGTCCGCATGGCGGCGGAGGGTCCGGTCATCCTGGTCCGCCCGGAGACCTCCCCGCTCGACCTGCGCGGCATCGCCGCCGCCACCGGCATCGTCACCGCGAGGGGCGGCCCGGCCAGCCACGCGGCGGTGGTCGCCCGCGCGATGCGCAAACCCGCCGTGGTCGGCGTCGCGGGCCTGACCGTGGCGCCCGGCTCCATCCAGGTGGGCGCCCGAGTCCTCGAGGAAGGCGACGTCCTCAGCCTCGACGGCACCGGCGGCGAGATCGTCGCCGGCGAGGTCGCCGTCACGACCTCACCGGCCGAGGCTCACGTCAACCGGTTCCTCGAATGGGCGGCCTGCGCCAGATTCTGAGTTCGGTGTCCGGTAGCCGTTCGGCGAAGTCTCCGTCCGCTGACAGCAGGGCGCGCAGGTCGCGTTCGAAGTCGGCCAGGCGGTCGCCGAACAGGTGGGGGGCGGAGTCGGAGCGGGAGAACGTCCACGCCACCAGGTCGTCGGTGGTGCGGGCGATCAGGTCTCCGGCCGGGACCACGTGGCGTTCGAAGTCCACGAACCCGGCCCGTGCCAGGACGAGATCCTCCCGCCCCGGTGTGCCGTTCACGAGCACGCCCTGGCCCGCCCGCCGCACCGGCCCGAGGTAGCGCCGCACCAGCTCACCGATCCGCTCGTACTGCGGCCGCGGCACGTCTTTCACGTTGCCCACCTGCACGAACGCGCCCCCGGGAGGCAGCATCCGCAGCACGGCGGCGGCGACGGCGTCGCGGTCCACCCAGTGGAACGACTGGGCGAAGATGACGGCCTGGAACCCTCCCAGGTCGCCCGGCAGGTCCTCGGCGCGGCCGGGGACCCAGCGGACGTTGGTCACGCCGCGGCGGGCCGCCTGGCGGGCGGCCTCGGCCAGCATGTCGTCGTCGGGGTCGAGGCCGATCACCTCAGCGGCGAACGGGGCCATGGCGAGGGCCACCGTCCCCGGGCCGCAGCCGACGTCGAGCAGGCGGCTACCGGCGTCCAGGCCGAGAAGGGCGGCCAGGCGTTCGGGGTAGCCGGGGGCGTAGGGGAGCCGGCCGCGCTGGTAGTGGGCGGCGGCTCCCCGGAAGAGCGTGTCGTCCCACTCCCAGCTCATGCCACTGCGGGCTTCGGCGGAACCGGAGCGGGCGCGGGCGGAGGTGGAGGCGGGGCAGGGGGTGACGCGGGCGGGCCGGAGTCGGGGGAGCGGCCCTGGGCGTTGCGGATCAGGGCCACGATCACCGAGGTCACCGGGGCCGCCAGGAACGCGCCGATGATGCCCGCGACGACGCTGCCGACCGTCAGGGCGAGCAGGATCACCGCGCCCGGCAGGTCGAGCGCCTTCCCGTAGATCATCGGGGCCAGCACGTGGCCTTCGAGCTGCTGCACGAGGATCGTCACCGCGATCACGATCACCGCCACGATCCAGCCCTTGGCCACGAAGGCGACCACCGCTGCCAGCAGCCCGGCGAACAGGGCACCGATGACCGGCAGGAACGCCCCCACGAACGTCAGCACCGCCAGCGGCAGGGCGATCGGGACCCCCATGATCCACAGCGCCATGCCGATGAAGAACGCGTCGACGAAGCCGACCGCCGCGACGCCCCGGACGTAGCGCCCGACCACGTCGAACACGATCCGGCTCGTCGTCATGATGTGCGCGCGGCTGCCGCGCGGCGACAGGTCGGCCACCCACCTGACCAGCTGGTCGCCGCCGTGCACGAGGTAGACGGCCAGGATCAGCGCCAGCACCGCGCCGACCATGATCTCGCCGATGGTCTGCAGGCCCGTCCACGCGCCGGAGGCGATCTCCTGGCCGCGGTCGGTCACCCACTTCTGGCCCTCCTGGACCAGCACCTGGATGCGCGCCTCGTCGAAGCCGAACCCGGCCGCCGTGACCTGGAGGTCGGTGATCACCTTGCCGACGCTGTTGCTGAGCTCGGCGAAGCCGTCGATCGTCGGCGGCACGAGCAGCGCGATGAACCCCGCCAGCACGGCCAGCACCCCGACGAAGGCGAGCAGCGTCGACAGCGTCCGGTTCAGCCCCCATTGTCGCAGTCTGCGCGCCGGGGGCATCATCAGCGCGGTGATGAAGATCGCGAACACGACGCTGATCGCGACGGCTCTGACCTGGTAGACGATCCACAGGATGACCGCCGTCAGGGCGATCAGGATCAGGATCCGTCCCGCCGTCGCACTGGCCCTGCGCAGGCCGTCCCCCGTTGGCGCCGGATCTGTCATCGGCGTTCCCCTCCCGCTGCGTTCGGTGCCCGCCGATGATCCCACCGATGGAGGGGAGGGGCTACACGCCGTCGTGGTCGGGGTCGACGTTGAAGGTGATCGCGCCCTGGTAGCCGTCGGCGGCCGCGACGGTCTTCATGACCATGCCGCTCCGGAAGATCGAGTCGTTCTCGTTGCGGGTGTCCCGCTCACCCCGTCCCGTGTACGGCTCCGCCGCCATGACCACGTCGTTCAGGGCCTCGTCGAACATCATCTGGGTGGTGAGGGTCCGGTCCTGCCCCACGTGGACCATGGCATGGATGTGCACGGTACGACCCCGGTACCACCCCGGCCAGATCGTGGTGAACGTGACGATCCCCTCAGCGTTGGTCACCTGCGCCCCGCGCAGATAGCGGTGGTCATCGGTGGGCACCAGATCGCCCGTGCCCCCGCCGCCGGGTCGTCCCGCCGACTGCGATTCGGCGCCCGAGTAGTTGCCGCCCGCGTCGCAGTGCCAGATCTCCACCACCGCGTCCTTCAGCGGCTCGCACGTCTCGCTGTCGCGCACCCGGATCGCCACGTCGAGCCGCTTCCCCGGCCGATCTTCGCGGATGTCCGACCGGATCTTGTCCGCGTCGAAGTAGTAGGGCCCCTGGGTGGTGGAGGCGGTCAGGGTACACGTACCGGAGGATTCGAAGAGTGCCGTCAGGTCACCGGAAGCGGCCTGGGGAGTGATGGTCGCCGTTGATCCGGTGGAGGTCGTCACCGGGGTGGAGCCGCCCGATCCGCACGCCGCGAGCAGCGCGCCCAGGCCGATCGAACCCACCCCGGCGATCATCGTGCGCCGGCTGACCCGTTTGCCTTCGTCGTGGTCTGTCATGACGTTCACGCTAGGAAGCACGGATGAAGACCACGTGAGAACCGCCTTTGAATCTACGATGTAAAGGCGCCGTAAGTTAAGGGGTCGGAGCCACCTCCAGGTCCTCCTTCACCTGAGGGTCACCGGCGTCGGCGGTGTAGTCGGAGGGCGCGGTGCCGTCCACGCCGTCGGCCGACCCGAGACGCCGGGCCAGCAGCGTCGCCACGACGGCGACGACCAGGTTGACCAGCAGCGCCAGGAACCCCGCGTAGATCGTCATCGACGTGTCGAAGCCGAGCTTGCCCAGCGGGAACGCCGAGCCGCCGAAGTGGGCGTGGCCGTTGGCCGGGTTCGAGATGTTGTAGAGCAGCACCATCCCGGCCGTCATCCCGGCCGCCCAGCCCGCGATCAGCCCCACGCGGTGGAACCAGCGGGTGAACAGGCCCAGCGCCACCGACGGCAGCGTCTGCAGGATGATCACCCCGCCGATGAGCTGGAGGTCGATCGAGAACTGCGGGTCGATCAGCAGGATGCACAGCACCGCGCCGACCTTCACGACGAGCGAGGTCAGCTTGCTGACCCTGGCCTCCTGCGCGTCGGTGGCGTCCCTGCGGAGGTACTCCTTGTAGATGTTCCTGGTGAACAGGTTCGCCGCCGCGATCGACATGATCGCCGCCGGCACCAGCGCGCCGATGCCGATGGCCGCGAACGCGACCCCGGTGAACCAGTCGGGGAACATCTGGTCGAACAGCTGCGGCACGACCGTGTTCACGTCGGTCCCGATCGGGGTGACCCCGGCCGCGATGGCCATGTAGCCGAGCAGCGCGATCAGCCCCAGCAGGAGGCTGTAGGCGGGCAGCGCCGACATGTTCCGCTTGATCACGTCGCGCGACCGCGACGCCAGCACCCCGGTCACGCTGTGCGGATAGAGGAACAGCGCCAGCGCCGAGCCGAGCGCCAGGGTGATGTACTGCAGCTGGTTGTTGGCGTTGAGCAGGATCCCGTCACCGGGCGCGGGCGTCGCGGCGAACTTGGCCTCGGCCGCGTCGAAGATCGACCCGAACCCGCCCAGCCGCGCCGGGATGTAGATCACCGCGACGAGGATCACGACGTAGATGAGGATGTCCTTCACGAACGCGATCAGCGCCGGAGCCCTCAGGCCACTCTGGTAGGTGTACGCCGCCAGGATCGCGAACGCGATGATCAGCGGCAGGTCCCCGGTCACCCCCATCGTCTTCAGCACGGCCTCGATGCCGATGAGCTGCAACGCGATGTACGGCATCGTCGCCACGATCCCCGTGACGGCGACCAGCAGCGCCAGGGTCGGCGACCCGAAACGTACCCGCACGAAATCGGCCGGTGTGACCAGCCCGTGCACGTGCGACACCGACCACAGCCGGACCAGCACCAGCATGACCAGCGGATAGACGATGACCGTGTAGGGAACCGCGAAGAACCCCATCGCCCCGGCCCCGAACAGCAGCGCGGGCACCGCCACGAAGGTGTACGCGGTGTAGAGGTCGCCACCCACCAGGAACCAGGTGATCCACGACCCGAAGTTGCGCCCGCCCAGCCCCCACTCGTTGAGCGAGGCCAGGTTGTCGGCCCGCCGCCACCGCGAGGCCACGAAGCCCATGCCGCTGACCAGCAGGAACAGCGCCGTGAAGACGACGATCTCGGTGATGTGCTCGTTCATCGGCGGGTCACCCGGTAGACGATCAGGGTCGCCGCCACGCTGACCAGGATGAAGACGAGCTGGAGCCAGTAGAACAGCGGGATGCCGAGCAGCCGGGGTTCCTCATGGTTGAACAGCAGCGGGACGAGCGGGATGACGACGGCGGGCAGCAACACCCAGTTCCACGGGCTGCGGTCCGATCTGGGGGAGCGTGGTTCCGTCAACGGACTCTCCTTCCGACAAGTTGTCGATTGGAGCGTAAAGTGACCCGTGTCACACCGGTAGATCACCGGGGGAGCTCCCGTCGACAAGCGGCAGACTGGGCGCGCCGAGCGGTCACCCGCCCCCCGACGGAACGGACACGCCGAGTCGCCGCCTGCCCACGCATTTGCCCGACATGCGGGGCCGCGCGTGTTATCGTGTGCGACATGCGAATTCCTCAGCAGCAGTGGTGGCGCCGCTAACGGCGGCCCCTAGCTCAGGTTTCTCGCGAATCGAAACAGGCCGCCCCGGGAATGAGGGCGGCCTTCTGTGTTTCCGCCCCCGGGGCCTCAAGTGGATCAAGGGGCGACAGTGGAGACCAGCGGTTACACCACGGCGGGCGGCATCGGGGTCGAGCGCGTGGTGCGCGCCGTGCCCGAGGCGGCTCTGGAGGAGATCGTCGACTCACTCGGCACCCGCCGGGGCGGGGCGTTCTCCTCGGGCATGGACTATCCGGGCAGATACAGCCGATGGGCCTTCGGCTACGCCGACCCCTGCCTCGAACTCGTCGCGAAGGGCCGCCGCATCTCGGCCCGCGCGCTCAACGACCGGGGCGCCGTCGTGCTCCCCGCCGTCGCGGCCTGTCTCCGCGCCGCCGGAGAGGTCGTCGGCACGCCCACCGACACCTTCACCGAGGTCGAGGTCCACCCGTCCGACGAGTGGCTCCCCGAGGAGATGCGCTCCCGGCGGCCGACGGTCTTCACCGCGATCCGCGAGGTCATCGCCGCGTTCAAGGGCAACGACCCGCACCTCGGCCTGTACGGCGCCTTCGGCTACGACCTGGCCTTCCAGTTCGAACCGATCCGGTACGCACTGGAACGCCCCGCCGACCAGCGCGACCTGGTCCTCCACCTGCCCGACCGCCTCGTGGTGATCGACCGGGTGAAGGAGACCGTGCTGGAGTACACCTACGAGTTCTCCTACCAGGACGCCTCCACCAAGGGCCTGCCGCGCTCCGGCGACTCCGCCGAGCTCACCAAGGCGACCGACATCCCGGCCGACCCGGTCAGGGGCACCTACGCCGACGTCGTCGCCAAGGCCAAGGAGAAGTTCAAGCGCGGCGACCTGTTCGAGGTCGTCCCCGGCCAGGTCTTCCACGCGCCCTGCGACGACCCGCCCGCCTTCTACCGTGGCCTGCGCACCAGCAACCCGGCGCCCTACGAGTTCATCATCAGCATCGGTGAGGGCGAGCACCTGGTCGGCGCCTCCCCGGAGATGTACGTCCGCGTCAGCGGCGAGCGCGTCGAGACCTGCCCGATCTCCGGCACGATCGCCCGGGGCGCCAACCCGGTCGAGGACGCCGAGGCGATCCGCACCCTCCTGTCCAGCGTGAAGGAGGAGTCGGAGCTGACGATGTGCACCGACGTCGACCGCAACGACAAGTCGCGCATCTGCGTCCCGGGCTCGGTCAAGGTCATCGGCCGCCGCCAGATCGAGATGTACTCGCGGCTGATCCACACCGTCGACCACATCGAGGGCTACCTGCGCCCCGAGTTCGACGCCCTCGACGCCTTCCTCACCCACATGTGGGCGGTCACCGTCACCGGCGCCCCGAAGACGTGGGCGATGCAGTTCATCGAGGACAACGAGGCCACCACCCGCCGCTGGTACGGCGGCGCGGTCGGCTTCATCGGCTTCGACGGCTCGATGAACACCGGCCTCACCCTGCGCACCGCCCAGATCAAGAACGGCGTGGCGACCGTCCGGGCCGGCGCGACCCTGCTGTTCGACTCCGACCCCGACGCCGAGGAGCGCGAGACCGAGCTCAAGGCCAGCGCGCTGCTCGGGGCGCTCGCCGCAGTGGGGAAGAGCGAGGAGGTTCTCACCGCCGTCGAAAAAGACCTGCCGGGCGAGGGCCACACGGTCCTGCTCGTCGACCACGAGGACTCGTTCGTCAACACGCTGGCCGACTACTTCCGCCAGCAGGGCGCCACGGTCGTCACGCTGCGCCACGGCTTCCCGATCGCGATGATCGAGGAGATCGCGCCGACCCTGGTCGTCCTGTCGCCCGGCCCCGGCTGGCCCACCGACTTCGGCACCGACGCGCTGGTCACCGCGCTGTATGACCGGAACCTGCCCGTCTTCGGCGTCTGCCTCGGGCTCCAGGCCATGGTCGAGCAGGCGGGCGGCCGGCTCGACCTGCTGCCCTACCCCGAGCACGGCAAGCGCGGCCAGGTCAAGCGCGAGGGCGACAGCGCGCTGCTCGACGGCCTGCCCGAGGCGTTCACCGCCGCCCGCTACCACTCGCTGCACGCCAAGCACCCGGGCGTGCAGGGGTTCACGGTCACCGCGGCGACCGCCGACGGCGCCGTGATGGCGATCGAGGACGTCGTCAACCGCCGCTTCGGGGTGCAGTTCCACCCGGAGTCGATCCTCACCACCGAGGGCGGCGCCGGAGCGAAGATCATCTCCAACGTGCTCAAGCTGGCGCGGTAAAGATCGCACCGAACGCCTGACCGCCCGGCGCCACCGGCCCTAAAGTCCTGACCCTGTTACAAGAGGCCGTAACGAGGGGGACGAAGGAAATGACGCCGGTGTTGCCGGGTCCGGTCCGGGCGGCGCTGGCGGCGCCTCTCGTCGACCACCACTGCCAGGGTGTCCGCCGCGACACCCTGGTCAGGGCGCAGTTCGAGACGCTGATCACCCGGGCGGGTCATTCCGCGCCGCCCGGGACGACCCATTTCGACACCCCCGAGGGCGTCGCGATCCGGCGCTGGTGCGCGCCCGTCCTGGGTCTCGACCCGCACGCGCCGGCCGCCGTCTACCTGGCCAGGCGCGCCGAGCTGGGCGCCGCCGAGGTCAACCGCACGCTGCTGCGGGCGGCCGGGGTGGTCGCGTTCCTGGTCGACACCGGCACCGAGGCCGCGCCCGACCTGCTGTCGGTGGCCGAGACGGGACGGCTCGGGGGAGCGGCCTCCGACGAGATCGTCCGGCTGGAGCGGGTAGAGCAGGAGGTCGCGGAAGAGGGGCTCAGCGCGAGCGGCTACCTCGACCGGCTGCGCGGCGAGGTCGCCGCGCGGGCCTCCCGGGCGGTCGGGCTGTCGACCGTGATCGGCTACCGCTGCGGGCTCAACATCGACCCGGTCCGGCCCGCGCGCGGCGCGGTGCTGGCGGCGGCGGGGCGGCGCACGGCCGAACCGAAGGCCGTCCTGACCGACCCGGTGCTGCTGCGGTATCTGCTCTGGACCGGGGTCGACGTGGCGCGCGAGCGGGCGATGCCGCTCCAGATCCCGTGCGGCCACTCGGGGGTCGAGCTGGGGGTGCTGCACCGGTCCGACCCGACCCTGCTGGCGCCGTTCGTCCGGGCGCTCGGGCCTCTCGGGGTGCCGGTGATCCTGCTGCACTGCTCGCCGTACGAGCGTCAGGCCGCCTTCCTGGCCGCGACGTTCCCGCATGTGCACATCGACGTGCGCGACGGGCTGGCCCAGGTGCTCGACCTGGCGCCGTTCCACAAGATCATGTTCGGTTCCGGCGGATGGGGCGTGGCCGAGACCGTCTACCTGGGGGCGCTGCGGCACCGGACCGTCCTGGCCCGTGAGCTGGCCGCGCGGGTCGAGGCGGGCGACTGGTCGGCGGGTGACGCGGAACGGGTCGCAGGGATGATCGGGTCGGGGAACGCTCGTCGGATCTACCGACTCTAAATCGTCTTCAGGTAGGAGGAATGGATCGATCTTGGCGTAAAGACTTGAAACGCCATGACTGCCATAGAGATCCGGAACCTCAGCAAATCGTTCGGCGCCGTCCGCGCCGTCGACGACGTCTCCTTCACGGTGGAGGCCGGAACCGTCACGGGCTACCTCGGTCCGAACGGCGCCGGTAAGACCACCACTCTTCGCTCCCTGCTCGGCCTGGTCACCCCCGACTCGGGGGAGGCCCTGGTCAACGGCCGGCGGTACGCGTCGCTCTCCCATCCCCTGAACGAGGTCGGTGCGGTTCTGGAGGCCACCAGCTTCCACCCGGGCCGCACCGCCCGCGACCACCTGCGCATCCTCTGCACGGCGGCCGGGCTCCCGGCCACCCGTCCCGACGAGGCGCTCGACCAGGTCGGGCTCGCCGACGCCGCCGCCAAGCGCGTCGGCGGCTTCTCGCTCGGCATGCGCCAGCGCCTCGCCCTCGCGGGCGCGCTGCTCGGCCAGCCGAAGATCTTCATCCTGGACGAACCCGCCAACGGCCTCGACCCGGCGGGCATCCAGTGGCTGCGCGGCTTCCTGCGGCACCTGGCCCGCGACACCGGCGCGGCCGTGCTGGTCTCCAGCCACGTGCTGGCCGAGGTCGAGCAGACCGTCGACAACGTCGTGATCATCGCCAAGGGCCGCATGGTCCGCCAGGGCACCCTCGCCGAGCTCACCGGAAACGGCAACGGCGGCGGCGCGGTCCGCGTGAAGACCAAGGACGACTTCGCCCCCGCCCTGCGCGCCGCCGGAGCCGAGGTCGAGGAGACCGAACCGGGCGTGCTCCGCGTCAAGGGCCTGGACGCCGAGGAGATCGGCCGCCTGGCCCTCGACCAGCGGGTGCTCCTCACCGAGGTCATCCACGAGCGCTCCGACCTGCAGAGCGTCTTCCTCGAACTGACCGGCGAGGAGGTCAAGCCGTGACGAACCTGATCCGCGCCGAACTCCAGAAGCTGTTCACCACCCGCCTGTGGTGGGCGATGGCCCTGGTCATGTTCGCCTTCACCGCGTTCGGCCTGGCGTTCCTGATCGCCTCGGCCGGGTCGGCCCCCGCCAACGGCGCGCCCGGCCTGCCCGCGCTCGACGACCCGGCGTGGCTGCCGCTCGCCCTCAGCTTCGCCTCCGGGGCCAACATCTTCACGATGATCCTGGGCATCGTGCTGATGACGAGCGAATACCGCTACCAGACGATCACCGGCACCTTCCTGACCACTCCCAAGCGGGGCCGCGTCATCGCCGCCAAGCTCGGCGCCGGAGTGATCATCGGGGTGTTCTTCGCGGTCATCTCGCTGCTGTTCACCGCCGTCGTGTCCATCACCGCGGTGCTGATCGGCGGCGGCGAGATCGACCTGACCTCCGGCCGCATCCCGCAGCTCACCATCGGGGTGTTCGCCACCCTGGTCCTGTACGCCCTGTTCGGCATCGGCCTCGGCGCGCTCGTGCGCAACCAGGTCGCCGCGCTGATCGGCGGCATCGTGTGGGCCTACGTCATCGAGTCGATCCTGGCCGCCTTCCCGGCGCTCCAGCCGGTCGGCAAGTGGCTGCCCGGCGGCGCGTCCCAGGCGTTGCTGAGCATCGACATCGACACCGGGCTGGGGCAGTCGAACCTGCTGCCCGCCTGGGGCGGCGCGCTCGTGCTGGTCGGCTACGCCGTGGTGTTCGCCGTGGTCGCCAACCTCACGACCACGCGGAGAGACATCACCTGAGAACCATGGCTAGGCTTCTGGCCCATGGTGAAGTTGCAAAGTGACGTATCCGTTGAACTGGTCAAACACAGCGCGTCCGACTCGGACGTGCTGTGGGCGGCCCGGGTCTCGACGGCCGGTGAACAGTCTCTGGAGGAGATCCACAAGGACCCCGAACGGTCCAAGGGCCTGATCAACTTCCTGATGCGCGACCGGCACGGTTCCCCGTTCGAGCACAACTCGATGACCTTCTTCATCAGTGCGCCGATCTTCGTGTTCCGCGAGTTCCACCGCCACCGCGTCTGGTCGTACAACGAGGAGAGCGGCCGTTACCGGGAGCTCCAGCCGGTCTTCTACGTGCCCGGTCCCGACCGCCAGCTCGTGCAGCAGGGCCGTCCCGGGAAGTACGAGTTCGTCGACGGCACCCCCGAGCAGCACGCCCTCGTCTCCGAGACGATGGAGGAGTCCTACCGGGCGTCCTACGCGGCGTACCAGAAGATGCTCGAGGCCGGAGTCGCCCGTGAGGTCGCGCGGGCGGTCCTGCCCGTGGGCCTGTTCTCCTCGATGTACGCCACGTGCAACGCCCGCGCGCTGATGCACTTCCTGTCGCTGCGCACCAAAGACGACCGGGCCGCCGTGCCGTCGTTCCCGCAGCGCGAGATCGAGATGGTCGGCGAGAAGATGGAGGCGTTGTGGGCGGGCCTCATGCCGCTCACCCACGCCGCCTTCAACGCCAACGGCCGCGTCTCGCCCTGAACCCGGCGCTAGTTGAGCGCGGGCAACACGTAGACCTCGGCGCCCGGGGGGAGCTCACAGTCGAGCCCGCCCAGGCGCCGGGCGTTCTCTCCGCACACGAAGATGCCGATGTGCCGCCGCAGCGCGCCGTATTCGTCGCGCAGCCGCCCCTCCAGATCGGGATGGGTGCGGCGGAGCGTGTCGAGCGCCCCGCCGAGCGTCGGGGTCTCCGACGCTCCGGGGGCGACGGCGAACACCTTGACCTCGGTGTCGTCACCGATCCAGTGGCGCAGGGTACTGGGCAGCACGAAGGTCACCAGCGTGACCGGCCGGGCGTTCATCCGCTTATCGTGCCAGGGCGCGGCCCTGTCGGGGGCATGCTTCAGGGTTCACCCTGAATCGCGTCCCGGTGGATGCTCGCCAGCGGCACCCCGCTGTCGAGCAGCCGCCGCACGGTCGCGTTCACCATCGTCGACGGACCGCACACATACACTTCGTGGCCCGTCCACGAACTGATCCTCGGCACCACCTCGTCGAGGTCACCTCTCATTCCCGTGTACGAATCCTGTTGCGACACCACCGGCAGCACGCTCAGCCACGGGAAGCCCGACTCCATTCGGCGCAGGTCGGGCAGGTCGTAGAGCTCGGCCGCCCGGCGGGCGCCCACGATCATCGAGATGTTGGGCCGCCGCCCCGAGGCGATGACCTGCTCGACGATGGCCTTCAGCGGGGCCAGGCCGGTGCCGCCGGCCACGCAGAGGATGTCGCGCTCGCCCTCGGGCGGCGCCATGGTGCCGACCGGCGGCCCGAGGAGGACCTGGTCGCCGATCTTGGTGTGCTGCGCGAGCGCGGTGCTCACCCAGCCGCCGGGCAGGGTGCGCACGTGCAGCGTGATCGTGTTGTCGGCCCGCGGCGCGTTGGCGATGGAGAAGGTCCGCCAGACGCGGGGCCAGCGGGCGACCTGCACGTTGACGTACTGACCAGGCGTGAAGTCCATGCGCTGGCCGGGCCGCAGCGTGACGACGGTGATGTCGGGCGCGCGGCGGTCGTGGTCGACCACCTCGGCCAGCCACCAGGCGGGGTTCACGCCCGCGTCGGCGTCGGCGGCGCCGATCATGAGATCGGCCGCTGCGGTGTAGGCGGCCACCCACGCCGCCTCGATCTCCGCGTTCCAGATTTCGGCCGCGAAGCGTTTGATGGTCGCCAGCAACGCGTTGCCGACGGCGGTGTAGTGCTCGGCCATCACACCGTACTTACGGTGGTCACGACCGAGTTGTCCCAGATACCCCCCCAGGCTGTCCGGGCTGTCCAGCATCCAGACGATCCGGGTCAGCGAGCCGAAAAGACGGTCTCGCGTGATGTCCATCGCCGGGGGGAACATGCCCCGGAGATGCGGACTCTGCGCGAACAGGCGGCCGTAGAAGTACGCGGCTGCTCGCTCCGCGACAGGCTCGACGACGGAGAAACTCTCTTTGACGAGGCGCGGATTCAACGACATGTATTGGTCCCACCCTTGTGACCGGAATAGGTTCTTCCGGTCTGCCGATCCACCTCCCTGACGGTTCCGGGTGAATGAGCGTGGCGGCCCCCCGGCACATCCGTTCGCTCATTTGGGAGTCTTCCACTCGGAGATGGACGTCACAACTGATTCACCTCAAAGGAGACTGTTGGTAACGGCGACGTGATCCTCCGTAGGCGCCGGGAGCGACATTTTCGGACAAGGAACGCGAACGCGATTCGCATTGCCGGGAGGGGGGTCGGTGAATCTGCTGAAGAAGCGTGGGATACGTGACAAAACCGAAATCATGTGCGCCATGATGGGCATGCCGTCGCGCGCAACCTACTGGAGACTCCATGGCTCGTCCGATCATTGGCATCACCAGCTACCTTGAGGCCGCCCGCTGGGGTGCGTGGGTGCGGGAGGCCGTGGTCTCGCCGCAGGGCTACTCGCGGGCCGTGGAGAAGGCCGGCGGCGTGCCCGTCCTGTTGCCGCCGCTGCTCGCGGCCAATGTCGACGACCATCTGCGCGGCCTCGACGGTGTCCTGCTGGCCGGCGGCATCGAGCTCGACCCGGCGTTGTACGGCGAACCCCGCGAGTCGCGGGTCGACGAGCCCCAGGCCCACCGCGACCGTTTCGAGATCGCCCTGGCCAAGGCCGCCGTCGCGGCGGGCAAGCCCGTTTTGGCCGTCTCGCGTGGCATGCACGTGCTGAACGTGGCTTTGGGTGGTTCGCTGATTCCGTGGCTGCCCGACGTGGTGGCGCACGACCGCCACTCGGGTGCGCGGCACACCGTGATCGTCAGTGTGTCCAGCAAGATCGGCAAGGCCGTCGGCGACCGCATCGAGGTGAACGCGCCGCACCACCAGGCGGTGAAGAAGCTCGGCCAGGGCCTCCTGGCGGTGGCGTGGGGCGACGACCAGATCGTGGAGGGCATCGAGCTCCAGGGCCACCGGTTCTGCGTGGGCGTGCAGTGGCACCCGGAACGCGGCGCCGACAACCGCCTGATGGAGTCCCTGATCGAGGCCGCCCAGCCCTTCTGACGACGACCCGGCCGGATGCGCCCGGATCCGACCGGGAGTAAGCCCTACCCGGGGACCTGGATCAGCTGGCTGACGGCGGTGGCGGTGGCGGTCGTGCCGAGGAGGAGCGTCAGCGCGCGTTCCCCGGCGCGCCGGGCCACGGTGGCGCCGAGGAGGGCCCCCGCGATCCCGCCCACCCCGGTCGCGATCCCGATGTGCCAGACGGGCGCGGCCGGTGGCGTGCCGATGTGGAACAGGTCGAACAGGCTGTAGGCGACCAGCCCGCAGACCGACGTCGACAGCGTCGAGGTCAGCGCGAGCGGCGCGGCGGCCTGCACGGTCCGGCGCGCCACCGCGACGAGCACCGGCGCCAGCAGGGAACCCCCGCCGATCCCGATCGCCCCGCCGACCGCCCCGGTCACCAGCGCGAGCACGACCAGCGGCACGACCGGCACGACCGACAGAGGTTGCGGCTCGGGCTCCGCCTCCCGCGCCTTCCGGAAGGACCGCACGAGAAGCTGGACCCCCAGCGGCGCGAGCACCGCGATCACCAGGATGCGGAACCTGGCCGGATCGGCGAACAGCGTCACCCGTCCGTACGCTCCGAGCACCGCCGCGGGCACGCAGGCCGCACCGACGACGACCAGCTCGGCCGACCTGGCCCGCACGCCGGGCGCGCGCAGCAGGGCCAGCGGCGTCGACAGGGTGTTGAAGACGAGGTTGGTCGCGCTGACGGCCGGACCGGTGACGCCGAGCAGGCTCCCCTGCAACGGCAGCAGGAACACCGCGCCGGAGACGCCGACCGGGGTGCCGAGCGCCGCGACCACGAAGCCGGCCAGCAGCCCCAGCAGCACTTCCGTCATGTTCCGGGCTTCCCGGTCGAGTGATATTTCCTTCTATCCTAGTAGGAAATATCACTGATAGGGGTCGGTGATCTCGCGGAGGCGTTCCAGGGCCCGGCGCAGTTCGGTGGCGCCGGGCTCGCCCAGGTGGGCGACCCATTCGGCCTCGACCTCCGCCTCGACCTTCCTGGCGACGGCGACCCCGGCCCAGCCTCGTTCCGACAGCCGGACCAGCCGCGCCCGCGCGTCGGCCGGGTCGGGCACCCGCTCGACGTAGCCGAGCCGCTCCAGCTGGTTGACCAGGAACGTCGCGCTCTGCTTGGTGACCCCGGCCTGCTCGGCGAGGTCGCCGACCCGGGTTCCCTCGGGGCCCACCCGGGCCAGCATCCGCCCCTGGGCGATCGTGAACGCGTACCCCGCCGCCTCGACGGCCGCCATGACGCGGGCCTCCATGGCCCGGTAGGGGAAATAACAGAGCAGCCCGAGGTTCATCCGCGCACCCGTTGACAATAGACAGAGAATCGAACCATATTGGTTCGAGGCTCGAACTATACCAAAGGGGGTCCTCATGGACGCGGAGGCCGTATGGCACGCCATCGACGAGGAGCGCCGCGGGCTGGCCCTCCTCCTCGACGAACTCACCGAGGAGGAGTGGGAGACCCCGTCGCTCTGCGCGGGCTGGCGGGTGCGCGAGGTCGCCGCCCACCTCACCCTGGCCCACACCCGGCCGGTCAGGGCCGTATGGGACCTGCTGAAGGCCGGGGGGAGCTTCGACCGCATGATCCACGACACGGCCGTCCGGGCGGCGCGGCGGCCCGTCGAGACCTACGCCGAGGACATCCGCGCGATGATCGGCTCCCGCCGCAAGGCCCCCGGGATCACCCACCTCGAACCCCTGATCGACGCCCTGGTCCACGGCCAGGACATGGCCGTCCCCCTCGGCCGGGAGCGCCCGATGCCGGTGGAGCCCGCGATGGCGGCGGCCGACCGCGTCTGGACGATGGGCTTCCCGTTCCACGCCCGCAGGACCTTCGCCGGTCTGGAACTGGCCGCGACCGACTGTGACTGGCGGGTCGGCTCCGGCCGCCGCATCGAGGGGCCGATCGCCGGCCTGCTCCTGCTGATCACCGGCCGGGGCACGGTGCACCCCGGCCTGCGGGGGCTGCGACTCTCGGTCGGCGACGGTGTCTGACGGGCGATTCATCGGATGTCTCGTCTAATGTGCGGTACATGACACTGCACGACCGCGCCCGCGCGTACCTGGACCTATTCCCTCCGGCCGTCGACTACGTCCCGCCGACCCTCGCCGAGATCCAGGAGAGCCGTCCGATCGACGGCGACGCCGAGGGCCGGAGCCCGCGCATCCCGCTCCACGAGGTCCTCGACACCGAGATCGCCGGGGTGCCGGTCCGGGTCTTCCGCCCGGCGCCCGGCGACCTGCCGGTCGTCGTCTACATCCACGGCGGCGGCTTCGTCTTCGGCAGTGCCGACGTCGACGACCCGATGTGCCGTGACCTGGCCGTCCAGACCGGCGCGCTGGTGATCTCGGTCGACTACCGGCTCGCGCCCGAGCACCCGTTCCCGGCCGCCGTCGACGACTGCTGGGCCGTGCTGGAGCGGGTGCTGGCCGACCACGAGCGGGTCGCGGTCATGGGCGAGAGCGCGGGCGCCAACCTCGCCACCGTCTGCGCCGCCCTCGCGCGCGACGCGGGCCTGCCCCTCACGCACCAGATGCTCATCTATCCGTGTACGGAGATGCGTACCGACACCCGGGGTTTCGAGGAGGAGGGCCACCACAACCTGGAGACCGCCCGCGTGGCCTGGATGTTCGACCAGTACGCCGACGCCGCCGACCGCGCCGACCCGCGCTTCGCCCCCGCCCTGCTCAAGGACAAGTCGCGGATGGCCCCGGCCACGGTCATCACCGCCGAGCACGACCCGCTGACCGCCGAGTGCGAGCGCTACGCCGCCGACCTCGACGCCGAATACCGCTGCTTCGACGGCTCGCTGCACGGCTTCTTCGGCCTGCCGGGCTTCTTCCCCGAGGCGGCCGAGGCCAGGAAGCTCGCCGCCGACCGCCTCAGGGCGTCGTTCTAGAACGACCGGGGCAGCCCCAGCACCTGCGTCGCCATGTAGTTGAGCAGGAGTTCCTCGGTCACCGGCGCCACCAGCCCGATGCGGGCGTCGGCCAGCAGCCGGGCCACCGGATACTCCAGCGAGTAGGCCATCCCGCCGTGCGTCTGGAACGCCGCGTCGGCCGCCTCCCAGAACGCCTGGGAGGCGGTCAGCTTCGCGATGTTCGCCTCGGTCCCGCACGGCTCGCCCCGGTCGAACAGCCAGGCCGCCTTGTAGAGCATGAGCCGGGCCAGTTCGATCTTCGCCTTCACCCGTGCCAGCGGGAACGCGATGCCCTGGTTCGAGCCGATGGCCCGCCCGAACACCTCACGCTGCTTCGCGTAGTCGACCCCGACCCTCAGCGCGACCTCCGCGCCGCCGAGCGCGGAGGCGCCGAGCAGGATGCGTTCGGGGTTGAGGATGTCCCACAGCACGACGGCCCCGGCGTTCACCTGACCGACGACGTTCGCGGCGGGTACCCGCAGGTCGTCGAAGAAGACCATGTTCGAGGGCGTCGTGTTCGCGCCCATCTTGGGGATCGGCCGGTAGGTCAGCGTCCCCGCCGCCACCGCCTCGGGCACGTTGACCAGCAGCACGGTCATCCCGCTGGTGCGGGGCCTGGCCTCCTCGGCCGGGATCGTGCGGGTGACCAGCAGCATCCACGTGGCCCGCTGCACCCCGGTGATCCAGATCTTCTGCCCGTTCACCACGAACTCCGACCCGTCGAGCCGGGCCGAGGTGGTGATGGCCAGCGAGTTGGACCCCGCGTCGGGCTCGGTCAGCGCGAAACACGTCTCGATCTCCCCGGCCGCCAGCCGGGGCAGCAGATCGGCCCTCTGTGCCGGGGAGCCGTGCCGGGCGATCGTCAGAGCCCCGAATCCGGGCGTCAGGACATAGGTGAACGCCGACCCTCCGGCCGACCCCGACGCCGACAGCGTCTCGGTCGCCACCGCGAGTTCGAGCAGCCCCTGCCCGCCGCCACCGAACTCCTCGGGAACGGCGAGGCCGAGCCAGCCACCCTTGGCCAGCTCGGCCCAGACCTCTTCAGGCCACTTCTTCTCGGCCTCGCACCGCTCCCAGTAGGACATGTCGTAGTGGGAGCAGATCTCCCCGATGCCGTCCTGTACGGCCCGCGCGCTCTCCGGCAGCCTGAAATCCATGCCGCATTCTAGAACGTGTTCTTCCGGGGCCGGCGGGCGTGGTAGACGAACGCCGGAGGCAGGTTCGGCCACACGGTCCGCCCCATCACGACCTCCTCGAACGAGCTGAACAGCGTCCGCCGGATCCGCAGCGCCGGGGGCAGCAGCATCGCGTGGACGTAGGCGAACATCGTGAACGCGCCGCCCGGGTTCAGCGAGCCGAGGATCGCCTTCATCAGGCTGTCCTGCAGTTTCGGCGAGAACGCGGCCCACGGCAGGCCGCTGATGATCACGTCGGCCTGGGCCACCCCCCGGTCGGACAGCAGCGTCGGCAGCCCGCACGCGTCGTCGACGACGACCTCGACCCCCGGGTGGCGGTCGGACAGATGGGCCGCCAGCTTCGGGTTGAGCTCGACCGCCAGGTGCCGTCCCCGGCCGCCCAGCCGGCGCTGGATCTCGGCGGTGAAGGGACCTGTTCCAGGACCCAGCTCGACCACCACGGGGTCGCCCTGCTCCGGGATCGGCACGCACACCTGCTCGGCGAGCCGCCGGGAACTGGGGGCGATGGCGCCGACGGAGGCGGGGGAGCGCAGGAACTGCCCGAAGAAGAGGGCTGATTCGTTGGCCATACCTGGAACCTAGGCGGCCGAGGGGGGTGAGCGTGCCGTCCTACCGGCCGAGTGACCGGCCACTTGGCGGAGGCGAGACGGGATCCGCTGCCCATTTGGGCCGCTACCGTGCATTCATGTCATACCTCCGGTGGCGCGTCACCTGGTGGCCGGACCTCGTCCTGGCCGCCTCCGGTGCCGCGCTGTCGGTGCTCGCGAGCGAGTCGTGGACGGGCGCGCCGACCCCGCACGGCTACCAGGTGATGCTGATCGCGGTCTGCACCGGCCTGCCGCTGGCGTTCCTGCGCCACCGGCCGATCGCGGTCGCGTTCGCGCTCGCCGGGCTGCTCCTCGTGTTCGACAACGTGGGGTCGGGGCTGGTCGACGGCGTGCAGATCCTGCTGCCGATAGTGGTCGGCGTGGTCGCCCGCCGGCGCACCCTGGCCTGGACGGCCGTCGCCGCCGTCGCCGCGTGCCTGGCCACCGCGGTCAACCTGGCCGATCCGGGCGTCGCCTTCACCAGGAACTACTGGTACTACGTCGTCGGCATCGTGCTGCTGCCGGTCCTCATCGGGCGCTATCTCCAGGGCGCGGCCGACCGCCGCGACCGGGGCGAGGAGGCCGCGCCGCTGCTCGACGTGCTGTTCGCCGCCGGGGGAGTCGCCTACGCCGTCCTCGGCACCTGGTCCTACTGGGACGGCCACGACCTGCGGGTCGGCGGCGTCGGCCTGCTGGCGGTGCTGTCGGGGCTGGCGCTGGGGGCGATCCGGTGGCTGCCCGGGGCGGTGCTGCTGTTCGAGAGCGCGCTCGTGCTGGTGGCCGACAACCTGGTGCCGCCGGTCGCCGACAGCCTCCGGGTCGTGCTGTTCGTGGCGCTGGCCGTGTTCGCCAGCCAGGCCACCTGGCGCTGGCTGGGCGCCGGATACCTGCTGACCTGCGGGGTCACCCTGGCCACCGTGATCGACTCCCGGAGCGACGTCACCGGGCTGACCTACGGGGTCGTCGCGACCATGGTGGTGGCTCCGGCCGCGATCGGGGCCTATGTGGGCGCACGGCGTACAGCCGCGAGAAGAGAAGAGGAGCTGCGGGCCGAACGGGCCCGCAGCGACCGGCTGGCCGAACGCGAGCGGATCGCCCGCGAGGTCCACGACATCGTCGCCCACCACGTGGGCGCGATGGTGCTGCGGGCGGGCGCGGCCCAGTACGCCGGGGCGGGCGGACCGGCCGCCGAGGCGCTGGCCGACATCCGCGACACCGGCCACCAGGTCCTCGACGACCTGCGCGGCCTGCTGGCGGTGCTGCGCGACCCCGGGCCCGGCGGGATCTCCGGCGCGACCCTGCCGGTGGCCGACCCCGACGAGGTCATGCGCGACGCCGCCGCCCGGGTGACCGCCGCCGGGATCGAGGTGGTCCTGGAGATCGCCCCCGAGACCGCCCGCGCCGCGCTGGTGGCCCGCGCGTCGGCGGCCCGGATCGTCCAAGAGGGACTGACCAACGTGCTCAAGCACGCGGGAGAGGGAAGCCGGGCGACGGTGAGCGTCACGGCCGATGAGAAGGAGCTCGTCGTAGAGATCCGCAACACCCCGGGTACGGCTCCGATGGAGCTGCCGTCGTCGGGGCACGGTGTGGCCGGCATGCGCGAACGCGCGCGCGCCCTCGGCGGACGGCTGACCGCCGGTCCGCTGCCCGACGGCGGCTGGCGCCTGGTGGCCACCTTCGGGGTGGTGGCCCGATGATCCGCGTCGTGGTCGCCGACGACCAGGCGCTGGTCCGGGCCGGGGTGCGCATGATGCTGGAGGCCGCCGGAGACGTGGCGGTCTGCGGCGAGGCCGCCGACGGCGTCGACGCGGTGCGGGTCGTGGAACGCGAACGGCCCGACGTCGTCCTGATGGACCTGCGGATGCCGCGCGTCGACGGCCTGGAGGCCACCCGCCGCATCCTGGCCGCCCACCCGTCGGCCCGCGTGGTCGTGCTGACCACCTTCGCCGAGGACGAGAACGTGTACGCCGCGCTGCGGGCCGGCGCGATGGGCTTCCTGGTCAAGGACGACCCGCCCGACCGCATGGTCGACGCCGTCCGCCGTGCCGCCCACGGCGAGCAGCTCCTGGCCCCCTCGGTGCTGCGCCGCGTGGTCGCCCGCGCCCTAGCCGCCGAAGACCAGCGCGCGCCCGAGCGTCCCTCGTTCCTGACCGACCGCGAGACGCAGGTGCTCACCCTGGTCGGCACCGGCCTGTCGAACCAGGAGATCGCCGCCCGGCTGCACGTCGGCGTGACCACGGTGAAGACCCACGTCGCGGCGCTCATGGAGAAGCTGCGGCTGCGCAACCGCACCCAGGTCGCCGTGGTCGCCCACCGCCTCGGCCTGGTCGGCCCCGACTTCCGCCCGGCGGACGGCTTCGCGCAACCGCCGCGCATGTAGGGTCGGGGTCGTGACTACCGGCGAAGACCGGATCTGGACGATCCCCAACCTGCTGAGCTTCCTGCGTCTGCTCGGCGTCCCGGTCTTCCTGTGGCTGATCCTCGGCCCGAAGGCCGACGGCTGGGCCATCGCCCTGCTGATGGTGGCGGGCTTCTCCGACTGGCTCGACGGCAAGCTCGCCCGCGCCTGGAACCAGACGAGCAAGCTCGGCCGCCTCATCGACCCGGCGGCCGACCGCCTCTACATCCTGGCCACCCTCGCGGGCCTGGTGCTGCGCGACATCATCCCGTGGTGGCTGGCCGCGCTGGTCATCGGCCGCGACGTCCTGCTGCTGTTCACCGTGCCGTTCCTGCGCCGCATGGGCTACGGCTACGCCCTGCCCGTCCACTTCCTGGGCAAGGCCGCCACCGCCAACCTCATGTACGCCTTCCCGCTGCTCTTCCTGGCCGCCCACCAAGGGTGGTATGCGGAGATCTCGGCGATTTTCGGGTGGGCGTTCGTCATCTGGGGTACGGGTCTGTACTGGTGGGCAGGGGTGCTTTACGTGGTGCAGGTGCGGCAGCTCGCACGCGTTTCCTGAAGAGGGTGATCATCCCGTGAAGGCCGTGGTGATGGCGGGCGGGGAAGGAACCAGGCTGCGGCCGATGACCGCCAACCAGCCCAAACCCCTCCTCCCCGTGATCAACCGGCCGATCATGGAACACGTGCTCCGGCTGCTCAAGCGCCACGGCTACACCGAGACCGTCGTGACCGTCCAGTTCCTGGCCGCGCTGATCCGCAACTACTTCGGCGACGGCGACGAGCTCGGCATGACCCTCCACTACGCCACCGAGGAGAGCCCCCTCGGCACCGCGGGGAGCGTCAAGAACGCCGCCGACCGGCTGCGGGAAGACCGCTTCCTGGTCATCTCGGGCGACGCCCTCACCGACATCGACCTGACCGACATGCTCCGGTTCCACCGCGAGCACCGGGCGCTGGTCACCATCGGCCTCAAGCGGGTGCCCAACCCGCTGGAGTTCGGCATCATCATCGTCGACGACCACGGCCGCATCCAGCGCTTCCTCGAGAAGCCCACCTGGGGCCAGGTCTTCTCCGACACCGTCAACACCGGCATCTACATCATGGAACCGGCCGTCCTCGACGAGGTGCCGGCGGGCCGGTCGGTCGACTGGTCGTCCGATGTGTTCCCCAAGCTGCTGGAGCGCGGCGAGCGGCTGTTCGGCTACGTCGCCGACGGCTACTGGGAGGACGTCGGCACCCACGAGAGCTATCTGAAGGCCCAGGCCGACGTGCTGGAGGGCCGCGTCAAGATCGACTTCGACGCGTTCGAGCTCTCGCCCGGCGTGTGGGCCGCCGAGGGCGCCTCCGTCGACCCCGAGGCGGTGCTCAAGGGCCCCCTGTTCATCGGCGACTACGCCAAGGTCGAGGCTGGCGCCGAACTGCGCGAGTACACCGTGCTCGGCAGCAACGCCGTCGTCAAAGAGGGGGCGTTCCTGCACCGCGCGGTCGTCCACGACAACGTCTACGTCGGCCCGGCGGCCAACCTGCGCGGCTGCGTGGTCGGCAAGAACACCGACGTCATGGCGGCGGCCCGCATCGAGGAGAACGCCGTCGTCGGCGACGAGTGCGTCATCGAGGCCGAGGCCTACGTCTCCAGCGGCGTCAAGATCTACCCCTTCAAGACCGTCGAGGCCGGCGCCGTCGTCAACACCAGCGTCATCTGGGAGTCCCGGGGCCAGCGCAGCCTGTTCGGCCCGAGGGGCGTCAGCGGCCTGGTCAACGTCGAGATCACCCCCGAGTTGTGTGTACGCCTGGCCAGCGCCTACGCCACGACCCTCAGCAAGGGCGACACCGTCGTCACCAGCCGCGACGGCTCCCGGGCCGCCCGCGCCCTCAAGCGCGCCGTCATCAGCGCCCTCAACGCCAGCGCCATCAACGTGGTCGACCTCGAGGCCGCCGCCATGCCGGTGGCCCGCTTCCACACCTCCCGCGAGACCGTGAAGGGCGGCATCGCCCTGCGCACGACGGCGGGCGACCCCCAGAGCGTCGACATCGTCTTCATGGACGAAACGGGTGCCGACCTCTCCCAGGCCGCGCAGCGCAAATTGGAACGCGTCTTCTCCCGCCAGGAATACCGCCGCGCCTTCCCCGGCGAGATCGCCGAACTGTCCTTCCCGGCCCGCGCCCTCGACACCTACTCGCGCGACCTGGTCCGCTGCGTCGACATGACCGGCGTGAAGGACGCCGAGATGAAGGTCGTCGTCGACTGCGCCGGCGGCACCGCCTCGCTGGTGCTGCCCAGCCTGCTCGGCCGCGTCGGTGTGGGGGTTCTCACAGTGAACAACCGGCTCGACGACGCCTCACCCACCGAGACCTTCGCCGAACGCCGCCGTGACCTGCAACGGCTCGCCGAGCTCGTGGCCTCCTCGCGGGCCGCCTTCGGAGTCCGTTTCGATCCGGTGGGGGAGCGGGTCTCCCTCGTCGACGAGAAGGGCCAGCTCATCAGTGAGGAGCGGGCCCTTCTGGTAGTGCTCGACCTGGTCGCCGCCGAACGCCGGGGCGGCCGCGTCGCCCTGCCGGTGACCACGACCCGCGTCGCCGAGATGGTCTGCCGCTTCCACGGCGTCCACGTCGACTGGACGGCCACCAGCACCGACGCCCTCACCACCGCCTCGCGCCACCCGGAAATGGTGTTCGCCTGCGACGGCCGGGGCGGCTTCATCGTGCCCGAGTTCGGCCCCACGGTCGACGGCCTGGCCGTCTTCCTGCGGCTGCTCGGCCTGGTCGCCCGCACCCGCCTGTCGCTCAGCCAGATCGACGCCCGCATCCCCGAGACCAAGCTCCTGCGCCGCACCGTCCCCACCCCGTGGGCCCACAAGGGCGCGGTCATGCGCTCGGTCGTCGAGGCCGCCGAGGGCGACCGCATCGACACCACCGACGGCGTGCGCGTCGTCGGTGAAGACGGTAGCTGGGCGCTGGTGCTGCCCGACCCGTCGGAAGCCGTCACCCACCTGTGGGCCGAGGGTCACGACATGGACACCGCGCAGTCGCTTCTCGAACGATGGGCCGACGTGGTCGAGCGGGCCGCCGGTTCGGCATGAAACGATAGCCTGACCCGAAACGGTGATCACATGTGGTTGGTGTGGCGCCATGGACCGTGGCCGGTGCCTGACGATAGCGTTGGGTGGCCATTGTCCGGCGCGTCTGCCTTGACCTATGTGCCTGATCAGCGTAAGTTTCGGCATTCGCAAGTTTGAGCTAGTCGTGAGAGAGGCCGAGCCGTTCGATGCCCAGCGTCTACTGCACGCAGTGCGGTCACCCCAACCCCGAGGATGCCCGTTTCTGTTCGCGATGCGGTTCGCCGCTGAGCCCACCGGCACACACCCAGGCTCCTCCCAACCCCTATTCGACGGGTCAGGGCTTCGTCCCCGACAACACCTCGACGATCTCCCTTGAGGCCATCGAGGAGGCGACCGGCCAAGGCCTGCTTCCGGACCGTTCCGCGATCGAGCAGCTGCCGCCCGGCACCGCCCTCCTCGTCGTGATGCGCGGCCCCAACGCCGGCAGCCGGTTCCTGCTCGACAGCGACCTCACGACGGCCGGCCGGCACCCCGAGAGCGACATCTTCCTCGACGACGTCACCGTGTCGCGGCGGCACGCCGAGTTCTACCGGCGCGGCGGCCAGTTCACCGCCCGTGACGTCGGCAGCCTCAACGGCACCTACGTGAACCGGGAGCGCATCGAGGAGTTCCCCCTCGCGGGGGGGGACGAGGTGCAGATCGGGAAGTTCCGGCTGGTGTTCCTGACCCGGGGCTGATCATGGGCGCCGAGGCGGCCAGGGCCTTCATGAGCATCGGGGAGGTGCTCGCCCAGCTTCAGGGCGAGTTCCCCGACGTCACGATCTCCAAGATCCGGTTTCTGGAGGGCGAAGGGCTCATCGAGCCCGAGCGCAGCCCCTCCGGCTACCGCAAGTTCACCCCGGGCGACGTGGAGCGGCTGCGGTTCATCCTGACCGCCCAGCGCGATCGTTACCTGCCGCTGCGCGTGATCAAGACCCAGCTCGACGAGTCGTCGCGCCCACGGGGGGTCGACAGCGAGCCGGTGGCCGTGCGGCTCAGCAGGGAAGAGCTGCTGGCCGCGGCCGAGATCGACGAGGAGACGCTGGCCGAGCTCGAAGACTACGGCCTGATCACCTCGACGGCCCGGTTCTACGACGAGGCGTCCCTCGAGATCGCCCGCAGCGTGGGCGCGCTGGCCTCCTTCGGCCTGCACGCCCGGCACCTGCGCACGGTCAAGGCCGCCGCCGAACGCGAGGCGGGCCTGGTCGAGCAGGCCGTCGCACCTTTGCTGCGCCGCCGGGCCCCGGGGGCCATCGACCATGCCGGGGAATCGGCACGGGAGATCACCGGGTTGTTATTACGTATCCACGCCGCGCTGCTGGAAGGGGCCGTCCGCGGCTCACTCGGCCGTTGACGCGGGTCCGGCGCGTGGGTGTTACGTTGAATGCCTGGTGAGTTGAATACCTGGTGAAATGCCGCATCCCGGAGAGTGAGCGCCTGTGTTGCAGATGGAGTTCGTGGGGGTCCGGGTGGAGATGCCCTCGAACCAGCCGATCGTCCTTCTCAAGGAGGCGAACGGCGACCGCTACCTGCCGATATGGATTGGGATGACCGAGGCGACGGCGATCGCGCTCGCCCAGGCGGACGAGCCACCGCCCCGACCGCTGACCCATGATCTTTTCCGCAACGTGCTGGGCGCGCTCAAGGTCTCACTCGAACGCGTCAACATCGTCGCGTTGCGTGACGGCATCTTCTACGCCGACCTGGTGTTCTCCAACGGCGTAGAGGTAAGCGCACGTCCTTCCGACTCCATCGCCCTGGCCCTCCGGACCGACGCGTTGATCTTCGCCAGCGAAGACGTGATGCGGGAGAACGGCGTCAGCATGGCCGATGACCAGGAGGACGAGGTCGAGAAGTTCCGGGAGTTCCTGGACAACATCAGCCCCGAGGATTTCGGCCGTGCGGGTTGAGTTGAGGGGTTATCTCACCTTCACGACGCGCCGGGGGCGGTCGTTGACTGTGCCTTTCCCCAGTCCTACGGTGCAAGTGAATCCACGGTTGTAGTTCGCGTACCCCCAGATCAGACCGTGGGATGAGAGAAAGCCGGAGGTCCGCAGTGGCGGTCAGCAGCGGCGAGGGTAACAAAGCCGACCAGCACGACGCGGTTCAGCGTGAGTCGGCGCGGGAGCGCGCCGGTGAGCAGGGCCTGCTGTTCGACGAGCGGCCCGCGGCGGTGCGTGACGACATCGGCTACCGCGGTCCCACGGCGTGTTCCGCCGCCGGGATCACCTACCGCCAGCTCGACTACTGGGCGCGCACCGACCTGGTGCAGCCGACGATCCGGCCCGCCCAGGGCTCCGGATCCCAGCGGCTCTACAGCTTCCGCGACATCCTGGTGCTCAAGGTCGTCAAACGGCTCCTCGACACCGGGGTCTCCCTCCAGCAGATCCGCACCGCCGTCCAGCACCTGCGCGACCGCGGGGTCAACGACCTCGCCCAGATCACCCTCATGAGCGACGGCGTGAGCGTCTACGAGTGCACCTCCGCCGACGAGGTCATCGACCTCCTCCAAGGAGGGCAGGGGGTCTTCGGCATCGCCCTCGGCCGGGTCTGGCGCGAGGTCGAGGGATCACTCGCGGAGCTGCCGGGGGAACTCGCGGTCGGCCCCGACAGTGACGAGGCCGACCACCCCTCCGATGAACTGGCCCAGCGGCGGAGGGCTCGGAAGACCGGTTGAGACCCCAGCTCAGGGGTACGGGTAAGGTGGTTGTAGCCATCGACCCTGCGCGGGAGAGTCCCCATCTGCACTGAATGGGGCGCCGAAGGAGCAAACCTCCCCGGAATCTCTCAGGCACCCGTACCGCCAGGCGAGGCAGCTCTGAAAAGCAGGTCCGCCGTCCAGGCGGCGCCTCACCGAAGGGGAAAACCGGCCGTCGTCGTCCGGTGAAGCTCTCAGGTTCCATGACAGAGGGGGAGACCGCCCGGTCTCGCCTGCCCTGGAGTTCCCTGTCATGACCGACCGCACACCGCTCCGTGACCTGGACGCCCCGCCGTTCGCCACCCGCCACATCGGTCCTTCCGACGCCGCCCAGGCCCGCATGCTGGAGGCCGTCGGCTACGAGACCGTCGCCGACCTGGTCGCCGTGGCGGTCCCCGACTCGATCCGCACCGCCGGGGCCCTCGCCCTGCCGCCCGCGCTGTCCGAGCCCGAGACGCTCGCCGAACTGCGCGCGCTGGCCGCCCGCAACACCGTGCTGACCTCGATGATCGGCCTGGGCTACCACGACACGATCACGCCGGGCGTGATCCTGCGCAACGTGCTGGAGAACCCGGGGTGGTACACGGCCTACACGCCGTACCAGCCGGAGATCTCGCAGGGGCGCCTGGAGGCGCTGCTCAACTTCCAGACCGTGGTCAGCGACCTGACCGGCCTCGACGTCGCCGGCGCCTCCCTCCTGGACGAGGCCACCGCCGCCGCCGAGGCGATGACGCTGGCCCGCCGGGCCTCCAAGGTCAAGGCCGACGTGTTCGTGGTCGACGCCGACGCGCTCCCGCAGACCAAGGCGGTGCTCGCCACCCGCGCCGAGCCGCTCGGCATCACCCTCGTCGAGTCCGACTACACCGGTGAGCTGCCCGAATGTTTCGGGATCCTGGTGCAGTATCCGGGGGCCTCGGGCCGGGTGGCCGACTTCCGGGCGCTGGCCGCGAGCGCCAAGGCGGCCGGGGCGGTCGTGACCGTGGCGGCCGACCTGCTCGCGCTGACCGTGCTGGAGGCGCCCGGCACCCTCGGGGCCGACATCGCGGTCGGATCGTCGCAGCGCTTCGGCGTCCCGCTCGGGTTCGGCGGTCCGCACGCCGCCTACATGTCGGTACGTGAGGGCCTCCAGCGGCAGATGCCCGGACGCCTGGTCGGCGTGTCGATCGACGCCGACGGCCGCCCCGCCTACCGGCTGGCGCTCCAGACCCGCGAGCAGCACATCCGCCGCGAGAAGGCGACCAGCAACATCTGCACCGCCCAGGTCCTGCTGGCGGTGATCGCGTCGATGTACGCCGTCTACCACGGCCCCGAGGGCCTGCGCCGGATCGCCCTGCGGGCCCACCGGCACGCCGCCGTGCTGGCCGCGGGGCTGCGCGCGGGGGGCGTCGAGGTCGTCCACGACGAGTTCTTCGACACCGTGACCGCCCGCGTGCCGGGCCGCGCGGCCGCGGTCGCGGCGGCGGCCCGGGACCTCGGCGTCAACGTCCGCGAGGACGGCGACGACCACATCGCGGTGGCCTGTGACGAGAAAACCACCTCCGCGCACCTGAGCGCCGTCTGGACGGCCTTCGGCGTCGACGGCCCCTCCGTGGACGATCTCGACATCTCCACCGACGACGCGCTGCCCCAGGGCCTCCAGCGGACCACCGGCTACCTGACCCACCCCGTCTTCCACGACTACCGGTCGGAGACGGCGATGCTGCGCTACCTGCGCAGGCTCCAGGACAAGGACATCGCGCTCGACCGGTCGATGATCCCGCTCGGGTCGTGCACGATGAAGCTCAACGCGACCACCGAGATGGAGCCGATCACCTGGCCCGAGTTCGCGTCGATCCACCCGTTCGCGCCCGCCGAGCAGACCGACGGCTACACCGACCTGATCCTCAGCCTGGAAGACTGGCTGGCCGAGGTGACCGGCTACGACGCCGTCTCCATCCAGCCCAACGCCGGGTCGCAGGGCGAGTTCGCCGGCCTGCTGGCCATCAGGGCCTACCACCGTGCCGGGGGCGACCACGAGCGCGACGTCTGCCTGATCCCGTCGTCGGCCCACGGCACCAACGCCGCCTCCGCCGTCATGGCGGGCATGCGGGTCGTCGTGGTCGCCTGTGACGCCGACGGCAACGTCGACATGGCCGACCTCGACGCCAAGATCGCCAAGCACGCCGACCGGCTGGCGGCGATCATGGTCACCTACCCGTCGACCCACGGCGTCTACGAGCAGACCATCGTCGACCTGTGCGCGAAGGTCCACGAGGCCGGCGGGCAGGTCTACGTCGACGGCGCCAACCTCAACGCCCTCGTCGGCCTGGCCAAACTGGGCGAGTTCGGCGCCGACGTGTCCCACCTGAACCTGCACAAGACCTTCTGCATCCCGCACGGCGGCGGCGGCCCCGGCGTCGGCCCGGTCGCGGTCAAGGCCCACCTGGCCCCGTTCCTCCCGGGACGCGGCGTCGTCGGCCCGGTCTCGGCCGCGCCGTTCGGATCGGCGGGCATCCTGCCGATCTCGTGGGCGTACGTGCGGATGATGGGCGCCGACGGCCTCAAGGCCGCGACCGAGCAGGCGATCCTGTCGGCCAACTACCTGGCCCGGCGGCTCGCCCCGCACTACCCCGTCCTCTACACCGGGCGCGAGGGCCTGGTCGCCCACGAGTGCATCATCGACCTGCGCGCCATCACCCGCGAAACGGGGGTGACCGTCGACGACGTCGCCAAGCGCCTGATCGACTACGGCTTCCACGCCCCGACCATGTCCTTCCCCGTGGCCGGGACGCTGATGATCGAGCCCACCGAGTCGGAGGACCTGGCCGAACTCGACCGCTTCGCCGACGCCATGATCGCGGTGCGCGGGGAGATCTCCAAGGTCGCTTCGGGCCTGTACGACGCCAAGGACAACCCGCTGCGCAACGCCCCCCACACGGCCGACGTGCTGACGGCCGACGAGTGGGACCACCCGTACACCCGGACCGAGGCGGCCTACCCGGTGGCCTCGCTGCGCGACCAGAAGTACTGGGTGCCGGTCCGGCGCATCGACCAGGCTTACGGCGACCGCAACCTGGTCTGCGCCTGCCCGCCTCTTTCGGCCTACGAGGACTGAACCGGCTGACCCTTCCCTGAAGGGGGAGACAGAAACCCATCACCTTCCGCATGTCTGCCGCCTAATGGGGGACCCGGTCGTTAGGATCTTCGCAATCCCTTTCGGCCCGGTTCCCTGGAGGCCCCCCGAGATGACGGCCATCGACTCCGGACGGCAGATCGACGAGGCCCGGCGCCTCTATGACGCCGGGGACCTCGACGCCGCGGCGGCGATCTTCGCGACGCTCGCCGCCGACACGGCGGCCCCCGACCAGGCCAGCGCCGCGGTCGGCCTGTCGGTCACGGCCGAGCGCATGGCCCAGATCCTGCTGGAGGAGAACGCCCCCGCCGAGGCGGCCGACCTCCTGCTCCAGGCCCTGGCCGTCCCGGGCGTCGCCGACGCCGCACGGCTCCGTGTCCTGCTGGGCATCGCCCACCTGGAGATGGCCTGCGCCGAGTTCGAGGTCGCGGTCGAAGCGGGCCCGGACGCCGACACGGCCGCCCTGGCGATCGAGCTGCTGGCCCGCACCCTGCCGCTGCGCGGGCGGGACGCCGACGCGGAAACGGTCTGGACCTACGGCCTCGACCACGAGGACGCCGACTTGGCCGCCCAGGTGGAAATGCGCCGAGGCCGGGCGTAGCCCCGCAACGGGAAATGGCGCCGAGGCGGATCGCCGTCGGCGCCGGGTGGCGCGGAACCTAGTTGCGCTTGCGGCGGATGGCTGCGGCCATGTTGACCAGGACGATGCCGCCCCAGGCCAGGAGCAGGCCGAAGCTGCCCGCCTGGGAGGCGGCGATGGCGGTCAGCGGGATGCCGATGCCGAGGGAGCCCAGGGCGATGGGGATGTGGCTGTTGTCGGGCTTGGGGGGCTTGACGTCCCCTCGCCGGGCCACCTCGGCCTGGACGCGCGCGGTGATCTCGTTGTCGAGTTTCTCGATGAACGAGTCGACCAGGGCGTCTTCGTAGGCCGGGCCCAGGTCGCGGCGGGCCGCCAGGGTGGCGCGCAGGTCTTCATGCGGAAGAGATGTGTCAGGCACGTCCCCAAATCTGGCACACCCCCTCCGAGGCGTCATCATCCATTCGGATGACACCTCGGTCATGCGGTGGAGGGACCCGCGATAACGTGCGGTTATGGAGATCGACACACCTCACGGGCCGGGTCGGGCGGAGATCGACGACCCGGGCCGGGCGGGCATGGTGCTGCTGCTGACCCACGGCTCGGCCGGGGGAGTGGACGCGCCCGACCTGCTCGCGGTGCGCGACGCGTGCGTGGGGGAGAACATCGCCGTCGCCCGGATCACCCAGCCGTTCCGCCTCAGGGGGGCGCGGGCGCCGGGGTCGGCGGTCCGGCAGGACGAGAGCTGGATCGCCATCGCCACGGCGATCAAGGAGCGCTTTCCGGGACTGCCGATCGCCCAAGGGGGGCGGAGCAACGGGGCGCGCGTCACCTGCCGTACAGCCAAGGACGTGGGTGCCGTCGGGGTGGTGGCGCTGGCGTTTCCTCTGCATCCGCCCGGTCACCCGGAGAAGTCACGGGTCGCCGAACTGCGCGGCGCGGGGGCGGGGGTACTGGTGATCAACGGTGACCGTGATCCGTTCGGGGTGCCTGATGAGGCGGACGCGGAACGGCTGGTCGTGCTACCCGGAGAGAATCATGATCTCCGTAAGAACCCCGCCCTGATCGGGGCGGAGGTGGCGCGCTGGCTGCTGGCGCGCCGGTGATCCCCCGTGAGTCGCCGCGTCAGGCGGCGGTGATGGCCATGTCGGTCGGCCGGTGCGGAGCGATGATCGCGCCGTTGGGGAGCAGTTCGCCGGTGTCCTCGAAGAGGACGACGCCGTTGCAGAGGAGGCTCCACCCTTGTTCGGGGTGGGCCGCCACTGTGCGGGCGGCTTCGCGGTCCTGCGCTTCCGCGTGAGGACAGCAGGGCTCATGAGGGCACATCGCCGGGGCTCCGTGTCTTTCTCTTGTCGCTCGTGACGTGGATCCGCCCAGCGAAGTGGGGGACGAGCGGTATGGGGTTTAGTTGACGCAAATTGGCCTACACCACGTGTTGGCCTACACCAGTGTGCGCCAGGTCACTCCACAAGGACATAGCCCGTTCGGACGATTTCGCCCACACCCTGGTAGGGGGGTGTGATCATGTGTGTGACCTACGACACAAGGGTGCCCGATGCACGATAACACCCCAAGCGCGACACGCCGTCACTTCGGTAAACGAGCCGTTACGAGCTCTCCAAACCGGTGAGCACCGCCGTCAATCCGCGCTCGAAATCGGCGTCGCCCGTGGCCACCCGCGCCTTCTCCACCTCGGCGTCGGGATCGGCCCAGCCGGAGGCCTGCATCTCGACCGCGACCGCCCCGTAGACGTAGGCGCGCAGAGTCTGCACCGCCTCCTGGGGCCGGCCGAGACCGGCGTCTCTCAGCTGTTCGACCTGACTCGACATGGCCAGCAGGGCCATGCCCTTCGGGGGTTTGGTCAGCGCCAGCGACAACACCCCGGGATGCTCCATCAGGGCGGCCCGCGCGGCGCGCGCCCAGTCGCGGGCGATCTCCTGCCAGGAGGCCTCCCTCGGCTCGACCTGGACGGCCGTCACGTGTTCCGCCAGCGCGTCCATCAGCGCCTCCTTGCCCCGAGGGAGGTGGTGGTAGATCGCCATCGCCTCGACCTGGAGCGCGTCGCCCAGCCGTCGCATGGTCAATCGGCGCAGGCCCTGCCCGTCGGCGATGTGGAGGGCGGCGTCGATGATGCGTTCGCGCGAGAGCGGTGTGGGAGGGCGCTTGGCAGGCATGCGATCATCCTGCCATCCCGGCCGGACAGGGGAGGGTCTACGCTGTCGACCAGTGCGTTTCAATCAGGACTGAGGGGTTGACGATGGCGTTTTTCCGTCCGCGGGTGAGCCGGGAGGCGGAGGTCAGGTTCCACGCCGACCAGGAGATCTCCAAGAGCTACGGTGACCTGCTCGACAAGGCCCGCCAGGCGGAGGCAAACCTGCGCGCCCGCCGGGCCGCCGGTGCCTCCGAGGCCGAGCTGCGCGAGGCCGGGATCGGCTACGACCAGGCGCTCACCGCCGCTCTGCGGGCCGCCGAGGCGGCGCAGCGGGCGGTCTTCGGCGTGAAGGCCTACGACGACCGCATCCGCCGCCGCAAGGGCCGGGCGACCCCCGACGGCGCCAAGTGGACCACCGAGGTGAGCAAGCTGCGCACCCTCCGCGAGGAGAACCGGCTGAGCGGTATCGTCCGCCTGCCGCGTCCGGTGCCCGCCGCGGCCCGCTGATCCGGGTGAAGAAGTGCGCCTGACGCGGCCCGGCGGTCGCGTCGGCGCATGGACGCTTGGTTAAGAAATACCTACCGGGAATATCCGGGGCGTCAACGCACCGGCACGCTGCGCCGTCTAAGGATTACCTTGGGGTCAGGGAGGCCGGAGAGATGCCCGGACGGGTGAGATACGCGGCGGGCCGGCCGTGCTGGGTCGAGGTCGGCACGGCCGATCTCGCGCTCAGCGAGCAGTTCTACCACGGCGTGTTCGGCTGGGATTTCGAGCCGCGCGGGCGCAGCGCCTCCACGGCGCTCCTGCGCGGCGAGCCGGTCGCCGGGCTGGGCCCCGCCCGTCCCGGCGGGCCGGCCTGGCTGGTCCACATCGCGGCCGACGACATCGACGAGTCGACCCGCCGCGCCGACGACGCCGGAGCCCAGGTCCTCACCGGCCCCGAGCGGATCTACGACGAGGGCCGCGAACAGGGCTGGCGCAGCATCCTGGCCGACCCTTCGGGGGCCGAGTTCGCGTTATGGGAGCCCGTGGCGCTTGAAGGTGCGGGCGCGCGCGGGGTTCCGGGTGCCTTCTGCTGGACGGAACTCGCAGCCCGCGACGCCGACGAGGCTTCGGCCTTCTACGGCAGGGTCTTCGGCTGGAACGGCCGCCGGGCGCCCTTCCTGAGCGGCAGCGGCAGCTACACCGAGTTCGACCTGAAACGGTCGAAGACCACGGTTGCCGGAATGGTCGAGATGACCGACTCCTGGCCCCCGGAGATCCCACCCCACTGGATGGTCTACTTCGCGGTGGCCGACTGCGAGGAGTCCTGCCGCGTCGTGGCCGACCTGGGCGGGACGGTCCAGGTCCCGCCGTTCGACCTGCCCACCGGCTGGGCGGCGGTCGTGGCCGACCCGGCGGGCGCGGTCCTGTCCCTCATCGAACTGACCTCATAGCGGTCTGCCGGAGCCGGTTGCGAGCGGGTCAGAGTCCGAACTGGAGCTTGACGCCGCCGATGAAGGTCGCGTCGTCGGTGGCGGCGCGGGTGGCGATCAGGTCGGCCGCGTACGGCCCCGCGGTGTAGCGGAGCCGGTCGGTGCCGTCGGTCACCGCCTGGTAGACGGTCTCGGCGACGACCTCGGGTTCGTCGCCCCCGGTGCTCATCTGCCCTTGGGCGGCGAAGAACGCGCCGACGAGCTTCTGGTATTCGGTGAGGGTCTCGTCGTTGGTGAAGTCGAACGAGCGCCCGCCGAAGTCGGTGTTGACGAAGCCGGGCTCGACGATTTTGACCTTGACGCCGATCGCGGCCAGTTCGTAGTGGAGGGCCTCGCTCAGCCCTTCGACGGCGAACTTGGTGCCGTGGTACAGCGTGCCGAGCGGGAAGGTGACCTTGCCGCCGATGGAGGAGACGTTGACGACCGTGCCGCCGCCGTTGGCGCGCAGGTGCGGCAGGACGGCCCTGGTCGTCTCCAGCAGGCCCAGGACGTTGACGTCGAACTGACGGCGGATCTTGTCCATCGGGGTCGCCTCGAGCAGGCCGTAGGCGCCGTATCCCGCATTGTTGAGCAGGACGTCGATCCGGCCGAACCGCTCCAGGCCGGCGTCGACGGCCGCGGTGATCGAAGAGGAGTCCTGCACGTCGAGCCGGGTGACGAGCACGTTCTCCAGTTCGGTGAGTCCGGTCTCGCGCTCGGGGTCGCGCATGGTGGCGATGACGTTCCAGCCCTGCTCGTGGAAGTGCCAGGCGGTCGCCCGGCCGATGCCGCTGGAGCTTCCGGTGATGAGGATCGTGCCGGTCATGATGGTCTCCGTCTGTTCGCGCCGCCCGCCGCTGCGGTGGCCGTGTCCCCAACGTTAGGGTCGGCGGCGCGTCAGGGAACTAGCGGATGACGCCTTCCTTCTTGCCGTTCGCGCCAACTGAAGATGGCGCCTTCGGCAAGCCGGATGGCGCTTCCGGCATGTCCGCCGTGGACGCGGAGACCTAGCATGGGCTGATGGCCTCAGAGCGGTTCACCCTCGACCCGGGCACGCGTGCGCTCCTGCACGACCTCGGGATCTCCGTCGCGCGGGTGCTGCGGCGGGCCCGGTTGCCGGCCGGGGTCTTCGCGCAGGGCGCGGTCACCCTGACGCCCGCCGAGTACTACCGGTTCTGGGACGCGGTCGACGCCGAGGCGGCCGATCCCGACCTGGCGGCGAAGATCGGAGGCGCCATCTCGGTCGAGGCGTTCAACCCGCCGATCTTCGCGGCGCTGTGCAGCGCCGACCTGCGTACCGCGGCCGAACGCATCGCCGCCTTCAAGCCGCTCATCGGCCCGGTGCACCTCGACGTCACCACCGGTCACGACGGGCTGGCCATCACCTTCCGCTGGCCCGACGGGCCGCCGCCACCACGGCTGCTGGTGGCGGGCGAGTTCGCGTTCTGGGTCGCGCTGGCGCGCATCGGCACGCGGCGGGAGGTGCGGCCGACCCGGCTCGCGATGCGCGGGGCTCCGCCGCCTTCGGCCGAGATGACCTCCTATTTCGGCTCGCCCATCGTCGAGGCCGAGGTCGACGGCCTGACGTTCTCCGCCGGGGACGCCGCGCTGCCGTTCCTCACCGAGGACGAGTCGATGTGGACCTTCTTCGCGCCGGAACTGCGCCGCCGCCTGTCCGAGATGGAGGCGTCCGCCACCACCGCCGACCGGGTGCGCGCGGCGCTCCACGAGCGCCTTCCGGCCGGGGAGAGCTCGATCAACGCCATCGCGGCCCAGCTCATGCTCAGCCCGCGCACCGTCCAGCGGCAGCTTCAGGCGGAGGGGACCAGTTACCAGGCCGTGCTGAGCGACACCAGGGAGAGGCTCGCCCGCGGCTATCTGGCCGACCGGTCCCTCACCACGGCCCAGATCGCCTATCTCCTGGCCTACGACGACGCCAATTCCTTCTACCGCGCCTTCCGGCGCTGGACCGGGCTCACCCCCGAGGCGGCACGCCCCTGAGGGTCACGTTTTGGCTGGCCCGGTCGAGCGGAGTGTAACCGGGCCAGCGTCGGGGACGGTGCGGGTCGGGAGTGACCCCCGTACCGGGAGGTTCTAGCTCGCCCAGTCGAGCAGTGGGCGGGCGTTGCTCGGGTGGCGGAGCTTGGAGAGGGATTCCTTCTCCAGCTGGCGGATGCGCTCTCTGGTCAGGCCGAGGTGCTTGCCGATCTCGTCGAGCGTGTGGGGCTTGCCGTCGGCCAGGCCGAAGCGCAGGGCCATGATCTTGGCCTCGCGCGGCGACAGGTTGTTCAGCACGCCCTTGAGCTGCTCGGCCAGCAACTGCCGGTCGACCACCTCGGAGGCCTCCAGAGAGTCGACGTCCTCGATCAGGTCGCCGATGCGGGTCTCGCCGTCCTCGCCGATGGTGCTGTCGAGGCTGATCGGCTGGCGGCTGGTGCGGAGCAGGTCCTCGATCTGGTCGGGGGTGCGGTCGAGCTCCGTGGCCAGTTCCTCGGGCGTGGGTTCGCGGCCGAGGCGCTGGTGCATGTCACGCTCCACGCGGGACAGCTTGGAGAGCATCTCCAGCACGTGGACCGGGAGCCGGATCGTCCGGGCCGAGTCGGCGAAGCCGCGCTGGATGGCCTGCCTGATCCACCACATGGCGTAGGTCGAGAACTTGAAGCCCTTGGTGTAGTCGAACTTCTCCACGGCCCTGATGAGGCCGAGGTTGCCCTCCTGTACGACGTCGAGCAGGGCCATGCCCCGGTCGGTGTACTTCTTGGCGACCGACACGACCAGCCGGAGGTTGGCCTCCAGCATGTGGTCCTTGGCGCGGCGGCCGTCTTCGATGACCCATTCGAGGTCCTCGCGGGCCAGCGCGGAGAGGCGCTCGCCGCTCTCCTCGGCCGCGTCGAGCTTGTATTCGGCGTACAGACCGGCCTCGATGCGGCGGGCGAGCTCGACCTCCTGGGCGGCGGTGAGCAGCGTACGGCGGCCGATCGACTTCAGGTAGGTGTGGACGGAGTCGCCCATCGCCGAGGAGTTGTCGTCGAGGTCGCCGGCGGCCTCGATCTCGGCCTCGGTCACCTCGTCGTCGTCCTTGACAGGGGACGTACCCTTCGTGGTGTCTTCGGCGGTTTCTGCGAGGCTCACCCCGGCCTCGGTCAGGCCGCGCAGGATCCCACGGGCCTTGGTCGCGCTCACGCCGGCGTTCACGAACGCCTCGCGCAGCTCGGTCAGGGAAAGGCGACCCTGCTTCCGGCCCCGCTCCAGGAGCTGGTCGAGAGTCGTCGGAATGGCCTCGCGCGCGGGCGAGGTAGACGCCACGGCGGTTCGGGGCATGAGGACACCTCCTCCTTCGCGGAGATCAAATTTTCGTCGTCAATGAGTTCTCGGCAATGCCGGGGCGCCCATGCGCCACCACGGCTGCCTTAGTAAGAACGCCAACGCCGGATATTTGTTCCCGTGTTACCTAAACCGCACAAAAACCGGCGCAGTCGTCAGTTGAGGGTGACCTCGACGCGGGGGATCTCCATCGGCTCGGCCTGCTCGAGGTTCTCGGGGGTCCAGTAGCCGCTGACCTCTTCGGGGTCGGACTCCAGCTCCCTGACCACCACGTTGGAGGGGACGGGCTCGGGCGTCGGCGTCGCGACGTCCTTGCTGCCCTCGACGGTCTTGAGCAAACGCTGCTGCTCGATCTGGAGCCGGCCGTCGGCCGCGGCGGCCGCCACGGTCAGGCCTCCGACGACGATGACACCGACGATCCCCGCGGAGATCAGCGTCTTCGGGGTCGGGATCATGGGAGTGGTTCCTTTCGTCAGGACTACCTGATCGTAAGACGGATGATTGTCACACTTGGTTCCGTATGGCGACCATATCGGGTTTGCCGTTGGGGAGCAGGGGAAGCGCTGTGACCTGCACCAACACCTTCGGTGCGGCGTACGCGGGCAGTTCCGATTTGGCATGGCTGCGCAGTTCCTCGAGCGTCGCCTCGCCCGCCACGACGGCCACCACGACCTGGCCCCATTCGGGGTCGGGGCGGCCGATCACGACGACCTCGCGCACCTTGGGATGGGTCGCCAGGATGTCCTGGACGACCCCGGCGACGACCTTCTGGCCGCCGGTGTTGATCACGTCGTCGGCGCGGCCCAGGACCTTCAGGCGGCCGCCGGAGAGGTCTCCGAGGTCGTTGGTGGTGAACCACTTGTCCGTGTGACGGGGGCCGAGGCGCAGGCCGTTCATGAGCGTGGGACCGGCGATCATGATGCGGCCGTCGGGGGCCAGTTGCAGATCTACATTGTCAAGGGGGCGGCCGTCGTACACGCAGCCACCGCAGGTCTCCGTCATGCCGTAGGTGGTGAAGATCCTCGGATGGCGGGCCAGCAGGTCGGGGGTGGCCGCCGCGCCGCCCAGCAGGATCGTGGCGAACGCCGACACGTCGGGCAGGCGGCGGAGCTGGGTGGGCACCAGCGAGACGTGGTCGGCGCCGGAGGCCATGACGTCCACGGGATCGAAGCTGTCGTGGACGATCGGGTCGGTGCCGCACAGGAGCGCGCGGGTGATGACCTGGAGCCCTGACACGTGGGAGGGCGGCAGGCAGCACAGCCAGCGGTCGCCCGGCTTGGCGCCGATGCGGTCGAGCGAGGCCCGCGCCGAGGCCAGCAGGGCCCGCGCCGACAGTTCGACGCCCTTCGGGACGCCCGTCGAGCCCGAAGTCGCGATGATCACTGCGGTGTCGCCGTCGGCGGGGACGCCCTCCGGGAGCACGGTCGTGCCCTCGGATGTGGTGACATGGGTCGGCCGCAGCGTGTCGAACAGGGCCCTGACCGCCCGATCGGGCAACGATGGCGCGATCGGCAGGACCGCCGGACCGGAGCCGTCGAGCGCGGCGCCCACGGCGTCGGCGAGGGCTGGGCCTGGCGGCAGGATGAGTGCGTGCACCGGACGATCGACCACGTGGTCAGGGTAGCCGGGCCGGTGCCGGAGAGCGGGGAGGGTGGCGTGGAGCTGCGGGTGTTCCGGATTCCCATGGTGGTCCGGTTCCGGGGGCAGACCGCACGGGAGGGCATCCTGATCAGGGGCCCCTACGGCTGGGGGGAGTTCTCGCCGTTCCCCGAATACGGCCCGGCCGAGAGCGCGCGCTGGCTGGCCTGCGCGCGGGAGGCCGCGTTCGAGGGGTGGCCACAGGGGCTGCGGGAGGCGATCCCGGTGAACACGACGGTGCCCGCGGTCGGGCCGGAGAAGGCCGCCGCGATGGTGCGCGCCTCGGGCTGCTCGACCGCGAAGGTCAAGGTCGCCGAGACGGGCCAGACGCTCGCCGACGACCTCGCCCGGGTGGAGGCGGTCCGCGACGCGCTGGGTCCCGGAGGACGGGTCAGGGTCGACGCCAACGGCGGCTGGGACGTCGATCAGGCCGTCCACGCGATCAAGGAACTCGACCGGTTCACGCTGGAGTACGTCGAGCAGCCGTGCGCCTCGCTCGGCGAACTGGCCCGGGTGCGGCGGCGGGTCGAGGTGCCCGTCGCGGCCGACGAGTCGATCCGCAAGGCGGAGGACCCGCTCAAGGTCAGGGCGGCCGGGGCGGCCGACATCGCGGTGGTGAAAGTGCAGCCGCTCGGCGGGGTGCGGAACGCTCTGCGGGTGGTCGAGGCGTGCGGCCTTCCGGCGGTCGTGTCGTCGGCCGTGGAGACCTCGGTGGGCCTGGCGGCGGGGCTGGCGCTGGCCGCCGCGCTGCCGGAATTGCCGTACGCTTGCGGACTCGGGACCATGTCGCTTCTGGCTGGAGACGTCGTCGCCGATCCGCTCGTCGAAGAGCGAGGGGTCATCCGTGTCCGGCGTCCTCAGGTTGATGACGACGCCCTGGCGCGTTTTGAGATCGAGTCGCCGGAGTGGATTCGGCGGATGGAGGGGGCCGCCGTGTGAACCCGGCTACCGCACTGGCGACCGTACTCGTTGACGAGCTGGCGCGGTGCGGAGTCTCCGAGGCGGTGGTCGCGCCGGGGTCCAGATCGGCGCCCCTGGCCCTGGCGATCCACGACGACCCGAGGATCCGCCTGCACGTGCGGACCGACGAGCGCTCGGCCGGATTCCTCGCACTGGGGCTGGCCAAACGGCTGGAGAAGCCGGTCGTCGTCGTCACGACGTCGGGCACGGCCGCCGCGAACCTGCATCCGGCCGTGATCGAGGCCGGTGAGGCGGGCGTGCCGCTGCTGGTGCTCACCGCCGACCGGCCCCCGGAGCTGCGCGGCACCGGCGCCAACCAGACGATCGACCAGGTGAAGCTGTTCGGCTCGGCCGTGCGGTGGTTCGCCGAGATCGGCGTGCCCGAGGAGCGCCCCGGGCAGGTGGCCTACTGGCGGTCGCTGGCCTGCCGCGCCTTCCAGCGCGCCGAAGGCCCCGGCGATCCCGGTCCGGTGCACCTCAACGTGGCGTTCCGTGAGCCGCTCGTCCCCGACGGAAACGACGACTGGCCCGAGACGCTGGAGGCGAACGGGCCGTGGGTGCGGGCCAGGGTGGCGCCGCCGTCGTCGGCGCTGCACATCCCGGCGACCCGGCGCGGGGTGCTGGTGGTCGGCGACGGCGCGACCAACGTGCGGCGCTACGTCGCGGCGGCCGGGATGGCCGGCTGGCCGGTGCTCTCGGAGCCCAACGGCGGCGGCCGCTACGGCGACACCGCGATCTCGACCTACCACTTCCTGCTCGGCACCCCCGGCTTCGCCGAGGCGCACCAGCCCGACGTGGTCGTCACCCTCGGGCGTCCCGGGCTGTCGCGGCCGCTGCTGGCCTGGCTGAAGCGGGCCCAGGAACACGTCGTGGTCGCCCGCGACCTGACCCGGTGGCCCGACCCGACCCGGTCGGCCACGCAGGTGGCGCAGGCCGTGGAGATACCGGTGGCGGCGGGCGGCGACCAGTGGCTCAACGCGTGGCGGCGGGCCGAGATGGCCTCCCGGCACGCGATCGACGACGTGCTCGACGCCGGTGGGCTGAGCGAGCCCCGGCTGGCCCGCGACCTGGCGGCGATCATCCCCAACGGGTCGCTGCTGTTCTGCGGCTCCTCGATGCCGATCCGCGACCTCGACCAGGCGATGCGGCCCCGGCGCGGGGTGCGGCTGATGGCCAACCGGGGGGCGTCCGGGATCGACGGCCTGGTGTCGACGGCGGCCGGGGCGGCGCTGGCCCACCACGGGCGCGCCTACGCCCTGCTGGGCGATCTGTCCTTCCTCCACGACCAGAACGGCATGGTCATCGGGCCCAGGGAACCCCGGCCCGACCTGTGCGTCGTGGTGGTCAACAACGACGGCGGCGGGATCTTCTCCCTGCTGCCGCAGTCGTCGCTGGGCGGCTCCTTCGAGCGGATCTTCGGCACCCCCCACGGCGTCGACCTGGGATATCTGGCGGCGGCGACGGGCACGCCCTACAGCGTCGTGTCCGATCCCGACGACCTGGAGAAGGCGATCCGGGGTGAGGGGCCCCGCCTGGTGGAGGCCCGCACCGACCGGAACGCCAACGCGGCGGTCCACGTCGCGATGCGCGACGCCGTACGGGCGGCGATCAGCTAAGGAAGTCGCATGCACCTCGAACAGTGGCTGGAGCAGATCCCGGACGTCTGGGTCTACGTGGTCGTCGGTCTCGTCGTCGGGATCGAGAGTCTCGGGATCCCGTTGCCGGGGGAGATCGTGCTGGTCAGCGCGGCGCTGATGGCGGCGAAGGGGTTCGTCGACCCGCTGCTGGTCGGGGTGTGCGCGACCGGCGGGGCGATCGTCGGCGACTCGATCGGCTTCTACATCGGCCACCGGGGCGGCCAGGGGCTGTTCGACCGGCTGGGACGGCGCTTCCCCCGGCATTTCGGGCCCGATCACGTCGACCGGGCCAAGGCGCTGTTCCGGCGCTGGGGCGTGTGGGCGGTGTTCTTCGGCCGGTTCGTGGCGCTGCTGCGGATCCTGGCGGGGCCGCTGGCCGGGGCGCTGCACCTGCCCTACTGGCGGTTCCTGGTGGCCAACGTGCTCGGGGCGATCGTGTGGGCCGGGGGGACCACGGCGGTGGTCTTCTATCTGGGCATCGTGGCGGAGAAGTGGCTCAGCCAGGCGTCGTGGGTGGCGCTGGTCGTGGTGGTCGTGTTCGGCGTGGTGAGCATGGTGTGGGTTCGGCGGCGAGCCCGGTCGTAATCGGTCGATCCGCTCCGTAAGCGGACACGACCATATTCCCTACTATATTGACAGGTTTTAGGGGTATTTCTACGATGAGGAGAACTGATCGAGAGGAACCCCATGTCAGCGAAGCGGTTGCTTTTCACGCGGGTCCGGGTGACGGCATGACCGCCCTTTCGGATTTCCCCCGCCCCCGGCTCGGCGGGCGTCGCCCCGAGACGCCGGAACCCCCTGGAGATGGGAACATGTCGGTCTCTCCTGAAGCCGGAACGGACATCCGCGACCTCTTCCGCAGTGCCTTCCGCCGGCACGCCGCCGGGGTGGCCGTGGTCACCACGGCGGGCCCGGTCGGGTTCACCGCGACCTCGCTCGCCTCGGTCTCGGCGGAGCCTCCGCTGGTCACCTTCGGCATCGGGCTCGGCTCGTCGAGCTGGCCCGCGATCCGCGACCAGGACAGTTTCGTCGTCCACATCCTCGGTGAGTCCCAGCGCGACCTGGCCGCCCTGTTCGCGCGCAGCGGGGCCAACCGGTTCGGGCCGGAGACGGCCTACACCTCGCTGCCCACCGGCGAACCGGTTCTGCACGGCGTCGCCGCGTGGTTGCGGTGTGAGATCAGGGAACGTTTCGTGGCGGGGGACCATCGGCTGGTGGTGGGCCTGATCACCGAAGGGGAGACCATCCCCGGGCGCCGGCCGCTGCTCTACCACGACGGAACCTTCGGATCTTTCGCATAGGGGGCCCGGGTTGTCCTTTCACGAACCGCTGCACCACGTCGTGCCCGCCGGGCTGTCCGACGAGACTGCCCAGTCGTCCGGGATGCACCGGCGGGCGGCCATCAGCGGGCCGACCGTCGGGGCGGCCAGGCTCTGGATGGGGCAGACCCACGTCGCCCCGTCCACCCGGTCGGCCGACCACCACCACGGCGACTCCGAGACGGCGATCTACGTCGTCAGCGGGCACCCGTCGTTCGTCTTCCTCGGCGACGACGGCGAGGAGGTGCGCCTCGACACCTCGCCGGGTGACTACGTCTACGTGCCGCCGTTCACGCCGCACCGCGAGGAGAACCCGTCGCCCGACGAGGAGGCGGTGGTGGTGATCGCGCGGTCGTCCCAGGAGGCGGTCGTGGTGAATCTGCCCTCCCTGAGATCGGGATAGCCTGGCGCGGTGCCGTACAAGACCCTCGACAACGTGGTCGAACACGAGACCGAGGTGCGGCGGTCGCGGTTCGTCTGCGCCGTCGCCCCCGCCCCCTCGGAACAGGCCGCCCGCGAGTTCATCACGGCCCACCGCGCGCTCTACGCCGACGCCACCCACAACTGCACCGCCTACGTGATCGGCACCGGAATCCGCCGCTCCGACGACGACGGCGAACCCGGCGGCACGGCCGGCACCCCCATGCTCGACGTGCTCCTCAAACGCGGCTTCGCCGACGTGGTCACCGTGGTGACCCGCTACTTCGGCGGCATCCTGCTCGGCGCCGGAGGTCTCGTGCGCGCCTACGGCGGCGCGGTCGGGGAGACCCTCGACCGGGTCACACCGGTCACGATGGTCGAGGCCCACCTGGTGACGGTGTCGATCGACCACGCCCACGCGGGCCGTCTGGAAAACGATCTCAGGGTCCGTTACGACGTGCGCGAGGTCGCCTACGGATCAGAGGTGGCCTTCGACGTCGCGGTGACCGACTTCGGCGGGTTCGAAGAGTGGCTCGCCACCGCCACGGCCGGGCGGGCGAAGGCGTCAGCCGGCGGCACGCTGTTCGTGCGGGCGGAAGACGCCTGAACAGAAGATCACGATGATCCCCGCGACCGGCACGACCAGCAGCCCGACCCGCAGCGAACTCGCGTCGGCGATGAGCCCGACCAGCGGGGGCGTGAGCAGGAACCCGGCCCGCAGCAGCCACGACAGCAGCGTCAGCCCGGTGCCCGGCCGGAAGCCGGGAAGCTGGTCGGCGGTGTGCATGGCGCCCGGGATGAGCGTGGCGCTGCCGAACCCGGCCAGGCCGAACCCGGCGATGGTGCCGGGCACGCTCGGGAACGCCAGCGCGAGCCCGAAACCCACCGCGATGAGCAGCCCGCCGACCCGGGCGACGGCACGCTGGCCGTAGCGGTCGACGAACCGGTCGCCCAGCGCCCGCCCGACGAACTGCGCCCCCACGACGGCGACGAGACCGAACGCCGCGATGCCGGGCGCGGCCCCCAGCGACCCCGACAGGTAGACGGCCGCCCAGGTGCCGCCGGCGTCCTCGACGGTGGCGCCGCAGATCGCGATGACCGCCAGCAGCGCCAGCGCGCCGTAGGCGATCGACCTGACCGGCAGTGCGGGTCCCTCGGTGACCGCCTCGACGATCGGATCCTGCGGCTCGGGGCCGGGGAGCAGGAACCGGTAGGCGACCAGGTTGATGATGACGAACGTCACCGCCGAGATGCTGAGGTGCAGCCCGAGCGACATGCCGAGCGCCGCCGCGCCGCCGCCCATGAGCCCGCCGAGCACGGCGCCCAGGCTCCAGATGGCGTGGAAGGAGTTGATGATCGACCGCCCGTAGAGCCGCTGCACGCGCAGGCCGTGGGTGTTCTGGGCGACGTCCACGACCGAGTCGAGCGCCCCGACGACGAACAGCGCCCCCGCGAACAGCGCCCAGCTGGGCGCGAGCCCGGCCAGCAGCACGAACCCGCTGGTGAGGATCATGCCTCCGACGGCGACCCGTGACGACCGCAGGCGCCTGATGAGGATGCCCGCGAGCAGACCGGAGGCCAGCGACCCGGCGGGCACGGCGGCGACCGCGAGCCCGAACTGGGCGTTGGAGAGCTCCAGGGCGTCGATGATGGCGGGGTAGCGCGGCATCAGGTTGGCGAAGATCGCCCCGTTGGTGAGGAACAGCAGGGCGACGGCGATCCGGGCACGGCGATCGGCGGGGGAGATCAGAGGTCGGCCCTCCAAGGGGGCGGCGGAATGTCGGGGGCCGGGTCAGCCTTCGAGGGCGTATTGCATCGCGCGGAACTTCGACTGGGCCTCCGCGAGTTCGGCCGCCGGGTCTGATCCGCCCATGATGCCGCATCCTGCGAAAAGGCGGGCGCGGGGGCCGTCGAGCTGGGCGCAGCGCAGGGCGATGCCCCACTCACCGTCGCCCCGGGCGTCGATCCAGCCGACCGGGCCGGCGTAGCCGCCGCGGTCCATGTTCTCGAGTTCGGGGATCAGCCCGACCGCGACGTCGGTCGGGGTTCCGCCCACGGCGGCGGTGGGGTGGAGGGCGGCGACGACGTCGAGGACCGACGCGCCGTCGCCGAGCTTTCCGGTGACCCGGCTGGCGAGGTGTTGCACGTTGGGCAGCGAGAGGAGCTCGGGTTCGGCCGGTACGTCGAGTTCCGCGCACAACGGCTTGAGCGCGGCCTCGACCGACGCGACCGCGCAGGTGTGCTCATAGCGGTCTTTGGGGGAGTCGAACAGGGTCGCCGGATCGGCGCCGCTGGGGATGGTGCCGGCCAGCACGAGCGACTCGATGGCCGACCCGGTGTGCCGCACGAGCAGTTCGGGGGTGGCGCCGATGAGGCCGCCGACGGAGAAGGTGTAGCACTCGGGGTAGCGCGCCGCGAGCCGGGCCAGCGGCACGCGAGGGTCGATGTCGGCGCCCGCGGTCGCGATGAGATCCCGCGCCAGGACGACCTTCTCCAGCCCGCCCGAGGTGATGTGTTCCACCGCCCTCGCGACGGCGTGTTCCCAGCCGGGGGCGGTGAGGGCGCCGTCGGAGTAGCGGATGCGGCCGGGCGGCACGGCGGGCGTGACCAGCCCGAGGTTCTCCTCGCCGACCGTGGTCAGCCAGGCCTGGCCGTCGCGGCGGGCGACCACCACTTTGGGCACGACGAGAACCGACCCCGGCGAGGCGGGGTCGAAGGTGAAGCTGCCGAAGGCGACGGGCCCGGAGCCCGGTCTGCCCACCCGGTCGTCGACGTCGGCGTGGCCGAACGCGGTGGCCAGCCACTCGCGGGCCCACGCGAACCGGCCGGGCCCCGGCGGTATCGTCACCCGCAGCGCCTCTCCCCAGGCCACCATGCCGTCGCCGTGGTGCACCCACGTGTAGGAGGCGGGGCCGGGCAGCAGGGAGATGAGGTCACCGGGGTCGCGCACCGGGACCGTGCGGACCACGAGCGGGGGATGGAGTCCGAGGGCGACGCTCACCTCACCCACTTTACGCAGAAACTGAACGTGTTCGACATTTGGGGCTCCATTCCCGTACGTGTGTGTCAAGGCCCGATAGCAGCTTGGTCATGGAAGAGACGCCTGCCGCCTCGGTAATAGAGCCTGGCCGTTCGTGATCTCTACCTTTGGCTCCCGGAGGTGTCCATGATCAAGAAGATCACGCCGGTGGCGGCGGCGGCCGCGCTGCTCGTGTGGCCTGGAACGGTCCAGGCGGCGGCCGCCGAGCCCATCACGATGGCGGCGCTCGGCGACTCGATCAGCGCGGGCTTCAACGCCTGCGGCTGGTACGTCGCGTGCACGTCGCGCTCGTGGTCGGCCGGCGACCACAAAGACGTCGACAGCCACTACCTGCGGCTGCTGGACGGCGGGGCCGACGTCAAGGGCCGCAATCGCAACTTCGCCTACAACGGCGCGACGAGCGAAGACCTGATGGAGCAGACGGAAGAGGCCATCGCGGCCAAGGCCAACTACGTGACGATCCTCATCGGCGCCCAGGACGCGTGTGTGCGGACCGAGCAGCAGATGACCCCGGTGGCCACTTACCGGGCGCGGGTCGACGCGGCGCTGGCCAAGCTCGCTCCCACGGGCGCCCAGGTGCGCATCGTCAGCATCCCCGACCTGAAGCGCCTGTGGAAGGTCGGCAAGGACAACGCGATCGCCCGCGCGTTCTGGGGCATCGCCCGGATCTGCCAGACGATGCTGGCCAACCCGACCTCGACCGCCCAGAAGGACGAGGACCGCCGCGACCGGGTGCGGGCGCGCGTGATGGCGTACAACAACGAGATGGCCAAGGCCTGCGCCGCCTACGGCGCGAACTGCCGCTATGACAACGGTGAGGTGTTCAAGTTCCCGTTCACGCTCTCGATGGTGAGCAAGTGGGACTACTTCCACCCCAACGCCGTGGGCCAGCGGACGATCGCCCGGCTGTCGTTCGACGCCGTGGAGGTGCCGGTCTAGAGCCAGCCGTTCTGCCGGGCCACTCCGGCGGCCTCGACCCGGTTGCGGGTGCCGGTCTTGCCGATGGCCGACGACAGGTAGTTGCGCACCGTGCTCTCCGACAGGTGCAGCCGGGCGGCCAGGTCGGCGATGGCGGCGCCGTCCCCGGCGATGGACAGGATCTCCCGCTCCCGTTCGGTCAGCGGGCTCGGCCCGGCCGACAGGGCGGCGGCGGCCAGCGCGGGGTCGACGACGCGTTCGCCGCGCAGCACCCGGCGGATGGCGTCGGCGAGGTCCTCGACCGGGCCGTCCTTGACGAGGAAGCCGCGCGCCCCGGCGTCCATGGCGCGGCGCAGGTAACCGGGGCGGCCGAACGTGGTGAGGATGAGCACCCGGCAGGAGGGCAGCCGGTCGCGGAGGTCGGCGGCGGCGTCCAGGCCGCTGCGGCCGGGCATCTCGATGTCGAGCAGGGCGACGTCGGGGCGGGCCTCCAGCGCCGCGGGCACCACCCGCGTGCCGTCGCCGACCTGGGCGACGACCTCGATGTCGGGTTCGAGCCCGAGCAGCAGAGCCAGGGCGCCGCGCATCATGCCCTGGTCTTCGGCGAGCAGCACGCGGATCACGGTGTTCCTTCCTCGGGGACGGCCACGGTCAGCCGGAACCCACCTTCGGGGAGACGTCCGGCGGTCAGGCGCCCGCCCGCCGCCTCGACGCGTTCGCGCAGGCCGTCGAGCCCGTTGCCCATCGGTTGGGCCGCGCCGACGCCGTCGTCGGTGATCTCCAGGCCGCCGGCCTTCACCGTGACGGCGCACGTGCGGGCGGAGCTGTGCCGGATGACGTTGGTCACACCCTCGCGGACCGCCCAGCCGAGCAGCGCGTCGGTCTCCGGCGGGAGGTCGGTCTCGTCGGCCTCGACCGTGAGGGCGATGCCCGCCGTGCCGAGAGCCTCACGGGCGCCGTCGAGCTCCGCCTTCAGGCCCCTGCCCCGGTAGCCGGTGACGGCGGCGCGGACCTGGGTGAGGGCCTGGCGCCCGATCTCCTCGATGTCGGCGGCCTGCCGGGCGGCGGCCTCGCCGTCGCGGGGCGCCAGCCGCCGGACGACCTCCGCCTTCACCACCATCACCGACAGCGTGTGGCCGAGCAGGTCGTGCAGGTCACGAGAGAACCGCAGCCGCTCCTCGGAGACGGCCACCCGGGCGAGCTCCTTGCGGGTGGCCTGGAGCTCGGCGATGGTGTCCCAGAGCTGGACGATTATCCACGGCACCAGCCCGGCGACGAACACCCCCCAGGCCGAGAACCCGACGAGCAGCCCGCCGACGCCGGTGCGCAGGCTCGCCGCCACGGCCACCGCCGTGAGCGGGATCAGCAGCAGCACCCCGGGAAGCTTCCTGACGATCCCCCCGGTGGCGACGGCGGTCATCGTGAGGGTGAACGTCCAGGCCCCGCCGAAGGCGAGCGCGCCTCCGGCGGCGGCGAGAGTGAGCAGGGCCAGGCCGAGGTGGGTCTGCGCCCGGACGGTCCACACGTAGAGGGCGGCGATCGCGGCGAGCAGGACCCAGGCCACGAGGGTCGGCCGGGTGAGGGTCTCGAGGACCGGGAAGGCCATGAGCAGGACCCAGACGGTGAATCCGCCTGAGCGCGTTCTCATGAGGTCCTCCCGGCGCGGCGAAAGCCGTACACAGCGTAGAGCGTGAAGGCGGCGCTCCAGCCCAGCAGAGTGAGCAGCGACTGCGGCGAGGGGGCCTCGCCGAACAGGACCGCGTAGGGCAGCTTCGCGTAGGCGGCGACCGGGCTCCACTCGCTGACGGCCCGGAGCCAGTCGGGGAAGCCCTCGATGGGGAACCACAGGCCGCCGAGGATCGACAGCGAGAGATACCCGGCGAGGTTGGCGGCGGCGGAGTTCTGCGGGCTCAGCAGGTAGGCGTTGCCGAGCGCGAACAGGCTGAACGGGAGGGTGCCGACCCAGAGCAGCAACGTGATCGCGACCCACTCGAACGGGGTCAGCGGCACCCCGTTGACCAGCCCGCCCGCGGTGAGCACGAGCAGGATCGACGGCACCACGATGATCGCCCCCGTCGCGGCCTTCCCGGCGATCACCCGCCAGGGCGGGATGGGTAACACGGCGAGCTGGGCCAGCCAGCCGAGCGCCTTGTCCTCACTGGTCCCGGTCCCGTTGCTGAACGCACCCCCGAGCGCGCCGTAGGCGGCCATCCCCACCATGCTCCACGCGGCGGCCGCGGCCTGGGCCTCGGCGGTCTGGGCGCCGAGCGCGAGGTTGCTGAACAGCAGGTACATGACGACCGGCAGGGTCAGGCTCATGACGATGAACCCGTGGTCGCGGAGCATCTTGCGAACTTCGAGCCGGATATAAGCGGTCATGCGGTTCTCCTTGGGAAACGAAAGGGCGATTTATCGGGAGTTATGCGTTGGGGTTCCGGGCGAGTTCAAGGGGCGCGGTTCGGGTCAGGCCAACCTTCCGCTGACCAGGGCGAGGAAGGCGTCTTCGAGGTCGCCGCCCTTCTTGATGGCCTCGCCGGTGCCGTCGGCGACGATCCGGCCGTGGTTCATGACGACGATGCGGTCGGCGAAGCGGTCGGCCTCGTCGAGGTAGTGGGTGGAGAAGACGACGGTGCGGCCGGCGGCCGAGAGGCCGTCCCAGAACTCGCGGCGGGCCTCGACGTCGAGACCGGCGGTGGGTTCGTCGAGGACCAGCAGCTTCGGGTCCCCGGCCAGGGCCATCGCGAAGCGCACCCGCTGGCGCTGGCCGCCCGACAGCCGGTCGACGCGCTGCCGGTCCAGGCCGGTGAGGCCGGTCTGGGCGACGATGTCGTCGTAGGGGAGGGGCGCGGGGTAGACCGCGCGGGCGAACCGGATCAGTTCGCGGACGGTCACGCGGGGCGGCATCCCGATGTCCTGCTGCATGACCCCGACGAGTCCGGCGCGCAGCGCCGGGCGGGGGTCCTGCCCGAAGAGGGCGGCGGTGCCGGCGTCGGGCGGGAGCAGCCCGAGGAGCACGTTGATGGTGGTGGTCTTGCCCGCGCCGTTGGGGCCGAGCAGGGCGAGGTGCTGCCCCTGGGGGACCGTCAGGCTGAGGCCGTCGACGGCGATGACGTGCCGGTAGGCCTTGCGCAGGCCGTGGATGACGATGGCGTCGGTCATGGAGACGACGCTATTTCCGGCGGTGGCGCGGCTGTAGGGAGCCGAATCCCGGGTTCGGCGGTACAAAAGTCCTGTTGGAAATCTACTTTGTAAAGGCGCCGGTTCGAGAGAAAACGATCTTCAGCGCAAAACCAGGACCTTCGACGGTCGGGGAAGCCGGGTTTGCCCGGGCGCGGTCAGCGCGAGCGAGGACCTTAACGGCCGAAGAGCCCGAGCTGCTCCGGCTCCGGAGCCTTCGCCTCGGGCGGAGGGGCCTGTCGCACCATGCGCTCCCTGATGCCGTGTTTGCGGGCCAGTTCGGCCACCTGGGTGCTGATGCGCTGCTGGTAGGCCTTCGGGGCGTAGGCGCCACGGCCGTAGAGCTCCTGGTAGCGCGGCACCAAACGGGGGTGTTCGCGGGCCAGCCACTGGAGCCACCATTCGCGCGCCCCCGTGCGCAGGTGCAGCACGAGCGGGGTCAGCCCGGTCGCGCCCGCCTCGGCGATCTCGCGCACGGTCGCCTCCAGCTGGGCGGGGGAGTCGGTGAGGTAGGGCAGGATCGGCGCCATCAGCACCGAGCAGGGCACACCGGCCTCGTTCAGGGTCGCGACGGCGTGGAGCCGGGCGCGCGGGCTCGGGGTGCCGGGTTCGGTCGCCCGCCAGGCGTCGGGGTGGGTGGTCCCGATCGACATGGCGGTCGAGACGCGGGTGCGCGCGGCCGCCTCGGTGAGCAGGTCGAGGTCGCGGAGAATGAGCGTGCCCTTCGTCAGGATCGAGAAGGGGTTCCGGTGGTCGGCGAGGGCCCGGATGATGCCCGGCATGAGCCGGTAGCGCCCCTCGCACCGCTGGTAGGGGTCGACGTTGGTGCCCATCGCGATCGGCTCGCCCCGCCAGCGCGGCCCGGACAGCTCCCGGCGCAGCAGCTCGACCGCGTTGGTCTTCACGATGATCTTCGTGTCGAAGTCGTGGCCGGCGTCGAGGTCGAGATAGGTGTGGGTGTTGCGGGCGAAGCAGTACACACACGCGTGGGTGCACCCCCGATAGGGGTTGAGGGTCCATTCGAACGGGACGCGGCTGGGGCCGGGCACGCGGTTGATGATCGATCGGGCCTGGATCTCGTAGAAGGTGACGCCGCGGAACTCCGGTGTGTCGATGGTCCGGACGACCGCACCCTTGGTGATCAGGGCATTGTCCGGTTGGTCGGGGATGAGTTGCAGGTTGTCCCAGCGCATCCCATGATTGGAACACCTGTTCGATCATGATCGCAACGGAAAGCGGAGGCAAATCACGCGTCACCAAACGGCTAACGATCTTCTTTCGGGGGAACGACCTCCGCACACACCTTGCATCCCTGGGAGGTGCGCCATGGCCTGGTCGCAAGACGAGGAGCGGATGCTGGCGATGATCGAGCGGCACCTCACCGATGAGGATCCGAGGCTCGCCGCCCGTTTAGAGTCGTTCAACGAGCGGGTGGTGCGAGGCGAGCGCAATCGCCGCCGCACCGACAAGAAGAAGCGCCGGTGGCGGCGGTCGACGGTGGTGATCGCGGTGAGCTGGTTGCTGATCGCGACGTTGATCGCGACGCTGCTGGTGATGGCATTCCACAACGACGCGGCGGCGGTGCCCTTCTAGCTCCGCTGCCGTGCGCGGGTCCGGTCCGGTGCTCCTCTCGCCGTGCCGTCCATAAAGGCTTTCTTCCGTTACGGCTCCGCCCACCCCGCACTGACCGCCGCCCCCGGTCCCCACCGCCTCCGGCGCCCGGCACCGCCCCCCGGATCCCGCCGTCACGACTTCCGGACATCCCTCTTCCGACTTACCGGCCTAGCCCCCAGACCTGGAGCCCTTGGTGCCCGTGGTCCGGCTCCATAGCATCGCCGGGTGGAAGACCCGCGAGTCCGATTCGCCCGCCGGATGCGGACACTGAGAGAGGCCACCGGCGTCTCCCTCAACGGTCTGTCGATCGCCAGCGCGGCGACCCCGCGCCGCCGTCCCGGCCAGGAACGGATCAGGCTGCACCGCAGCACCATCGACGGCATGACCAGCCTGAAGCGGCCCGCCCGTCCCGAACGCCACAACTTCGAGGTCTTCGTCGACACCTGCCTCCGGCTCTGCGCCGAACGGGGCGTGGAGGCGCCCGGCGACCGCGACTCCTGGGACGCCGCCTACCGAGAGCTGCGCGACGAGACCGACGACCGCAGGCCACCGCGCCCGACGCCGGTCACACCCGACCCGCCACGCTCCCCCTACCAGGGCTTGGCCGCCTTCGGCGCCGACGACGCCGGTTACTTCTTCGGCCGCGACCGGCTGACCGCCGCCCTGCTCGACCGGATCTCCGGCACGGGCGGGCTGCTCATCGTGATGGGCCCCTCGGGGTCGGGGAAGTCGTCGCTGCTGCGGGCCGGTCTGGTGCCCGCGCTGATCAGGTCGGGCGTGCCCGAGCCGGTCGTCGTCACCCCCGGCGCCGTGCTCGGTGAACCGGTCGCCCGGCTGCGCCGCCGCTGGGCGGGCCGGCCGGTGATCATCGACCAGTTCGAGGAGGTCTTCACCGAGGGCGTCGACCGCGACGCGTTCGTCGAGGTCGTCACCGCGCTCGGGGCCGAGGGGCCGATGGTGGTCGTGCTCGGTGTACGGGCCGACTTCCTCGGCCACTGCGCCCACCATCCGGGCCTGGTGCCCGCGCTCGAACGTCCCGTCGTGGTGACGCCCATGAGCCGCGACGAGCTGCTGGCCGCCATCGAGGGCCCGGCGAAGGTGGCGGGCCTGACCGTCGAAGACGGCCTGTCGGGCCAACTGCTGGAGGAGCTGCGCGGCGACGGCGACCACGCGGGCACGGTCGGCGTGCTGCCGCTGCTGTCCCACGTGCTCCGGGAGACCTGGATCCACCGCGACGGCGACGTCCTCACCCTGGCCGCCTACCGCGCGACCGGTGGCGTCGTCGGCGCGCTCGCCCAGACGGCGGACACCGTGGTCAACGAGCTCGACCCGGCGGCGCGGGTGACGGCCCGCCGCCTGCTGACCCGGCTCGTGCACCTCGGCTCCGACACCGCCGACACGGCCCGGCGCATGCCGCTCACCGACCTGCCCGCCGAACCGCCGGTCCAGCGGGTGCTCGACCGGCTGGCCCAGGCCCGGCTGGTGACCGTCGACGCCAAGAGCGTGCACCTCACCCACGAGGCCCTGATCCGGGGCTGGCCCCGGTTGCGCGTCTGGATCGAGGAGGACCGCGCCGAACTCGTCGTGCTGCAGCGCCTCGACACCGACGCCGCCTCCTGGGACGCCGGGGGACGCGACCCCGGTTACCTCTACCAGGGTGCGCGGTTGAGCTCGGCGCGGGCCGTCCACGAGGCGACGGCCGGGAGTCATCCGGCCGCCCACGCCTTAGCCGCCGCGTTCCTCGCGGCCTCCGCTGCGGCGGAGGTCCAGGGGAAGAGGTCGCGGGTCCGCCGCCGACGGCTGTCGCGCGCGGCGGTGGCGGTGGTGACCGTCCTGGCCGTGGTGGCCTCGGTGGCCGGGGTGCTGGCCACCCGGTCGGCGACCCGGGCGGAGGCCCAGCGGAGGGAGGCGCTGTCGCGTTTGCTGAGCGCGCGGGCCGACGTGACCAGGCCTTCCGATCCGGTCCTGGCGGGGCTGCTCGACGTGGCGGCGTCTTCGTACCAGCCCACCGACGAGACCAGGGCCGGTCTGCTGGCCTCTCTCACGACCCCGCTGCGGACCGTTCTGCACCATCCGTCGGAGGTGACCGCCGTCGCCGCGTACGGCGGAATGGTCGCCACGGGTGGGACGAACGGGGACGTCCAGATGTGGGACGACGACGGGCGGCGCCTCTGGGGACCACTCACGGATCACGCATCGAGCGTCCACCCCCTGCGGTTCAGCCCGGACGGGAGGATCCTGGCCTCGGGGGACGACGTCATGCTGGTCCGTGAGGCCGCCACCGGAAAACTGCTCGCGCCGCCGCTGACCGGGCATCGGGGCGAGGTGACCAGCATCGTCTTCAGCGCCGACGGGGCCACGATGACGACCGCCGACGCGCACTCGATCGTGCAGCGCTGGGAGACCGCGACCTGGCGGCGGCTCGGCCCGGTCCTCGGGCCCTTCCGGGACGGCCCCGAAGGCTGGTCGGTCCTCAGCGCCGACGGCTCGACCGTGGCGGTGCGGCACGACCGCTTCGCGCGCAAGTCGTCGTGGCAGGTCTGGAACCTGGACACCGGCCGCCCGAAGGGCCCGCCGTTCGAGGCGGGCGAACTGGCCCTCAGCCCCGACGGGCGGACCGCCGTCACCGCCAACCACAACCTCGGCGACGCATCCGGCCTGATCCAGCGATGGGACCTCGCCGAGGGCGAGCCGACCGGCGACCCGTTGCGCATCGGGCAGTCGGTCTACGCGATCACCTACCACCCCGACGGCCGGACGGTCGCCCTCGGCACCGCCGACGGCGGTGTGCGCCTCGTCGAGGCCGCCACGCTCCGGCCTGCCGGCGGTCTCCCGCCGAGACACGGCACCGGCGTCGAAGACCTGGCCTACTCGCCCGACGGCACCCGCCTGGTGACCACCGCGCGCGAGTCGAACGCCCTGATCTGGGAGCCGGAGATGTGGACGAGGATCCCGGGCCCCGCACCCGAACCCGGACCGGGCCGGGTGATCGCCGCAGCGGTGATCAGCCCCGAGGCCCAGGTGACGACCGTCGAGATCCGGGTGGGCGACCTCGACGACCGGACCGGCGGCACGATCCGCCGCCTCGACCCGCCGGGCGAGATGGCCCTCCCACCAGGCGCATCCCGGGTCTTCGCCCCGCCCCTGGGCGCCGCCCTCGACACCTCCGGCCGCTTCCTCGTCGTCGCCCTCGTCCTCGCCCGAAGTGGACCGGACGCCCTACCAACGGGGGCGAGGCTGGCGGTTCTCGACCGGGCGGACGGCCGCCAGATCGCCGTGCTGGACGACTCGCCCGAGGTGGCCCGAGGCGCCGCGTCGGGCGGCATCGGCTGGATCGGCGCGATGGCGACCGGCGCCGGGGTCGTCGCCACCGCCCGCGTCCAGCAGCGGGACATCACCCTCAGAGACCTCCACGACCTGCGGACCATCTCGACCTCACCTCCCCAGCCCGTGGCGCCGGAGGCGCTGGCCGCGACCCCCGACGGCAAGGCGATCCTGATCGCCGAGAACCTCGAATCCGGCCAGGGCGGCCTGGTCCGGATGGTGGCGGTCGAGGGGTGGGCCCAGATCGGCGAGGTGTTCTTAAGCCCGGTGCCGGTGACCGCGATGGCCGTGAGCGCGGACGGCGCCGTGCTCACGACCGCGGGCGACGACGGGTCCCTCCGTCTGTGGGACGTCCCGTCCCGGCGCCAGATCGCGGTCACCCCGGCGGTGGAGGCCGCCGAGGCGCCCGCCTACGTGACCTTCGGCGCGGGCGGCACCTCGGTGCTGGCGATCACCGACGAGGGCGCCACCGTGCGGTGGCCGATCGCCAGGCCGGCCGATCCGGTCGCCCGGATGTGCGCGGTGGCGGGCCGGTCCCTCACCGAGAAGGAGTGGGAGGAGGTCCTGCCCGCCGACGAGCCGTACCGCGACACCTGTCCCTGATCAGCCGCAGTAAGGGTCGTCCGCCGAGACCGCCCCGAACTTGATCGGGACCGTGAACCCGATCTTGGCCTGGACGACGAAGCACCCGCCCATCGCGGCCGCGTTGGAGATGTGCCGCTGGGCCCGCGTGTACGGAATCCCCACGGCCACCCCGCAGGCGACGCGCACGAACGGGTTGGGTATCCGCACGCAGACCAGCTCGACGAGCGCGGGCGCCACCCACCCGACCCGCTCGCCGGCCTGGACCATGGAGGCCGTCCGGGCCTGGGAGAAGTAGAACCGGCACGAGAACCCCGAACAGGCCGACCGGACACTGGGCGAGGTGGCGGCCTGTGCGGGCGGAGCGGCCGAGACGAGGGTGGTGGCCGCGATCAGCAGGGCCGCGGCGGCGAGGGAAAGGCGCATGGATGCTCCAGGAGGATGCGTCTGATGGACGCCTCCGACCATCGGCCGCCGCCCCGCCGTCCGGCCACGTCCTCCGGACGGCTTCCGGTTTCCGCCCGGCGAAGCCCAGCTCAGCGGCCCCGCGAAAGTGTCCGGAGCCGCCGGACGCCGTTAAATGCTTTGTCTCACCGATGGCCCTCTGCATAGGGTGCCGCGCATGGCCTCCAACTTCTGCTGCCCCGTTTTCATTCGCATCCGCACCAGCCGGGCTCTGGCCCGCTAGCGGACGCGATCATTCTCTGATCCAGGGCATTTCGCGTCCCCGGCGCGCCCAGGGCCCCTTCGAGAACCGTTTCGTCTCGAGGACCCTGAAAGGGCAGTGCTGTGGCGCAGAATTTCGCGCACGGAAATTATTCGCATACCCAGAAGAAGGTCGGGAACAGTGGCGGCCGCACGCCCGCCGACAGGGCGCGGCGTGAGCTGTCGCAGAACTTCCTGGCCGACCGGCACGCCGTCGAACTGATGGTCAAGGCCGCCGCACCCGAGGGGCTCGTGCTCGAGCCGGGTGCGGGGGAGGGAGCGCTCACCTTCGCGTTGGCCGAAGCGGGGGCGCGGGTGGTCGCCTACGAGATCGATCCCCGGCTGGCGGGGATTCTCGCATCCCGTACAGAAACCAACGAGAACATCGATGTGGTCAGAGGTGATTTCACGCGTGCGCGGGTACCACGGGAGCCGTTCGCGGTGGTGGGGAACATTCCGTATTCGGTCACTTCGAAAATCGTCGAATGGTGTCTACGGGCGGCGGATCTTTCGTCGGCGACGCTCCTGACGCAACGCGAGTACGCGCGCAAACGCACCGGTGACTTCGGCCGGTGGAGTCTGGTCACCGTGGAGTCGTGGCCGTGGTTCGACTGGCGGCTGGGGCAGACGATCGGCCGGGAGGCGTTCCGGCCGGTGCCGTCGGTCGACTCGTCGATCCTGCGGATCGAGCGGCGGGCCGAGCCGCTGGTGTCCGACCGGCGGTCGTACCGGGAAATGGTCGGCCTCGCGTTCCGCGGGGTCGGCGGGTCGGTGCGGGCGTCGCTGAAGCCCCGTTACGACGGGGTGGACGCCGCGCTGGCGGCGGCGGGGGTGCCGCGTGACGCGGTGGTGGGATACGTCCACCCCGACCAGTGGGTGATCCTTTGGCGGCTGCTGTGCTGATCAGGCCAGCCAGATCGAGGCGAGCTGGCGGGCCGCGAGGGCCGGGGGCGTGGCGCGCAGGAACGCGTCGCGGACCCAGGCCCCCGCGCCCGTCCGGGTCGTGACCCGCGACTGGCGGGCCGAGGCGGCCATGAGTTTGTTGGCCCTCGGGCGCCGTTCGGCGTCGTAGCGGCGCAGCCGGTCGGCCGCGTCGCCGGGTCCGGCGCCGTTCAGGTGCCGGACCAGCGCGGCGGCGTCCTCGAAGGCCTGGCTCGCGCCCTGCCCCAGGTCGGGGGTCATGCCATGAGCGGCGTCTCCGAGGAGAGCGACGGTCCCGGTCGTGTACGACTCCAGCGGCCTCGCCAGGCAGGTGATGGGGTCGACGTGGATGTCGGCGACCGGGGTGGCCCGCAGGATCGCGGGCACCGCCGGATGCCAGCCGGCCATGAGCTCGATCATCTGGTCACGGGCCTGCTCAGGGTCCGGGACGGTCGCGGGCAGCTTGGAGTCGGTGAACCAGTAGAGCCGGGAGACGCCCAGCGGGAACAGCCCGAACATGGCGCCGCTGTGCCGGTCGATGAGGATCGCGGTGCTGAGTTCGTCGACGCCGGGGATCCGGTCGAGGGTGCCGCGCAGGTCGAGGCGGCCGGTGCGGTGGGTGCCGGGGTGGTCCGGGAAGAGACGGGCGCGCAGGCGGCTGTGGAGACCGTCGGCCACGACGATCGCGTCGGCACCGACCGCGGCGAGGTCGTCGACCGGGGTGCCGGTGCGGATCCGGTCGGCGGGCAGTCCGGCGCGCAGCATGCGGTGGAGCACGGCCCGGTCGATGACGATGGTCGGGCCGTAGCGTTCCTGGGCCTTGGCGGCGTCGGTGACCAGCAGCGGGCGTCCCTTCCGGTCGCGCAGCCCGCCCTCGGCGGTGGGGGCGGCGTGGTCGCGGATGCCGTCGGCGAGGCCGAGGGAGTCGAGGGCCTTGAGGCCGTTGGGCATGACGACGATGCCGGTGCCCGTTTCGCGCAGGTCGGGGGCGCGTTCGTAGAGGGTGACGTCGTGGCCGGTGAGGTGGAGGCCGGTGGCGGCGCTGACGCCGCCGAGCCCGGCGCCGATGATCGCGATTCTCATGGGGGTCCCCGTCATTCACTACGGTCGTACTACTACGTCTATTGGTAGCATGGCCGGGTGCCGCCCACCAATCCGGACCGCCGCCGCGCCCTGACCGACGCCGCGATCGCCCTGCTGGCCTCGTCAGGGGTCCACGGCCTGACCCACCGCTCGGCCGAACGCGCGGCCGGGCTGCCGACGGGAACGGCCTCCAACTACTTCCGCAACCGCGAGGCGCTCCTGGTGGCGGCGGCCGAACGCGTGGTGGAACTCCACCTGGAGGACATGGACCTGGCGGCCGCCCGCCAGGTGGGCGAACCCGACCTGATCGCCCTGCTCACCGAGTCCCTGTTCGACGCGGCCACCGTCCTGCGCGGCCGCTACCTGGCGATCTTCGAACTCCGGCTGGAGGCGGTCCGCCGCCCCGAACTCAACAAGGCCCTGGAGGGGTTGCAGGCGGTTGCGACGGTCTTCACGGCCGGGCACCACGCGCAGCTCGGGCTGGCCATTCCTCCCGAGAACGTGCCCGGCTTGATGGCGCTCTACGGGGGAGCGCTGTTCACCCTGGTCACCGCACCGCCGGAGATGGTCACGAGGGAGGGCGTGGAGATGATCGTGCGGGCGATGGTGTCCGGCGGAGCGCCGACCGCCGTATAAAGCTTCTGCGCCGTCGCCGGCTTCGAAGGCTCTTTTCCTTTCATCTGGTCACGAAGACCACGACCCTGGTCGTCAACGGGGCCGGCATCCCCGCGCCTGCGGACATCGCTGTCGTGAAGACGGATATGACCCCATATCCAGCGGCGCCGTCTTCGGCTGGGACATCTTCTTCCTGCCGACCTCGCAGCCGACTGTCATACCCGGCGGCACGGATATCGTGGAGAAGCTGCACTATGACGAGGCGGGTCGCGAGATCGAACGGCGGATGCCCGCCTCCTCGGGAACCGACGAAGACCACGTACTACACAACGGCCGACAACTCGTCGATTCCGGTCTGCGGCGGCAAACCTCAGTGGGCGGGACTTCTCTGCCGCATGGGGCCTGTGGGGACAGTGGCCCGTCGCCACGGCGAGCACGAGCGCGTCTGCCACTGAGGTGGACGCCTGCGCAGAACAGACCGGATTCGGGCTCGATCGCGTGAGTAACCCCAACGACCGCTACGAATGGCTGGGAGGCGCCCAGCGAGCGAGCGACATGCTTGGCGACTTCGTGCTCATAGGTTCGCGCTTCTAGAACCCGATGACCGGGCGCTTCCTGCAGGTGGACCCGGTCATGGCCGGCAGTGCGAATGATAACGAGTACTGCAATGGGGATCCCGTGAACTTCTCTGATCCGTCGGGGAGGCGCCGTATCGCACATGGTTCGTCGAGCGGACCAGGAACTATGGTTGGACCAACATCGGCTGCGTCCCCATAGAGGTCCAGGACAGTACTCCGGTACAGGCGCTTGATCTCGTCATCAATTTGGCCTCCGTGCTAGTTACCGCCTCCGACTGGTAGTACCCGTGGAATCTGCAACGACGGTTCCTGGTGAAGCGCTGGAAATACAGATGGGTTGAGTACTACTGCGGCTCTCGAAGGGTCAGCCTGGCAACCATGCTCTGCCTCGGCCTGAAGTTCCCCAAGACCGTGATCAAGGCCAATACAAATACTCCCTGACCCCCCAGTTCCGTGCCTGGGCCATCGCCAACGGAAGAGTAAGGATTACCAAGAAGCGAAAGAAGCTGTTCGGCCAATGGGTGTACTCGGGGACCACGGTCACCTGGCATACCTCCAACCCGCATGGCTGATGTCGACCACCAGGGCGGGCTCATTCGCTCGCCCTGGTCCCATGACCAACAGGAGCAGCGAAGTATGGGGTCTCAGAACTCGTCGGCCGTCACTTCGAGCCGGCCGCTGGCGGACGGCGAGAGCCCGCCGCGGGGGCGATCGCAACGGCTGGCCCGCACCCTGCTCTTATGGATCCCGCTGATTCTCGGGCCGGTGGCATTGGACCGTACTCTCGCGTTCGCCTTGGACGTGAGCTCGCTGAACACGGCGCAGCTGGTCGCTCGCGATCTTCTTATCGCGTTGCCCATCATTCCCATGTTGCTCATCGCGCGGCGGGTGTCCTATCGCCGACGTGACTGCCTCATCTACGTTCTCGTGCCGATCGGCATGGTCTTCGCGTTCATCCTGTTCTGGCGACTGTCCTTCCTTCCGTATCGGGATTGGAGTCCCCGACCGGACGAGGCTGCTGACTGGGAGCGCGTGGAGCTCGAGGGGAGCGACCAGACCCTTTTCAAGAACAGAAAGTGAAGCTTTCGCGTTCCTTCTGATTCAGAGCGCCGGAGACTTTCAAGGTGCAACCGGCCTTCGCTCGTTGTGGTGAAGAGAGTTGGCCATGAGGCCATCCACCCTGAAGCGGTCCGGGATCAGTGGAGGGTCTGGTGTTCCCCGGCTTCCCGGCAACCCGAGAGGTCGCCGGCCGATCCAGCAGGTCCTCACCGTCGCCGACCGGGTCGACCGGGACTTCCACCGGGACGCACCCGACACGTCATGGGTCCCGGAATCACCGAGCACCTCACCCGAGAAGGCAAGGTCTACTGCTGCGTCGTCCTGGACGTCTACTCCCGCCGCGTCGTGGGCTGGTCCATCGACTCGACCCAGACCGCGGCCTTGGTGACCAACGCGCTCGGAATGGCCATCCACAACCGCGCGCCGCAGCCGGGCGCTCTGACCCAGTCCGATCACGGGATGCAGTTCACCTCATGGGTGTTCACCCGCCGTGCCGGCGAATCCGGGCTCGTCACCTTCATGGGATCGGTCGGCGACTGCTCCGACAACGCCGTCATCGAATCCTTCTGTAGCCACCTCCTCGGCCAGGTGGTCGCGGATCAACAGCACCTGCTTCGCTCGTAGGAGGGCAGGTCTCCAGAGCCCGTCAAGAAAGGTAAGAAATTCGATCCGTGCCTGCCGGTCGGACGGCGTACAGGAGACGATCAGGGCTCTTGGCGGGTGATGGACGGGTGTAGCGCGATGACCACCCGATGATCGCGGCCCCCCGGGGCCTGGTCGTCGTGGTAGCGCGAGACCAGGGACGCCACGGTCGCCGACAGTTCTTCGGCGAAGGCCGCTCGGTCGTGGGCGTTGGCGAAGCGGATGGTGCCGTCGACGGCGAAGGTGGCCACCTTCTGCTGGGCGCGCTCCGACCGGGTGATCAGGGTGCCGACGTCCTTCACGAGCTGGGCGGCCAGGGCCAGCAGCCACGCCGCCGACAACCGGTCGGGGCGCCTGGCGGGGTCGGGTTCGACGGCGGCCAACGCGGCGGGGGAGATGACGTAGGCTCCGGCGGTCGCGCGCATCACGCGCTCGGTCACGTTGCCCTTGCGGCGTTCTTCGACCAGCTCGACCAGGCCGTGCTTCTCCAGCGTTTTGAGGTGGTAGTTCACCTTCTGCCGGGGCAGGCCGATCTTGACGGCGAGCGTGGTGGCCGAGCCGGGCTGGGCGAGTTCCGACAGGATGCGGACGCGCACCGGGTCGAGGGACACCTCGGCGGCCGCGGGGTCGTCGATCACCGCCACTTCGAGCATGGCGCCAGCGTCCCACCGACAATAATATTTGTCAAAGAGGTCAGAAGCCGCGCAGGAAGTCCGCCGCCACCGGGGCGGCCACCTTGCCGCCGCCTCCGCCGCCCTCCACGACGATCGCGAACGCCACGTCGCCCCGATAGCCGTGGAACCACGCGTGGGAGGGCAGTTCGGGGCCGCTGCCGTATTCGGCGGTGCCGGTCTTGCCGTAGGCGCCGCTGGGGAGCCCGGCCGCCTTGGCGGTGCCCTTCGACACCACGGCGTGCATCATGCCGCGCAGTTCGTCGGCCACGCCGTCGGGCAGCGGCCGCTCCTCGGCCTTCTGCTTCAGGCCCGGTACGAGGGTCGGCGGGCGCCAGGTGCCGTCGGCGATGGCGGCGGCGACCGAGGCCATGATCAGCGGGCTGGCGATGATCTTCGCCTGGCCGAACGACTCGGCGGCCAGCTCGGCGTCGGAGGTCGCCTTCGGCATGCTGCCCTTCGAGGCCGGGACGCCGATGTTCAGCGGCTGGTTGAACCCGAGGTCGCCCGCGGCCTTGTAGAGCCCGTCGGCGCCGAGGTGCTCCTGGGCCAGCGGCGCGAAGGTGGTGTTGCAGGAGTAGGCGTAGGAGTCGCTGAAGCTGATCGTCCCGTATTCGGCGTTGTCGCTGTTGCGGATCTTCAGCCCGCCGACGTTGGCGTTCTCGGGGCAGGTCACGCTCTCGGTGGGGCCGACGCCCTTGGCCAGCAGCGCGGCGGCGGTGACGGTCTTGAAGGTCGAGCCGGGGGCGTACTGACCGTTCAGGGCGCGGTTGAAGTCGCCCCGGTTGTTGGCGATGGCCAGGATCTCGCCGGTCGCGGGGCGGATCGCCACCAGCGAGGCGGGCTTGTCGAGGTCGCGGATCGCGTTGGCGGCGGCGTTCTGGACGGTCATGTCGAGACTCGTCTTGACCGGCTCGCCCTTCTTGCCCTTGATCGACTCAAGCGGCGTGTCGCCGGCCATGACGTCGGTGGTGGGCGTCCCGGCCAGGCGCTTCTGGAAGGTCTCCTGGAGGCCGCCGCGTCCGATCGCCTGGTTCTTGCGGTAGGCGGGGCCGAGCTTGGCGATGTCCTTGGCGGTCGCCTTGTCGAGGAACCCGGCCAGCTGCTGCACCGAGCCGCCGACGTCGGTGCCGTCGATGCGGTTGCCCTGGGCGTCGGTCAGCGCGGCCCGCTCGGGCCAGGTGGTCTTCAGCGCCAGCTTGGACGTGCCGTCGATGCCCGGGTGGAAGGTCTGCGGTTTCCAGTCGACCTTCCACTGCCGGTCGAACACGACCAGGCCGAAGGTGCCCTCGTACGTCCAGGGCCCCACGTCGGCGATCTCCAGCGTCGCCGTGTAGGACGCCTCGTAGCGGTCTTCGCCTGCGGGCGCCACGTTCCCCAGCTTGACGTCCTTGAACGTCGCCTTGAGGTCCTTGGCGATCGAGGAGCTGACGGTGTCGAAGGCCGCCGGCACCGGAGTGACCAGCTGTGTCTTCATCGCCGTCAGATCGCCCGCGGCCCAGGCCGCGGTGTACTGCCGGGCCGTCTCCTGAGGGGTGCCGCGCGTGTGCAGCACCCACCAGGCTCCGGCGCCGCCGCCGCCCGCGGCGGCGACCACGCCGGCCACCGAGATGATCGCTATCGTTCGTCCCCGCACGCGGACGAGCTTAGCGAACCCCATTCGTTACAAAGTGGGATTTGTTACGTGCTGGGACGTTTGGCGTAGCTGGGCACGTACTCCTGGCCGGAAAGTTCGCGGATGGCGTCCATGATCTGGTCGGTGACCTCACGCCGGTCGCGCGCCTTGGACGCGTCGCCCTCGAACGTCATCGGCTTGCCGATCTTGACGCTGATGCGGTGGATGCGCGGCACGGTCGCGCCGGTCGGCAGGACCTTGTCGGTGCCCTCCAGGGCCACCGGGATGACGGGCGCGCCGGTCGTCAGGGTCAGCCACGCCACGCCGATCTTGCCCTTGTAGAGGCGGCCGTCGGGGGAGCGGGTGCCCTCGGGATAGATGCCGAACAGGCCTCCGTCGCCGAGGATCCCGGCGGCGGCGTCGAGCATCGCCTGGGCGGCTCCGGCGCTCTCACGGTCGATCGCGATGTTCCCGCTCATGATCATGCGGGTGATCGGGTTGCCGGTGAAGTATTCGTTCTTGGCGACGTAGGTGACCGGCCGGGGAAGCAGCGCGGGCAGGAAGAAGGAGTCGAGCGCGGACAGGTGGTTGGCGGCGATGATCGCCGGGCCGGTGTGCGGGATGTGTTCCATCCCCTCGACACGGGGCCGCCAGACGACGTGCATCACCGGCACGCTCACGACCTTGGCGACGCGATAGAACAGCGACGACAACGGGGGCTCCTCCCTCGGTTGACCGCTCCAAGCCTAGGTGTCGCCGCGGCCCGGACACGACGATGCCCCGCGCGGTGGCGGGGCATCGTGGCGAACGCTTTAGGCCGGTGTGGTGGTCGCCTCCTCGGCGAGATGCACAACACGGTTCCAGCCGAACGGTATTCCGTGAAGGCGGTATATGCGGCCCGGGGGACACATCCACACCGGCACTACGTAGTTAACCACACGCGGGGGCCCGCTGTTCCCGGGCCCGTAGGCTGGCGGCATGGCGATCACGATCCGTGCCCTCAATCGCGCCCTGCTGGCCCGGCAGGGACTGCTGGAGCGGATGGCGCTTCCGCTGCCCGCGGTGGCCGAACGGATCGGCGCGTTGCAGATGCAATACTGGCCCGCGCTGGGCCCGGCCCTCTGGACCCGCACGTTCGCGTGCCCGCCCGAGTCGCCCTGGCAGGCCCACGAGACCGGCGATCTGGTGACCGGCACCCTGCTGCGCGGCACCATCCACACCGTCACTCCGGGTGACTATCCGGCCTACGCGGCGGTGGCGGCGGCGTCCAAAGTGGGGTCGTTCCGGGCGGGTCCCGAGCCGGAGATCGGCGACCTGCTCGACATGCTGCGCGAACTCGGCGACACGCCGAGGCCGGGCGCCGATCTGGTGTCCGCGATCGACGTGTGGGTCTCCGAGCACCCGGGCGTGTTCTCCGACCGCGAGATCGAGCTCCAGCGCCTCTACAGGTGGACGTCGGTGGTGATGCGGGTCGGCTTCATCCGCGTCCCGGCCGAGGGGGCGTGGTCGCGCCGCACCCCGGTCCTCTACGCGCGCGGCCCGGCCAAGGACTTCCCGCCGCTGCCGGAGGCGCTGGAGTTCGTGCTCCGCCGGCATCTCGGCGCGTTCGGCCCGGCCGCCGCGGAGGACGCGGCGTCGTGGATCGCCTGGAACATCACGCCGGTACGCGCCGCGCTGGAGGCCATGCCCGATCTGGTGCGCCTCACCGACGAGACCGGCCGCACCCTCTACGACCTGCCCGGCGCCCCCCGCCCCGGAGAAGACGTGGAAGCGCCGGTGCGGCTGCTGCCGTGGTTCGACAGCACCCTGCTCGCCTACGCCCCCGGCCGCCGCACCCGCATCCTGCCCGACGCCCACAAAGACGACGTCTACGTGAAGGCCAACGGCCAGATCAAGCCGTCGTTCCTGGTCGACGGCCAGGTGGCCGGGCTGTGGACGATGACGTCCACCAGGGCGGGGGCGGCGCTGATCCTGACCCCGCTGGAGGCGGTGCCGATCCTGGCCAAGGCCGAGCTCATCGCCGAGGCCAAGCGGCTGCTGGAGTTCGCCCACCCCGACGCCGCCTCCCACGAGGTGGTGTTCCGGGGTTAGAGCCCCAGGGCCATGCGCCGCCTGCCCAGATGGAGGCCGACGGCGGCGGTGATGACGGCCGCGAGGGCGCCGTACAGGACCGGGGTTTCGAGGAACCCGCCGGTGAACAGGGCGCGTTCGGCCTCCACGATGTAGGTGACGGGGTTGATCGAGGCGGCCACCTGGAGCCAGCCGGGCCCGTTCTCGACCGGCAGCAGCACCCCCGACAGCAGGAGCAGCGGGAACATGACGATCTGGGTGACGCCGTAGAACAGCTCGCCGCCGGGCGCCGAGATGATCGCCAGCACGAACGAGATGCACCCGAGCCCGATCCCGAACACGACCAGCAGCGCCAGCCCGGTGAGCACCCCCGGTACGTGCAGGTCGAGGCCGAGCGGGACGGCCAGCCCGATGATCAGCGCCGCCTGGACGAGCAGGACGACGAACTCCTTGAGCGTGCGGCCGATCAGCAGGGCGGTCCGGCTGACCGGGGTGACCAGCAGGCGCTCCATCGAGCCGCCTATGAGGTCGATGAGAAGGAAATATCCGGACATCAGTGGCCCGGACAGGCACATCATGATCAGGATCCCCGGCACGAACCACTGCCAGGCGGGGCCGGGCGTGGCGGTGCCGCTCTCCAGCAGCGGGCCGAACAGATAGAGGAACAGCAGCGGCTGGGCCATGGTGAAGACCATCGAGAGGGGGTCGCGCCAGACGGGGGCGAACTCGCGGGAGAAGATCGTGGCGGTGTCACGGAAGAAGGCCATGGGGGCTCCAAAGGGGTAGGGCCGTTTGTCCAGCAGATCTCGGACAAAGATTCAGGCGTCTTCCTCCCGGATCGTCCGGCCGGTCAGGGCGAGGAAGACGTCGTCCAACGTCGGACGGGAACTTTCGGCGGTGTCGACCTTCAGCCCGGCCGCGTCCAGCACCCGCACGAACTCGGGCAGGGCCCGGTCGGCGGCGGCCACCCGCAGGGTCAGCTTCGGCCCGTCGGGGGTGACGTCGGCCGCGCCGGGCAGGCCTTCCGCGAGGTCGGCCGCGCGGGGGATGTCCGCCGCGTCGTGGAGGGTCACGGTCAGGCGGTCGCCGGCCAGGTCGGCCTTCAGCTGTCGGGCGGTGCCGTCGGCGATGATGCGGCCCTGGTCGATGACGATGACGCGTTCGGCCATCGCGTCGGCCTCGTCGAGGTAGTGGGTCGTCAGGAACAGCGTGGTGCCGTGGTCGGCCCGGAGCTGGAGGATGTGGGCCCAGATGTCGGCGCGGCTGGCCGGGTCGAGGCCGGTCGAGGGTTCGTCCAGGAAGAGCAGGGGTGGGCGGTTCATCAGGCCGAGCGCGATGTCCAGGCGGCGGCGCTGGCCGCCGGACAGGGTGCCCGGCTTGCGGGCGAACAGGCCGTCGAGGCCGACCACGGTCAGCAGCTCCTCAGCGCGGGCCTTCGCCTCGCGCCTGGGCATGCCGTGGCAGCGGCCCTGGGTGACGAGCTCGTCGCCGATGCGGAAGGTCTCACCGGCGCCGTTCTTCTGGCCGATGTAGCCGATCCGGGCGCGCACGGCCGCGCGCTCGGTCGTGACGTCGTGCCCGGCCACCCGGGCGGTCCCCGACGTCGGCGGGAGCAGGCCGGTCAGCATGCGCAGGCAGGTCGACTTGCCGGCGCCGTTCGGGCCGAGGAAGGCCACGAGCTGGCCGGGTTCCACGTCCAGGTCGACGCCGCGCACGGCCTCGACGGTGGTCTTCTTGAGTGTGTACGTCTTGGTCAGGCCACGAGCGTGGATCACGAGTGCTCCTTCTGCGGGCATGCCGAAAAACCCCTGGTGGGGGGCGGGAAGGGATCGCTCCATGGTGACCCGCCCGGAGCTTCCCGGCAAACGTGAAATGTACGTTCACGTTCGCTCTGACCTGCGGAAACGCCGGAGGGTACTGATGACGTACATAGGGTGAAAATGGGCGTTGAGCTGCGCGGCAATCACTTTTTGAAGATTTTTTGATCGGGGGCGATACGGTCGGATCCATGAAGTACGCGTTGATGATCTACGGCAACCAGGCGGGGTGGGCGGCGTTCTCTCCGGAGGACTTCCAGACCCTCGTCGATCGTCACGACGCCTGGATCGCCAAACTTCGCGAAACCGGCGAACTCATCCAGGCACAAGGGCTGGAAGGGGAGGAACAGGCCAAATCCGTAAGGCTGCGCGACGGCGTCCCGGTGGTGACCGACGGGCCGTTCGTCGAAGCCAAGGAGTTCCTCGCGAGCTTCTACATCGTCGAGTGCTCACCCGAGCGCGCGATCGAACTGGCGGCCATGCTGCCGGAGGCCGAATTCTCGGCCGTGGAGATACGGCCGGTGTTCGAGGGCCCATGACCGGTCTCGACGCGGTGACCGACCGCCTGCTGCGCGAGCTGGCGCCGCAGGTGCTGGCGGTGCTGGTCCGCCGCTGGGGCCGCTTCGACGCCTGCGAGGACGCCGTCCAGGAGGCCCTTCTCGCGGCGGCGCTCCAGTGGCCCATGGACGGCATCCCGGCCAACCCGAAGGCGTGGCTGGTGACGGTCGCCTCCCGGCGCCTGGCCGACGAGGCGCGCTCCGAGCAGGCCCGCGAACGCCGCGAGGAACGCGTCGCGGCCATGCCCGGCCCCGGCGACGACGTCGAGCGCCACGACGACACCCTCACCCTGCTCTTCCTGTGCTGCCACCCGACGATCTCGCCGTCGTCGCAGGTCGCCCTCACGCTGCGGGCGGTCGGCGGCCTGACGACCGGCCAGATCGCGCGGGCGTTCCTCGTGCCCGAGGCGACCATGGGGCAGCGCATCAGCCGCGCCAAGCAGTCGATCAAGGGCGCCGGGGCCCGGTTCGAGCCACCGGCGCCGGAAGAGTGGGAGTCGCGGCTGGCGGTCGTCCTCCACGTCCTCTACCTGATCTTCAACGAGGGCTACGCCGCCAGCGCGGGGGCGGGGCTGCTCGACGTCCAGCTGACCGCCGAGGCGATCCGGCTGACCCGCCGCCTCCACCGCCTGCTGCCCGACGACGGCGAGGTGGCCGGGCTGCTGGCCCTGATGCTCCTCACCGACGCCCGCCGCCTCGCCCGCACCGGCCCCGGCGGCACCCTCATCCCCCTCGCCGACCAAGACCGGTCGCGCTGGAACAAGATCCTCATCAGCGAGGGCATCGCCCTGATCACCGACACCCTCCGGTCGGCCCCGCTGGGCCCCTACCAGGTGCAGGCGGCCATCGCGGCCGTCCACGACGAGGCCCCCACCGCGGGCCAGACCGACTGGGAACAGATCCTGGTCCTGTACGAAGCCCTCCAGCGCCTCTGGCCCGGCCCCATGGTGTCCCTCAACCACGCCGTCGCGGTGGCCATGGTCGACGGCCCCGCCGCCGGGCTCGACCTGGTGACCGCCCTGGAGGAGGACGCCCGGCTGAAGGGCCACCATCGGGTGGAGGCGGTCAGGGCCCACCTGCTCGACATGGCCGGAGACCGCGACGGCGCCCGCGTCGCCTACGCCAAGGCCGCCCGGCAGACCGCGAGCCTGCCCGAACGGCGCTACCTGGAGCACAAGGCACGCCAGGCCGACCCCAGAATGGACTGGTGACACGAGAACTCGCCGGCCTGGTCGGCGACGGGGGCGTGGTCGTCCTCAGCGGAGCGGGCCTGTCCACCGAATCGGGCATCCCCGACTACCGGGGCGAGACCGGCCGCGCCCGCAAGGCCGACCCGATGACCTACCAGACCTTCACCACCAGCGCCACCGCCCGCCGCCGCTACTGGGCCCGCAGCCACGTCGGCTGGCGCCACATGGGCCGCGTCGAACCCAACGCCGGCCACCACGCCGTGGCCCGCCTGGAGCATCTCGGCCTGCTCGACGGCGTGGTCACCCAGAACGTCGACGGCCTCCACCAGGCCGCCGGCAGCCGCCGCGTGATCGAACTCCACGGCGGCCTCGACCGCGTCGCCTGCCTGTCCTGCCGCGAACGCACCCCCCGCACCGACCTCGACGCCCGCCTGAAAGCCGCCAACCCCGGCTTCGACGCGGCCGTCGGCCCCATCAACCCCGACGGCGACGCCGTCCTCCCCGACGACCTGGTGGCCGGGTTCACCGTGGTCGACTGCACCGGCTGCGGCGGCCTGCTCAAACCCGACGTGGTCTTCTTCGGCGAGAACGTCCCCCAGCCGAGGGTCGACGAGTGCTTCGCCCTGGTCGCGGCCGCCCGCCTGCTCCTGGTCCTGGGCTCGTCCTTGGCCGTCCGCTCGGGCCGCCGCTTCGTGGACCGCGCGGAGACCCTCGGCATCCCGATCGCCATCGTCAACCAGGGCCCCACGGGCGGCGACGCCCAGGCGCTCCTGAAACTCGACGCGCCCCTCGGGAAGACGCTGACGGAGCTGGTTCAGACCTGACCGGCCTTCGCGCGCATCGTCGCGAACGTCTCGACCGGGTCGCCGTAGACCTTCCACGGGTCCTCGGTGACCACGTCGCCCAGCAGGGCGAAGGTGGTGCGGGCCGATTCGTGGTCGCCCGACATGACGAACGCCAGAGCGAACCACGACAGCGACAGCGGCCTGACCGGGCCGCCGAGGCGGGCGGGGTGCAGGACCGAGGCCAGGGCGGCGGCGCGGAGTTCCGAGACCACCTCCGGGGTGCGCAGCGTGTCGGCGTCGCCCGACCACAGATGGTCGAGGTGGGCCATCGGGATCAGGGCCGGAAGGTGGGTGCCCGCGCGGGCCGACTCGCGGGCGAAGGCGAACATCTCGGCGTGGCTGCCGCCCCACGTCGCGCTCAGGTTGCGCAGCCGGGCGACGTGCGCCTCGTGGAGGCCGGGTTCGCGCTTGAGCGCCTCGTCGAACCGATGGGTGGCCTCGGCGCGGTCGAGGCCGCGGCCGGTGGCGGTGCCGAGCAGCCACGTCCAGGGGAGCGGGTCGTCGACGTCGGCCTCGGCGGCGCGGGTCAGGTGGCCTTCGGCGGCCTTCAGCCGGGCGGCGAACGCGCCCTGGCCCTCGGCGGGCCGCGCCCGCCAGGCGGTGATCACGTCATGTGCGCCCCTGAGCAGTGACGACGCCGCGTCGTCGTGGCGGCCGAGCAGGTCGGGAAGGTCCGGCCGGGCGGCGGCGACCCGGACGGTGAACGCGCGGACGTCCGGACCCGCCCCTGCCAGCGTCGCGCGGGCCGAAGGCCAGTCGCGGCGGTCCAGCGCGGCCGTGACCTGGGCGGTGATCGGCTCCCCCAGCGCGGGGTCGAGCACGAGGCGGGGGATCATGGGGCGGGATGTTAACGGCCGTACATCTCGACCGTATTTCAACACTTCGGCCGGGTCTGACGTCTAGGTCATGTGAGCCCTGACCCCGACTTCGCCGCGTTCGCCGCCGAACGCGCCGACGCCCTCTTACGGTACGGCTACGTCCTGAGCGGCAACCCCCACGACGCGGCCGACCTGACCCAGGAGGCGCTCGCGCGCCTGCACCGGGCGTGGCCGCGCGTCCGGCGTCGCAGCGACCCGGAGGCCTACGTACGGGTCACGATGGCCCGCCTGCACATCAGCGTGTGGCGGTGGCGGCGCCGCGAGAATCTGGCCTGGGAACCGCCCGACGCCGCGTGGGACGACGACCGTCCCTCCGACCGCGAACAGGGGCTCTGGCAGGCGCTGGCCGGACTGCCCCGGAAGCAGCGCGCGGTCCTGGTGCTGCGCTACTACGAGGACCTGACCGACGCCGAGATCGCCCACCTGCTGGGCATCTCCCGGGGCACCGTACGCAGCCACGCCAGCCACGGCCTGGCCCGCCTGCGCGCGATCGTCGGAGACACCGAGACCGACAGGAGCCTGCGATGACGCTCGAAGACGACCTGCGCACCACCCTCCGGCGGGCCGCCGTCCGGGCTCCCCTCGCCCCGCCCGGACTGGTGGCCGGAGTCGAGCGGCGCAGCCGCCGTCGTGCCCGCGTCCGGGTGCTCGCGTCGGCGGTCGCCGTGGCGGTGATCGCGACCGGGACGGTGCTGGCGGTCCGGCGCGACACGGCCGAGCCCGTGGTGGTCACCCCGCCCCTGCCCGCCATCACCCGGGAGCGCGTGGGCTCCTCGCCGCCGATCGAGGAGGTGTGGCCGGGCGCGGTCCGGACCGTCCCGATGTCCCTGGACGACGGCACCAGGCTCCGCCCGCTGATCATCGCTGACGACCGGACCACGCTCATGTCCGGCTGGTCCGTCCCGGACGTCGTCTACGCCTACGACCACGTCACCCGGACCTTCCGTACGGTCGTCGACCTCCCGGCGCGGAAGGGATGGGTCCCCGGTCACTTCCTGGTCGCGGGCGACCATCTGATCTGGGATCTCGGCAGCGACACCGGGACGACCCTGTGGCGGGCGCCGCTCGCGGGAGGTGAGGCCCGGCGGATCACCGACGAGCTGCCCCACACGACCATGGCCCTCGCCCTCGCGGGCGACCGGATCGTCTACTCCGCGGCCGGAGGCGGCGTCTACACGATCCCGGTCACGGGCGGTCTCCCGGCACCCGTGCCGGGCGGCGACGGCCTGTTCCTGCTCGAGTGGCCGTGGGCCGGAAGCCCGTACATGCCCAAAGGCCCGGACGACGCCCGCTACCGGCGCCTGGTCGATCTCGAGACCGGCGTGGTCTCCGACGCCGTCGTCCACCTCGGTGAGAAGGAGGTGGTGTGCGGGGTGACCACCTGCGTCGGAGAGCGTCCCGACGGGCGGGCGTTCGTTCGCGGGCGCGACGGATCGGCCGAGCGCCCCCTGCCGGAGCTCCCGTCCGGCCTGGGCGACGACCGGTTCATGGGCCTGCTCGCCGAACGTTCCGGCCGGACCGAGCAGTACCTCGTCGACGTGTCCACCGGCCGGTCCGGGAGCCTGGGGACGGACGGCCGGCCGGAGAATCGGCGGTTCCCGCTCAGCGTGCTCGTCGAGTCGCGGACGCAGATCACCTACCAACGTGGGCATGACTACGTCTTCGTCGATCTGCGGCGGATACCCTCGGGCTCGTGATGGACGCGATCGGCGCCCTGGTGGCGCGTCATCTGGGCCGTCCGGCCGGCTCGGTGGTCAAGCTCGGCGAGGGCTGGGACAACGTCGCCTTCGAGGTCGACGGCGACCTCATCGTGCGCGGCAGCAAGGAGGGCGGCCCCGAGGAGGTCCGCCGAGAGGCCAGGCTCCTGGCCGTCGTCGCCGAGGTCTCGCCGGTGCCCACCCCCGAGGTCCTGTTCGTGGACGAGGACGCGGGTGTGATGGCGTACCGGAAACTGGCGGGGGAACCCCTCGACAGCCGGCTCGGGATCGCGGTCGCCGAGCCACTGGGGGCCTTCCTCGCCGCCATGAACGCGGTGCCCGCCGACCGGGTCGCGGGTCTGGTCGAGGTCGACGACGACCCGTTCTACGCCTGGCTGGCCGGGACGATCGAGGAATACCACGAGACCGTGCGCGACCACGTGCCCGACGACCTGCGCGGACCGATCGAGAAGTTCCTCCGCGCCGACCCGCCGCGCAACGACGCGAAGCGGCTGGCGTTCTGCCACAACGACCTCGGCTGCGAACACGTGCTGACCGACGGCACCACCGTCACCGGCGTCATCGACTGGACCGACGCCGCCATCTCCGACAGCGCCTACGACCTCGGCCTGATCCTGCGCGACCTCGGCCCCGACGTCTTCGCCGAGACCCTGCGCCGCTACCGCGACCACGGCGGCGACGCGGGCCCCGACGTGGAGACCCGCGCCCGCTTCTACGCCCGCTGCGCGATCATCGAGGACATCGCCTACGGCCTCACCCAGCCCGGCGCCCACCACTACGCCGAGGAGGGCCTGTCCCACCTGGCCTGGACGTTCGCCAGCTGACGCAGCACCCGCACCGTGTCGTCGGCGCGGTCGGGCGGCACGAACAGGTGGTCGTGGAAGTAGGCCGACACCACGTTGGAGGGGATCCCCTCGTCGGCCAGCGCCGCCGCGATCACCGCCAGCATCCCCACGGCCGCGAGCGACGAGTGCACCCTGAGCGTGATCCACCGGCAGGGGAACACCCCGTCGGCCTGACCTTCGGGCACCACGAGGGTCAGGCCCTCGGGCTCGGCGAACGTCAGCACCGGCGTGACCCCCGGCGGCACCTCCGGAGCGGTCACGAAGACGTAGGTTCCGTCGTGCAGCACCGGATCGAGGCTCGCCAGCAGCGTCGCGAGATCGCGCTCACCCGGGGTCATCCGATCACCGCCGCGACGATCTGCGACGGGTCGCGCTCCAGGTTGTCGCGGCTGTGGATGTAGATGTCGGTCGTCGACGAACTGGCGTGCCCGAGCGCCTGCTGGAGCTGTTTCACCGACGCCCCCCGATCACTGGCCACGGTCGCGAACGTGTGCCGCAGCGCGTGCGGCGTGACCTTCGACTCCAGCCCGGCGGCCTTGGCGACCTTCACCACCAGCCGATAGGCGTCGGCCCGGTCGAGCGCCCGCCCCCCGGCGGTCGCGAACAGCGGCCCCTTCAGCTGCTCCCTGGTGATCTCGGCGAGCCGGGCGCGCTCGTCGAGGTAGACGTCGAGCGCCGCCGCCGTGGCCGGAGGCAGGTTCCTGACGCGGGTCTTCTGCCCCTTACCCACGATCTTGAGTGTACGGTGGCCACGCTGATGCCCCAGGTCGTCGATGGTGGCCGCCAGCGCCTCCGACACACGCGTGCCCAGCTCGATCATCAACCGCACGAACGCGGCCGTCCTCTTGGCGGTCGGCCCCGTGGCGGCGTCGGCGGCGGCCACGAGGGCACGCGCCTCGTCTTCGGTGAGGCCGACCGTCTCCGACTGGAAGCGTTCGACCTTGGGGCGGCGTACCCGCGTGAAGGGGTTGGCCTCCAGGAGGCCCTCGTCGGTGGCGTAGGCGTACCAGGAGGAGATGGCGGACAGCTTCCTGGCGAGGGTGCGCGGGGAGACGGGTTCGAGCCAGCGCGCGAACGCGTCGCCGTGGACCCGGATGACGCGGAGCGGGTGGATCTCGTGGCGCTCACAGAAGGCCAGCCATTGGGCCAGGTCGGAGGCGTAGGCGGAACGGGTGTGAGGTGAGCCGAACGAGAGGAGCCAGGCCTGGGTGAGCCGGTCGAGCACGGCCTGCCCGTCCCGGGCTATGACACCGTCGATCACACGTTCGGGCACACTCATGATCGCCAGAATACTCCGCGGCGGGCATCGATCAGCGAGTCTGCAGGGGGCGCTGCGCTGATCGGTTCGGGTTGGTTGAAGTGGTCAGGCCGGGTTGTGATCGTCAGGGGGTTTCGGCGCGGTTGAGGAGGAGGGCTCGTTCGCGTTCGTTTCGGGTGAGGTCGGCCGCTTTGCGGAACTCGGCTTTGGCCTCTTCGGTGCGGCCCAGTTTGGCCAGGAGGTCCCCTCGGACGCTGGGGAGCAGGTGGTAGCCCTCCAGGGCGGGATCCTCGGTCAGTTCGTCGACCAGGGGCAGGGCGGCATGGGGGCCGTAGGCCATCGACAGGGCCACCGCGCGGTTCAACTCGATGACCGGCGACGGGACCTCTTCGGCCAGCCGTTCGTACAAGGCCGCGATGCGGGGCCAGTCGGTCGCCTCGGCGGTCGCGGCACGGGCGTGGCAGGCGGCGATGGCGGCCTGGAGGGCGTAGGGGCCCTGGCCCGCGCGTTCGAGGGCGGTCAGGCCTGCGGTGATGCGGGACTGGTCCCATTTCGTACGATCTTGGTCGAGGAGTAGGATCGGGTCGCCGGCGGCGTCGGTGCGGGCGTCCAGGCGTGAGGCCTGGATCTCCAGGAGGGCTCGCAGGCCGTGGATCTCGGGTTCCTTCGGGAGGAGGTCCTCCAGGAGGCGGACCAGACGCAGCGCCTCCTCGCACAGGTGGGGGCGGATCCAGTCGCCGCCCGCGGTCGCGGTGTAGCCCTCGTTGAAGATCAGGTAGATGACCTCCAGCACCGCCTCCAGCCGTTCGCCCAGTTCCTCGCGGGGCGGAACCTCGAACGGGATGCGTTCCTTCGCGAGGGTCTTCTTCGCACGGGAGATCCGCTGCGCGAGGGTGGCCTCCGGGGTGAGGAAGGCGCGGGCGATCTCGTCGGTGCTCAGGCCGCCGAGCAGGCGCAACGTCAACGCCACCCTGGTCTGGGTGGTGAGCACCGGGTGGCAGGAGATGAAAACCAGGCGCAGGACGTCGTCCTCGATCACGTCGGGATCCGGCTGTTCCTCGACGTCCGTGACGCGCCGGGCCAGTTCGGCGAGCTTCTCGTCGTGGCGTTCCCGGCGGCGGAACTGGTCGACGGCGCGGCGTTTGGCGACCGTGGTCAGCCACGCCCCCGGATTGTTCGGGACGCCGTCGCGGGGCCACTGTTCGAGGGCGGTCACCAGGGCGTCCTGAGCCAGTTCCTCGGCCAGGCCGACGTCGCCGGTGAGGCGGGTCAGACCGGCGATGACCCTGGCCGCCTCGCTCCGCCAGACCTCTTCCGCAACGTGGTGCGCCTTGTTGCTCACCGGGACATTCCACCAGACTGGGCGGATGCGATTCATGATCATGGGCCGGGGGAGCGAGGCCAGCGAGGCCGGGGTACTGCCCAGTGACGACCTCATCGAGGCCATGCGCGCCTATAACGCGTCGATGACGGAGGCCGGGGTGCTGCTGACCGCCGAGGCGTTGCACCCGATGTCGACGGGGGCGCGGATTTCGTACCGGAAAGGAAAGGCCGTCGTCATCGACGGCCCGTTCACCGAGACCAAAGAGGTCATCGCCGGGTTCTGGATCATCGAGGTGGCCTCGAAGGAGGAGGCGGTGGCTTGGGCCTTGAAGATGCCCTACGTCCAGGACGGCGAGGAGGGCATCGAGATCCGCGAGGTCTTCGAAGTGCCTGAACTGGACGAACGCGTGGCGGGGGAGCGCGAGCGAGGGGAACGCTAAGAGCTCCTGGCGAAAGGAAGCTGGCTGAATTTGGCACCTCGGGCCGGTCTCGGCGAGGCGGCCGTCTATGACCAGACCGCAGACCGCCGGTGATTACCTGGTGCGCTCAGTGCGGTCGTCGTACTCTTCGCGGGCGGTGATGACTTCTTCGATGTGCAGCACGGACCACTCCGTGAGCGCCTTCAGTGGTTCCCGTAGCGTCTGGCCGAGCGCGGTCAGCTCATACTCCACGTGCGGCGGCACCTCTGGGTAGACGGTCCGGCTGACCAGCCCGTCGCGTTCGAGGGTGCGCAGCGTCTGGGTGAGCATCTTCTCGCTCACGCCCGCCAGCGCCTGCCGGAGATGACCGAACCGGGAGGTCCCGTTCCGGCCGAGTTCGCCCAGCACGAGGACCGCCCACTTGCTGCCGATCTGGTCGAGCAGGTCCCGCGACGGGCAGCCGCGCTCGTACGGATCGAATGACGGCATGGGCCCGGCTCACCTCGATGCTTTCGCTGTGGTAAGTACCGTACTAGAAGGTGGCTACTCCCCAACAGAGAGTGTTCAGGTCATTCTGTGTTCCATCCCGCGGCGGACGGACCGCGGCAGGCGTGCGAGGCACGCGCGGAAGGAAGGAATGACCATCATGCCGATCGTCGTCACCGGAGCCGCCGGCCAGCTGGGCAGGCTCACCGTCGAGGCACTGCTGCGGCGCGGGATCCCGGCTGCGGACATCATCGCGACCGGCCGGGACATCGCCGGGATCAAGGATTTGGCCGACCGAGGCATCACGGTACGCCGCGCCGACTTCGCGGACACGGATGGCCTGGCCGAGGCGTTCGCGGGGGCGGACAGGCTGCTGCTGATCTCGGCCTCGGTCCCCGTGGGCGAGCGGGTCGCCAACCACCGCCGCGTGATCGACGCCGCGGCATCCGCAGGCGTGTCGCTGGTGGCGTACACGAGCACGACGCACGCGGACACGGCCACCACCGTCATCGGTGTCACGCACGGCGAGACCGAGGCGTATCTGCGGGACCGCGGAATCCCCAGCGTGCTGCTGCGCAACGGCTGGTACCTGGAGAACTACACCAGCCAACTGCCGCAGATCCTGCAGAACGGCGTGGTCGTCGGCGCTGCGGGCGAGGGGCGGATCAGCGCCGCGTCCCGCGCCGACTACGCCGAGGCCGCAGCGGTCGCCCTCACCACCGAAGGCCACACCGGCGCCGTGTACGAGCTCGGCGGCGACGAATCCTTCACCCTGACCGAGCTCGCCGCCGCGATCTCCGCTGCGGCCGGAAAGCAGGTTACCTACGCTGACCTCCCGGTCGCCGACTTCGCCCAGGTACTGGACGCCGCGGGCCTACCCGCCGAGCTGGCGGAGGTCCTCGCCGACGCTGACCGCGGTATGAACCGCGGCGAGATGTACACCGACTCCGGCGACTTGCGCCGCCTGATCGGCCGCCCGCCCGTGACCCTGGCCGAGGCACTCGCGTCCGCCCTGCATCACTGAGGTCGAACTCGTGATGTGGCGGCGTTGCTCAGGTAGGTCTGATTGCCAGGCCGGTCTCGGCGAGGCAGCCGTCAATGCGTTCGCTGCGGTACTGGATGTGCCGTAGGCCGCGCCGGATGCGCTGGACGAGCCGGCCGCGTCGCAGGAGGGAACAGATCCCCTCGACTGGGTTGAGGTCGGGTGCGTAGGGCGGCAGTCCCGGGCCTCGGCGAACTTGTGCAGGTCGGCGGCCTTGTGGACGTTGAGGTTGTCCCAGACGAGAACGATCGGGCCACCGAGCTGCTGGTGTGCTGTGATCAACAGGTCCCGGTAGTCGCGCCAGGAGAAGCTCTTGCGCCCATCGCGACGGCCGTCGTCATGGCGGGGCCGGTAGATGAGCTTGGCGCGGCGACCGGGTTTGTAGCAGCTCGGCGCGGCGATGGAGATCCGTCCGCGGGAGCGGCCGCAGACCTGCACCACCGGGGTCCGGCCGCGCTGTGACCAGGTCTTCGCGCGCGGCGGCGTCATGGAGAATCCGGCTTCGTCCGCGAAGACGAGCCAGGCTCCACGGGCCGCCGCGAGTCTTCCGCGCAGGGCCACACCTCCTTGACCAACTCCGGCCACCACCCCGTCGTCCCGCTCCATGGCCCGTCGGGCGAGAGGCCGAGGGGGCGGCGTAGGTAACCTGTTTTCCGGCCGCAGCGGAGATCGCGGCGGCGAGCTCGGTCAGGGTGAAGGATTCGTCGCCGCCGAGCTCGTACACGGCGGCGGTCGTGGCTTCGGTGTGCGGGCGGCCGGGTGGCATTGGCCCGGCGGACGACGGGGACGAGGGTGGTCGCCGAGCATCGCGGCTCGTCCGGCCCCGCACCGGCGACCCCAAGACCCCGCACCCCCTAACCTGCCCGGCTGACCACTGCGGTCACCCCGGCGACACCGGGCGACCGGCACCGTCGTGGATCCCGTGGGCGTTAATCGGTGGGAATCGGGCGTTGGGCCCGGCATCGTTGGTCGTATGTTCGATGATCGTCTGGCTGAAGGTGCCGCGGTACCCGTCGATGGATGGGATTTCTCCTGGTTCGACGGGCGGGCCACCGAGCAGCGGCCCTCGTGGGGATATGCGCGGCTGCTCGCCGACCGGGCCGCGTCGGCGAAAGCGCTGCTCGACGTGCAGACCGGTGGGGGTGAGGTGCTGGCGTCGGTTCCGGTTCTGCCGCCGGTGGTGGCGGCGACCGAATCGTGGGAGCCCAACCTGGCCATCGCCCGGCGGAACCTCGGCGGGACCGTCGCCCATGTCGCCGACGACGCCGACCTGCCCTTTCCCGACGGCCACTTCGACCTGGTCGTCTCGCGGCATCCCGTCACCACGCGATGGGACGAGGTCGCGCGGGTGCTCACGCCCGGTGGACGATATCTGGCCCAGCACGTCGGGTCGGGGTCGGTGCGTGACCTGACCGAGTTCATGATGGGACCCGTCACCGGAGGCCGCCGCGCGGCGGACCCGCTGACAACGCATTCCGGCGTCGACGTCGTCGGGCTCGTGACCGCCGCCGAGCGTGCCGGGCTCACCGTGACCGACGTGCGGCACGAGGCGCTCCGGATGGAGTTCTTCGACGTCACCGCCGTCGTGGTGTTCCTCAGGAAGGTCATCTGGACGGTCCCCGGATTCACGGTCGAGGCCTACCGCGACCGCTTGAAGATCTTGGACGGCTTCATCGAGCGGCACGGCCCCTTCGTGGCGCACTCGCAGCGGATGCTCATCGAGGCGGTTCGCTGATCAGACCGGCGTCGTGGACGAGCAGGGCGATCTGCACCCGGTTGTTGAAGCCGAGCTTGGCCAGGATGCTCGACACGTGGGTCTTGACCGTCGGGACGCTCAAATAGAGCTCGGCGCCGATCTGGGCGTTCGACCGGCCGTGGCCGACCGCGACGGCGACCTCACGCTCGCGGGCGTTGAGGGTCTCCAGCCTCCCTGTGGCGACTGCTTTGCGCCGGTCGGGGCCGGTTTCGGCGACGCGGTCCATGAGACGCCGGGTCACCTGCGGCGACAGGACGGGGTTGCCGCGCGCCACCTCTCTGACCGCCTCGACGATCTCGGCCGGTGGGGTGTCCTTCAGCAGGAACCCGGCCGCGCCCGCCCGTAACGCCCGCAGGACGTGTTCGTCGGCGTCGAACGTGGTCAGGACGATCACCTCCGGCGCATCGGGCCGGGCACGAAGGAGCTCGGTGGCGGCCAGGCCGTCCATGACGGGCATGCGGATGTCCATCAGGATCACGTCGGGCGCCAGCGTGTCGACGAGCCCGGCGACCTGGGAGCCGTCTGCGGCCTCACCGGCGATGCGCAGGTCGGGGGACCCGCCGAGCATCATCGTCAGGCCGGCTCGGACCAGGGGGTCGTCGTCGACGATCAGCACGGCGATGGTCATGTCGGCCAGGGTAACCAAGCCGCCAGCACCCAGCCGCCGCCCGACCGCTCACTGTGGATAAGCCTGCCCCCGGCCAGCGCCACCCGCTCGGCCAGCCCCACCAGACCCTGCCCGCCGGAGTGGACGGTGGGCCCGCCGGGCGCGCGGCCGTTGCGGACCTCGACCGTCAGCCCCAGCCCGGCGGCGCCGGTGACCTCCACCTCCACGGCCGCGCCGGGGGCGTGTTTCCGGGCGTTGGTCAGGCCTTCCTGGACGATGCGGTAACCGGTGCGCCCGATCAGCCCGGGCACCTCACCCTCGATCTTCTCGGTCAGCGTCACCGCCATACCCGCCCGCGCCGACTCCTCGGTGAGGCGGCCGACCTCGGCGAGGGTCGGCTGCGGAAGCTCCCGTACGGGGGCGCGCAGGACACCGATCACATCGCGCAGATCCTGGAGGGCCTGATGAGCGCTCTCTCTGATGATCTTGGCGGCACGGGCGACGTCTTCCGGCGGCGCGTCGGGACGGAACTCCAGCGCGCCCGCGTGCACGCTGAGCAGCGACAACCGATGACCCAGGACGTCGTGCATCTCCCTGGCGATCGCCTCACGGGCCTGCATCTGGGCCTGCTCGGCCCGCAGCCGCACCTCCGTGGCCATCTGCGCCTCCCGGTCGCGCCGGGACACGACGAGCTGCCGCCGGTGGTGGATCACCATGCCCCAAGCGGTGACCATGCCGTAGATGGACGCACCCAGCGAGAACACCACCAAGGCGGGATCACTCGGTTCGGGGCGCAGGATGGCGTAGGCGACACACGACAGCAGGCTGAGCCCGAACACCGCTCCGGTGATCCGCGGTGGACGGTGCACGGCGACGTTGAACAGCGCCACGATCGTCGCCCCGGCGATCAGCTCCGACCACGACCCGATCACGACCGTGACGAGGGCCAGCTCGACCGGGAACCGGCGACGCCACCAGACGGCCGCACATCCCAGCACGCCCAGCACCTGGTCGAGGTGGAACAGGACGGGGTGCAGGAGCTGGTGGCCCGTCGTGATCCGTCCCCAGGCGGCGGCCAGGCCGAACGCGACCGCGAAGCCGAACAGCAGCGAGTCGACGATCCAGTCACGGGTGCGGCGGGGGGAGGTGTTCATCGCGTTCGAGCGTAACCACCGTGGCTTTTCCGCGGCCATGCGCCGATGGTCGCTCACGCGCCGACTTTGGTCGTGGCGGACCTCGCGGCGAGGACGGAGGCGCCGGCGGCCAGTACGAGGCAGGCGGCGATCACGCCCAGGATGAGCGGCCAGGGGATCACGAGGGGGACGTCCGCGCGCATGGCCGTCGCGAAGGCGCCGCGGATCCCGAGCAGGGCGGGCAGGGCGACCACTGCTCCCAGCCCGGCGCCGAGCAGCACCACCAGCACCGACTCGGCCGCGAGCGTGCCGCGCACCTGCTGGGGCGTCGCCCCCGAGAGCCGCAGCACCTCGAGGTCACGGCCCCGACCGGCGGCCGACATGACCATCGTGTTCACGATCGCCACCCCCGCGTAGGCGGTGGAGACCACGACCAGGAGCAGGGTCGCGATCCACACCAGCCGGTCTTCTTCGGCGTCGGCTTCGGCGGCGAAAGCCGTGACGTCCACGACCCGGGTTCCCGGGCCGGGCGCCGGGGCGGCCCCGACGACGAACGCCTCGTCGGCGAGGACGGCCGGGTCGTGCCGCCGGAGCAGATCCCGGGAGATCAGCACGTCGGCGCCCGCGTCCTGGACGGTGCCGGCGACGGTCAGCCGTGCCGAGGTGCCGTCTTCGAAGGACACCGGCAGGGTCGAGCCGATCTGCAGACCGCGGTCTTCGGCCAGCCAGTCGGCCACGAGGATCCGGTCGTCGCGTCTGAGCTCCTCGAGCGGACCGGTCGTGTTACCGGCGAGTGACAGGAGTTCGGGGGTCGCACCGATGGCGCTGAGAGGGTCGCCGTTCGGTTCGAACAGCGCGCTGAACAGGGACGACTCGCCGCTGGACGCGTCGGTCAGGCCGGGCGTGCCGTCGGGCACGATGACCGCGTCGGCCCGGATCGTGGTGGCGCGGACGGCGGCGAAACCGGCGGCGGTCGTCTGCACCATCCCCGTGATCAGCACCGCGCAGCCCACGGTGACCAGCACCGGCGTGGCCGTGGCGGCGGTCCGGCGGACCGAGGTCCGGGCGTTCTCCCGCACGAGCATCCCGATCGCCCCCCGGCCTCTGGTAAGCGGCCACGACAGGACCCGCGCCAGCGGCGGGACCACGACGGGGGACAGCAGCGCCAGGCCCGAGATCACCCCGATGGCGGCCACCAGGCCCGACATCACGAATGCGCCCTCGGGGTCGGAACCGGCCGCCGAGGCCACGCCCAGCGCGCACAAGGCCAGCCCGATGATCCACCGCACGCGCGGCATCGGACGGTCGTCCACCTCGGCCTCCCGCAGCGCCTCCAGCGGGGCGACCTTCGCGGCCCGCCGGGACGCCGACCACACCGCCACCAGGGTTCCGGCCACTCCGGCGGCGAACGACCCCGCGATCGGGAGGGGCGACAGCGCGACGGTGAAGCCCTCCGGCTCGAAACCGACGTCGACCAGTACGGCGCCTAGCAAGGGGGCGAGCAGCGCACCGGCCGCCACGCCCGCAGCTGTTGCGGCGACGCCGACCACGAGAGCTTCGCCGTACACCATGGCCCGAACCTGGCGCGGTGTCGCGCCGATGGCCCGGAGCAGCCCGAACTCACGCCGTCGCTGCGCCACACCCACGGCCAGCGTCGACCCCACCACCAGAACCGACACGAGCGCCGACAGCACGGCCATCCCGGTGAGAACCTGAAGCCCGATCCACCGGGTCCGCTCGTCGTCCTGCGGCTCCAGAGCGCTGCGGTCATCCCCGGTGAGGACGACGGCGACTGCCAGCGGCTCGGTTGCGGATCTCCTCTCATGAGCGGTAACGGCGATGCTCGCTCCCGGCTTTCCTATGGTCGGCCTCTGCTCGCTGATCCCCTTGGCAACGGCCATTGTGGTGATGCTTGCTTCGGAGCTGGAGTCACTGCCACTGGGCAGCCGCTGCTTATCGGCCAGATCTGAATCGCCTCCCTCAACTCCATCCGAGGAGCCGACGTCAGCTCCTGATGTCCCAGACATCTCAGTGGTCGGCTGCTGCTCGCCGCCTTGGGCTCGGTGCTTGGAAGCGGTGTGAGTTTCTGGGGCTCGAGCCGAGCCGGTCTGGCTCCCAGTGGCGGGTGGCTGCTTGACGATCAGGCCGGAGTCGTCGCCATGTGCTCCGCGCATCGAAGCGAGGTCAGTTTCTGCACCCTGGGCTTGGTGCTTGGAAGTGGTGTGAGTTTCTGGGGCCCGAGCCGAGCCGGTCTGGCTACCAGTGGCTGGTAGCTGCTTGACGATCAGGCCGGAGTCATCGCCATGGGCTCCGCGCATCGAAGCGACGTCAGTTTCTGCTGACCGAGCCGTGCCAGCTTCGCTGCCAGAGGCTGGCAGGTGCTTGCCGCTGAGATCGGAGTCGTACCGTTCGACTTGATCCGTTGAAACGACGGCTCCTCCGCGATTCCCCGCCCTGATGGGGTGACCGCCCACGGTTGCCGCTTCGGAGTTGCTGCCCGCGATCGGTCGATGCTCGCTGATCAGACCGGAGTTGTTTCGCTCTGCTTTGGCAATGCCTGCACTTGATTCCCAAGCTGGCGCGGAGACACGTCTCGCCGCATCCGCGATCGATGGGATGTTCGCTCCTGGTGCCGTGATCAGGCCGATCGCGCGGATTCCGGCCGAGATGCGGGCCGCTTCGGAGTCGTTCAAGTAGACGCCGGGGCCGTCGACCGTGCCGGACACGGTGTACGTCGCCGGGCCGTGCACGGTCAGCACGGATACCTGTGCACCCGGAGCGAGACCCAGGGACCGGTTCAGAACCACCTCGCCCTCGCGAGGGGCCGCGCCCGCTGTAAGCGGGTAGGGCGCGAGCATGGCCGTCGACCAGGCGTGGCCTCGCTCGGAGGGTGCGGGGCGGCCTTCGATGATCGGTTGTGCGTAGAACGTCTGGTCGGGGATGGCGTGGGTCACCTCGGGGATCGACTTCAGTTGGTTCAGTAAGGCCGTTACCTGCGCGGGTGACCAGGGGCGGTCGGGCGCGAAGTTGCCGTCTGCCCGCTCGGTCTTCGGCACCGTGACGAACACTGGGGTCCCGGCCAGCCGGTCGGGTACGCGTGGCCCTGCCGAGGCCAGGGCCAGGACGCTCATCGAGACCAGGGCCGTGCCGAGGAACAGGACGACGAAGCCGCCGGCGAAGGTGTGCCAGCGCTCTCGGACGGTCGCGAAGCTCAACATGTGCCCGCCATCCGGGCCGCGATGCTCTCGGCGGTGAGGGTGCCGGTGAATTCGTCGACCACGCGACCGTCTTCCAGGTAGAGGACCCGGTCGGCGTAGGAGGCCGTCACCGGATCGTGGGTCACCATGATCATCGTCTGTCCGTGATCGTCGACCAGGCCGCGCAGCATGCCGAGGACCTGGCGTGAGGTGGCGGTGTCGAGCTGGCCGGTGGGTTCGTCGGCGAAGACCACGGCGGGGCGGGTGATCAGCGCCCGGGCGATGGCGACCCGCTGTTGCTCGCCGCCCGACAGGCCGTTCGGCCGGTGGCGGGCGCGGTCGGCGAGGCCGACCTCCGCCAGGGCCCGGTGCACGAGGTCGGGGGAGGCCGGGCGACCGGCCAGGCGCAGGGGCAGGGCCACGTTCTGTTCGGCGGTCAGCGCCGAGACCAGGTTGAACGCCTGGAAGACGAAGCCGACGCGCTCACGCCGCAGCACGGTCAGGCCGTGTTCGTTGAGCGAACCCAAGTCGGTGCCGTCGATGACGACCGTTCCCTCGGTCGGGCGGTCGAGACCGGCCGCGCAATGTAACAGGGTCGACTTCCCCGAGCCGGACGGACCCATGATCGCCGTCAGGGTGCCCGCGTCGAAGGCGGACGTCACGCCGTCGAGCGCCGTCACCGTGCCGTAGGTGCGGCGTACCGCTTCCAGTCGAACTCTCATGGCGTCCAGCGAACTCCACCCGCACCGGCCGGCGCATTGGTGCTGCGGCGAGGGACGACAGTAGTCCTGGCACTACCGTGCCCGCCCGGCCTGATCGGTTACGGTCGGGGCGTGCTGATCCGAACCGCCATGTCGGCGATGACGCTTCGGCCACTGGCTTTCCTCAGCTCGTCATGGCCGTGGCGTTCCCTCGCCTATCTGCTGTGCAGTGCGTTCTACGCGGTGACCGCGTGCCTGCTGATCTACACGGCCTACCTCTATGGCACGGGGGTGGCGACCCTCGCCGCCGTGCTCGTCCTGGTGGTGCTGGCGCTGCCGGCGGCGGCGTTCGAGCGGTGGCGGCTACGGCTGGTCGACCGTGTTCCCGCAGGCCGGCCGCATGTGAAGCCGCCGAAGAAGGGTCTGCGGGCCTGGTTCTCCACGCGGGCGCGGGAGCAGGCCACCTGGCGGGATCTCGGGTTCACGGTCGTCGCGTTGACGGTGCTGTGCTGGATGGATCTGGGGTTGGTCTCCTCCGCATTCTGGTTGCCGCTGTTGCTGATGTCGGGGCCGTTCCAGCCGAGCATGCACTGGACCGACGGCCTGCCGCTGGCCTTGGCCGGGGTGCTTCTGGTGCCGCTCTCGGCTTACATGCTGACGGCGTGGGCGGGCACCCGGGCCATGATCACGCGGGCGGTGCTCGCACCCGGCGACGCCGAGATCATCCGCTCGCGGGCCCGGCTGGTCGACGCGTTCGAGGCCGAACGCCGCCGCATCGAGCGCGACCTCCACGACGGCGCCCAGCAGCGGCTGGTCTCCCTCAGCATGAAACTCGGCCTGGCCCGGCTCGACCTGCCGCGTGGTTCGCCCGCCGAGAAGCAGATCGCGGAGGCTCACGAAGAGGCCAAACGCGCCTTGGCGGAGCTGCGGGAACTCATCCGTGGCATCCACCCACAGGTGCTCACCGACCGGGGGCTGGGTGCGGCCGTGGAGGACGTGGCGGGGCGGGCGCCCATCCCCGTCGACGTCGACGTCTCGCTTTCCGGCCGGTTGCCGCCGCCGGTCGAGGTCACCGCCTACTACGTCGTCTCCGAAGCGATGACGAACATCGCCAAGCACAGTGAGGCCCGCCAGGGCTTCGTGTATGTCCGGCTCCACGATGGTGTGCTGGTGCTGGAGGTCCGCGACGACGGAGTGGGCGGCGCCGACCCGGCGGCCGGATCGGGGCTAGCGGGTCTGGCCGACCGCGTCGCCGTCACCGACGGCGTGATGACCCTGTCGAGCCCGCGAGGCGGCCCTACTTCGCTGCGGGTGGAGATTCCATGTACTGTCTCCGGCTAGCCCGGCGGCGATCATGCCTCCATGCCGGGGAGCGACGTCAGACGAACCCGGTGGAGATCCCGTGCCGCGCCTTCGAGTAGCTCTGGCCGAAGACGACGTGCTGCTGCGCGAGGGGCTCGTCGGGCTCCTCGCCCGGTTCGGTCATGACGTCGTCGCCTCGGTCGGCGACGGCGACGCGCTGGTCACCGCCGCGACGGAACACGAACCCGACATCGTCGTCACCGACGCCCGCATGCCGCCCGGCTTCAGCGACGAAGGTCTGCGGGCCGCGCTCGCCCTGCGCGCCGCCCGCCCACGGATGGCGGTCCTGGTGTTGAGTCAGTACGTCGAACAGACCTACGCCGCCGAACTGCTCGACTCGGGTGGCGGCGCGGGCATCGGCTACCTGCTGAAGGACCGGATCGGTGACGTGAGCGAGTTCGTCGACGCGGTCGAACGCGTCGCCGCCGGGCACACGGTCGTCGACCCCGAGGTGGTGCGGCAACTGCTCGGCCGCCGCCGCGAGCCGCTCTCCCGGCTGACCCCGCGCGAACGCGAGGTTCTCGGTCTCGTGGCTGAGGGGCGGTCGAACGCCGCCATCGCCCGTGCTTTGGTGGTCACCGAGGCGGCGATCGCCAAGCACATCGCCGGCATCCTGACCAAGCTCGACCTTCCCCCTGCCGAAGACGACCACCGGCGCGTGCTGGCCGTGCTCGCGTACCTGAGAAGACGCTGATCAGAGGAAGCGGCTCGGGCACCGGATACTCCGCAGCTGGCATCCCGAGGTGTTCGCCGAGTCGGCGTTGGGTGGAGCCCGGGCCTCCGCCGAGCTGAAGCGGGCCGGTGTGAGGCATCGGCTCACGATGGGGGTGTCAGCTCGAAACCAGCCTCTGTGCGTGCCGATTCGGAAGCAGGTTCGGAAGCGAGAACGATCCGCTACTTGTCCGGCTGTCCGTCCAAATGGGGTGGCGGCCGGGACAAAGCATGGCGATCTGGTGCTGGCGGGTTTGGCTGTCCGGCTGCCGGAGGGTTAGGCCGCTCGCGCGGTGGGCTCGGCACGAAGATCCACCTGGCGGTCGACGGCCGATGCCGCCCCTTGTCGTTCCTGCTCACTGAGGGGGCAAACCGGTGACAGCCCGCAGGCGAGTGCGGTGCTCGACCGCATCCGGGTGCCGCTCATAGCTGCAAGCCCCGGCCCAGGACCCGCCCGGTCAGCGTCGCGGCCGACAAGGCCTACAACTCCCGGGCCAACCGCTTCGATCTGCGCCGCTACACCATCCGGCACATCATTCCCGCGCCCGACGACCAGAAGGCGCATCGCCGCCGGCAGCGGGTCGGTCGATGGCCGTCCGCTGGTTTCGATCCGGTCCGTGACGTGGGCCGCGACATGGTCGAGCGGGCGATCAACCGGCTCAAGCAGTTCCGGGCCGTTGCGACCCGCTACGACAAACGATGTACACATAGACCGGCCCGCTCAACCCCGCGAAAGCGCGATGCAGGTCCGCGACCGCATATCGCCGGATGCCATGTTCCACCAGGTAGTCGTGCTCGGAGTCGGCCCCGGCCCGCTCCCCAGCGATGATCACCTGTTCAGGTCTCAGGGGCCGGGCAGGCACCAGCCCCGCTGGCCCGTCGTCCAGCAGCGCCCGGACGACCATCCCGTGAAACGTCCCCGATGGAAGCGCAGAAGGCCTGTACACATCAGGGTGCGCGTCGATCCACAACACCGTGAGCAGTAAAGGGCATGCGCAGCAGCGACGCAGTCCCCGCCTACGGCGAGGACGCGATCGTCGATCTCCGCGAGCATCTCGACGGTCCGTTGGTGGATCTCGATCAGGGTGTCCCGGGCGCGGATCCCACCGGCCTTCGGCGAGGTCCCCGGCACCGTGACGACGGGCATCCCGGTCGGAGCCGCAGTCCTCCGCCAGGCGAAACGCCCAGTCGGACGCCGAGCCTGCGGTACGCACAGAACCGTCGCCATCCAGGATTTCCCATCCCAAAGTCGAGCCGCCCGGCGACCTTCGGCCGAGCCCCCGTGACCGGTGCCACCCCTACCGTCGACCCATGCGTAAAGTCCCCCGGCTGCTCGGTCTGCTGCTGTTCGTCATGGGTGTCAGCGGCACGATCGACCATCTCGCCGTCCAGCCGTTCATGGGCATTCTGTTCAACGCCCCCAACCGGTGGATCTTCGAGCGGCTGGAGTTCTTCGAGGGCCGTGAGATCTTCGCGAACCTGTCGCTCGCGTTCGTCGGGGTCATCTTGGTCGCCTTCTCGCTCCGGCGCTAACCTTCCCTATCGTTCCCTATAATGGGGAAGATGCAGCCCTATTCCGTCGAGCAGGTCGCCAATCTTCTGGGTCTTCACGTCAAGACCGTTCGCAACTACGTGCGTGACGGGAAGCTGAAGGCGGTCCGCATCGGCAAGCAATATCGCATCACCCGCGACGACCTGGAGGCGTTCACCGGTCAGCCGGTCGTTCCCGAGACGGTGCGGCGGCAGCGGGGGGTCGAGGTGTCGGCCGTCGTCCAGATCGACGCGATCAGCCGGGATCGGACCGATCGGCTCTCCAACGCGCTGATCGCGGTGGCCAACTCCGGTGGGGAGCAGCAACTGCGGGTCGAGACCATCTACGACGAGGTCAGGGCCACGTTGAAGATCATCGTCATCGGGGGCGCGGCCGACACCGCCGCGCTGCTGACCATCATCGACACCCTCTCCAAGGACTGACCGTGCACTACGTTCTCCCCGCCGACGGGCCCCTGATCGCCACCGAGGCCGACGCGCTCGACGTCATCGGCGCCACCTTCGGACAGGACGTCACCTGGGTGGTCATCCCGGCCGAGCGGCTCGCCGACGCGTTCTTCTCCCTGCGGACCGGGCTCGCGGGTGCGATTCTGCAGAAATTCGTTCAGTACGGCTTCCGCCTCGCCGTCGTCGGAGACGTCTCCCGCCACATCGAGGCCAGTGACGCCTTCCGCGATCTCGTCCGGGAGAGCAATCGGGGGAACCAGACCTGGTTCCTGCCGACGCTGGAGGAGTTCCAGGTCAGGGCACCCCGATGAGACGCAGCAGGGCCGTGGTCGCGGCCGCCGCGATGACGATCACGGGGAACGGGGCCTTCCGCAGGGCCAAGACGCCTGCCACGACCACCCCGGCGGGGCGGGCGTAGCCGCCGAACGACGACGTCACGACCAGGGCGAACAGCAGCACCAGTGCCGCGGTGGACAGCAGGGCCTCGAGGCGGGGCGGAAGACGTACACGATCACGGAAAAGGGGGCCGGCCAGCCGGAACGCGAGCGTTCCGGCGGCGAGGGCCGCGATGGCGGCGATCGGCATGTCCATCTCAGGACTCCTTGGGGCGGGCCAGCAGGCCCAGCAGCGAGAGCAGGACCGGCACCCCGGCGGGGAAGACCGCCGAGGCGGCCAGGGCGATGACGCCGCCGGTCAGCACGGGGATCCGCACGCCCTTTTCGGTCAGGGCGGGCATGATCAGGGCGACCAGGACGGCGGGGAAGGCCGCGTCCAGGCCGAACGCCGCCGTGTCGCCGATGACGGTTCCGGCGAACGCGCCGACCACGACCGAGGCGTTCCAGGCGGCGAACAGGGCGAGACCGCTGGTCCAGAAGTAGTCGTGACGTTCCCTCGCGTCGCGGCCCTTCAGGGCGAACGCGACCGTTTCGTCGGTGATCAGGTGGACGCCCGCAAGACGGCCCTTCACCACGTCGGCGACGGCGAAGCCGAAGGGGAGCAGCCGGGCGTTCAGCACCAATCCGGTCGCGACCGCCGCGACGATCCCGCCGCCGCTCATGACGATGCCAATTGCGGCGAACTGGGCGCCTCCGGCGAAGACGATCAGGGACATCACCACGGGCACCCACGGGTCGAAGCCGCCGGAGACGGCGATCGCGCCGAAGGAGGCCCCTACGATGGCGTCGGCCACGCAGACCAGGGTGATGTCGCGCAGGGCCGTTCGCGATATCGAACGCATGGCCATTAGAATGAACACAACGGACATCGTTCGTCAAGGCGAACAATCGGACTCGTGGAGCGAACGCTTGGACACCTCCGCCGCGTTGATCACGCTCATCGCCGCGTCGATCCGCCGGGAACGCGAACGCACCGCGCTGTCGCTGACCGAGCTGGCCAAACGCGCCGGGATCGCCAAGTCGACACTGTCACAGCTCGAATCGGGCGCCGGGAATCCCAGCGTGGAGACCCTGTGGGCGCTCGCGGTCGCGCTGGACGTGCCGATCAGCCGCCTGATCGATCCGCCCCGGCCGCATGTGCGGGTGATCCGCGCGGGGGAGGGGCCGGTCACGCACTCCGAGCGGGCCGACTACGCCGCGACGCTGCTGGCCTCCTGCCCGCCGGGGGCGCGGCGCGACCTGTTCCGGATCGACGCCGAACCGGGGGAGGCGCGCACCTCCGACCCGCACAATCCGGGCACGATGGAGCACGTGATCGTCGGACGGGGACGGGCGCTGGTCGGGCCGAACGAGGGGCCCGTGGAGCTCGGACCGGGCGATTACATCACCTACCCTGGCGACGTGCCGCATGTCTTCCGGGCACTGGAACCCCAGACCACCGCCGTGATCGTCATGGAGCACGTGTGACCGACCTGCACGCCGACTGCGGCTCCTGCGCAGGTCTGTGCTGCGTGGAGCTGCCGTTCACCAAATCGGCCGATTTCGCCGTCGACAAGCCGGCCGGGAAGCCCTGCGCCCACCTGGCCGGCGACTTCCGCTGCCGCATCCACGACCGGCTGCGCGAGAGCGGCTACCAGGGCTGCGTGACCTTCGACTGCTTCGGCGCCGGTCAGCGCGTCACCCAGGCCCGGCTCGACGTCGCGCTCTTCCCGCTGATCCGCCAGCTGCACGAGCTGCTCTGGTACCTCGAAGAGGCTTCCCGGTACGGCTACGCCGCCGACCTGCACAAAGAGACCGAAGCGCTGGCGGCGTCCCCGGTGATCGACCCAGCACAGATCGGCGAGTTGCGGGGCCGGGTCGGGGTCCGGCTGGGGGAGATCAGCGAGCAGGTACGCGGCCGGGTCAAGGAGATGCGGCGTGATCTCGTGGGGGCCAAACTGCGAGGTCAGGACCTGCGGAACGTGAGCCTGCGCGGGCGTCTGCTCATCGGGGCCGACCTGCGCGGCGCCGATCTCCGGAAGGCCGACCTGCTGGGCGCCGACCTGCGCGGGGCCGATGTGCGGGGAGCGGATCTGCGGGGCGCGCTGTTCCTGACCCGCCCTCAGGTCGCCGCCGCCCGAGGCGATCAGGCGACCCGGCTCGACCTCGAACGTCCCGCGCACTGGGTCTGAACCTTACTTTGTTAAGGACTCGGCCGGGGTGAGCGGCGCCGATCTCATCTCCCGCCATTCCGGCCGCAGCCCCGTCAGTGTCGTCGTCAGGAAGTACGCCACCCCGCACGCCACCAGCACCGGAACCAGCCCCGTGGCCGCAACTGCGGCACCGGCCAGCAGTCCGCCGAGGGGGATGCCCGACCACGCCACCGCGTCGCTGAGCGAGTTGACCCGGCCGAGCATCGCCCGGGGGACCCGTTCGAAGTAGATCGCACCGATGATCGGGTTGAGGAAGCCGCCGCCGAAGCCGCCGATCGCGAAGACCGTGATGACCGCCCACAGTGGCACGTCCACGGCCAGGATCAGGAACCTCGGGGCGCCGATGACCAGGAAGCCGAGGAAGAACACCAGCCGCCGGGGCAGCCGGTGGGCCACCATCGCCGCGATCAGCGCGCCCGCCACCGCCGAGATGCCCATGGCGCTGGAGGCCAGGCCGATCGCGGCCGGGCCGCCGCCGCTCTCCTTGGCCCAGACCGGGAGCAGCAGGGAGCTGAACGCGGCGTCGAGCAGGTTCGTGACGCCGACCATGATCGTGATGGTCAGCATGAGGCGCTCGCCTCGCAGGAACGCGAAGCCCTCGCCGAAGCGGCGCCAGTAGCCGGTCCGCGGGCCCGTTTCCGCGGGTCGGTGGCCCATGTCCCTGGGCAGGACGGTCGCGACGATCACCGAGCCGAGCGCGAAGCAGACGGCGTTGACGACCAGGCCGACCATCGGCCCGGTCAGTGCCACGAGCACGCCGGCGACGGCGGGGCCGACCGTGGAGGCCAGGCGTTCGGCGACGCCAGCGAGCCCGGCGGCCCGTTCGAGGGGGATGCGGCCGCGTTCGGCCGCCTCGGGGACCATGATCTCTTTGGCCAGGTCGCCGGGGCCGCGTACCCCGCCGATGACCGCCACCAGGACCAGCAGCAGCGGGAACGACAGTAACCCCGCGACGTGCAGGGCCGGGATCGTGGCGGCCGCGGCGGCGCTGACGGCGTCGGCCCGCCAGGAGATCTTGCGTGGCCCGACCCGGTCGACCACTGGGCCGGAGAGGGCTTTGACCAGCACGTACGGGGCCATCTCGCAGAACGCGACCAGGCCGGTCTGGGCGACGCTGCCGGTGGTGACCAGCACGAACCAGGGGATCGCGATCGACGAGACGCGGGTGCCGGTGAGCGCGACGAGGGAGGCGGCGAACAGGCCCGCGACCGGGCGCCAGGTGCGGGTCATGACGGCTCCGGCAGGGAGTGGATGACGATCACCACGCGCTCGGCGTCGTCGGGGGCGGTCGCGCCGTCTTGGCGGTAGCGGCGGACGACGGCGTGGAGCTCTTCCATGAGGCCGTTGGCCTCCTCGGGGGTGACGCGAAGCGACCAGTCGCTGAGGTCGAAGATGTCGCGCCACTCACGGGGCATCGTCTGGTAAGCGGCCAGCGTGCGCTCGGCGCGCTGATGCTGAGTGGTGGCGACCGACTGGAGGTACATCAGCGCGGCCTCGGGCTCCTGGTCGGCGAGGTCGCGGTCGGTGAACTCGGTACTCCAGTGGACCGCCCGCCACCAGCGCTCGCGGCCGTTTCCGCGGTTGACGTCCTCGTCGACGAACCCCGCCGCGGCGAGTTGCCGCAGGTGGTAGCTGGTGGCGCCGGAGGTGAGGCCGAGGCGGTCGGCCAGACCCGTGGCGGTGTGGGGGCCGTAGAGCCGCAGCAGGCCGAGCAACTGCACCCGCAGCGGGTGGGCGAGCGCGCGGAGGCCCTTGGCGTCGAGCGAGACGGCATCGTTCATGCGGACCACCATAAACCGCAAACAACTCTTTGCAAAGAACTCTTTGCGGTCGAGGTGCGGCGCCGCTCGCGGTCTCTTCTTTGCTCCGTTACGGCTCACGCCCACCCCGGCACCGCCCGCCGCGCCCGGCCCGCTTCGTATCCGGCGCCAACCGGTCGCGGTCGGATCAGCCCGAAACGGGTATTCGTGTGCGCAAATAGGAGCATGCGCGCATTCGTCATCACAGGGCCGTTTCGGGGCGAGGTTCAGGACGTCGAACCGCCCGTCCCGAAACCCGGAGAGGTGATCGTCCGGGTCGAGCGGGCCGGGGTGTGCGGGACCGACGCCGAGTTCTTCACCGGTGAGATGGCCTACCTGCACGACGGGCAGGCCCGCTACCCCCTCCGCATCGGCCACGAGTGGTGCGGCGTGGTGACCGCCCTCGGCGCGGGCGTCTCCGGCGAGTGGCTCGGGCGCCGGGTCACCGGGGACACCATGCTCGGCTGCCAGAAGTGCGCGAGGTGCGATGCCGGCCGGCAGCACCTGTGCGCGGAGAGGTTCGAGATCGGGATCCGGTACGGCTACCCGGGTGCCCTGGCCGAATTCCTTCCCGTCCCGGTCTTCGCGCTGCACGCGCTACCCGACAGCGTTGGGCCGACGCTGGGCGCGCTGGTCGAGCCGGGCGGGAACGCGCTGCGCGCCGTCCGGGCCGCCCAGGTGAGGCCGGGCCGGCGGCTGCTGATCCTCGGGCCGGGGACGATCGGCCTGCTGGCGGCCATGTTCGCGGTGGCCGAAGGCGCCGAGGTCCATCTGCTGGGCCTGTCGGCCGGGTTCGCCCGCTCGCTCGGTTTCACCTGCCACACCGAGGTGCCCGACCTGCCGTTCGACGCCGTGATCGACGCCTCCAACGCCGCCGCGCTGCCCGCTCTGGCCGTCGACGTGGTCGAGCCCGGTGGCAGGGTCGTCTTCATCGGCCTGGCCGGGGAGCCCAGCCTGGTCGACACGCGGGTGATCGCGCTCAAGGACCTGCGGGTCACCGGGGTGCTCAGCGCGTCGGGCGGCCTGTCGGGCACGATCGACCGCTACGCCTCCGGCGCCGTCGACCCGACACCTCTGGTCGCCGCGACCGTCGGCCTCGACGACGTGGCCGGGGTACTGGACGGGGTGCTGGCCGGGAAGCCGCACCCCGACCGGCCACCCAAGATCCACATCGACCCGGTCAGTCGTTGACGGACCTCTTCAGCAGGCGCAGCAGCTTCGGGTACGTCGGCAGCCGCCGGACCTCGGCCAGCGCCGCCCGGTATTCCGGGGTGGCCAGCAGCGGGTCGAGCGCCGGGTCGAACGGCGACTTGGGGTCGACGTTCCGTAGGTAGGTGCGCAGGTCGGCGCCGTCGATCCGGATCGACTTGTACTCGTCGAGCAGCCGGGGCAGCGACGGTTCGATCATGGTCGCCCGCCCCGACAGGGCGAGTTGCCGCAGGAAGTTGAGCTTTCCGGCTTTGACCAGGTAGTAGGCGGTCTGTCGGTCGGGTGCCGGGCGGGCCTCGGCCGATGCGGGGGAGAGCACGGCGGAGACGGCGAGCGGCAGGATCGCGATGGCCAGTCGTCGCAGCGTAGTCCTCATGCGGCCGACCCTAGGGACGCCGGCCCCGTGGAAGCGCGCGACAGGACGGCGGCTTTCTCAAATCCACACGGAACGATCGTCCACATAAGGGGCGAGCAGCCCCGCCATCAGAGGGTCGCCCTCGCCGTGCAGGTCGTCGGCCGCGATCCCGCGCGCGATGCCCGCCAGCAGGTCGGCCACCTGGATCCGGGCGTCGAGGTGCGAGTCCTCAAGGCGGAGTTCGGCCAGGGGACCGGCCTGTTTGAGCAGGTCGATGCGGGCCTCGGTGAGGGTGGTCTGGCGGTCGTGCACGATCGTCACCGGGCGTCCACCGCCCCAGTATTCGACGGCCCGCACGATCGCCGGCAGCAGCGGATCGAGCGGCGCGGCGGTGGCGGGGTTGCGGGCCAGCCGGGTCCGCAGGTCCTCGACCTGCGGGCGGGCCTTGCCCAGGCGGCGCATCAGGTCACCGGCCTCGCCGGGGATCAGGGACAGTTCGTCGACCAGCGCGAACACCTCGGCGACCGGCCGGTCGGTGTAGGGGCGCATGAGATCGTTGAACCCCTCCAGCAGCTCCTTCCATCGGCCGCCGAACGCGGCGGGGCCGAGCAGGTAGAGCCGGTCGCCCTCGTCGCCGAACAGGTCGGCGATGCGGCGGGTCATGTAGAGGGTCTTGTCGGTCAGATGGACCCGAGCGTGGCCGTGGAGGGGCCCGGTCGGGCCGAGCAGCCACTGGAGCGCCAAGCGGTGTTTGGCCCGGCGGATGACGAACGACTTGTACTCGGTGATGGGGGAGGGCGCGCGGTGCCGGACCTCGTCCATGCAGGCGGCGGCCTGGTCGAGGGTGAGCGCGACACCGGCGTGGGCGAAGACGTCGGTCACCCCGCCGATGAGCTTCTCGCCCTCGGCGCCCGACTCGTCACACCCGATCTCCATGTCATCAATTAGACATGACGGGCATTACGGTGCAGTTCATGGAGCAACCCGAGTGGTGGAGACTCGAACGCAGCGCCGCCCGCGCCTGGCCGGCCGCCCACTCCGAGGAGCGCGACGGCTGGCTCCTCCGCAGCACCCCTGCCGTGGCCCGGCGCCGGACCAACTCCGCGCTGCCCCTCCACGGAGCCACCCCCTCGATCGACGCCGTCGAGCGTTACTACCGCGACCTCGGCCTGGCGGTCTGCGTCCAGATCAGCCCGGCCGACGCCCACACCGAACTCGACGGGACGCTGGCGGGCCGGGGCTACCGCCGCGACGCCCCGACGCTGATCCTCACCGCGCCGGCCTCGGGCTTCGCACCCGGCGAGGCCGCCGCTCACATCGACCGGGACCGCTGGCCCGAGATCTTCCACGCCCTCGACGACCGGTCCACCACTCTGGGGGTCATCCTGCGGATGCCCGAGCCGGTCGCGATGTTCGCCGCGACCGTCGAGGGTGAGGTCGCGGGGATGGGCGTCTTCGCCGCCGATGGCGACTACGCCGGGGTGTTCTGCATGGTCACCCATCCGCGTCACCGCCGGAAGGGGGTCGCCTCGGCGGTGCTGGCGGCGGGGGCGGCCTGGGCGGGGAAGCAGGGCGCCCGGTGTCTCTACCTTCAGGTCGAGGAGGACAATCCGGGCGCCAGAGCCCTCTACGCGCGGCACGGGTTCACCCTGTCGCACGGATACCACTACCGGATCCTGGCTACCGGCTGAAGACCTCCGACAGCAGCCGCTCCACCGCCTTGTGGAAGGGGGCGGCCAGCGACATCTCGGCGTCGTCGACGTAGGTGACCGAGGCGGTGAGGGTGGTGGCGGCGTCGGGCGTGCTGTACATCAGGGTCGCGTAACCGGTGAGGCCGCCATTGTGGAACAGCAGGGCGCCGTCCTCCTGCACGAACAACCCGAGGCCGTAGCCGATCTTGGGGTCGGGGGTGCGCATCTCGTCCAGCAGAGCCTCCGGGAGGAGCCTCCCGGTGACCAGGGCGGAGATGAACGTGTGGAGGTCCGCGGTGGTGGAGATCATGTCGCCGCCGGTGGCGACCCACGAGGGGTTCTGGCGGGTGACGTCGACAATCGTCTCCCGGCCGTCCTCCTCGTAGCGGTAGTAGGCGTGGGCGTGCGGGCCGGGGATCTCGGTGCCGGTGCCGGGGAGCGAGGTGCCGGTCAGGCCGAGCGGGGCGATGATCAGGCGGTCGGTCTCGTCGGCGAGGGAGCGGCCGGTGACGTGCTCGACCAGCAGCCTGGCCAGCACGTAGTTGCTGTTGGAGTAGCTCCAGCCGGTGCCGGGCTCGAACCGGGCGGGCTTCGACAGGGCCAGCCGGGCCAGTTCTTCGGGGGTGTACGTCGTGAAGCGCGCCTCCACCCACTCCTTGCCGAGCACGGTGATCCCCGGGGCGATCGTCCCGTCGTCGTAGACCTCGCCGGTGTGGCTGAACACGCCGCTCGTGTGCTGGAGCAGCATCCGCACGGTGATCCTCGGGTCGAGGTCGAAGCCGGGCAGGTGGTCGGCCACCGAATCGTCCAGGCCGAACCGGCCCTCGGCGACGAGCTGGAGCACCACGGTCGCGGTGAAGGTCTTGGTGACGCTGCCGACCCGGAACAGGCCGTCGGCCGGGGGTTTCTCGGTCCCGCCCAGCTCGCGGACCCCGGCGGTGCCGGTCCACGCGCCTTCCGGGGTGGTGACGCGCAGCTGCATGCCGACGAAGCCGGTCTCGACGATGTCCTCGATGGTGCTCTGAAGGTCCATGGGGCAACCGTCGCCGACCGCGCTGACACCGGGCGGACACGGCGCTGACACGACTACTCCGGCGGATGTATTCCGGTGACCCTCCCGCGCACGACGCGGCGCGCGCCGGGCCCCGCGACGCTTGCGACGTTGACTTTTCACGTGGGGAGACCACCGATGAACACGGCTTATCTGGGCGCGCGGCGCATCCTGGCGATCGTCCTCGCCGCCACGCTGCTCATTCAGGGCATCACCGCCGGCCTGCTGCTGGCCACGCCCGGCGGGCGGGGCATCCACCGCGCCACCGCGATCCTGGTGGTGCTGGCGGTGATCGGCTCACTCGTGGTGGCGATCATGGCTCGCGACCGGAAGCTCATCATCCCCGCGGTGATGATGCTGCTCTTCGTCTTCCTCCAGATGTACTTCGGATTCGCCCACTTCAAGGCGTTGCACGTGCCGATCGGCATGATCATGTTCGGGGGCGCGGTGCACGCGCTGAGCACCCTCTACCCGGCCAGGCAGCACGTCCCGGCATGAGGCTCACCCGACGCGAGGCGCTGGCCACGATCGGTTTGGGCGGTTTCGCCCTGGTCACGGGGTGCTCGCTGCTCGCGGGCACCCCGGTGCCGCAACTGCTGCGCAGCACCGCGAAGCTGCCGCAGCCGTTCGCCGTGCCGCTGCCTCTCCCGCCGTTCGCCCGCCCCACCCGGCGCGGCGATGCCGACCACTACGACCTCACCGCACGCCAGGCCGTCGCGAGCATCGTCCCCGGGCTGCGCACGCCCATCTGGGGTTACGACGGCCGCTTCCCCGGGCCGATCATCGAGACCCGCCGGGGCCGCCGGACCGTCGTGCGGCTGACCAACGGGCTGGGTGAGCCGACCGTGCTGCACCTGCACGGAGGCCACACGCCGGCCGCCTCCGACGGCGATCCGACCGATCTCGTACGACCGGGGGAGACCCGCGAATACGACTTCCCGATGACGCAGCGGGCCGCCACGCTCTGGTATCACGACCACCGCATGGACTACACCGGGCCGCAGGTCTGGCGCGGCCTGGCCGGGATGTTCCTGGTCCGCGACGACGAGGAGGACGCGTTGCCCCTCCCGAAGGGCGAGCGCGAGATCCCCCTGGTGATCTGCGACCGCTCCTTCGCCGCCGACGGCACGATGCCCTACCCCGGCCAACCGGGCAGACCCGGTGCGAAGGAGGCCTACATGGGCGGCGTCCTGGGCGACGTCACCCTGGTCAACGGCGCGCCGTGGCCGGTGCTGAAGGTCGCCCGCGCCCGCTACCGGCTGCGCGTCGTCAACGCCTCCAACGCCCGCCCCTACGAGCTGTCGACCGGTGGCCCGATCGTCCAGATCGGCACCGACGGCGGCCTGCTGCCCGCTCCGAGAACCCTCGATTCCGTACGCCTGTCGCCGGGCGAGCGGGCCGATCTCGTCGTCGACTTCGCCGCTCACCGCATCGGAGCACAGGTGGAACTGCGTGACCTCGCCGACGACGGCCGGGTCATGCGGTTCGACGTCGACCGTGACGAGCCCGACGACTCGTCGATCCCGCCGGTCCTGGCGAAGGTCGACCGGATCGACCCCGCGACGGCCACGGTGACCCGCGACTTCGAGTTCACCAGCGGCAACCTGCACGGCGGCACCGGCTGGCTCATCAACGGCAAGCCCTACGACGCCAGCCGGGTCGACGCCACGGTGAAACTCGGCGCCACCGAGATCTGGCGCTTCACCAGCGACGTCAGCCACCCGATCCACCTGCACCTGGCCCACTTCCAGGTGATGACCGACGGCACCCCCGACCCGGCCTGGAAGGACACGGTCGAGCTCCGGGAGGCCCAGACGATGGAGGTGATCGCGAAGTTCGACGGCTATCCCGGCCGGTACGTCTTCCACTGCCACAACCTCGAACACGAGGACATGGCCATGATGGCCACCTTCGAGGTCATCCCCTGAACCGGGGCACCACCAGCCCCGACTCGTAGGCGGCGACCACGGCCTGCGTCCGGTCGCGCAGGCCGAGCTTGCCCAGCACCCGGCTGACGTGGGTCTTCACCGTCTCCTCGGTCACGGTCAGCCGCGCGGCGATCTCCGGATTCGACAGCCCCTCGGCGAGCAGCCGCAGCACCTGCGTCTCGCGGGGTGTCAGGCCGTCGACCGAGACCTTGGGCCGGAGCTGGGCGAACTCGCCGATCAGCCGCCGGGTGACGGTGGGCGCCAGCAGCGCCTCCCCGGCGGCCACCACTCTCACGGCGTCGAACAGGCGCTCGGCGGTGACGTCCTTCAGCAGGAATCCGCTGGCTCCGGCGCGCAGGGCGTCGTAGACGTATTCGTCGAGGTCGAAGGTGGTGAGGATGAGCACCCTGGTCTCCGGGGACAGCCGCCGGGTGGCCTCGATGCCGTCCATGACGGGCATTCGCACGTCCATCAGCACGAGATCCGGCGTGGTCGCGGCGCAGACGCGGACCGCCTCCGCGCCGTCGGAGGCGGTGCCGGCGACGATGAAGTCGGACTGGGTGGCCAGCAGGTCGGCGAACGCCGACCGGACGACGGGGTGGTCATCGGCGATGACGATCCGGATCATGCCGTCCTGCCCGGAAGAACCGCCTCGACCATGAAACCTCCACCTCTCACCGCTCCGGTCCGCAACGTCCCGCCCACTGCGGAGGCGCGTTCGCGCATGCCCACCAGGCCCAATCCGTCGGCCGGACTCTCCACGGCGGGCCCGTTGTCCCTGACCACCACCCGCAGCGTGTCGTCTCCGTAGGAGAACTCCACGTCGACCGCCGCGCCCGGCGCGTGCCGCCGCGCGTTCGTCAACGCCTCCTGGACGATCCGGTACGCCGCCAGTTCCGCCACCGGATCGAGCGCGATCGGCGCTCCGCGCAGGATCAGCCGGGTCGCCCCGCCGGAGGCCTCGCGAGCGGTGTCGACCAGGGCGACCAGCTCGCGCAGGCCCGGCTGAGGGGCGCGTTCGGGCTGGTCGGTGTCCTCGCGGAGCACGCCGAGCAGGCGCCGCATCTCGGTCAGCGCGCTGCGCGCCGTGTCACCGATCGCGCGCAGCCGGTCGGCCCCGGCGGGCGGCAGACCGGGGGTCGCCAGGCGGGCGGTCTCGGCCTGGACGGCCACCATCGAGATGTGGTGGGCCACCACGTCGTGCAGCTCACGCGCGATCCTGGCCCGCTCCCCGGCCGCGCTGCGGCGCAGCAGGCTCTCCTCGACGACGTCGCGGGCGGCGGCGCTGACCCGGGCCTTCCTCCTGGCCTGCCAGGTGATCCCGGCCATCGCGGCCGACGGCGCCAAGGCCAGCACCGGCGCGTGGACGATCAGCGCCAGGCACGGGACCGCGCAGGCCAGCGCCACCCGCTCGGAGGTCTCGCCCAGGCGGAACAGCGCGATCATGGTGGCGGCCAGACCGGCGTACGCCGGATCGCGGAACGCCGTCAGCGCCAGCACCGTGGCGACGGTGACGAGCACGGCGGCGGCCGTACGCTGCGGCCAGAGCAGCACCAGTGGCAGCGTCGTCGCCAGGCCCACCAACCCCAGGGCCATCGACGTGGACACCCCCAGGACGAAGGCCGCCACCACGAGGACACCTGCGACGGCACGTCCGTTCACGCAGGTCATTCTGCCCGGTGCGGGGTGAACGGACATCCCTCGTACGAGCTAGGTGAAGACCGCTCCCAGGCGCGACGCCGTGCGGAGGCCCCGAGCCTAGGGTTCCGGAGCATGGACGTGACTGTCACCGGGCTCCGCAAACGCTTCGGGCCCACGCAGGCTCTCGACGACATGACCTTCACCGTGAAACCGGGCACGGTCACCGGGTTCGTCGGCCCCAACGGGGCGGGGAAATCGACCACGATGCGGGTCGTCGTCGGTCTCGACCGGCCCGACGAGGGGTCGGCGCTGGTGGGCGGGGTGGCGTACACCAGCCTGAAAAGGCCGTTGACCCACGTCGGCGCTCTGCTCGACGCGTCGGCGCTGCAGCCGAGCCGGACCGCGCGCAACCACCTGCTCTGGCTGGCCCAGTCGCAGGGCCTCGGGGCGCGCCGGGTCGGCGAGGTGATCGGCCAGGTCGGCCTCGGCACCGCCGCGCGCCGCCGGGCGGGCGGCTACTCCCTCGGGATGCGGCAGCGGCTCGGCATCGCGGCGGCCCTGCTGGGCGACCCGCCGGTACTGCTGTTCGACGAGCCGTTCAACGGCCTGGACCCCGACGGGATCGTGTGGATCCGCGGCCTGCTGCGCTCACTGGCCGCGGAAGGGCGGGCGGTCCTGGTGTCGAGCCACCTGATGAGCGAACTCCAGGACGTCGCCGGCCACCTGATCGTGGTCGGGCGGGGCCGGGTGGTCGCCGACCGGAGCGTGGCCGACCTGATCGCCGCCGCCTCCGACGGCCGCATCACCCTGCGCACCACCGCGCGCGAGGACGCCATGGAGGCGCTGGCCCGAGCGGGCGCGACCGTGACCGTGACCGGCGCCGACGCGCTGACCGTGTCGGGGCTGTCCGGTGCCGAGACCATTGCGCTGCTGACGGCGGCCGAAGTGGCGTTCGCCGAGGTCAGCGCCCATCGAGCCACCTTAGAAGAGGCCTACATGGAGCTGACCCGAGAGAGCGTGGAGTTCCGGTGATCCCCGTCCTGAGGTCCGAATGGACCAAGTTCCGCACGGTTCGCGGCTGGGTCGCCGGATCGATCGTCGCCGTGCTTCTCACGGTCGGCGTCGGGCTGCTGGGCGCCGCCGGTACGGTCCGCTCGTGCGAGGGCCCCCAGGGGAACGTCTGCCCGGAGACCCCTCTCGGGCCCGGCGGGCAGGCCGTCAACGACCGGTTCTCCTTCTACCACCAGGCACTCTCCGGCGACGGCTCCATCACGGCCAAGGTCGCCGAGGTCAGCGGCGTGATCACCTATCCGCCACCCGACCACGACAAGATCGTTCCCGGGGTGGTGCCCTGGGCGAAGGTCGGCCTGATGGTCAAACAGGACCTCCGGCAGGGGTCCGCCTATTCGGCCGTCATGGTCACCGGCGGGCACGGCACCCGGGTCCAGGACGACTTCGTCAACGACCACGCCGCCGGACGTGACCCCTGGCTGCGGCTGACCCGGACCGGCGCCACCCTCACCGCCTCGACCTCACCCGACGGCACATCATGGCGGGTCGTCGCCGAGAAGACGCTGTCCGGACCCGCGCTGATCGGCCTGTTCGCGGCCTCCCCCTGCGACGTCACCCTCTCCCAGGGCGCACTCGGCGGGACCATCGGCGCCTGCCGGCTCACCAACGTCACCGCCGCGTTCGACGACGTGACCGTCGAGGGGGCGTCCGGCGGATGGACCCACGACGACGTCGGGGGCGAGCCCGGGGCACCGTCGCTGTCAGTCGGTTCGGCGCGGGCGTGGGGGACCACGATCCAGCTCACCGGTTCCGGGGACATCTCACCGGCGGGCATGGAGGGCGGCGCGGTCGTCGAACGCACGCTGACCGGCGCGTCCATCGGCCTGATCGCCGTGATCGTCGTCGGGGTGCTGTTCATGACGGCCGAATACCGGCGCGGCCTGGTCAAGGCGACCATGGCCGCGACCCCCGGACGGACCGGGGTACTGCTGGCCAAGGCCGCCGTCATCGCGGCGGTGACGTTCGCGGGCGGGCTGGTCGCGGCGGCGGTCGCGGTCCCGGTCGGGATCCGCCTCATGCGGGACAGGAACAACGACATCGCGCCGATCACCGCCCTCACCGAGGCCCGCGTGATCGTCGGCACCGCGGCCCTGCTGGCCGTGACGGCCGTGCTGGCCCTCGCCTTGGGCGCCCTGTTCCGGCGCAGCGCGGCGGCGGTCATCACCGCGATCGCCCTGGTCCTGCTGCCCCAGCTCCTCGCGACCGCGTCGGTGATCCCGTCGTCGGCGGCCCAGTGGCTGCTGAGGGTGACCCCGGCGGCGGGATTCGCCATCCAGCAGAGCATCCCGGCGTATCCGCAGGTCGAGGACTACTACATCCCCGCCCTGGGCTACTACCCGCTGCCCCCGCTGGGCGGCTTCGCGGTGATGTGCGCCTACGCGGCGGCTGCGCTGGTGGCGGCGATCGTGCTGCTGAGACGGAGAGACGCATGATCGGCTCGGGCCGGGTCTCAGCGGCCAAGTCAATGTCCGGTATCGCACTCGAAGCAGAGGCCGGCGCGGCCCTCGCCGAAAGGACGCGTGATGACCCGCGCACCCTTCATTTGTCCGAGGGATTTTGGACAAATATTTCGGGCGGAATGGACGAAATTCCGTACCCTCCCCGGTCTCCCTTGGCTCGTCTTCCTGCTGGTCGTGCTGACCGTCGGCACCGGTGCGGCCGCCACCGCTCTCGTTCCCTGTTGTGACGTGCTCCCCTCGCGGGTGTCGCTGGCCGGGGTGCAGGCCGGGCAGATCGGCGCCGTGGCGCTGGCGGTGGGGGTGATGGCGGGGGAGTACTCCAGCGGCATGATCCTTGTCAGCCTCCTCGCGGTCCCCGGAAGGGGGCTGTTGCTGGCGGCCAAAGTGCTGATCGTCGGAGGTGCCACGCTGGCCGGGGCGGTCGTCGCGGTGTCCGTGTCGGCGCTGATCGGTCCGGGCGCCACGGCGACGGCGTTCTTCGGGTCGATCGCCTATCTCGTGCTGGTATCGCTGCTGGCTCTGGGGGTGGCCGCCGCCGTGCGGGACACGGCGGTCGCGATGGGGGTCACGCTCGGGATCCTGTACGGGTTTCCGTTGGTCATCCGGATGCTGGGAGACCCCGTCTGGCAGGAGCGGCTGGCGTGGATCTCGCCGATGGAGGCGGGGATGGCCGTCCAGGGAGGAGTGCCCCTCATCGGGCCCTGGGCCGGGCTCGCGGTCGTGACCGGCTGGGTGGTGGGTGCGCTCGTGATCGGCAGGCTCAGAGTGGGCCGAAGTGTCGGAGCCGTCGTCTAGGCTCTCCGACCGTGCTGAATTCCCCCAACGCATCGCTCGCGGCCGACTCCCACAGCATGATCCAGGTGCGTGGGGCCAGGGAGAACAACCTGGCCGACGTCTCCCTCGACATTCCCAAGCGTCGCATCACCGTCTTCACCGGGGTCTCCGGGTCGGGCAAGTCGTCGCTCGTGTTCGGCACCATCGCGGCCGAGTCACAGCGGATGATCAACGAGACCTATGCCGCGTTCGTCCAGTCGTTCATGCCCTCGCAGAGCCGTCCCGACGTCGACGCGCTCCACAACCTGAGCGCGGCCATCGTCGTCGACCAGGAGCCCATGGGCGCCAACTCGCGCTCCACGGTCGGCACCGCGACCGATGCGTACACGATGCTGCGGATCATCTTCAGCCGTCTCGGGCAGCCCCACATCGGGCCGTCGACGGCGTTCTCGTTCAACGTGCCCGACGGCATGTGCCCGAACTGCGAAGGGCTCGGGCACGTGTCGACGGTCGACGTCGACCAGCTCGTCGACCGCGAGCTGTCCCTCAACGAGGGCGCGATCACGGTCCCGCAGTTCCACGTCGACAGCTGGTATTGGCAGGTCATGGCCCATTCGGGCTTCTACGACCCCGACAAGAAGCTGAAAGACTTCACCGAGGAGGAGTGGGAGACCTTCCTCCACCAGCCGGTCACCAAGGTCAAGGTCGGCACGATCAACGTCAGCTACGAGGGCCTGGTCGTCAAGGTCAACCGCATCTACCTGACCAAAGACCGCGAGTCGATGCAGGGCGCCATCAAGGCGTTCGTCGACCGCGCCGTGGTGTTCGCCCAGTGCCCGGTGTGCGAGGGCACCCGCCTGACCCAGGCCGCGCTCTCCTCGAAGATCAACGGCGTGAACATCGCCGAGTGCTCGTCGATGCAGGTCAACGACCTGGCCGCGTTCCTGCGGGGCATCGACGACCCGGCCGTCGGCCCGCTGCTCACCAACCTGCGCGAACTGCTCGACTCCCTGGTCGGCATCGGCCTGGGCTACCTCAGCCTCAACCGCTCCTCGGGCACCCTGTCGGGCGGCGAGGCGCAGCGCGTGAAGATGGTGCGCCACCTCGGCTCCAGCCTCAGCGACGTCACCTACGTCTTCGACGAGCCGACCGTCGGCCTGCACCCCCACGACATCCGGCGGATGAACGAGATCCTGCTGATGCTCCGCGACAAGGGCAACACCGTCCTGGTCGTCGAGCACAAGCCCGAGGTCATCGCCATCGCCGACCACGTCGTCGACCTCGGCCCCGGCGCCGGCGAGAACGGCGGCCACCTCTGCTACACCGGCGACGTCCCCGGCCTGCGCGCCTCCGGTACCCTCACCGGCCGCCACCTCGACCACCGGGCCAAACTCCGTGATCGTGTACGCACCCCGTCAGGCCACCTGTCCATCTCCGGCGCCACGCTCCACAACCTGAAGAACGTGTCGGTCGACGTGCCGATGGGCGTGCTGACCGTGGTGACCGGCGTCGCCGGTTCGGGCAAGAGCTCCCTCATCCACGGCTACCTGTCCGGCCGCGACGGCGTGGTCGTCGCCGACCAGTCGGCGATCAGGGGCTCGCGCCGCAGCAACCCCGCCACCTACAGCGGCCTGCTCGGCCCGATCCGCACCGCCTTCGCCAAGGAGAACGGCGTCAAGGCGGCCCTGTTCAGCGCCAACTCCGAAGGCGCCTGCCCCGGCTGCAACGGCATCGGCCTCATCTACACCGACCTCGCGATGATGGCCGGGGTGTCGTCGGTCTGCGAGCAGTGCGAGGGCCGCCGCTTCACCGCCGAGGTGCTCGGCTACACGCTGCGCGGCAAGAACATCCACGAGGTGCTCGGCATGTCGATGACCGAGGCCCGCGACTTCTTCACCACCGGCCAGGCCCGCACCATCCTGGCCCGCATGGTCGACGTCGGCCTCGGCTACCTGCGCCTGGGCCAGCCCCTCAACACCCTGTCGGGCGGCGAACGCCAGCGGCTGAAGCTGGCCATCCACATGGCCGAGAAGTCCTCGATCTACGTCCTCGACGAACCGACGACCGGCCTCCACCTGGCCGATGTCGACCAGCTGCTGAGCCTGCTCGACCGCCTGGTCGACGACGGCAACTCGGTCGTCGTCATCGAACACCACCAGGCCGTGATGGCCCACGCCGACTGGATCATCGACCTGGGCCCGGGCGGCGGCCACGACGGCGGCGAGGTCATCTTCACCGGCACCCCGTCCGACCTGATCACCACCGCCGACACCCTGACCGCCCAGCACCTCAGGGAATACGTGGCCTGATCTTTTGGACCTTCGCGTTGGGGACATATCGTGACGGGCGGAGGTGGCGTCCATGTTCCGGAAGCGGCCCAAGCCGGAAGCCGTCATGCGTGAGCTTCTCTATGGCGATGTCCCGCTGGAGAGGTGGGCCGAGAACGATCCGGTGTTCTCGGCGGTCCGGGGTTCGGTGGCCGTGGGCGACGGGGCTCAGGCTCGGTCGGTGCTGCACTCGATCCTGGCCAGCCCCGATCGGCCGTCCCGCGACCATCTCCAGGCCTGGCACGTGCTGCGGCTGCTCGGCGAGGAGCCGGATGATCCCGCGTATGTCCATGGCGTCGTCGTGGACATGCCGGTCGGCAAGGGCCTCGACACGCTGGCCGTCTACCGCGACGGGACCTGCCGCTACCTGAACCACTCGGGCAAGATCCTGGTCTGGGAGGCGTCCGACGCCGGGATCGACGCCCTGGCGGCAGACGTGGTGGCCGCCGGTGCCGCGATCGCGTCGCGCATCGGGCCGTGGATCGGCCCCCGGCCGCCGTTGCCGCAGGGGGTGCTGCGGCTGAGCATGCTGTGTTCGGGAGGTCTGTACTTCGGTGAGGGTCCCGCGTCGGCGCTCATGGCCGATCCGATGGCGGGTCATCTCGTCAACGCCTCGGTACGACTGCTGGAGGCGCTGACCAGCCGAGCGGGTGCGTAGGCTCTACCGGTAGTCCTTGAGGGTGATCGCGGTCGCCGCCTTGCGGATCGGCTCGGTCACCCGCTTGATCATGCTGTTCTTCCCCGGCAGGTGGGGCATCAGGCGCAGCATGAACATCTGCACCCGGATCTGGCCCGCCGACTTCATCACCATCCCCTTGAGGTTGGCCTCGGCGAGCTTCTGGTTCTCCTCGACGAAGTGCCGCATGTCGTGCTCGTAGGCGGCGAACGCGGCCCGATGGTCCCCGGCCGCCGCGGCGAGCGACCCCGCCAGGACGTACGCCCCCACCAGCGCCAGGCTGGTCCCCTGCCCCGAGGCCGGCGAAGGCCCATAAGCGGCGTCACCAACGAGGACCACCCGACCCGACGACCACCGGTCCATCCGGACCTGGCTGATCGAGTCGAGGTAGAAGTCGGGCGCGTCCGCCATGGCGTCCAGGAGCCGGGGCACCTCCCAGCCCTGCCCGGCGAAGACCTCGGCGAGGAGTTTCCGCTGCTGGGCGGAGTCGCGGCGGTCGTAGGCGAGCGGGGGTGAGGAGAAGAGGAACATCGCCTTGGCGGCGGTGTCCTGGCGGGTGCTGTACATGCCCATGCTGCGGCCCGGCGCCGGGTGCATCATCTCGGTGCGGTCGAGGCCCAGGTGGTTGGGCACGGTGAAGATCGAGATGTAGTGGCCGAGGTCGTGGATGTACGGCGACTCCTCCCCGAACGCCAGCGACCGCACGTTGGAGTGCAGGCCGTCGGCGCCGACCACCAGGTCGAAGGTCCGCTCGGGGCCGTTCTCGAAGGTGACCCGCACGCCGTCGGCGGTCTCGGTCAGCGCGGTGACGGAGTCGTCGAAGAGGTATTCGACGTCGTCCCTGGTGGCGTCGTAGAGGATCCGGGCCAGGTCGCCGCGCATGATCTCGATGTCGTCGCCCTCGCGGCCGCCGAACAACTGGGCGCTCATGGTCGCCAGCTGCTTCCCGGTCGCGTCGACGAACCGGGCCACCTGCATGTCGGTGCCATGGCGGGCCACCTCCTCACGCAGGCCCATGCGGTCGACGACCTCGAGGGCCGCGCCCCGGACATCGATCTTGTAGCCGCCGGTGCGCAGCTCGGGGGCGCGCTCCACGACGGTCGGGGTGAAGCCGTGGCGGCGCAGCCAGAAGGCGAGGGCGGGGCCGGCGACGCTGCCGCCGGAGATCAGGATGTTCGTCATGTCCCAGACTGTACAAACGTCTCATTCGATTGTCTAGGACGTTTGTGCAAGACATCTGTACGACTCTCCGATACGCTGGTGAGCATGGGAAATCGTGAAGATCTGCTCGCCGGCGCGAAGCGGTGCCTGATGGAGAAGGGCTACGCGGGCACCACGTCCCGCAACATCGCCGAGGCGGCGGGCACCAGCCTGGCCGCGATCGGCTACCACTTCCGATCGACGAAGGCGCTGCTGAACGAGGCCCTCATCGAGGCGATGGACGACTGGGGCAAGGAGATCGAGCAGGCCCTCACGACCGAGGCGCCGCCCGGCGCGACCCCGTTGCAGCGCTTCGAGGCGATCTGGACGCAGATCATCGCGTCCTACGTCAGGCTCCGGCCCCTGTGGGCCATCCAGTTCGAGCTCATCGCCCAGATGGACCGCCTGCCTGAGGTACGCGAGGCCTTCGCCAACGCCAACCGCCAGGCCCGGCTGGGCCTGGCGGCGCTGTTCGAGAACCTCGACCCTGCCGCCGACGAGAAGCAGGCGCTGGCCGTCGGCGCGTTCTACCAGGCGCTACTGGCCGGGCTGGCGACCCAGTGGCTGGTCGACCCCGACAGCGCCCCCACGGCCCAGGACCTCGTCCAGGCCCTCCAAACGATCACGACGGGCCGCGACGCGTGAAACGTCAGGGGATGCGCGTGCCCAGCACGAGGGCCGAGCCCGCCACCAGCATCCCCGCCAGCACGGCCGCGATGATGAACCGCTGGGTGATCTCCTGGTGCACGACCCGGTAACCCAGGCTGGTCCCGATCTGGGCGTACACGTCCCGCAGTTCGTCGCCCGACTCGGCGGTGTAGGCGCGCCCGTTGGTCCCGTCGGCGAGTGACTGGAGGGTCTGCTTGTTCACCGGCACCTGCACGCTCCGCCCGTCGATCGCGACGGTCCCCTCGGGTGTGCCGTAGGCGATGGTGGAGACGGGAACCTTGCCCCCGGCCGCCGCCTCGACGGCCTCGTTCACCGATCGGCCCGAGGTGTTGTCGCCGTCGGAGAGCAGGACGATCGCGGCGGGCGGGGGGTCGGTGACGGCCTGCTGGTCGAAGGAGCGGATCGCGTCGAGGGAGTTGAAGACCGCCTCGCCGATCGCCGTACCCGGGCGGGTCGTGAGGTTGCGGATCGTGTTGATCACCGCGGCGTGGTCGGTCGTCGGCGGGATCGCGACGGCGGCCGAGCGGGCGAAGGACACCACGCCGACGTTGAAGCGCTCGGGCAGGTCCTGGACGAACCGCTCGGCGGCCTGACGCGCGGCGACCATCCGGGTGGGGGCGACGTCGGCGGCCTCCATCGACAGCGAGATGTCGACGGCGATCATGATGGTGGCGCGGTCGCGCGGCACCCGCACCTCGTCGGCGGGGCGGGCGGCGCCCAGCACCAGCAGGCTCATCATGGCCAGGAACAGGCCCGCCGTCAGATGGCGGCGCCAGCCGGGCCGTTCGGGCGCGACCAGTGACAGCAGCGCCAGGTTGGTGAAGCGGACCGCGTAGCGGCGCCGGATGTACTGCATGACCACGTAGAAGACGGCCAGTGCGACCAGCGCGGCGAACAGCCAGAGCCACGCGGGGGACAGGAAGATCATGCGCGGGCCCTCCGGGCCATCAAATGGGCGGTTCGGCGCTGCCGGAGTACGAACTGGGCGATGTCGGTCATCCAGTCGCGGTCGGTGCGCAGGACGAGGTGGGCGGCGCCGGCCCGGCGCAGCGCCGACCGGTTGTTCTCCCGCTGTTCGGCGGCGGCCTCCGCGTAGCGCTCGCGGATGCGGCGGGTCAGGTGGATGTCGCGGTAGCGGCCGGTCTCGGGGTCGAGCAGGGTGATCTGGCCGACGTCGGGCAGCTCCAGCTCCCGCGGGTCGATCACCTCGATGGCCAGCACCTGCTGGCGGGCGGCCAGCCTGCGGATCGGCCGTTCCCAGTCGCCGGGGTCGTCGAGGAAGTCGGAGACCACCACGCGCATGCCGCGGCGCCGGTGGGCGGCGGCGAGCATCTCGACGGCGCCGCCCAGGCTGCTGGTCCCCTGCGAGCGCGGCGCGTCGGTGAGCGACTGGAGCAGCCCGAACAGGTTGGCCCGGCCGGGCCTGGCCGGATAGCGGTGCACCTCCTCGCCGTGCAGCACGTAGGCGCCGAACCGGTCGCCGACGCGGCTGGACAGGAAGCCGAGCGCGCCCACGGCGTGGATGACCAGGGTGCGCTTGTCCATGTCGGCGGTGCCGAAGTCCATGCTCGCGGTCAGGTCGACCAGCGCCCACGTCTCCAGCTCGCGGTCGGAGATCAGGTCCCGCACGTGCGGGACGGTGGTGCGGGCGGTGACGTTCCAGTCCATCCGCCGCGTGTCGTCCTCGCCGGGGACGTACACGCGGGTGTCGCCGAACTCGCTGCCGGGCCCCGGGAGCAGGCCCAGGTGCCCGCCCTGGAGGAGACCGTCGAGCTTGCGCACGACGGTCAGCTCCAGTTTGCGCAGCGCGGAGTCGGCGCCCTTCATCGCTGGCCCTGATTCCAGACCACGAGGGGCGGCGGCACGGAGTGCAGGATCTGCTTGACGACGTCTTCGGGCTCGATCCCGTCGGCCAGCGCGTCGAAGGTGAGCATCAGCCGGTGGGACATCACGTCGACGGCGACGTCGCGGATGTCGTCGGGCAGCAGGTAGTCGCGCCCGCGCAGCAGCGCCAGCGCCCGCCCGGCCGAGACCAGGCCCAGGGTGGCGCGGGGGCTGACCCCGATCTCGATGGTCTCCTCCAGGTCGCGCAGCCCGTAGTCGCCGGGCGCCCGGGTGGCCATCACCAGGCGCACGACGTAGTCGGCGACGAGCTGGTGGACCGACACGGCCTCGGCCGACTTCTGCAACGCGAGCAGGCGCGGCGCGTCGAGGACCGGGTCGGGCGTCGGCGGGGTCACGCTCATGCGGTGCAGGATCTCCAGCTCCTCGTGGGCGCTGGGATGCTCGACGCGGACCTTGAACAGGAACCGGTCGCGCTGCACCTCGGGCAGCGGGTAGACGCCCTCCGACTCGATCGGGTTCTGGGTGGCCAGCACGATGAACGGGCGCGGCAGCGGATGCGTCACGCCGGCGAGCGAGACCTGGCGCTCGGCCATGACCTCCAGCAGCGCCGACTGCACCTTCGCCGGGGCGCGGTTGATCTCGTCGGCCAGCAGGAAGTTCACGAACACCGGGCCGAGCTCGACGTCGAAGCGCTCGGTGCCGGGGTGGTAGACGCGGGTGCCGACGATGTCGCTGGGGACCAGGTCGGGGGTGAACTGGATGCGCGCGAACGTGCCGCCCACCACCGTGGCCAGCGTCGAGGCGGCCAGCGTCTTGGCCACGCCCGGGACGCCCTCCAGCAGGCAGTGCCCGCGCGCCAGCAGCGCGACCAGGAGCCGCTCGACCATGTGGTCCTGCCCCACGATGACCCGCCGGACCTCCGCCAGGGCGTCGCGCAGCGCGCCCATGTCGGCATCGGTGGAGGCGCCGCCACCTGCGGTCATCTTCGCCGGGACGACGGACGTCCCCGGCCCTTCATCAGCAACCATCATGCGTGTTATTCAATCGTGACTTGGCGGGAAAGACCATGGTCTCACCCTGCCCGTTGCGATCGCCGGAAACACCCTGTGTGTTTTGATGGGGTGTGGCCACTCCTCTCCAGTATGGCGACCCGCCGCGACTGGGTCCGTTCGTGTTGCAGGCGCGCCTGCAGTCGGCCCCCGCCGGACTGGTCTACCTGGGGCAGGCGCCCGACGGCCGGGCCGTCTCCGTGGTCGTGCTGACGAGGGGCGCCGCGCTCGACGCCGCGGCCCGCGACCGGTTCGTCACGGGGATCAGGGAGGCCGAGGCCGCCCGCACCGGCGTGCGGGGTCTTCTCTCCCGTGTACGCCTGGCGAACCCCGCCACCCCCTATGTGGTGGCCTGGGACGGCGGCGAGGCCCCGTGGGCCGCCACGCCCTATCTGCCGGGCGGTCCGGGGGCGGAGAAGTTCCTCGAACCGGTCATGGTGTCCGGGATGCTGATCGGCGACCGCCTCGGCCCCGACTTCGTGCCCTACTGGCTCGGCGACCGCAACCCGGCCCTGCCCGCGCCGCCCCCTCCGGCTCCGCCGCCCACGGCGACGCCCCGTCAGGTCGCGCTGGCCTCGGCGGCGCTGGCCGTGCTGGTGCTGCTGCTCATGGTCATGGTGTGGATGTTCCTGTTCCGCGGTGACGGTGACGCCGAACCGGCGCAGCCGCTGCCGCCGACGATGTTCGTGCCGACCCCGCCGCCGGTGCCCGAGCAGTCGGAGCCGACCCAGCCCTCGCCGTCTCCGGGCCAGAGCGAGGGCGGCCCCTCGCCGACGCCGATGCCGGGTGGGTCGGAGGATCCCGGCGACGCGATCTGAGCAAACGCTTAGTAGTCTGCTCGTCATGGAACTCTGGGACACGGTCGAACCCCCGGCCGCGCGCCGCCTGGTCGCGGGCGCGGTCGACCTGTTCGCCGAGCGCGGTTTCGGCGGCGCCTCGACGCGGGACATCGCCACGGCGGCCGCGCTGAGCCCGGGGGCGATGTACGTCCACTTCCCCTCCAAGGCCGAACTGCTGACCCGGATCGTGCTGATCGTCCACGAGGCGGCCTACCGGGTGGTGAGCGGCGCCGCTGAACAGGCGGAGGGCCCTGTCGCGAGAACCCGCGCCCTCGTCTACGCACTGGCCCGCTTCCACGCCGCCCACCAGCGCGGATGCCGGGTCGTCCAGAACGAGCTCGGCGCCCTCGCCCCCGAGGACTGGGCGCGGGTCCGCGAGGAGCGCCGCCGGGTCGACGCCTTGTTCCGCGACGAGGTGGCCGCCGGGGTCGCCTCGGGCGCCTTCGAGGTGGCCGACGTCGCCGGTACCACCCGCGCGATCGTGTCGATGTGCGTCGACGTCTCCCGCTGGTACCGCCCCGGCGGCACCGACACCCCCGAAGACGTCGGCGCGCTCTACGCCCATCTGGCCCTGCGGATGGTGCGGGCGCTACCCTGCTAAGCGATCGCTTACCAGGAGGTGGCCATGCGGCGGACGATCTACGCAGCCGATCACGAGGCGTTCCGCGAGTCGGTCCGGGAGTTCGTCACCCGCGAGGTCACCGAACAGGAGGTCATCGGGCCCGACGTGTGGCGCGCCGCCGGACGCCAGGGACTTCTCGGGCTGGAGATCCCCGAGGAGTACGGCGGCTCGGCGGCCGGTGACTACCGGTTCAACGCGGTGCTGCACGAGGAGCTGGCCGCCCACGGCATGGCGCTGGCCTCCGGGTTCGGCATCCACTTCGACATCGTCGCCCCCTACCTGGTCGACCTGACCACCGAGGAGCAGAAGAAACGCTGGCTACCGGGCTTCTGCTCCGGCGACCTGGTCACCGCGATCGGGATGACCGAACCCGGCGGCGGCTCCGACCTGGCGGCCCTGACCACGAGCGCCGTACCCGATGGGGACCACTGGGTGCTCAACGGCTCCAAGACCTTCATCACCAACGGCCACCAGGCCGGGCTGGTGATCGTCGCGGCCCGCACCAGCCCCGGCAAGAAGGGCATCACGCTGTTCGGCGTCGAGGCCGGAATGCCCGGTTTCGAGCGCGGCCGCAGGCTCGACAAGATGGGCCAGCACGAGACCGACACCGCCGAACTGTTCTTCCGCGACCTGCGGATCCCCGCCGGGAACGTGATCGGGCGGGTCGACGGCGGGTTCGTCGCGATGATGGAGCGGCTGCCGCAGGAACGGCTCGGCGCCGCCGTCGCCAACCTCGCCCACGCCGCCTCGGCCCTGCGCGAGACCCTCGCCTACGTGAAGGAGCGGCGGGCGTTCGGGCAGCCGGTCGGGTCGTTCCAGTACAACAAGTTCACCCTCGCCGACCTGGTCACCGAGCTGGAGGTGACCCGCGCCTACGTCGACCAGTGCGTCGCCGCCCACGCGATCGGGGAACTCACCCCGGTCGAGGCGGCCAAGGCGAAACTGTGGTCGTCGGAGGTGCAGGGCCGGGTCCTCGACGCGTGCGTCCAGCTGTTCGGCGGATACGGCTACATGCGCGAATACCGGGTGGCGCGAGCCTGGGCCGACGCGCGGGTGACCCGCATCTGGGCCGGTTCGAACGAGATCATGCGCGAGATCATCGGCCGGGACCTGGGGCTCTGAATGCGCTACGCCCACTGGGACGAGATGCCGACCCGCTGGCGGGACAACGACGTCTACGGCCACCTCAACAACGTCGTCCACTACGAACTCATGGACTCGGTGATCAACCGCTGGCTGATCTCCGAAGCGGGCTTCGCGCCGCTGACCAGCGTCGCGATCGGACTGTGCGTCGAGTCGCGCTGCTCCTACAAGGCCGAGGCGGCGTACCCGTCGGTGATCCGCGTCGGGCTGCGGATCGGGAAACTCGGAAACACCTCGGTCCGGTACGAACTGGGCCTGTTCGAAGGAGAACGGCTGCTGGCGGAGGGGGAGTTCACCCACGTGTTCGTCGATCGGGTCACCCGCCGCCCCGCCCCGATCGCCGGGGGGATGCGGGCGGCGATGGAGAGGCTGGTGATCGCGTGAAGGTCCGTTCGGCCGTGCTCGTGGAGTCGGGGAGATCATTTCCGTACGCCCTGAGCAGGCCCCTCGACGTCCGGGAGCTGACGCTCGACCCGCCGGGCAGCGGGGAACTGCTGGTCAGGATCGAGGCCGCCGGGCTGTGCCATTCCGATCTGTCGGTGATCGACGGCTCGCGCCCCCGTCCGCTGCCGATGGCGCTCGGGCACGAGGCGGCCGGGGTGGTCGCCGCGTCGGAGTCGCCGGAGTTCGCGCCCGGTGACCACGTGGTGCTCACGTTCGTGCCGGCCTGCGGCTCGTGCGCGGCGTGCACGGGAGGGCGGCCCGCGCTGTGCGGCCCGGGTGCGGTGGCCAACCGGGCGGGGACCCTGCTCGGCGGCGGCAACCGGCTCGGCGGGGTGTTCCACCATCTGGGGGTGTCGGCGTTCTCCGAGTACGCCGTGGTGTCGGCCCGTTCCGCCGTGAAGGTGCCGGCCCACCTGCCGTTCGAGGTGGCGGCGCTGTTCGGATGTGCGGTGCTGACCGGCGCCGGGGCCGCGCTGCACGCCGCCGGGGTCGGGCCGCGGGACAGCGTGGCGGTGTTCGGGCTCGGCGGGGTCGGGCTGTCGGCGCTGCTGGCGGCGAAGGCGGCCGGGGTGACCACGCTCATCGGGGTCGACCTCGTCGCGGGCAAACGTGAACTGGCGCGTTCGCTGGGGGCCTCCCAGGTCGTCCACGGGGGAGAGGACGCCGTCGAGCGGGTCAGGGAGCTGACCGGCGGGGGAGCGGTGAAGGTCGTCGACACGACCGGGGTGGCGGCGGTGCTGGCACAGGCGTATGCGGCCACCGCGCCGGGCGGCGTCACCGTCACGGTCGGGCTGCCCGCGCCGTCGGCCGCGCTGACGATCCCGGCGCTGTCGCTGGTCGCGGAGGAGAAGACGCTGCGCGGCAGCTATCTGGGCTCGTGCGTGCCGCGCCGCGACGTGCCCCGCTTCATCGGCATGTACGAGGCAGGGGTGCTGCCCGTCGACCGGCTGCTGTCCGACCGGCTGACGCTCGACGAGGTCAACGAGGGGTTCGACCGGCTGAAGACCGGTGAGGCGGTCCGGCAGGTCGTGTTCATGCGTTGAGCCTGACGTTACGTCGGACATCGAGAGCGCGCTGCTGCGCGCCTGGGACCACCAGGTCGCGGCGGTGCCGGGCATCAAGGCCGCCGACACCGTGAACGTGCTGCTCGTTCTCGGCAACCCCGACGACGCCTACTTCATGCAGACCGGCCACGGCTACCTCGGCATGGGCGGCATCCCCGGCTGGATCCACCTGACGATCTGGCCGACGGAGGAGGCCCTCGCCGGGATCGTCGGCTGCGCGGTGCACGAGTTCCACCACAACGTCCGTTACGCCAACGTCGTGTGGGACCCGCCCACGGTCCGGCTGGGTGAGCAGATCGTCTCCGAGGGGCTGGCCGACGCCTTCGTCGCCGAACTGGGCGGGGCTCCCGGCTACTGGGCCGGGCCCGTCTCCGAGGAGGCGTACACGACGATCGTGGGGAACCTGTCGCTGACCGGGATGCACAACTTCGCGGCCTACGTCCTGGGCGACGAGGCCGCTACGCGGTTCGGCGGCACACCGGCCGGGCTGCCGCCGATGGCCGGATATCCGGTCGGCCGCAGGATCGTCGAGGCCCATCTGGCGGCGACCGGGCTGACCGCGGCGCAGTCGACGGCGCTGCCCAGTGCGGAGATCATCGCGAACGCGGGGCTATAGTTCTCGCCCGTGACCGGGGGACAAATCGCACTTTTGCTGCTGGCCGCAATGGCGGCCGGATGGGTCGACGCCGTGGTCGGCGGCGGCGGGCTGCTGCAACTGCCCGCGCTGCTGCTGGCCGGGCTCACCCCGGTCGAGGCCCTGGCCACCAACAAGAGCGCCTCCGTTCTCGGTACGGCCAGCGCCGCCTACACCTACGCCCGCCGCACCGGGGTCGACCGGCGGATCGCGATCCCGGCCGGGGTGGCGGCCACCCTCAGCGCGGCCGGGGGAGCCCTGCTGGCCGCGCTGCTGGATCCGGCGTTCCTCAAGCCGCTGATCATCGTGATCCTGGTGGGGGTGGCGGCGTTCGTGGCGCTGCGGCCCTCGTTCGGCGCGGTCGCCGATTTCGGTCGGCGGACCCGCGCCCGGATCGTCGCGGTGGTGCTGGTGGCGGGCGGGCTGATCGCCTTCTACGACGGGCTGATCGGGCCCGGCACCGGCACCTTCCTGATCATCGCGTTCACCTCGATCATCGGCATGGACTTCGTGCACGCCTCGGCCACCGCGAAGATCATCAACATGGGCACCAACATCGGCGCCATCACCGTCTTCGCCCTCCAGGGGCACGTGGTGTGGGCGCTGGGGCTGGCGATGGGCGTGGCGAACATCGCCGGCGCCCAGCTCGGCGCGCGGATGGCGCTCAAGCGGGGCGCCGGCTTCGTCAGGGTCGTTCTGCTGACAGTGGTGTCGGCGCTGGTGCTGCGGCTGGGCTGGGACCTGATGTAGGCCGCAGCGCCCCCGCCGCCAGCGCCACGAACAGGGCCATCACCGCCGGGACGCCCAAGGCGAACGGCAGCCCGGTGAGCTCGGCCAGGCCGCCGATCAGCACCGGACCGGCGAGCAGACCGGCGTACCCGAGGCTGGCGACCCGGGCCAGCGCCCGGCCGCTCGTGGCCGGGTCGCGGTGCCCGGCGGCGGAGAACACCTGCGGGATGATGCACGACAGCCCCGCCCCGAACAGGCCGAACCCGATGACACCCGCCACCGGGTGGCCGATCAGCAGCGCGACCAGCAACCCGGAACCGGCCAGCGCGCCGCAGCAGCGCACCAGCACGACCGGGCCGAGTCTGGCGGCCAGCCAGTCGCCGGCGAACCGCCCGGCGGTCATCATGATCGAGAAGGCGGCGTATCCGGCGGCGCCCACGCTCTCGTCGGTCAGCAGGTCCTCCACCAGGTAGACCGAGCTCCAGTCGGCCATCGACCCCTCGCCGACCAGGCAGCAGAAGGCCAGCACGCCCAGGAACAGCACCCACCCGGCCATCGCGTTGCCGGTCTTGCCGGGCGTCTGCTGCGCGGGGGCGCGCGACAGGTCCAGCTCGTCGGGCAGCGCCAGGCGGGCGCAGACGATCGAGACGAGGAGGATGACCGCGCCGACCGTCCCGAACGTCACCGGCACGCTCGCCCCCACGTGGGCGAACAGGCCGCCGGTGGCGGCGCCGAGGAAACCGCCGACGGAGAAGACGGCGTGGAAGGACGACATGATCGGGCGGGCGTAGTGACGCTCGACGATGACGGCGTTGGCGTTCATGGAGACGTCCAGGACGCCGTGCACCACCCCGAACGCGAGCAGCGCCGCCGCGAGCCCGATCAGCCCCGGCGCGACCGAGGGCAGCACCAGCACCGGACCCTGGAGCAGCGCGACGGGGATCATGACGCGGCGGGAGCCGTAGCGGTCGACGAGCCGGCCGACGGCCTGCATGCCGGCGATGGCGCCGGTGGCGATGCCCAGCAGGGCCAGGCTGAGCTCACCGTCGCCGAGATGGAGGTCGGCCTTGATGGCGGGGATGCGGGAGGTCCAGGTGCCGAGGGCGACACCGGAGACGAGGAACAGTCCGTACACGGCGATACGGGCGCGCAACAGCATGTGAGCCTGCTTTCAGGCGGTGTGGGGACGGGGTGGGGCGACGCTCGCGCCGTGAGACGTCGTTTCGTGCGGTTGTTCTCAGGCGGTGATGACGGTGACGCCCGCTCCGGTGAGGGCGTCCTTCTCGTCCGGCGGGATGCCGGTGTCGGTGACGACGACGTCGAGCCCGGTGAAGGAGCAGACGGCGCCGAAGGCGGTGCGGGTGAACTTGCCGGAGTCGCAGGCGACGATGACCCGGCGGGCGGAGGCGATGGCGGCCTGTTTGACGGCGACGTCCTCCAGGTCGTGGGCGGTGACACCGTTCTTGGCCGACAGGCCGCAGCAGCCGATGACGGCCGTGTCGAACCGCAGCGCTCTCAGGGACGCCTCGGTCAGCGGGCCGACGAAGTTGAGCTCGACCGGCCGCACCTCGCCGCCCGGCAGGACGAGCTTCACCCGGGGTGCGGTGGCGAGTTCGTCGGCGCAGCGCAGCGCGAGGGGGAGCACGGTCAGCCTGCGGTCGTGGACGGCTCTGGCCACCTCCAGCAGGGTCGAGCCGCCGTCGAAGACGACCGCCTCGCCGTCGGCGAGTAACGCGGCGACGGCCTGGGCGATGCGTTTCTTCGCCTCGACGGCCTCGCGTTCCCGGACGCCGTAGGGCGGCTCCTCGCCGCGCAGCAGCAGGCTGAGCGCGCCGCCCCGCACCCGCCGCACGACGCCCTGCTGGGCGAGTTCGTCGAGGTCGCGGCGGATGGTCATCTCGGACACACCGTGGTGCCCGGCCAGCTCGGTGACCGTCACGCTGTCGGCGGTCCGGAGCCGGCTCATGATCGCGTTGAGCCTGTCGGCACTTTCCATGTGTTCATTTGAACATGGCTTATGTTCGATGAGCAATATGGGACAGACTGGGACGCATGCGTGCCAGCCGGTTGCTCTCCCTTCTCCTGCTGCTGCAGACCCGGGGACGGATGACGGCGGCGGAACTCTCCGCCGAGCTGGAGGTCTCGATCCGGACCGTCTACCGCGACATGGACGCGCTGTCGTCCGCCGGGGTGCCCGTCTACGCCGACCGGGGGCCCGCCGGCGGCTACCAGCTCCTCGACGGCTACCGCACGAAACTCAACGGCCTCACCGAGGCCGAGGCCTCCTCCCTCTTCCTCGCCGGGCTCCCCGGCCCCGCCGCCGACCTGGGCCTGGCGGAGGTCGCCGCGGCGGCCGAACTCAAGCTGCTGGCGGCGCTGCCCCCCGGCCCCCGCTCGCAGGCGGCGCGGATGCGCGAACGCTTCCTCCTGGACGTGCCCGGCTGGTATCGCGGGGCCGAGGACGTGCCCTTCCTCGCCGAGGTGGCCGCCGCCGTGTGGGACCAGCGGCCCCTGCGGCTGACCTACCGCCGGTGGGGGCCCGCCGACGTGATCCGGGACGTCGAGCCGTACGGGCTCGTGCTCAAGGGCGGGTCCTGGTATCTGGCGGCCGAGTGTGACGGGTCGATGCGCACCTACCGGGTGTCGCGGATCCTGTCGCTGACCGGGCTGCCGGGGCGGTTCGAGCGGTCGGCCGACTTCGACCTGCCGGCGTTCTGGGAGCGGTTCTCGGCCGAGTTCGCGGCCCGCCTGTACACGGGGACGGCACAGATCCGGCTGGCGCCAGGGGGTGAGGGGCTGCTGACGTACACGATCGGGGAGGAACGGACGGCCCCCGCACTCGCGGAGGCGGTGCCCGACCCGGAGCGGCCGGGGTGGAAGATACTGGAGATCCCGGTCGAGGGGCTCAACGGCGCGCGGTGGACGTTGCTGCGGCTGGGGGCGCTGATCGAGGTGCTCGGGCCGGAGGACCTGCGCGAGATGATGGCGCAGTCGGTGCGGGAGATGGCCGTGATGTACCGCTGAAACTTACTTTGTAAAGCCGCTGGCTTGTTGGCCTTAAATCGTTTGCTCCCACCCCGGCCCGCTCGCGACCATGAGCGGGGGCGCTCTGCCACGGGGGCTGGAGCGCCCCTTGATCATGTCTGGAGACATCGTGGGTGTGTGGTTCGAAGAGGCGGGGGCGGGAGCCCCTGTGGTACTGCTGCATTCGAGCGTCGTCGACGCGCGGATGTGGGATCCGCTGTGGGAGGGGCTGACGGCGCGCCACCGGGTGGTGCGACTGGATTTCCGCGGGTTCGGGCGCAGCCCGTGGGCGGCGGACAAGCCCTACACCGACGCCTCTGACGTGGCCGACGTGCTCGACTCGCTGGGCGTGTCGGGGGCGGCCGTCGTGGGTGCCTCCCACGGCGGGCGGATCGCGCTGGAGCTGGCCACCGCGCGCGCCGACCTGGTCGGGCGGCTGGTGCTGCTGTGCGCGGGGATGGGCCTGCCGCCCACGCCGGAGCTGAAGGCCTACGGTGAGGCCGAGGGTGCGCTGATCGAGGCGGGGGACGTCGAGGGGGCCGTCCGGCTGAACGTCGACACCTGGCTCGGGCCCGCGGCGGGGGAGCGGGAGCGGGTCTGGGTGGCGGACATGCAGCGCAACGCGTTCGAGCTGCAGCTGGCCGCCGACCCGGAACCGGAGGCGGGGCATCTGCCGCTCGACCTGGCGGCGATCGCGGCGCCGGCCGTCGTGGTGGCGGGGGCGCACGATCTTCCGTACTTCCGGGAGAGCGCCCGCGTGATCGCGGCGGGGCTGGCGTCGGCCGAGCTGGTGGAGCTCGACTGGGCCGGGCACCTGCCCTCGATCGAGCGGCCCGAGGAGATCGCGCGGCTGCTGCCGGGGTGGCTCGGCGACTGAAGCCGTTTCTAACTTACTTTGTAAAGCCGGTGGCTCTTTTCACTACACTCACAGGACACTTCAACCCCCGCAACGACGGGTGAGCCGATTTTGTCGGTGGCGGGGTGCACTATGGCGGGCATGGCCACGTGGCAGGAGCTCGAGAACGACGCCCCAGAGTTCGCAGCACGCTTTCTGAGGCTGTTCGATGGCGGTAAGCACAAGACGATGGCGACGCTGCGCCGAGACGGCTCGCCGCGGATCAGCGGCACGGAGACCCAGTTCAAGCAGGGGGAGCTGTGGCTGGGGTCGATGGCGGGGGCGGTGAAGGCGGCCGATCTGCTGCGTGACGGGCGGATGGCGATCCACGGCCCGTCGACCGATCCGGGCGTGGAGGGCGCCGGCACCTGGCCGGGTGAGGCGAAGCTGTCGGGGCGCGCGGTCGAGGTGACCGATCCGCTGGTGGTGAAGGCGGTGGTGGGGGCGGATCCGGATGGGTCGCATCTGTTCCGGGTGGACATCGCGGGTGCGGTGATCACGCGGGTGGAAGAGGCGATGCTGGTGGTCGAGAGCTGGGCGCCGGGCCGTGGGGTGAGTGTGGTCCGTCGCCGCTAGTGCCCCATCGGCCGCCCGTTCTTCCCCCTCCGGCGGGCGGCCGATGGGTACGGGTGGCGTCGTTTCGATGCCGGGGATACCGGGTGGACTCGCTGGGGTCGCGTGGAGCCGGCCACCGTGCGCTCCGACCGCATCCGTTCGGAGGCCGAAGACGGCGTCGCCAGTGCCGAACGCCGGGTCGAGGGCGCCGGGGCTGCCGGCCGGCTGGCTGGGAGAACTCGCCACCCGCCTGACCGTCGGTTGGCCGGAGAATCCTCGTTACGTGGCGAAGCCAGGCGCGGCCGGTTGGCGTTCGGCTGCGGCGCGGGCCGGAGACGGCGGGCGGTGCCGGGTGGGCGGAGCCGTAACGGAAGAGAAGAAAAACCCATGAGCGGCGCGGAAAGCTGCCTGCCGCACCGGAACCCGGGCGGCGGTCAGCTGATGGAGAAGCCGCCGTCGACGCAGATGGTCTGGCCGGTGACGTAGGCGGCGGCGTTGGAGGCGAGGTAGACGGCGATGCCGGCGAAGTCTTCTGGGTGGCCGTTGCGGCCGATGGCGGTGCGGGCGGCGAGGGCTTCGACGCGGCCGGGGATGGCTTGGGCGGCTTGGGTGAGGGGGGTGAGGACGAAGCCGGGGATGATGGTGTTGGCGGTGACGCCGCGTCGGCTCCAGGCTTCGGCCTGGGAGCGGGAGAGGCCGCCGATGGCGGCTTTGCTGACGCCGTAGGCGCCGCTGTTGCCGAAGGCGCGGTGGGTTTGCTGGGAGCCGATGTTGATGATGCGGCCCCATCCTCGGTGGGCCATGCGGGGGGCGTGGTGCTGGCCGAGGCGGTAGGGGGCGGTGATGTTGACGGCCATGGTCTGGTCGTAGTCGGTTTCGGTGAGGTCGCCCATGGGGTGGCGGATGTTGTTGGCGGCGCTGGTGATGAGGATGTCGACGTCGGGGACGGTGGCGCACAGGCGGGTGACGTCGTCGGGGTTGCTCATGTCGGCGCTGATGGCGGTGGCGGTGACGCCGTGGCCTCGGAGGCGGGTGAGGGCCTGGTCGAGGTCGTATTGGCGGCGGGCGGCGATGGTGATGTGGGCGCCGGCGCGGCCGAGGGCCTGGGCGATGGCGTGGCCGATGCCGCTGCTGCCGCCGGTGATGAGGGCGGTGCGGCCGTGGAGGCCGAACAGGTCAGTGAGGTAGGTGGTCGCCGCATCGCTCATGGTCGGACAGCCTATCGTCGGATGATCCCAGTTCTTCGTCGATGGCGTCGCGGATTCGTTGCATGACGCGTTGCATGTCGCGCAGGGTGTCGAGGTCGAGGCGGGTGAGGAGCTGGCGCCAGTTGGCGGTGCCGGCGTCGAGCATCTCGTCGGTGAGGGTGCGGCCTTCGGGGGTGAGGGTGAGGCGGCGGACGCGGCGGTCGGTGGGGTCTTCGCGGCGGGTGAGGAGGCCGTGGGCGACGAGGCGGTCGACGATGCCGGTGAGGGTGCCGAGGCCGATGCCGAGTTCGCGGGCGAGTTCCTGGCCGGAGGCCGATTCGTGGAAGGACAGCGCGACGATGACTTTGAGTTGCTGCATGGTGAGGGTGGTGGCGAGCAGGGGGAGGGAGCGGTCGCGGGCGAACAGGCGGCCGAGGCCGCGCTGTGTGTCGGCGATCCAGTCGATCAGGTGTGCTCGCTCGTCGTCGTTCACCGGTGTCCTCAGCTGGCTGTCGCAAACCTGAGAAGGTTATCAGGAACGCCATGCCACATTAAATATTCGTGCGAGGCGAAGTGTTAGGGTGAGGCGCATTAATCTTCCGGCCCTCATCTGTCAAGGAGCCCTCGCGCCATGACCTTCCTGGCCAGGCTGAGCCTCGCCAACCGCACTCTTGTGATCATGATTGCGGTGGTGGCCAGCGCTTTCGGCGCCTTCGCCATCCCCTCGCTGAAGCAGCAGCTGTTCCCGTCGCTGGAGTTCCCGGGGGCGTTCGTCGTGGCGCCGTATGCCGGTGCGGCGCCCGACATCGTGGAAGACCAGGTCGTCAAGCCGATCGAGAGCAGCTTCCAGGGTATCGCCGGGGTGACGCAGGTCAGCTCGACGTCCCGTGAGGGCATGGCCTCGATTCAGGTGGCGTTCGAGTTCGGCACCGACATCGACGAGGCCATCGGCCAGATGCAGCAGGCGATCTCGCGGATCGATGCGCAGCTGCCCTCCACGGTCGACCCGCAGGTGATCGCGGGCAGCACCGATGACATCCCGGTGGTGGTGCTGGCGGCCTCGGGTGGCGATGAGGCGACGCTGCTCGACCGGCTGGAGCAGACGGCGCTGCCGTCGCTGCAGGGGATCGAGGGGGTGCGGGAGGCGGAGGTCACCGGTGCCCGCGGCAAGCAGGTGACGATCACGCCCGACACCGAGGAGCTGGTGAAGAAGGGGCTGTCGCCGGCGGCGATCCCCGAGGTGCTGCGCGCCAACGGTGTGGCGATCCCGGCCGGGTCGGTGACCGAGGACGGGGTGAACCTGACCGTCCAGATCGGTGACCGTGTCGCGACGGTGGAGGATCTGAAGAATCTCTACCTGACCCCGCCCGCCGCCCCGGCCGTTCAGCCGCAGGCGCAGCAGCCGCAGGTGCCGGGCCGTCCGGTGGCGGCGGTGCGCCCGCCGGCGCCGCCCAAGCCGGTGACTTTGGGGTCGGTGGCCGATGTCGAGGTGGTCGACGCGGCGGCTTCGACGCTGACGCGGACCGACGGCAAGCCGAGCCTGGGTGTGTCGATCACGATGAAGCCCGACGGGAACGCGGTGGCGATCTCGCATGCCGTCCGTGACCGGATTCCGGAGCTGACGACGGCGCTGGGCGCGGGGTCGGCGCTGACGGTGGTGTTCGACCAGGCGCCGTTCGTCGAGCGGTCGATCCACGACCTGACGACCGAGGGCCTGCTGGGCCTGACGTTCGCCGTGATCATCATTCTGATCTTCCTGCTGTCGATCCGCTCGACGCTGGTGACGGCGGTGTCGATCCCGCTGTCGGTGGTGATCGCGCTGATCGCGCTGTACGTCGGCGACTACTCCCTCAACATCCTGACGCTGGGTGCGATGACGATCGCGGTGGGCCGGGTGGTCGACGACTCGATCGTGGTGCTGGAGAACATCAAGAGGCATCTGGGGTACGGCGAGCCGAAGAAGGAGGCGATCCTCAACTCCGTCCGTGAGGTGGCGGGCGCGGTGACGGCGTCCACGCTGACGACGGTGGCGGTGTTCCTGCCGATCGCGTTCGTCGGCGGCATGGTGGGCCAGCTGTTCTCGCCGTTCGCGGTGACGGTGACGGTGGCGCTGCTCGCCTCGCTGCTGGTGTCGCTGACGGTGATCCCGGTGCTGGCCTACTGGTTCCTGAAGGCGCCGAAGCTGTCGCCGGAGGAGGCGCTGCGGGTCCGCGAGGAGGCGGAGGCGAAGGAGCTGCGGTCGCCGCTGCAGCGCGCTTACCTGCCGGTGCTGCGGTTCGCGACCCAGCGCCGCTGGATCACCCTGGCCATCGGCCTGGTGATCTTCGCCGGGACGATGGGCCTGGCCGGGGGGTTGAAGACCAACTTCCTCGACTCGGCCGGCATGGACAGCATCAACGTCACCCAGCGGATGCCCGCGGGCACCAACCTCGACGTGACCGACGCCGCCGCCCGCAAGGTCGAGGAGGTCATCGCGGCCGAGCCCGGTGTCGCCTCCTACCAGGTGACCGTCGGCGGCGGCAACCAGTTCATGGGCGGGGCGGGCGGCAGCGCCGACCGCGCCTCCTTCTCCGTCACCCTGGATGAGGACGTCGACGCGACGGCGGTGCAGGACGTCCTGCGCGGCAAGCTGACCGCGCTGGGTTCGGGCGTGGGTGAGGTCGTCGTCGGTGGCGGTGGCGGGGGAGGGCTGTCGGGCAGCCAGCTGCAGGTGATGCTGCAGGGCCCCGACGTCGACCAGCTGCGCACCGCGTCGGCCACGGTCGCCGAGGCGCTGGCCACGGTGCCGGGGCTGCGTGACGTCGCCTCCAACCTGGAGGACAGCGCCGAGCGGATCGAGGTCCACGTCGACCGCGAGAAGGCGGCCGAGAAGGGCCTGACCGAGGCCGGGATCGGCCAGCAGGTCGCCCAGGCGTTCCGCGGCGCCCCGGTGGGGTCGATCGACATCGACGGCCGCTCGGCCGACATCATCCTGCGCACCGGCGACGCCCCTGAGGACCTGGCCGGGGTCCAGGATCTGGAGCTGCCGACCGCGACCGGCATGGTGAAGCTGACCGACGTCGCCGAGGTCGTCAAGGAGGGCGGCCCGACCCAGATCAGCCGTCTCGACGGTGAGCGCACCGCGACCGTCTCGGGTGACGCCGACGCCTCCAACCTGGGCGCCGTCACGACGGACGTCCAGGCCAAGCTCGACACGCTGAAGCTGCCCGCCGGGATCACCGCGACCGTGGGTGGCGCCTCGGCCGACCAGGCCGACGCGTTCGCCGACCTGGGGCTGGCGATGGTGCTGGCCATCGCGATCGTGTTCATGATCATGGTGGCGACGTTCTCCAGCTTCGTCCAGCCGCTGATCCTGCTGGTGTCGATCCCGTTCGCGGCGACCGGCGCCATCGGCCTGCTGCTGATCACCGACACCGCGCTGGGCGTGCCCGCGCTGATCGGCATGCTGATGCTGATCGGCATCGTGGTGACGAACGCGATCGTGCTCATCGACCTGATCAACCAGTACCGCGAGCAGGGGATGGGCATCGTCGAGGCCGTCCTGGAGGGCGGCCGCCGCCGCGTGCGCCCGATCCTGATGACGGCGCTGGCCACGATCGGCGCGCTCACGCCGATGGCGGTCGGCCTGACCGGCTCGGGCGGGTTCATCTCCCAGGCGCTGGCGATCGTGGTGATCGGCGGCCTGGTGTCCTCCACGCTGCTGACGCTGGTGCTCGTCCCGACGCTGTACGTGATGGTCGAGCGGGTCAAGGAGCGCTTCCGCCGCACCCCCGGGCCGGAGCGCGAGCTCGAGGTGTACGACGAGCAGACCCTGGCCCCCACGCGGTAACCCGGGTGACGTGGGGGGATGCGCGGCTTCGATAAACTCGGGGAACGTGACCGACAAGCCGCGCATCCCCAACGTCCTGGCCACCCGCTACGCCTCGCCCGCCCTGGCCCGCCTGTGGTCTCCCGACCACAAGGTGGTTCTGGAGCGGCGGCTGTGGGTGGCCGTGCTCAAGGCCCAGGCCGACCTCGGGATCCCGGTCCCCGCCGACGTGATCACCGCTTATGAGAAGGCGGCCGACACCGTCGACCTGACGTCGATCGCGGCCCGTGAACGCGTCACCCGGCACGACGTGAAGGCGCGCATCGAGGAGTTCAACGCGTTGGCCGGCCACGAGCACGTCCACAAGGGCATGACCTCGCGCGACCTGACCGAGAACGTCGAGCAGCTCCAGGTCCGCGACAGCCTCCTGCTGGTCCGCGACCGCGTCGTCGCCCTCCTCGCCCGCCTGGCGCACCTGGCGGGGGAGTACTCCTCGACCGTGATGGCCGGGCGTTCCCACAACGTCGCCGCCCAGGCCACCACCCTCGGCAAGCGCTTCGCCACCGCCGCCGACGAGCTGACCGCCGCGTTCGAACGCCTCGACGACCTGATCGCCCGCTACCCGCTGCGCGGCATCAAGGGCCCCGTCGGCACCGCCCAGGACATGCTCGACCTCCTCGGCGCCGACCACCTCGCCGACCTGGAGGACCGGGTCGCCGCCCACCTAGGGTTCTCCCGCCGCTTCACCAGCGTCGGCCAGGTCTACCCGCGCTCCCTCGACTACGACGTGCTCACCACGCTCGTCCAGCTCGCCGCCGCCCCCTCCTCCCTGGCCAAGACCATCCGCCTCATGGCCGGCCACGAACTGGTCACCGAAGGCTTCCAGGAGGGCCAGGTCGGCTCCTCCGCGATGCCGCACAAGATGAACACCCGCTCCTGCGAGCGCGTCAACGGCCTGACCGTCATCCTGCGCGGCTACGCCTCCATGGCGGGCGAGCTGGCCGGTGACCAGTGGAACGAAGGCGACGTGTCCTGCTCGGTCGTCCGCCGCGTCGCCCTCCCCGACGCGTTCTTCGCCTTCGACGGCCTGATCGAGACGATGCTGACGGTCCTGGACGAATTCGGCGCCTTCCCCGCCGTCATCGAGGCCGAACTCGACCGCTACCTGCCCTTCCTCGGCACGACCAAGATGCTCATGGCCGCCGTCAAGGCGGGCCTGGGCCGCGAGGTGGGGCACGAGCTCATCAAGGAACACGCCGTCGCCGCCGCCTTGGCGATGCGCCAGGACGGCGGGGGCAACACCCTGCTCGACCGGCTCGGCGCCGACGCCCGCTTCCCGCTGTCCCGCGCCGACCTCGACGCGCTGCTCGCCGACCGCGTCTCCTTCACCGGCGCCGCCGCCGACCAGGTCGCCGCCGTCGTGGCTCATGTGGCGGAGATCACGGGCCGTTTCCCCGAGGCGGCCGCGTACCGGCCGGGCGCCATTCTGTGAGAGAACTGCGCCACCTGGACGAGGTCGTCACCGCCACCGGGGGAGACGACCTCGTCGTGTGGACCGCCCAGCGGCTTCCCCACGGGGGAGCGCGGGCGTGGGCGCTGGGGGACGCGGTGGTGGTGGCGTGCCCGGCGGTGTCCAAGCATGATCGCCTCGCCGTGTGGGGGGAGGCGGGGGACCGAGGTCTGGCGCGGCTCGTCCGGGAGGCGTGGCGGGAGCTCGGCACCGGATACCGGCCGTTCGGCGACCGGGAGGTCGTTCACCGGCTGGTGGAACAGATGCGGGGTGAGCTGGGACCGGCGGGGAACTTCACCTGGATGACCGTGGATCCGGGCACGGTCCGGCTTGGGGTCACCGAGCGGGAAACCGCGGGTACCGGCCGGTCGCGGGACGAGGAGGGAGCAGGAAACCTCGGTGGGTCCCGCCCGGCCGCCTCGGATCAGAGAGCATTCACCCGGCCGGACCGGCTCGATCCACACCGTCCTGGCGCGGGTGGGGAGTCGCCGGGTCCCGTTTCCCCTGCCGCCGGGACCGCGGGCGGAGGGCTTGACGTCGGTGCGGTAGCGCCGGGTCCTGCTGCTCCCGCCGACGGAAGGCTTGGCGGCGGCCCGGTGTCACCCGATGCCGCCTCACCTACGTTCGGACTCGCGGGGGAGAGAACCGGCGCGACTGCGCATGACGGCCGAGTGGCCGAGACCGGCACCGCATCACCAGTGCCATCTTCCCGGCCGTCCTCCCTGTTGTCTTCTCAGTTGTCTTCTCTGCGGCCGAGGACAGGGCCGCCCGGATCGCCGGTGAACGGGTCACTCTCGGTGGCCGCCGACGTCAGGTGGCTGGAGGCGGGCGCCGAGGCGGAGGTCGCGCGGGTGCTGGCCGTCGCCAACCCCGACGCCTACGCCCGGCCCGGGATGCCCGGCGTCACCCGCTGGGCCGGGATCCGCGACACCACGGGCCACCTGGTCGCGGTCGGGGCCGACGCCTGGTCGGCGCCCACCGTGGGATTCGTCGGCGGCGTCGCGACCCTCCCGCAGGCGCGGGGGAGCGGCCTGGCCGGGACGATCTGCCGGTTCCTCACCGCCACGCTGCTGGAGCGGCACGGCCGCGTCTCGCTCATGGTCGACGACGTCAACGCCGCCGCGCTAGCGGTTTACCGGCGGCTCGGATACGCCCGCAGGCTCGTGGCGGCGACAAGAGTACCCGACGCATAAAACCAGGTGAGCGGCGCGGCAACACCATGCACAGTGAAGGAATGATGTCCGCTTTCGTTCCCGGCCTGGAGTTGTCCCGCGCCTACTACCACGACGTGGTGCGGCCGCTCCTGGACGACGTCCCCCATAGCTCCGCCCTCATCGGGCCCGGCTCGGAGGTGCTCGGCTTCGACACCGCCCGCTCCGCCGACCACGACTGGGGCCCCCGCGCGCTGGTGTTCGTGCCGTGCGGCCGCGCCGAGGAGATCCGCGACCGCGTGTGGAACCGGCTGCCCGCCGAATACGGCGGCTTCCCGACCGCGTTCGGTTCCGACATCCATCCGGTACGCCCCGGCGTCACCATCACCGAATTCACCCCCTGGGCCAGACAGCAGCTCGGCTTCGACCCCAGAGACCCCATCAGCGTGGACGACTGGCTGTCCGTCCCCTGGCAGCGCCTCGCCGAATTCACCGGCGGCGACGTCTTCCACGACGGCCTGGACGTTCTGTGCGCCGCCCGCCGCCGCCTGCGCTGGTACCCCACCGACATCTGGCGGTACGTCCTGGCCTGCCAGTGGACCCGCATCGCCCAGGAGGAGAGCTTCCCCGGCCGCGCCGGAGAGGTCGGCGACGACCTGGGCTCGATCCTGGCCACCGGCCGCATCGCCCGCGACCTGATGAGGTTGACCCTGCTCATGAGGCGGCGCTATCCGCCGTACACGAAGTGGCTCGGCAGCGCCTTCAACCGCCTGTCAGGCTCGGCCGAACTCGGCGACGCCCTCAGCGGAGCGCTGCGAGAATCGACGTGGCAGGGCCGCGAACGCCACCTGTCGGCCGCCTACCTTCGCGTGGCCGCCCTCCACAACCGTCTCGGTCTGACCGACCCCGTCGATCAGGGCCTGCGCCCCTACCATGATCGGCCTTTCCAGGTGCTCGGCGGCCACCGCTACGCCCGAGCCCTCATGGACTCCGTCACCGACCCCGCCATCGCCCGCCTCGACCTCATCGGCACCGTCGACCAGGTGGCCGACAACACCGACGCCCTCACCCACCCCTGCCGCGCCCGCAACGTCGCCGCCGCAGTCCACCTCAAAGCCGCATGACCCGAACAACGACCCGGTCATGATCGCGGGGCCGGACCGGGAGTCCCGGGGGAGCGCCACGGCGTCTCCCGGACGAAACCCACCACCGGCCTCGCCCCCGAAGCCCGCCGACCTCATCCGTGGTCGACGTTGTGCAGGCGCGTGCAGGTGAGGCCGAGGTAGCCGATGACCTGTGTATGGCCACAGACCGATGCCGAACCGGTCGTCACGCTGCGCGGCGATGGCCAGCGGCGTCCATCGTGCGGCCCTGGCTTTCCGAGCGGAAGCGACCGGGACAACCGCCGCATGCCTGTGCGTTGGCGCTTTGAAGGGGAACGGACGCGGTTGTGAGGGCGGTCTGCCGTGTTCCGATCGTCGCTGGTCCGGCGGTGGACACGCCTACGGCTGTCAGGAGAGCCGGGGGGCGTGCGTAGGGAAAGCCAGGCAGATGACCGACCCGACAGACCTCAAAGATCGTTGACGTCCGCCAATGTCATGGGCTGGGCGGGCGTGCGCAGCTGAGACAGGGGCGGCAGCCGTTCACCAGCGCCTGGAGTGAACCACACCCCGTCCAGCGGAAACAGAATCAGACCAGCGCCAATGGACGCACCGACGCCAGCGCCGGCAGCAGCGCCGGGAGCTCCAGAAGGGTCCGGATCGCCGGGACCCCCGCCGGGGCGGGAACCGAGCCGTAGCGGTCGAGCCAGACGCCGTGCATGCCCGCCCGGGTCGGGCCGATCGCGTCGAGGTTCAGGTTGTCGCCCACCAGGACGATCTCGGCTGGGTCCAGCCCCAGCTTCGACGCCGCAGCCGTGTACACCTCGGCCGACGGTTTGAAGTTGCCGCCCAGCGCGTCGGGGGTCAGCACCGGGTCGAGCCGGTCGAGCAGGCCCAGGCGGCGCAGCTTCGCCTCCTGCTGCACCGGCTGCCCGTTGGTCAGCACCCCCAGCGTCACACCTGTGCCGGAGAGCTGGTTCACGACCGTGGTGGCGTCGGGAAACGCCGTCCACGCCTGCTCGTAGAGGTCGAGGAACTCCGCGTAGGCGCCGTCGAGATTCATCGGGACCGCCAGGCCCAGCATCCGGCAGTAGTCACGCAGCCGGCGCCGCCGCTGCTCACCGAAGGAGCACTCGCCCCGATGCCAGGCGGGGAGGTGGACGTCCTCCAGCCGTAACCACAGGCCCGGCCCCTCGGCCAGCAGCGGATGGAACGGAGACCGCTCGGCCGTCCACGCCGTCACCGCGTGCGCCACCGCCGCCCGATGATCGAACAGCGTCTCGTCCAGGTCGAAGAGAATGGCCCTGATCATGCCGCCCATCCTCCGGAACCCCTATTACAACGGCGTTTCCACGATGTGAAAGGGGAAACCGGGCTTACCCACAACCAGTCACGCCCATCATGACAAAGATCACACAACCCCGCCCGGAAAACCGAAAAAACCGCCAAACCGACAAAACCCAAGCCGAGCAGACCCCACCACCTCGAAGAACCAGGCATCCACCAGCGCCCACCCCACCTGCCGAGAGCTCTCGGAATGCGGGCTGAACACCGAAAAGAGCCTCCAGCCCGGCCGGTCCACCGACACGGATCTCCTACACCCCAACGTGAAAGAATCATCGATTCCACGCCCGGCCTGACCAAGAAGGAGGCGATTGATCGATCGGCCCGGATACCTGTCGCGGAGGAGATCGCATGATCGGCAGACGGATAGGCCTGATGCCTTGGAGGCCCAAACAAAATGGCTCCGATGCCCGGCAACTCGCCTTTGCCAGGTGCCGCCGATGCAGGTGACACACCTCGCCGCACCGGCGCCGGGCCAGCTAGCTTCATTTTGTTAGGAGCTCTTGACCGGCCGATGTGGGGGAGAGGGGACAACCCCGCCACACAGCAGTCCCATGCCGGTCGCGGTCGGCAGCTCCAGGTCCTGGACCCCGGCCAGGTCTAGTCAAAGAGCACCATCCTCGTGGCCGAAGCCCCTACGGAACGGCTCGATCGCGCCACAGTCCATCGCTGCCCAACACCGCCCATGCACGAGACGCACTTCGCCGCACCGGCGCAGACTTCAGAGCGCCACTAACGGACACTGAAGCCTCCCCAGCGGAGCAGACGGTGGCGGCCGTCGAATCCCGACGCAGCACCGGCGAAGTTCGACTCAGCACGAATGAGCGCATCCGGCGGGCTTCCAAGTGCGAACGGGAGTAGTGACACCTGCGTGGTGGGTGACCCGCAGGCGGCAGGGGCGGCTCCGTTGTCGGCAGAGCCAAACGATCCCCAGCTGGCCTTCCATCGCGCGAGATGCGGTCGCGGCTCGCTGCACCAACCTCCGGCGTCGTCACCGCCCCGCCGACCGGCCACGCGTGGAGCGGAACCCGGGGGAGGCCGCTACCGGTTGGCTCCGGCGTTGGCGGTGATCGAATCGCGGATGTAGGTCGCCAGACCCTCGGCCACCGCCTCGTAGTTGCGGGCGAACCTCTCATCGGCCACGTACATCTCGCCCAGGCCCACATGGATCTCATACGTGCACGTGTAGAACCACCGGCTGATGTGCTCCCGGTGACGCTCCGCCACCCTCGTCGCCTCCGCCGACTCCGCGGGCACGCCCCCCGCGAACAGGCCCGCCCACTCTTCCACCAGCCCGCCGGCCTCCGACTTGATCCGCTCCCAGTCGGCCTTCCCGTACGACGACGTGCGACGGCGGCTCTCCGTCCACGCCGGCGTGCCGCCCCACCTCTGCTCGGCCTCCTCCGCGTGATCCTCCGGGCGGAACTCACCGAACACCTCGTAACGCTCCTGCGGCGTCAACGCGACCCCCATCCTGGCCGCCTCCAAAGCGACCTCCACCGCCACCACCAACGCCTCCAGCCGGGTGATCCGCCGACGCAGCAGCTCATGCTGACGCCGCAGATGCGTCGCGGCGTCCACTCCCGGATCATCGAGGATCGTGGTGATCTCCTCGAGGGGGAAACCCAGTTCCCGGTAGAACAGCACCTGCTGCAGACGCTCCAGATCCGGGTCGGCGTAACGCCGGTAACCGGCCGCCGTGCGCTCACTCGGCGACAACAGGCCGATCTCGTCGTAATGGTGCAGCGTGCGGACCGTCACACCGGCGAACGCCGCCACCTGACCCACCGACAAACCCGCCATGATTCCCCCTCCTCTCCTGACGCCGACCAGCCTGTGGCCTCCCGTTACGTGAGAGTCAAGCCTTATACGGGTCTCTACCGCCCCGCCTAGACACCCGTATCGTGGGCAAGCGGATGGGCGCGCATCGCCGCCTCCAGCTCGCCCGGCAGCTCATCGCGATAGCGCCCCAGCGTCGTCAGGTCACTGTGGCCCAGGACTCGCCGCACGGCGTCCATGTCGGTGCCGCCCGCCAGCAGATGCGTCGCCGTCGTATGCCGCAGCCCATGAGGCGTCACCGAACGCCGCCGCTCCGGATCGACCCGCGCCTGCACCCGGTCGATCACCCCCTGCACGTCACCCCGCGCCAGCCGCCGCCCCCGCCACGACAACAGCAACGCCTTGTCATCACCCTGCCGCACCTCCAGATAGGCGGCCAGGACGTCGGCCACCAGCCGGGGGAGCGGCACATCCCGCGTCTTCCCGCCCTTACCGAAGATCCGCCAGTAACGATCACCGTCGTTGGTGTAGAAATCCTCCACATTCGCCCGCACCAGCTCCGACACCCGCGGACCCACCAATGTCAGCAACAACACGATCAACGCGTCACGGACCTCCGTCCGCTGATCACGCCGCCCTCGCACCTCCTCGGCCGCGGCGGGAGAGGCGGCCGCGCCGATCAACCCCTGCGCCTGCTCCTTCGTCAGCGCCCGACGCTCCGCCCGCAACCCGCCGCGCTCCTTGGCCACCACCGTCGCCGACGCCATCGGATTCAGCTGCACCCACCCCGCCAGCGCCGCATGCTTGAACAACGCCGACACCGACCGCCGGAACCGCGCCTGCGACGCCGCACTCTGCAACTCCGCCCCACCCGCCGGCTCCCTGCGCCGCTCATCGGGCTTACGGGCGAACGCCAGCAGAACGGCGTCGACATCGTCACCCGCCAGATCATCGAGCACCGCCGACAGACCACACGCCCGCGTCAGCCGGACGAACGTCTGCACATCACGCGCATACACCTCGGCTGTCGCCCGAGACAGACCGCCCGTCACCACCTTCGCACGGACCAACTCCACATAACGATCCGCCGCCTCTTCCACCGACAACCGATTCAGCTCCGCGGGACGCATGACCCCAGACCCTAACCCCGCCCACCGACAATCCCAGCTCAGTGGCATGATCGAAAACATGACATATCCGGAACCGCGCTACCTGGGGGACGCCGGGGACATCAACGCCACCTACCTCCCCGCAGGCGCCCCACCCGACATCACCTACCGCAACGGCGGCAGCTGCACCTACCTCGCCACCGGCGCCACCACCGACGGCAAATTCGGCCTCTACCGCTGGGACATGGGCGCCCAGCCCAGCGGCCCCGCACCCCACTTCCACCGCAGCCTCACCGAATCCTTCTTCATCCTCACCGGAACGGTCCGCATCTATAACGGCCAGGAGTGGATCACGACCGCGCCAGGCGACTTCGTGCACGTGCCCGAAGGGGGGATCCACGGGTTCCGCAACGAGTCGGGGGAACCGGCCAGCCTGCTGCTGATGTTCTCGCCGGGGGCACCACGAGAGGGGTACTTCGAGGGGATCGCCGAGTGGGCCTCTTCCGGACGAGCGGCCGACGACCAGGACTTCTTCGTCCGCCACGACACCTTCTGGGTGGACGAGAAATAGGGCCGCCACGGGGGAGATGGCCCAGCGGGTCAGACGGCGCTTCTTTGAGGTCCTAACAAATGACCCCGGCACTCGGGCCGCTCGCCGTTGCCTTGCGCCGAGAGGAGTTCGTGTCCTTGAGAGCCGCTACGCGGACAGGTCGTTGAATGCAGGCATTCGGGGAAGCCGCAAGATCACGCGGGGCCTCGCCGTAGGGGAGCGGCGGCCATCGGGCAGGTACGATCTCGACACCCGAGACCCAGTGCCTCGCCGAGCGAGGTGTGGAAGCGGGTGAGCGAGCCCTCGTCGCGGAGTGGAGGAGCCCTCCAGGGGTCGGTTCGCGTGGTCACCGTGCTCTCGGTGGCCACGCGCGATGGTGTAGTCGGTCGCCTCGTTGGCGGAGGTGGTCCGTTCAAGGACGGCTTCGATCACGGAGGGCCGACTCCACCGCAGTGATCAGGTAGGGATCGCGCAGGAGCTCGAGAACGACGCCCCAGTTCGCAGCACGCTTTCTGAGGCTCTCAACGTGTGGTCGCGTCGCACGGCATCCATATCCATGTCGGTGCCGCCCGCCAGCAGATGCGTCGCCGTCGTGTGCCGCAGCCCATGAGGTGTCACCGAACGCCGCTGCCCCGGAGCATGGCAATGGCGAGCGGTCTTCGTTTCCGGGGGAATGTGGATGGATCGCTGTCAGACGGGATTCTCTTGCCCGGGCCTCGTTGCCCGGCGAGCCGGGCGCCGCTGGTTGGCGCCGGGTGCGGGGCGGGCCGGAGGCGGCGGGCGGTGCCGGCCACGCGAAGCCGTAACGGAGCAAAAATACCATGAACGAGGCGGAAAGTAGCAAGGCGACCACCAGCATGCGCCTGCGCTCTTTGGCTGCTCGCCGACGAGGGGGATCGTGGGGCCGGGGACAAGTGTGCTGACCAGCGGATTCGGTCACCTGACGGTCAAGAGAAGTGCATCCGATACCAAACAGAATCCACCTTCTGTCTGGTATCGCCATCTTTTGCCCAAATGACCGCTTAGATGAGGCCGACGAAGCCTTCGGCCTGTTCCTGGTTCATGCCGGTTTCGCCGCGCACCAGGAAGATCGCTTGTTCGGTCCGGCCCGCCTCCTTGAGCTCGCGGACCCTGGTCGCCAGGTCGGGGCCCGTCTGGAGGGCGCGTTCGGTGCTGGTGGGCAGGTAGCGGCCGGCGATGATCGATTCGGTGACGAATTTGGCGTCGCGCAGGCCCAGGCCGGTCTCCTGGCGGACGACCTTGATCGCTTCGACGAGGCGGTTCTCCGCTCCGAGTTCCCGCACGCGTTCGCGGACGGGTTCGGCGATCTGCGGGATGACGCCGGGTGCCCAGTAGGCGACTTGTGCGCGGGGTCGTCCGCCGGCGGCGCGGACCGCCAGCAGGATGATGCCGGCGATGGCGCCGAGGATGATCAGCAGGATGATGAGTTCGGTGCCGCCCATGGCTGTGATCTTACGGTGGCTTTGCCTGCTTGATAATGAACATTATGTCAAGTTGGCTGGGCGGGGTGAACGGTTCACCGCCCGGGCCTGTCCCCTGCCGTGCGGTTGTGCTGGTGGGTGCGGGTTCGGCGCGGGTCGTGAGCGGGTCTCGGGGTTGACCGGTGCGGGGGTGGTCGCCGAGCATCGCGGTTCGTCCGGTTCGGCGGGCGTGTGATTGTGGCGGGTTCGGGTGGCTTCGGTGTGCGGGTGGCTGGGCGCGGCGGTGCCGGTCGCCTGGAATGTCGCCGGGGTCGCCGCGGTGGTGGGCCGGGTGGGTTACGGCGGTGGCCTGTGCCTGGTTCGTCCCCGTCGCCTGCTGGGGCCGGTGCGTGTCGGGGGGCCTTCTTCTTGTCGTGTACGGAAGGGGGCCCCTCCCCTCTCCCCCGGTGTGCCGGCCCGGGGTGTTTAGGCTCGTGCCGTGCGTTCGGATCTTGATCTTCGGATGGTGCGGTATTTCGTGGTGGTCGCGGAGGAGCTGCATTTCGGGCGGGCGGCGGCGCGGTTGTTCATCGCGCAGCCGAGTCTGTCGGCGCAGATCCGCCGTTTGGAGGTGCAGTTGGGGGCTCCCCTGCTGGTGCGGACGTCGCGGCGGGTGGAGTTGACGGCGGCGGGGGCGCGGTTTCTGGAGGTGGCGTATCGGCTGCTGGCGGTGGCGGCGGAGGCGCGGGAGTCGGTGTGGGAGCGGCGGCCGGTGCGGGTGGCGACGATCGTGGATGGTTTGGACACGTTGCCGCTGGTGTTGCGTGAGTTGAGGCGGGTGTCCCCCGGTGTGGGGGTGCGTCAGGGGTTGGCGGGGATGCCGGCGCAGGTGGCGGGGGTGCGTGCGGGGTCGCTGGATGTGGCGTTGGGGCGGCGGAGTGTGCTGGCGCCGGAGTTGGCGGGTGAGGTGGTGCGGGCGGATCCGGTGCGGGTGGTGTTGCGGGCCGATTCTCCGTTGGCGGTGAGGGATCCGATTCCGCTGGTGGAGTTGGCGGGGGCGCATTGGGTGTTTGGGAATGCGGAGCATACGCCGGATTGGGTGGATTTCGTGGTGGGGTTTCTGCGGCGGGCGGGGATCGATCCGGGCCCGGTGTCGTCGGGGCAGGTGCCGTTGTCGGCGATGTTGGAGCAGGTGGTGGAGGAGGCGGGTGTGGCGGCGTGGCCGGATTCGTGTCCGCGTCCGGGGGCGGGGCTGGTGGTGCGGTCGATCGTGCCGGAGCCGGTGTTCGTGTGGGAGCTGGTGTGGTTGCGGGAGTCGGCTGGGGAGCCGGTGGTGGTGGCGTTACGGGAGGCGGCGCGGGCGGCGGCGGAGCGTCATGGGTGGCTTACCAGGGAAGTGGGGCCGGTGGCTGAGGGATGAGGCCGCCGGTTTTTTCGATGGCGTCGAGGAGGTGGGCGTGGGAGGCGTCCAGGAGCGGGATGTGGTGGGCGGGGTCGGCGAGGAGTTTGCCGTGGCGTTTGAGGATGCGTCCGGCGACCAGGACGGTGTCGACGTTGCCGGTGTGGGCGTGGAGGGTGACGGCGGCGACGGGGTCGTTGACGGGGAGCATGTTGGGGGCGTCGGCGCGGATGACGATGAGGTCGGCTTCTTTGCCTGGGGTGAGGGTGCCGATGCGGGTGTCGAGGCCGAGGGCGCGGGCGGCGTTGATGGTGGCGCCTTGGAGGTGGGACAGGGCGGTGGGGGTGATGTGGTCGGGTCCGTGGTGGTCGTCGAGGTGGATGGCGTTGCGGCGCATGCGTTCGGTTTGGAGGGCGAGGCGGAGTTGGGGGAACAGGTCGCCTGAGTTGTTGGAGATGACGTCGCAGCCGAAGGTGCATTGGCCGCCGGCGTCCATGAAGCGGCCGTGGGCGGGGGCGCCCATGCCCATCTGCATTTCGGTTTCGGGGGTGGTGGACAGGGAGCCGCCGGTGTCGGCGACGAGGCGGAGTTCGGCGTCGGTGGTCTGGTTGAGGTGGACCCAGAGGAGGTCGGGGCCGAGGAGTCCGGCGTGGTGGAGGAAGGCGACTTCGGAGACGGGTTGGGGGAACATGACGGCGTTGGCGTGCAGGGTGATGCGCAGGCCGAGGTCGCGCGAGGCGGCGACTTCTTCGGTGACGCGGTCGATGCCGGCGACGAGGACGTCGCTGAGGCTGATGCCCATGGTGATGAGGGCGGTGTCGGAGGACAGGTCGCGGGTGCGGAGGGTGCGGGCGTGGTCGAGGCGTTGGGTGAGGGTGGTGAAGGTGGCGCCGGGGGCGTCGTTGAGGCCGAGGGCGTAGACGGAGCGGATGCCGGTGTCGCGGGTGCCGTCGAGGGCGGCTTCGGCGTGTTCGGGGGTGTTGATGCAGTGGGAGAAGTCCAGGACGGTGGTGATGCCGGCGTCGAGGGCTTCGAGCATGCCGAGGTGGTTGCCGGCGTACATGTCGGCGGGGCGGTAGTGGGTGGCGGCTTGGAAGCGGATGGCGCGGATGTAGTCCTTGAGTGACCAGTCGTGGGTGACGCCGCGGAGTTGGGTCTGCCAGACGTGGCGGTGGGTGTCGATCATGCCGGGCATGACGATGCAGCGGGTGGCGTCGATGGTGTGGGCGTCGGGGTGGTCGATGGTGGGGGCGATGGCGGTGATGCGGGTGTCCTCGATGAGGATGTCGGCCGGGTGGGGGGTGGCGCCGGGTTCCATGGTGAGGACGGTGCCGTTCTTGACGACGATGCGGTTGCGCATGGGGTCAGGAGATCACCGGGGTGGGGCGGGGGTCCAAGACGTGTGGGGGCGGGGCCGATAGGCGGTGCCTATGGGTCAGGGCAGCCGGTAGTCGAGGGTGTAGTGGTGGCCGTCGTCGTTGATGATCTGGCCGGTGCCGGTGATGCCCGCCAGGTCGCCGGTTCCTGAGGTGGCGACGATTTCCCAGCGCATCCAGGGGGTGCCGTCCGCTCCCCCGCCGGCGCTGTGGGCCAGGACGAAGGTGCCTGTGCGGCCGTGGAGGGTGGCGTCGACGTGTTCGATGCCGGTGTAGGCGGCGGGTCCTTCGGGGGTGGCGACGGTGAGGATCTCGGTGGTGGAGGTGCCGGTGAGGTCGCCGGTGAAGGTTTTGGTGAGCCGGTGGCGGGTGATGGTGGTGCCGGTGTGCTCGTGGGTGTCGAGGGTGGTCCAGGTGGTGATGTCGAAGGTGCCGGTGGCGTTCATGGGGGTGAGTGTGGCGGGGGTTCCTGCCAGGTTCTGTCAGGTGGTGTACGTGGTGGGTAGGGAGTGGGCATGAGTGTGCGGTTGACGGTGTCGGCGGAGGCCGATGTGCCGGCGGAGCGGTTGTTCTCGGTGATGACCGACTGGCCTCGGCATCGGGAGTGGATGCTGCTCACGGATGCGAAGGTGACGCGGGGTGACGGCGTCGGGGTGGGGACGCGGTTGTCGGCGTTCACGGGGGTCGGTCCGGTGGGGTTCACGGACACGATGGAGGTGACGGCGTACACGCCGGGGTCGAGGGTGGAGGTCCGTCACACGGGGGCGCTGGTCCGGGGCGGCGGGGTGTTCCATGTGGAGCCGCTGCCGGAGGGGCGGAGCCGGGTGGAGTGGGTGGAGGACCTGGAGTTGCCGTTCGGCGCGCTGGGCCGCCTGGGGTGGGTGGTGGCGCGTCCGGTGTTCGCGGCGGCGCTGAGGGTGTCGCTGGAGCGGCTGACGCGGCTGGCGGCGAAAGGTTAGAGGGCGTCGGTGGTGCGGGCGCGGAGCTGGGCCTCACCGGCGGGGTCGGTGTGGAGGGTCAGCTGGAGGCCGGTGCGGGCGGCGACGGCGAAGATGTCCAGCAGGGTGGCGTACTGCTCGGGGGGTTCGGCGCTGAGGAGTTCTTCGGCGTGGACGATGGCGAGCAGGGTGGTGCCGGCGCGGAGGGCATCGCCGAGGGAGTCGGCGAAGGCGTCCCAGTTGCGGCCGAAGTAGGCGGGGAAGCGCAGGACCCGCGCCGTCTCGTCGAAGAGGGCGGCGCGGGTGCGGCAGGCGCGTGCGTCGATGACCGCCGGCGCCGGGCCGGTGGAGATGGTGAGCCAGGTCGGCAGCGGGCGGGCGGTCATGGTGGTCTTCCCCGGTTTTCTAGAGGCGGTAGAAGTTGGCGTAGTGGTCGGGCGTGAACCAGGTGGCGCCGGTGCTCTTGTTGACGACGATGCGGTAGGCGTCGCGGGCGGCGCCGCGGTTGCGCGGGTAGACGTCGTATTCGTAGTAGGTGGCGTTGGTGGGCAGCTGGCCTTCGCGGTTGTAGTGGCGGCCGCCGGCGTAGTTGTACTTGCCGCCGCTCCAGGTGTACCAGCCTGCGGTGGTCGGGTAGCCCTTGCCGCGCCAGGTGGTGTTGGCGGTGCGGGCGTCGGCGCAGCGGGTCTGGGTGCAGCTGCTGTAGACGGCGGCCTGGGCCGGGGCGGGGGCGGCCACGGCGATGAGGGACACCAGGGTGGCGGCGATGAGGGTCAGGCGGGCCGACCAGGCGAGCCGGGGGCGATGCGGGGTGTGCACAGGGCCTCCTTGGGGAGCGTGAACGGTCATCCGGAAGGATCACTTTCGGATGCAGTCAAGTGCAATGTAAGACGATCAACAGGAAGATGAACAGTTGGAGGCGTTTCCGGCGCGGTTTCGCCGGTGGCGGTCTGACTGGTTTCGGATGGGTTGTCAAGGCGTACAGGCGACGAAAACGGGGGTGGGAATAGGTCAGGTCGCGGGGCGGGGAAAACGGGTTGCAGAACTGTCGGTGGGCGGGGCTAGGGTCGGGTCTCGTGGCTGAGGAACCGTTGATTTACGCCCGCGGGCTGGTCAAACGCTTCGGTGATTTCACGGCGGTCGACGGGATCGACGTGTCGGTGGAGCGGGGTGAGGCGTTCGGGTTCCTGGGCCCCAACGGGGCGGGGAAGTCCTCGACGATGCGGATGATCAGTTGTGTGTCGGCGCCGACGGCCGGTGAGCTGCGGATCCTGGGGATGGATCCGGTGCGTGACGGGGTGGCGATCCGGGGGCGGCTGGGGGTGTGCCCGCAGCTCGACAATCTCGACGCCGATCTGTCGGTGTTCGAGAACCTGACGACGTATGCGCGGTATTTCGGGTTGTCGCGGGCCGAGGCGCGGCGGCGGGCGGCGGAGCTGCTGGAGTTCGTGCAGCTGGCCGACCGGTCGGCGGGGAAGGTCGAGCCGCTGTCGGGGGGGATGAAGCGGCGGCTGACGATCGCGCGGGCGATGGTGAACGACCCGGAGATCATGCTGCTCGACGAGCCGACGACGGGTCTCGATCCGCAGGCGCGGCATCTGCTGTGGGAGCGGCTCTACCAGCTGAAGCAGCGGGGGGTGACGCTGGTGCTGACGACCCATTACATGGACGAGGCCGAGCAGCTGTGCGATCGGCTGGTGGTGATGGACGCGGGGCGGATCGTCGCGGAGGGGTCGCCGCGTGAGCTGATCTCGCGGTATTCGACGCCCGAGGTGGTGGAGCTGCGGTTCGCGGGCGGGGCCGACGTGGCGGCCAAGCTCGACGGTGTGGGTGAGCGGGTCGATCCGCTGCCCGACCGGCTGCTGGTCTACGCGCGTGACGGGGATGCGGCGGTGGCCGAGGTGCACCGGCGGGGGTTGGAGCCCTCCAGTGTGCTGGTGCGGCGTTCCACGCTGGAGGATGTGTTCCTGCATCTCACGGGCCGGACGCTGGTGGAGTGATGGCGTTCTCGGCGGTGGCGGTGCTGGAGCGGCATCTGACGCTCTACCGGCGGCTGTTCTGGGCGTCGGCGTTCTCCTCGTTCCTGCTGCCGGTGCTGTTCCTGGTGAGCATCGGGCTGGGCGTCGGCGGCTATGTGGGTGACCTCGACGGGGTGACGTATCTGCAGTGGATCGTGCCGGGGGTGATGGCCTCGACGGCGTTTCAGATGGCGCTGGGTGAGACGACGTTCCCGGTGCTGGGTGACTTCAAGTGGACGCGCGGCTATCACGCGATGCGGGCCACGCCGGTGCGGATCGGCGACATGATCGCCGGTCAGGTGCTGTTCCTGATGGTGCGGGTGCTGCCGCAGACGGTGGTGTTCCTGCTGGTCGTGCTTTTGTTCGGCGGGCTGCGGTCGTGGTGGTCGGTGGTGACGCCGCTGGTGTGCGCGGCGGTGGTGGTGGCCTCGGCGCTGCCGGTGATGGGGTACGCGTCCCGGATCGACAACGACGGCTATTTCGCGCTGCTGTTCCGGTTCGTGATGATCCCGATGACGTTGTTCGCCGGGGTGTTCTTCCCGGTCGACCAGCTGCCGGTGGCGGCGCAGTGGCTGGCGTGGGTGTCGCCGCTGTGGCACGGGGTGGAGTTGTGCCGGTCGGCGACGCTGGGGGTGGCGCCGCCGTGGCCGATCTGGGCTCACGTGCTGTGCCTGGTGGCGTGGTCGGCCGGGGGCGCCTGGTTCGCGATGCGCGGGTTCGCCCGCCGGTTGGCGGTGTAGAGCCGATGATGACGGTGATGGTGGCCGGGCGTGCGGTCCGGCGCGGGGTGTCCCCCGCGCGGGTGGGTGCGGTGGTGAACCGGAACGTGGGGGCGCTTCGGTCGGGGCCGGCCTATTGGCTGGTGTTGTTGTCGGGGTTCTTCGAGCCGCTGCTGTATCTGCTGTCGATCGGGGTCGGCGTGGGGGCGCTGGTCGGGCAGGTGCCGGCCGGTGGGCGGATGGTCGACTACGCGGTGTTCGTCGCCCCGGCGATGCTGGCGGTGTCGGCGATGTCGGGGGCGCTGGCCGAGACGACGTTCAACGTGTTCTGGAAGTTCAAGTACGCCAAGACGTATGACGCGGTGCTGGCGACGCCGGTGCGGCCGCTGGAGATCGCGCTGGGTGAGCTGACGTGGGCGCTGGTGCGCTGCCTGTGTTACACGGTGCTGTTCCTGGTGGTGATGGTCGCGCTCGGGCTGACGTCGGTGGGTGGGGCGCTGGCGGCGTTCCCGGCGACGGCGCTGGTCGGGGTGGCGTTCGGGGCGACGGGGATGGCGATCTCGACGTTCCTGCGCGGCTGGCAGGACTTCGACCTGCTGACGACGGGCCAGTTCACGCTGTTCCTGTTCTCGGGGACGTTCTCGCCGGTGCAGGACTACCCGGTGGTGTTCGAGGTGGTCGTGTCGCTGACGCCGCTGTATCACGCGGTGGAGCTGGTGCGGGGGCTGGCGGTGGGTCCGGTCGGGTGGACGCTGCTGGTGCACGCCGGCTATCTGCTGGCGATGGCGGTCGGTGGGTTGTGGGTGGCGTCGCGGCGGATCGAGAAGCTGCTGCTGGTCTAGCGGTCGGCTGTCGCGCGGACGGCTGCGGCCATGAGGGCGAGGACGGCGGCGACGATGGCGGCCTGGCCGATGAGGTTCGGGGTGGTGGACTTGCCGGTGATGGCCAGCAGGTAGAAGCCGGTCCAGAGCGGGGTGACCGCTGCTCCGGCGGCCAGGCAGGTGATGTGGTGGCGCGACCAGCCCTGGCGGGTCGACCAGTGGGCGATGACGGCGGTTCCCGCGGCCAGGACGGCGACGCCGAATATGAGGCCGGGCCAGGTTTCGGGGCGCAGGGTGTAGGCGGTGATGGCCAGGGCGGCGGCCAGACCGGCGAGCCAGGGGCGGGGTGCCGGCCGGAGCGCGGGGCGCGGTGAACCCGGCGGGGTGTCCACGTCGCGTGGGGTCGGTGAGTGCGGGACGGGTCCCCCAGGAAGGCGGGCTTCGCGGCTGGGGGTTCCGGGGCCCTGGGTGTCGAGGCCGCGGCTATTGGCGCTGTGGGTTTGGCGGCCGTGGGTTTCCCCACTTCGGGGTTCCACGCTGCGGGGTCCCGCGCTGTGCGATTCCGCGCTGTGCGATTCCGCGCTGTGCGATTCCGCGCTGTGCGATTCCGCGCCACGGATCTCCAGGCTGCGGGTTTCCGCGCTGCGGGTTTCCCGGCCGTGAGTTTCCGCGCCATGAGTTTGGGGGCCGTGGGTGTCCATGCTGCGGGTGTCCGCGCCGTGGATCTCCATGCTGTGGATTTCCCGGCCGCGGGTTTCCAGACCGCGGGTTTCGGCGCCATGGATGGGGTGCCGCTCCCCCACCATCGCGTCGGCGGGCTCGGTCTCTGGGTGGCGGGTGCGGGGGAAGCTGAATGCGGCCACGACCAGCAGGGCGACCACCGCGGCGGAGACGCCCAGCTGCGCCGGGCTGGTGTGGAAGCCGCTCTTCTGGAGTTCCCGGTAGATGATCCAGGATCCGGCGGTGAACAGCAGGGTCGTCACGATCAGGCCGGGGATACGCAGCCAGGGTTCGGTGGCGCGTTGGCGGGCCAGGGCTTCCATGAGGACGATCGGGATGGTCAGGCTCGTGATGGTGTGGCCGACGGTGAAGGTGACGAGCAGGCCGGGGTCCATGCCGAGGGCGGTCAGGTAGGTGGGGGCGGCGGTGAAGTCGTGGCCGTCGAAGGACGGGTTGAACAGCGACTGGTCGATGATCGAGGGCTGGAGCAGGCCGTAGGCGGCGGCCAGGGTCACCAGGGTGGGCCAGCCGCGTCCGGTGCGGAGGGTGAGTTCGCGGATGAGGAGGGCGGCGCCGCCGTACATGGGGGCCAGCACGATGATGGCGGGCAGTTCGGCGGCGGGGACGTTGCCGATGAGGTACTCCCCCATCAGCGGGGCCAGGAAGAACAGGCCGGCGGCCAGGGCGATCCGGGTCATGTCGGCACCGTATGAGCCGGGTGGTGGCGGGCGGATCGGGCGGGAGGCTGGGGCGGGCCGACTTTGGTCGGGTGGTGCGGCGACTTTGGTGGGCGGGGTCTACAGTGGTGCGCCGTATGTACTCATCTGATTCTGGCCCTGTTGGGCGATTGGCGGCATTCGGTAACCAGCTCGTCGAGGTGCACCTGTGGTTGCGCGACGAGCTCGATCGGCTGGTGGACGGGGATCACGACCCTGAATCCGCGGGGCGTGACCTGCGGGCCCACTGCCTGGCCTTCTGTACGGCGCTGGAGCGCCACCACGTCGGGGAGGACACCCTCGGGTTCCCCGCTCTGGAGAACGACTTCCCCGAACTCGGTCCGACGCTGGAGTTGCTGCGGCGCGACCACGACATGATCTCCGGCATCCTGTCCCGGCTGGCCTCACTGGCCGAGCAGACCGATGACGCCGGGGAGGCGCGGTTCGCCGGGGAGGTGGCGGGGCTGGCGGCGATCGTGACCTCGCACTTCGCCTACGAGGAGCGCACGATCGTCGCGGCGCTCAACCGGCTCGACATCCCCGAGTGGCGCGACAATCCCCCGGACTTCCTGCGGCAGTTCGACTAGAACCGCCACGGCCGGGCCGGGACCGGGATTCACGGCGGGGTGGGTCTGCAGACTTGTCGCGCCGCCCGCCTCGCCGCTGAGGAGCCCCAACCGACACCTGTGAGGAGCCCCGGCCGACACCTGGCTGGCACCTGGACGCGCCGGATGGTCCGGCAAGACCAGATGGCCCGGCAAGACCAGTGGCAACTCACCTGGCTCGAGTTCGCGTCGATCCGCCCCTTCGCCCCCGCCGAGCAGACCGACGGCGCCGGACCTCCCGGCAAGACCGGGTCGCTGGGGTGACCTACGCGTCATCGCCCATCGGCCGCCCGTTCTTCCCCCTCCGGCGGGCGGCCGATGTGCAGGCGGAGCTATCAGGGCGCACGGTGGCGGTGACCGATCCGGCCACCGCCTTCACCACCAGAAACGGTGCCGCTCGCCCGGATGGCTGGGCAGTGGTCGGTGGTCGCCGCCCCGATGGGCACCCGGCTGCGTGACTTCGACGCACTGGCCACCGTGCTGTGCGGGAACACGGGATCGATCCTGATGGGCGGCCGGCGGGGGTCAGGTGTCGGAGTTGGTGAGTTCGCGGGCGCGGTCGGCGGGGTCGGCCGGGTCGGTTTTGGCGGGCCGGGAGCGGCGGTGTATCACGTACCGGACGATTTCCACGATGGACGTCACGGTCAGGGCGATGCCGAGGCCGAGCAGGAGGCCCTTGAAAGGGTTGTCCTCGAAGGCGGCGCCGCCGAGGTAGCCGATCAGCGCCGAGTAGCCCGCCCACGACAGGACGGCGATGCCGTCGAAGAAGGCGAAGCGGTGCAGGGGGTAGCGGACGACGCCGGTGGTGAGGGTGACGGCGGTGCGGCCGCCGGGGATGTAGCGGGCGACGACCAGGAGCAGGCCGCCGCGTTCCTCGAAGGCGGCGTGCGCCCAGACGATGGCTTTGCGGTGCTGGATGCGGGTGCCGGCGGCGCGGCCGATCTGGTAGGAGATGTTGTCCCCGATGAAGGCTCCGGCCGCCGCCGCCGCGATCACCAGGCCCAGGTGGAGGGCGCCTTCGGAGGCGGCGAACACCCCGGCGGTGATGACGGCCGTTTCGCTGGGGACCACGGGGAAGAAGGCGTCGATCACCGAGATGCCCAGCAGGGCGATGTAGACCCACGGGGATGTCATCACATCGTGCAGGAAGGTCATGATGGCATCGGTCATGGCAGCCGACCCTAGGGAAGACGTCGGTGGGGGCGCCCCCGGCGATGGTCGCCTCGCAGACCTGTCTTTCGGCAGGGGTGGTGTGCGACCTGGGGATGAGGCCGGGTGGTGCGGGCGGCGGTAGCGTGCTGGGGTGCCCCGTCTGAAGGACCTCGCGTTGTGGCTGGTGTTGTGTGTGCCGGTGGTGTTCGCGCCGGTCAACCCCTACGACTGGCGGCCGCAGGCGGGTAACACGCTGGTGGTGGCGGTCGCCGCCGGGTGCCTGATTCTGGCGGGTGCGGTGGCGGTCGCGCGGGCGCGGCCGCTGGTGGCGCTGGTCGTGGCGCTGGTGATGGGGCCGTGGGCGTCGAGTGAGGCGCTGGCGACGGTGCAGCTGTGGCCGATGAACCATTCGGCGAAGATCGGGCCGTTGAACGGCTTCACCCCGGCGGTGATCACGCTGAGTTATCTGGCGGGGTTGCGGATGGAGCGGGCCCGTCCGGCGGTGTGGTTGTACGGGGTGATCGTCGTGGTGGGCGGGGTGTGCGCGGCGATCTCGACGCTGGGGCCGGCGCCGTCGCTGGAGCCGAACGTGTGGGTGTCGGGGTTGTCGGGGGTGCTGATCTGCAGCCTGCTGCCGTGGACGGTGGGGCGCAGCGTCCGGCATCGCGGCCAGGGGCGGGTGCGGGAGCGGCGCATGGTGGAGGAGCAGGCGCGGTTGCGGGAGCGGGCCAGGATCGCCCAGGACGTCCATGATTCGCTCGGGCATGAGCTGGCGTTGATCGCGTTGCGGGCGGGGGCGATGGAGATGGCGGCCGATCTGCCGTCCCGGCATCGGGAGGCGGCCGCGGGGTTGCGGGAGGCGGCGGGGGATGCGACGGAGCGGCTGCGGCGGGTGATCGGGATGCTGCGGACCGAGGACGAACCGGCCAGCCTGCTCCCCCACGCGCGGGCGGGCGGGATCGCCGACCTGGTGGCGCGGGCCCGCGCGTCGGGGATGACGGTCACCCTGGACGGCGACGCCGATGGCGGTGATCCGCTGGGTGCTGCCTATCGGGTGGTGCAGGAGGGGTTGACGAACGCGGCCAAGCATGCGCCGGGCGCGCCGGTCGTGGTGCGGCTCGACCGGCGGGAGGGGCGGATGACGGTGACGATCCGTAATGACGTCGGGCCGGGTGGCGAGGTGGCGGCGCCGGGGACGGGCCTGGTCGGGCTGTCGGAGCGGGTGCGGCTGGCCGGGGGGACGTTCCAGGCGCGGGCGGAGGGCGGCATGTTCGAGATCACCGCCGGGATCCCCGACGAGGCCCCGGCATGACGATCAAGGTGCTGCTCGCCGACGACGAGATGCTCATCCGCGCCGGGGTGAAGGCGATCCTGGACGCCGATGCGGGGATCGACGTGGTCGCCGAGGCGTCCAACGGGCGGGAGGCGGTGGAGCGGACGCTGGCGCACCGGCCCGACGTGGTGCTGATGGACATCCGGATGCCGGTGCTCGACGGGCTGGCGGCCGCAGCCGAGATCCGCAAGGTCGCGCCCGCGACCGGGGTGGTGATGCTGACGACGTTCGGTGAGGACGAGTACATCGCCCGTGCGCTGAAGGTCGGGGCGGGCGGGTTCCTGCTGAAGTCCGGCGATCCGCGGGAGCTGCTGGCCGGGATCCACGCGGTGGCGGGCGGGGCGGCGTATCTGTCGCCGAAGGTCGCGGCGCGGGTCATCGCCGAGCTCAACAACCGCGACTCGGGGCGGGCGGCGGCCGCGCGGGGGCGGGTGTCGGCGTTGACGCCGCGGGAGCGTGAGGTGCTGGAGCTGGTGGGGGCGGGGTTGTCGAACCAGGCGATCGCGCGGTCGCTGCGGCTGACGGAGGGGACCGTGAAGACGTATGTCAGCGCGATCCTGACCCGGCTGGGGGTGACCAACCGGGTGCAGGCGGCGATCGTCGCCTACGAGGCGGGCGCGGTGTCCTTCGACGACTGAACGCGACTGAGCGCGGCTGCGCGGCCGGTCGGCGTTCGGCTGCGGCGTGTGCCGGAGAGGCCTCCGAGGAGGATCGAACCGGATTTTGGCGGTAGGGAAATGAAGGCGACGGAGTGCTCCGGCGCTTCGCAGAAACGGTCCATTCTGCGACCCCGGCCGAGGTCGAACGGCAGCCGTGCCCCCGATGCGACGTCCAACCCGGATCGCCCTGCAGATCCCGATCCGGTGCAGTCGCCGGGACTTATCACACACGGCTGCGGGCACCTCCCACTTGGCGTTCGGGGCCGGTTTTCGCTGCTCATCCGCAGGATCAGTTCGGCGCGCCGCTACGGCTGGCTCGGGGCCTGCCTCCACTCGGCGGAGACCTTCGACGCGACCGTCCTGATCGGCGTCCGCCTCTACGACCCGGGGCCTGTGCCGCTACCGCCAGCCCGGCCCGGCGGCCAACCCCTACGAATCCTGGTCCGGCGACACGCTGAACCAGCGAAATAGATCCGATATACATCGTGCTCGGAAACTCGCCCTATGACACTCATCGGTAAGACGGCCCGGAGAGCGGCCACCGCGGCGGCGGGGGTCGCCCTGCTCCTCGGCGGGCTGGCGGCCACCGCGACGCCGGCCGACGCGGCCGAGCCCTGCGGCATCTACAACCTCATCGGCGGCAAACTCACCCCGCACACGCTGGGTGGATATCGCGTCTACCTGTGCTACAGCGACATCGCCCCCGGCCCCTACTTCCCCTTCGCCCCGTTCACCGCCTGGGCCAAGGCCAAGGGCCTGCCCGCGGGCGCGATCCTGTCGATCGACCGCAGCAAGAGCGCCATCACCAACACGGAATGGCCGACGACCAGCCAGGTCAGCGCGTCGGGCGGCTGGACGTACAAGGAGAGGACCAGCGCCGGAGGCGCCGGCACCTGGACCGAGGTGGGGGAGATGGAGGCGTACAAGAACGCGGTGCGCATCTGCCTGCGGCTGAGCGGCACGCTGTACTGCCAGAGCACCTGGTTCGCCGACCAGGACTACTGACCGTGAGAGCGGGCGGGCCCGATGGGCCCGCCCGCTTCCTGCTCAGAAGTAGGGATTGAAGCGCTGGTTCCAGTCCCCGTGACAGGGATAGTTCTGCAGGACGACGCCGTTCCCGTAGCCGTAGCCGCGGGCATCCAGGCAGGTGTTCCATTGCACGCTGACCAGCTCGACCCAGTTGCCGTTGATGGTGGACACCCGCACGGCCCGCCACTTCTGGCTGGCGCTGGAGTCGCAGGTGTACTGCCGGACGGTGTTGTCGCCCAGCGCGCTCGGAGGGCCGGCGGTGAGGCACTTCCCGGAGTGCACGTTCTGGAACGTGAACTGGCCGAAAGGCGCGGAAAGGGAGGTGGTCTGGGTGATGCGCCACCGCTGGTTGTTACCGGTGCTCCACAGCCACAGCTGCGCCGCGCCGCCGTTGGCCATGGAGTAGTCCTTGATGTCGATGACCACCGGTCCGATCCCACTGGGAGTGGGCGGATTGAGGATGCTGACATAGGTGGTGTACGTAGAGGCGAACGCCGGCGTCGCCGGCACCACGACCAGGGCCGCCATCGTGGCGAGTCCCGCCACCATGGCGGCGAGTTTTCGTCCCATGCGCATGGAGCTTCCTTCTCGTTCATCCCAGATGGAGCGATTCGGGCGAAGCGTCGGATACGGCTGTATACGTTCGGTATAGGCACTGGTAGAGCGGACAGTCCAGGTCGCCACCCCGCCGCCGCCGACCTGGCCGAGGCCCGCGACTACAGCCCCCAGCTCGTCGCCACCAACGCCGCGGTCAACACCGCACTGCCCGTCGCCTACGCGATCGACCGCGGCTGGCACCTGATCACGGCGGCCCCGGCCTACTACCGCCGCATCGACGGCCTGCGGTTGGAGATCCTGCCGTAGGCCGAGCCCGATCACGGCCCGCCGACCGGACCTCACCAGCAGGTCCTTCTTCCTGCCACTCGGCCCATGCCGCAGGCGTACATCTGGAACGGTGCGAACGCCTCCAAATCGGCGTCGGCCAGCTGCCGCGCCCGCCACTTCCGGTGGCCGTCCACCCAGAGGAAGACCTGGTCGAGGTCGGGCACGCCGTAGCCGCCGGCCAAGTCGACCAGACAGCCCCATCGGCCGTGCCGCCGCCATTCTCACCGCCGGCACCGCTCCCGCGCCCAAGGCTCCGATCTCGTGCCTTCTTCGGAGGAGTACGTAGCCGCTTCAGCTCCGAGACCCGTCTTCCCTCGGGCGCATCAAGCAGACCGGTCAGCTGCGCTCGCAGCTGACCGGCACGCTCGGCGAGCAACCGGTACAGCCACGCGTTTCCCCGGCCACGTACCTCGCTGATCAACCGGGTCAGGGTAGTGATCCCGGCCGGGAGCAGGATGCCCGCGCTCAGCATGTGCACCACGGCCCGGTCGAACAACGCCCTCGGTCCCTCCACAGTCGACCCCACCCGCGCGGCCAGGTGGTCGCGCATCGGTCAGGAAGGTGCCGAGCATGCGCACGGTGCCCCACTGCACCGCCCACCCCAGCTTCGCGGCCGGACGGCGCTCACCGGCTGGCACCTCCAGCGCTCGGGCATCCAGGTCGACACCTCGCCACGGAACCGGCGGTAGCGGGCCACCTGCTCATCCAAGAGGAAATCCACAGGCACGAGAAGGGACGCTATGACGGCCAACCAGGGCAAATATCCGCCGCCACCGAATCGTCGTCAAGATCACGTTCCTGCCGTCAAAATCCGGTCCGATCCTCCTCGAAGGCCGAGACGGCGGGCGGTGCCGGCCACGCGGAGCCGTAACGGAAGAAGGAGCTCTTAGGTTTGGAGGCTGAACGGGGTCACCGCGGCCACCGCCGGGACCGGGAGCGGGCCGTAGATGTGCGGGAACTGCTCCGCGGTGCCTTCCGGGGACTCCAGGACGACCGGGACCGACAGTTTCGACTCGTCGATGTGCAGGAGCAGCAGCGGCTCGGTCACCTCGGAGTAGAAGCGGGCCGCGACGGTGCGGGCCTGGGCCAGGTCGCGGGAGGCGTGGATGAAGCCCTCCTCGTCGAGGGTGCGTCCCAGGGTGGAGATCCGGTATTCCCCGTCTTTCTGGGCGTGGGCCCAGTCGGAGGCCAGCGCGAGATGAAAGATCACACCTCGACCCTACTTCAGTGGCTTCCGGACAGGTTCAGCAGGACGACCCCGCCGATGATCAGCGCGATGCCGCCCGCTTTGACCAGGGTCATGGTCTCACCCAGGAAGACCGCGCCGATGGTCGCGATGACGGCGGTGCCGACCCCGGCCCAGACGGCGTAGGCGACGCCGACCGGCATCTGGAGTTTCAGCGCCCGCGACAGCAGGGCGAACGAGGCGACGTAGCCGATGACGACGACGATCGACCAGAGCTTGTGGGAGAAGCCGTTGCTGAGTTTCAGCGCGGTCGTGGCGAGCACCTCGGACACGATGGCTCCCGCCAGGAAAATCCACGCCACGGCCGTTCCTTCCGACTTTTTGCTGGTTTGTGACACGGTATCGGTGCGCGCGTCCGGGTGGCGAGGAGGGTCGAATGCGTGTTCTACTGGCTGTATGCGTTGGGACGCACCCACCCTGCACGAGCCTGGGCCCGCGCGCCCCCGGGTCGAACGGCAGGCGATCACCCGCGAGTTCGGTGACATCACCTGCTACGAGGTGGCCGCCCGCACCGCGATCGAGGCCGTCCCCGCGGCCGCCGAACTGCCTTATGCGTGGGCGGTCAGTCCCTACCGCGGCTGCCAGACGGGGTGCCGCTACTGCGCCGCGCGCCGGGGGCACCGCTATCTGGGGCTCGACACCGGCGACGACTTCGACACGAAGATCGTGGTGAAGACCAACCTGGCCGACCGGCTGCGGCGCGAGCTGGGCGCGCCCAAGTGGCGGGGCGAGAGCGTGGCGCTGGGGCTCAACGGCGACTGTTACCAGGGAGCCGAAGAGGTCTACCAGCTCATGCCGAAGATCATCAAGGCGCTGGCCGACGCCGCCAACCCCTTCACCGTTCTGACCAAGAGCCCGCTGATCCTGCGTGATCTGCCGCTGTTACGGGAGGCGGCCAAGGTCACGCGGGTGTCGGTGGCGGTGTCGGTCGGGTTCGTCGACGACCGGCTGCGGCGCGGCCTGGAGCCGGGGGCGGTCTCGCCGCAGCGGCGGCTGGAGATCTGCGCGGCTTTGAACGAGGCGGGGGTGCCGTGCGGGGTGCTGATGGCGCCCATCCTGCCGCTGATCACCGATTCGGCCGATTCCCTGCAGGCGACGGTGCGGCGGGCGGCCGAGGCGGGGGCGACGTCGCTGGTGCCCGGGGTGCTGCGGCTGCCGGCGGGGGCGCGCGATCCGTTCATGGCGTGGCTGGGGCGTGATCATCCGGGGCTGGTGCCGCGCTATGAGGAGCTCTACGGCGCGGGGGCGCTGACCCCGGCCGACTACCGGGCGCGGATCGCGGCGCAGGTGGAGGCGCTGGCGGCGGCTTATGGGATCGGGCGGGCGTCCAAGCAGTGGAAGCGCCGCCGCTCCCCCGACCGGCAGCTCACCCTCGTCTGAGCCGGGTCCGCCGGACCTCCCGGTCGACCGCCCAGGCGTCCGCCACCGGGCCGAGATGGCCGAGTTTGTCGGGGTTGATCACCGAGCGGATCGCCTGGATCCGCCCGCCGGTGATGTCGAGGGTGATGTCGAGGGTCAGCACGTGCAGGATCCGGCCGTCGCGGTCGCGGAAGATCGCGCCCGGGAGGCCGTTCACCTCGTGGGGGGTGAAGGTCACCCCGGCTCCGGTCATCGGCGGGAACACCGCCGCCAGCAGGCGGGCCACCTTCTCCGCGCCGACGAGGGTCCTGGCCAGCTGCGGGGCCTTTCCGCCGCCGTCGCCGACCATCGACACCTCGGCGGCGAGCAGGTCACGCAGCCCGTCGACGTCGCCCTCGCTCAGGGCGGCGAAGAAACGGGAGGCCAGCTGCTCCCGCTCCTCGCGGACGGGGGCGAACCGGGGGCGGCCCGCCTGCATGTGCCGCCGCGCCCGCACCACCAGCTGGCGGCACGCCGCCTCCGACCGGCCGACGGCCTCGGCGACCTCGTCGAAGCCGAAGCCGAACACCTCCCGCAGGACGAACACCGCCCGCTCCAGCGGGCTGAGGCGTTCCAGCAGCAGCAGCGCCGCCATCGACACCGAGTCGGCCAGCTCCGCCGCCCGGGCCGGATCCTGGTAGGGGTCGCTCAGCAGCGGTTCGGGGAGCCACGCCCCCGCATAGGTCTCCCGCCGCACCCGCGCCGAGCGCAGCACGTCGATCGAGATCCGGGTGACCGTCGTGGACAGGAAGGCCTTGGCGGACACCGGCGGTTCCCGGAGGGCGGCGAAGCGCAGCCAGGTCTCCTGGACGGCGTCCTCGGCCTCCCCCACGCTGCCCAGGACGCGGTAGGCGATCGAGAACAGCAGCGGCCGCAGCCCCTCGAACTCCTCGACTCTGGTCACACCGCATCCTCTCCTGCCGGCCCGTCACGGAAGAAGACGATCAGTGGACGTGGCCCGGCACGTAGTCGCCTGCCGGCTGGCGGGTGATGATGTTCAGCCGGTTGGCCGCGTTCATGAACGAGATCAGCAGCACCAGCGCGGTGAGCTGCTCCTCGTCGTAGTGCTTGGCGGCGTGCTCCCACACCTCGTCGCCGACCCCGCGGGGCAGCGTGGTGCCCGCTTCGGCCAGGGCGAGCGCGGCCCGCTCGGCTTCGCTGTAGACGGTGGCCTCGCGCCAGGCCGCGACCAGGTGCAGCCGCACCGGCGTCTCCCCGGCGGCCGCGGCGTCCTTGGTGTGCATGTCGAGGCAGACGGCGCAGCCGTTGAGCTGGCTGACGCGCAACGCCACCAGCTCCTGCGTGGCGGCCGGAAGCGGCGACTCCTTCAGGGTCCGGCCGGCCGCCATGAGGTGGCGGATGGCGGGGTGCCGGGTGAAGACCAGGCGTGCGTCCATGGTGGGGCTCCCTCATCGGTGGACTGTCGCCCTCTGAGACGAGACGGCCCGGCGCCCTGTGACACACCGGGCGATAAATGGTTGGTCGGCGCGGGCGGATCTGAGTACCGTCGCGGCCATGTCCGCGCCCTTCTCCGCCGCCGATCTCGACGCGTTCGCCCGTGACGGCTTCCTGAAGCTGCCCGCCATCGTCCCCCGCGAGGTCGCCGACGGCGCCCGTGACATCCTGTGGCGGCAGATCGCCCTGTCCCCCGACGACCCCGCGGGCTGGACCCGGACCGTCGTGTGGACCGCCGACCCCGCCGGGTTCGGGCCGTTCGGGCAGATGATCGGCTCGCCGCGCCTGGCCGCCGCCCTCGACCAGATCGCCGGACCGGGCCGCTGGGGCAGGCGCACCACGCTCGGCAACATCCCGGTGCGTTTCCCGAACCTGCCCGACGCGGGCGACACCGGCTGGCACATCGACCTCAACGCGGGCGCCGACTGGTCGAAGATCGCCGTGCGGTCGCGCAGCCTGCTGCTGCTCACCCTGTTCTCCGAGGTCGGCCCCGACGACGCCCCCACCCGCATCCGCGCGGGCTCCCAGCGCGACACCGCCGCACTGCTCGGCGACGACGAGGTCGACCTGATGGCCTACGGGGCCCGCCTCGACGAGGCCAGCCGCGACCGGGCCGTCGCCCATGCGACCGGTGAGCCGGGCGACGTGTACATCTGCCATCCGCTGCTCGTCCACGCCGCCCAGACCCACCGGGGGACCAGGCCGCGGTTCATGTCCCAGCTCCCGATCACCCTCGACCCGCTGCTCGACCCGGCCGAGGACACCCCGCTCGGCGCCGCCCTGCGCTAACTGCATTTTCTTCCGTTACGGCTCCGCCTACCCTGGCCCCGCCCGCCGCCGAGGGCGCGCACCGCAACCGAACGCCGACCGACCGCGCCCGCCCGCGCCGCAACGGCGGGCGCGCTAGTGGCGGCCGGGCGCGAACACCCCTTCGGGGTCCAGCGCGTGCTTGATCCGGCCACGCACCACCCCGTCACGTCCCGGAGCCGGATGATCCACGTCATACCGATACGGGTGATACCGGGCGGCGGCGAACTCGGTATGCAGCACCGACAGCGTCTCGTGAGCGGCGGCGGCCGCCACCTCGTCACCGGGATCGAACCCGATCGACACCAGGTGGTCGAGGGTGTCGGCGTCCAGGACGTTCATGATGACCCCCGGCCGCCCGATCGGCCCCCGCGCCGCCCCGGACGCCAGCGCCCCCGCCCGCACCGCGTCCACCCCCGTGAACGGGATGAGCGGCAGGAACAGCAGCAACCCCCGCCCGTCGACCGCCTCGGCCCCACCCGCCGACTTCCTGGCGAAGAACGTGTCGTCAGGATCGGGCAACCCGGAGTAGGCGGCCCGCACCGCCTCCCCCGCAGCCGCCGGAGGACCGGGCGCCAGCCAGGCAGGAGCGAGCGACGCGAGAATCCCCGCCACGGCCTCCACCAGCGCCGACGCCCCGCTCAGGCAAACCTGCGCCAGGCACGACCCGTCGGACACGTACCCCCGCGCCGTGACCGGGTTGTAGATCTTGGAGCAGGGCGGCACGAGCCGCTGCGCCGTCCACTCCCGCAACAGGTCGACCGCGTCGGCCAGCCGTTCCTCCGGAAACGTGAACGGCAGAATCCGCACCGCCTCAGGCCGAGGCGGCAACCGGACGACCGCGGCCGTGACCACCGCCAGATCCGACTGCGTGAACAGGTGGTTCAGCGACGGCCCCACCCCGTGCGGATACACCGCGGCGGGATGCGCGGTGTCGGGCCACCAGCCCACCCGGGCCACCGTCCCGTCGGCCAGCACCACCTCGAGCCCGGCAAGGTCCTCGGTCCGCTGCCGGTGGAGGCCGACCCCGCGTTCGACGAGGTTCCCCAGCACGCTCGTGCTCAGCGAGGCGCCGGTCAGGTTGGGCATCCGCCCGGTCCCGGCCAGCGCCGCCGCGAGCGCCTGTTGCGTCACCCCTGGTTCGACGATCGCGTACCCCGCCCGGACGTCGACCTCCCTGATCTGGGAGAGCCCCGACAGATCCAGCAGCGCCGTGCCGTCGGCCACCGGCTCACGCGACCCGAGCCCCCAGTTGCGGCCGGTGCTGACCGGGTGCAGCCGCAACCCGCCGGCCCGCGCGGCGACCACCGCCGCCACCGTCGAGGCGACATCGGCCGGACGCAGGACGGCCGTGATGTCACGCTGCCGGAACCGGCCCGCGTTGGGGCCCAGAAGCAGAGTCATCGGGGTCAGTCCCGCGCGATCAGGCGCAGCCGCTGACGGGCGAGCTTCTCGGCCGAGGCGACGCCCGTCTCCGGTGTGGACGCCTGCTCCATGAGCAGGCTCGGCCCCTCCGAGCCGCCGAACCGGTCGCACACCCACAGATGGGCGTCGTAGAGGTCGGTCATCGCCGCGTTCAGGGCACGTCCGGTCGCGGGGGTGAGGGCGTCGATGACGCCGTCCTTCTTCAGCCGCCGCAGCGCCACCACCAGCGCGTGATGGTCGCGGGTCTGCAGCCCGCTGAACCCGGCGTTGACCGCCGGAGGCGTCATCGTGTCGCGCACGATCTCGTACAGGGCGGCGGGGAAGTCGGCGGCGTAGCGCATCGACAGCGCCGCGCTGCGGCACAGCCAGCCGAACGTCTGCACCGTCTCGGCCTGCCGCATCGCCGACTCCGCCCCGTGCAGCTGCCGCACGACCACGACCAGCAGCTGCAACTGCACGAAGAACCGCTGATGCCCCACCAGCCAGCGGTGGTCGGCCGCGGCGACGTCGTCGGCGGCGCCCCAGGGCGCGACCTTGGCGGCGGGCGTGATCAGACCGGTGAGGAACCCGGTCACCCCCAGCAGCATGTTGTCGGGGTCGGCGTCCAGAGTGCTGCCGCTGGAGGCCAGGTCGTCCATCACCAGCAGGTCGCTGACGAGCAGCGCCCCCGCCAGCAGTTCGGCGGCGTCGCCGGCGGCGCGGGCGACGTGGAAGAACCGGTCGTGGACGCCGCTCCCCCGGGCCTCGGTGTCGCCGGGATCGCCGCCCTGCCCGAGATGGCCGCCCGCCCAGGCGAGCAGGTCGGCGCGGATCCGCGCCGCTTCGGGGCCGGTCGTCATGGCCGCGTCGTAGTCGTGCGGCAGCGCGCCGAGCAGATCGCGCAGCCGGGCCTCCACCTCCGGCAGCTCCGACGGCAGCGCGTCGGGCATCGGCAAAGTCAGCCCTGATTCCATGGTCGGCGGCCACTCCAAACGTAACTAAGAGTAATGACAGCGATACTATAAGTCACCATGACGGATTCACTGGTGCCCACCATGACGTTGACCCCGATCCCGCTCATGGACCTGACCACGGGCTTCTGGCGCTTCAAGGTCCTCGCCGCGGGCGTCGACCTGGGCCTGTTCACCCTGCTGTCCCGCCACCCCGACGCGACCGCCGCGAAAGTCGCCGCCCAACTCGGCCTGCACCCCCGCCCCGCCCGGATGCTCCTCAGCTCCTCGACGGCGCTCGGCCTGCTCGACAAGGACGGCGACACCTACCGCAACTCACCGATGGCCGAGGAGTTCCTCGTCACCGGCCGCCCCGCCTACTTCGGCGGCTTCGTCACCTACTCGGACGTCTACGGCTACCCGGCCTGGCACCGCCTCCAGGAGGCCCTGCACACCAACCGCCCCACCACCTGGGATTCGGCCGCCCAGGAGAGTGCCTTCGTCACCCAGGACCCCGGGATCCTGGACAGCTTCTGGAAGGCGATGTTCACCCTGTCGTCCTTCACCGCCGACGCGCTCGCCCATGCCCACGACTTCGCCCGTCACCGCAGGCTCCTCGACGTCGGCGGCGGCGCGGGCCCGTTCCCTGTCGGGCTGTGCCGCGCCTACCCGCACCTCACCGCGACCGTCTACGACCTGCCGAGCGTCGCCGCGATGGCCCGCGACCGGATCGCGGAGCTGGGCATGTCCGACGCGATCACCGCCGTCGACGGCGACTTCCACGCCGACGGCCCCCTCCCCACCGGCCACGACGTGGTGCTGCTGAGCATGATCCTGCACGACTGGGACGAACCGGCCTGCCGCCGCCTGCTCCACAAGGTCTGGACCGCCCTGCCCGAAGGGGGCGCCGTCATCATCTGCGAACTCGTCCTCGACGACGACGAAACCGGCCCCGCACCGGCCGCGATGATGGGCATCAACATGCTCATCGAGACCGCGGGCGGCTACAACTACACCTACGCCGAATACCGCACCTGGCTCCTCGAAACGGGCTTCACCGACATCCGCACCCTCCCCCTGGAAGCGGCCGGCGCCAACGCGGCGATCGTCGCCTACAAACCCCACCCCGCCGAAGGCTGAGCAACGCGGGAAAGCGCGGCGCCGTCGCCGGAGTTTTTCTTTCTTCTCCCGTTACGGCTCCGCCCACCCCGGCACCGCCCACCGCACCGGGTTCCGCACCGTATCCGGCGCCAACCGGCCGCGCCACCACGCCCCGCGACGCCGAAGGTATCGGCGAACAGCAAGACCCACGCCCGGCGGATCGGGTGCACCTGCCAGACGGGAGGCGAACTTGAGAACGTTGCTCCCACTCTGCGAGGACGAACGTAACACGAGGATGGTTATCTCTTTGTTCCGTTCGAAAATAACAAGATTTGTGTGGGCCCGGAAAATCCGCACCCTCATGATGGGTAAAACGGTTTTGCAGTAGGTTGGAGGTGTGGCGCGGACGACGATCGGCGAAGAGCCTGTGGGCGGGCCGGTGGAGACCGTGCTGGGCTTCGTGAACTCGCGCGCCGACGGCACGGGCCGCACCGAACGCTTCGGCAGCGCGGCCGACTTCTCCGCATGGGCTCGCGAACGAGGGCTGATCGGCGACGAGACCGTCAGCGAGTCCGAAGCGGTGGCCGCGCGTGAGCTCCGCGCGGCGCTGCTGATGATGCTCCTGGCACACTCCGCCCACCAGGAGGCCACCCCGGAGCAGATCATGGCCGCCGAACGCCAGCTGACCCACGCAGCGGGCCTCTACCCGGTGCGCATCGCCATCTCGGCGGCCGGATCCACCGTCACCGGCCACAACCGCGGCGCGGCCCACGTGTTCGGCGACGTCCTGGCCGCCGCGAACGAGATCATCCAGCGCGGCGACTGGCACCGCATGAAGGCCTGCTGCAGCCATCCCTGCCGGCACGGCTTCATGGACCGCACGAAGAACGGAGCCCAGATGTACTGCGGCTCCACCTGCTCCTCCCGCGCCGCGATGCGCACCATGCGCGAGCGCCGCCGCACGCAACAGGACACGTCGCCTACCGGCACCTGATGACGGGCGGTCACCAGCAGCGCATCGGGCGTCAGAACAGGGTCGCCTGTTGCGGGGGGTCGGGCCGGCCGCGGCGGCCGTGCAGGGCGAACTTGTCGTCGGTGGCCCGGTCCGGCAGCGGGATCCCATACCGGGTCAGGAGCGGGAACAGGCGGGACCGGACTTCCTCGCGGTAGGCGGGCTGAACTTCCGAGCCGTGCGAGTACAGCCGCGTGTAGGTCTCGACGAGTTCGGGATGGTGGGCGCGCAGCCACGCCATGAACACGTCTTTCACGCCCGAGGCGAGATAGAGCGGCGTCCAGTGCACGCCCGTCGCGCCGGCCTCCGCCACCGCCCGGACGATCTCCTCCAGCTGCTCGGGGCCGTCGCTCAGTCCGGGCAGCACAGGAGCGAGGAAGACCGTGCAGTCCAGGCCCGCCTCCCGGATCGCTCGCACGGTGTCCAGCCGAGCCCGGGTGGTCGCGGTGCCCGGCTCCACGGACTGCTGCAGCTCGGGGTCCGGCAGGGAGACCGAGATGCCCAGGTGCACCGTCGTCACGGCGCTCGCCTTGACCAGCAGGGGGAGGTCCTGCCGGATCAGGGTGCCCTTCGTCAGGACCGAGAAGGGCACCCGCGCGGCGGTGAGCGCCTCGATGATGCCGGGCATCAGCCGGTAGCGGCCTTCGGCGCGCTGGTACACATCGGTGTTGGTGCCGAACGCGACGCGCGGCGGCAGCTTCCGCTTGCGCGCCAGCTCACCCTTGAGCACCTCGACGATGTTGACCTTCACGATGATCTCGCGGTCGAAGTCTTCGGCCATGTTCAGGGCGAGATGGGTGTGGGTGGGCCGGGCGAAGCAGTAGCGGCACGCGTGCGAACAGCCCCGGTAGGGGTTGAGCGTCCATTCGCCCGGCAGCATCCGCGCGTCGTCGGGAACCTTGTTCAGCGCGCTCTTGGCCAGGACCTCGTGGAAGGTCACCCCCTGGAACTCCGGCGTCCGCACACTCCGCACCAGGTTCGACATGCGGGCCAGCCCCGGCAGCGCGGCCTCGTCGACGGCATCGGTCCGCTGACGATCCCACCGCATCGGCGTGCCCGCACCACCAGAGGAGCGCCCACCATTCGGAGACGTCGTCATACCCTGCACCTCCGCCTTCGATCGACCCGACCACACCGCACCAAGAGCCCTTGCCGGTACGGAGAGATTCACCGACTTCCGGTCCAGCATGACCTAAACCGTTTCGTCCATCACGAACACGTCGCCCAACCCTAATCGCTCCACTCATGTTACCTGCAAAGGCGAATTTGAGCCTAACCGGCCCTGCATAAAATGCCGGGAAGGAGGGAGATTCCATGCCTGTGGTCACCGGCGCGGAGTTTGGCCCGTCTCGCGCAGGATGGCCTCCACACGGTGCTTGCCGCCGTGTTCGGCCCAGCCGAGTGGGGTCGCGTTGAAGCGCGTGTCCCTGATCGTCGGGTCGGCGCCGAGATCGATCAGCGCGGTGACCGTGTCCACGTCGTCGTTCCAGGCCGCGTCGTGCAGCGGCGTGGACTGGTGGAGGTGGTCGACGTCGAAGCCCAGTGAGGCCAGCAGCCGCACCGCCGCCGTCTTCCCCTGCCCCGCCGCCCGGTTGATCAGCTCCGGATGAAGCGCGAGCGCCCGGGCCGACAGCTCCGTGCCGAACCCGGTGACCGCCTCGGCGTCGGCACGCATGCACGCGGCCGTGAACGCCTCCATCTCCCCCAGCTCCGCCGAGGCACCAGCCTCAAAGAGGAGGTCGGCGACCTCGGTGTGCCCGTTGAGCAGGGCGAGCTCATACGGAGTCCGCCCGCCAAAGGCCGGATGCGCGCCCACCGCGTCTATGTCCACCCCATGCGCGAGAAGCAGCCCGGCCCGGCGCGGACCACCCCGGAGCGCCGCCGTCGCCAGTTCCTCACGCAACAACCGTCCCGGAGACTGGATCGTCGGACCGAGCCTGGCCTGCCACGGCCCCCGCCGGTCGCGTCCCAGCCCGAACTCCAGCAGCAGGTCGAGATGCGCGGTGTCATCGGTGAAGGACCCGCCGAGCCCCAGGTTGTAGAGGGTCTGTCCGTCGTTGGGATCGGCGCCCGCCTCCAGCAGCACCCGCGCCAGCGCGAGCCCCTGCGGATGCGCCGGCTGGTCGCCTTCTCCACCTCCGAACGCCCCGGTCAGCGCCGTGAACGGCGAGGTCAACCCGTCCCACAGGAACCCCGCGTCCGGGTCGGCGCCGTGCCGGAGCAGGAGCCGGGCCGCCTCGACGGACCGGCCGGGGGCCTGGAGGCGGGCGTAGGTCAGGTAGAGCAGCGGCTCCCAGTCGAACGGGCCGCCCTGCGCGCGGGCGAGCGCGGGATCGGCGGCCAGCGCGTCGGCCAGGGCGTCGGAGGAGCCGGTGGCGGCCATGGTGAAGACGTTCGCGGTGGCGAGGTCCGGCTGGCGGGCCAGCAGCAGGTCGGCCTGCCCGGTCCGGCCCGGATGGTCGGCGCCGTAGGTGAGGCAGGCCAGGCGCAGGAACTCGTCGGGGAGGTCGCCGCGGGGCTCGACCAGGTGCGGGGAGCGGGAGTAGCGGGCCACGGTGCCGAGGTGGTCGCGCAGCCGGGGCCAGCTCGCGAAGCCGTAACTGCGGGCGGTGACGAGCTGGGCGTCGGCCAGCTTGAGGGCCTGCGGCGGCCGGGGGTGGAACGCGGCGACGAGCCCGAGCGCCTCGGGGTCACCCGCCTTCGCCGACCGCAGGAGGGTCTTGGCCTGCTTGCGCAGCCATTCGACGCTGGGATTGTCGGGCAGATGGCGCAGGGACACCGGAACCTCGTTTCCATCTGGCCTGGCATCCGCAGTGATCAGGCCGGAAAAGAGGTCGGGCCGGGTCGTTCGAGGAACATCAGGTGGGCTCGGCCCTTCCCGCGGATCGGTCGCGCCCTGAGCGCGCCACCCAGCCTACGCCTATCCGCCCTTGGTGATGTTCGCAGCGGGCAGCGACTCCTGGAGTGCCGCCTCCGACCCGACGACGGCGTTGAGACCACCGTTGACGACCTGCGCGGCGGCGTCGCCGGAGACGAAGGGTTTCGAGGTCTGACCGTCGACTCTGATCAACATCCTGGTGGGGGTGCAGAAGAGGGAGACCTCACTCTGCATGGACGTGGCCGCCGCCGATTCCAGCGGACCGGAGAACCCGTTCTCCCGTGTCGTCTGCCCCTCGGCCTTGGTCAGGTCGATGTTCATGCTCCAGTCGGAGCCGGCCAGCCCGCACAGACCGGAGGGGTGGATCCACGCGATCAGGTCGTGGGAGCCGACTTTGATCCGCGCCAGCGCCCGCTCCGCCTCGTCGGGCAGCTGTTCCGGCCGGTCGGCAAAGCCCGTCAACCGGGCCAGCGGCCACTGGGACGGGTCTTCCAGCAACGGTTTCACGTCGGGCTCGGAGCACGCCGCGAGGACCGGTAACGAAAGGAAAGTGAGCACGGCGAGCGCGATGCGACCGATCACTGCGATTCCCCGTTCGTGCGATCCAGCCCCCGCCCAAGTCTACGAGCCGTTGTCGAGGCCGCGGCGCTCCTGCTCGGAACACCATACCCGCCATAGTGCACCTCGCCACCGACAAAATCGGCTGCTGCCGCTGCCTGATGTGCGCGGCCACGAGGAAGCGCTCGGGCGGTTCGGCGCTGCGCCGGTTCAGGAGACGGCCACGTCGAGCTCATGGGGATCGTGGGCGCTGAACACACGTACATCGGCGGGAAGTTCACGGAGCCGCGCCACGTTCTCCAGGCGCTGCCGGTGGTCGTTGGCGATCACGCGCTGGGTGAACGACAGGGCGCGCGGGCAGTGGGGCGGTGAGGCGACCTCGCCGTGGAACCAGTAGGCGTCGCCCGCGTGCAGCAGCCAGCCGTCCCCCGTGTCGACCGCCACCCCCGAATGGCCGCGCGAGTGCCCCGCCAGCGGGATCAGCGCCATGTGGGGAAGGTCGTGCAGGGGGCGGATCGCCGACAGGCCGAACAGGGTGTCGCCGCCCCGGTCGTCGTAGGTCATCCAGTCGACCCCGTGCTCCCACTGGCGCGACCGGTACCGCCCCTTGTCGGCGGAGTTGGTCGGCCGGGTCGCCGCCGCGTGTTCGGCGGCGTGCAGGTGGACGCGGGCCCACGGGAAGTCGCGCAACCCCCCGGCGTGGTCGACGTCGAGATGGGTCACCACGATGTCGCGGACGTCGCGCGGGTCCAGGCCCAGCGCGATCACCTGGTTGAGGGCCGCCTCCGAGTCGGCCAGCACCGGGCGGACGAGCGGCCGGTAGTAGCCGGGCAGGGCGCCGAACGTCGCCTCTCCGATGCCGAAGCCGGTGTCGACGAGGCACAGGCCACGGCTGGTCTCCAGGAGCAGGCAGTGGCAGACGATGGTGAAACCGCCCGGGGGGCGCATCGTGCCGCAGTTGAGGTGGTGAACCTTCACCGACCCATAGTGGCGGCTAAGGGTAACGTTGGGGCCATGTTTGCGCGTAAGCCCCTGGAAGAGCGGATCGCCGACCGGGTGGCCAAGCGGCCTCCACTGAAAGAGGGCCGGCACTTTGAGCACCGGCCCGCGTTCATCGTCTTCTGCGTCGTGATCAGCGTCGTCGTGATCAAGTTCGTGGGGGCGTTCTTCCTGATGAAGATCGGAGTCCGTTAGGCCACCTGTTACGCCTCCAGGGCGCTGCCCTGCTTCCACTTGGCGAACGACATCTGCCAGTAGCCCCAGCCGTTGTTCCACTCCAGCTCACGGTTGGTGCCGGTGATGTCGACGACGTCACCGCGCTGGAAGTGGTCGTAGAACCACTTGGCCTGCGTCGGGCTGGCGTTGATGCAGCCGTGGCTGACGTTGGCGCGGCCCTGCGAGCCGACCGACCACGGCGCCGAATGCACGTACTCGCCCGAGTTGGAGATCCGCACCGCGTGGTTGACGATCTCCTTGTAGTAGCCGGGATCGCCCTCCTTCTTACCGGGAGAGATCATGATCTCGGGGTTGTGCCGCGACATCGTGAGGTGCACGCCGCTGGTGGTGGTGTATTCGCGGGTGTCGCCCTTGCCGGCGCTGATCGGCATGCGCAGCTTCACCTTGCCGTCGACGCGCACGACCATCTGGTGGGTGCGGGTGTCGACCTTGCTGATCTGCGAGGCGCCGATCTTGATCGACTGGGTGTACGACTTGGTGCCCCACATGTCGCCCGCGCCGCGCACCCCGGCCAGGTCGGCGGTGAAGACGACCTTCTGGTGGGCCGGCCAGTATTTGGCGGTGCGATACATGACCACCCGGTCGGAGATCCACCGCCACGCGCCCACGGCCTTCTTCTGCGACTCCACGACCAGGGCGGCCTCGACGGCGGCCTTGTTGGTGACGTCGTTGTTGAAGGTGACCGTGATCGGCATGCCGACGCCGACGGTCTCCCCCTTGATGCCGGGGGTGATGTCGATGACGGCCAGTTCCCGCTTGGGCTTCAACGTGGTGAACTCGCTGGTCAGAGCGGCCGGGCCGCCCGCACCGGTCGCCTTGGCCGACACCGTGTAGGTGGTGGAGGGCTTCAGCGGCTTGTTGGAGGTCCACTTGGTGCGGGTGGCGTCGAGTTCACCCTCGATCTGCGCGCCCTGCGACTGGACGGTCACCTCGTCGAGTTCGCCACCGGCGGCCACCACGACGACCTTCTTGTCGGGGCGGACCTTCACGGCCCCCTCCGCGGGTGACACCTTGAGCGTCGGCGCGGCCACGGCGGGCTTGTCGCCGCCGCCCTCGGCCGTGCCGCCCCCCGGCGTCGTCGGCGTGGTTCCCCCCGAGCATGCCGTCAGTACCGCCGTCATCACGACGGCGGCCGTGACGAAAGGCAGTTTCCAGCGACTGGTCTTGCTGTTCACAACTACTCCCCCACAGTGGCAAAGCGCATACAAAACCCTATTAGGGCTTACCTGGCTTGTGAGCCACTTTCACCTGACTTGACTCACAATTCGGTAGCGATGCCACAACTGGGTCCTGACCTGCGGGTAAGACCCGGGTCAGAGCAGCCGGTGAGTGAGCCCGGTGTGCCGGCGTCCGGCGCCCTTCACGCGAACCGCCTGGCCGAGCGCCCGGCGCGAACCCACCACGACGACCAGGCGCTTGGCCCGGGTGATCGCCGTGTAGAGCAGGTTCCGCTGCAGCATCATCCATGCGGAAGTCGCCAACGGTATGACCACCGCCGGATATTCCGACCCTTGAGACCTATGGATGGACACGGCGTAGGCGTGGGCGAGTTCGTCCAGCTCATCGAAGCTGTAGTCGACGCTCTCGTCCTCATCCGTCAGGACGGTCAGCTTGCCGTCGTCGGGCAGGATCGCGGTCACCACGCCGACGGTGCCGTTGAAGACCCCGGCGGCGCCCTTGTCGTAGTTGTTGCGCAGCTGGGTGACCTTGTCGCCGACGCGGAAGACCCGCCCGCCGTACCGGCGTTCGGGCATCCCTTCCCTGTACGGGGTGAGCGCCTCCTGCAACGCCCCGTTGAGCGCCCCGGCTCCGGCCGCACCCCGGTGCATCGGGGCTAGGACCTGGACGTCGCGGCGCGGGTTGAGGCCGAATTTGCCCGGGATGCGCTTGGCGACCACGTCCACGGTGAGGGCGGCGATCTCGTCGGGGTCCTCGGCGGGGAACAGGAAGAAATCGGGGAACTCGCGCACCAGCGGCATCTGGCCGCCGTTGACGCGGTGGGCGTTGACGACCACGCCCGACTGCTGGGCCTGGCGGAAGATCTGGGTGAGCCGCACGCGTGGCACGTCGGGCGCGGCCAGCAGGTCGCGCAGCACCTCACCGGCGCCGACCGAGGGAAGCTGGTCGACGTCGCCCACGAACAGCAGATGGGCGCCCGGAGCGACCGCCTTGGCCAGTTTGTTGGCCAGCAGCAGGTCGAGCATCGAGGCCTCGTCGACCACGACCAGGTCGGCGTCGAGCGGGTTGTCGCGGTCGAAGGTCGGGTCGCCGCCGGGCCGCAACTGCAGCAGGCGGTGGACGGTGGTGGCCTCGTGCCCGGTCAGCTCGGCCAGCCGTTTGGCGGCGCGGCCGGTCGGGGCGGCCAGGATGACCTTGGCGCGCTTGGCGCGGGCCAGGGTGACGATCGAGCGGACGGTGAAGCTCTTGCCGCAGCCGGGCCCGCCGGTCAGCACCGCGACCTTCTCGGTCAGCGCCAGCCGCACCGCCTGGTCCTGCTCCCGGGCCAGGTTGGCGCCGGTCTGGGTCTTAAGCCAGGTCAGCGCGGTCGTCCAGTCGACGTCCTCGAAGACCTTCAGCCGGTCGCGGGAGGAGTGCAGCAGCCCCAGCACCGTGGTGGCCAGCGAGCGTTCGGCGCGGTGGAAGGGCACCAGGTAGATCGCCGGGACGGTCCCCTCGGTCACCGGGATCTCCTCGCGGACGACCCCCTCCTCGACGACCAGTTCGTCGAGGCAGCGGGAGACCAGATCTGGCTCCAGGCCGAGGATCTTGACGGCGTCGGCGACCAGGTTCGGCGCCGGAAGGTAGACGTGGCCGTCGTCGGCGGCCTGGGACAGGGTGTAGCGCAGGCCCGCCTTGACCCGCTCGGGGCTGTCGGCCGCGATGCCGACCGCCTGGGCGATGGTGTCGGCGGTCTTGAAGCCGATGCCCCACACGTCGTCGGCCAGCCGGTAGGGCTCGGCGCGCACGACGTCGATGGAGGTGTCGCCGTACTCCTTGAAGATCCGGACCGCGATGGACGTGGAGACGCCCACCCCCTGCAGGAAGATCATCACCTCTTTGATGACCTTCTGCTCCTCCCACGCGGCCGCGATCAGCTTGGTCCGCTTGGGCCCCAGCCCCGGCACCTCGACCAGGCGCTTGGGCTCCTCCTCGATGACGCGCAGGGTGTCGACGCCGAAGTGGATCGTGATGCGCTCGGCCATCTTCGGCCCGATCCCCTTGATCAGCCCCGAGCCCAGATAGCGCTGGATGCCGGCGATCGTCGCCGGGAGCACGGTGGTGTACGACCAGACCTCGAACTGCCTGCCGTACCGCGGATGGGCGGTCCAGCGGCCGGTCAGCCGCAGCGACTCGCCCGGCTGCGCACCCAGCAGCGGGCCCACCACCGTGAGCAGGTCGGTGCCCGACCGCTCGGTGGCCACCCGCGCGATGGTGTAGCCGGTCTCCTCGTTGGCGTAGGTGATCCGTTCGAGGACGGCTTCGATCACGGAGCCCGATTCCACGCGCCAGAGCGTAGACCATAGCCTGACCCCATGGTCTTGGAGAGTACGGCGCGTGCCCTCGCGCTACGCGTGGCCACCGAGCAGGCCACCGCGCGCATCCCCGCCCTGGCGGTCGTCCTGACCCGCGGCGGAGAGCTGATCTGGTCCGGCTACCGGGGCCGCGTGGGGGACGCCCCACCGACCGCCTCCACCCAGTTCAGGATCGGGTCGATCACCAAGAGCATGGTCGCCGTCATGATCATGCGGCTGCGCGACGAAGGGCTCCTCGACCTGCTCGACCCCCTCGACAAGCACCTGCCGGGCACCCCGTCGGGCGAGGTGACGATCGCCCAGCTGCTGTCGCACACCTCCGGCCTGACGGCCGAGCCGCCAGGGCCGTGGTGGGAGCGCACCCCCGGCGTGCCGATGGCCGACCTGGTGGCCATGCTCGACCCGATGACCAACCGCCACCGCCCGGGGCGGCGCTTCCACTACTCCAACATCGGTTTCGGCTTCCTCGGCGAGGTGGTCGCGCGCAAGAGGGGCCGGGGGTGGGCGGACATCGTCCAGGAGGAGGTTCTGCATCCCCTGGGCATGCGCGACACGACCGAGCGGCCGCGCGCCCCGCACGCGACCGGATACGCCGTGCACCCGTGGGCCGACGTGCTGCTGCCCGAACCCGAGCACGACGCCGTCGCGCTGGCGCCGGCCGGGCAGTTCTGGTGCACCCCGGCCGACCTGGCCCGCTGGGCGGTCTTCGTCGGCGGCGACGGCGCCGGGATCCTGCGCCCGGCCACGATGGCCGAGATGCGCGAGCCCGCCACGATCGAAGACGGTCCGGCGTGGACGTCCGGCTACGGCCTGGGATTGCAGGTGCGCCGCCACAACGGGCGGCGGCTGGCCGGGCACACCGGGTCGATGCCCGGCTTCCTGGCCACCGTCTACACCGACCCCGGCGACGGGGTGGGCGTGCTGTTCCTGGCCAACACCACCAGCGGCGTGCGCGGCAACGCCCTGACCGGCGACCTGCTCGACATTCTCGACGCCCACGAGCCGCCGCTGCCGGCCGAATGGCGGCCCGCGCCGATCGACGACGACCTGCTGGCCCTCACCGGCCCCTGGTACTGGGGACCGGCCGCCTACGTCATGCGCGCGCTGCCCGGCCGGGGCCTGGCGCTGGCGCCCGTGGGCGAGACCGGCCGCGCCTCCCGGTTCGCCGCGCTCGCCGACGGCACCTGGCTCGGCCTCGACGGCTACTACGCCGGCGAGACGCTGCGCGTGGTCACCACCGGCGAGGGTGTCCACCTCGATCTCAACACGTTCGTCTTCACCCGGGAGCCCTACGGGCCGCCCGGTCCGGTGCCCGGCGGCGTCGACCCCGACGGGTGGCGCTGACGTTACTCCCCCACTGAGTTGATTGTCCAAGTTTGACCGTTTTTAGGAGTTGTACTACCTTCTGGGGAACTCGAGGCGGTGTGACCTGCATAACTGCAGGTCGGCCGCCTAAGGACGACAACTAGAGATCGCCGAATCCGCGCGCCCCGCGCGGAACCGGGGAACCAGCGAGGACCCGGTGATCCCTCTCCCGATCACCAAGCACACACCGGGTCCTCTGGGGTGAATCGGCCTGAACCTCCCCTCAGGACAGGCCGTAGGGCGGCTTCCACGCCCGAATCCGTCAGCTAACCCGGTAGGCGCATGGAAGCAAGGAGTCAACCCCACCCATGCGAGCCCCCAAACCTGGAATTCGCGCTGTCCTGCTCTCCGGCGTACTGACGTCGACCATGGTCACCGGCGGCACCATCGCCGCCGTCGACCTCACCCCCGCCGTCGCCCACGCCGAAGCCGCCGCCCCCGCGGGAGCGGCACCCGGAGGTGTCGCCCTGGCCTACAGCCCTCTGCTGGAGGTCGCCAAGCGACTGCCGAAGGTCAGCGCCCAGCAGGTGCTCCACCTCGCCAAGAGCCAGGTCGGCGTCAGCGAGAACATGTACGGCGGCGGAACCAAGTTCCACGACTGGTACATGAACTCCGAGCGCGCCGGCGAGACCGTCCTGCGGGACGGCGGCAACCGCTTCGCCTATGCGAACGCCCCCTGGTGCGACATGTTCGTCAGCTGGGTCGGCGACCAGCTCGGCATCAGCCCCGTCATGGGCGAGGACGCCTACACCGTCCGCCACGCCGAATGGTTCGAGCAGAACAACCGCTGGGGCACCGCCCCCGTGCCCGGCGCGGTCGTCTTCTTCGACTGGAACGGCGGCAAGAACATCCACGACATCCAGCACGTCGGCTTCGTCGTCAAGGACAACGGCGACGGCACCATCGAGACCGTCGAGGGCAACACCGGCAACGGCGCCGTCGAAGTGCGCGAACGCCAGTCGGCGGACGTCGTCGGCTACGGCTACCCCGTCTACACCGGCTAAATCGACACGGGCTAGATCGACCCCAGCCAGCTCTGCCAGGCCGCCACGGCCTGAGCCTCGGGAATCTCCCCGGGAAACGCGTGGTGCTCCGCGACGACGGCGTCGCGGTAGCCGTGGACGAGCGTGAACAGCGACGTCGCGGTCACCACACACAGGAACCCCGCCTCGGCGAACACGACCTGCGCGTCGTCGGGGTTCAGCCCGGGAACGCTGACGCGGCCCTTCTCCGGTGGCTGCCCCAGGGAGAAGGCGTCGAGAAAGGCCGCCCACATCCTCGCGGCATCGGGGGTGGGGCGGCCGATCTCGAACAGCGCGTAATCGGCGGTCACGCCCGGGAAGTGCGTCAGATAGGCGTGGAGTTTGCGCAGGTAGAGGCCGTCGCCCACGGACAGGGCGTCGTACTGGTCCTCCCAGTCGCCGGTCAGCACCCCACTGTGGACGAACCGCAGGACGGTGCTCCCGCCCTCGCGGCCCTCCAGCAGATATTCGAACGCCATGAACGACCCGTCGGCGGCCTTCTCGCTCTCGTAGGCCAGCCGCTCACCCGGCTCCCATCCGGTGACGGCCGAATGGGTGGTGAACCCGGCCACCGTCAGCCGCCCCGCCCCGCCGACGCCCGGCTCCAGATCGTTGGCGCCCATGAACCACGAGTCGATGCCCGGGCCGGTCGCGATCGCCTCCCACACCTCATCAGGAGACGCGGGCAGGACGATTTCCTCACGGACTTCGAACTCGTGTGACATACCGGTCAGCCTAACGAGAGGGGATGGTCCCACCCGGCCCGACCGGAACACTCCTTCAATTAGACCGGAACACGGAGCCCGGTAACGCCGGTGGGGGCTGGGGCGGATATGGCGGTAGGCACCTGCCCCACGCGAAGAAAGGGCAGCCCATGACCCGCGCAGTCACCCGACCCGACCTGTCCGGACAGAGAGGAGGCGTGCTGGCCTGGGCAGTGCTCGACTTCATCAAGACCCTGCCCGGCCCGGACGCGGCCATCGGCCCGATTTCCCACGCGCCGCAGAGCTGGCGCTCTCCTCAGGGGATGTGCTTCGCCGGGTGGACCGCCGAGCTGGCCGGTGGAACCTGGTGCACCGAAACCGGCAACTGGCTCAACGACTACCTGGTCGCACGCCCCGACGATCCGCCGCTGTCCACGCACCTGGCCCGCCTTCTGCCTGTAATGGGCAAACGGCTTACGTCCATTGTCCGCTGGCAATTGACGATCATGGATGTGGACGAGACCCAAGGGGCGCGGCCTGTCCCGGACGCACAGCAGCCGATACGTATCATCCACGCGTCCAAACGCGCGGCGCACGCGCTCGAACTCAACACGGACGACCCCCTGCACCATCCCTTGTTCGCCTGCTTCACCACGACAGAGAGCCTGGAATACCAGCTTGAAGGCCTGTACGGCCCCCGCACTGGCGGCACCTAACGGGACAGGTTCCGGTAGGCGCGGACCGACAGCGGCGCGAACACCGCCGTGATCACCAGCGGCCAGGCCAGCGCCAGTTCGACCGCGTGCGCCGCCGCCCACGTGTCGTTGGCCCAGCCCGGGTTGCCGAACAGCTCCCGGGTCGCCGCCGCCGTCGACGACAGCGGGTTCCAGTCGGCGATCACGCCCAGCCAGCCCGGCATCGTCTCCGGTGAGGTGATCGCGCTGGACAGGAAGCCGATCGGCCACACCAGGATCTGGATCGCCATCACGGCCTCCGGGTTGCGGATCTTCAGCCCGAGCCAGATGCCCATCCAGAGCAGCGAGAAGCGCAGCCACAGCAGCAGCCCGACCGCCGCCAGGGCGTCGCCGAACCCGTTGTGCGCGCTCCAGCCGACGGCCAGCCCGCAGACGATCAGCACCGCCAGCGACAGCACCGAGGTCAGCATGTCGGCCGCCGCCCGCCCCGACACCACCGCGGATGAGGCCATCGGCAGTGAGCGGAACCGGTCGGTGACGCCCTTGGTGACGTCGTTGCCGATCGCCGTGAACGTGCCCTCCAGGCCGAAGACCATGGTCAGGGCGAACATGCCCGGCATGAGGAACTCGCGGTAGCCCCCGCCGGGGACCTCGATCCCCCCGCCCAGCAGGTAGGCGAACAGCAGCACGATCATGACGGGGAACAGCAGCCCGGCGATGAGCGTGCCGGGGCGGCTGGTCCAGTGGGTGACCTCCCGCCGAGTGACGGTCCATCCGTCGGCGAAGGCCCAGGTCAGACGGTTCATGCGTGACTCCTCGTCGAGGGGGAGGCGGAAGCGGATGAGGAGCGCCGGATGCGGCGGGAGGCGGGGGCGGCGGGCGGTGCCGGCCACGCGAAGCCGTAACGGAGAAGAAGGAATGTCACGCGGCGGCCTTGGTCAGGTGGAGGAACACCTCGTCGAGGGTGGGGCGGCGGATCGCGATGTCGTCGGCGGTGATCCCGGCCTTCTGCAGGTCCTGGACGACCGTCGTCAGGGTCGCCATGCGGTCGGGGGCGGGTGCGCTGACGCGCCGGGTGTCGGGGTCGGTCTCGGCGTCGGGGCCCAGCAGTGCGGCCGCGGTCGGCAGGTCGGCGGGGTCGTGGACGACGATCTCCACGCGGTCTCCCCCGACGATCTTCTTCAGTTCTTCGGGGCTTCCTTCGGCGACCTGGCGGCCCTCGTTGACGACGCTGACGCGGTGGGCGAGCTGGTCGGCCTCCTCGAGATACTGCGTGGTCAGCAGCACCGTGGTGCCCCGGGCGACCAGGTCGCGGACCGCCGCCCACACCTCGGCCCGGCCGCGCGGGTCCAGGCCGGTGGTCGGCTCGTCGAGGAACAGCACCGGCGGCGACAGGATCAGCCCCGCCGCCAGGTCGAGACGGCGGCGCATGCCGCCCGAATAGTCCTTCACCGGCTTCTTGCCGGTGTCGGCCAGGCCGAACTGGTCGAGGAGTTCCCCGGCGCGGGCCTTGGCGGTGCGCAGGTGGGACAGGCGGCCGAACATCTCCAGGTTGGCCCGGCCCGACAGGGCCTCGTCGAGGGCGGCGTGCTGGCCGACCAGGCCGATGTGGCGGCGGACCGCGCCGCCGTCGCGGAGCACGTCGAACCCCGCCACGCGGGCGGTGCCGGCGTCGGGGCGCAGCAGGGTGGTCAGCACCCGGACCGCCGTGGTCTTGCCGGCCCCGTTGGGGCCGAGCAGGCCGTGGACCGTCCCCTGCGGGACGGCCAGGTCGAACCCGTCGAGGGCGGCCCGCGCGCCGTAACGCTTGACGAGCCCGTGCGCCTCTATCGTGTACGTCATGCCGTACAGCGTACCGTACGCCGTACGGATAAGTGACGTGAGTACGCTGAGCGCCATCATGACCACGGAATACATCGGACGAGGCGACCCGGCCCGCACGCTGGCGCTGCTGTGGCGCGACCCGTCCCGCGCCAGGGAACGCGCCCCCCGCAAAGGCCGCACCGACCTGACCGCCGACCGCGTCATCGCCGCCGCGATCGAGGTCGCCGACGCCGAGGGCCTGGCCGCGCTGTCGATGCGCAAGGTCGCCGACCACCTGGGCGTCGGCACGATGTCGCTCTACACCCACGTCCCGGGCAAGGCCGAACTGCTCGACGTCATGCTCGACACCGTCTACAAGGAACCGTGGACCTCCGCCGAGACGCCGGAGGGCTGGCGGGCCCGCGTCGAGCTGATCGCCCGCGACAACCTGGCGATGTACCGCCGCCACCCGTGGATCCTCCAGGTCGCCGTCAGCCGCCCCCCGCTCGGCCCCGGCACGCTGGGCAAATACGAACACGAGCTGTCCGCCCTCGACGGCATCGGGCTGACCGACCTGGAGATGGACAACGTCCTGACCCTGCTGGCCGCCTACGTCCACGGCGCCGCCCGGGGCGTGATCGAGGCCGAACGCGCCGCCCACGAGACCGGCATGACCGACGAACAGTGGTGGAAGGCCCACGAGCCGTTCCTCGCCGCCGTCGGCGACTTCTCCGGCTACCCCCTCGCGGGCCGCGTGGGCACCGCGAGCGGCGAGACCTACAACGCCGCCGGCGACCCGGCCGGCGCCTTCGAATTCGGCCTGGCCCGCCTCCTCGACGGCATCGCCGTGCTCATCGAGGGCCGCCGGGGGCGATCACCGGAGGCACCCGCACGGCCAGCATGACCAGGTCGTCGACGTTGCCCTCCGGGCCCGCCGCCTCGTCGAGCAGGGCGCCCAGCGGCCGTCCGGCGTGCCCGGCCAGGGCCGCGATGAGACGGTCGGTCGCGATGTCGGTGTCGGTGCCGGGGGTCTCGATCAGGCCGTCGGTGAACATGATCAGCAGCGTGCCGGGGGTCAGCAGGCGGCGCGACTCGGTGCGGGCGGCCTGGCCCTCGGGCAGCAGGGTCGGGAAGAACATCAGGTCGTGGGTGGTGAGCTCCTCGGCCCGGCCGCCCGGGTGGAACAGGATCGGCGGCGGATGGCCGGCGTTGGTCCAGACGAGCTCCCAGCCGTCGGCGCCCGGGATCAGATGGCCGTGCACCAGGCTGCCGGTGGCCTGCGGCAACACCAGACGGCACGCGTGTTCCAGCGCCGCCAGCGACTTGGCCGGGCCCCCTCCGGCGAAGTCGGAGTCGGCCTGGCGCAGCATGCTGCGGACCTGGCCCATCAGCGCGGCGGCGGCCATGTCGTGGCCGGTGATGTCACCCACCGTGACGGCCAGGGCGCGCGGCCTCATCGGGTCACGCCGGTCGGGGAGCTCCAGGAAGTAGGCGTCGTACCAGTCGCCGCCGACCAGGTCGGCCGTCCGCGCCGGGCGGTAGAGCGCGGCCACCTCCAGGCCGGGGACCTCGGGCAGGTCGGTCAGCATCGCCCGCTGCAGCCGCTGGGCGACGGTGACCCGCTGCTGGAGCAGCTGGGTGCGCTCGACCGCGCGGGCGGTGTAACCGGCCACCGCGACCAGGATCTCCCGCTCCTGCGCGTCGATCGCGTGGGGCCGGTCCCAGCCCAGGACCAGCACCCCGACCGGGCCCGCCACCCCGGGCAGCGGCAGGCACACCGCCGACGCCAGGCTCAGGGCGTCGAACGCCGACAGGGCGGCGTCGTCGTAGTCGTCGCGCAGCAGGTCGGCGGTGACCTCGATCACCTGCCGGCGCTGGTAGCAGTCGAAGGTGGGCCAGCCGGGGCCGATGTCGTATTGGCGGGCGAAGGTCTCCACGGTGCGGGGGATCTCGTCGTCGATGATCCGGCGCAGCCGCCGGTCTTCGGCCAGGACCAGGCCGACGTAGACCGGTTTCAGGTCGGTGGCCAGCAGGTCGCGGACCCGGCGGCGGATGTCGACCAGGTTGGTGGTGTCGGCCAGGTCTTCGGCCACGCGCAGCAGCAGCGCCACCCGCCACAGGGCGCTGTCGAGCCGCCCCGCCTCGTCGTGCCCGTCCCGCGCCACCTGCCGACTCCTTTCCCGATCATCCTCCCCTACCCGGAATCGGGCTCAGGTCGCCACGCCCATGGCATGGCCGATGGTCGAGGGTTGGTCGATCATCGCGAGCATGGCCGCCGCCACGTCGGCGCGCGAGATCGTCAGGCCGCGGGGCAGGTTCCGGTCGGGGGCGGTGCGGTAGCGGCCGGTTCCGGGCTTGTCGGTCAGGCGGGGCGGGCGGACCGCCGTCCAGTCGAGGCCGCTCTCGCGCAGGACGTCTTCGGCGGCCGACAGATCGGCGTACACGGTCGGCAGGACCCGCTTGATGATCGGGGTCAGCAGGTAGCGGGTGATCGGTCCCTCGCCCGGGTCGTGCTTGGGGGCGTCGGGGTTGCCCGGAGTGGGGATGGTCGAGACGGGGGCGGCGCTGACGATGATGATCCGGCGGGCGTGGGCGGCGTGCATGGCCGCGGCGATCACGCGGGTGGCGGCCGTGACCACCCCCCGGTCGTGCTTGGGGGAGCGCGGGCCGATGCCCGACAGCACGGCGTCGGCGCCCTCGCAGGCCAGGATCAGCTCCTTCTTGTCGGGGGCGATGCGCAGGTCGGCGACCATGACGTGGTGCGGCTCCAGCGACAGGCGGCCGGCGTCGCGCACGACCACGGTGACCTCGTGGCCGGCCTGCATGGCCAGCCGCAGGCACTCGCTGCCGATTCCGCCGGTGGCGCCGAATATCGTGATCTTCACGGGTTCCTCCGAAACGCGAATAGTATGAGAGTCGTATTATATGGTTTCCATACCTTCCATCCAGGATGCGCTACGCGCGTTGACCGCCCAGGTCTCGCTGCTCAACCAGCAGGTCGGCGGGCGGCTCGACCTGCGCCCGGTCGACCGCGACTGCCTCTACCTCATCGCCCGGCACGGCCCGATGACCCCCTCGGCGCTGGCCAGGATGACCGGCCTGCACCCCGCGACGATGACCGGCGTGCTCGACCGGCTGGAGAAGGGCGGCTGGATCGCCCGCGAACGCGACCCCCGCGACCGGCGCGCGGTGCTCATCCGGCCGCTCCATGACCGCGTCCCCGAGATCGTCTCCCTGTACGCCCCCATGACCCACTCCATCGACGCCATCTGTGACGGCTACTCCCCCGAGGAGCGCGCGCTCATCCACGACTTCCTCACCAAAGTCACCGATGCCGCATTCATGGCGAAAGAATCCCTATGACTCCCTATCAAAGGGAGTGATACGGTGTCTTCATGGACATCTTCGTTTCCCCCGACGCCGGGCGCGCCCTCCTGGCCCGCTACAGCGACCTGCTGGACACCTGGCCGGTCCCGGCCGAGCGGCTGACCGTGCCGACCACGCTCGGCGACACCTTCGTGGTGGCGTCCGGGCCGCCCAACGCGCCGCCCGTGATCCTCGTGCACGGCGCGATGGCCAACTCCCTCACCTGGTTCGGCGACATCGCCGCCTGGTCGGAGTGCCACCGCGTCTACGCGGTCGACATCCCCGGCGAGCCCGGCCTGTCGGCCCCCAACCGGCCGCCGATGGGCGACTATCCGGGCTGGCTCGGCGAGGTCATGACCGGCCTCGGCATCGAGGCGGCCACGCTGGTCGGGCTGTCGCTGGGCGGCTGGATCTCCACGGGACTGGCCGTCCGCGACCCTCACCGGGTCGAGAGGCTCGTGCTGATCTGCCCGGCCGGCATCGGGAAGGTCCGGCGCGGGATCCTGCTGCTGGCGCTGCTCCTGCTGGCGGTCGGGCAGCGCGACCGGTCGCAGCGGCTCATCCTGGGCGCCGACCTGAAGGGAACGGGGTGGTTCGGCGAGTTCTTCGACCTGATCAACCGCGACTTCAAGCCCCGCCGCTCCGACCTGCCGATCTACGGCGACGCCGAGCTGGCCCGGCTGACGATGCCGCTGCTGGTCATCGCGGGCGACCGCGACGCCCTGATCAACGGTCCCCAGACCATCCGGCGCTTCCGCGCGAACGTGCCGAAGGCCGACGCCCGGCTGCTGCCCGGCGTCGGCCACCTGGTCACCGGGCAGACGGCCACCATCGGGGAGTTCCTGAACTCCTGACCAGATCGGTGTGTCCAGCGGCCACGACCACCAGCAGGGGCACGGCCGCCCACCACCAGCCCGACCCGATCTCCGACCAGGTGCCCACCCCGGTGGCCAGCAGCGGCGCGGCCCCCGCCAGCGCCACCGCCCTGCCCTCAGCGCGCCGCACCGCCCACCCGGCAGCGGCCAGTGCCAGCAGCAGAGCGGCCAGCGCTTCCCCCGCCAGGCCACCCGGCGCCACCTCCGGCACGTCGGCCAGCCACCATGCCAGCGCCCACGTCACGACCGCCACCACGGCGGCCATCAGCGTGCGCGTCCACTGCCGCACCCAGCGCGGCACCGGCGTGGCGGCGGTCGACGCGGCCATACCGTCGACCAGCGCGAACGCCGTCGCGGCGGCGAGCACCGCCCCCGCCAGCCGCAGCACCGCGACGGCGAACTCGGCGGGGATCAGCCAGGCCCCGACGAGCACGAGCGGGACCGTGACGGCCAGCGGCGCCCAGTCGATCGCCCTGGCCAGCGGGATCAGCAGCGCCCTCATCGGGTGACCGGTTCCGGGCAGGGGTGGGCCGAGGTCACCGGGTCGATGCCCAGCAGCGGTCCGGCTTCGACGGTCGTGGTGGCCGGGTCGGTCAGCGTGGCCCAGTGCGCCCTGATCCGGTCACCCGCGGCGGAGTCGCGGAGCAGGGCGCGGGCGTTGGCCAGGTCGGCGCCGTCGTAGACGGTCCCGTTCAGTCGTCCGATCACGTCGCGGGCGTTGCCGCTGTCCGACATCGGAATCTTCGACCAGCCTTCGGAGGGCGCGGGGGCACGCGGGTCCCACACCGTCGGGGCCGACTGGTCGTGCGGTACCACCAGGCCGGTCAGCCACAGTGCCACGACCGTCTGCGACCGGCCGCACGCCCGCGCGGAGTCGAGCCCCGCCACGCTCACGGCGACCTCACCGGCGAGGGCGCGCTCGCTCACCCCCGTCAGCCAGACCTGCGGCAGCGCTCCGTGGGAGTCCTGGCTCAGCTCCGGAACCCGGGCCAGTGCCTCCGGCGGCACGGCCGAGGTGATCGGGCGCAGCGCCGCCGCCCACCGCTCGACCCACGGCTCATATCCGGTACGCGGGCAGTAGGTCAGCCCCTCTGCTTTCTGGCAGGGCACCGGCGGGGGTTTGGGCAGGTGGTCGGCCTGGGCGATCACCGGGACCGCGACCGCCAGCGACACGGCGGCCACGCCCACCGGGATCAGACGGAGGCCGTGCCGGAGCAGCGCGACCGCGCCGAGGGCGACCGCGACCAGGGCCAGATAGGGCAGGTGGGCCGCCGACGGGCGCGGGCCGAGGGTCACGTCGTGCAGGGGGACCCACGGCAGGGCCCAGCCGCCGTATTCGCCCGCGCCGTTGACGAAGATCAGCGCCAGGAACGCGAAGATCACCAGCACGGGCGTGAACGGCCACGGGATCCAGCGGGCCAGCGCCGCGCCCAGCGTCGCGGCGAACGCCGCCAGGGCCAGGCCGTTCAGGGCCTCCCAGCCGTCGAGGTATCCGGCGGCGGGGGCGCGGAGCAGGCCGTACACAACCAAGGGAACGATCACCGCGGCGGCGGCGAGCATGCCGACGAGCGGCGCGGCGAACAGGACCGCACGGGTGCGGGACGGCGCGCGGCCGGGCAGCGCTTCCAAGGTCTCCGGGAAGCGCCGGTCGCGTGCGGCGGCGAGGTTGGCGACGACCAGCACGGCCCCCGCGACCAGCGACGACGCGGTCACCGCGTGCAGAGTGACGTAGGTCAGGTCGGGCCACCACTGCGCGGCCTGCAGCCCCTCCAGGGCGATCGCGGCGACCACGGCGGCCCAGATCAACGGGTTGCGGAGCATCCGGCGCAGCTCGAACACGGTGAGCGTCACGCGGTCACCTGCTCCCGGCCGAGCAGCAGCAGATAGCCGTCCTCGACGCCGGGCTCGCCCGGCACCGCCCCGGGCGGCGGGGAGCCGAGGGTCCGGTAGCGGCCGTCGGGGGTGCGCCAGAACGTCCCCTCCGGCGGGGCCGTCGTCAGCCACACCTGCCCGGCCGCCACCCCCGCGAGCTCTCCGGGGGTGCCCTCGAACACCACCGAGCCGGACTTCATCACCACGACGCGTTCGCACAGGGTCGCGACGTCCTCGGTCTGGTGGGTCGACAGCAGGACGGTCCGGGTCGCGCCCAGTTTCGACAGCAGCGCCCGGAACCGCATCCGCTGCTCCGGATCGAGCCCCACGGTCGGCTCGTCGAGGATGATCAGGCCGGGGTCGCCCAGCAGGGCCTGGGCCAGGGCCAGCCGCTGGCGCATGCCACCCGACAGTTTGCGCACCTTCGTGCGGGCGCGGTAGGCCAGGTCGACCTCGGCCAGCACCCGCCGCACCTCGTCGTGGCGGGCCCGCCGGTCGTCGAGCTCCTTCAGGATCGCGACGTACTCCACCAGCTCGAACGCAGTGAAGTGGGGATACACGCCCGGGTTCTGCGGCAGGTAGCCGAGCCGGCGGCGGATCGCCGTGCGCTGCTCGCGGTCGGCCGGGTCGAGCCCGAACGCCCGGATGCCGCCCCCGTCGGGTGCCAGCGTGGTCGCCAGGATCCTGATCAGGGTGGTCTTCCCGGCCCCGTTGGGGCCGAGCAGCCCGGTCACGCCCGTGCCGAGCGACAGTGACACGCCGTCGAGGGCGGTCCGGCGGCCGAACCGCCGGGTGAGGTCGTGGACGGTCAGAGTCGGTTCCATCGTCGTGCCCCCAGATAGATGAACGGAAGAAGGGCCAGCGCGTAGACGGCCTGGGCGGGCGGCCCGAACACGGCCTCTCGCGCCGACAGCACCGCCACCAGCCACCCGGCGGCCAGCAGCGCCGAGGCGCGGTGCGGCGCGATCCACGTGCCCAGAGCGAGCGCGGCCCCCGCCAACGCCAGCGCGGGGAGCAGCCAGGCCGCGGTGAAGCCCGGCAGCGCCGGGGTCGCCGCCCCGGTGATCACGACCGCCGCCACCAAGACGGTCAGCGCGCGCAGCAGCAGAACCCGGGTGCGCCTGATCGGGGCGGCGCCGGTGAGTTCGTACAGGGGATCGACACGCGCGCCGTAGGCGGCGGCGATGCCGAGCAGCGGCAGCACCGGCGCCACCGCCAGGAAGACGATCATCGACCGGTCGGCGGTGTGCGCGGCGAACACCGCGAACCCGAGCGCCGCCGCGACCGCCAGCAGCCACGAGCGGGTCAGTCCGGGAGTCGCCGACAGCAGCACCGCGACGTGCTCCCGCACCCCGAGAGCGGTGAGGAACCGGGTCAGCGGGCGCGGCCGGGGCCGGTCGACGATGTCGGCGATCGCCGCCCAGCTCGCCTCCAGCCACGGTTCGTCGGCGGGGAAGGCGACCTGGCAGGCGGGGCACGACTCCACGTGGGCCTCGACCGACATGGCCGTCGGCTCCGGCAGGTCCCCGCTCAGGTAGGCCGCCCGCAGATCGTCGGGCACATGCCAGCCGTTCATGTCAGCAGCTCCCTGAGCTGGGCCTTGGCCCGCATCACGCGGGTCTTCACGGTGCCTTCGGGGATTCTGAGAAGGTGCGCGGCCTCTTTCACGGTCAGGCCGTCGAGGATCGTGGCCTGGATGGCCGCCCGCAGTTCGGGTGAGAGGCGGGCCAGGGCGGTCCCGAGGTCGCCGTGCTCGACGGCGCGCAGCACCACGTCCTCGGCCGATTCGGTCACCCCGGCCTCGGCGGTGACGGGCAGCGGTCGGCCGCGCAGCGCGCTGACCAGCTTGCGGATGGCGATCGTCCACAACCACGCCCCGGCCGCGCCCTCGGAGGGGCGGTAGCGGCCGGCGTCCCGCCACACCGCCACGAAGGTGTCCTGCACCGCCGTGACGACGAGATCGGGGTCGGCGCACCGGCGGGCCAGCCGGGCCCGGATCCACGGCGCGTGCCGGTGATGGAGGATGCGGAGCGCCTCGACCTGCCCGCCCGCCACGGCGGCCAGTAAGGCGTCGTCGCTGTCTGGGCTCATGTCTCCTCTATCGCGAGCAGAGGAGCGAACGGTTCCCTCAGACGGCGAAGCGGCCCCGGCGCCACTGCCAGTGACGGCCCGACTGAAGATGGTCGATGATCGCCCGTTGGAGCACGGTGCCGCGCGGCAGCCGGTCGAGCGGTGTGGTCAGGCTGCGGAAACCGAACCGCAGCATCTCGACGTCGGCGTCGATCCCCTCGGGCTCCTCATAGGGGTCGAGCTCGAACCTGCTCTGGAAGCGGACGATGTTGGAGTCCTCAGGCAGGTACTCCCGCAGTTGCGGGTCGAGCAGCCACGACCCGCAGGCGAACGCGGTGTACGTCTCACCGGGGAAGTGGCGCGGGAAGAACGCGCGGGCCCGGTTGAGCGAGGCGTCGATGGCAGCGGGGGTCATCGGGCCCGACTCGGGGATGTGCAGGTCGAGGCTGGTGCCGCCGCGGTGGAACTGGAGACGGCCCAGTTCGTAGATGGCGCCGCGGGCGTGCAGGGTCAGCCACGCCTGCATGACCGGCCAGCCCTCGCGGTTCATCCGCCGGTCGACGGCGAGGTTGCGGCCCAGGTCGGCCAGGCTCCGCCACGACACGTCGTCGGGCACGCCGTGGGCGCGGTGGTAGCGGGTGACGATGTCGAGCAGGGCCAGGTAGGCGTACACGTAGAGGTGCCGCCAGGCCGGGCCCCGGTCGCGCGGCAGTTCCGGGCCCGGGGGCAGCCACAGGTGGCCGCCGAGGTCGGCGCGGACCAGCGCGGTCGAACGGTCGAGCAGCCAGCGCAGCTCCGGCGTCCACAGCGGGGAGTCGGGGTCGGGCCAGCCCTCCAGGATCTCGGCGGCGTCATCCGGCCGCACCGCGAGACGGTCGAGGAGCGCGGGGGCGTCCTCTCTGGCGGGCGGCGGGGCCGACGGCAGGTCACCAGCGAGGCGGTGCACGCGGTCGACGTCTTCGACGGGCACCCCGAGGCGGGTGGCGATCTCGTCCAGATCCACGGACACGATGCTACGTGTGATCTGACAAATCAGGTGAAGACCGGCACCCAATCCCGCTACCTTCTTGATCGTGACCAAGCTCAACCAGATCCTCGCCGTGGAGAAGGGCGTCAAGTCCGACGTCCAGCGCAAGGTGACGGACGCCTACCATCTGATCCAGAAGGCGCCGCTGCTGTCCGGCATCTCCCGCACCTACCAGCCGATCGACGACGAGGGCGAGACGCTCCCTCCGGAGTCGACCCGCGTGCAGGTGCAGGCCGAGCAGGTGCTGAAGGACGTCGCGGTCACCCTCACCCGGCTCTTCGACGTCACCGCCACTAAGGACGTCGCCAACTGCACCGCGCGCGCCGACGTCGTCGTCGACGGCGACGCGCTGCTGCGCGACGTGCCGGTGACCTACCTGCTGTTCCTCGAGAAGCAGCTCACCGACCTGCACACCCTCATCGGCAAGCTCCCCACGCTCGACCCGTCGGAGACCTGGTCGCTCGACGGCAACACCGACACGTGGCGGACCGAGCCGGTGAAGACCACCCGGACCAAGAAGGTGCCGCGCAACCACGTGCTCGCCGAGGCGACCGAGAAGCACCCCGCCCAGGTGCAGGTCTTCACCGAGGACGTCGTGGTCGGCTACTGGACCCGCATCGTCTTCTCCGGCGCGCTGCCGCAGCGGCGCGTCAACGAACTGCTCGGCCGCCTGACCAAGCTCCAGGAGGCCGTGAAGTTCGCCCGCGAGGAGGCCAACGGCACCGAGATCACCGACCGGAAGATCGGTGAGGCCGTGTTCGGCTACCTGCTCGCGTAGGTGGCACCCCACAGACCCCCGCTCGCAAGAGCGGGGAGCGCGATGAGCGCAAGCTGAAACTGAAGCAGTAAGACTGAACAGCGGTGACAGCGCAGGTTCGACTCCTGCCCCTCGCACCCATCACGCGAGGGTGGCCCAACCCGGAAGAGGCAACCGTTCAATCTCAGGCTCTCGCTCCAGACTCAGCATCGCCGCCGGTCACCGGATCGACCGGCCACAGACGAAAGTCATCAGGTTGCGGGTTCAAATCCCGCCGGGTGCTCTCCCTGCGCCCGTGGCTCAACCGTAGAGCGGGTGACATGATCATGATCTGTGGCCTTAAAAGCCGCCGGTGACGCGATATGGCGGCATTACGGCCCCCAGGATTTAGGGCATTTCCTGGGGGCCACCGCCATTTCTCAGGGCCTCGATCCGCCGGGCGGTCTTGGCCCGCCAGACCGGGTCGACGTCGGGGCCCAGCCGGTCGTGACACGCGGTGAAGTGCCGCAACGCCAGTTCGGGATCGCCCTGGCGGTGGTGGATCTGGCCCAGGACGTAACTGGTCAGCGCCTCGCCCTGCACGTCGCCCGACCGCGCGAACATCTCCGCGCACTCCGCCAGCATGCGCAGCGCCTGGTCGTCGTGGCCGAGCGCGGCGGTCGCCTCGCCGAGCCGCCGCAGCGCCATCCGCTCCCCCTTGGGCCAGCCGATGGCGCGGCTGATGGCCAGGCTCTCGCGGTAGCAGGCGATGGCCCTCTCGGGGTGACCGGTGTCGAAGTGGCTGATGCCGAGCAGGCGCAGGATCCAGGCGCGGCGCAGCGGATGCTCCTCCCCCGCCGCCTGGAGCGCGGTGCGGCAGGTGGTGACGCCCTCGTCGTAGCGGGCCAGGTAGACCTCGGCGGCGGCGAGCACCGTCCAGGCCACCAGGCGCGGTTCCAGGTGTCCGGCCAGCAGACCCACGGCTCTTTCCGCTTCTGTACGTGCCGACTCCAGATCCCCCCGCTGGAACTGGCAGGTGGCCAGGCCGGCCAGCGCGCGACCGGCTTTCACGTGGTCGCGGCCGTCGAAGTGGTCGAGCAGGACGCGGAACTCCCTCTCGGCGACGGTGGTGCGGCGGCGGTCGACCTCGGCCTCGGCGCGGTGCAGCCGGGCGGTCATGTCATCGGGCCGGGCGTCGATCACGGCGTCCAGGGCGAGGCGGGCGTCGTCGTGCAGGCCGTACACGACCAGATGAGGAGCGGTCGCGGCGGCCAGGGCGGCGGCCTCGGCCGACAGGCCGCGCTCGGCGGCGGTCGTGACGGCGGCGGCGAGGATCTCGCGTTCGGCCAGGATCCACGTGCGGTCGGCCGCTCCGATCCGCTGGACGGCGGCCGTCACCAGGCGCCGCACGGCCGCCTGCGGGTAGGCCGCGACCTCGGCGGCGTAGCGCAGCAGCAGGCTGTGCATGCGATAACGGGTCTGACCCGCGGCGTCCCACTCTCCGGCGGTCACCAATCCGGCGGCGGTGAGCTCCTCCATGGCGAAGTCGACGGCCCGTTCCGGCTCACCCAGCAGCGCCGCGATCGACCAGGCGGCCAGGCCGTCGACCCCGAGGTGCCCGAACGCGCGGAACGCCCGCCTCGCCTCCTCCGACAGGGCGGCGTAACTCATCGAGAACGGGCTGCGGATCGACAGCCGCCCCCAGCGCAGCTCGTCGAGGTGCGCCCCGGTCAGCCGCCGCGCGAGCTCGGCCGCGGGCCAGGCCGGACGGGTCGTCAGCCGGGCGCCCGCGATCCGCAGCGCCAGGGGTAATCGCCCGCAGGCCCGTACGATCGCCTCGGCCGCCACCGCGTCGGCCGCCACCCGCGCGGCCCCCGCGACCTGCGCGAACAGGGCGTACGCATCGGCGGGCGGCAGGACGTCGAGCGGCACCGGCGTCGCCCCGGCCAGCAGGGGCAGCGGTCCCCGCGAGGTCACCACGACGGCCGAGCGCGCGGTACCGGGCAGCAGCGCCTGCACCTGGGCCTCGCTCCCGGCGTCGTCCAGGACCACCAGCACCGCCCGGTCGGCCAGTCGGGCCCGGTAGAGCGCGGCCCGCTCGTCGGCGGTCGGCGGCAGCGCCGCGCCGTCGACACCGAGGGGCCGGAGCAGCTCCGCCAGCAGCGCCGCCGGGTCACGCGGCGCGGCCGAGGCGCCGTCGAGACGGACGAAGAGCTGGCCGTCGGGGAAACGCGCCCGCAGGTCGTGGGCGACGCGCACGGCCAGCGTGCTCTTGCCGACCCCGGGCGGCCCCGACACGACCACGATCTGAGGCGCGCCCCCGGTCGTGCGCAGCGCCTCGGTGATGAGACCGGCCTCCCGGCGCCGCCCGACGAACCCCGCGATGTCCGGCGGCAGCAGGCACGGGCCCTTCCGCTTCTGCGGCTCGTCGAGGGAGCTGTCGAGCAGCGCGGCGTGCAGGCGGCGCAGCTCCGGGCCCGGCTCGACGCCCAGTTCGTCGACCAGCGCGGCACGCGCCCGCCGGTAGGTCTCCAGCGCCTCGGCCCGGCGGCCGGCGCCGTTGAGGGCGCGCATCAGCTGCAGCCACAGGCGCTCGCTCAGCGGAGCGGCCTCCACCAGCGTCTTGAGCTCGCCGACCAGGTCGCTGTGGTGACCGGCGCGTAATCGCAGGTCGATCCAGTCGAGCCGGGCGGCTGCGGCCTGCTCCTCCAGTTCGCTGACACGCGGCACCACGGCCGCGCCCAGCGCGACGTCCTCGGCCGGGCGCCCCCGCCACAGGCCGAAGGCGTGCCCGAACAGCCGGATCGCCTCGGCCGGATCGTCGCCGCTGCTCTGCCGGGCCCGCCTGACCGAGTCGGTGAAGGCCAGCAGGTCGAGACGGGCCGAGTCGAGCGGCAGCCGGTAGCCGCGCTCGTGTGTCTCGACCTCGATGTCCTCCTTGCGGAGCAGCGAGACGTAGCTCTGCAGGTTGGCCATGGCCGATGCGGGCGGTTCGTCCCAGACGCACATCATCAGACGGTGCTTGGACACGATCGCGCCCGGATGGAGTAGCAGTGCGCCCAAGACGGCCCGTGCCTTGGGCGGCAGACTGATCGGCTCCCCCGATCGCAGGGCACGTACCGGCCCCAGAATTCCGAAATCCACTCACGCCCCCGTGAGAAAACCCGAATATGGCTCCACTATAGAGAATCTGTGCTTATGCCAGGAATGATGCTTTTGGATGACTCTCTACATGGATGACGCATCCAGCCGCCCCCGCAATGCCTGCGCCAGCTCACCGGCCGAGGCGATCTGATCAGGGCTGAGCGCGTCGACGAACAGCTCACGGATAGCGCGCAGGTGCGGAACGGTGGCCCTCCCGAAGGCGGAGGCCCCCTCCTCCGTAAGGACGACCTCGGCTCCCCGGTTGTCCGAGGTGCAGTTCTCCCGCCGGATCAGTCCGCGCCTGTCCATGCGGCCCAAGTGGTGGGACAGGCGGCTGCGCTCCCAGCCGATTGTGGCGGCCAGGTCGGAGGAGCGCAGCCTGCCGCCGTCGGCCTCGCTCAGCGCGAGCAGGACGGCGTAGTCGCCGATCGACAGGGCCGAGTCGCGCTGGAGCCGCGCGGCCATCTCGGCCCGCAGCGCGTCGGTGGTCTCGATGAAGTCGCGCCAGATCCGCAGTTGCTCCCGATTCGGTAGCTGGGTCACCGCGTCGCCTCCGGAATATAATTGACATGTCAATCATTCTCCAGTGTATGACCGACCTCACCTTTGGGCTCGACACCTTCGGCGACGTGCCGCAGGACGACACCGGAGTCCCCGTTTCCCACGCCGCCGCGATCCGCCAGGTCCTCGACGAGGCCGTGCTCGCCGACGAACTCGGGGTCGACGTGATCGCCCTGGGAGAGCACCACCGGCCCGAATACTCGATCTCCTCGCCCGAGACCGTGCTGGCCGGCATCGCGACCCGCACCTCCCGCATCCGCCTGGCCTCCGGCGTGACGGTGCTGAGCTCCGACGACCCCGTGCGGGTGTTCCAGCGTTTCGCGACGGTCGACGCCCTGTCGAACGGCCGGGCCGAGGTGATCCTCGGGCGCGGCTCCTTCACCGAGTCGTTCCCGCTGTTCGGCTACGACCTGGCCGACTACGACGTGCTGTTCGAGGAGAAGATCGAGCTGTTCGCGGAGCTCCTGAAGGAGAAGCCGGTCACCTGGAAGGGCACCGTCCGCGCCCCGCTCGACAACGCCGACGTCTATCCCAAGACCGAGTCGGGCCGCCTCACCACCTGGGTCGGCGTCGGCGGCTCGCCCCAGTCGGTCATCCGCACCGCCCACTACGACCTGCCGCTGATGCTCGCCATCATCGGCGGCGCCCCCGACCGGTTCGCCTCCTACATCGACCTCTACAAGCGGGCCGCCGACCAGTTCGGCACCACCGCCCACCCGGTCGGCATGCACTCGCCCGGCTTCATCGCCGACACCGACGAGGAGGCCGCCGAGGGCTTCTGGCCCGGCTACAAGATCATGCGCGACCGCATCGGCGCCACCCGGGGCTGGCCGCCGATCCGCAGGTCGGAGTACGACGCGGAGATCGCCCACGGCTCCCTCTACATCGGCTCCCCCGAGACCGTCGCCCGCAAGATCGCGGGAGCCGTCGACCGCCTGGGCGTCGCCCGGTTCGACCTCATCTACAGCGTCGGCCCGCAGCCGGCCGGCGCCCGCCTCAAGGCCGTCGAACTGTACGGCTCCAAGGTCATCCCCATGGTCCGCGACCTGCTGAGCGAGCGGTCATGACGACCATCGGCATCCTCGGGGCGGGCAAGGTCGGCACCGTCCTGGCCCGGCTGGCGCTGGCGGCCGGATACCGCGTGCTCATCGCGGGCTCCGGCGACCCCGCACGGATCGCCCTCATCACCGAGGTCATCACCCCCGGCGCCGTGGCGGTCACCTCGGCCGAGGCGGCGGCCGGAGCCGACGTGGTGATCCTTGCGCTCCCTCTCGGCAAATACCGGACGATCCCGGCCGGGGCGCTGCGCGGCAAGCTCGTCGTCGACGCCATGAACTACTGGTGGGAGGTGGACGGCGTCCGCGACGACCTGGGCAACTCCAGCGAGATCGTCCAGGAGTTCCTGACCGGCGCGAGGGTCGTGAAGGGCTTCAACCACATGGGCTACCACGACCTGGAGGACGGCGCCCTCCCCGCCGGAGCCCCCGGACGCCGCGCGATCGCCGTCGCCGGTGACGACCCCGATGACGTGGCGGCCGTCGCCGGGCTCGTCGACGCGTTCGGCTTCGACCCCGTGCCCGCCGGGCCACTCGCCGAGGGCGTGCGCATGGAACCCGGGACCGCGGCCTTCGGCGCGAACGTCGAGGCGGACGAACTCCGCGCGATGCTGGCCGCATCGCCCGGAAATGTTCGCCATCATGAGAGACAACGGGAGGGGACAGGTTGACCCTGGGGGTTCCGGCCGCGGAAAGCACGGCCGACACGTTGAGTTATCCGCCGGGCGCGCTGGTGATCCTGACGGGTCTGCCGGGTGCCGGGAAGACCACGCTGCTGCGGCGGCTCTACGACCTGCGCGGCGACGAAGTGCGGCCGGTCGACCGCAACGGGCTGACCGTCATCGACAGCTACCAGTCGCGGCTGCGCTGGGCGGTCAAGCTGGCCTGGGCCCCCAAGCCGATGAGAACCGCCGTCGTGTGGTTCACCCACATGTCCCGCATCTCCCGGGCGATGCGCACTGGCCCGGTCATCGCCCACAACCGGGGGTGCGCGACCCTCATCCTGCACATCCTGTCGTGGCTGGCCGTCCGGCGCGGCACCCGGCTGCACCTGCTGCTGCTCGACACCCCGCCCGAGCTGGCGGTGGAGGGGCAGCAGACCCGCGGGCGGGTGGTGCCGAAGGCCGCCTTCGGCCGGCATCTCCGCAGGTGGGGGAAGCTTCTTGGCCGCGTACAGGCAGGAGACCCCGCGCCCGCCCTCACGGCACACGTGATCACGCGGGCGGGGGCCGACCGGCTCAGGCAGGTGCGGTTCGACCGTTGACGATCTCCAGGTAGTGGCGGTTGTACATGATGCCCAGCACGTTGCCGAAGGGGTCGGTGACCGCCGCGGTGACGAAGCCGTCGCCGCGCTCGGTCACCGGCATCAGGACGACGGCCCCCAGTTCCACCAGCCGGTCGAGGGTCTTCTCCACATCGGACACCGCCCAGTGCACGACCGCGCCACCCGGGCCCTCGCCCAGGTCGCCGGGGGCGTAGCGGCGGTCGGCGATGCCCAGTTCGGTCTGGTAGTCGCCGATGCGGAACTCGATATAACCGGGGACCTCGAAGTAGGGCTCCATCCCGAGCAGCTCGGTGTACCAGCTCTTCGCCGCGGGCAGGTCAGCGGCCCAGAACATGATCGTGGCCGGTCCTCGAAGCATGCGCGTCTCCCTCAGCTGGATTTCCAGGCGTCCACGGTCGCCTCGGCGATCATCTCGACGCGGCGGCCGTACGCCTCGTGTCCGTCGGAGACGAAACTCCCATCGATGACGGGCAGCCCGCTGAAGGATTCTCGAAAACGCCCGGGGATGTTCGTCGGCAGAGGGTCGTACTTCTCGAACGGCGCCAGGTCGTAGCCCTGCCGCCGGTTCCGCTTCCTCTGATAGGCCGCGACCCGCACCACCGCGTCGATCCCCTGGTCGATCAGCAGTTGCAGCCAGCGGAACTGCACGTCGAGATACTTCTCGTGGACGTCGCCGGGATGCTGGAGCAGATAGGCGCACACGACCGGCGCGTGCCACGGCCACATGGCCGGGTCGCGCTGCTCCTCCGACAGGATCGCGTGGTAGTAGTCGGCGCACCCGCCCAGCGGGCCCGGAGCCGCCCCGCACTCACAGGTCATGGCCGGTCATGGTGTCACGATCACCCCGCTTCGCGCATGGGGAAAACCCTCCCGAACCTGTAGGGGCGGCACCGATGATCGGGCACCCCCGGTTTCCTAGCGTGATGGTCAGCAACGACCAACAGGAGGAACCATGCTGAAGAAATCGGGCGCGCTGCTGGCCGCCGCACTGTTAGCGCTTCCCGCCCTCGCGGCGCCCGCCTCGGCCAGAGCCGCGGTGACCGCCGGAACCTGCGCTCTGGGGACGGGCGGCCTCGCCACCTACACGGCCGCGCCCGGCATCGCCAACGACCTGACGATCACCCAGGTGGGTGACGGCATCCGGCTGGAGGACGAGGCCGGGACGATCACCGGCTGCGTCGCCGAGAGCCCGACCACCGTGGTCGCCCAGCTCGCCACCAGGATCAAGATCGTGGTCGGCGACGGGGACGACGTCGTCGTGGTGAACCTCCCGGCGCTGGGCAGGCCGGTGGCCGTCTTCGGCGGCGACGGTGACGACGAGCTGCGCGGCAGCGGCAACGCCGACGACCTGCGCGGCGGGAAGGGCGACGACACCCTGCGCGGCAACGGCGGCGACGACACCCTCCGGGGCGACGCGGGCGACGACGAACTGCGCGGCGGAGCAGGAAACGACGAGCTCAACGGCGGCGCGGGCGGCGACGACCTCAGCGGTGGAGCCGGGACCGACGAGCTCAACGGCGGCAGCGGCGACGACGAACTACGCGGAGACGCCGACGCCGACGAACTCAACGGGGGCACCGGCGCCGACGAACTGAACGGCGGCCCGGGAGATGACAGCTGCAACGGCGGCCCCGGCACCGACACCACGACGCGGTGCGAGTAGTCAGCCGACGGTGGCGGAACCCCGCGCGTAGAACGACCACGGGGTGCGGACCGGCGGGAAGTTGTATCGCCGCAGGTCGACGATGGTGAACCCGGCTCCCTCCACGGCTGTCACGATGTCCCGCGAGGTGTGGCAGCCACCCGCGAGAGGGGGCCAGACGGTGGCGTCGAGGGCGCGCTGGAAACGTACGAGACCAGCGGAATCGGCCCTTCCGTGCTCCAGGAACCTGATCTGACCCCCCGGCTTCAGCACCCGCCGGGCCTCGGCGAGGGCCGCGTCGATGTCCGGGACCGTGCACAGGACCAGGCAGAACACGACGGTGTCCACGCCGCCGTCGGGAGCGGGGAGCCTCCCCGCCGACGCGTCGCTCACCTCGACCGAGACGGGCGCCCTGGCCGCCGCCTCGGCGGCGAGGTTGCGTAACCTCGGCTCGGGCTCGACCGCCAGGACCCGGGTGACGGTCGGCGGATAGTGCGCGAAGTTGGCGCCGTCACCCGCCCCGACCTCGAGGACCTGCCCGGTGAGGCCCGCCAGCAGAGCGCGACGGTGGTCGGTCATGCCACGGCGGTCGAGGGTCTGCCGCATCCGGGGCCACATACGGGCGAAAATCGACGAGGTCACCCTTTCATCATGGCCTTGAGCCGGGCCGCCTGAGCGATCAGATAGTGGCGTTCCGGTTCGCTCGTGGTCCTGGCGGCGGCCGCGCGGTAGTGCGCGGCGGCGGCCTCGGTGTCGCCGAGCAGGTCGAGCAGATGGGCGCGGACGGCGTCGAGCCGATGATGACCCGGCAGCCGCTCCCCCAGCGGTCCGAGCAGGTCGAGCCCGGCCCGCGGCCCGTGCACCATCGCCATGGCGACGGCCCTGTTCAGGGTCACCATGGGATTGCCGGTCAGCCGTTCGAGCAGGCCATAGAGGCCGAGGATCTGCGGCCAGTCGGTGTCGGCCGCGCTCCCGGCGGTGTCGTGCAGCACGGCGATCGCCGCCTGCAACTGGTATTCACCGACGACGCCACCCGCCATCGCGGTCGCGGCGAGCCGCACCCCCTCGGCGATCGCCGCCCGGTCCCACCGTGAGCGATCCTGGTCGGCCAGCGGCACGAGCTCGCCCCGCTCCCCGGTACGCGCCGGCCGCCGCGCGTCGTTGAGCAGCATCAACGCCAGCAGCCCGGTGACCTCCCCCTCTTCGGGCAGCATGGCGTGCACGAGCCGGGTCAGCCGGATCGCCTCCCCCGACAGGTCGGCGCGATGAAGCTGGGTGCCGCCGCTGGTGGCGTACCCCTCGTTGAACAGCAGATACAGCACGTGCAGCACCGACCCCAGCCGCGCCCCGAACTCGCCGGGCGTGGGCATGCGCACCCCCGCACCCTTGATCTTCTGCTTGGCCCGGCTGATCCGCTGCGCCATCGTCGTCTCCGGCACCAGGAACGCCGCCGCGATCTCCGCCGTGGTCAGCCCCGCCACCGCACGCAACGTCAGCGCGATCGACGAAGCGGGCGTCAGCGCCGGATGACAGCACATGAACAGCAGCAACAGGGTGTCGTCGTGCTGCACCGGCTCGGCCCCCGGCACCTCATGCGACGCGACCGACTCCTCGCGCCGCCGCCGCGCCACCTCGCTCCGATACTGGTCGGTCAGCCGCCGCACCGCCGTCTGGATCAGCCACCCCCGCGGATTGTCCGGCAGCCCTTCGGCCGGCCAGTGCAGCGCGGCGGCCAGCAACGCCTCCTGCACCGCGTCCTCCGCGGCGTCGAAATCGCCGTAACTCCGCACGACCGCGCCGAGGACCTGCGGCGCCAGCTCACGCAGCAGGCCCTCGATCCGGTCAGAGGTCATCGCTGGAGAACCCGCCCATGACCTGCCGGACCTCGATCCGCTGCCGCAGCGGCACACCCCCCGGCCCCGGCGCCGCCGACACCAGCGCCGCGATCTCCACCGCCCGCGCGTCGTCCTCGACATCGACCATCTGGTAACCGGCCAGCACCTCCTTGACCTCGGTGAACGGCCCGTCGGTGACGACCCGGCCCTGGTCTCCGCCCGCCATGACAACCCTGGCCATCTCGGGCCCGGTCAGCGCCCTCACCTCGACGAGCTCGCCGTTCTCGATCAGGGCCTGGTTGAGTTTCCGCAGGTAGTCGAGGTGGGCGTGCATGTCGTCAGGGTCCCAGGTGGACATGGGGCCGACGCCGAGGTCGTCGTCGTATTTGGTCAGCAGCATGTACCTGGGCATTTCAGCTTTCCTTCCGGGACGCGAGCATGAGGTCTTCGACGGCTTTGGGGATCGTTGTTTCAAAGTCGAGGAGTTTGGCCCAGTCAGGTTCGATGGTGATGATGACCATCTGGTGGTACAGAGCCCGAACCCCGTGCTCCCACCCGTCGAAGTGCTCGACGGGAACCACCTTCCTGGACGCCTCGATGTACTCCTCGGGGACACCGTCGACCAGCTCCAGGCTTGCCGCTCCGCGGATGAGGAGCACCCTGGGGGGCCAGGCGTCTTGGGTGTCGATGGTGAGGGCGACCCTGGGATTCTGCCGCAACGCTCTGACCTTCGCCGATTTCGGGACGGTGGCCATGACGATGTGGCTGCCGGTCCACCAGAAGCCGATCGGGATGGCGCGGGGGTCGCCGTCGAGGGCGGTGTAGGCGAGGCGGGCGGGGATCGAGGATGCCAGCAGGTCTTTGGAGATGGGTTTGGTCAGTTCTTCTTCGACGTTCATGGGCGTCTTCCCTCCTTGGGGGCGCGTTCATGAGTCAGACGGAGCCGACCGGACGTTCTCGACATCGCCACCGGCATGGATTTCAAAAATTGTTGGAACTCGCCGCGCCCGGCTGCGACCGGCGGGTCGACTCTGGCCGCTGGCCTGGGTGATCAACTGCTCCGGCCCGTGACCACCCGGATGTCTTGCTCCACTCCAAAGGGCCATTCCATGCCATGACGGGCCACCTAGTTGTGGGCATGCCCATCCTGTCGAAGGCAGTCGGACGGGCCGCATCGCGGCGTCGACATCAAGGCAGGGACTGTCGTCTTGCTTGTCTTGGGGACAGCAGTAACCCAACGACGGCGGCACGCTTCAGCCGTCGGATCGCTTTGGTACCGAATCCGCCGCAGGGGCGACCAAAAGCTTGCCCGCCTGGCAGCCACATCGACGTCAGCGGTTTCCAGTGGTGGCCACTATCAAGAGGCGGAGCTGGCTAGGGATCTCCAAGAGAGTGGTTCAGATGTCGGCGGGCCGTACCGCAAGACGACACCAACGTCGCTGAAGGTGTCGCCGCAGAGGGATTGCCATCGCCACCACTTCCCGCGCTCAGGCGCCTGAGGGCTGGCGACATCGAAGGAATTGAGCGAGTGCGCTGTCCGTAGTCCGGCCTGACCAACTGGCCAAGTGCCACGGCGCGACCTTGTTCGCCTGTGTTGGAGCCAACCGCACCTGGGAAGACCTGCACAAAGTTGTTCTCAGATGCCGTCATGATCTCCACCTGAGCCCTCCTAGCCACCTTCGTCGAGAAGCGGTGCGGCTCGCCACCGCCGGAGGTGAAGCGACAAGACCGCCAATGCGCCGATGAAGTCTTCATACGCGGGCAGTCGCTGGCTTCGGGACTTTGAGGTCCTAACAGAATGACGCGCGGCCTTGGCGGCCCATCGATGTTGAGCGCCGACTCCGCAGGTGACGAACTGCGCAGCACCAGCGCCGGGACCAGCCAAGTTCATTTCGTCAACCGCTCTTACAGGCCCTAGCAAAGTGGCTCCGGTATCCAGCAACTCGCCGTTGCCGAGCGCGGCCGATGCAGGTGAACGCATCTCGCCGCACCGGCACCGGGTTCAGCTGGCTTCATTTGTTAGGAGCTCTTAGGTGGTTCCTGAGCGCCCGCTCGTAGCTCGGCCGCGACCGCCCTCTCCCGCAGGACCGCCGCTTCTGTACGTGCCGACTCCAGTTCCCCCCGAAGATCGCTCAACCGAGCCCGCTCCAGCGCGAGCTCCGCCCGAACCGTGGCCAGGGTCTCCTGCCCGGCCGCACGCTCGGCCCGAAGCTGCGCCACCTCACCCTGAGCCGCTTCCCCGCTGGCCTTCAACACCGCCCCCTCACTCTGGCTGACCTGCAGAGCAGCCGCCAGCGTCTCCCGCTCGGCCTGCGCCGCAGCCGCCGTCTGCTCCGCTTTCGTCAGCAGCCCCGTGAGCCGCGCGGCCTCCGTCTTCGCCTCGGCAGCCGCCGTAGCGGCCTCGGCCCGGGCGTGATCGGCCACCTCCGCCCGCGAGGTGGCCCGGTCGCGCTCGGATTCGGCCGCGTCGGCGCGGGCCGTCGCCGCCGCTGTCTCCTTCTCCGCACCGGCCAGCTCTTTCCGAGCCTCCTGTACGTCCTTCTGCGCCGCAGCCGCCTTCACCTCCGCCCGACGTGCCTTCTTCTCCGCCTCGGTAGCAGCCACACGAGCCGCCTGCGTCTCAGACTCGGCGTGGTCCCGCCGGGATTCAGCCTGCTCAGCCCGGCGCCGAGCCTCGTCAGCCGCCTGCTTGGCCACCCGCTCGGTCGCGGCAGCCTCCCGGAGGGCGGCCAAGGCCTGCTCCCGAGCGCTCTCGGCGTCGGCGAACGCGGTGTCCCGCTCGGCCTCCGCCTCCTCGGCCCGCCGCCGCGCCTGCTGAGCGCTGTCACGAGCCTCCTCGGTGGCGGCCCGCGCCATGCGTACCTGCTCGAAGGCCTGCTCCCGCTCCGCCCGCGCAACCGCGACCCGCGTGTGCGCCTCGGCCTGCACCGCGGAAAGCCGCGCCTCGACCCCAGCGGGCGACAGCTCGTCGGCGAGCACCTGCGCCAGCGGGGCGATCGCGGCGGACAGGCCTTTCTCCATGCGCTCGTAGAGCTCCTCGGCCCGGGCTAGCGATCCGTCGAGGCCGGGGGTGGCACGGCGCAGCTCCCGGGATTTTTTGGCGGCGGCCTGACAGTCGCTCTCGGGACAGTACTCCTTGGGGCGGCCCCGTCCCTGCCGTAGTTCCAGGGCCCTGCCGCAGTGCTTGCACGTCACGAAGATCACCCTAGCATTTTCGATTTTCTGGAAACAGAAAATCGAAAATAGGGATCCGTTGCGTCGGAAGGTTAGATGATCTTCCAACATAATCCTCGTTATGTTGATGGAAGCTCAATGTGACTCGAAGTATCCGAGTCGTCACTTGTCCTGGCCCAGTTGTTGAACGCGAACTTTTCGACACTGGATGCGCGGACTTACTGACACCGCGAAGCCGCGGTTGACGGCGTTGAGCCTGCCTGGACCATGGATCGCGCCTGCTTCTCTCATCAAAGCCCGACGTTGCGCATGGCGTTGTCGCGCCAGCGGTCCACGGCGCGGATGTAGCCCAGAATCACCGGGGAGTTGGGTGCCCAGCGGCCGTGTGCGGCGATGACGGGGACGCCGACGGCGTAGGCGACGGTCGCTCCCCGGCGCGCAGGCTGTGCGCGGTGACCGCCTCAGCGTTGGGAACCCCGGCGCGGACGGCCAGGTCGCCGACGATGACGTTCACTGAATCGCCGGTGAGCGAGGGGCCGATCGCGCCGTGCCGATTGACGCGGCGGAGCAGCTTCCCGCTCTTTTGACGGCTGTCGTCGCCCAGGCCCTGTTCCGCTTGATTCAGGACGTGGAGCCAGTCCTGCCAGGCGGCGGAAGGCTCGGTCAGCGGGATGGCCACGATCTGCCCGGCTGAGTCCTTGTCGGTCTTGGAGGTGCCGATTCGCACTTCAAGGCCGTCGGTGACCTCACGGACGTCAGCGCGGGTGAGTGCGACCAGTTCACTGCGTCGGCCCATGAGCGCCAGGCCGAGTACCAGCAGCAGCCGGTCGCGTAGCCCGATCACGACAGGTCGCGCGGTAGGGCTCGGTGGGGATGTACTCCCGCCACTCGGCCGCGGTGAGACCCTCGCCCGCGAGATCGCAGACGGCTTCTGCCAGGTCGGCGGGCACGGCCACGTCCCAGGTCCGCACCACACTGTCGTCGGAGAGACTGACCAGGTGCTTCCCGTCGCCGGTGAAGGCGACCGATCGCACCATCGTGGTGGGTCCGGTCAGGGGCAGCCCCAGCGGGCGGCCGGTCGCAACGTCCCACATCCGGATCGAGCCGTCCTCGGAGGCGCTCGCCAGGCGGGAGCCGTCGGGGCTGAACGCCAGTGAGGTCACCACTTTGGTGTGGCCGACAAGTGGCGGCCCGATCGCAGTGGCGGTGGTGACGTCCCAGAGCTGGACCGCACGGTCGTAGCCGCCGCTCGCCAGCAGAGTCGAGTCCGGGCTGAACGCGGCGGCCGACACGCCACCCGGGTGCCGGCCGACCTGTTTCCTGGCGCTGCCGGTCCACAGGGTGAGCGCGCCGTCGTCCCCGCCGCTGAGCAGGCGGTCACCCGAGGGGTCGAAGGTCAGAGACGTCACATTCGCCGGTTGCGTGCCCAGGGTCCGCGGGCGCCCGCCCGACACGGAGACGAGCACGTTGTCGTCGGCGACGATCAGCCTGCCGCCGTCCGGGCTGAGGGCGATCGCCGCCACCCGGCGTTCCGAGGCGGGATAGCGGAGCACGGGCGGGGTGCCGGTCGTGGAATCCCACACGACGACCGACCCGTCCAGCCCGGCGGCGGCCAGGTAACGGCCGTCAGGGGTCGCGGTGACGGTGGCGTCGGCGACGGTCTTGAAGGACGCGGTGACCGCCGTCGCCGAGCGCAGATCCCAGATCCGGACCAGGCCGTCAGAGGTCGAGTCGACCATGTGGACACCACCGGGGACCAGGCTTCCGCCGGCCCAGCGGTCGACGTGAGCGGTGAACGGAAGACCCGCCTGACGGTGCCGGGCCATGTCCCACACCCGGACGGTGCCGTCGTAACCGGAACTGGCCAGACGCCTCCCCGCGGGGTCGAACTCCAGGGTGGTGATCACGCCCGCGTGGGCCGCGATCGGGGCGCCGGTCTGCGGGCCGCCGGGAGGGTCCGCCATCCACCGCGCCCCGGACCGCGCGCCGGCCGCGCCGGTCTGCCGGCCGGTGGCCAGATCCCAGGTGCGGATCACCCCGTCGCTGCCTCCCGTGGCCAGCCGGGTGGTGTCGGGACTGATCGCGGCCGAGGACATCTGACCGGAGGGTACCTCGATCGGGGTGCCGATCTCGCGGCCCGATTTCAGGTCCCAGGTCCGGGCCGTGTCGTCGAAGCCCACGCTGACCAGCCGGGCACCCGTCGGATCGAAAGCCACCGCGACGATGCTCTCGGTGTGAGCACGCAACGCGGGTCTGCGGGGCCGGCCGGTCCGGCTGTCCCACAGGCGCACGGTCCCGTTCCCGCCGGCGGTCGCGATCGTACGATCATCGGGGCTGAAGACGATCGAGTCGACGTACCCCTGGTCGCCCTTCATGGGCCCGCTCACCAGGCGGCCGGTCGCCGCCTCCCAGACCCGCACGACGCCGACGACGTCGGCCGCCGCCAGCAGCGTGCCGTCGGCGCTGAAGGCCAGCGCCGAGACCTGGCGCGTCCCGCCCCTGTAGGTGGTCATCCGCCGGCTGAGGAGATCCTCGACCTCGGCGACGGGTTCGCCTCCTCGCGCCAGTCGGCGGCCGTCGGGGCTGAAGGCCAGCGCGACGCCCTGACGCACCCGCCCGAATTGGGTCCGGCCGCCGGTCGCCAGGTCCCAGATCTCCACCGGCCCCTGCTGCCTGGCGACCGCCAGCCGTCGGCCGTCGGGGGCGAACGCGACCGACCAGGACGGGTCGCCCAGGCCGCTCAGCGTGCCGCGGCCGGGCTGGCTCAGCAGGGCGGCCAGGCTCCAGCGCGCCTCCGGGGTCTGGGCGATGGATCAGGAGGCCGCCGCAAGGCGGGCGGCGGTCATGGGCGCGTCGTAGCGGGAGGGGGTGTCCAGGGCGACCTGGCGGGAGACGGCCTGGGCGCCGGCCGTCCGGGCGTCCTGGCCGAAGCGGACCGCCGTGACGGCGGTGATCAGCGCGATGACCGTCAGCACCGCCAAGACCGTGGTGACCGTGCGGTTACGCCTGCGGGCCTGGGTGGCCGCCCTGGAGCCTGCGTGGAGGAAGGCCGTGGCCGCCGGTGGGGGTTCCAGGCCAGGGTAGCGGGCGGGGTCGGATCGCCAGCGGGTGACGGCCTGGGTGACCTCCTCAAGTCGTACACCCCGATAGAGGAACGACGGGTCGTGGTGGCGGACCGACCATTCGGCCGCGTCCTGGACGAGTTCGCCGTGCACGATCCGGTCGGCGCGTCCGGCCGCGAGCCAGGTGCCCAGGCGGGGCCAGGCGGTGAGCAGGATGTCGTGGGCCAGTTCGGCGGTCTGCTCGTCGGTGACCATCAGGCGGGCCCGGGTGAAGACCTCGACGACCGGTCCGGCCAGCTCGCCCAGAGGGACGCGGCGGCGCGACACCCGGCCCTCCGCGCCGGTGACCGTCATCGCCGTGATCGTCTGACGGGCCTGTTCACGCAGGTCGCGCGGCAACGACCGGTAGGTCTCCTCGGCGGCGTGCCGCACGGCCGAGGTCACCCCGCCCGACCGGTCATAGCCGGTACGGGTCAGGCGGCCGCCTTCGCGGTTGTCCCAGGTGCGGACCATGGCCATCGACAGCAGCGGCAGCGCGCCGGCGCCGGTGGCCAACTCGCTGACGATCAGTTGCGGCAGGCCTGTCTCGAACCCGAGCCCGGCCGCCGCCGCAGGACCGGTGATGGTGCGCTGGAGTTCCTGCTCGTTCATCGGCCCCAGGACGAAAGCGCGCGCCTGGAGCGCTCCAGCCAGCGCCGGATGATCGGCGCACCGGTCGACGTAGTCGCCGCGGACCGACACCACCACCACGGCCTGACCGGCCAGCGCCTCAAGAAGAGGGACGAAAGCCTCACCGGCGCCGGACAGCGTGAACAGCTCCTCGAACTGGTCGACCACCACGATCAGATGACGGGCCCGGTCGTTGCCGACCCGGTCGGCGGCGACGACCTGACGGGCGCGTGCGGCCGGGTCGGTGAGCGGGGCGTCGGGGTCGGCGCCGACCCGCAGGGCGAGCTGGGCGGTGAGTTCCCTGACCGGGTCGGGCCCGGGGGTGAAGGTGACGGCCACCCACTCACCGGAACGGGTCAACCCGGGCAGCAGACCGGCGTGCAGGACAGACGACTTCCCCGCGCCCGACGAACCGGTGACCACGATCAGCCCGCCATCGCGGTGGGCGGTGACCAGCTCACGCAGCCGCGCTGTCGCCTCAGTACGGCCGTAGAACACCCCGGCCTGCGCCGCGCCGAACGGGGCGAGGCCCTGATAGGGGCACTCCCCTTCCCAGGTGGACGCGCCGGGCAAGCCCCGGCAGGAAGGCAGCCGGTCCAGGATCTCGGTCAGCAGGACCGTCTGTTCACGGTTCTCGTTGAACTGGCGGCGAACCGAGAACAGGATGTTCTCCAGCCGGGTGTCGACGCTGCCGAGGAAGCCGCTGTCGAGCGTCTCCTCCATGACGACCCGGGTGACATCGGCCCGGTCCAGCAGGTCGGTCAGCGTGTCGGCCAGCGCCGCGTCCTTCTCCAGCGCCTTTTCCAGCAGGCGGGCCAGTTCCGCCTCCAGACGTTCGGGCGGCGCGGTCAGCGCGGCGCCGATGATGCCCGACAGCAGGTTGGCGCCCACCGAACCGACGATCCCGAACACCGCCGCGACCACCGCCGCCCCCGGCTCGGTGACCGCCAGCGGCGCCAGCGCACTCGCCGACAACGACGCCAGCAGTGCCGTCCGGGTCGCCGGCCACGCCCCCCGCCGCACCCACGCCCGCACCCCCTCTTGGGCCGCCGCCCGCTGCTCGTCCTCCACGCCACCCCTCAAGCCGGGCATTCACGATTCGTAATCAACCGGTTGCAGATCGGTAAAGCCGTACTCTACCGGGGGCGTTTCGGCACCTCTGGGTTGCGGAGCTTCAGGCCGAGCCAGATTCCCGTCCAGAGTTCCCGGGTCGCCGCCGACGAAGACGGCAGGTTCGATGGCCTTCAGCCCCGACGACCATCGCCAGGCCGCCCGACATGGTGGCCGACATCGACCGCCAGACCGGCTACCGCACCATGCTGCGCGACTCGGGCCTCCGCTCGATCGATCACCGCCAGTTGGTCGGCCAGCAACCGGATGTCGGTCGCCTGCCGGTACTGCAGCTCCACCGACACCCGAAGGCCTGCGCCGGTCTCGTCCATCTGGGCCCGGATCCGCCGCAGCTGCTCCGCCATCTCGGTCGCCACGAACCCGAATTCAGGAACCGTTCGCCCACCTCCGCCAGCTCCGTGGCCAGCTCTGCCTGCAACGGCCGATCACCGCTGACCACGGCCTGCTCGATGGCCACCCCGATCTGGTCGTGGTCTCGGATGACAACCGCGAGTTCGGCCCACGGCAGCTCGGCTCTCTCACCTCCGTAAACTAACGTGCCCATCGCTCCGGCTCTGACCGAAGCGGCGGGGGCCTCCGACAAAGTCGCGCTCACCAGCGGGACCCTCTCTCCCTCGGTGAAAGCCAGCCCAACTCCGACACCAGAGTCTTGGGCGTCGATCACATGCCTTACAAGATCACATTGCTTCTGACCTGCGAGAAGAACTCATTAACCCAGATAACGATGGTGCCGACGGCGTTCGGCTGACCGCTCACCAGGTACGCCAGGGCGCGGCTCAAGCTGCTCGCGCCACTCCGGTCGTGGTACTGGCCGGGCTGAGCGCCGCCGCGCTGCCCCGGTGAGGCCCTGGCCCAGCCTCTTACGTTCGCGCCACGCCACCTGGTCGAATGCCACGGCGAGCGTCTCACGAACTGACCAGGGTGGCTGATGCGACAAAAGTGATATGTGCACTTACCGCAGTGTGTACGATCCACTACGGTTGGTGGGGATCCTCCGGGCCGTCATGAGCGCGGCTCCCCCGGCCAACATGGCGATCGGGCAGGGTCCGGCGAGAGGTAGCGGGTGCACGTCAAGTCATTCCACATTCGCAATTTCCGCAGGCTGAAGCACGTGAGGGTCGACCTTGAAACGGCGACGACCATCTTCGTGGGCGCCAACAACAGCGGGAAGACCTCCGTCTCCCATGCTTTGCAGTGCTTCCTCAACGGCAGGGAGACGTTCTCCCTGTACGACTTCACCGCCAGTTGCTGGCCCGACTTCAACGCCCTCGCGGAGCAGACCTCGCTTGGGGAACAGAGCTTCCCGCGGATCTCACTGGACATCTGGTTCACCGTCGATGTCGACAGTCTCCACCTCGTCAAGCATCTGATTCCGACTCTCGACTGGAGAGAGACACCGGTCGGCATCAGGCTGGAGTACGGCCCCAGAAGTGACACGTCCCTCATGGACAACTACCGGGCGGCGAAGGCGGCAGGCTCGTCCCAGGGGGCGACCTACAAAGCGTGGCCTCAGAGCATGACGGCCTATCTGGAAAAACGCCTGCGCAGCGAGTACGAGGTCCGCTATTCGATCCTCGACCGCACCCAGCTTGGCGACGACGACGAGTTTCCCGAGGACTATCAACCAGCCTCGTTCGCCTCGGCCGCCGAAGGCCAGCGGGTTCTGGCGTCACTGCTCCGAGTCGACTTCATGGACGCCCAGCGACATCTGTCCGACGCGTCCTCGCAGAGCCGCGCAGAGGATCTGTCCAGGAAGCTCGGCAGTTTCTATCGGCGCAATCTCGACAAGTACGAGATCGACCCCGATGCGCTCAAAACTTTCGCGGAATCCGAGGCCAGCCTCAACACCCACTTCGCCACGGTCTTCGACCCCACTCTCAACGACATCAGGACGCTCGGTTATCCGGGGTTCTCCAACCCGGAGATCGTGGTCAAGACCTCACTCAGGCCGGAAACGCTGGTGCAGGAGAACACGGGAGTTCATTACGTGTTGCCGGGCGTACCGCAGAGTTCCGACGGTCAACCGGCGACACTGCCCGATCGATACAACGGCCTGGGCTTCAAGAACCTCATCTACATGGCGATCGAGATCCTCGACTTCCACAAGGCCTGGAAGGAAACGGAGGACGATCGCCCGCCCGTCCATCTGGTGATGATCGAGGAACCAGAGGCGCATCTGCACGCCCAGCTCCAGCAGGTCTTCACCAAGAAGATCCGAGCGATCTTGCCGGATCCTCCGGGCGGCAACACGCAACTGGTGCTCAGTACACACTCGGCACATGTCATTTACGAGAGCAGCTTCCGCCCCATCCGCTACTTCCAGCGCCGCGATGACGGCACCGGCGTCCCGGACACGGACGTCAAGAACCTCTCGCGTTTCTGGGAGGACGAGAAAACGACCCGCGACTTCCTGTTCAAGTACTTCAAGCTCACTCACTGCGACCTGCTCTTCGCGGACGCGGCCGTCTTCGTCGAGGGCAACGTGGAGCGTCTACTGCTCCCTCTCATGATCGAGAAAGACGCTCCCGAGTTGAAGTCGCGTCACCTGACGCTTCTGGAAGTCGGTGGAGCCTTTGCGCACAAATTCGAGAAACTCATCGAGTTCCTGGGACTCACCTCCCTGATCATTACCGACCTCGACAGCGTCCACCCCAAGGCGACAACCCCCTCTGAGAACACCGCCGACGTTGACCCGGAGGTCGCCACGCGGGTGCCACAGCCTTCAGGCGCGCCCTGCCGGGCCGGAACCCCCGATGCGCTCACCGACAACCCGATCCTCACCACATGGGTACCGCGACTGACCTCGATCACCGACCTCTTGGCGGCATCAGACGAGGAGAAGCTCGCCAAATCCCTGTCGTACGTGAGAGTTGCCTACCAGACACCCGCCGCGACGGAGTGGCAAGGTAAGAGCGAGATCACCACGGGCCGGACTCTGGAGGAGGCCTTCGCTCTCCAAAATCTCGAATGGACTCAGGACAAGGCCCAGAAGGATCTCGGGCTGAGAGTCGTCACGCGCAACGAGGCGCCAGCCGAAATCAGCGAGATGCACCGGCGAATATTCGAACGGGTACGCCATCTCGACAAGACCCGCTTCGCCATGAATCTGATGACCGCCGACCCGGCGGCCTGGGTGACACCCACCTACATCGCCGAAGGGCTCCGGTGGTTGTCATCGCAATTAGGTGCCGAACTTGTCGCCGAGACCTCCGGCCTCACCGTAAGCACCGACGCATGACCTCTCGGATCGCCTCACCCGACACCGATGCCGACCGGCGTCTACGTGCACTCCTCGATCAAAGACCTCTGCGGTGCTTCCAGGTCATCGCGGGCGCGGGCTCCGGTAAGACCACCACCCTGGTGAAAGCGCTCGCTCACGTCGCCGCCACGCATGGCAAGTCCCTCCGCGCGAGATCGCAGAAGATCGCCTGCATCACTTACACCGAGGTCGCGGCCGACGAGATCCGCTCAGACGTCGAGCACGGCTCCATCTTCCATGTCTCGACCATCCACACCTTCCTCTGGAATCTGGTCAACCCATACCAGCACGACATCGGTCTGTGGGCGGCGGAGCGGGTCCAGGAAAGGCTGAAGAAGGAAATCGAGACGCAGGGTTCCTTCAACGACCGCACGAAGGCCGACAGGCGCGAGGACACGAGAAACCGCATCGAGCGTTACCAGCAGCAGGTCAAGGAGCTCGAATCCGTCCGTCGCTTCACCTACGGCACGGGCAGCAATTACGGCAAAGGCATCTTGGGGCACGACGATGTCATCAGAATGGCGACCGCGATGGTGGAGCGCCACCCGCTCTTGGCCCGATTAGCAGTCGCCGAGTACCCCTACATCTTCGTCGACGAGAGCCAGGACACCTTCCCTGGCGTCGTGAAGTCCCTCAAAACGCTCGCGCTCACCCACAAAGGCAAGCTCTGTCTCGGCTTCTTCGGTGATCCCATGCAGCGGATCTACACGACGGGCATCGGTCCCATAGGTCTCGAGAAGGACTGGCAGACCATCGAGAAGCCCGAGAACTTCCGCTCGCCCCTGCGGGTGCTGACGGCGATCAACGCGATCCGCTCAGGTGGCGACACCTTGGTTCAGCAATCGGGACTCTCCGTCGAGAGACAACGCGACGGCGACGTCACCGTCATCGTCGCCCCCCGCTCCGAGGACAGCCTCACAACGCTGGCTCACGTTCGGAACTGGTTGGCCGACCGGTACGGATCCCGTGCCTGGCTGAGCGATGGCGCCGAGTCGGCGCTCAAGGTACTCGTCATCACTCACCGAATGGCCGCCCGGCGACTCGGCTTCGAAGCCCTCTACGCCTGCTTCCACGACAATGCTCCAGCCGGCCTGAGTCAGGCTTTCGACGAGGGTACGGCCTGGCCGCTCACGCCCTTCCGCACAGCGATCCTGGCCATGGCGGCAACCCCTGTGAGCTCCTCCGAGGCCATGACATTGCTCCGCGCCCACTCTCCGCGGCTTCAGAACATCCAAGCCGGCGACGATCTCGCCGGCGTCCTCGCCTCTCTCAAGAAGGGCCTCGCCGAACTCACACGCGTCGTCGCGGAGGGCGGCCCGGACTCCGTCGAGAAGGCCCTCCGGATCGTCTTCGACTACGAACTCGTCCAATTGGACGAACGCTGGAACCAGCATCTGACCGGCAGCGGCGATGGGCACGTTCTCGACGCCTTCCTGACGTGCGACATCCATGAGTTGAGCGGCTATTTCACCTACGTCAACCGGGAGTCGCCCTACTCCACGCAGCACGGGGTGAAGGGCACCGAGTTTCCCAATGTCCTGGTCGTTCTGGACGACGCCGAAAGCACCCACACTCAGTTCTCCTATGACAAGCTGTTCCGCTTGCGGGGGCTCTCCAGAGCTGACGAGAACGCGCGCAAGGAAGGTCGTGACAGCGTTCTGGAACGAACTCGCCGCCTGCTCTACGTCTGCTGCTCCCGCGCCACCGAAACTCTCACCGTTCTGCTCTACGCGGATGACGTGCCCGATGCACTGGACGCGCTGCGACGATCCACGCTTGCCTCGGCCGGTCAGATCATCGACTTCGCTGACATAGAGGTCATGCCTTCACCTTGACCGAACTGCCTCGCGCCGACGCGCCGGAAGGTCCTTGAGCCATGTGGGAAGGAAGCGGTCGATCAGCAGGCAGGTGGCCACCAGCGCGGCGGTGACGAGCGCCGGGTAGAGCACCACGACGACTGCGGGCGCCCCGCCGAGCCAGCCCGACAGCCCCGTGTGCAGCAGAGCGAGCAGCGGCATGTGGATCACGTAGATCGGCAGGGTGCGCCGCCCCAGCCAGGCTGATCCCCACGGAGGGCACCCGGATCCCGGACGCGTCGTCTCCCGACAGCAGCACGACCACCCTCCGCTCGTCGAACTGGACCCACCAGACTTCGCCACGGTGCACAAGTCCTCCAGACACAGGACGGCAGACAGACGCCGCGCGAGCCTGACACGCTGTGGAAGACGGGTGCGACCAGCGTTGATCATTGGTGTGTGAAGACTGAAGATCAACAGTGGCCGCAGTTCACAGCGTAAGCCCTGCCCACTGGCGGAGGCGTTCGAGGGCCTGATGAGCCGGATAGCGGGACGGTTCACGCGGGTCGAATCTCGGCACCGAGACCGGAAGCTGGTACTCGGCCCGCTGTTGGACCTACCGCGCAAAACCGCTGGACCATCGCCGAGTGGGCGTTCCTGGACCTCCTGTCCCGACCGCTGCCGGGCCGCCGGACTCGGTGCTATCTGCGAGACCCGGCCGGTGGCGACCTCAGCCTGCTGCTGCTGGTCGGCGGCGGCGCCGACGTCCAACGAGCTTGCGCAACCTGGAAGGGGAACCGCTTGTCAATCTCGTCATCTGATTACAACCTTGCGCGCAGCCAAGGCAAAGCCGGGCCGAATGCACAGGAATTCTCGGGTTATCCGCAGGAAAACGCTTCATGATCGACGCACGCGCCGAGAGTCCTCCATTGCCGTGCCCAGGCTCGGGGTGCCATGTCGGCGCCGCGGGCATCGCCGAGGCCTACGAGAGGTAGGCCCCGGCTCCCTGGGACGCTATCCCGTTGGCTCGACGACGGTGACCACGTGATTGGTGCTCGTTCCCTTGACGGTCGAGCTCCCGACCAGCGTGACCGTGTAGGTGTGCGTCCCGGCCGTGGCCGGCGTGTCGGTGAAGGCGAACGTCCCGTCGGTGGTGGCGGCCAGCTTCTGACCCTTGGTGGTGACGGTGCCGTCCGGCGCGACGGCTCTGCGGCTGACGGTGACGGTCGTGCGCGGGTAGACGACGCCCTCGGCGGCGAAGGAACCGCTGAACTCAAGCAGCTCGCCGACTGCGCCCGTCGCGGGCCCGGTCACCGTGAGCGCCGGTTCGTACCTGGCCACCGTGACGGTCGCCGTCGAGTAGGCCCCGTAGTACCAGGAGTTGCCCGGCCAGTACAGGCGATACCTGAACGCCCCGATGCCTGGTGGGATGTCGGTGAACTCGTAGGTCCCGTCCGCCGCTGTGGTGACCTCCCGGAAGGGTCGGTCGGTGCCGTCGGGGAGCCAGCTGTGCATTTCCAGCGTCTGCACGCCGGGGGTCGCCCCGGTGCTGAGCGTGAGCCGTCCGCTGATGGTCAGCGGCTTGAGCGCGTTCGCCTCGGCGGGCGCCGTCAGGGTCAGGGCCGAGGAGTGGTAGGGCGCGGACGGCAGCCGCCATAGGTGCATACGCCCGGTGCCGGGCTCCTTCAGTACCGCGAAGGTGTAGATGCCGTAAAAGCCGATGCTGCCCGGCACCAGCGCCTTTCCCTGGTGGCCGGCTGCGTAAATCACCTCTCTCGTGGTCGCGTCGTAGACCACGAGCTCCGCCGCGTCACCCAAGGCGGAGTTCCAGCCGCCCACGACGTAGTAGCCGTTCTCGCTGGCCGCGACGGTGGCGGCCAGGTCGTGCCCGGCCGGCCCCTTCTCATCGTAGGCCTGGGTCCGGTCGAAGGTCGTGGTGTCCCAGGCGTCGAAGCGTTGGGCGCCGGACGGCACCGGCAGCACCGCCGACCCTTGGTAGGCGAGGGCCAGGTCCTCCAGGGGCGGCAGCCCGTTTGCGTCGCCGAGGATCTCGCCGAGCGGGTTGCCCGGGTCGCTGTTGACGTCGTACAGCCTGACGGTGGCGGGGCTGACTCCCGGCTCCGACACGGCGAGGAAGGCGCCGGCGACCGCGACCAGCGGAGGCCTGGTCGTGGCCGGCCCGACCTTGGTGAGGATGGGGGTGGCCCGCACCTCGAGCGCGACGACCCCTCCCTCACCCGGCCCTCCGCAGCCGTACCCGATCCACAGCCGGTTGTGGGCCTGCGCCAGCGTGGACGGGCATGGATAGGCGGACAGATCGATGCGCCGGGTGACGGCGACCGTGGCGGTGTCGATCTCGATCACCTCATGCGTGCCGCTCAGCGTCGCGTACACCTTCCTGGCGCCGTCCGGCGCGGACAGGGCGGTGACTCCGGACAGGCCGCCGATCGTGGTGACGGCCTCGCCGTCGATGCGCGTGACCACGATCCGGTCGTCGGCGGCGACGAAGACCTTGCCGTGGCCGGCCACCAGGTCCCCGCCCATGCCCGCGACCCCGAGGTCGGCGATGAGATCGGCGGCCGCGGCGGGGGCTGGGACGGCGAGCAGGCTCGCCGCCAGGAGCAGAGCCCCGGCCGAGGCGGCTAATCGGCTGATGCGTTCAGAGGCTGAAGGACGCACATGCACTCCGTTCCGAAAGACGATCTTCTTTATTCGAACGTATATTCGCATTTTGTGCCATCGTCGTGAAGGGCCAGTCGCCGAGTTTCTGAATGCGGTCCTTAACCAGGGTGGTCGCGATGGCCGCCTTGTGCGGCTGCCCCTTGAGGAACGCCCGGGCGAAACTCTGGCCTGGTCGGGGCCCTGGGTCGTTCCGGACCAGGGGCGGCCGCGAGCGCCGTCACGAGGCGGCGCTGTTCTTCCTGGTCAGTGGCGTCGGCTTGGTGCTCAGCTCTGCGCCGCTCTGGATCTCCCGGTACGTACTCGACCTGGAGACCCCGGACGTGAGCGTGGTGACCCAGGAGATCGCCGACTCATAAGCGCACAGATCGTCGGCACGCTAATCGCCATGATCTTCCGCTTCTGGGCGCTCAGGAAGTGGGTCTTCCCCGACGAGAAGCCCTCAGTCCGACAGCGTGCGATTGGCTCCCGCTCCCGGCTCCACGGACGAGGCGGCTTGATGACAGCGAATCCAGAAGCCGTTTCGGCGGATGGACTGCTTCATGCCGCTGATCCGGAAGGATCGACCTTCGGCATCCTCGTCGGCGGGCAAGCTGCTCGTGGTTCTTGCCGAGCTGGGTGATCGCGGTGGTCTTCCCCGTTCTGGTGACACCGGAGACGATCAGCCCTCGGCGGGCCGAGCGCTGGTGCCTATTGAGCAGGATCCGTTGTCGGCCGGTCGCGGTGACATGCCGGACGGTCGGCGTCGAGACGATTACGAGTTGGGCATGGTAGTCCTCCAAGGTCGTGTAGTAGTCGGCGCGTTGGGGCTCGGTCAGGTTCTGCAGCGCCGAGGGTGACAGCAGCGCGGGCGGGAGCGGGTGTTCGTCGACGAACGTTCGCCATCCTTCCTTGCTTGTCAGGGGGTAGTGCGCCTGCGGGTCCTCGGGCAGGTCGATGGTCAACGGCTTCCTTCGGTGAAGGCGTCGAAGACTCCGAACGGGGCGACCTGTCCGAGATCGGCTTGCTCAGCCTGGAGCTCGTCGCTGTCTTCGGCCGGGGGTTGGTGGTCGGGGCGGAGTGGTAGCGCGCTGACGGCACGGGTGCGTGCGATGATGCGCTGACCTGGGCCCTTTCCGACGCGCGACAGCAGGTCCTCCACCACCACGGCAATGGGGTTCTCGTCGGTGTCGTCGGCGCCTCGGGAGGCCAGGATCGAGCAGGCGTGCCGCCAGGTGAAGTCGGCGAACGGTCCCGATACGACGTTGCGGCGGGTCCACGGGACGGTGATCCAGCCTCCGGCACGGTGGTCGCGCACCCATACGTGCGAGAGGTCATAGGGATCGTGGTGCACCTCCCACAGGCCGGCCTTGAGTTCGATCCCTGACGATTGGCGCCGGTAAGGGCGCAGCTCACGGCAGCCGATCTGTATCCCATACTCGTTGATCGCACGCCACTCCACCGGCAGCAACTCCAGATAGTCCTCCCCGCTCAGGCGCACCGGCAGGTAACCGGTGCGGGCGACAGCGCTCTTTCCGGCAGGAGCGGGCTGCGCAGCCCGTCATGCGGCCGGTTCTGCCAGCAGGCGATCACCCACTCCTCGAACAGATCGGCCAGCTCCTGGATGGTCCATACCGCTTGGACATCCTGGCCGCGCATGGTGACGTTCGAGCCCACGTAACCGGCGACGTGCTGGCAGAACAGCGTGTTGATCGAGGAGAAGGTCCGCTCGACCACGCCCTTATCGGTGGGAGTGGCCGGCCGGGCGGGCTGGACGGAGTGCCCAACGACCGGCACGCGCCGATGAACGTCGAGGACAGGAACACCTTGCCGCGGTCGACCACGATGGTGTCCGGGACGATGACCGGCTTGGCCACAGCGTGCCGAAGCCGGGCATCGATGCTCATCAACCGGGCATGCGGAATCGGCGACGCCGACATCCACAAGGCCTCAGCCCAGCCAGGCCGCATCGGCTCGGGCACCAGCGTCCGCGCGAGTAACAGCGCCGCGTCCACCGCCTTGGTGCCCGCCGGCCGCAGCACCGCCGCGCAGATGGTCCGGGTCGCGACATCGACTGCAATGGTCAGCTCCACGCGTCCGGTGACGCCGTCATCCAATATCGCCAGCACGTCCAGCGGCGTGGTGTCGATCTGGACGACCTCACCCGGCCGTGCCGCCGCCGATGGCGTGAACGGCGCCTCGGGCTTTCGAGCCCGAGACCGGCGTGCGGTCGCCGAAGAAAAGGTGTACTTGCCCTGCGTCAGTCCGCCCACCAGCCGATAGAACGTCGCCCGGGAGAGGGTGGCCGACAACCGTTCACCCAGCGTGCGCCGGCGCGGGTCGTACTCCGGCTTGGGCAGCGTGCCCTCGGCCGCGTCCGGCAACAGCCCGGTCTCGACCTCGATGAGGTGCCGCTCCAGCAGTCGGGCCTTGCGCAGCGCACCCTCCGGCACCGTGTCCAGGCGCCCGAACGGCGGAAGCCCTCCCCACCCGGTTCAGAGTCCAGCAGTTCGAAGCTATCGCAGGCCATCAGATGGGAGAACAACACCAGCGAGGCGACTCCCAACTCGTGCAGCGCGCCGCGCTTTATGGAGTGGTAGCGTCGTGGAGAGTTGTCGATCTTCCTGATAAGCGGCCGGAGCCCTTCATGAGCCTGGCAAGTGTCGACCTCAACCTGCTCGTCGCGCTGGACGCGCTGTTGACCGAGCGCAACGTCACGCGGGCGGCCAAGCGGACGTCGGTCGGGCAGCCTGCGATGAGCGCCTCGCTGGCGAGACTGCGCAAACATTTCGGTGATCCGCTGCTGGTGCGGGAAGGGCGGAGCCTGCAGCGGACGCCGCTCGCCGATACGCTGGTCGGGCCGGTGCGGGAGGCGCTGAGCGCCGCCGAGGCGGTTTTACTTCGCTCGCCCGGCTTCGACCCGGCGAAGGACAAGGCCGCGTTCACGATCATGGCGGCGGATTACGTCACGATAGTGCTCCTGGGCCCGCTGCTGGAATCGATCGCCGGTACGGCGCCGCACATTCGGATCTGCATGCGTCCGGTCGACGCCGACTTCGCCGACCAGCTCCGCTCCGGAGCGGTCGACATGGTCATCATCCCGACCAAGCTCGCCGACCGGAAGCTTCCCTTCCCCCACGAGCCGCTGTTCACCGATCGCTACGTGCTGGTGGTCGATCGGAACCACCCTGACGTGCGCGATTCGGTGACACCCGAACAGGCCACCGCACTCCGGTACGTCGCCTTCAGCGGGGGAACCGTCTCACCGATCACCAACGTGGATCTGGAGGCGCTGAATGTGCACATTCCGGTGGAGCTGACGACGGAGAGCTTCGCGGTGCCGCTGCTCCTGCTCACCGGAACCCGGCTGGCCACCATCGCGCCGGAACGTCTGGCTCTCAAACTGGTCAGCGTGGCACAACTGCGGATCGTGGAATATCCGTTGTCGCTGAGCGCCATCCAGGAAGCCATGTACTGGAACCCTCGCGACAACGACGACCTCGCGCACCAGTGGCTCCGCCGCCGGCTCATCGACACGGCTCGCAGCATCTAATCTCTCAACGATTCTCCTCCGCCCACGGGAGGATCACCTTCTCAAGCGCGTTCAGACCGTAGAAGAGAACGATGCTGATGACGCCGAGCAGGGCCATGGCGGCGAAGGCCAGCGGGGTGTCCGCGCTCGCGCCCGACTGCACGATGACGAAGCCGAGTCCGGCGTCGGCACCGACGAATTCCGCGATGACCGCACCGATGACCGCCAACGAGATCGCCGTCTTGAGACCCACCATCACCTGCGGCAACGCGTACGGAAAACGGACTTTGAAAAACACCTGCAGGCGGCTGGCGTCGTAGGAGCGGACCAGCTCGGTCAGCTCGGCGGGAGTGGATTTCAGGCCGGTGGCCGTTGAGATCACGATCGGGAAGAAACAGAGCAGGAACACCATGACGATCTTCGGAAACTGCCCGAAGCCCAGCCAGACCACAAGGATCGGCGCGATCGCAATCTTCGGTACGGCATTCACCGCGAGCAGCAGCGGATAAATCATCTTCTCAAGTAACCGCGAACCGGCGATCGACATCGCCGTGGAGATTCCGACGACGACCGCGACCGCAAACCCCTGCACCGTCTCCAGCAGGGTCACCCAGGTCTGCTCCAAGAGGAAGCCGGGCTGGCCGATGAAGGCCTCGATCACGTCGTCCGGCGCGGGCACCAGGAACCGCTCGATCGAGAAGACGATCGTGGCCAGCCACCACAGGGCGACCAGGACGACCAGGGCGATGACGGGGAGGCCCCAGTCCACCAGACGCCGCGTCGCCCTGGAGCCGATCCGCCGCGTCCGCGGCACGGCGGTCATCCGGCGCCCTCCGACGCCATGGGCGCCGGCATCAACAGCTCGTGCAGTTCGGCGCTGACCTCGGCGACTCGGTCCGCGTACGCGTTGCGCCCGAGTGTGCGCGGGCGTGGGATGTCCACGTCGATGATCTTGCGGAGCCGGCCGGGCCGGGGGCTGAGCACCGCCACCCGGTCGGCGAGCAGCACCGCCTCCTCAATGGAGTGGGTGACGAAGACGATGGTCATCTCCCGCTCCATCCGGATGCGTTGCAGCTCTATCGACAGCTCCCCCCGGGTCAGCGCGTCGAGCGCGGAGAAGGGCTCGTCCATGAGCAGGACGAGGGGATCCTGGATCAGCGAACGGCACAGGGACGCGCGCTGCTGCATGCCGCCCGACAACTCGTGCGGCAGCCGCTTCTCGAAACCGGCGAGACCGACGAGTTCCAGCAGCTCATGTGCCCGCCGGCGCTTGGCCGCCCGGTCCAGGCGGAGAATCTCCACCGGGAGCAGGACGTTGTCCAGCACCGTACGCCACGGCAGCAGGGCCGCACGCTGGAACATGAAGCTGACATCCTGCCGGGGTTTGCCCACCGGCTCACCGGCGACCGTGACCGTTCCCGACGAGGGCCGCAGCAGCCCGGCGACCATCCGCAACATGGTCGACTTGCCGCAGCCCGAGCGGCCCACGAGCGTCACCAGCTCGTTGCGGCGCACCTCAAGGGTGATGTCGTCCAGCGCGTGGACCTCACCCTGACGTCCGGCGAAGACGTGCGAGACGTGCGTGAGTTTGATCATGCCGCCTCGCCTAGCCCTGCGGCGTCAGGGACAGGTCGATGACCTGCTCGGGAGTCATTCCGGCCGGGATCGCACCCGAATCGGTGAGAAGCTTGATGTTCGCCTCGACCTTGGCCCTGCTGACCGCGCCGATCGTCTGGCCCCGCGCGGTGACGTAGGGAGCCATCGCCCGTACCTCCGCGGCCGCGACCTCCGCGTTCTGGGTGGGCTGGTACTTCTTGAGGATCTCGCCGGATTCCTCGGGGTTGGCGATGGAGTACTCCAGGCCCTTGAACAGGGCGGCGGCGAACCTCTCGACCACCTCGGGCTTCTCACTGGCCATGGTGTTCGAGGTCAGCAACGCGTTGCCGTACAGGTCGGGCAGGACCTCGCCGTACGAGAGGACGACGGCTTTCTTCCCCTGTGCGGCCTTTTCGATGAGCCCTCGGCCGACGACGAACTGGCCGATCGCGTCCACCGAGCCGCTCGCCAGCAGCTGTGGCAACGCGGGCGGGGCGCCCGGGACGAACGTGACCTTCGACGCGTCGACGCCGGCGGCCTTGGCGTAAACCGGGAAGGTCACCTGGACGGTGGAACCCGGCTGGTCGCCGATGGTCCTTCCCTCCAGGTCCTTCGGCGTTCTGATCCCGCCCTCCTCCAGCGCGATGATCGCGGCCAACGAGTTCTGGTGCACCATGCCGACGGCGACGACGGGCAGCTTCTCCTTGGCCATCGTGATCAGCGTGCCGGTGAAGTCGCCGATGCCGAAGTCGGCCCGGCCACCGGCCAGCAGCTTCATCGCGTCGACGGTGCCGGTGCCCGGCTTGATGTCGACGTTGAGCCCCGCGTCCTTGAAGTAGCCCTTCTCCAGCGCCACATAGGCGTACGCGTCGCGACCAAAAGTGTTGAACGAGGTCAGATAGCGGACGGTGTCGGCGGCTTGACCTTCGTCGCCTCCTCCGCCGCCGCACGCGGCGACCATGAGCACGACGCCGGCGGCCCCGGCGAAGCGGGTGAACCAGGTGGCCTTCATTGTTCCTCCTTGTCGTTCTCTCCCAGGCACTTGAGTTCGACCAGACGGCAGCGGTAGCGGCCCTCGCCACGGTTGGTGAGCATGTGGATCTCGCCGGGATCGCGGTAGACGACTCCCCCGACGGGCTCGTGCACCAGACGCGGGTCACCCCCGTGGATCGAGTCGATGCGGTTGTCCGCCGCCTCCAGGGCGATCACCAGGTACGGGTTGAGGTGGTGGTGCCACGGCTGCGATCGGCCGGGCTCCAGCTCGATCTCCCAGACCCGCACCTGCTCGTTCTCGAAAACGATCTCCTGGCCGACGGGGCCCAGTTCGACGGGCTGCCCGTCGGGGCCGGGCACGGTCTTGGCGCTGGTCATGCCTTCTCCCCGAACTTCTCGAACTTCTCGAAACGGATCGGAGCGCATCCGGTGATGCGCTGATAAACGGCCGCGGCGACGTCCTCATCCGACGTGGGAGTGAAGGGCAGGATCGCGGCCACGTGCGCGTCGGGCCTGAGCAGGACAACGGCGTCGGTGTCCACGCCGAACCGGCGGCGCACCCGGTCGGCGGGGTCGAACAGGGCTCGCCCACGCAGCCCTGAGTCGTGCGGCGCGTCCCAGCGGGAGACCGCGAAACGCCGCAGTGCGGGACTGTCCTGAGCGGGCACCTGCGGGCGTCGCCGGGTGTCGGTGAAGTAGAGCGCGACGAAGGACTCGGCGGTGAGATCGTGCAGGTGAACCGGCCCTTCGAGGCCGAAGAGCGGCAGGTCGGGAGCGCGGTCGCCGGTGCGTACCGGCAGCGGGGCCGAACCGGTCCTGACCATCGACCAGTCGCCGGTGCCATCGACGTCGAGGCGGACCCCGAGCAGACCGCGCGTGAACGCGTTGCCCCAGTTGCCGTCGGTCATCGCCGTGACGGCCCCGCCCACGGTATCGCCCTGCCGGCTCATGGCGGCGCGGGCCGCTTCGGCCATCTGGCCTGAACCCTTGATCGCGACTGGGGCCTGCTCCACCTCGTAGCCGGCCAGCAGCGTCTCCTCCGCCCAGCCGCGCAGCACCCAGGCGAGCCGCCACGGCAGGTTGCACGCGTCGAGCACGCCGGTGTTGAGGCCGAGCGCCCACATCGGAGTGATCAGGTGCGCGGCGTCGCCCATGAGGAACACCCGGCCCGTACGCCACCGCCCGGCCACGCGGTGGTGGACGGAGTAGAGGTTGGTACCGAGCACCTCGATGCCCTCGACCTCACCGATGAACCGGTTGGCCTTGTCCCGCAACTCCTCGTACGTCGGCTCGGCGGCCTCCTTGGGCAGGGGGTAGAGGAAGCGCCAGCAGTGCGGCTGCCGGACCAGGACCACCCACTCGGAAGGGTCGGAGAAGTAGGCCAGGTAGGGGTAGTCGCGCGGGTTGGCGATATCCAGATCCACCTTGAGGTCGACCAGCACGTAGCGCTCGTCGAGCGTGTGCCCCTCCACCGTGATACCGAGCCGCTCACGTACCCGCGAGCGGCCACCGTCGCAGGCCAGGAGATAGCGGGCCTTGACGTGCCGCTCGCCGTCCGGGGTGTCGAACGTCAACTCGACGTGGTCGGCGTGTTGTTCGAAGGTGGTCAGCCGATGCGCCATGTGCAGGGTCGCCAGTTCACGCGCCACGAGGCGGTCACGCAGGACCGGTTCGAGTTGGTGCTGGGGGATGTTGACGACGAAGGGGAAGCGGGTGTCCTCGGTGAGGTCTCCCGTACGCACGCTCAGCGTGGGTTCGTTGGTGGCCCGGTCGATCTCACCGATCTCGTCGATACGCAGTGAGGCGCGCAGCACGTCGGGCAGCACCCCGTACCGGTGCAGCACCTCCAGGGTGCGGGTGAGCACGGTGCCGGCCTTGGTGTCCAGCGAGAGCCGGTCGTCTTCCTCGAAGACGGCCACCGGCACGTCGTACCGGGTCAGTCCGAGGGCGGTGATCAGGCCGACCGGGCCCGCGCCCACCACCGCGACGGGAAGGGTCTCCCCGGTGGCGTCGACCCCGGCTCTCATGCTGCGACGCCTCTCCCGAATGCCCGGCGGTCGCATAACCAGTCGTGCCGCCGCGTCAGACCAATCACCGATTCCCCCAAACTGCTGCAGCGGACGACGCCTCTCTCAGGTGAAGGCGCGTCCGCCGTTGACGAAGAGGTTCTGGCCGGTCACGAAGTCCGAGCCGGGCCCGATCAGGTAGAGCATCGTGCCCACCAGGTCGTGCTGGGTCATCTCGCGTTTGAAGGCCCGCTGGTTGATGATCGCGGCGCCCATGGCGTGGTCCTGCCTGGCGACGTACGAGGCGTCGTGGGGCACGTAGCACGGTGAGATGGTGTTGACCGCGATGCCGTACCGCGCCACCTCGTGGGCGAGGGAGCGGGTGAGACCGACGATCGCCGACTTCGACGCGACGTAGTGCAGGAACATCGGCATCGCGGTCGCCACCACCATCGAGGACGTGTTAATGATCTTCCCGTAGCCCTGTTCGCGCATGACGGGAAAGACGGCCTTGCAGCACAGCCAGGTGCCGAGAACGTTCACGCGGAACGCCTTCTCCCACTCCTCGGCCGTGAGTTCGTGGAACGGCGCCTTCCGTACTGCGGTGAAGTAGGCGGCGTTGTTGATGAGGCCGTCGATGCGGCCCCACCTCTCGGCCACCTGCCCGGCCATCGCCTCGGCCGACTCCGGCGAGGCGACATCGACGTCGACCGCGAGGGCCTCGCCACCGTTGTCCAAGATCTCGGTGACGGTGTCGGAGGGGTCGGCGATGTCGGCGACAGCCACCCGGTAACCGGCGGCGGCGAGAGTGTGGCAGTAGGTGCGGCCGATGCCCTTGGCACCACCGGTGACGATGACGACTTCACCATTCGGCTTGTTCAATGCGTTCTCCAAGAACCTGCCAGAGCGCATGCGTGTGACGTTCTGTGCGTACAGCGAAGTGCGTGCAGCGGTCGCTCAACCGATGATCCGGAAGCGTTTACCTGGCGAGCTGAGAAATGTGCCCCTGCGGTGAACCTATGCGACGACGGGGAAGCACCGGAAACGATTGTCATCGATGGATGTCATCGCTGTGATCGATAGGCTCAGCCGTCTTTCACGTCCCATTCGATTTCGAGCCTCTTGAAGCCGCGCGCGAAGAAGATGGTGTCGCGCACGGCGGTGTCCTCGCCCGCGGCCACGCGGAGATTCGGCAACCGCTCGAACAGCCGGGGTAACGCGATCTTCAACTGCAGGCGGGCGAGCGGGGCGCCCAGGCAGGCATGGACTCCCTTTCCGAAGGCGACGTGGGTGGCCATGGAGTCGCGGGTGACATCGAAGACGTCGGACTCGCCGAAAACCCGCTCGTCACGGTTGGCCGACGCCCAGTGGACCATCAGGTGAGCGCCGGCCGGGATCGCCACGTCATTGAGCACGGTGTCCTTGCGGACGGTACGGAAAAGTCCCTGCGCGGGTGACTCGAAGCGCAGGATCTCCTCCACCATGGCCGGCACCAGGTCCGGGTCGTTCAGCACGGCCTGAAGCTGGTCCGAGTGCGCCAGCAATGTGGTGAGACCATTGCCGATGCTGCGGGTGACGGTCACATGTCCGGCGATGAGGAGGTTGATCGTCACGCGCATGGCTTCCTCATGCCCGATGGGCTCGCCATCGGCCACGCGGGCGTCCAGCAGGCTCGACATGAGGTCCTCTCCCGCCTTGCCCACCCGCGATTGAAGCGCGTCCATGAAATACCGCTGCATCGCCACGACGTCGTGCGCGCGGGTGACGAGTTCCTCGACGCCGTCGGTCGCCTGCAGGATGCGCAACCAGCTGACGCTCCACCGATGCAGGGTGGGGATGTCGTCGCGGGGGATACCGAGCATGTCGGTGAGGGTGAACATCGGAAGATTCCACGCGAACCTCTCGATGATGTCCGCGCGGCCGTCGCCGGCGAACTCGTCGATGAGAGCGTCGACGTTCTCCCTGATACGGCCTTCCAGCTCGGCGACACGCTTGGGGGTGAACGCCTTGCTGACCAGCAGGCGGAGCCTGCGGTGAACCTGCCCGTCGCTGTCGGTGAGCGTCGGCGCCATGGGCCGGCCCGTGGCGAGGACGTCCAGCACCGGCTGCGGAAGCGGTCGTACGGAGGCACGGACCGCGTTCTGGGAGGAGAAGGTCTCCGTGTCGCGTACGACCGCGAGCACGTCCTCGTACCGGCTGACGACCCACAGCCCGTGCGCCTCGGAGTAGAAGACCGGGGCCTCACGTCGCAACCGAGCGTAAAGCGGATACGGATCCGCCAGTTGCTCCGGCGAGAGCGGGTCAAAGAGGATTGGGCAACTGGTCATGACGGACGCCACCTCCGATGTGACGGCATTCCTGGCAGCGCGGTGTTGAACCAGCCTATGTACGCGGGATCGATCTCCAGAAACGACTGTTGTCAATGGGGTTCATCGATGGCTTCGATCCATCGAGCCGGTGGCGGCTTTCGTGTGGGTCGCGGATGATGTGTGCCATGCGGTTCCAGATCCTGGGTGACACGCGGGCGTGGCGTGACAACGGGAGCGAGGTGCTCGAAGGCGCGCGAGTGGCGGATCTGATGGAGGCCTGATCTCTTAGGAAGATCGGGTCGTGGTGCGTCAGCCGTCCGGTGTGCACTGTTGGTTTCAGTATTCCATCCAGGTCACTTCAGCGCCGGGCGCGAGTCGTTCGGTGATCGCCTTCCACATCCGGACACGCTGATAGGGGTTGTTGAGCTGGGCTTCAGCCGCGGTCAGTCTGAGCGAGTTGGTGACGATGAACTGACAGCACCAGGCGACATCCTCCGGCGTCGTCGAGGGTGTCTGGCGTGAGATTGCCGAATCGTCGAGCTGCTGCAAAGTCGATGCTCACCAAGGCGAACGGGATGCCATTCGCATCGGTGATCAGGTGTTGCTTGCTTCCGATCCGGCCGCGGTCGACAGGGGGCCGGCACCGCGATCAGAACCCGCCGGCCGGGCCTCGATCTGTTCACCCGCCCATCGCTGCCAATTTCACGACTTTCCGTCAGCGGGTGTACCTGGTCGTGACGAGACCGACCCCGGCCGAGAACCCCTCAGCGGCGCCCATTCGCGCCATGGATGCTTGGCGGTAACACTGGGGCCTGCGAACTGGTGCTCTCCTGGCAATTCGCGGTTTACGCTACGGTTCAGTGAAACTGGCAAAAAATGATCGCGAAGCGAGGCGATCCGAAGATTGATCCTCGGTCTGCCCAAGCCGTGACGCGCGGTGCGCTGCCCTGCAGAATTCTCCTATGACGCGTCAGCCAGAACTCGCTGAGCTCTACCCCGAAGTCGGCGCGGCCGGGACCCTGGTGGCCGCGTTGCAGCGCGCGCTCGACGAGGCGGGCCATCCGCTGACCGTGGTTCACGAGTCCGCTCCCGGGTGGCGGCAGACGGCGGCTCAGCTGACTGACGGGAATCGGTCGGTGAGCACGCATCTGGCGATCAAGGAGCGCGCGTTCTTGCTGTCGTTTTGGGAGCGGAACGTGCAGATGGCCCACGGGATCACCACCGATCTGGCCGATGTCGCGGGCGCGACCGCGACATGGCAGTCGGGAGCACGGGTCGCGGACCTTGCATCCGCCTGGCCGTTCGTCGGCTACGACCCGATGTCTGAAGCCTACGAGAGCGGCGATCCTGTCGCCATGCAATGGCAGTCCTATCGTGAGCGGCCGAACCTCGACCATGACCTGATCGAGGCCGCCTACGCGGAGTCTGCGCTGCGCATGCTGTTCCCCTTCAGCAGCGTGGGGACGTTGGCCTGGAGCCGCTGCACCCGCTACCCCTACGCAGCTGTCATGGTCGCCGTCGATCCCCGTCGCGACGGGGTCTACCGGGTGCATCTCGGTTCGGGCGCATTCGCATACGCCACAACGCCCCAGGAAGCGATCGCGCTCGTCGTGGCCCACCTACCCCCAGACCTGGGCCCGGCGATCGACGGAACAGCGGACGATCTGCCGACCTAGAAATCGTCCATAAAACATGTCCACCTCTGGCGTCATCGCGGTCGTGGGAGGTGCGGCCAGTGGCACTCTGGCCGCCGTCCACCTGCACGTCGTCCTGATCGACCGGGACGTTCACTGATGCCGAGAAGCTCGAAGCCGCGATCCTGTTCGCGCCCGTCCTCGACCGTGGCCGTCATCCGCCTGAGCAACGTCCCGGTGACTACGACCAGCACCTGACCGTCGAGAACGATGCTTTACTCGTCCGACAAAGCAGACAACGCGCTCAGAGACTTGGCCAGGGCACTAATCGAACGAGGCCGCGGTGTCGCATATCGCGCCTTGCCCACGGCTACGACGCTGGCCTGGGCGTACGTGGGGATCCATCTACACCAGGTCGCTCGTGACCCGTTCGGTGACGGCACGGCGGCCGTCCGGCTGGGCGGCCTGTACGCGCTGGAACGTCCGACAGTGACGGCAAATTGAATGTACGTCCGGAGCGGCTCACACTCGGGTCGAAGAGGCCTGACCCCTCGATTCTGGAGCCGCAATGGACCGTAGGAAATCGGTGCTCCGGCGTGTCACATCCGCCGGAGCCGCCATCCTCGCCCTGGCATTCCTCGGCGTGCCGCCCGCCACCGCCGCGGCCGCGCTGCCGAGCCCGAAGATGCTGACGGCGTACCTCGACCTGGAATGCTTCAGGACCAACGCCTACCAGCCGCCGCCCACCACGCTCATGCTGCGGCACATCAACCCGGTGCTCGCCAACCTGCCCACTGAGATCGTCACGCTCGGCCTGCGCGACCAGTTGTGCGTCCCGGTCGCCAAGAACGACCAGCAGCCCCCGCCGCCCGCGCTCGACTTCATCAAGTTCATCGACCTGGCCTGTTACCGGATCTCCGGCAGCAACGTGGGCATCGGGTTGGTTCTCAGCCACCTCAACCCGCTGTTCCAGAACTTCCCGCGCACCCAGGTATCGATGGGCGGCCCGCAGCAACTCTGCGTACCGGTGATCAAGAACAATGTGGTCCCGCCGGCCGAGGTGCTGGCGCTCGTCCGGCACATCGACCTGAAGTGCTACGGCGTCTTCCCCAACACCCCGATGGGTGCGCAGATCAGCCTGCGCCAGCTCAACCCCGTGCTGGTCCCGCAGATCCCGAACCACCCTGTCCGGGTCGGCCCCGCCCGGCAGCTCTGCGTTCCCGTGCAGAAGGCCGGCGACGTCATCCCCGACCAGATCCTCGGCATCATCCGCTGGATCGACCTGGAGAAGTTCGACCTCGACGTCGCCGCCACGCCCCAGGTCACGCTGACCCTGCGGCACATCAACCCCGTCCTGGCCGGACTCCCGCAGGAGCAGGCCATTCTGACCGGCTCCGGCCAGCTGGCCCTGCCGGTCGCCAAGAACGGCGCCCTCCCACCGGGCTGACCTTCTAGGGATGGGTGGCAACCTGGAATCCCGACACATCGGGAGACCTCAAATGGCATCTGGTCGTCCCTGGGCCCGGCAGAATCGAGGCTCTGCCGGGTCGACGCACGTGCCATCGACGAATTCGGGAGTGGTCAAGCAGGACGTCCACCACTGGGCGTGGGCGTCCGTTTCGACGCAGGTGTCTCCCGACCAGAGGTAACCGGCGTTGGGGTCGATGTAAATCGAAACCACGGCCAAGGGCGAAGTAAACCGCTACTTCCGCTGTGGACGTGGCGAGTACGGTGTGGCTGTGGCCGGTGATCGCGTGCAGCGGCGGGTTACGAGACAGACGCGCGGACGTGAAGGAGCCGATGGTGCCAGGCGCTGTACTGCGAGGCGTGACTCTGGACTGTGCCGACCCGCAGACGCTGGCGGCCTTCTACGGTGCACTGACCGGGATGCGCGAACTGTTCAGTACAGACCAGTTCGCCGCTCTGACGGACGACTCCGGCTGTGATCTGGGGTTCCAGAGGGTGGATGGATACCGGGCTCCCCAGTGGCCAGGCCAGAACGTGCCACAACAGTTCCACCTGGATTTCCGCGCTGATGACCTCGATGCGACGGAAGCGCTGGCCCTGGAACTCGGCGCGGCCAAACCCGACCATCAGCCCGGCGACGGACGCTGGCGGGTACTCCTGGATCCGGCCGGCCACCCCTTCTGCCTGACCTCTTCCTGACATCACCGACCTCAACGGCGACCGCCGGGCTGACTACCTCGTCCACGACACCCTGGGCGGTCAAGGCCTGGTTCAACAACGCCGCCGACTCCGGCCCGGGCAGCACCCCTTGCACGACCGGAACCATGGGCTAGAACGTCGCAGGGCACAGTGCTCGGACGGCTCCAGCGAGTATTGCTCCCGCACCTGGTGCGTACCGACCAATCCGTTCTCATCCCCCTGTAGGAAGAACGGACCGTGGACGCGCCGCACCAACTCGACCCCGACCAGGGCGGCGAGCACGGCGATGGCGAGGGAGATCCAGTTCCCTGCTTCCCTCAGACGAAAAGGCCCGGCCGCGACGGGCGACCGAGCCGTCACGTGATCCCGCTAGTCGACCCAGCCGCCGCAGTTCCAGCCGGATCCGGGTTCACCGTCGTTCGGCCCGGTGAACGCCCAGCAGGCGTGGAATCGCTCGTCGCCGTCCGAGGGCCGTGAGGGGACCGTCCCGGTGTCCATCTCCCTGTACGCGGTCCAGAGGGTGGAGGCGGACGCCTTGTTGGTGGTCAGCCAGCCGTAGCTGCCCCACAGTTGCCGCTCGACCTTCACCCAGATCTTGGGGCAGCAGCTCTCGAAGTTGCTGAGGGTGAGGTGGCCCCTGCGGGTGCTGCAGCTGGTGCCGCGGACGTGCACGCTGAGATTGCCCGCCCACTGGTGGCTGCCGGAGACCTGGCTGGAGCACGCCCGGGCGCTCGCGGGCTGGCTCACGGCAAGCGGGAGGACGATGCCGGCGAGGAGGGCGACCGCCGCGAAGATTGATCGTTTGATTCGCATGGCCGTAGCGTCGATCACGTTTCTTGACATGACCTTGCCAGCGCCGGTCGTGCCCGGAAAAAGGGGTTCTACCTGGCTCTATACCTCATCTATACCCCTGTGTCCGACGCTCGCGATCATGCGGATTCGAGGTTGGGAGTTCCGGCTGCTGGGGCCGGTCGAAGTCGGGCAGGGGAACACGGCGATCACACTCTCCCGGCGCGCGCAGCGCTGCCTGCTGGGCCTGCTGCTGCTGGACGCGGGACACGTCGTCCCGGTCAACCGGCTGCTCGACCTGTTGTGGGACGACACGCCACCGGACAACGCCAGGGCCATCCTGCACAGCCACGTCGCCCGGCTGCGCGGCACGCTCGATCCGGACCGGACCGGTTCGCGGGGGTTCCGGCTGCTGCGTCAGGGCGACGGCTATCTGGCCGCCACCGACATCGGGGCGATCGACCTGTTCCGGTTCCGTGACCTGGTCGGGCAGGCCCGTCGGTCGCCCGGGCCCGGGGCCCGCTCGCGGCTGCTGACCGACGCCCTGGCCTGCTGGCGGGGGCCGCTGCTCGCCGACGCCGCGTCCGATCGGCTCCGGGATCGGCTGGGGGTCGGGCTGGAGGAGCTCCGTCTGGGCGCGATCGAGTCGCGGGCCGAGGCTGAACTCCAATGCGGGCGGCATCGGGAGCTGCTCCCCGAGCTCGCCGATCTGGTGCTGCTGCATCCGCTCAGGGAGCGCCTGATCGGGGCGTACATGATCGCCTTGTATCGCGACGGGCGGCAGCCCGACGCGCTGGCGGGCTACCGCAGGGCGCGCGGCGACTTCGTGCGGGAACTCGGGCTCGAACCGACCAGAGAGCTGCACGAGCTGCACGACCGGATGGCCCGCGCGGACCCCTCGCTCGACTACGAGCCGGTCAGGGCGTCCGCGCGGCGCTGGTCCTGGCGTTACCAGCCGGTGTAGTTCACCTCAGGGCTGGTGAGGTGGTTCTTGAACACGGCGGCGAACTCCTGCGCCCCTCTCTGGGTGGGATGCAGGGATGACCGGCTCGCGCACCGGCCCCCGTCGGCCATGCAGCCGTCCCAGAAGTCGGTGAAGTCGCCGGGACCGGTCTTGGTGAACATCACGGGGTTGACCCACGGGCCGGCGTCGCATGCCCCGTGACCGGCGAACGCCGGCAGGGAGTCGGCGAAGGACACCTCGTTCCCGGCGTCGCGCAGCACCCGTACCGTGTTCTTCGCCTCGGTGACGAAATGAGCGCTGAGCCGTTGCAGCATGCCCACCTCGTCCTGGTCGAAGCGCGAGCAGACCGTGGAGCCGACCACATTCGGATAGCCCATGAGAACGATCTTCGCCTTCTTCCCCCGGCTCCCGTCCTTGTTCTTCGTCTTCTCCTCGATCCGCTGGAGGATATCGGCGACGTTGGCCGGGAGGCCGAACTCCTGTTTGGTGTTGAGGACATCGGTGATGCGGGCCCTGAGCTGGTCCTCATAGGGACTGCCGCCGGCTTTGCAGTTGATCAGGTAGCAGCCGCCCAGGACGTTGGACCAGTCGGCGTCGTTGGCCCCGAGTGACAGGGCGACCAGGGTCGTGTTCTTGGTCAGGAAGCCGCTCTCCAGCTGCGCCGCCTCCCTGAACCGTCCCTCGGCCTTGCCGCGATAGTCTCCCCAGGAGTTGATCGGCTGTCCCGTGTACGAATACTCCGGCACCCACACGTCCCTCGAATCGGCGCCGGAACAGGCCACGAACGCGAAGTCGAGCCGCGGGTCGAAGGAGTCGGCGAGCTGGCCCACGGTCTGGGTCTCACCCGGCAGGACGGTCTGCCGGATCCAGGAGTAGGAGCTGCGGCGGCAGGCGTTCCAGCGCGGCGTCTGGTAGCCGAAATCGGTCTCCGGGGCGTAGTTCCCGACCCCCTCACCCGCGGTGATCGAGTCGCCCATGGCCACGACGAAGTGCTTGGGCCTGTTTCTCAGCACCTGGAAGGCGACCGCGTCCCACGAGATGGCCGCCGAGCCGTCGCCCTCCAGATTCAGGTTGGTGAGCGACACCTCCGGCCGTCCGGAGAACGGGAAGACGCCCAGGTTGTACCAGGCGTTCTGCTCGCGGCTCTGGCTCAGGTAGCGGGTCTCCCGCACGTTGTTGCCCAGATTGATCGTGTACGGGGCCTGCTGGGTCTCCGCGCGCCGCTTCGGTATATGGACGAGCACCCGGGCCCACCCGTTGATGTCCTCGTTCGGCTTCCAGGTGCCGGTCACCTGCATGGTGTTGCCGTTCCTGGCGCTGGTGCGGGTGTAGCCGAACCAGCTGTGCCCGCCGAACCCGTTGCCGAGCTGCTGGAAGTCGGCGCGGGCGGGCACCCGGCCGGCCGAGTCCTGGGCGAAGTCGAACGTCAGGGTGCCGCTGTTGGTCCACTGGCTGTTGTCGCAGCCGCCGCGGACCGCCGGGACGGTCGTGTCGTCGACGATCAAGACCTTCGTCGTGTCCCCGCCGACCACGGGCAGCCCGGCTGTTCGGCATGTCGTCCACTGGTCCTGGGGTTCGGCCCTTTCCGTGCCTCCCCAGGTCGAGTCGTAGCGCAGGGACGCCTCGTGCCCGCACGCCGACGCGCAGTCCTTCCATGCTTTGGAGAAGTGCCACCAGCACTTGAAGTCGGCCCGTTGGCAGGTGCCGCGGCTGTTCCCCGTCACCGGCGGCTGGCACTCGCTGCCCGGCGCGCAGAAGGCGTTGTTGTCGACGATCCCGGTGTTGGAGACCGTCGGCACGATCATGGTGCGGTAGCCCTCGGTGGTCCACCACGCGTAGTTGTAGCCGCCCTCGGCGAGGGTCTTGTTCTGGACCGGGTCCCACCAGGTCTTGGTGATCGGCCACGCCGCCCAGCCGAGGACTTTCTCCTGGTAGGGCCAGTCCTGCGGGTGCGCGGCGTCGGAGTAGTTGTTGTTGTCGAGGAACGGGCGGCGGTCCTGCCGGTAGTTGGAGTTGGCGGGGTTGTTCGTCCAGCCCACGCCCCACGCGCCGTTGTTCGGGGTGCCGTTGTTGTCGTTCTTCCAGGCGTCGGCCTGGGCGTGCCAGCCCGAGTTGTACGCCCACACGGCCATGTACCAGTTCTCGATCTTCGACGGGTCACCGTCGTGGATCTTCGCCGACCCGCCGGTGTCGTTCCAGATCTCGTTCCACTTCTGGGCCAGGGTCGACATGCCGGCCGCGATGTTGGTGACGTAGTCGGTCGCCACCCGCTTCTGCTTGTTCGCGCTCCACTGGGACGCGTCGCCGCGCATGTTGTCGGTCTGCTGCGAGATGCCGTAGCCGCAGTCGGCCTTGGTGAAGTCGACGTCCCAGTCATTGGCCGGGTTGCTGTCGTAGATGTTGACGCCGTAGAAGTTGCCGACCAGCGGATTGCCGGTCTCGCCCTCCAGGACGCTGCGCTGGGCCTGCCACAGGTTCGACTCCTGCGCCAGGATGCCGAACATGACCGACACCGGGATGCGGCCGCCGCCCTGCAGGTCCGGGACGGGGAACTCGCTCTGCGGGTTCCATCCCGGCAGGCCCGTCAGGCCCTTCCAGCCGGCCGGCCGGGACACGGTCAGCCGGTTCTTGAAGACGAGCTGGTCGACGGCCCACTCCACCTGCCGCCAGTGCGGCTGGTAGACCTGGATCGACGGGTCGTTACGCGGGATCGCGCACCGGTAGCCGGTGTCGACGGTCCCGGCGACGGAGGTGGTCACGGCCGGGCCGACCGGTCTGAGGGCCAGCGCCAGCTTGGGGTTGGTGACACGTCCCGAGGCGGCCAGCGGGAGCAGGTCCGCGCCCGGCTGCACCTCGAAGCCGACGTCCATCCTGGTCGTGACGACCTGGGCGGTGATGTCGACCGGCTCCGCGTCGGGCACCTCGGGACTCACTCCACGTTGGTCGTCGCCCAGAACCGACGCGTCCGGCGGTCCCGTGGGCGGGGCGCCCGGCCCCGCGCGCAACCCGCGCGCCGCCGCGCCGGTCACCGCGAGGCCGCCCTCGGACGAGATGTCGGCCGCCGCCGGGGCGTCCAGGAGCGACACGCCCTGCGGCAGTGTCGCCGTGCTGCCGGCCTGGCCGACGAGGAAGACGCGGCCGTTCACGCCCGACTGGACCGTCAGGTCGCCCAGGCGGCCCGCGGCCAGTTCGCGGGTCGTGCCGCCCAGGTACTGCCGGACCTTGACCGACTCGCCGTCGCGGGTGGCGAAGGCGACGCCGCCGTCGGCGGTCGCGCGCAGGTCGAACGGCACCGAACCGGTCGCCGCGAGTTCGGCCAGCTCGCCGCCCGCCTTGACCTCGACGAGCCGGGCCCCGTCGGCCGCCACGACCGTGTCGCCCACGGAGACGGCCGAGGTGAGCTGGCCGCGCGCCACGACGGTCCGGGTCACCCGATTGGCGGCGGTGTCGACCGTGAGCAGACGGGTGGTGGCATGCTTCTCGCTGACGCCCTGGGTGAGCGCGACCGTGTCACCGGCGCCGCAGCCCGGGTTGAAGTAGGCCAGCGTCACCTGGTCACGGAGCTTGGTGACGGCGCCGGTCTTAGTGTCGATGATCGCGGCGAAGGCGCCCCGGCTGAACAGCCAGTCGCGGTTGGTGAAGTGGCGCGGCGCGTAGACGGCCACGATCCTGGAGCCGGATCCGGTGAGGCAGGCGTTGCCGATCCACTGGTCGGTGTCCATGCCAGGCTCGGTGAGCGTGGCGACGGTCCGCCACTGGTAGCCCGAGGCGGCCGACGCGGTGAACACGTGGAATCCGGTCGCGTCGCCGGCCGTGGTGAGAGCCACGTCGGCGGACTTCTGCCAGTTCGCGCCCAGCACCCGGTCGCGTAACTCGGGCTGCACCGACGACGGTTCGAGGGACGGCGGTGGCTCGGCCAGCGCGGGACTCGCCGGGGTGATGACAGGGCTGATCAGGGTGGCCAGGAAGGCGGCGATCAGCAGGAGCCGCCGGGAGGGTCTCATTCCCGGAGCATCCGCAGGCCACCTTGACACGGCCTTGCCACTGACCGCCTGACGCCGAGATCGGTGAGGACGTCACGCGACCGGGCCGACTCGACGGCGAACCAGTCGTGGAAGTCGGGGCCGTCGAGATAGATAGGCGTCCAACGGCGGCGGCAGGTCGCCGACCATTCGGCCGACGCGCTGACCTCCCGGCAGATGCCGAGCAGGTGGGCCCGGTCGGCGTGGACGTGACGTACACCCGATTCCAGCAGGGTCGGCGCGTCGACGTCCGGCAGGCGCTGGGGTGACGCGACGGCGAGCGCTCTGATGCGGCCCGCGCGGATCTGCGGGGCGAACTGCGCGACCCCGCCGACCCCGGCCGCGACTGCTCCTCGATCAGCGCGTTGGGCAGCCCGTCTTTGCCGGGGAAGGCGGCGTAGTCGACCAGCCGGGCGTCGACGCCCAGGCCCTTGGCGATCAGCCCGCACAGGACGTGGTCGGCGCCGCCGTAGGTCCAGACGCCCATCAGGATCGATCCCGTGTTCGCACGCAGCGCGGCGGCCAGCGCGTCAAAGCAGATCCCAGCGCTGGGGCCAGATCGAGCCCAGCACCAGTACCGGAGCACGCGAGCGATCGGCCAGCAGAGTACGCCACGCGGCCGCGACCCGCTCCCTGGCTTCGCCGGGACCATCCGGGTAACGCTGGGTCTCATTCAGCCACACAACCGTCCGAGGGCCCACCGGTGCCAGTTGCGTGAGCACAGCCTCGGGCCGGGTCGGATCAAAAGGGTGCCAAAACTGCCATCCACCTGCCGACCGCAACACGTTCAGGGCCTCCCATCAAGCCCGAGTCTTGCCGGTGGAGGAGCCGCCGACCAGCACCGCCATGCCGCTCCGGCCCGCCAACTCCTGGACAACCACTTCACCCAGCCGCCGGTCATGAGCGCGCGGTCCGCCCGCCGCAGCCCAGCCGGTGCCGGGCCGGAGCCTGGCCGCGCGTCAGGTAGCGGTCGGCGGCCGGGTTACCCGTCGGCGGGAGCGGCACCACGGGGACTTGGCCGCCCAGCGGCCGTACGCGGCGATGACCGAGACCGGCAGGCCCGCGGCATGTGCGACGGTCGCTTCCCCGCGCGCAGACTGTGCGCGGTGACCGCCTCGGCGGTTCGGAACGCCCGCCCGGATGGCCAGATCGCCGACGATGACATTCACCGATTCGCCCGTCAGTGAGAGCCGATGGTGCTGTGCCGATCAACCCGGCGTAGCAGCTGCCCGCCGCCTTGTTCTTTGTCATTCGTCATGCCGTCCGGTACCAGGCTGATTGGCCTGGTCCCGTCGGCATCGGCGATGGCGGTGACGGGGTTGCCGAGCACGCGGGTCGTGATCACCCGGCAGCTGCGCGACGGAATCCTGTGAATCGAGGTGACCGACAACGGCCGGGACGGAGCCGACGGCCGATGCGGAAGCGGCCTGAAAGGCCTGGTCGACCGGTTTTCGATGGTGAACGGACGGCTTCCTTTTCCTGCTCACAGCCCGGTGGGCGGCGGCACCCAGATCCGAGCAGAGATCCCATGCGAGTGATGCTTGCCGACGACGCCGTCCTGTTACGGGAGGGCACCGCACGAATACTCACCGAAGCGGGCTTCGAGGTCGCCGACCAAGCCGGGGACGCAATCGGTCTGCTCGACCTGGTGCGCCGTGACCCGCCCGCCGCCGCGATCATCGATATCCGCCTGCCGCCGGGCCACTGCGCCGAAGGCATCGAGGCCGCGGCTGAGATCCGCAGCTCGAGCTGGTGAGTTGCTTCACGAGAAAGGTAGTTCGTGCGCCCACTTGTTCGAGCTGGAGTTCCAACGATATTCGTCCTCGGTTCGCCAAGGCCTATTCGGCGAATCAGGTTCGCTTCTAACCCATCGGATCGGCCGTTCGATCGAGCCGAGCACGATCTCTTCAGGCACGCCGTTGATTTTCGCCGTGATGACGAGTGACCCTTCGTAGAGGAAGTACGGCTCCGAGGCGAGAACGATCTGCCCCGAGGCTGATTCCTGACCGCTGAGCTTGAGCGATCCTGGCGGGATTGAGAAGCGAAGATCCTGATTGAACTCGTGCACCTCTGTTTTTAGGCTGCGGGTGTCGACAGCAGCCCTGAAACCAGCGTCTCCGCCCGAGCCGAACTGGCAGCGGAAGATGGTGCTGTCTTTCGGCAGAGGCTTGCGGTTGAACACCTTCGGCTCGATCGAAGTGATCGCCACTACCTCTGCCTCGCCCGAGGTCATGCCGACCTCGATCGCCGGATTGATGCCGTAGACCCGAGGCTGGGCAGCCAGCCAGTCGGCCCATACGTCACAGTGGCCCGAAAGATCGTCTGGACCGAAAGGTGGCGGCGTTGGCAATGCGGAGACCGGCCCAGCAAAGAGGTAGTACGACGCGTAGGGCCAAGCGATCGATACATCGCCCAGGCGGGCAGGTGTGGTAGGCAACACCGTGCAGTTCGCGGTAGCACCAATGCCCTGGGCATTGCACTTGTTGCCGTCGCCGCTGATCACATTGTTCTGTACCGTGATCGGCTGCGGAGGATCGTCCTGAAGGATCGCGACGGCAACGGTCACCCCCACTGACAGGACTCCAACAATCGCGGCCACACCCTGCCACCACGGACGACCGAGAAAGAGCTTCATGCGGGCAGAGTATTGTGACGTGAGTAGATTCAGGACGAGTTTCATCGTGCGATATAGAGGTGTGATCCACGGTGGTTTAGTTTCGGTCTGTCTCAAGGTGCTAAATTTTGCATGGCGATGACTAGGAGCTGTTCGAGATTCGGATCTAGGTAAGAGCCGGTGGCAAACTGGTATGGCTGATGGAACCCGCATGTGGCGCGTTTTGATGTGACCGATACCGAGTGGGTGCTGATCGAGCCGTTTCTGCCGGTGGCGGCCACCGGACCGCTGCCCCGGTGGATGCGTGATCAGATCAACGGGATCCTATGGCGGTTCCGCACCGGGTCGGGCTGGCGTGACGTGCCGGAACGCTGTAGGCCCTGGTCCACGCTCTACTCCCGCTTCAGCAGCTGGGCCAAGGCGGAGGCGCTCCAGGAACTGATGGATAGCCTGATCGCCGAGGCCGCCTCGCGGGGGCAGGTCAGGCTAGAGCTGGTCAGTGTGGATTCCAGAATCGTGCGGGCGCATCAGGACTCGTCCGGACTGGCGGTGGCCAGGGAGACCATGGACGCGCTGGAACAAGCCCTGACCGAGGAAAGGGGACTCCGTTGGAGGAGCAGCCCCCGTGCTGCGGGTGATGCGCCGCAGGTCACACCCGGCGAAGGAGAGCAGGCGGATGGTGGGGCTGCGCCGGGCGATGCGGACATAAGCCAAGATCGTGCAATCGCACGGCGGCGCCGCAGAACTCCTCGCGATAACAGAAATGCTGCGCCGCTGTGCCAAGATTCTGCGTCCTCGATCGAGGAGTCTGCCTGGATCAGTGCACCTTTCCGCTGGTCAGACCGGTAGAAAGCATGCGTTCGTGTCGCCAACCCACGGAAGGCGATCGCGGTCGAGGGGATGAGTCAGGGTGTTGAGAGCGCGAGCGGGGGAACGGGACGTGCGCGGGGGTCAAGGTGTCGCAGGTTCAAACCCTGTCGTCCCGACCAGATTTCCGGCTGGTCGTGCGGGCGGGAGGGCGGTCCCGAGAGGCCGATTCAGTTCCCGGCGAACGGCGTTCAATCGGATGGCGAGGTCCTGGTCGACGGCCTCGATCGCGCCGAGAACGCCGCGCCGTAGAAGTACCTGGTTCCAGAGCACACCACGGCCGAACTCAAGCAGTTCTACGGCGGAGTGTCTTCTGCGGGCCTCGATCGCGGCGGAGGCGGCGACAACGGTCGTACCGCCCCTCCTGACCAGTTGGGCCTCCTGGGTGGCACGGTCAAGGCCCGGCCAGGTGAGTTCGGGCAGCAGCCGCACGGCGGCGGCATATCCGTCTGCGGCGATCTCGTCCAGTTCACCGGCCTCCGCCATACCTCCCCAGGCGAGTGCCGCTTCCATCCGCAGTTCCGGTGGAGCGGCGACCAGTTCGACGATCTGCCGGCGAAAGGTGAGGACGTCGGCGAGGTCCTGACGGTCGTGGGTGAGTGGAAAGCGCCCGAGCAGGGCGTTGCTCAGCACGGCGAGCGCCGCCGCACGGCCCGGGTGCTCCGTGGGGAATCCGGCGACCGCAAGCCGGGCCTGGTCCACCGCCTCGTCGGCGTCGGCCCGGTCGGAGGTTCGGCTGAATCTGCTGGTGAGCGCGGCGGCCAGGTTGGAGCGGTAGACCGGCCGATTCGGCGAGTCCGCCGCGACCAGTCGGCGCCCTATGTCGATGGCCTCGTCCAGCGCGCCCGGAACCCGCCGGGAGATCGGTTGGTCCAAGATGGCGGCGAGGTTGGCGAGGAGGCCCGGTACCCTGCGATGGCCGTCTGGAAGTGACGTGACCGCCGCATAGGCGGTCGCCACGGCCTCTTTCCAGACCTGCGCGCCGCCTGTCCGCTGATAGTCGCGCAGCAGGCAGTTCGACAGGTTCGACAACACGACCGTCCGGGCTGGATGGCCGGTCGGTGTGGCCCCGAGTGCGTCGCGGGCGGCCCCGGTCGCCTGGTCGAGGTCGGCGGCAACCTGGTAGAGGTCGAAGCGCAGCCGCAGCAGTTCGCTGAGGTTCGACGAGATGCCCGGCCGGTCGGGGTGATCGGGTGTCAGGCCGTCGACCGCTTGCCTCGTGGCGGTGATCGCCTGGTCGAGGTGGATGCGTTCGCCCGTGGCGGTGAACCGGTCGGCGGCGACGTTGGCCAGGCCGACCAGCCGGTGTGATCGCTCGGGATCATCCGGGGCGGTGGCCCGCACGGCCCGCTGGGCATGGGTGATCGCGGTGGCGAGGTCCTCATCGTGGCCGAGCGCGGCGAACCGGGCGCGCAGCAGCGACGCGAGGTTCACGGCATACCGCGCACTGGCAGTGCCCGACGCGGGGGCCGTGAGCAGCGCCTCCTCGGCGGCCTCGATCGCTGCGGCGAGATCGGGGGTTGCACTGGTGGCGTCGTACCGGGAGGAGAGCGCCGTGGAAAGCGCGGCAAGACGCTCGGGGCGGGCGGGATGCCGCACCGGGGTGTCCTGTGCGGCTTGACGGCACACGACGATCGACTCGTCGAGGACGTCGCGGTCTCCGGTGCGTTCGTACCATTGTCGTAGGCAACTGCCGAGTGCGGACAGGTGCCGAGCCCGGTCCGGATCGTTCCGGTCGCTGTCGTCGACCGCGAGGCGAGCGGAGCCGATCGCCTCCTCCAGATCGGCGTCCGAGCCGATGAGGCGTGCCCGGTCAGCCAGTGCCAAAGCCAGATTGGAGCGGTAGAGAACTCTCTGCTGGCCGGCGAGGGCCGCGGAAACCGCCTCTCGGGTCAGGTCGATGGCCTCGTCCAGATCCGTCGGATCGCCGGACGACGTGAAGCGGGTCCTCAGCGCAGCGGCCAGGTTAGACAGATGTCCGGCCCGATCCGGCGCGGGCTCCGCCACCGCGCGGCGCCCGGCCTCGATGGCGCGGTCGAGATCGGCCTGGACGGAGGTGCGTCGGAACCGGATCGCCAGTGCGGAGGCGTGGTTCGACAAATAGACGGCGAGGTGACGGTGCCCCGGGCCGGCGGCGTCGACGGCCGCCCCGAATCGATCGATCGCCGCCGAGAGCGCGGAGGGATCGCCGGTACGACCGTAGTCGTCCATATGGGCCAAGGCTTCGTCGGTGGCGACCGCGGAGGGATCCGGATGTGCCATGGCGAACTCCTTCGCTGGACGCACGTCCACCTTAACCAGGATCGGCCGTCGCCATCGGCGGACGTTGGAGTGCGGCGCCGACGCGCTCCAGAGCCGATGCCAGCGCGGGGTCGGCGGCGCGAACCCGGTCGAGGTCGCCGCGGGTCTGCAACGACATCGTCCAGAGGACCGCCCGGCTGCGTTCGAGCATCGCCGCCGCCGTGCCGGGCAGGCCGATGCCGAGGCAGGCGGCGGCAGCCGCGCCGGGCACTCCCCGATGTCCGGCGAGCAGCCGTTCCCGGTCGGCACGAGCGACGCCACGCCAGGCGAGCAGTGGAAGCAGGTCGATCACCGCATCGTAGGCGGTGACCGCGTCCTGGCCTCGACCGGTGCGGACCGACAGCTCCGCCCATCGGCGCCCAGCGGCCACCCGGTTTCCCGCTGGCGAACCGGACTCCGCCACCGCGGCGGACCATGCCCTCACGGCCAGGTCACGCTCTCGCTCGTCACCCGTACGGTCGAACAGAGACTCATGGACGATGCCGATGTTCAGCCCGGCCGCCGCCCGAAGCGGGTGGCCCGCCGGCAGGACGGACAGCGCCGCTTGGGCGTGGGTCAGTGCTGATGCGACGTCGTCGGTGTTCCGGGCCTGCCGATGCAGGGCGATCGCGAGGTTCGACTCGTAGGTCGCGTGGCCGGGATCGCCGGCATGGGCGTCCTGCCGGGCTTGTCGCAGCATCATGACCGCACGGTCGAGGTCGTCGGGTGACTCGGTGAGTTCGTGTCGGCTCAGCAGCGCCATGGCGGCGTTCGACAGCCGGCTCGGCCGGGCGTTATGACCGCTGGGGGTGGCCGCGACGGCCAGCTCACCACAGGCGACCGCATCGTCGAGATCCGGCCCGGCGCCGTCGTGGCCCAGCTCGCCCCGGACCCGGAGCATGAACCCCAGGTTGGACAGGTACATCCCTCGATAGGGGTCGTCGGCACCCGCGCGTGTCACCGCCTCGGCAGCCCTTTCGATGGCCTGGTCGAGATCGGTGGCATCACCATGGCGTACGTATCGGGTCTGGAGCGCGCTGGCCAGGTTGGACAGGCGCGTTGACCGGTACGGGTGGTTCTGTGGCGTATGCACTGCGGCGTCGCGGCAGGCCGTCAGCGCCGCGTCTAGATCGGCATTGCTGCCGGACCAGTCGGCGCGGGCGGCCAGCGCACTACCCAGGTTCGCCCGGCAGGTCGCGAAATGCGGGCTCTCCTCGAGCGCATGATCGGCCGCCGACCGGCAGTTCGCCACGGCCGCGTCGAGGTCGTCCGGGTCGCCGGCCAGGAAGAACCGGCTCAGCAGCGCCGAGCCCAGGGAAGTTCGCAGTACTGCGGCCGCCGGGTGACGGCGACCGACCTCGGCCGCCCTGCGGTGCAGGCCGATCGCCTCGTCGAGGTCGGTGGGATCGCCGAAGCGTTCGAAGCGGCTGTGCACGGCGTCGGCGCAGGTGTTGAGGTAGGTTGCGGCGTCGCCGTCATCCGGCCTGGTGGCGTCGACAGCCCGGCGGGCTGCGCGGATCGCGTCGTCGAGATCGTCGGTCGACCCGCTTCTGTCGGCGCGGAAGCGCAGCGCCAGCGCGAGATTGGACAGCCTTCCGGCCCGGTCGGGGTGATCGTCGTCGGTGCGCTCGGCGGCCCGGGCGAGGACGTCGATCGTGTCGTCGAGCAGGTCGGCGCCAGCGGTGGACTGCGCGGCCGTCAGCAGGGCCGCACCTCGCTCGGCGAGCAGGTCGGCGTCGGAGGCCTCCGCGGTCAGCTGGTCGACCAACGCGGCCGGAACCAACCCGGGATCGACCTCGCCGACGGCGTCGAAGATGGCCCTGGCGGCGACCAGTTCCGGCTGTGCGCCGGTCGCGGTGTAACGGCAGAGGCGGAGAAATCCGACGGTCAGGGCCGTATCCACGGGCACCCCACCGTTGGGCGAGGTGTCCAACAGGAGCTGGGCCAGGTGAAGCGGCTCGTCGCCCAGGATGACGGCGCCGTCGCGCGTCTCCAGGTAGGTGGCGATCAACGTGAGCAGGCGGTCGCTGGACAAGGACCCATCGTATCCACCCCGCCCGTCGGCAGGGCGGAGTAGAAAGGCCTCGGGGAGTCAATGGCGGACTGTGAAGGGGCAGCGATATGACGGACACGGATTTCGGTGGGAACCCAGACGAATCGAGGCTGGTCGACCGGCGGATCCGCCTCGCCCGCGAGTGGGAGGAACTCGTCGAGAAGGTCCGCGACCTGGGCCCCGACTTCGCCGACTTCCTCCGCCCTCTGCCGCTGGAGAAACTGTTGCCCGCGGCGCACGACGGACCGGTGGCGATCATCAACGTGAGCCGGATGCGGTGCGACGCGCTGCTGATCACCGCGGGCGAGGTGCAGGTCTGCGAACTACCCGGCCTTTCCGCCGAGAGACTGGAGCAACGGGTCGGCGAGTATCTGGAGATCTTGCGTAAGGTCGACCTCCGCCGCGCCGAGTTCGCCGGATCGGCGGACGCCGTTGCCCGGGAAGCCCTAGACGAGGCCGAACTGCATGCCGAGAGCGCCCTACGGGTGATTCTGCGCTGGCTTTGGGAGACCATCGCCGAGCCGGTTCTGACGAAGCTGGGTTTCGACCGGACGCCCGCCGACGGTGAAGTGTGGCCACGCCTGTGGTGGTGTCCCACCGGACTGCTGACCCTGCTGCCGTTGCACGCGGCCGGAGACCACGAGGCCGGTGGCCCGAACCGCCCGACCGTGCTGGACCGGGTGGTGTCGTCGTACACGCCGACGCTGCGGGTCCTCGTCGAGGCCCGCAAGCCGCTGCCGGTCGACGGCCCGCCGGAAAATTTGGTGCTGGTCACGGTCGCTGAGGCGCCGGATGCGCCGACCCTGCGGATGGTCGATGAGACGCGCGACCGGTTGTCCGGGCGGTTCGGCGCCGGCTGCACCGAGCTGTCCGGTCCGGAGGCCACGCGGGAACGCGTTCGCGAGGCCCTGGCCCGTTACCGCTGGGTCCACCTCACCTGCCACGGCATCCAGAACCTCGACGATCCATCGCAGGGAGGGCTGTGGCTCGCCGACGGCCTGCTGACCATCGCCGAGATCGGCGCGGGCGACCATCAGGCCGAGTTCGTGTTCCTGATGGCGTGTAAGACCGCCACCGGCGGTGTGGCCCTCGCCGACGAGGCGATCACGTTGGCCGCGGCGTTGCACTACACCGGCTTCCGACACGTCATCGGGACGCTGTGGACCGTCTACGAGGGCGCGGCGCTGCGGATGGCCACGGAGATCTACGGCGACGACCCGGACCTGCCCTTCGAGCCCGGCCGGTCCGCGTCGCTGTTGCATCGGGCCCAGCGGGAGATGCGCGAGAGCGAGCGCCTGACCACATGGAGCCCGTTCATTCACATCGGTCCGTGACCGGACGGGTCCGGCAGCTGGCCGGACCGGCGGCACAGGGCGTCTAGTACGGTCAGCAGTGTGGAGCGGGCCGCCCCGCTTCTGGTTTGCGTGTGCAGAAGTTCCGCGACGACGTTCGCCGACCGATGGGGGTCCTGCCAGCTCCCCGACCTGCCCCAGCTGAGGACGGCGTGCCCGGCGGCGGTGTGCAGACGCGGCTCGGCGCCGTCCAGCCCGGCGAGCAGGGGGCCCGGGTCGCCGAGGTAGCCGAGCGCGATCAGGCGTCCGGCGGCCACACTCGGGTGCAGTCCCGTGGGGTCGAGGTCCTCGATCCGGGCGGCCACGGCCGTCGCGGCCTCGATCGACGACGGGTTGGTGGCATCGAGCGCCGCACGGGCGAGGAAACCGGCCGCAGTGAGTACCTCGGAGAGCCCGGCCAGCGACAGGACGCCAAACCGGCTGTGCGGGACGGTGCGCACCATGGTGGCGAGCTCGGCCTGATCAAGCAGATCCAGGACGAAGTCGAGGGAGTCCACCAGACGTGCGGTGGCGCACGCCCGGACGAACTCGACGGCCGCCCACGTGGCCTCCGGCGCGGGCCGAGCCGCGCGCAGCACCTGACGGCCAGCTTCGGTGGCGGTATCGGCCGGTGGCGGCGAGGCGTCCAGGTGGAATCCCTGTGTGGCGAGCGCCTCGATCGCCAGGGCCCGGGACTCCGGATCGGCGGACGACAGCAGACCTTCCCGTACGAGTGGTGATGGCGTGCTCTTCGCGATGGCGACACTGATCGGCCAGAACAGACGGCGAGGGTCGTCGGCTGCGAGCATCACCGCACGTACGTGACGGGCGAGATGGGCCCCACGCGTCTCGTTGAGACGGGAGACGGTCCAGATCAGGGCGGCGAGCGGTTCGGTCCGGGTGTCGTCCGCCGGCTGGGCGGCCAGGGCCCGGGCGAGATCCTCCAAATAGGGCAGGACTGTCGGCCCGGCCACCATGCCAGCCGAGGCGGCGGCCAGCAGGCGGGCCGGTCGGTCGGTCGGCGTCACGTCGGCCACGAGTGCGTCCGCCCGGTCGGGATGGAACGCGAGCAGGGCGTGAGCGGCGGCCGTGGACACCCGCTCGTCTCCGTCACCGAATCCGGCCAGCAGCGCCGCCACATCGGCGGAAGGTCGGCCGGACGCCTGTTGCAGCACCTCCCCGACCGCCTCGTCGAGATCGAACCCGAACCGATGACGCAGCAGGCGCTCGTGGTCGTCGCCGAGGATACGGGTGATGATCTCCTCGCGGTCGCGTTGCGCGGAGTCGATCTCGTCCCAGCTGGTGAGTCCCGGCAGAATCCGGGTCGCCTCGTCGAGACGCCGCCGGGCTGCGGCCCGGCGTTCCTCGTCGATTTTCGGCGACGGGGTGACACCCATCGAGACGAGGGCGGTGTGCGCCGCGCGGATGTACTCCCACGGCGCGTCGGCATCACAGCCGTCGGCGATCAGCACGGCGAGCCGCGTGGCCCGCAGCTGTCCCGCCACCGTGACGGCCGCGACACGCAACTCGGCGGGCTCGGCCGGGCCGGTCAGCATGTCGCTCAGCAGCCGGAGCGCCTCGTCCGAGGCAGATCCGGCCGATCCCAGGGCCCGCAACGCGGCGAGCCGGGCGATCGGGTCATAACGGTTGTCGGCGGCGACGACACACAGTAGCCGGTGCCCCGAGGCGCCGAGGGAGAGCAGGGCGGCGGCGGCCCTGCCGACCGCGACGGCGCCTGCCTGAGGGTCGGCGAGCACGGCCCCACGTCGCCCGACGAACGACCTGGTCGATTCGTGGTCGACCTCGGGAGCGGCGTGCAGGAGCCGTCCGGCGAAAACCGGGTCGGCCGCGTCGACCAGGGGGAGCAACGCCGCGAGCAGCCCACCCGGTGACGCCCGCCGGGACATGGCGATCCGTAACGGCTCCTGCCAGGCCAGTCGCCGGGCCCGCCGCGGCATCGACTCCGCGCGGATGGTCGTGGCCGCGAAGTAGTCGCGGTAGATCGGCCGGGTGAAGCCCGTGCCCGCGGTCGTCCGGTGCAGCACCTGCCGGTCGATCAGCAGATCCCGCAGTTTGGGCCAGTCGGCTCCGTGGGGCCAGGCCGCATCGTCGGCGGCGTCCGCTTCGTGGTCGACGAGGTGGGCGGCGAGGTCTCCGGCCACTCGTCGCGCCCGACCCCAGGCGGCGTCGCCGTCGGCGAAGTGGCGGTCGAGAAGATCGCCGATACCGGGTGCGGGCACCTCGGGGCGTAGATTGTCAGCCAGGAGCCGCAGCAGCATCGGCAGGTGGAGCAGCTCGTCGGTGCGCCGTGCCACCGGGCCGGTGAGCAGACGGCGAACGGCCGACACCGGGATGCCCCGGTGGGCCGCCGTCTCGGTGAGGAAGCCGATCGCCTGCGCGGTGGTCGGGGCGAGCAACCGGATCACCGTGCCCGCGACGGCTTCGCCCTCCGGTGCGCTTCCGGTGGCGACCAGGATCGGTGTGCGGGGATAGCGCCGGCGTACCGCAGCGGCCCGGGCGAGGACGTCGACTTCGTGGTCGGCCTCGCCGTCGACGAACAGGTGCAGGCACCCGGCACGCAGCAGATCACGAGCCGTCGGAGCGGGAATCAGGTCGACGGCGTTTTCGATCCCGTCGCCGTCGGCGGTCAGCGCCGAAGCCGGGATCAGCACCGGCAGCCGGTGCCATTCCACATCGGTAACGTTCCCGGGCAGGCGTGCCACAGCTGTCATCCGGGCAGCCAGTTCAGCTATGACGGTGCTCTTACCCGACCCGTACGGCCCGGCCAGTACGGCGAAATCGTGTGTGACGATCGCGGTCAGGGCGCTGTCGCGGGTGGTCGCACCGTCTGCGGTGACCACTTCGGCCAGCAGGTCGAGGAACGGTCGCACCTCGGCCTGGGCGGGCCAACGGCCCGCCAGACCGGCGGCCACCGCGTTGGCGGCCTCCACGAGAGTGCCGACGGACGGCGTGCCGGGCGCCGTACGGCGGTCGGTCTCGGCGCTCAGCATGCCGAGCAGCCGGGCGCCGCCAGCCCGGCCGAGGAATCCGGGGGCGCTGGCGGCCAGGGCAGTCAACTCGTCGTCGGTCCAGTGCCGCAGGGCGTTGTCGGTGTCCAGCCATTCGCCGGCCACCGAGGCGACCGCGGTCGATGCGGTCCAGCGTGCACGGGTCTGCATGGGATCCGGCCACTTGAAGGTGCGGTGCGCCGCCATCACCAGATGCCGCTGGTAGTCGGTGAACCAGGTGTTCCGGGCGGCCTCCGGGCAGGTGATGAAGGACTCCCACCGCAGCCGGTGAAGCACCGGCCAGCAGATGGCTAGCCCCTCGGAGCCGGCGCGCAGGTGCTCGGTCAACGTCTCCGGGACGGCCCCGGGTCCCGGACCGGTCGCCCAGGGGAAGAGCGAGGCGGTCGCGGCCAGGAAGCGCTGGAGCCGTACGTGTCCGCCCAGCCCGGGATCTCCCTGGATCGCCCGTACCAGATTGATCTCCAGCCAGGCGAAGTCGGACAGCAGCGAGCCACCGGTCCGTGCGCGGGCATAGTCGATCAGATAGGGGTCCGTGGACGGCGTCTCGTCGACCAGCAGGATGTTGCGGGAGTTCAGATCGCCGTGAACGGCGCTGACGATCGCGGGGAGACACGTGTCGAGCGCCGGTCGTAGCGCGGCCAGGGCGCGTCGCACCTGCGGCTCGTGGACCGGGTCGCCGAGGTGCCGCAGAATCCGCTCGCGTGTCGTCTGAGGCCGGGTGGCGACTACGCGCCCGCTGAACGGGATCACCGCCGGACCGGGCGCGGGCAGTATCTCGGCCGAGACGTGCTGGGCGTCGCTCACCGCGAGCCTGATGCCGTCCTTGTCCCGAGCCTCGAAGCTCTCCAGAACGATGAGGTCACCGGAATGCGGCACGTCCGGGGTTCGCGGCTCCCAAGGATCGGCGGTTCCCGCGTTGAACAGATCCCCCGGCCAGCGTGGGGTGTGCGCCTGCGTCGCCGCGCCCGGCTCGACGGTGATGTCCGGCCCGAGTCTCGTGTTCTCGGCCCGCAGCGACGCCGGTAAATCGCCGACGTGGCGTGCCAGGTACAACGATTGCCGGGCGAGGGCGAACAGTTTCGTGATCGCGGCCGTGGTTCTCTTCGCGGAGTCGGAGTCTCCGAGCGACGCCGCGGCGAAGATGTCCTCCAGAGTCGTCACCGGGGCTCCGGCCGCCCCGGTGTATTGACCGACGTCCTGATAGACGACCGCCTCGGTCCGCCGGACGTCGGCCGGAGCGGCCTGGGCGCGGGCATTGGACGTGGCCGTCTCGATCGGCGTGAACAGGATGCTGCGCTCCGGCATCGCCACCGTCTCGTGGGCGTGGTATTCCCGGTGCATCTCCTCGGCCAGGCCGATCTTGACGACGCGCAGGGCGGGCGGGGAATGCCAGTACACCGCGATCTGCAGCACCAGGCCCCCGCCGAAACCAGACAGGCGGCTCAACACCTCGATCCAGCCCGGCGAAATGCGCCAGCGCTGCGGACCTTCCGGATCGACGAGCCGGTTCAGCGCGTCCTCCAACCGGGGACGCTCCGACGCGGGTATCTCCCCGGTCTTCCACCTGATGTCCATCGGATTCCTGTCGGGGTCGGCCAGCCGGATGCCCATCGGCGGCGAACGTACTCCGGGGATGCCGGTAGAGCGACCATACTGTTTCGCGGCGCAGCGCCTCTGGTCTTCGCCGGGCGCGCGGCAGCACATTCGAGCGGAGGAGCGATGGACGAAGCTGGCCAGTGGCGGCAGATATGCCTGAGGTTCCACGACCTGCGCCGGGGCGCCCGCAGGTCCGGCCTCGGCGCTCGCTTCGACGCCCTGGACAGGGACCCCGACAGTCGCCTCACCGACTGGCTGGAACTGGCCGAGCAGATCCGGGCCAAAGAGGTGCAGACCCTTGGCGTGGCCATGCCGATGATCGATCTGGCCGCCGCGCTGTCCCGGCAGGGCATCGGCCATGGTGACGACCGGCCACGGGACTACGTCTGTCCCGACCGTCGTTGCGTCCGACGGGAAGAGCCCCTACTTGGTGAGGCGCCACGCTGTGACCTGCGCAACGACAAGATGATCAAGGACGACGACCCGCCCGCCTGACTCAGCGCAGCGCCGGCAGGTCCTCATGGATGCGCCGATCGCCCAGCAGGAACGCCGCCGGCGGGGTGATCAGATGCGGTCCGGAGCGCCCCTCCTGGATGTCGGTGGAGCTGGCCCGCACGATGTCCGGCTCGGTCGCATCGCGGGCCAGCTCGTGCAACCGGCGCAGCAACTCCACCGCCGCCGGCGTGTCCGCCACCACGTCGAAGACGGTGAACACCCGCAGGGTCCGGTAGGGCTTGTTGGGCGTCGGCCGAGCTCCTTCGCAGACGTTTCGGACGAGGTCGAACCGCAGGTCGTCGGCCAGCGGAGCCAGCTCCGAGTGCCCTACCTCGACGAGTTCCTCCCGCAGTTCACGGCGGAGACACTCTGGCGCCGACTCGCGGTCGGCTTCCCGGTCGTACCAGTGAAGAAAGGCGATGCCGCGCCGGGCCGGAATAAAGCCACGAAGATCGCGGTACATCGTCGCGTCCCGTTGTGCGATGCGCTGCTCGACGAAACCCAGCTCGTCGAGGGTCCGGCGTGCTCCGTCGGTGTACTTCACGACACCGCCCGGAGGTCCGTACGTCTGCGGCCGATGAGGGTGGTGGAATAGGACGTAACCGTCGTCGTCCTTGACGCGCAGGATCACGGCCACCGAAACGCGCAGTCGCCGCCCGGGAGGCACGGCGGCCCACAGCAGCCCCAGGTTGCGGCGGTAACGCCAGAGCAGGGCACCCGCAGCGAGCATGGCTGCGGTGATCAGGCCGGCGACGATGTTCTCAAGCACGCGACACCTCCAGGGGCGGAGACCGTGGTGACCGGACGACGTCCGCGGGAACGTGACATCATTGATGTTTTCCGCTGATGTCCAGGTCCGTCAATCAGCCTTGGCCGCATACTCGTCTCGCGCCGCCGCCAACGTCGAAGCAGCCCTGGAGATGACCATGACCGTTGCGCCCGCAGCCGTGTCGCAGCAGAAATACCTCGAGACCGGTGACCTCGCGCACCTCGAGGCGGCGATCATCCACAGCCGGGCCGACCTGGCGCCCCACGACGTGGAGACCCCCACGGCGGCGATCCACCTTTCACGACTGAGCAATGCGCTGCGGATGCGCTACCAACGTCTCGGCCACGACCGCGACCTCGACGAGGCCGTCGAGACCGGCCGCCTGTGCGTTCGTCACACTCCTGCCGATCACCACTTCCGGGCCCAGCGGCTTTCCAACCTCGGATTCGCCCTGCGCCTGCGCTACGAACGATCGGGCCGTCCCACCGACATCGAGCAGGCGGTCAGCATCGGCGAACAGGCGGTGGACGCGGCGGGCGACGACGACCCCAACCTACCCATGATGGTCTCCAATCTGGCCGTGGCCCTAAGGGTCCGCCACGAGGTCAGCCTCGACCCCGACGACCTGGCCAGGGCGATCAAGGCCGGAACATACTGCCTGCGAGCCACCCCACCAGACGCCTACGAACGCCGCGGCATGCTTAACAACCTCGGTCTGGCCTTCTTTGAGATGTTTGAGTCGACGCGGGACCCGGCAGACCTCACCAAGGGAGAAGCGCTGCTGCGCCTGGCCGTCGACGTCACTCCGCACGACGATCCGGACTGGCCGACGTACACACTCAATCTGTCTGTCGCGATGCGTACCGTGGCCACGGAGTCGAACTCGGCCGTCGCCGCGGACCAGGCGGTGGAGCTGGCGGAGCAGGCCCTGCAGTTTCTTCCGGTGGGGCACCCGGAGCGGGCCTTCGCGCTGTCGGAGCTCGGCCGCGCCCACCGGACCCGCGCCGTCGGCAGCGGTGACCCCGCCGAGCGCCGCCTCGCCGTCTCCTACCGTCGTGAGGCGGCGGGTGATCCGATTGCGTCACCCCTCACCCGCGCGCTCGCCGCCACGGCCTGGGGCGAATGGTCGCATGCCGACGGAGACCTTCTGGAGGCGGTCGCCGGCTTCTCCGCCGCGATCGACATGCTCGGTCTCGTCGCCTGGCACGGCCTCGACATCGTGGCCCAGCAGCGGCATCTGAGCCGATGGCGGAAACTCGCCCCGGTTGCTACGGCCACCTGCCTCGACGCGCGGGAACACACCCGGGCGGTCGAACTGCTCGAACGGGGCCGCACCGTGCTTTGGAATCAACTGCTGGACCGGCGCGCCGACGTCGACCGGCTCCGCGCGGCGGACAGCGATCTCGCCGACGGCCTTGAGTACATCCGCGCCGAACTCGACGCCGACCGCTACCGGGAGGCACTGGCCGGACGGTCGCAGGAAACGTAGCCGATCACGGGTGACCGCCGACGGCGGACCCGGCCCGAGCTCAAGGCCTTGGCGGCCTCCAGCTGACCGGCCGACAACCAGCAGCTCGATATCTTGGCCGGACGCGGAGGCGTACGACTCAAAACCAGGTTGGGGAGACAGGTGGGTCGCTAGGCTTTCGCGGGTCAGCAGTGACTCGCGGAAGGCGTCCGGGTGCAGGAGATCGAGGTCAAGTACCGTCTGTCCGACCTGGAAGCGTTGGAGCGGGCGCTGGCGGAACTCGGTGTGCGGTTGTCGGCGCCGGTCCACCAAGACGATCAGGCGTACGCGCAGCCCGGCTGGAGCTACGGCCAGCCGAAGGTCGGGGTGGCCTTCGCCCGGCTGCGCACCACGCAGGACGGCCGTCACCTGTTCACGGTCAAGACGCCGCTGGCCAACGAGATGGCGTGCCTGGAGCACGAGACCCCGGTCGAGGATCGCGACCAGATGCATCACGCGATCGTCCAGATGGGCTTCCAACCGACGGTACGGATCGTGAAGATCCGACGTACTGCGCGTTTCGCCGATGTAGCGGTGTGTGTGGACGAGGTCGAGCACGCCGGATGGTTCCTAGAGCTGGAGACCGTGGCGGCTGCCGATGAGCCGGGGGTGGCCGCACAGGAGCGGCTGGATGGGCTGGCGCGTTCGCTTGGGGTGGCGTTGGAGCGGGTGAGCGACACCTACGACTCGTTGGTACGGGCGGCGCTAGCCACCACGTGACCGGGCGCCCGGTCAAAACAGGGTGGCTTCCGCAGGCTCGTTGAGTTCGGTGGTGACAACCGCTTCGGCGTCGATGCGGAGGTCCATGGTGACGGCAGCGTGGTCGGTCAGTCCCTGAGCGCGGGTCTCGTGCAGGTAGGAGCACCCGGTCAGGCGCTCGCTAAGTTCGGCGCCGCAGTGGAGGTAGTCGTAGCGGTAGCCGTCGTTGGTGCGGCCGATCCAGCTGTGTGGCTGTGCGTCCGGGTGCAGGTGGTCGTGGGCGTCAACGAGGCCGAGTTCGGCCAAGCTGTCGAGGAGGCCGAACTCCCACGGGAAGAATCCCTTATGGGCCGGCTGATGATGGCGTGGGATCACGTTGTAATCGCCGCCCAGCACCAGTCGCTGGCGTACCTCGGCGGGGAGTTCGCCGAGCGCTTTAACTAGGGAGGCGATGAACGTCTCCTTTCGCACGACTTTCGCCTCGCTGCGGTCCCGTGAGGGCACGTACACCGCCGCGACCGTGATCCGTGGCCGGGTATCCAGGACGGCGGCCGCGACGCGGCCGGGAATGGAGACCGGCGCCAGGTCGACCGACTCAATGATGGGGATGCGACTGACCAGCGCGGCCCCCCGGTCGCGTTCGACGTCGGGAGTCTTCGCGACCCGCCACCCGGCGGACGCGAATCGGGCCAGCAAGTGGGCGGTGCCATCGCCGGAGCTCGTTTCGGTCAGAAGGATCACCTGCTCGGGGCGGGTGGCCAGCCACTCGAGCAGGCGGCCCGCCCGGTCGAGGGAGGTGGCTCCGATGTTGACCGTGAGCACCGACATCATGGTGAGGGCTTCCTCTCGGGTCAGTCCATGGGCAGCTCCAGGTGGTGGAGCATCTCTGCGACGAGTTCGGCCGGGGTCTTCTCCCGGCAGTCGATCCGGATCTGCCGCCAGCCTCGGGCGGCCAGGAACTCGTGCGCCTGGTCGTACAGGTCAAGTTCCAGTCCCGGTGAACCGACACGTTCCAGCCGTGACTTGTGCAGGCGCTCATTCAACCGGGCGTCGATGATCTGCGGGTCGGTTTCGAGGTAGAAGGTTAGGTCTGCCGGGAGGGCGAACGCGTTATAGGTCCAGATCTCGTCGATGTCGAGCCCATCCAGGCGCTGGAGCACAAGCGATGAGGGCAGGTAGCGGTCGCTGATCACGTGCCGTCCTGCCGCAAGGGCCGGTTCGATCACTTCGGAAAGGTGCCAGGCGCGGTCGGCGGCGATCGCCAGCGCCATCACTCGCCCGGTCAGCGCGGCTTCGGCGGCGCGGGCGACCGTGCCGATGGGCCCTTTGGACGGTTCGCTGGTCAGCAACGTGGCCGTGCCGACGGTGTTCAGGTGGTCGGCTAGGGCGGCGGCGCTGGTGGTCTTGCCGACGCCGTTGGGGCCCTCGACAACGATGAAGGCGCCCCTGGCGCTCATGCGGGCCTGCTGCCGATCTGCAGCAGCGCTGGTCCGGCCGGGCCCGCTTTCGGGCACTGTTCGGCGTCCAGTTCTCCGATCCTCAACCCACGCGAGATGACGGCGGCCGGGCAGCCCTTGCCGCAGCCGTCGTTCATTCCGCAACCGGTACACGTCGCGTTGGTCCCCATGGCCAGGGCGCGGGCAAGGTCGAAGGCGTCCAGGGTGGCCGCCACTTCCTGGTCCAGAATGTTGCCGACCAGGAAGTCGGTATCGGGATATCGGGAGTGGGGGTTACGGGCGGCGAACACCAGGTAAGGGCAGACGGCCGTGGCGCCGTCGGCGAAGACATAGATGAGTTTGCCGGCGTCGCATCCGGCCAACGGTTTGTCGTCGTTGGGGAATCGGATATGGACCAGGTCGATGCCACGTGGCCGGAATCGTTCGGTGACGTCCTGGATGGCGCGCATCGTGCTGGCGCCGGCGGCCATCCGCCCCTGGCTCAGGACGCCGCGTCCCATCGACGACAGCGGGTTCATCAGGACGTAGTCCGCGCCGACCTCGACGGCGAATTCGCATAGGTCGGCGAACTCCTCGACCGAGGTGAGTGTGTTCGGCGTGGACAGCAATCCCTGCAGGAGCCCGGCGTCGGCGAACTTGCGGATGGTGGCCACCGTCGTATCGAACGAGGCACGGTCACCACGGAACTTGCCGTGGCTTTCCCGCCGGAACCCGTCGAGGCTGACGTTGATGTGGACATTGCCCAGGCCGGACAGGCGGGCGATCTGCTCGTCGCTGGTTTGGGTGGCGTTGGTGCAGATGCCTACGGGAAGTCCGAGCGCAGCCAGGTGTTCGCACAGCACCATCAGGTCGGGGTGGACGAACGGTTCCCCACCGGTCAGGGTGATCCTCTCGACCCGGCTGGCCAGCAGTCGCGGAATGACCCGGCCGGTCAACTCCTCCAGGGACAGGTCACGGCCTTCCTTGACCGAGGAGACGAAGCAGTGGGCGCAGTGCAGGTTGCACCGCTCGCTGATCTGGATCAGGGCTTTGCGTCCATCGCCGGCGACCGAGGTCCGGAAGTAGCAGGACGCTGCGGCGTTGTCGACGATCAAGGATTTGTGCACGATCGCCCTCTCGAAGAGGTGGCAGGTTCCCTGGAACACCATCGGAGCGCCCCGGGTTGTGCGGTGAGAAATCGCTCGATCTGGTGTCATCGTCGCCTCCGATACGCGGGGAAGCCAGAGGCCCGGTGCGACGGCCGAGCTTGGGGTCGGTGGCAGCTCGCGGTGAAACTTGTAGATCCTGCGCTGACCGGACAGACGACCGCCCGGCCAGGTGATACGGCGCCTCCTAATGCACGCCTGCACGGCAAAGGCGACCAGGTCCGCACCGTCCCAACTGCCCGCCCCGGCCCGCGAGCGCATCCCCGCCTGGCTGCTGGCCCGCGCCGAGATGCTCGTCAGCAAGCCCCGCCTGGCCGAGGCCGCCGGACGGCGCGCTGTGCATCGGCAAACGCGGCGTGCTCACTGTCGACATCATCACCGACGTCGTCCTGGCCGTTAGCACCGTGGCTGGCCTGAGCCGTCGACGACCGCTACTTCCGGCCCTCTGAGGAAGAACTCGCCGCCCTCGTCGATCGAGCGCTCGACTACTAGCCGTCGCTCATTGTCGGCCTGTAGCGATGTGTGCGGGCATGTCGATAGGAAGCTTTGGCGGATGGGGATCGGCGCGTGCGGGCGCGCACCCGCAATGCTGGCGGCGTGCTGCTGTCAACGTATTGCTGGCGCGTGATCCCGCCGCCCACGCCACCCTCGATGACCCCTACGCCGTATCCGAACTGTTGGATGCGTTGAGGAAGATCGAGGCCCGCGACCGAGTCGCGCTGCTTACTGAACGACTTCCCGCCGGGAGAAGATTCGATCAATTCATGGAGACGGTTAGAAACTCAGCGTGGTTCAAACTCAGGTGAGAACCGAACCGCAGTGCACCGGGACTACCGCCCAAGTCTCCTCGGTCGCCATCTCCCAGATGGTGCTCGGCTGTTCAGCACCAGGAACGACCTAACGGTATGGATCTGGGAACCTCGCTTCCAAGCAATCATCATCCGGCCGTATGCGGCGTGGACGGGTCAACATCACCAACAGGTCGACAGCTCGGGCACGTTCGCGCCGCAAGACGAGGCTGCTGTCATCGCAGGTGGTCAAGATCTCCTCGACGCCGGGCTGCAGATGGGCGTCGATCTCGAGCCTCTTCTCCTTGCACTGCGGTGCCCGCCGATGGTCATCATCGGAAAGGTTAGCGAGGGAGTGACCGTGGTGGGGCGCGGTGCGTCCTCGCCTTCGATCAGAAGCCGCAGAGTGCCCGCAACCTCAGCGGTGACAAGGGGTTGTCAGTCCGGCGAGAACGAGGGCTGCGCCACGCAGAGCGATGCGATGAGCTTGCGGCCCGTAACCTCAACCTTGAGCGCGGTCACCCTGGGCGTTTACGCCTCGGCTGGTTGGAGGAAATCGGGGGCACCAAATCCCATCCAAATGGCACTACAGCATTTTCTGATGAATAATGGAATCGCATCGCGGATATATAACTTTCCGAATTCGTGCTTGGCTTTCCGATATTTCATCCCGTATGTATGGCATTCGGGGATTGCCCCCGAACTACATATGTCCCTCAGGGAGTCCGTGTTGACTTCGGGCGTCAGATCAACACTCGCCGCAGCGATGACGTTCGCATTACTGCTGGCCATGACCGTCATACCAACGCACACGGCGACCGCCGCCGCACAGACCTGTGAATCCCTCACCGCCACCGTCGTCGGCACGGAGGGCCCCGACACACTCGTCGGCTCCCCCGACCGTGACGTCATTGTGGGCTTAGGCGGCGACGACGACATCAGCGGCCTCGGCGGTGACGACGTGATCTGCGGCGGCGCGGGTGATGACGTCCTGCGCGGCGGCGACGGCGATGACCGCTTATCGGGCCAAGACGGCGACGACGTCCTCGCTGGCGGGCCTGGTGGCGACACCGGGGCGGGTGGCGCCGGTGAGAACCTGTGTCAGCAGCTCACCCAGCACAGCGGATGTCGCGCGGTGCCCGACCGCGGGCTACGGGCCACCGGGCCCGAGCGGACCGCCTCGCCGAGCGCGGTCGTGCGCGGTTTCGCGCCGGTCGGGGCGATAGTCCGCGTGTTCGGTGGGCTCGCGCCGGTGAGCGCGGAGGCCGACGCCGACGGCGTCTTCCGGGTGGTCGCGGTGATCCGGCCCGGCAAGTCGAGCGAACTTGAGGCCCGGATCCGCGTCGGGACCCAGGTTCTGACGCACGAGGTGACGATCAGGCAGGAGGGGGTCTCAGGGTCCGAGACAGTGAGGGGGCGGGTGGTGAACCCCGACGGCGAGCCGGTTTCCGGGGCGCGGGTCGCCTACGACGCGAAGTCGGTGGTATCTGGAGCCGACGGGACCTACACGCTCAGCGGGTTACCGGCGGGGCTGGTGTCGTTCCGGGCCACCCGGGCTGGCTTTCTCGGCGGTCTGGTCACGGTCGAGACCACGGGAGACGCCCAAGCCGACATCATGATCCAGCCGCTGGCCGCGCCTGTGACGGTGGGACCGCAGGGTGGAGCCTTCGAAGGAATGGGATATCGGGTCGTCGTTCCCGCCGGAGCGGTCACGGCTCTGACGAGCATGAACATCACGCCGCTGGTGATGAGCGGGGACAAGGACGCGTTCGGCCTCCCCATCGTCGACCTGTCGCCCAGCGGCCTGCGGTTCCGGACGCCGATCACCGTAGACCTCGATCCGGGTGTCGTCGACGTGGCGGCGGCCGACGCCGAGGTCACCGGCCTGAACCCCGACACGGGCGAGGTCTGGCCGCTCCCCTCGACCGTCGTTGACGGCCGTTTGCGGGTGACCCTGCGCGAGCTGAACGGAATGGAGCTGCGGCTCCCGTTCGAACCCGAGGCCCTCGGGAAGGAGTGCACTCCCTACAATCCGGTGGTCGCGTACAAAGTGCGTGAGTTCTACCAGGCGACATTGCCGCCGTTCCTGCTCGCCAACATGGGACTCGACTCGGCCATTCTGTGGGGGATCTACCTCCAGGGCGGCAAGCCGTCTACGCGTCGGTACACACTGACGGGAGGCGGGCTCAACGCCTTCAAGAACCACCCGAAGACGGTGGCGGAACGCCGGAAGGCGGTCGACGGGCTCGAAGGCGCCCTGCTTGGCACGGCCGGTGTCCCGGTGCTGAGGCCGCCCGCCACACCGGCGGTCCGGCAGGTCAGGGACTTCGGTGTGGGCCAGGGACTGGAGATCAACTATTCGGACCCCTATTCAGTCCCGGGCAACCTGGCGGGCGGGATCAGCGAGTCGTCGGAGGCTCTCGGATCAGTCAAGGACACCAGAGAGATCGACGGTCCGGTCCGCTTCGTCCCGTCCGCGACGGGTCGCGGCGTGCTCACCCAGGTGAAGGCCGAGGCTGATCTCACGTTCACGGTGAAGGACAGCGTCGATCTCTGCCCTGGCGGCATCGGCGCCCATGACGAGCAGTACGCGACGATCGGGCTCAGCCGCCTGGAGAAGACCGGGATCCCGCTCATCGGCGGCACCTTCACAATGCCGTTGTTCTTCATCGCCGATCCCGACCTCGGCTCGGAGACCTTCGACGTGACCCGCCGCTATCCCACCAACGACCCCGACCACGACGCCGTCCCGGACCGGCAGCCCTGGGAGGGCGGGACCTTCACTCTCGACAACTGCCCTGCCGCCGCCAACGCTGACCAGGCCGACCTTGACGGCGACCGGGTCGGCGATGTCTGCGACGAAGATGACGAGCAGCCCAGTCCCGGGACGGGCAGTCCCGCCTCTGCGGGCTCGTTCGGCGATCCCCACCTGTTCACATTCGACGGCGTGGCCTATGACTTCCAGGCCACCGGCGACTACGTCGTCGCGGAGGACGTCACCGACGGGTTCCAGATCCAGGCTCGGTACGCGCGCAACTCCGACGGACCGACCACCGTCTCGTACAACAGAGGGGCCGCCGCGAAGGTCGGCGGGTCGGTCATCGCGTTCGGCGACGATGCGGCGACCGCGTACATCACCCCGATGGCGGCGACGCTCGACGGTGTGCCGCTGACGGTCACCGCGACGCCCACGGATCTGCCGGGTGGGGCCACGGTCCGGCTGGACGGGATCGAGCAGGTAGTGCGCTGGCCCGACGGCACCGAACTGCGGGTCGGGACCGAGTCGGCCTTCGGCCAGATCTACATCCGGCTGGCCCAAGCGCGGGAAGGGAAGGTCCGCGGCCTGTTCGGCGACGCCGACGGCGATCGCCGCGACGACCTCGCCGCCCGGGACGGCACCCTGGTCGAAAACCCGCGCGATCCCGCTCAGATCTACGGGAGCTTTGGCACGAGCTGGCGGGTCGAGGGTGAGGAGTCGCTGTTCCGGACCCCGCTGCCCGACCTCATCGGGCTGCCGGTGCTGCCGACGAGCGTCCCATCGATCGCGCAGCTGTCCACGCAGGCGCGGGTCGCGGCCGAGGAGGCGTGCCGGGCGCGGGACTTGGAGTCGGGCGCGGGGCTCGAACAGTGCGTTCTGGACGTCGGCCTCACTGGCGACACCGCCTTCGCCGACGCCGCCGCCGGGCAGGCCGACCGGCTGCGTGACTCGGTTGACGCCTCGGCCATCAACCCCGAGGCGCAGACCACGACGCCGATCACCCTCGGAGACCGGGTCGGCGGAACGCTGCGGGCTCCGTTCGCGGTCGACGTGTTCACCGTCGAGCTGACGGAAGGCGACGGCGTCAGCATCGGCGACGTCCTCTGCCTGGCGGTCGGCACGTTCGCCGTCACCCTCGTGTCACCCTCCGGCGAGCCGCTCGGCCGGTCGGGCGGCGAGGGGTGCGGCTCGCTCAAGGTCACCGACCTGCCCGAGTCGGGCACGTATGAGCTGCGAGTGCAGGACGTCGGCGGCTTCACCGGCGACTACGCCTTCTACGTCCGGGTGGCCGACCTCGGCATCTCGTGCCAGGCCAACCAGGTCGCCCCGAACGACGACAGCTCCTCGGCGGAGATCGATATGCCGTTCCCGATCGAGTTCTACGGTCGGGACTTCTCCTCGGTGTGGGTTAACAACAACGGGAACGTCACTTTCGACGGCCCGCTGGCCGACTACACGTCCGGACCGCTCCGCGACGTCCGGCGGGCAATGGCGGCGGCCTGGTGGGCTGACGTCGACACCCGCGGCAGCGGGAAGGGCCAGGTCCGCTACGGCCTGGGCGAGGTGGGCGGCCGGCAGGCGTTCTGCGTCGACTTCGAGGAGGTCGCCTACTTCGGATCCTCCGACGATAAACGCAACTCCTTCGAGCTATACATCGTCGACCGGGGCGACGTCGGGGAAGGCGCGTTCGACATCGTCTACCGCTACCAGAAGCTCCAATGGGAGACCGGCAACGCCTCTGGCGGCGTCGACGGTCTCGGCGGTACCTCGGCCACCGTCGGCTACTCCAACGGCACCGGCACCTCTGAGACATACGAGGAGCTGGACGGCTCCCGCGACAACGGCGTCTTCCTCGACGGCGGGGAGGCGAGCCTGGTGACCTCCTCGTCAGGCAACACCGACGAACCGGGGGTGCACATCTTCTCGATCCACTGACGACGACCCCGCCGGTGCCAGAGGGTTCTCCGGCACCGGCGGCGTGGTCAGTTCACCCACAAGACGCAGACACCGGCCGTGTTGTTAGGCATCGGACCGCCCGGCTACGCCGCTGACATCGCCCGCCGGTGAGGCTGACTGGACAGCGATCTGGGCGGGATCCATATCAGGCTGCCCCTCGGGCCAGGACGATTGATCGCGGGATCGCATGCGAGAAGCGCCCCTACACCGCTGACCTGACTCAACTCTGCAAGTCCACCTGAGCAACAGCCACCAGCCATAAGCGGCGGCTGACCCGCATCAGCTAGGCTGACCGACCCTCCTTCGGAAACGATCCGGAGGCAGGTTTTCATGCGTCAGGATTCGCCTCTAACTGACACTCCGCCCCTTCACCGGGCCTGCACGATCTCCTCGGTGCTGCGCGAGGCTGGTGCGCCGCCTGTCATCGGTGGAGCCTGGACCCAGCAGGCTCGGAGCTGGCTTTGTTGTAGAGCCTCCCATGGGGGAGTTTTTCCGTGTCCTCATCGTGGAACATGACGGGGTGCCGCAGGTCCTGGCCGGAAAGCCCACCGATTTAATTATGACCTGCGTTACGTGGGTGTTCAGCGCTATCTCAAAGGCCCACGGCTTGGGCCGTATCATCAGCACAACGCCAGGGTGATCAGTGCGGCCTGAATTCTGCCGACGTGCTCACCTCGCGCACCTGGTACGACATGGTGGGGATCAGATAGCAGGCGTCGTTGTAGCGCCATGTCATCTCGAAACAGCTTTGACGGAACCCGTAGACGCCGTAGTTGTCCAGATGGACGCGGGTGATCTCCTTCCTCAGTTCCGCATCATCCCGCAGCGCACGGGCTGAGGGCAGGCGACCGGCCGCTGCGGAGTAGGTGCTGGTGGCGATCTTCAACCCGTGGCCGGTCAGGACACGGCAGATCGGCTCAACCCCGAACACTTCTCTGAACTCGTCGATGAACGCTACGAGCGCTTGGACGGCCGGTTGAGCTCGGCCGCGTAGAAAGCCGACGCCGCCTTCAAGATCTCCTTGGCCCGCTTCAGTTCGGCCTTCTCCGCCCGCAGTCGCTTGATCTCGGCCGCCTCCTGCGACGTTGTTCCTGGTCGTTGGCCCGCGTCGATCTCGGCTTTGCGCACCCAGGTCCGGACCGTCTCGGGCGTTTTGACGCCCAGTTTGGCCGCGACGGCCTTAATCGCCGCCCATTCGGTCGAGTAGTTCGGGCGGACCTCGGCGACCATGCGCACCGCACGCTCACGCAGCTCAGGAAGGTAGGGGGACAGACGTGCCCTGGCTCGATCCTCTCAAGGAATCGAGCCTCCATCAGACCCGGACCGCTTCAGAGACCGTGGACGCAAGGTCGTCTACCTCAAGGCGCCCCAGATGCTGTTCCTAGAGGTCGAACGGGATATCTTAACGGTGCGATGACTGTCGCTTGCGCCCGCTCACTCCGGGGCCGCCTCATGCCGGTGGTTGGCCTATTTCTCGATAGGGTCGGTGAGAGCCATGATGGTGCGGCCTGTGACTACCTGCCACAGCGTGACCGAGACGACCGGAACATTGAAGGTGAAGCCGCCACCGGCAAGGATCTTGCCGTCGGGGCTGAACACCGTTCGCTGCACAGGCTTGCTTCTGTCGGTGTGGAGAATGTTGCCGACCGGCTGACGGGTGGCGACATCCCACAGTTGTACTGTCTGCCTACCTGCGGCTGCGAGGGTTGTGCCCGTCGAGGTGGTGTCGCTGTATCCCTTGATCTGGCCGACGCTCGGCGCCGTAGGCACCCCGTCGCCGAGCCGGGGGCACCGCGCTCGTCAATGACAGCGGAAGGATCTGCGACCTGACCAGTTCAAGGTTTTTGGCGACCTCGGCGGCCAGGATCATTTGCCTGTGGTCCGCGTGCGCAACTGGGTCGATCGCGAGGGGACCGGAACGGCCGTCATGACGCCGGGCAAGCTGGTTCAGCACGGCTGCTGCCAGTGCCAGCCCACGAAGAAGCTGAGCACACTCTCCCGGGCGTCGTTGACTTCCAGGCCGTCACCGGCCATTCGCCAGATAACGGCCCCGCCGAGCACCAACGAGACAATGAGGAGTAACGCCCACGACCCTCGCCGCGGATCGGGAATCACCGGCCGCGTTCTGCCGTTGTGAGGACAACGGGTGCGATTCCGGGCCCGTCCGGACGAGACGCGCCGTACCCGGTCTGCCAAGACGACGCTCCGAAAGGAGCCGTCATGGCATGGATCCTGCTCGTCGCCGCCGGTCTGTTCGAGATCGCGATGGCCTACTCCCTCAAGCTGAGCGACGGGTTCTCCCTCCCCGTCCCCACCGTCGCCTTCGCCGGGTTCGCGGTCCTGAGCTTCGGGCTTCTCGCGGTCGCGCTGAAAAGCCTCGACGTCGGCACCGCCTACGCCGTCTGGACCGGCATCGGCGCCGTCGGTACGGCCACACTGGGCATGATCGTCCTTGGCGACTCCGTCAGTCCGGTGAAGGTCGTCTCGATCCTGCTCATCCTGGCGGGCGTGGTCGGCCTTCACCTGGCCGGGCACTAAGGGGTTGGGCCCGGCGGGAATCAACGTAGTGGTCAGAAGCAGCATGACCGCGGTGGGGAAACTGACTCGAAGTGAGCGAGTTCGCATGAGAAGTTCATTCCGGCTGGATACAAACCTGACCCAGGGCCCGTTCACCGCTCGCAGGGTACATGAGCAGCCCTTCTACTCATCGTGAAGGGGTCATTCGCGACAGCCGGACCACCGCCGCCCGCCACGCTGGGACCGTGTGGTTCTGGATCCGGCGCGACGCTCGCGCGCGCTTCGGTCTCATGTTCCTGACCGCGTTGACCTGATACGTCATCATTGCTTCTTTCCGGAGCAATGGAGGCACATCGTGTGGTCGGTCGTGATGGCGGCGGTGCTGGCGGGAGCGGCCTCGGTGGGAGGGGCGTCGACGTGGCGGTCGGCACCGCTCCCGCCGAAGGCGGGGCACGACTCCTTCGCCCACGTGGCGGCGACCGGCGCGAAGGACATCTGGGCGGCGAGCGGCGCGGGCGGGACCTTCGTGTCCGGGTCCACCGCTCCGGCGCTGCTCGAACGCTTCGACGGCAGGCGCTGGCTGTCGATGCCCCGGCCATCCGGCGTGATCACCGCCCTGTCCGCCTCGGCCTCGGGTGAGGTGTGGGCGCTCACCTCCGGCCGGGCCCACCAGTGGGACGGCAAGGGCTGGCGGGCCATGCGGTCGTTCTCCACGTCGGCCCACGTGCTGCTCGCCGCCGCCCCCGGCGGGGCCTGGCTGTCTGAGCAGGGGAAACTGAGCCGGTACGACGGCAAGCGTTGGCGATCGGTGCCCGTCGCGGCCAATTTCGAGATCGGCGGGTTACGCGTCCAGGGACGCGAGGTCTGGGTGCTCGGCCGGTACAGGTCCGGTAAGGCCATCTACGACACGATCCAGGGCGGCACCCCCGCCGCGCTGCGCTGGACCGGCCGGACCCTGACCCGGGTGCCCGTCTCCGCGCCGGCGAACCTCCGCGCCCACCTCCAGCTCGACGACGTGGTCACCGGCAGGGGCGGTGACCTGTGGCTCGCCGGTCGTTCGGTCATCGACGGCGACCGCCTGCCGGTCCTGCAGCGGCGCGGCTCGAAGTGGACGACCCTGACTCCGGCCCGCACCCGCCCGCCGGAGACCATCGAACCCGACGGGGCCGGCGGCGTCTGGTTCGACTACGGCCTCGACGAGCCGCTCTGGCGCAACCGCGCCGGGAAGTGGACGAAGGTCGCCGCCCCCACGCCGCCCACCGGCCGCCGCTGGGGCCTGTTCACCCACTTCGGCGCGGCCGTCACGGCACACATCCCCGGAACGACCCTGCTGGTGCGGGCGGGCGCGACGTCGGTCCCCGCCCCTGGGAACTCGTACAACCCGGAGACCAGCAAGAAGGCCCACGAGTCGGCCGACCGGGTGGTCATGACCGGCCCGCACCGGTGAGCCGGGGCCGACATCGACCTGGTCAGAGGCCTGGAGCATCACGGAGGTTCTGCCGATCCAGCCAGGTGGAGATCGCTGCGGCGATCGATTCCGGCTGGTCTTCGGAGGCGTGGTGACCGGCTGGGCCGCAGTGCTCGACCTGGAGGCCGGCGATGTTGTCCTTGCACCAGGCGGCGAGTTCCGGGGTGAGGAGCAGAGTCGGTGAGGAGTCGAAGGTGAGCAGGAGTTTGGGAACGTCGTCGCTACCGGCCAGCCAGGCGCCGTAGTCCTCGATGAGGGCGGTCACGTCGGCGGGGTCGCCGTCGATCGGCAGCGAGCGGGTCCAGTGCAGCAGCGGGCGGCGGCTCTCCCTGGTCGGGTACGGCGCCCGGTAGCGGTCGAGTTCCTCCTCGCTGAGCGGGTTCAGCACACCCCCGGTGTAGGCGGTTTCGACGAGGAAGTGCGAATCGAGCACCAAGGACTCACCCTCGGCGGTACGCAGCTTGGCGGCACGGGCGCGCGCCTGCTCGGAGAGTTCATTCGAGCTGACCGGACGCACGATCGTCTCGAAGAAGGCGAGACCGCGCACCCGATCAGGGTGGCGTGCCGCCCAGTCGAAGGCGAGCGAGCCGCCCCAGTCATGGCCGACGAGCACGACCTCGTCCAGGCCGAGCGCGTCGAAGAACGCGTCCAGGTAGCGGGCGTGGTCGGCGAAGCGGTAGTCGCCGACGGGTTTGCCCGAGCGCCCCATGCCGATCAGGTCGGGAGCGATCAGCCGTCCCTCTCCTACCAGGGGCAGCACCTTGCGCCACATGTGCGAGGAGGAGGGGTTGCCGTGCAGGAAGACGACGGCGGCTCCGCTGCCGTGGTCTTCGTAGTGAATGGTCGAGTCGAGAACGTCGATCGTGGGCATGGGCGAATTCCTTGTACGAGATGAGAATTTCAGGTGTCACCTGGGACTGCTGGGGCGGGGGGCCGCACGCCTGTTCCCTGGCCTTCCGGAGATCAGTTCTCGCGGGTCCAGGCGGGCATGATCCGCTGCTCACGGAATCGCCAGCCTGCCGGCGTCCGCACCACGGTGCCCGCCAGGCGCAGGCCGCCCGTGAAGTGGGGCGCCTGTCCGTCGCGGTAGTAGAACACGAGCGAGTAGGCCGAGGCGGCCGCCTGATCGCCGTCGACATCCACCAGCAGATCGGTGGTCAGGTGCTGGGCCTGCTGCCCCTCGACCTCACCCCGTCGCATGAAGCCGACGACTGAGTCGATGCCGCGGAGTTCACCCCCGCGCGGCGAGTGCACCACCACATCGTCGGCGAAGACGGTGCCCGCATCTTCCCAACGCTTCTCGTCGAGCAGACGTGCGAAGCGGGCGAACAGGTCGCCGATCTCAGTACGGTCGGCGATCGAAGTATCCGTGGACACAGTGCCCTCTTTTCATTCATTGGCGGAACGTTCGTGCGTCTAACGTTTCTGACATGAACGAACCTACATCGTTAGTCGGACTAACGCAACGAGATAGGATCGGCGGTATGAGCAGCAGACCCGACGCCGCGGACATGCCGCACCAGACGAAGACACCGGACAGACTGCGCCGACGGGCCAGCCGCCTGCTGTCAGGCGTCGCCGCACAGTCGGACCGGCTGATGAACGATGGCCTGGCCCAGATCGACGCCCGCAAGTGGCACTACGCCGTGCTCGCCTCGTTGTACGAACACGGCCCGGGCAGCCAGGCGACGCTGAGCCGACGCACCGGCATCTACCGCAGCGACATGGTCGGCGTCCTCAACGAACTGGCCGAGCGCGACTTCGTCGGACGGGAACCCGACCCCGACGACCGCCGCCGCAACATCATCACCATCACCGCCCAAGGCCGTCGTCAGCTACGCCGCCTCGACAACGTCCTGGACGACCTCCACGACGAGCTACTCGCCCCGCTGACCCCTGCCGAACGCGACCAGTTCGTGCAGTTGCTCACCCGCCTGCTGGACCACCACACCCAGAAGGCCCAACACTCCCCCATCTCCTGACACGAAACCGGCGCGCAGCCTACGAGGACACCGGGCCGGGGTCGCTCGCTACTCGCGCCAGGCGACGTAGGAGATCGTCAGCGGCGCGTCACCTTCTGGCACGGCGTGAATCTGGACGGCCACCACGTTGTCCTCCGCGGTGCGCGCGCGGGCCCAGTCGCCGGCCTTCATCTTGCCGACCTCCACGTGGTCGTAGCCGCGGGTGGCGAGTGCGTCCATGCAGGCGACCTCGGACCGTGGAAGGTGCCGAACGAACGGATCGGCTGGCTGGCCGTGATCACCGCGCTGCACGGCGACGTCGAGACGGCCCGCTCCGCGATCGACAAGGCCTACCCGGACGGCGAAGACCAGTTCGCGATGTCGGCCTGGGCCTACTACCACACCATGGCGGCCTCGATGGCCGGTGACGCGCGATGGGCGATGTGGGCGGCCGAGCGGTGGGTCTCGGCCGGCGCCGACCGCTCCGGCGTCGCGCAGGAGCACTACATCCGGCTCGACTGGCACTGGGCCCGCGCACTCACCGGCGACGACCCCGCCGGCAGGGCGGTGGAGGCCGAACGGCTGCTGGCCGCGACCCTCCTCGACCCGCCGCGATGGGGCATCGCCTACCACTACGGACTGATCGCCGAGATGTGGCTGGCCGCCGGACTGCCCGACGCGGCCGCGATCGCCCTCGATCGCGCCGACCGAGCGCTCACCACCCACGGCCAACGCTACGCCGAAGGGCTGCTGCTGTTGCTGCGCGCACACCTGCTGCGGGCCCGCGACGAACCCGCCGACGTCGTACGAGCCGCAGCCGAAGCGGCCCGCGCCCGATCGGCCGAACGCGGAACCCACCTCTTCGCGCGCCGCGCCGAGCGGTTCCTGGCCGAAATCGCCATGTGATCGCGCACTGTCCGGTCCGCTGACTCAACTCGTTTGGCCGCTCGCGTCGGGGAGCATCGGCGGGCAGGTGCCGCCTGGGCTGGTCGCCAGCTCGAAGTGCCAGATCTCGTTCGCGTACGTCTGGCAGAGGCCGTACTTCGCGCCGTTTCTGTTCAGCCAGTCGTCGGCGGCGGTGGGGCCGACGTCGACGGCGTCGCCGGTGACGTGGCGGGAGCGGTCGGGGGTACTGACGTAACGGCGGGCCTGCTGTTCGCCGCCGTATTTGGTGATCGCCTCTTCGTACAGTCGCCGCTGGTAGTGCTCGCTGCGCCAGGCGGTGGTCAGGAACAGGGGGACGCCGTCGGCGGCGGCGGCGCGGGATGCTTCCTGTACGGCTCGCAACAGGTCGGCGTCCAGGTTGGCTATCGCGGGCAACCGCGTGTCGAACGGTGAGATGTGCGCTCCGTCGGCCACGAATCCGTCGTCCACGCCGACGGCGTCGCCAGGGAGGGTCGTGAGGGCCAGGGCGAGGGCGGCGAGTACGGTCATCGGCCATCGGTACATGGGGGACTTCCGTTCCTGATCGGCATCGGACTGATGCGTTCAGGCTGGTCGGCGCAGGTGTCGAGGCCGCGGAGGCCGGGTATCGGCCGCCGCTCGCGCGTGTATCAGTCCAGCCGCACGGTGGCGACCGCGCCGCCTTCCGGATGGTTGCCGAAGGTGAGCCGGGCCCCGATGACGGCGGCCTGCCCGGCGGCGATGGTCAGCCCGAGTCCGTGCCCGTGACCGCGTTCGCTCGCCCCGGTGTGGAACCGCCGTGGTCCCTCGGTCAGCAGCGACTCGGGGAACCCGGGCCCGTGGTCGCGGACGACGATCGTGGTGCCGGCGATGCGTACCCCGACCGGGGCCCGTCCGTGGCGGTGGGCGTTGACGATCAGGTTGGCGAGGATGCGGTCGAGACGGCGGGGGTCGGTCACCGCGACCGGATCGCCGTGCACGGTCACCTCGGCCGTCAGGCCCGTGCGGTGGACGCAGTCGTCGGCGAACCGGCCCAGCGGAACCCTGACCCGGTCGGCCGATTCGGCGCCCGCGTCCAGGCGGGAGATCTCCAGCAGGTTCTCCACGAGGGTGCGCAGCACCTGAACCCGGTCGCGGACCAGGTCGGTGGCCTCCCCCTCCGGCAACAGTTCGGCGGAGGTGACCAGGCCCATCAGCGGGGTGCGCAACTCGTGGGCGACGTCGGCGGTGAAACGCTGCTCGGCGCGCAGGCGGTCGTGCAGGGCTGCGGCCATCGCGTCGACGGCGGTCTCGATGCCGGTGATCTCGTCGCCGGGACGCCTACGGGTGGACGTGCGGGCCTCCAGGTCGCCTTCGGTGATGCGGCGGGCGGTGCGGGCGACCCGCCGGAGACGGCGGTTGGGCAGTTCGGCGGCGAGTGCGGCCAGCGGCACGACCACGCCCAGAACGCCCAGGGAGGCGAGCACGATGTGGCGGTCGAGGGCTTGGAGGTTGCGCAGGTCGTTGCCCATGTCGATCTTGACGGTCCTGGTGCCGGTGGCCGCCCACATCCAGGGGATGCCGGGGTTGCGGTCGTCGTACCAGGTGGCGTAGGCGTTCGCGCCGTCGATCTGGGCGAGCAGCTCGGCCGGGGGTGGCTCGGAGTAGGGCGGGTCCGTCTCCAGGGCGGCCAGGGCCCGGTCGGCGCCCAGGCTCAGTGAGCGTTCCCAGGTGCTCTGGTGGACGAGGATGCCGACGGCCAGTGCCACCACGCCCGACGCCACGGCGACCAGGGCGGCGATCTGCCAGCGCAGGGATCTCCAGCGGGGCATGTCAGCGCCGCAACTTGTACCCGAAGCCGCGGACCGTTTCGATCCGGTCGGCGCCGACCTTCCTGCGCAGCCGCTGGACGCACAGGTCGACGACGCGACTGTCGCCGTCCCAGCCGTAGTCCCAGACGTTGCGCAGGAGCGTCTGGCGGTCAAGGACGAGGCCGGGGTTCGCGACGAACTCCAGCAGCAGCCGCAGTTCGGTGGGGGCCAGCGAGATCTGCTCCCCCGCCACGTACACCTCCAGAGCTCCCGGGTCGACGGTCAGGTCACCGAAGACCAGACGAGGGGCGTCGTCGGGTGCGGGGGTGGCGCGGCGCAGCAGCGCCCGGATCCTGGCCACCAGCACGGAGGTGTCGGCGGGTTTGACGACGTAGTCGTCGGCGCCGGCCTCCAGGCCGGACACGACGTCCAGGGCGTCGCCACGGGCCGACATCATCAGGATCGGGACCAGGCTCGACTCGCGGACCCGGCGGCACAGCCCGATGCCGTCCAGGCCGGGCAGCATCACGTCGAGCAGGAGGAGATCGGGGTTTCCGGCGCGGAAGAGTTCCAGGCCGGTCAGGCCGTCGGCGGCCGGGACGACGTGGTAGCCGTAGCGCTCCAGGGCCATGCCGACCGTCTTGCGGATCACCTCGTCGTCCTCGACGAGCAGTACCGAAACCGACATGGATCTCCAATGGAACATGAACCGGACGTACCAGAGAATATGTGCGCTGCTCAGCGGCCCTGCCTCATCGGCGGGGTCGTGGCGTCGTAGATCCAGCTGTTGATGTACGCGGTCAGGTCCTTCCCGCTCACCCGGTTCGCGACGTCGATGTAGTCCTGGGTGGCGGCCGAGCGGTGGCGGAACTCGTCGAAGAAGGTCTTCTCGATCTTTCGGAAGGTGTCCTCGCCGACGATCTCGCGCAGGCCGAAGAGCATCAGCAGTCCTGCCTGGTTCGTGCCGACCAGCACGTCGCGGGCGTGTTTCATCTTCCCCGGAGGGCCCGACTCGGCCCGCTTGTCGCCGTCGAACAGGTAACGGGCCCGCAGACCGCGATCGGGGTCGTCGAGGTCGCGGTAGCCCATCTCCGCGGCCCACAGGAGCTGGTAGAACTCGGCGTGGCCCTCGCTGATCCACATCTGGTTCCAGTCGCGCACGGCGACGGCGTCACCGAAATACTGGTGCGCCAGCTCGTGCATCATGGTGATCGCGTCGCCCTCCATGTCCTCCTTGGTCACGCGGCCGTTCCGGTCGGTGCCGGTGAGGGCTTCGACGGCGTAGGTGGAGACGGTCGCGGCCTCCAGCGCGACGCTGTTGTAGTCGCCGGGTACTCCGAGCACGCCATAGGTCTCGAACGGGTAGGGGCCGAGCTGCTCGTCCAGCCAGGCCATCTGGGCGGGGATGCCTCCGACGAGCTGGCGTGTTCTCTTGGCCTGGTCGGTGGCCACGTAGCTGCGCAGCGGAAGGCCCCGGGGGCCCTCGTCCTCGACCAGCGTGAACCGGCCGACGGCCGCCTGGACGACATGGGTCGGGATGGGGTCGCGTGTGGAGAAGGTGTAGGTGACGCGGCCCGCCTTCTCGACGCGTGAGCGGAGGGTGCCGTTCGCGACCGCCTGGAGCTCCTTGGGAGTGGTGATGCGGAAGGTGACCTTCGCCTTGTCACCGGGGTGGTCGTTGCTCGGGAAGTACAGGTGGGCGCGGTCTGGCTGGCCCATGACCGCGAAGCCGTCCTTCTTGTTCACCCAGGCCGTGCGGTGCGGCTCTTCGTCTTCGGGGAAGGCGGGCGACTGCGGGTTGGCACTGCGGTCCACCCGGAAGGAGACGTCCACCTGGAACGGCCGTCCCTTCGGGAGGAACCGCTCCGGCGTGATCAGCAGCTTCTCACCGGCGACGCGGAAGTGGGCCGGGCGCCCGGCCACGGCGACCTTCGTGATCGTGTCCATCGCCGCGTCCAGGCTGAAGGACGACAGGGCCTGGGTCGCGGTGGCCGTGATCTTCACCGAACCGTCCATCTTCGTGGTGCCGCTTCGGTAGTCGTAACCGACGTCGTAGGAGCCGACGTCATAGCCGCCGTTCCCCAGGTAGGCGAAGAGCGGGTCACCGGCACTCCGCGCACCGGGCTCGGCCGCTGCGGTGACGCCGCATGCGGTTGTCGTGGTCAGAACCATGGTCATCGTCAGTGCGGCCAGCGCACCGGGCGTTCGAGGAGAGAACATGGCCGCCATCGTGTGCGCCCCCGGTATCGGCCACCGTCGAGGCCGCGTATCGGCCGGCACTCAGCCGTGTATCAGGTGGACGGCAGGAGCGGCGTTAGGGTTCGTGGATGTTGCTGACAGTCCTTGGCGGATGTGGTGCGTGGCCGGGAGCGGGCCAGGCCTGCAGTGGTTATCTCGTGGAGCACGACGGGTTCAGGCTCCTCGTCGACCCCGGGTATGCGACGGTGCCGCGGCTACTGGAACGGGTCACCGCTGATCAGGTCGACGCCGTGTTCGTCAGTCACGGACACCCCGATCACTGCGCCGATCTGAACCCGCTGTTACGAGCGCGTGCGTTCCGTGCCGATCCGCCGGCTCCCCTGCCGGTGTACTCACTGCCCGGCGCCCTGGACGCGGTGCTCGCACTGGACCGCCCCGGAATACTGACCGATGCCCTCGCCCTACGCGAGTTCACCGCCGGCGACCAGCTCGACATCGGCCCGTTCCGCGCGCGTACGCGTCTGCTTCCGCACTCGGTGCCCAATGCCGGCGTACGCCTGGCGGCGGGCGGGCGGGTGCTCGCCTACACCGGCGACACCGGCCCGAGCCCCGAGGTGGTGGAGTTGGCGCGCGGAGCCGACCTGTTCCTGGCCGAGGCCACCTATGTGGACCGGGTCCCGGAGGGTTCGCGGCGCAACCTGTCGAGCGCCCGCCAGGCAGGCCGGCAGGCCAAGGAAGCCGACGTGCGGCACCTGTCGCTGACTCACCTGCAGCCGGATACGGACGCCACAGCGGCGCGAGCCGCCGCCGGGGCCGAATACGACGGCGAGATCGGCATCGCCACCGCCGGTCTCACCACCGATCTTTCCTGAGCAAGGCCTCGTCGGCTCGTACGGGTTAAGCAAGCGATGACCATCGCGGTGGCCGACCGGCGCTCAAGGACAGGCCGATGGCCGGCAGCGGGCCGAAGATGGCGCCGAGACTGTCCATCATCCGTTCAAAGCCGTAGGCGCGGCCATAGCTGGAGGCCGGGTCGACGGGCTTCAGGTCGATCCTGGTGCTTCCGGCCGGGTCGGCGGGTACGCCGATCTCGACCCGGACGCTGTTCAGCTTGTCGGTGAAGGTCGCCCCGGTCGGAAGGTCGGTGCGGGCCCAGCCTTCGGGCACCTTGACCTCGTATCCCTGACCCGGTGGCCGGAAGGGAAGGAAGACGGTGTCGTCAGGGATGTCGCCGACGGGGTTGGTCTCCGCCGCACGCTCCGGCGGTGATCATCACGCCTATGAGCAGCGCAAACGCCATGTATCGCACTTTCATGGGCCCACAGTAGGAAGATCCCTGTCAGCGCCCGCTGAGCGATGGGCTAGCGCCTCGTTCACCTTTCGCCGCTGAACGTCTCCTGGTAGTGCTCGGCCAGTACCTTGGCCGTGAGCTCGGCCCGGCTGCCGACGCCGGTCTTGTCGAAGATCGACTTGATGTAGTCGCGCACGGTGTGGGCCGACAGGAACAGTTCGGCCGCGATGTCGGCCGTCGACAGGCCGCTCGCGATGCCGCGCAGCACCTCGCGCTCGCGGGCGGTCAGCCCGTAGGCCTCCACGACGATGGGGGCGACCTCGGCGCTCTGGGCCGCCTCGACGACGACCGCGATGGGGCTGGCCGGGTCGGTCTCGTCCATGTGGGAGGCGTGCATGACCACCCATCGGCCGGCCCGGTCGCGGCAGCGCATCCGGGCCGGGCCGTCCTGGAAACCCCGGGCGACCGCGCGGGCCTGGGAGATCAGTGAGTGGACGAGCGCCATCGCCTCGGCCCGCTGCGCCTCGGTCCCGTGGGGAGGGTTCGCCGACAGCAGCAGCCACGGTTCGTCGCCGAAGGCGGGGCCGTAGATCTGCCGCAGCCACATCTTGGCGTGCATGTTGGCCGAGAACAGCAGCCCGTTCACGTCGAACAGCAGCACCCCGGGGGCTCGTAGCGACTCGATGGCCCTGGCCACTGGCGACTCCAGCACGTTTCTCGCACGTAGGGCGACCCCGACCGTCCGCGACGCCGCCGTCAGCAGCCGCAGCTCCCCCGGCTCGAAGGACGCGTGGCCCCTCTCCCGGAAGATCGCGGCGACACCCCAGGTCGTACCGCCGGTACGGAAGGCGATCCGGGCCTCGTCGTCGTAGCTCATCGGCCGCATGATCTCCCGGTAGCGGTAGCTGCGCATGGGCCGGTCGCCGGTGGCCAGGCGCAGCGACCCGACGGGGTCGGCCTGCCGGGCCAGGTCGCGGAACTGCACGACGTCGTTCTCGTGGAACTCGGCGCGCCAGAACGGCCAGCACAACGACGGGTCGAGGTTCTCGACCCGGCCCGAGGCGGCGGCCAGCAGCGTGGCGGGATCGACGCCGAACCAGACCGCGCCGTCGAAGGGGACCGCCTTGCGCAGCGTCAGGCTGACGGCGCCGAAGAACTCGTCGAGAGAGGCGGTGTGCGCGTCGGCGTCCCGGATCGACGCCGCCAGTCGCTGGGGGGTCATGGCTCGGATGGTAGGCGCCTCCGTTTCGCGGGACATCCCCCCGATTGGGGGGAGTCCGGTGGCCCGAAGCCCCCCGGACGCGGGATGCCGGTGACCCCCTCCCCGACCGCACAGTTGTGGCCATGACGAAGAAGATCCTGGCCGCGACCGCCGCCGCCACATTAGTCCTGACGCTCGCCCACGCCCCGTCGGCCGAGGCCGCCGTCCCGTGCAACGCCATCGACAGGTGGTGCGAGATGGAGTCGTACACCAACCTCGACCCCCTCCGGGCGCTGGAGCCCGAGCTCGGCTGCAAGAGCTGGGCGCCCTACCCGACCCGGTTCCGCTATCAGAACCGGGGCTCGGTCTCCGCGATCGTCCAGCCGTTCCCGATGTCCAACGGGACGGGGATGCGGGTGCGGCTGGAGAACACCCACAAGACCCAGAGGCACCTCGGGTACATGTGGTGGTACTGCTCCGGCACCCGCTCCGACTTCTCGATGGAGCGGCGGGAGATCCTTCAGCCGAACCAGTCCACAACGCTCCCGCTGGTCTGCCCCACCGGCTTCACCCCTGGTCAGAGCGCCTGGAGCGCGGAGGACGGCGAGGTCACCGGCCAGGTGACGGACATCGCCGGCGGTGTCTCCGGCGGCTTCAGCAACGGGGGCGCCTCAGCCGCGACGGTCTCGCTGACGCTGAACTGCCTCCGCCCCGCCTGACCACGCACGTACTCGAGGCACGCACGGGCCGCGAACGGCGGCGGCCCTCTTGGAGCACCAGCGGATGGACCTCGAGCACCGGCCGGCAGGCCGCCACCGCAGAGCCAGGTGCCGGTGCCCTCCTCCTTCTTAAGCCGTCTCACCACTACGCCGGATCTCGCCGGTGAGCGTGACGCTCTCAGAGACGTCGCCCGTGTACGTTCCAGCCCATCGAGGTCGTGTCGAAGCAGGACGCATTGGTGATGAGGCCGAGCGCGGTGTCGCGGTAGTCGCTAATGATCATCTCGATGCCGTCGCGGGGAGATCGCCATAACGGTGGCCCGCGCCAGGGTGCGGCCTAGACCATCGCGGTCAGAACGCCCCCGTCGGCTCGTACCGTGGCTCCGTTGGTGGCTGCCGACAGCGGGCTGGCCAGGTAGAGCGCGAGCTGTGCGATCTCGGACGGTTCGATGAAGCGTTGCAGGAGCGTGGTCTGGTTGGCGCCGATGATCGCGGCCTTCATCTCGTCGGCCGGCATGTTCCGGGCCTGGGCGATGCCGGCGACGGTGTCCGCGACGCCGTCGGAGTAGGTGGGTCCGCCGAGGATCGTGTTGACGGTGACCTCGGTTCCCCGGGTGAGCTTGGAGAGGCCGTTGCCCAGGGCGATCATCGCCGCCTTCGTCACTCCGTAGTGCACCATGTCGGCGGGGACGTTCACGCCCGATTCGCTGCTGATGAAGATGATGCGGCCCCAGTTCCTGTCGAGCATGCCCGGCAGGAACCGGCGCGAGAGCCGGACGCCGCTCATGACGTTGACGTCGAAGTAGCGCTGCCACTCCTCATCGGAGACATCCTCGAAGCGGTCGAGGCCGAAGACGCCGACGTTGTTGACGAGGATGTCCAGATCGCCCAGTGATCCGAGCAGCTCCTGGACCTGAGCGGCATCGCCGAAGTCGGCGACCCGTCCGGAGACCTGCGCGTCGGGCAGTTCGGCGCGGAGCCGCCGCAGGGCGTCCTGGACGCCGCTCTCGCTGCGCCCGTTGATGACGACCGTGGCGCCCTCTGCGAGCAGCGCGCGTGCTACGGCGAAGCCGATGCCTTGGGTCGAACCGCTGACGAAGGCGGTCTTGTCTTTCAGTCGCAGGTCCATGAGTCTTCTCGTTCCTGTGGGGCTTTGACTTTCCTGAGCAAGTGAAACTAGACCGGGATGACTTTCCTGGTCAAGTCATCGGGGATAGGCTGGGGCCATGTCACGACTCAGCAGCGACGACCTCGAAACCTGGTCCGCGCTGGCCACCGTCCTGGAATGGCTACCGGCCGCCCTCGACACGCAGCTGCTGCGGGACGCCGCGCTGACACACTTCGAATACGGCGTGATGTTCGCCCTCGCCCATGCCGATGACCGCACCCTGCGGATGAGCACCCTGGCCGGTTACTCCAACAGCTCCTTGTCGCGCCTTTCGCGCGCGGTGGCCCGCCTGGAGACCAAGGACTGGGTACGCCGGGCACCCGACCCGACCGACGGCCGCTTCACCCTCGCCACCCTCACCGATGCCGGCGAGCGGAAAGTAGAGCAGGCCACCCCCGGCCACCAGGCCACCGTCAACCGGCTGGTCTTCGACTCCCTGACGACAGCCCAGGCGCGGCAACTACGCGAGATCAGCCGGCGCATCATGACGGCCATCCGCACCGAAGACGGCTGGACACCGCCCACCAAGGCCACCCCTTAAGCAGGTCGCCGTCCAGATCGTCAGGGCGAGCCGGCCGGGCGCAAGACGGAACCGCGATCGGGCCGGCGGGGGTGGAAAGATGCCCAGATCGTCAGGGTGAGCCGGCCGGGCACGAGACGGAACCGCCGCCGAATCCCGGAAGCCCATGATCACCGGCTTGGCGTTAACCGCTGTACCGCTGTGCCCCAAGGCCGTAGTTGAACAAGGCGCGGCCTCGACGGGTCCGAAGAGCTCCAGCAGCCGCTACTGCCCGGATTTCGAGTTCGCGCTTACGTCCCCGAGGTGCTGTGGAAGCCGGGATTCGGGCTGGGCCTGGCCGCCGCGCTCGCCGTCTGCGTGATGTCTAGGCATGCGTTCGTGCGCTGTCCGGCGTTGCCCGTCTGGACACGCTCGTGGGACGTGATGTGGCGGCTGAGCCGTTTCCTGCTCTGGGCGTGCGACGCCAACCTGCTACGCGTGGCCGGAAGCGCGTACCGGTTCCGCCATCGCGACCTGCGGGACCGTCTCGTTCACGGTGCCTACAGGGCTTAGGTCATCGCCTAATGGTGTTAGGCATATGATGACGGCATGAAGGCAGCCCCTTTGACGGTGGCCTCGATCGTCGAGGCGGCCGCGGACCTCGCGGACGCGACGGGATTCGACTCGGTCACGCTGTCCGCCGTCGCCCGTCGGCTCGGAGTGCGGAGCCCCAGCCTGTATTCACACGTGAAGGACCGCGACGCGCTGCTGGAGGGCGTGACGGTCCTCGCCCTCACCGAACTGGCGGGCCGGGTGTCGGTCGCCGTGGCGGGACGGGCCCAACGACCGGCCCTTGAGGCGCTGGCCGACGCGCATCGTGACTACGCGCGCGAATCGCCGGGCCGCTGGGACGCGTTGCAGCGCCCCGTGGGTGAGGAAGCGGCCCGGTCGGCGGGCGCGCGCGACATCGTCGCCCTGACCGCCGCGGTCCTTCGAGGCTATCCGCTGCCGGAGAGCGAGCACGTCCACGCCGTGCGGTTCATCGGCGCCACCATCAACGGCTATCTCCGCATCGAGCGCAACGGCGGCTTCGCGCACAGCCTGCCGTCCGCCGCCGTCTCCTGGCATCGGATCATCGACGCGCTCGACGCCGCTCTGCGGGCCTGGCCCGCGCCTTCCGAAGGAGAACGACCATGATCACCACCGCCTTCGACGACCGGCTCGTCCGGGGGGTCGCCGAGCTCGAACGGACTCCGCGAGGCGTCCGGCTCCACCGGCTGCCCCGATGGGTGCGTGATCAGTTCCCGGATCCGCAGCTGTCGATGATGGAGGCGCAGCCCTCCGGCGCCCGTCTCGCGTTCACGACCGAGGCGCGGACGATCGAGCTGGTCGTGCATCCCACCCGGGTCGCCTATCGGGGCGCGGATCGGCCGCGCGGAGGGATCGATCTCGTCGTCGACGGAGAACTGGTCGCGCAGGTGCGACTGGCCGACGGCGATCTCGTGGAGGTCGACCTCGAAACAGGGGCGACGCGGTTCCGGCCGGGTCCCTCACAGACGGTGTCGTTCCAGCGTCTGGGCCCCGGCGACAAGGACGTCGAGATCTGGCTGCCGCACAACGAGGGGCTCGAGCTCGTCGAGTTGCGGACGGACGAGCCCGTCCGTCCCGCCGACGCGAAGGGCCCGTTGTGGGTCCACCACGGCAGCTCGATCAGCCACGGCTCGAACGCGAGCGCGCCCACGCAGATCTGGCCCGTCGTCGCGGCCCGCCGTGCCGGCGTCGAACTGCGCAGCCTCGGCCTCGGCGGAAGCGCGCTGGTCGACCCGTTCACCGCCCGCGTCATCCGTGACTCAGCGGCAGACCTGATCAGCGTCAAACTCGGAATCAACGTCGTGAACCTCGACGCCATGCGGCTGCGGGCCTTCGTCCCCGCCGTGCACGGCTTCCTCGACACCATCCGCGACGGACACCCTGACACACCGCTTCTGGTGGTCTCCCCCATCCTGTGTCCCATCCACGAGGACACCCCGGGACCGGGAGCCGTGGACCAGGCGACGCTGGGCACCGACCAGGTCCGCTTCACCGCGACCGGCCGTCCGGGAGATCGTGAGCTGGGGCGCCTCACGCTCCGGGTGATCCGCGACGCCCTCGCCTCCCTGGTCGAGCGGCGTGGTGACGACCCGAACCTCCACTACCTCGACGGGACCGAGCTTTACGGAGAGGTGGACGCCGCCGAGCACCCCCTCCCCGACGCGCTCCACCCCGACACCGCCACGCATCAGCTGATCGGCCAGCGGTTCGCCGACCACGCCTTCGCCCCGGGGGGTCCCTTCGTCTCCCGGTAGAAGCCGTAACCGAGCCCAGTGCGCGTTCCTAGCCTCGCGATGTGACCGTCGACAGGACCTGGGTGCCGGCGGGGTTCGTCTGCCTGGTCGTCCACAAGGACCGAACCGGCGATGGCCGGCAGCCGGGATGGCCTGCCTGGGCGCGGCGGTCGGCTTCGTCGACGCGTTCTTCATCGGCAAGGCGCTGTGGATCCTCGGGGTGCCGATCGCGCTGCCGCTGGCCGTGCTGACGTTCGTCGGAGCGTTCCTGCCGGTCGTCGGGGCGCTGTTCGCGGGCCTGCTGGCGTTCGTGGCCAAGGGGTGGATAGTGGCCGTGATCGTGATCGCGGTGACGATCCTCGTCCAGCAGCCCGAGGGGCACCGATGATCTACGGCAAGGCGCTCGACCTGCCGGGCGCGGTCATCCTGCTCGCGCTGACGGTGGGCAGCGTCGTCGCGGGGATCATGGGCGCGTTCCCGGCGGCTCCGGTGGCGTCGGTGATCGTGGCCCTCATTCGCAACGCCCAGGGCTGCTCCCCCGACTCCGGCCCGCCCGCCGAGCCCGCTGTGGCCTGAACGGGCTACCAGGTGGGGTGGATACGTTCGACCTGGTCGCGGCGGGTGTACATGTCCCAGTAGACGTCGGCCAGGTCGTCGGGGTCGACGACGGGGAAGGCCGTGGGGTCGAACGTGTGGCTCCCTGTCGAGGCGTTCTCCAGCACCTTACTGCGGGCGATGGCGGCGGCGACCGACAGCGTGCCGACGTAGACGCCCTGACCGGTGAGTTCGGCGTTGAGGGTGTGGACGTGGTTGCGGGCGGCGGCCATCACGACACCGGGCCCGCCGAGGCCGGCCATCGGGTGCACCGCTGAGACACCGGTGGTCATCAGGATCGCGCCGTCGCCGCGTTCGATCATCTCCGGTACGACGGCGTGGAAGATCTCGACCGGGGTGAGCAGAAGCAGTGGGATCAGCCGCTGCAAGGCGGCGGCGTCCAGCGCGGTGGCGGCGGTGAAGGACAGGTTGGCATCTACTGGGCCGTATTCGACGACGTCGATCCGGCCGAACCGCGCGCGGACCGCCTCGACCAGGCCGGGCGCCTGGTCGGGGTCGCCGAGGTCGGCGGGGAAGGCCTCCGCCTCGATCCCCTCGGTGGACAGCTGCTCGACGAGGGCGTCCAGACGGTCCTTGCGGCGGGCGACCAGGGCGACGCGGTGGCCCTCGCGGCCGAAACGGCGGGCGACGGACAGGCCCAGGCCGGTACCCGCGCCGAAGACGGCGATCACTTTGGACATCTGCTGCTCCTCTAAGTTGACCATAGGGTCAGGTTGATGGGGCTTCAAGCTAGCAGTAACTTGACCCATGGGCCAAGTTATCTGGACGGCTAGGATCGGAGCCCTGAAAGGAGACCGGATGCGGGCCGACGCACGACGTAACGCCGAGAAGCTGCAGAGCGCGGCGGTCGAGCTGTTCCGCCAGCGCGGGCTCCAGGTGCCGCTGAAGGAGATCGCCCGCCACGCCGGGGTGAGCCACGGAACCCTCTACAACCTGTTCGGCAGCCGTGAGGCGATCATCAACGCGGTGGTGGCCGACCTCGCCGTCGACCGCCTCGACCGGGTGGCCGAGGAGGCGCTCGCGCGCATCGACCCCTGGGACGGCTTCGCCTACTACGTCGAGAAGGTGTGCGAGCTCCAGGCCACCGACCCGGCGATCAGCGACGTGGTCACCGGGCGGTATCCCGACGCCGAACTCCTGATGGAGGTCTGCGGACGCGGCCAGGTCGCCTCCGCCCGCCTGATCGCCCGCGCCCAGGAGGCGGGCGTCCTCCGCGCCGACTACACGGGCCAGGACCTCGTCTTCATTTTCGGCACCAACGCCCTCGTAGCCCGCGCCGCCGCCGAAACCGCCCCCGAAGCCTGGCGCCGTGGGGTCGCCCTCATGCTCGACGGACTACGCACCGAGGCCGCCCACCCGCTACCCGCCGAACCCCTGACCATGGACCAGGCCTACACAGTGATGGGCCGCCTGGCCGCCGGAACCTAGCCACGGCACTACGAGCGAGACGGGCACCCCGCTGGCCTCCCCCGCACCGCAAAGGGAACGGACATCTGGCCGCCGAACCTGCCCCGCGCCACGAGTGAAGCGGGCATCTCACCGCCGGAACCCGCCCCGCACCGCAAATGGAACGGACATCTCGCCGCCGAACCTGCCTCGCGCCACTAGCTAGACGCTGGTGAAGCTGGTGGCGATGGTCATCGTCGCCCACCACTCCGGGGCTGGTCCGGCTTCGACGGTAAGGGTGTCCCGAAATCAAGCCCGGAGCGCGGTCATCCGACTGCCCGTCGAACCGTGGGCCTGGGGTCGCCCTTCTGCGTGATTCCGTGAGCATCACCGTCTGCCGGCCGCGACGGCCCGTTCCCGCCGGGGCGGAGCCCGGTGGCGGCGGGCCAATCCGGTCGCGTGAACTGCAACCGGCCCGAACACGGCGGCCCTACCGCCCGGCATGCCCGCCTGGCAGGCCGGCCGGGCTCAGACCCGCTGACGATCGAGAAGGCCCGGGAACTGATCACCGTGATCACCCGCCGATGGGTGGAGAACCTGCCCTGATCTGAGCCAGCCGCCCCGGCCCTTTGGCCCGCTGGTCATCGGCCCGTTCGCAGAGCGGCGAAGGCGGCGTGAGCCTGCGCGAGGACCTTCCGGTGGCTTCGTACGGAGGCCTTCAGCCCGCTTCGCAGAATGGACCGTTTGTGCGAGGAACTGGTCGACTTCGGGCCCCGGATCCGACCCGAGGCTCGGCAGAAGACGCGGACCTCTACCGCCAATTTCTGCACTCAGACTCCTCGAAGGCCTTCCTCGCCTCGCGATGTGACCATCGACAGGACCTGGGTGCCGGCGGGGTTCGCCTGCCTGGTCGTCCACAAGGACCGAACCGACCGGCGGCCGGGGATCTTCTTTCTGGTGGCGTTCGCGGTGATGGTCCTGTACTGGACCGGCCGGTTCGTCCTGCAGGGGCACACCCTGGTCTGTGGGGACCGAAAGTCCAGGGTTAACGGATCTCCCGGCGGCCCGCAGAATGGCGGTGTCGTCGACAAGGAGCTTGGTCATGCGCTCAGCACTCCCGCGCGCCCTGATGGCAGTGGTCGTCGCCCTCGCGGCGGTTCTCGTCCCGGCCGGGCCCGCGTCCGCGGGGATCTGGCAGCTCTCCGACGGCTTCGAACCGGCGTCGAACCCGGCCAGCCGGTGGACGTTCACCGATCAGGGCGACTGCGACGCCCCGTACTTCCAGAGCGTCGGAGTCGCCTCGCCCCATACGGGCGCCGGCATGGCGGGCCTGCGCGTTTCCAACACCGGTGGCTGGTGCTCGATCGGGCGGACGATCTTTCTCACGCCGGTGCCCGCGCACCCCGGTGCCCGCTGCAGCGCGGGTGTCTGGCTGGACCTGCGCAACGCTGCGGCGAGCTTCAACCTGGAGGTCATCAACCCGGCCAACTGGACCTACATCGCCCTGAAGACGGTGCCGGTGGACCAGACGACCGACCCGGGCTGGCGCCTGCACTCGGTGAGCTGGACCGCGCAGCGCTCCGATGTCGTGCTGCGGCTGACCGTGGGAAAGGCTTTCAACCACCTGTTCGCCCCACGCGCCGAACTCGACGACGTCGTCGTCCAGTGCGCCTACTGACCGGCGGCGCCCGCTAGGAGACGCGCCAGAGCGTGGCGTTGGCGCCGGGGTCGTCGGGGTCGCCCACCGGCGAGGTGAACCCGGAGCCCCAGACCTGTGAGGTGCCCGGCCGGCGCGCGACGGCGGCCAGTGAGGCGTCGTAGCCGGTGGGTCTGGGCAGTGGTGTGCTCGTCCAGCTCGTGCCCTTGACCTGCCACATCTGCGGGTTCCAGCCGCTCTGTGCGATCCACACGCCGCCCTTGCCGTCGGGTTCCACTTCCGTGTACGGCTGTCCCTGCGTCGTCCCGAGCGTCATCCGCCACCGGGTGCCGTTCCAGTGCATGGCCAACGGGCGGGAGAAGGTCACGTCGTCGCCCTCGGCGTTCGCTCCCTCCCAGCTGACCCCGCCTACGGCCCACACGTTGCGCGCGCTGACGACGGCGACGTCGATGAAGGTGGCGGTGGCGTCCTCGGCCGGCAGCGGGATCGTGGGCAAGGTCACCTTGCGCCAGGCCTTGCCCGACCACTGGAAGACGCCGCTCCCGGCGGCCCAGACCTGCCCGCCTCCGGCGTCCACGGCGAAGGCGGTGCCGGGGAGGGGGTGGCGTTTCCACGACGACCCGGTCCAGCGCCGCGAGGTGTTCCCGCCGACGGCCCAGATGTCGCGGGCGGAGACGGTCTCGGCGTCGGCGGCGTGGAAGGTGCCGAGCGACCACGACGACCAGGCGCGCCCGTTCCAGGCGTAGGCCCGGTTGGGTCCGAAGGCCCAGACCCGGCTCGTGGTGGCGGCGACCGCCGACAGCTCGGGCAGCCGTCCGGGCAGCGTCTTCCTGGCTTTGCCCTTGAGTGACTGGACGAACCCCTGGCGGCGCCCGTTCAGATAGCGGTGCCCGGCGGTCCAGACGGTGCCGTCGGCCGTGACCGCGACGTCGGCGAACACGTCGTCGCCCGGGGTGTGGACGACCTGGGCGACCTGCCAGGGGGAGGCGGTGGCCGCCAATAAGACCGCGATGATTGCCCTCATCCGTCCACGATATTTCCTACGGCGCCCTCAGCCGCCGGTGAACCAGACTTCCACCGAGATGCCGGTGGAATCGCTCATCGGCTGGGCCAAGAGGGTGGCGACGCGTCCGTCGGAGAGGGTGACGTCCAGCACCGCGTAACGGCCCTGTGCGACCAGTCGTACGGCGGCGTCCTCCAGGGCGAGCCGGTCGCGGCGGCACAGGTCCTGGGGCGGGCACCTCGGCACGGTGGGTCCGGGCCTGAAACTCCTCGCCCGGAGGAACTCCTCCATCAGGGCGCGCTCGCGTTCGCTGCTCAGTTCGAGGAGCCGCTGCTCGACGCCGGCGGCCGACCGCTGGGCCAGGGTCGCCATCTCCTCGCTCGCCCTGTCGGTCGGGCAGGTGATGCTGATGACGCCCGCCACGCGCCCGCTGAGCGGATCGCGGATCGGGGTGGCCACGGCGGTGAGCCCGTGGAGGCCCGCCGAGAAGTGCTCGTTGCCCGCGACCCGGCAGATTCGCCGTTCCACCAGCGCCGAGCCGAGGGCGGTGGTGCCGATGTCCCCCTCGGCGTAGCTGAATCCGGGCGCGGCGCCGACCGCGTCCAGGATCCTGCCCTGGGATCTCTCACCCACGTTGCGCAGGAACACCACGCCGCTGGCATCGCCCAGGAACATGCCCGCCGGGGTGCCCTCGACCACGGTCTCCAGCCGCTCGAACACGGGCCGCGCAGCACGGACCAGTTCACAGTCGAAATCCAGATCGTTGAACAGGCGTGGCCGGGCGGTGTCGGGGGTCAGTCCCGCCTCCTGACACCGCTGCCACGAATTCAAGATCGGAGTGCGAACCTCGCCCCCTGCGAGCTTTCCGTCCAGGAACCGCTCCAAGATCTTGTCGGCATGCTGCTGTCTCGCGTCCAAGACACCTGCCATTCGACTCGCTCCCAAAGCTCCCTCCTGCGCTCAGCGCGTCTCCAACGATATAGACAAACAACACGATTCTTCTCATTGCCGGGCAAAAGGTGATCGATTTTCCGTTGCGCTGGGTTCGACCAGGCTCAGAGGCTGGGCCAGGTGCCGATGAAACGGGGCCGCGGGGTTGAATATCGCGCCGTGGCCACGGCCGCCATGGTCCCGACGACGGTGGCCAGCACCACGGCCACGACGCTGGCCTGGGCGTACGTGGGGATCCACCCGGCGCTCCAGGCCTCGAACGGCGCGATGATCACCAGCCAGACCAGCCCGGTCGTGACCGGAGCGACCAGCCAGATCCACGCCGGCGGCCGGGCCATGACGGCGAAGAACGCCATCAGGACGAAGGCCGTCGCCGGCAGGACGAACAGGGCCAGCAGCAACACGGGAGGCGGGTACAACGGGGGGTAGCCTCCCGTCAGAAGGTCGAAGAACTCCTGACGGGGAGCCAGCCAGTACCACGCGGCGACCCAGCCGACCGCCACACCGGCGGTGAACCCGATGGAACGCACGCCCGTGCCGAGCGCGAACAGCCCGGCCACGATCCCGATGAGCAGCGCGTTCTTGGGGAGCAGATCGCTGTAGAGGCCGGGCGCGTCCACGGACACGGTCGCGGACGGGTCGAGTTCGTAGTCCTTGATGCCGACCCGGCGCCAGGTCCCGGCGGCGTCGCGGACCGCGACCCCGTCGGCCCCGTTGGCGACGACGACCACGCCGGGGATCGCCGAGACACTGAGCGACTCGACCGGCTGGACGTCCTGCGGCAGGTCGGGCGGATAGGCCCTGACCAGCCGGTCCTGTACTTCCGGGGAGAGCTCCCACGCCGTCGTCCAGGGCCCGTTCGCCCTCGACTCCTCGACCTTCAGCCGCCCGGGGACGATCCGGAAGCACCGGTCGTCGGCGCAGGAAGTGGACGCCGGGATGGGGGTGACCGCGCCCTCCCACTCCTCCCAGCTGAGCCCGTCGCGGGTGATGAAATGCCTCGGCCGGTTGTATTCGCCGTCGTTCCCGACATGGGCGATGATCCCGCCGTCGCGCACCTCGGTGGCGAAGGCGATGGGCGGCACGTACGGGATCTCCGGGCCGGTCGCCGTGATCGCGAGGACGGCGGCCGGGGTCAGCAGGATGACCACGGTCCTCCCGGCGGGGACCGGGTGCCTGGCGGCGTGCCATGCGACGTACAGGGCGGGTAAAGCGAGCAGGTCGGTGAGGTCGGCGCGGATCAGCGACGGCCCCCAGGCCAGCGACCACGCCTCCGAGGCCAGCCAGGCGCCGGTCTCGGAGGCCTTGACCAGGGTGAACCCGATCCCGGTGATCGCGATCGCCGGAAGCGGCCGGCCGATGACCAGGCCGAGCAGGGGCGGCAGGACGATGAGCCCGGCGACGTCGCTGAGCTTGCCGGTGACGAAACCGGGCCAGGTGTACTTCAGCAGGTGGTCGTTGACGACGAGCACGACCAGGGCCACCACGGTCAGCGGATGGCCGATCCACGAGGCACGGCTCAACGGCCAGGTTCGTCGCACTCCCCCAGGGAAACCGACATGCCGCCGGGATCCGAGACCTCGTGATCACTCTGGAACCGGATCGTGTGATCACCGATGCGCCGGTCAGGCGGTGAAAGTTTCGCGTCCCGGCGGCATACGCGCAGATCGGCGAGCGGGCACGCGCCCAATGATTGCCCCGGGCGCGGACGGCGTTTTCCATGGGGACGAGCCGGTAGCCCCGTCCCGCCCGGGAGCGTGTGATGCCCAAGCACCTGTCCTCGGCACTTTCCGTCATCCTGTGCGCCGTGATCGCCGCCACGGCGCTCGTCGTGACCCAGCCCGCCGCCGCTGGTACAGGCGGGTTCGACTTCTCCCGGGCACAGGTCGCCGCGGTGGGGCTGCGGGTGCCGTGGGGTTTGGCCTTCCTCCCCGACGGCAGCGCCCTCGTCTCCGAACGCGACACCGCGATCATCGCGCGGGTGCGTCCCGGCACCTCGCCCGTGTACGCGGCGACGGTCCCGAACGTGTACCCCACAGGCGAGGGGGGCCTGCTCGGCATCGCGATCTCTCCCACGTACGCGCAGGACCAATGGGTGTACGCGTACATCAGCTCCGCCTCCGACAACCGGGTGATCCGGTTCCGGCTCGGCACGCCGCAGATCCAGCAGGTGATCGTCCCCGGCATCCCCCGGGGCCAGTACCGCAACGGCGGGCGCATCGCGTTCGGCCCCGACGGCATGCTCTACGTGGCCACAGGCGACGCCGGCTACCCCGCGAACGCCCAGAGCTCGAACCTCGCCGGCAAGATCCTCCGCATCACCCGCGACGGCGCGGTCCCCACGGACAACCCGTTCTCCGGCTCACCGGTCTACAGCTACGGCCACAGCAACGTTCAGGGGCTCGCCTGGGACGAGGCCGGTCGGCTCTACGCCACGGAGTTCGGCCAGAACCTCACAGACGAGATCAACCACATCCGGCCAGGACACAACTACGGCTGGCCTGCCTGCGAGGGCGTGTGCAGCAGCCCGAGCTTCACCAACCCCATCGCGACCTGGATCGGCACCGAGGCGTCCCCCAGCGGCCTGGCGTACGCCAACAACACGCTCTTCGCCGCGGCCCTCGCCGGAAAGCGCTTGTGGACGGTGCCGGTCAGCGGCGGCAACAGGGTGGGCACGCCGGTGGCCGAGCTGGAGGGAATGCTGGGCCGGCTGCGCACCGTGACGGTCGGCCCGGACGGCTGGCTCTGGGTGACCACGAGCAACCGCGACGGCAGGGGAACACCGGGCCCCGGCGACGACCTGATCATCCGCATCCCGCCCGTCGGCCCCTCCGGCCCGTCGCCCTCACCCTCCGGCCCGGGGACCTCCCCTTCGGCGAGCCCGTCACCGGGCGGCCCCGACCCATGCCCTTCCCCTTCGTCCAGCCCTTCACCATCACCGAGCCCCTCACCGTCACCTAGTCCGTCGCCGTCTCCCAGCCCATCGCCCAGCCCATCGCCATGCCCCTCACCGTCCCCTAGTCCATCGCCATCACCGTCACCCAGCCCGTCACCCAGCCATTCGCCGAGCCCTTCGCCGAGCCCCTCGCCCAGTCCGTCGCCCAGTCCGTCGCCGTCCGCGGGTACGCGCTCCTGCGAAGCGACGGTCCGGTTCTTTCTCCAGTGGTCGACGGCCTCCTGGGGCGAACTGACGGTGCGCAACACGGGAACGTTGCCCATCACCTCGTGGACCGTCAGTTTCAAGGTTCCCAACGGGCTGACCTACCTTCAGCTGGGCGGCTACAACCCGCCAGGAGCGACCGTGACCTTCACCCAGAGCAGCGGACTGCCGCCGGGCGGTTCGGTGACGATCCCGTTCGCGGTCGGCTGGGCCGGTGGAAATGTCACGACTCCGTCGCCCATCACCTGCACGGCCAGATAGCGTCGCGGCTTCCGTGAGCGCCGACGACCTAGGGTCCAGGGCGGGAAAGACCAGGGTCCACAGGCCCTCACGTCACTCCCACACTGGGCTCATGCGCTTACGTTCGAGGTTGTCCCGCGCGCTCGTCGCGGTCACCGTGGCCGCCGCGGTGACGCTGGCCCCGGCCGGGCCGGCGTCCGCCGGGATCTGGCAGCTCACCGATGGGTTCGAGCCCAGTACGAACCCGGAGTCCCGGTGGTCGTGGGAGGCGGAGGGCTTCTGCGGGGGGCCCAACTACACCAGCACCCTGTGGACGCCGCGTACCGGGACGGGGGTCGCCAACTTCAAGGTCTCCTACGTCCCCGACTGGTGTGCGATCGGGCGGACCATCCGGCTCACGCCCGTGGTGACCCATCCGGGGAGCACGTGCACCGCGGGCGTCTGGGCCCGGCTGAACGACCAGAGACCCCAGCTGAACGTCGAGGTGATCAACCCGTCCACGTGGACGTACCTCGCGTTGAAGAAGGTGACCTCTTCGGGGTCGTGGACCTTCCACTCGGTGAGCTGGACCGCGCAGCGTCCCGACGTGGTGGTGCGGTTCGCCCTGGTGGCCAGAAGCAACGGGCCCTACTTCGCCGAGGTCGCACTGGACGACGTCGTCGTGCAGTGCGCGTACTAGTCGGCGAACTCGTAACGCAGGCCGGTGGCCTGCTCCGACAGGTGCCAGAGCGCGGCGGCGGTGGTGTCGTCCGTCGCCGCGGGCGGCAGGGAGACGGGGCCGGGGGCGCCGCGGAGTTCCCAGCGTCCCGTGGGGGCGAAGAAGTCGCCGGGTTTCACGTCGGGGCGGGTGGCGGCGTACAGGGTCGGGAGGACGGCCTGTTCGGGGGTGTGGCCGATGAAGCGCTCTATGGCGAAGTCGGCGATGATCCGGAGCAGGCGGGAGGTGTGGCGCTGGATTTCGGTCATGCTGGTGCCCGGGTGGACGGCGATGGCGGCGAGGCCCGTTCCCGCGGCGCGCCGGGCCAGTTCCCGGGTGAAGATCACGTTGGCGAGCTTCGATTTGGCGTAGGCGCGCATGGGGGCGTAGTCGCGCTCGCTCTGCGGGTCGTCGAAGGTGATGCCCCTGAGCCGGGCCGCCATCGCGCTGACGGTGACGACCCGTGATCGGGCGGGGCGCAGGAGCGCGGGCAGGAGACGTCCGGTGAGCGCGAAGTGCCCGAGGTGGTTGGTGCCGAAGGTCAGCTCGAAACCGTCTGCGGTGAGGCGCCGCTCGGGGACGGCCATGACGCCGGCGTTGTTGACGAGCAGGTCGAGCGGCTCGCCGCCGGACACGAGGGTCCGCGCGGCCTCGGCGATCGAGGTGAGGTCGGCCAGGTCCAGGCGGAGCGCGCGGGTCCGGGCGAAGGGGATGTCGCGGGTGATCGTCTCGCGGGCCGTCTCGATCTTGGCGAGGTCGCGACCGGCGAGCCAGACCGTGGCCCCGGCGCGGGCCAGGGCGAGCGAGGTCTGGTAGCCGATGCCGCTGTTGGCACCGGTGACCAGCGCGAACCTGCCCACCTGGGACGGCACGTCGAACGCGGCCATAGTGATCCTTCCCTATTTCGTACCGCCGGTCTCTTCGGCTGCCAGAACCGTAAAGTACCGACGGTCTGATGTCAAAGGGCCGGTGGTCTGTAATATCGGGGGGTGACGTTCCAGCGCGCCCGCAGTGAGGAGCAGCGGACCATCCGGCGACAGGTGATCCTGGACACGGCCGTGGCGATGCTCGGGGAGATGCCGGTCGGCGAGGTCAGCCTCAACGAACTGAGCCGCCGGGTGGGCCTGGCCAAGTCCAACGTCCTGCGCTATTTCGAGTCCCGCGAGGCGGTTCTGCTCGAACTGCTCGACCGCGCCTGGAAGCAGTGGACCATCGACCTGTCGGCGCAGCTCGCCGCGGGTGTCGACCGGTCGGCGCCGGTGGAGGTGCGCGGCGAGCAGTTCGCCGCCGTGCTCGCCGCCTCCGTGATCGGACGCGAGATCCTCTGCGACCTGTTCAGCGCTCAGGCCGGCGTCCTGGAGCACAACGTCTCACCGCAGGTGGCCGCCCGCTACAAGCACGCGGCCCTCGCCAACGTCGGTGACCTCGCGGCGCTGACCCGCCTCCACCTGCCCGAACTGGAAGTCGGAGCCGACCGGCTGTGCGCGGCGATGATCATGTCGATCGGCGCGATCTGGACCCACTCCCGGCCGTCGCAGGCGGTGCTCGCCGCCTACGAGGCCGACCCGTCGCTCGCCGCGATGCGCATGGACCTCCCCGCCGACCTGCGGGAACTCCTGGCCACGCTGGTGGCGGGCATGCTCACCCGCCGACGAATCACTGCCGCGGACGGATGACGAGGACCTGCGCCGCCTCCTGCCCCGTGTTGGTGAGCGACCGGAACGTCCCGGCGGCGACGTGGACGGTGTCACCGGCGGACAGGTGATGTTCGGCGTTCTGCAGCGTGAGGTTCAGGTCGCCGGAGAGCACGACGTACACGGTGTCGACGGCGACCTTCGCCCACGCGGCCGTTCCGCCGACGTGGTAGGTCGATCGGACCACCGCCCACGGGCAGGCGTCGTCGTCGAGCCCGAGAACCTGGACCGGCGAGACGTCGAAGTGCAGGGGCGGATCGATCGCACGACCGGAGCCGGCCCTGCGGACGGTGACATCCGCCATCACGTTTCCTCCCGAGTGCATGATTCCAAGAGTTCGACCACGTGCACGTAGTTCCGGCCGGTGGCGCGGGACATACCGATCTCGCACGTCCGGTTCGTGGAGACGTACACCTCCGCATCCAGAAAATTGGCCGCTTCCGCCTCTCGCCGAGAGGCGGAAGCGGTCAGTTCCGGGAAGAGCAGGCCGCGGTCACCGGCGAACCCACAGCAGCGCCATTCGTCGGGGACGGTCACCTCGTCGGCGACGAGGGAGCAGAGGTCGAGGAGCGTCGGGTCGAGGCCCAGTCGCGTCGAGGAGCAGGTCGGATGGACGACCATCGACCGGAACCGGCGGTCGATCTTCAAGCGCGGCACCAGGACGTCACGAGTGAACTGGAGGACGTCGACCACCGGAGCGTCTCCGAGGACGCGCTTCAGCCCCTCGGTGCACGACGTCGCGTCGACAACAATCGGCTTGTCCCGGTCGTTCAGCACGTGCTGCAGACGAGCGGTCATCGACTCGTGCCCGGACGTCAGTCCCTTCGACGACCAAGGGGTGGCGCAGCACAGGGAGTCGATCTTCGAGGGGGTGTCGAGGATGACTCCGGCACGCTCACACAGAGCCCGGAACGCATTACTGACGCCCTCCGCAGGCCCGAAGATCGAGTTGGTGCAGCTCGGGAAGAAGACGGCGTCGGCCTCACCCGCCGCCCGTCCCGTACGACGACTGCGCCCACCGCGCGGCAGGTCAGGCGACCACAGAGGCACGTTGGCAGCGCCGAACGCCCTCCGGGCGACCCGGTTCACGGCCAGGAGCGCCGACCTCGGCAGCCGGGTCGAGACGCTCAGCGCGACGCGGGCGAGGGTCACGAACCCCCGCCAGTGGCGGGCCGCCAAACGCCAGAAAAGCGAGGTCGCCCTGCCCGCGTCCTGCGCGCGCAGCTCTTTGACGAGGTCACCCGTGTTGATGCCGACGGGGCAGGCGACGCCGCACATCCCGTCGACCGCGCAGGTGTCGACCAGCTGATAGCGCGCCAGGGCGCGGTCGCCTCGGGAGAGGTCGCGGTGCAGGGCGATCCGCTGGCGAGGGGTGACCGTGAGGTCCTGGCTCGGGCAGACGGGCTCGCAGAACCCGCAGTCGACGCACTTTCCGACGATGGGGTCCGCGTCGGCGCTCGGCTTGATGCTGCGGAGGTGGATCCCGGGATCGTCGCCGACGATGATCCCCGGGTTGAGGACGCGGGCCGGGTCGAAGAGATGCTTCACGGTACGCATGGCCTCGTAGAGTCCCGGGCCGTACTGGCGCTCGACGAACGGGGTCATCATGCGGCCGGTGCCGTGTTCGGCTTTGAGGGTGCCGCCCAGCGAGAGCACCAGGTCCACCAGCTCTTCGGTGAACCGCTCGTAGCGTCGCGGTACGCCGTCCGAGAACGACTCGTTCAGCATGAAGTGCAGGTTGCCGTCCTTGGCGTGGCCGAAGACGACGCTGTCCTGGTAACCGTGGGTCGCGAACAGATCCTGCAGCGCCGAACAGGCGGTTCCGAGCCGGTCCATGGGCACGGCGATGTCTTCGAGCAACGCGGTCGTTCCCTGGGCGCGCGCGCCGGCCACCGTCGCGTAGAGGTCCTTTCGCATCTTCCAGAGCGCCGCACGCTCCGCGCCACCCACCAGCGGTATTCCGAGATGGCGCAGCTCGTCCTCGCTGTCGGCGCCGTACTCGACGAGGAGCGCGGCGTGCCTCACGACGTCGAGGTCCCGGACGACGCCGGGAACCGCGGGGAAGGTCTGGGCGACCGCCAGCGACCGCGCGTCCATGAGCTCCACGGCGCTCGGGCCCGACTCCACCAGGCGAGGCAGGAGCGCGACCGCTTCGTCCAGGTCGTCGAGGAGCAGGAGGCCGGTCGCGAGGTGCGGCTTGACCTTGACCGTCCGGAAGGTCGCCCTGGCCACGAAGCCGAGCGTGCCCTCGCTGCCGACCAGGAGGTGGAGCAGGATGTCGAGCACGCTGTCGTGGTCGACGAAGGAGTTGAGGCCGTACCCCATCGTGTTCTTGATCGCGAAAGCCCGGGTGATCTGGTCCACGGTCGCGGGGTCGGAGCGCAGACCGTCGCGGAGCGCGCAGAGGCCCGTGTACAGGCCCGGTTCGAGGTCGTGCAGCCGATCGAGGGCGCCTTCCGCGGCGGTGTCGATGATCGTGCCGCTCGGCAGGACGACGATCGCGCTCTCGATCGTCGCGTAGGCGTTCTGGGTCGTTCCGCACGTCATGCCGCTGGCGTTGTTGGCGATGACGCCGCCGATCGTGCAGGCGATCTCGCTCGCCGGATCGGGCCCGAGCCGCCTGCCGTGGCGGGCCAGCCGTGCGTTGACCTGCCTGAGGGTGGCTCCCGGTTCGACGGTCACGCGCGCGCCCTCGTCGTGGACCTCGATCTTCCTGAAGTGCCGCCGGGTGTCGAGCAGCACCTGGTCGGTGGAGGCCTGGCCGCTGAGGCTCGTGCCGCCCGACCGGAAGGTGACGGCCGCCCCGTGCCGGCCGCTCAGTCTCAGCGCGTCGGCCACCTGCTGGGCGGTCTCCGGGCGCGCGACCAGGCGCGGCCGGAGCAGATAGTGCGAGGCGTCCCGCGCGATCGCGATCCGCTCCACCGCGCCGGTGGTGGCGCCGGCGATCCCGGCAGCCAGCATCTCGTCCCGGAGGGCTTTCATGATCGGTACTTTGACGCCGGGCGCCAGACCTCGGCGGGCAGGCCGATTCGGTTCTCGAGCCGCCCGAGCCGGTCGACGTCGAGGCGGACCCGGCTTCCCGGCTTCAGCCGTTTCCCGATCTCGAGCCCGGAGCCGCCGTTGCAGGTACCCGTACCGAGGACCGCGCCGGGCGGGACCACCTCGCCGGAACTGGCCCAGGCCACGATCTCCGCGAGGTCCCAGATCATCTCGCCGCTGTTCGCGTCGGTCCACTCCTCGCCGTCGACGACGGCACGCATGCGCAGGCCGGACTCGGGGATCTCGTCGAGCGTCGCGATCCACGGTCCGATCGCGGTGGCGAAGTGCTTCCCCTTGGACGGCCCCAGAAGCGCGGCCATCTCCTCTCGCTGGATGTCGCGTGCGCTGAAGTCGTTCAGGATCGTCACTCCGGCCACGCAGTCGAGCGCCGTGTCGGGCCGGACGTCCCGTGCGGTCCGCGCGAGGACGATGCCGAGTTCGAGTTCGATGTCGAGTTCGTCGGTGTAACCCGGGCAGGGAATCGTGTCGCCGGGGCCGAACACGGCGGAGGCGTTCCCCATGTAGGAGATCGGGAAGTCGTACAGGACCCGCGGGACTTCCTTGCCTTGCCACTTGTAGCCCGAGGAGAAATGCTCCTCGAAGACCATGAAGTCACGGAAGTAGGCGGGGTCGACGGGACAGCCCAGAACCGGATCGGCCACGAGGCCGTCGCCCGATGTGCTCTCCAGGGCGTGCCGCGCGCTGTCCCAGAAAGCGTCCCCGAGTTCCAGCGCGGCGGTCATGCTCGCCGGCACGGCCGCCGCGGCGAGTTGCGCCGCGGCGGTGGCCGTCGCACCGCCGCGCTCCAGACGGAGGCGGGCCACCGTCCGGACGTCGCTCCAGAGACCGGATCCGGGATCGCTGGAGACGATGATCCGATGGTCCGGCCCGTCCGGAGCCGCCACCTTCCTGCGTGCGAGGTACATCAGCGTGCGTATTCGGGGAGGTCGTCCTGGGGGACGGGGAAAGCGCCGTCGATGAGCTCGACCCGGTTCCCGTCGGGATCGCCGAAGAAGGCGACCAGCACCTCCGGGCGGCCACCCGGGTGGAACGGCGGACCCTCCGGCCGGATCCCCATCCCTTCGAGCCGGGCGACGGCGCCGTGCAGGTCGGTGACGGTGAAGGCGAAGTGCCCGCTCCCGGTGGCGGTCGACCAGTTCGGGTCGGCCTCCTCCTTGACGGACAGCTCGACGACCGAGGAGTCACCCGGCGACCCGAGGTAGATCGTGTGCATTCCCGGCATCCGCATGCAGCCGACGACGTCGATCCCCAGCGCCCGGTAGAAGCGCAGGCTGGCGGCCGGATCTTGGGGACGGATGTTCACATGGTGGAAGTTCGCCATGATCGCCTTCTCGTTCGGAAAACTCAATGGGGTGTGTCGGCGACGCGCCTGGCGATCTCGTGGAACACGCCGGTCGAGGTCAGCCCGCCGTCGACGGTGAAGTCCTCTCCGGTGATGAACCCGGCCGCGTCGCTGGCGAGGAACATCACGAGCTCCTGGACGTCGATCGGATATCCCGTGCGCGCCAGCGGGGTCAGGCTGATGACCGCCTCGGGGAACGCCGTGTCCCCGGGGACGATCGGGGTCTCGATGAGACCCGGGTTGACCGCGTTCACCCGCACGCCGAACCGCGCGAACTCGAGCGCCGCCGTCTTGGTGAGACCACGGAGCGCCCACTTGCTCGCCGAGTAGGCCGACGTGTGGTGTCCGGTCAGGCCGGCCATCGAGGCGATGTTCACGATCGCCCCGCCGTTCGCCTTCATCAACGGGACCAGGTGCTTCATCCCGAGGAACGGTCCCGTGACGTTGATCGCCATGACCCGGTTCCAGTCGTCGACCGAGGTCGCCTCGATCCCGTGCCGGAAGGCGACCCCGGCGTTGTTGACCAGCACGTCCAGGCGGCCGTGGTCCTGCTCGATCCGGCGCGCGAGCGCGGCCCACTGATCGACGTTGGTGACGTCGAGATGCGCGAACCACGCCCGCTCGCCCAGCGAGGCGACGACGTCATTCCCGAGGTCGTCGAGCACGTCCACGATCACCACGGTCGCCCCTTCGGCGTGGAAGGCCCGCGCCTCGGCTTCGCCCTGGCCGCGTGCCGCTCCCGTGATGAGGACAACCTTGCCGGTGAATCTGGACATCGTCTCTACCTCACTTAGTGTGTTCAGTCGGCTTGCTTGACATTAGTGATGTCGAAGTCGGCTTCCTTCGCCATGGGCCAGTAGTCGTGGCACGCCCACGATTCGAGGCCCTGGCCGAAGGTGAGCTCCTTGGTGAACAGCTCACGCCACGGCTGGATGAGGAGCGACCGCGTGACGCGCCGCTGGATGCGGTTGCGGGCCATGAAGATCGTCCGCGCGATCTCCCAGGCGCGGTCGAGCAGTTCGGCGTGCGGCACGACCTCGCTCACCAGACCGAGCTGCAGAGCCTCCTGCGCGCCGATCTCCTGGCCGGTGAGCAGGAAGTACTTGCCCCGGTTGTGTCCCAGCAGCTCACGGAAGAGCGTGTGGACGCCGTCGCCGGGGACGATGCCCATGCCCGTGTAGTGGGTGTCGCGGAAGCTGGCCGTGTCGGAGGCGATGACGATGTCGTTCAGCAGGGCGAGCTCGGCGTGGATCAGCAACGGGCCGTTGACCGCGGCGATGACCGGGATCTCCAGGTTGAGCAGCGAGAACGGCTCTTTGGTCTGGTCGAAGTAGAAGACGTCGTAGCCGTGGCGGTGCTCGAAGGGCTCACGGAAGCCGTTGCGGTCCCAGGACGACTCGTCGAAGGAGGCAAGGAAGCTGTCGCCCGTCCCCGTGAGGATGATGCACTCGTTCTCGGGGTCGTGGTGGATGTCGGCGAAGGCGGGAATGAACGCGCGGTGCAGTTCGAGGTCCCACTGGGCCTCCTTGCCGTCCGTGTGCATCGCGACTTCGAGAATCCCGTTCTCGCGCTTGAACTTGAAATAGTCCGACCAGCGCTCGGCGTAGTCGTCGAGGTGGGTGCGGTACATCGAGGTGCGGCTGTGCGGCATGTCGGCTCCTTAGGGGTTGTTGGGGGAATCGTCGTCGGCCCGGCGCAAAGAACCGCGAAATCGGGTCACGGCCGGAGATTGACCAGGAGCCGTCGCGTGGACGCGGCGGGGGTGGCGGCGATCTCGGCGAGGACCTTCGCGCACTCGCGGTACAGGCGGATGACGCGATCACCGTGGCCGATCGCCGCCGCCGCCCTCATCCGGAGCTGCCAGGCCTCCTCCCGGAACGGATCGTCACGGAGCACCTCGCCCGCGACCTCGTCGCACAGCGCGTACTGCGCGGCGTCGAAGGCGGCCTCGGAGCACGCCTGCCGGAGATCGAGCACCAGCGTCTCCCACTCGCGCCGGCGGGAGGCGACCCATGGGGAGCGGCCCAGCGGCAGGTACTCGCCCGGAGGTAGCGCGTCGAGCACCCGCCGCGCCTCGGCCAGCCGCGCGTCGCCGCCCAGCGTCGCCAGGCGGACGGCCTGGGCCGTGAACTGGGCGAAGTCTCCGGTGATCTCTCCGGCCCAGGAGATCTCGTCCTTTCCGCTGGTCAGGAGGTCGCCCAGGGAGCCGAGGCTCGTCCGGGTCTTGCTGATCGTGGTTCGCAGGTAGGAGTAGGCCGACGGGCTGTTGCGGCTCGGGAAGAGCGCGGTGACCACGGCGTCCTTGCGCGCGTGCCCGTCATGTCCGGCCAGGAAGGCCATGAGTTCCACGCACTTGACGAGCGGCAGCTCGTAGTGGCGGCTCCCGACCCGGAGGGCCGGGCGGCCGAACTCCACGACGTGGAGGGCGTCCGCGTCGACGACGCCCGCCGGTCGCGAACCGGACAGGAGAGCACGTCCCATCGCGCGCCAGGGACCGTGCGGCGACTCCTCGACGGTGAGGCGCCGGGACAGCACCTCCGGGAACTCGCGCAGGACCTGGAGCAGTTCGTGCCGGGTGCCGGTGGCGTCCGCCGTCCGCATCGCCAGCGCGGCCGCGTCGTCCGCGGCGGCGTCGTTGCCGCAGCGCCACTCGGCCTCGGCCAGGTAGACGGCGGCGCGGGGCAGGAACAGCAGGCGGTCCCAGCGCTGCATCAGCGCCACGGCCTCGCGGAGCAGCGTGACCGCTCGTTGACGCCGGTTCTCGATCAGGGCGATGAGACCGCGCCACAGGAGGAGCTGTTCGACGATGCGGACCCGCCGGCCGGAGGTCGGCTCGTGTTCCACGGCGTTCAACGCCGCGTCCGCGAGAGACGTGTTCCGTCCGTAGCGGAGCGCGAGACGCGCCTCGGTGAGGAACTCGAACATCCGGAAGAGGTCGGCCTCGGAACGGTGGAGGTCCTGGCGCCCTTCCAGCAGCAGCGCCCAGGCGTCCGCCGGTCTGCCCCGTTCCGCCGCGAACTCGCTCCTCAGCCGGATCGGGGTCCACCCGCGGGGGTGCCGGCCGGGTTCGTGGAGCCGGGCCTCGTCCAGCCGCCCCGATCCGACCAGCGCGCCGAACCGGGTGACCTCGATCGCCGCGCTGGTCTCACCCAGATGGATGACCCGGTCGAACCGGCCGTGGGCCAGGTCGACCCGGGCGAGCATCGCGTCGAACGGGGTGCCCGACTCGGCCGGACGGTCGCGGTAGTGCGTGGGGTCGTCGACGAGCTCCACCCCGATCGCGAACCGCATCACGTCGGTCGGGGGCGAGGAACCGGCGCGGTCGAGCAGGTCCACCGCCTCGTCGATCCTTCCCACGGCGAACAGGCACCAGGACATCGAGGCGACGACGTCCGGCGGGAGTTCCGTCACCTGGGAGACCTCCGCGAGGAGCAGGTCGGCGCAGGCCGCTCCGACTCCGAACTCCTCCCGATCGAGGGCGACCCTCAGCCGAGCGGCCAGCACTACTTCACCAGCACTCCCCCGTCGACCGGCAAGGCGACGCCCGTGATGTAGCGCGCCTCGTCGGAGACGAGGAAGAGGACCGCGTTGCTCACATCGATCGACTCGACCCACGGGATCGGGTAGAGGATGGTGTCGCCGGACGCGACGGCGAAGTCCTCACGTGTGGGGTGTTCGAGATGGGGGCTGAACAGCTTCCACATGTCCTCGTTCTGGACCATGTCGGTGTCGACCTGGGTCGGGTTCACCGTGTTCACCCGGATGTGGTGCTGCGCCAGCTCCTGGGCCATGGTCTTCATCAGGCCGACCACACCGTGCTTGGCCGCGACGTAGTGGCCGACACCCGGGTAGGACCGGATTCCGGCGACCGACGACGTGAGCACGATGGCGCCACCGTCACCCTGCTCGATCATCTGGGGGATCACGGCCTTGGCCGTGCGCCAGACACCCGACAGGTTGATGTCGATGAGCTCGTCCCAATGGGTGTCCGGGAGTTCGTGCACCCCGAACCCGAAGGAGTTCACGCCGGCGTTCGCGATCACGATGTCGATGCGGCCGAAGGCGGCGACACCCGCCGCGACCGCAGCCTGGAGGGACTCGAAGTCACGGACGTCCGCCACCGCGGTGACGATCCGGCCGCCCTTCGCCTCGACCAGGCGCACGGTCTCGTCCATGTCGGCCTGGGTCGCCATCGGGTAGCGAATGGTGGCCATGTCGACGAGTGCGTCGACCGCGATGATGTCGGCGCCCTCCTCGGCCAGGCGCACGGCGTGACTGCGGCCCTGCCCTCGGGCCGCTCCGGTGATGAAGGCGACCTTGCCTTCCACACGTCCACTCATGATCTTTCTCCTTGCTTGAGCCTCTATTTGATGAGGACGCCCGCGTCGATGGGCAGCGCCACTCCGGTGATGTAGCGGGATTCCTCCGAGGCCAGGAACAGGACGGCGTTGCTGACGTCGACCGGGTCGAGCCACGGGATCGGAAGCGTGTGCATCGCCTGGGAGATCGGCGCGAACTCGGCCCTGCCCGGGTTCTCCAGGTCGGGGCAGAAGAGTTCGTACATCGGCCCGTTCATGATCATCGGGGTGTCGACCTGGGTCGGGTTGACGCTGTTGACGCGGATGTGGTGCTCCGCGAGCTCCTGGGCCAGCGTCTTCATCAGGCCGTTGACGCCGAATTTGGCCGCCGTGTAGTGGGCGATGTGCGGGTAGCCCTTCAACCCCGCGGCGGAGCTGGTCAGGACGATCGATCCGCCCCGGCCACCGGCGATGATCAACGGGACCGCGGCCTTCACCGAGTGCCAGACACCCTTGAGGTCGACGTCCAGGACGGTGGTCCACTGCTCCTCGGTGAGCTCGTGCACCGCGCCCGGAGAGTTGACTCCCGCGTTGGCGGACACGATGTCGAGCCGCCCGAAGTATCCGGCCCCCGCCGAGACGGCGGCGTCGAGCGCCGCGAAGTCCCTGACGTCGGCTTCGAACGTGATCACTTCGCCCCCGGCGGCCCTGACGGCGGCGGCGGTCTCTTCCAGCTCCTCGCGCGTGCCGAGCGGGTAGGGCACCACGGGGATGTCCCGGCAGGCGTCGACCGCGATGATCGCCGCCCCCTCCTCGGCCAGCCGGACGGCGTGACTACGACCCTGGCCGCGCGCGGCGCCGGTGATGAGCGCGACCCTGCCCGCCAGGCGGCCCGGCGTCATTTGATCACCCCGTAGCGGCGGCGGTCGATGGTCAGGGCCACCGCGGCGATCACGACGACACCCTTCACGATCAGCTGGGTGTAGGGGCCGACGGACGTGATGTCCATGCCCGAACTGAGCAGCACGATCACCAGAGCGCCGAGCAGCGTGCGGTGCGGCCCGCCCACTCCCCCGGACAGAGCGGTGCCGCCGACGACGATCGCGGCGATCGAGTTGAGCAGGCTCGGGTCGGCGCCCAGGGGCACGCCCACGCTCGCCTGGCCGGTGAAGATGATCCCGGCGACCGCCGCGAAGCCCCCGGAGAGGGCGAAGACCGCGATCTTGACGCTCCGGACCCGCACCCCGCTGAGCGCCGCCGCGCGCTCGTTGCCGCCGACCGCGTAGACATGGCGGCCGAACGAGGTCGCGAAGGCGGCACCCGTCGCGAGCGCCACCAGCAGGAACGCGATCAGCGCGCCGTTCGGGATGTTCGGGATCGTCGAGTCGTTGATCAGGCTCTGCAGGACGCCCGACTGGAAGGAGACCGGCCCGCCGTCGGAGATGGTGTTCGAGAGCCCGTTGAGGATCGACATCACCCCGAGGGTCACCAGGAACGACGGCACCCTGAGCCGGGTCGTGACGAGCCCGTTCAGCAGGCCGACCGCCATGCCGATGAGGATCACCAGCGGAATCGCCAGCAGCCCGCCCATGGTGTCGATCCAGCTCGCGATCAGGATGCCCGCCAGGGTGGCGTTGGCGGCGACGGAGAGATCGATGCCGCCGATCAGGATCACGAACGTCCCGGCCAGGGACAACACCGAGAGGAACGCGGTCTGACGAAGGATGTTCTGCGCGGATCCGGCAGAGATGAATTCGGGTGCCTGTGATTGGAAGTACACGACGACCACCACGACGGCGACGAGGGGGACCGCGATGTTCCGGTATCGCTCAAGGAGATCCCGGACGCCGACACCTCTTATTACTGCACTCAATTCTTCCTCACATCATGAGCTGGACGAGGTCCAGTTCAGTGGGTTTCGCATGGACGGGTGACGGCACCTCGGCGCTGACGACGCCGTCACGCAGGATCAGGATCCGGTCGGACATGCCGATGAGTTCCTCGAGCGACTCGCCGCAGAGCAGGATCGCGATCCCCCGGTTCGCGGCCTCGCGGACCAGGCCGTAGATCTCCTCACGGGTGCCGACGTCGATCCCTCGGGTCGGGTCGTTGAGGATCATGACGGTGGTGTCGCGGTCGTACCACCGCGCGAACACCGCCTTCTGCTGGTTGCCGCCGCTCAGTTCCCCGATCGGGGCCGACAGGGACGACGTCTTGATCTGGAGCCGGTCACGCAGTTCGGCGGCACGCGTGCGTTCCGCGCGCAGCCGGAGGACCCGCAGGAAGGGCACCCGCAACAGGTCGAGGATGCCGATGGTGATGTTCTCGCGGACCGAACTGACCGGGAAGACGGAGTCGTGCGCGCGCTCAGGGGGGACGTACACGACACCCGCGGCCACGGCCCGCGGCACCGACCAGCGCCGGCGCGTTCGCCCGGCCACCTTCAGCTCGCCCGAGGTCAGCCGCAACTCACCCGCGGCCGCGGCGGCCACCGACGACTTGCCCGATCCGATCACCCCGGCGAGGCCGACGATCTCGCCCGGCCGCAGCCGGAGGTCGACCCCGGCGAACTCACCCTCCACTCCGGCACCGCTGAGTTCGAGCACGGGGTCCGCGTCGCGGGCCCCCGCCTGCTCTTTCTCGTGGTAGTAGTCCGAGCTGCGCTCCGCCCCGACCATCAACGCGTGCAGGCGGTCGGGCGAGATGCCCTCGTTGGCGAGGGTCTCGACCGTCCTTCCGTCCCGGAGGACGAGGAGACGGGTGCTGATCCGCAGGACGTCCTGGAGGATGTGGGAGACGAAGATGAACGACACCCGGTCCTGCCACCGCTTGATCAGGTCGAAGAGGATCTCGACCTCGTGCTCCGTGAGTGAGCTCGTCGGCTCGTCCAGAAGGATCATCGGCGCGGTGGCGCTCGCGTCCGCCTGTGAGAAGGCCTTGGCGATCTCCACCAGCTGCCGTTGCGGATAGGTGAGGTTGGCGACGACGTCGTTGGCGTCGACGCCGCCGATGTGCAGGTCCAGGAGGAGCTTCTCCGCCTCGGCCCGCAGACGCCGCCGGGCGAGCGGGCCGCCACCGCCGACCTCACGCTCGCGTCCGAGAAAGATGTTCTCGAACACGCGCAGGGAGTCGACCAGCGCCTGCTCCTGTACGAGGACGGAGATCCCCAGAGCGCGGAGCGCCCGGGGGTCGCCGACCGGCGCCGGTTCGCCCCGCACGGTCATCTCCCCCGAGTCGGGACGGACGGTGCCGCTGAGCACGCCGATCAGGGTCGACTTGCCGGCGCCGTTCTCGCCGATGAGGCCGAGGACCTCTCCGGGACGCACCTCGAGAGACACGTCCCGGAGCGCGTGAACCACTCCGTAGCGCTTGGACACGCCGCGGATGACCACGCTCGGCTGGGGCTCGTTCACACCAACGCGTCCTTGAAGGCCATGAGCGGGCCCGACTTGAAGGCGTCCTTGTACTTGGCCGTCGCGTCGGCGAAGTCGACCTTCTCCCAGGCCGGGTTCAGCCGGTAGTCCTCCTGCGGGAAGCCTTCGAAGTAGGGCTTCGGGTCGATCGGGGTCAGCAGCGTCTGCGGGTCCCAGCTGTCCGGGTTGAGCGCGCGGCTCATCTTCGCCCAGTCGAACGGCAGCTCCTTCTTGTACACGGAGCTGAGCACCTGGGACGCGTTCTCGGGGTCGACCATCACCGCGCCCTGCGCCAGGAAGCGCTCCGGCAGGGTGAACTCGATGCCGTTGAGGGCGTCGAAGACCGCGATGCCGAGAAGGCCCGCGGTCAGCCCGCCGACCGTGGCGCTGGTCAGCAGCTGCTTGCCGTCGGCGATGTACTCGACGTTCTGCTGGTTGCCGTCGAAGCCGGTGACGACCTTGCCGGTGATCTTCTGGGCGTCGAGCGCCGCGATCACGCCCGCCGCCTCGGAATCATTCTGGGCGAAGACCCCGACGAAGTCCTTCACCTTGGGCAGGACGTTGTTGAAGGCGTTGCGCGCGTCCTCGGCGACCCAGTTGCCGGGCGAGGTCGTGACGATCTCGATGCCCGGGTAGTCGGCGAGCGCCTTCTGGAGGCCGGCCGTGCGCTGGACGTCCGACGACGCGCCCTTCTGGCCGGGGACGTGGATGATGGTGCCCGAACCGCCGACCTTCTCGAACAGGGCCCGCGCGGTCGCTTCGGCGATCTTGGTCGACTGGGGCGTGATGAACTGGACCCAGGCGTCGGAGTCGGCGGGGGTGTACCAGGCGGGCGCCGTGTAGGCGTTGGCCCACAGGATGCCGCCCGACTCGCAGGCCTTCGTCACCGCCGCGGCCTCGGCCTCGGAGGCGGCGATACCGAAGATCGACTTTCCGCTGACCGCCCGAACGTTGCCGATCTGGCTCAGGGCGGTGTTGACGTTCGCCTGGTCCTCCAGCACGTCCATGCTGACGCCGAGGCCCTGCATGGCCTGCTTCGCTCCGTCGGCGAAGGCCACGAAGTAGTCGTTCGTCAGGGTCGTCACCAGACACCAGGACTTGTCGCGCTTGACCCCCGGGCTACCGGGACCGGCCGCCGCCGGCTTCGGGTCCGCGCCGCCGCACGCGGCCACGCTGACGGCGATGCCGGCCGCGCCCGCGGCCGCCAGGAAGGCGCGCCGTGACACCGGACTGGGGAAATACGCGTTCTGAGCTACGTCCACGATTCGGGACTCGAGAGAAGGCATGACTTTCGTCCTTCCTTACTGCCTTGCTGTGTTACTGGGGGGTCGCGTGACCCGGCAGCAGATGCCGGGTGAACCACGCGGTGGCGTGCTCCGCAGCGGCGGCGAGCTTGGCCCGGTCGCTGTAGAGCGTCATGTGGGTGGTATGCGGAAGGACCACGAGTTCCTTCTTGGCGGTGGGAATCGCGTTGAAGGTCGCGATCTCCAGGTCCCACAGGGTCAGGTCGTCGCCTTCGGCGACGATCATCAGTGAGGGCGTGTCGTAGATGCGCCCGGCGAAGTAGTTCACGTCGTAGTCGAGCAGCAGGTCCACGGACTCGACCGTGCTCAGGTTCTGGTACAGGGGCGCCTCGGTCGCCTGCAGGGCGGCGAACGTCTGCTTGGTCTCCGGGAACGGCCAGGCCGAGAGCTCGGTGTCCGGATGCTCCGAGGCGTGCGCGAGATACAGGCGGTGGCCCGGGTTCTCGTAGCGCAGCCGGCGATCCTCGAGGATCGCCGACCAGAGGCGCCGGAAGCCCATGGTCCCGTGCACGCGGCGCATGTTGCGGTAGCCGTCGACCACCGGGATCTGGCTGACCACCGCGCGCACCCGGGGATCGGTCGCCGCGAGGACGAGCACGTGGCCACCCGAGTACGAGATGCCCCAGGCGCCGAGCCTCTCGGGGTCGATGCCGTCGGCGCGCTCCAGGAAGCTCAACGCCGCCTGGTAGTCGCGGATCTGCGCCCTGGGGTCGAGGTGCTGCCGCGGCTCGCCGTCGGACACCCCGAGGTTGCGGTAGTCGAAGACGAGCGCCGCGATGCCGGCTCGCGCGAAGGCCTCCGCGTAGTACGGCATCACCAGCTCCCGCACGTAGCACCAGCCTCCTGCGAGGACCACCGCCGGAACGTCCGCCGTGGCCCCGTCGGGCCGGTAGAGCCAGCCCCTGACCACGGTTCCGTCACTCACGAACTCGACGTCTTCACGGTTCACAGCTGGCTCCTTTCGGCGGTGTCCAGTAATACTGGTCATTCCGTCGCCTGTCCCGTAATGTGACACCCGACACAGTCAGTGTCAAGTATTACTGGACAGTTGCTTCGGCGATGGGAGACCCACATGACTGACGAGGCGGCCGGTCGGCCGTCGCTCGGGGGCCTGAGCGCGTCCGTCGGCCAGAACGTCCGGGCCGAACGGCAGCGGCAGGGCATCTCGATCCGCGCCCTGGCCAAGCGTCTCGGCGTGTCCCCGTCGTTCCTGTCGCAGTTCGAGCTCGGTCAGTGCAAGGCGGCGGTGAGCACGCTGTTCGCCATCACGTCAGAGCTGAACATGTCTCTGGACGAGTTGCTGGAGAAGTCCGCGCCCGGAGAGGGGCCGCGCCCCGGCCACTCGGGCACGACCAATCAGGGGGCCGACAACCCGGCCGACTACCTCACGCTGCAGAGCGGCGTGCGCTGGAAGCGCCTCGCGGACACCGGTCCGGGCCACCACGTCCAGTTCCTGCTGACCGAATACGACCCGGGATCCGATTCCGCTCCCCGCGGCGCTCCACAGGTCCACAAGGGCGACGACTACGGCTACGTCCTCAAGGGCACGCTGACCATCGAACTCGACGGTGAGACCAAGACGCTGCACGCCGGCGACTCGATCCAGATCCGCGGCGACATCCCCCACCGGCTCCGCAACCTGGGCGACGAGGTCGTCCAGGCGATCTGGTGCACCGTCGACTAGTGACGCGACCTGCGGAGGTCCGGCAGGAGCGCCTGCGGTGAGCGGCCCCTGATGGCCCCCCACCAGACACCGGCGCCGTACGCGGCGTCGTCGAGGCGGCGGGCGAGGGCGTAGCTGAACGGGTCGAGGTGGGCCCCGGTGCGGCGGAGGTCGGCGACCGAGTCGAACACGGCGGCGGCGGCCACCGCGCGGCGCAGTCTCCTGGAGAAGACGCATCCCACGGCGGCCAGCGGCCACCAGTGGCGGAGCAGCAGGGCGGTGGTCTGCCACACGGCCCCCACAGCCCGGTCGGAGGTCAGGAGCAGCGCCAGCCTGACCGGATCGTCGCTCCCCTTGACCTTGGCCGACATCCGTACGGCGGCCCCCGCGAAGATCAGCGCGGCGACCGGCAGAGACCAGCGCCGCTGGGCGAGCAGCGTGAGGGCGAAGGCCGCGCTCCAGGGGGTGAGCACGGCGGGCGCCACGGCGCGGCCGTGCTTCTGGGCGAGCAGATGCGCGCCGGTGCCGTAGAAGACCTTGCGCCGCAGCCAGTCGGAGACCTCCACGCGGTGCTCGTGCCGCACGACCGCTTCGGGCTCGTAGCGGACCCGCCACCCCTCCTCCGCGAGCCGCCACACCAGGTCGACGTCCTCGCCGACGCGCATGTCCGCGCTGAACCCGGCGCCGAGCGCGTCCACCCTGGCCAGCAGGAACGCGCTGGGCACCCAGGAGACGGGCGCGCGCGGGCGGACGATGCCGGGCTCCACGCCGAGGTCGAGGGAGGAGCGCGCGTCCTCGTAGCGGCGGATCCACCGGTCGTTGCCCGGCATGCGCAGCCCCAGCACCCGCGGGGCCGCCATCGCCACCTTCGGGTCGGCGAAGTGCCGGAGCAGGATCGCGAACGCCTCGGGTTCGGGAACCACGTCGGAGTCCACGAAGGCCACGAAGGGGGTGCGGACCCGGCGCAGTCCCTCGTTGCGGGCCCCGGCGGGTCCGATGTTCCGCGCCAGCGGGACGAATTCGGCGCCGTGCCCGGACGCCACCCGCGCGTTGGCGGCGGGGTCGGCCGAGGCGTCGTCGACCACGATCACGTGATGCCGGTCGCCGACGGCGGCCAGCAGCCTCGCCAGCGCGTCGGGCCGGTCGCGGACCGGGACGACGACCGTCACCCGGCCGAGGTCGAGGTCGGGCAGTTCCGCCGCGATCGGGTCGGCCATGCCGGTCTCCAGCAGCCGGTCGGCCAGCAGCGCCGAGACCCGGTCGCGGACCCGCAGCGTACGCCCGGTGAGGACGCCTCGGGCCTTGTCGGTGAGGTGGATGACCCTCGTCGGCGCGCCGCCGACGAGGGTGCGCCCGCCGTCACGGACGCGGACGCGCCGGTTCAGCCGGATGGCGAAGCCGTCGGGCAGGGGGGCGGTGGTCATGGGGTGAACCCTCCGTCGGCTGAGACGACCGATCCGTTGAGCACGCCTCCCGCCGGAGAACAGCAGAACGCGATGGTCTCGGCGATCTCGTCCGGGTCGAGCAGGCGGCGCAGGAGTTGCGACCGCGCGAAGTCCTCCGGGCTCTCCAGGTCGTACACGTCGGCGGTGGCGGTGAGCATGGGGGTGCGGGTCGAGCCCGGGGAGACGGCGGCGGCGGTCACGCCGGTGCCCACCAGGTCGGCCGCGAGCCCGCGCACCAGTCCGACGACCGCGTGCTTGGCGGCGTTGTAGGCCGACAGGCGGAACAGCCCGTGCGAGGCAGCGGCCGAGGCCACGGCGACGAACCGGCATCCACCCGGATCTGGCCCGGCGAGCATGGGCGGCACGCACACGGCGGCGGTGTTCCACACCCCGAGCACGTCCACGTCCCAGAGGGTGCGCAGGTGTTCCTCGGGGGTCTCCCACAGCGGAAGGCCACCGAGGATGACCGCCGCGGCGGCCACGGCCGCGTCCAGCCGCCCGAACCGGTCGAGCGCCAGGGCGGCGGCCGCGGCCAGGGCCTCGCGATCGCGGACGTCGGCGACGAAGGGCACGACCACGTCGCTCGCCAGTGACTCCAGCTCGGCCCTGGTCGCCAGAGGGTAGGTCAGGTCCGGACCACTCCCCGCGCACGAGTCGACCGCGACCACGCGATAGCCCTGGGCGCACAGGGCCCGGACGGTGGCCGCGCCGATCCCCCGGGCCGCTCCGGTCACCAGGGCGACCCGATCACTCATGTCGCACCAGCCTGCCCGTGTGGTCGACCCGTCCGGCCCGGATGCGGGTGGCCACGTCGTCGGCCATCCGCTCGAACAGGCGGTCGCCCTCCTCGGCCGTGGCCGTGGTGGGATCGCCGAGCACACCGGACGGTGACACGGCGGCCACGCCCTTGGCCGTGATGTCGGGCATGAGCTGGGCGATCGGGGTGAGGTTGCCCGGTTCGGCCCGGGTCATGTCCACCAGATGCGGGGCCAGGCGGAGCATGAGTGAGGTTTCGGTGTGGCCGGCATGGGCGTCGGCGTTCTCGGCCGTGCAGGGCGCCCAGGCCACGTCGTGCCCTTCGTGCCGCATCTGCACCATCGCCGCGACGAGTCCGGCCAGGTTTCCGCCGTGCCCGTTCACGATGACGACCCGCCCGGACCAGAGGGACAGCGACCGGACGAGCTCGACCAGCAGGAAGGTGAGGGCCTCGGTCCCGATGGACATGGTGCCGGGGAAGCCCTGGTGCTCGCCGCTCGCCCCGTACGCGATCGGTGGCGCCACGAGCACGGACTCGCCCAGCCGGAAGGCGGCGGCGTGGGCCACGGCCTCCGCGATCGCCGTGTCGGTGTGCGGCGGCAGGTGGGGGCCGTGCTGCTCGGTCGATCCGAGCGGCACCAGGACCATCGGCCGTGACAGGTCCACATTCATGAACCGGTGAATCCGGGCGGCATCACCACGTCGCCTGGCTCAAGATCGTGGACGGAGGCGCGGCCGAGTCCGAGGAGCGCCGAGTCGATGCCGCCCCGCATGATGTCGAGCACGTTCTCCACGCCCGCCTGGCCGTTCGCCGCCAGGCCCCACAGGTAGGCGCGTCCGATCATGACCGCCCGCGCGCCGAGCGCGAGCGCTTTGACCACGTCGCCGCCGCGCCGGACGCCGCCGTCGAGCAGCACCTCGATCTCGTCGCCGACCGCCCCGGCGATGGCCGGCAGGAGCCGGATGGTGGCGGGCGTGCCGTCGAGGTTGTTGCCGCCGTGGTTGGACACCGAGATAGCCGTGGCCCCCGTGTCCACGGCGCGGCGGGCGTCGTCGACACGGCCGATGCCCTTGAGCATGAACGGGCCCGCCCACTGCTCACGCATCCACTGCACGTCCTGCCAGCTCGGCGGCGGTGTCTGCATCCATTCGCCGTACGCGCCGAAGAACGTCGGGGCCTGCTGACCCGCCTCGGCCACGTTGGGGACGGTCAGGTCGGGGAGGCGGCCGGTTCTGGCGAAGTCGAGCAGCCACCGGGGCCGGGACAGGCCCTGCGGCGCGAATTTGACCATCGCCCTGAGGTCGAGCCGGTCGGGGATCCACGGGCTGCCCCAGTCCCGGCCGTGGGAGAAGGTCCAGTCGAGGGTCACGATCAGGCCCTTGACCCCGGCCGCCCGCGCCCGCTCCATCTGCTGGATCATGGCGTCCCGGGTGCCCATCCAGTACATCTGGTAGAAGGTCGCCGGGTTGGCCGCCACGACCTCTTCGACGGGCTTGCTCGCGAAGTTGCTCAGCCCCATGGCCGTGCCACGCGCCGCGGCGGCCCGCGCCACCGCCACCTCGCCGTCCGGGTGCACCGCCTGGACCCCGGTCGGCGAGATGAGCACGGGCAGCGAGATCTCCTGGCCCATCACCGTGGTCGCCAGGTCCCGCTTCGCGGGCAGGTCAGCGACGTGCGGTGAGAACCCGAGCGCCGCGAAGGCATCCAGGTTGTCCTGGTACGTCCTGCCGCTCTCCGACCCGGCGAGCAGCGCCGCGTACACCGATTTGGGCAGGCGGCGCCGGGCTCTGCGCTGGGCCTCCGCCACCGTTTCGAACCATGCGTTGGCCATCAGAACCTCCCGGCCAGTGGGCTTTCGGCGCACGCGCGCACCGGCGGGGCGGCGGGAGCGGGGCGGCGTCCGATGCTCACCGGGACCGGCTGCCTGCGGGAGTGATCCTTGCTCTGCTGCGGGATGGTGCGTCCGGCGGCCAGCGCATCTTGCGCGTGTCCCTGGACGCACTCCGGGTCGGGCCCGTCGAGCGGCAGGCCGGTGAAGAACTTCGCGGCCATACAGCCGCCTCGGCAGGAGTCGAAGAAGCTGCACTTGGTGCAGGCGCCGGAGGTCTGCGGCGAACGCAGGTCAGCGAACAGCTCCGACTCGCGCCACACCCCGGCGAAGCCTCCATCGGAGAGCACGTTGCCGGCGAGGAAGCTGTCGTGGATCGCGAACGGGCACGCGTAGACGTCGCCGACGGGGTCGATCAGGCAGACGACCCGGCCCGCTCCACAAAGGTTCAGGCCCGGCAGCGACTCGCCGTATCCGGCCAGGTGGAAGAAGGAGTCGCCGGTGAGCACGTTCTCGCCCTCGCGCAGCAGCCATTCGTACAGTTCGCGCTGCTGGGCCGCCGTCGGATGCAGCTCGTCCCACACGTCCGCGCCGCGTCCCGAAGGGCGCAGCCGGGTGAGCCGGAGCGTGGCGCCGCGCGCGTCGGCGATCGCTTTGAACTCGTCGAGCTGGCCCGCGTTCTCGCGGGTCACGACCACCGACAGCTTCGCGTTCTTGAAGCCGGCCTCGGCCAGGTTGTCGAGCGCTTTGAGAGCCATCGTGTACGACCCCGCGCCGCGCACCCGGTCGTTGACTTCGGCCGTGGCGCCGTCGAGCGACACCTGCACGTCGACGTAGTCGTTGGATGCGAGATACCGCGCACGGTCCGGCGTGATGCGCACGCCGTTGGTGGAGAATTTCACGCCGACCTGGTGGTCGACGGCGTACTCCAGCAGGTGCCAGAAGTCGGGGCGCACGGTCGGCTCGCCGCCGCCGATGTTGACGTAGAAGACCTGCATGGCCTGGAGTTCGTCGATCACCGCCTCGCACTGGGCCGTGGTCAGCTCGCGCGGGTCGCGGCGTCCCGACGACGACAGGCAGTGGACGCAGGACAGGTTGCAGGCGTAGGTGAGTTCCCAGGTGAGGCAGATGGGAGCGTCGAGGCCGTATTCGAACCGCTCGACGAGCGATCCGCCCCTGGCCTGACCTGCGAGGGCGGGGCCGCGGGGCGGGGTGCCGGGCGTGCGCGACCTGATCATGTCCGTGGCGGCCAGACCGCGCAGCGCGGCGGCGTACGCGGGCCACTGAGCCGCGGGCACTCCGGTCATGGCCAGAGCGGTGCGGGCGTCGGGGTGGTCGGCGAGGGTGCGGACCACGGAGACAAGCTCCGGGCGCTTGAGGAAGTTCAGGCGCCGGTTGCCGAAGTGGTAGGCGAGCGCCCCGAACGACTCCGGTCGCAGGGCCACCGCGGGAGACAGCTCCCAGGCCTCGTCGAGCGGGTTCATCAGTAGACGCCGCACATGCCGTCGATGGAGACCTCTTCGATCAGCGTCTCCACCGTGAGCTCTTCCGTTGTGTCGTCCATGGCTACTCCTTGGTGAGTTATTTACGGCACCGAGTGCAATAAAGATATTTAATGGCACTGAGGGCCAAAAAGGAAGGGCCTGATCCCGAAGCTGCTAGATTCTGGTGGTGGTGACCAGCCGACCGACGCGGGGGCGCCGCGCCACGACCGATCACGCCGCGATCGAGCGGGTGGCGTTCCGGCTCTTCGCCGAGCGGGGGTTCGAGGAGACGTCGGTCGACGCCATCGCCGAGGCCGCAGGCATCGGGCGGCGCACGCTCTTCCGCTACTACCCCTCCAAGAACGACATCCCCTGGGGACGGTTCGAGTCGGGTCTGGAGCACCTGCGCGACTACCTGCTGGCCATGCCGGCCGACATCCCCGTCCACCAGGCGGTCCACCAGGCGGTGCTCGACTTCAACCACCTCGACGAGACCGCGGTCCCGCAGCACCGCGAGCGCATGCGGCTACTCCTCACCACCCCCGCGCTGCAGGCCCACTCCGCGCTCAAGTACGCCGCCTGGCGCCGCGTCATCGCCGAATACGTCGCCGGCAGGTACGGCCTGTCGCCCGACGACCTGCTCCCCCGGACGGTGGGATACGTGAGCCTGGGGATGGCGCTGTCGGCGTACGAGCAGTGGCTCGAACGGGGAGACGCCTCGCTGCCCGAGCTCCTGGACGCCGCCCTGACGGGCCTGCGCCACTACCTGTCCGACCCGCTGACCAGCTGATATAGCCCGTATATAAGCCGGTGGACCAGGCTGATCAGCGGCAGGTCACCTCACGGGGAAGCCCGGCGGCGTAGGTGTCCCACTCGTGGGGAGCGAGGTCGCGTCCGGACGCCCGGCACAACCGGTTGGCCGCCTCGGTGGGGTCGAGTGACCAGCGGATGATGCGGCCGGAGTCGTCACCGCTGATCAGTTCGCCCGCCGGGGTGAAGGTGAGGGCCTTGATCGGCAGGGTGGGGCCGGTCAGCCGGGCAAAGGGGCGCCGGCTGGCCAGGTCCCACACGATGATCGTGCGGTCCTCCCCGGCGGAGGCCAGCAGCCGTCCGTCGGCGCTGAAGGCGACGGCGTGCACGGGGGCGGTGTGGCCGGTCAGGGTGTCGAGGGTCCGCCCGGACGGGTCGTGCAGTTTGACGGTGCGGTCGGAGCCCGACGTGGCGATCGTCCCTCCGTCGGGGCTGAAGGTGACGTCCAGGATCGACCCGTGGCCCGGCCGGACCCGGGAGATCTCCTTGTCCGTGGCGGTGTTCCAGAGCAGGAGCAGGTCCGACGGGCCGACCGAGACCAGCAGCGGGTCGCGCGGGCTGTAGGCCACCACCGTCGAGAGGTACGCCGAACCGCCGAACGGGACCTGCACCGGCTTGGCCGGGTCGGTGACGTCCCAGCGGAACCGGGAGATCGCGGTCGCCACCAGCACGCGGCCCGAGGGGTCGAACGCCACGCTGGTGGTGGCCCCCACGCCCGCGTAGCGGGTCTCGCTCAGCCGCCGCCGCGCCGGGACGTCCCACAGGGTGAGGCTGTGGTCGCGCCCGACGGCCGCCAGGACGCGGCCGTCGGGGCTGAAGGCGATCGACCTGACCTGGTCGGAATGCCCGTCGAGGATGGCGAGGGGATGTCCGGTCAGGTCCCAGAGGCGGACGGTCCGGTCGCTTCCCGCCGAGGCCACCGTCGTCCCGTCGGGGCTGATCTGGAGGTCGTTGACGGCCTGGCTGTGGCCGTCGAACAGCGGGATCGCCGGTTCGCGGACCACGATCGACCTGCCCATCCCGCCCGAGGCGAGCCGGGAGCCGTCGGCGCTGAGGGCCAGGGCCCGGGTCTCGGCCCGGCTGCGGTCGAGGTAGGTCTCCACGGGCTGCCTGCGGGTCAGGTCCCAGATGGTGATCATCCCGTCTTCGTCGGCCACCGCGACCCGGTCACCCGCCGGGGCCGACACCTCCCAGGCGTAGGGGCCGCCGGTGGGCAGGGTGAACTCGGCGGTGACCTCGTCGCGGGTCAGCGTCCAGAACCGGGCGCCTCCGGCGTCGGAGGCGGTGACCAGGGTCTCCCCGGAGACGATCACCCGGTGCACGTGCCGGGTGGGCACCGTGGCGTGGCGGCGGCCGGTGCGCACGTCCAGGACGACCGGTTCGTCCGGTCCGGCGGCGACCAGCAGCGAGTTCTCGGCGCCGAAGGCCAGCGAACCGATCTTCGGCCCGCCGGTGTCGATCACCCGGCGGGTGCGGGCGGGCAGCGTCCACATGTCGATGGTGCCGTCGTCGTGGCCGACCGCGACCATGCGGCCGTCGGTGGAGAACGCCATGGCGGGGGTCAGGTCGGTGAGCCGTTCGGTGAAGACGGCCTTCATGGTGGTGGTGTCCCAGACGACGAGGGAACCGACCGCCTTCTCGGCGACCGGTTCGCGGGCGGTCGAGGCGAGGTAGCGCCCGTCGGCGCTGAACGCGACGGTCCTGACGTAGAGCGTCACATCGGTCGGATGGTCGGTGAGGGTGGCGATCCTGCGGTGGTCGCGGTCCCACACCCCGACCGTGCCGTCGACCCCGGCGGCCGCCATCATGCCGCCGTCGGGGCTGAAGGCCAGCGCGTAGACGCCGGAGCCGCCGGGCTGGATCTCCACACGCCGCCGGGCCGCCGCCGCGACGCTCAGCACACCGCCGACCGTCTCGGCGTCGGAGGTCAGGCGGTGGGCGGCGACCGCGAGCAGCCCCGCCAGAACGGGGTCGGTGTCGAGCAGGAACCTGGCCGTCAGCGACAGCCGGCCGGAGGCCGCCGTGTGCTGCTGGCGCTGGGCCTCACGCCCTTGGCCGATCGCGACGCCGCCGCTGACGAAGGCCAGCAGGAGCAGCACCGCGATCCCGGCGACCATCCGCTTCAGCGTGCGGTTGCGGCGCCGCACCGCGTCGAGTTCGTTCTGCTCGGCCGCCCGGGACGCGGTCAGGAAGGCGGTCTCCAGGGCGTTCGGCTCGCCGGGGTGCTCCTCGGACCAGGTGCGGGCCGACGACAGCCGCGCTCCCCGGTAGAGCATGCCGGGGTCGCGGCCCTGGCCGTCCCAGAGCCGGGCGGCGTCGGTGACGCCCCGGTGCACCAGCAGCGCCGCGCGGTCGTCGGTGAGCCAGCCGCGCAGCCGGGGCCAGTTCCGGATCAGCGCCTCGTGGGCGACCTCGGCCGAGCCGTCTCCGAGGGTGACCAGCCTCGCGGCGGCCAGCCGCAGCAGCACCCCGGTGACCACCGGTTCGGGGGCGATGCCGACCAGTTCGGCGCTGGAGACCGGGCGGCGGGTGTCCTCGGTGCCCTCTCCCAGGGCCGACAGCCGCAGGAAGATCCGGCGGGCGACCTGGCGTTCCTCGGGGGCGAGGCCGGCGTACACCTGCTCGGCGGTCTGGGCGATGGCTCCGGCGACGCCGCCGGTGCCGTGGTAGGCGTCCAGGCTGAGCAAAGTGCCTTCGCGGGCCCGCCAGGTCTCCAGCAGGGCGTGCGAGACGAGCGGCAGTCCGCCCGGTTCGGTGACGGCGGCGGCGACGATCTCGGCCAGCATCTCGGGCTGCACCCGCAGCCCCGCCCGTGCGGCCGGGCCGACGACGATGTCCCGTAACTCGGCCGTCGACGGCGGCCCGACCAGTAACTGGGCCTCGCCGCCGAGCGCCTCGACGAGGTCGGGATAGCGGGTCAGCCGCCCCAGGAAGTCGGCCCGGACGCCCAGCACCACCCGCCGTCCGGGTTCCAGCAGCCGGGCCACGAACGCGCGCCGCTCCGCCTCGTCGGCGCAGAGCGTGAAGACCTCCTCGAACTGGTCGACGACCAGCAGCGCGCCGGTCTCCTCCGGCACCTGGGCGAGCGGGTGCTCCCCCGGCGTGACCAGCACACTCTCCGGCCGGGCCCCGACCAGGCCGGCCCGCAGCAGCGACGACTTGCCGCTGCCGGAGGCGCCGAACACCGCCACGAGCGGCAGCCGGTCGGACAGTTCGACCAGCCGGTCGCGCAGCGCCTCCCGCCCGAAGAACCAGGCGGCGTCCGCCGCCTGAAAGGCCGCCAGTCCACGGTACGGACACTCGCCGCTGTCGGCCGGAAGGGGGATCAGCTCCTCGTCCCCCCGCAACATCGCCTCGTGCAGCCGCCGCAGTTCGAGGCCGGGCTCGATGCCGAGCTCGCGATCGAGCACCTCCCTGGCCTCGTGGAAGCTCTCCAGCGCCTCCGCCTGGCGACCGGATCGGTAGAGCGCCAGCATCAGGCGGCCGCGCAGCCCCTCGCGGAAGGGGTGCCGCCGGGCCAGCTCGGTGAGTTCGGCGACGCTGTCCCCGGGACGACCGGCGAGCAGCATGGCCGCCGCCCACGACTCGGCCGAGGCGAGGCGGGCCTCGTCGAGGGCGCGCGCCACCTCGGCGACCGGCGGGCAGTCGGTGAACTCCTCGAACGCCTCGCCCCGCCACGTCCGCAGGGCCTCGCCCAGCCTCTTGACGGCCAGTTCGGCCTCGCCGGCCGCCAGCGCCGCCTCGCCCTGGGCGGTCAGGTCGCGGAAGCGCCGGGCGTCGAGCGCCGACGCGTGGAGGGTGTAGCCGCCGGGCCCGCGCGTCAGCACGTCGTCGCCCAGCATCCGGCGCAGCCGGTGGACGTACAGGTAGAGGTTGTGCCGCGCCGACGCGGGCGGCCGGTCGCCCCAGACCGCGTCGACCAGCGTCTCGGCCGAGTGCGGCCGCCCCGCCCCGGCCAGCAGCACGGCCAGCGTCAGCCGCAGCTTGCGCCCGTCCCCGAGCGCGACCTCGCGCCCGTCCCGGATGACCTGCAACGTCCCCAGCACGTTGAACTCCACCGGGTTCATCAAAGCCGATCCGCGAGTCGGTGATCAAGAGCCGGGCGTGCCGGGCCGGGACGGTGATCTGCGCGAGTGACAGAATTCCGGCCTTCGAATTGTCACTAATTCGGGGTTCCACACGTCGATTGACTGGGCTGTCAAATGTTCACCATCGCGAGGCCGCATGTTTGCGGCGGGCTCGCTGTGCGCCTGATGACACTTCCGTGAGCCCGCGGTCAGCATGGTCGCGGGCCCGTCCCGTACCTCGACCCGGAAGGTCTCCTGCCGATGAAAATCAGGCTCCGCGCGCTCTCTGGGGCACTGGCCGCCGCCATGGCGCTGGCCACGCTCACCACCCTCCCCGCGGCGCAGGCCGCCACGGTTCCGTCGCAGGGATCGGCGACGCAGCTCGACGTCGGCAACTGGAACATCGAATGGTTCGGCTCGACGGGCAACGGCCCGACCAACGAGGCGCTTCAGCAGCAGAACGCCCGCGACCTCATGGCGGGCGCCGGGATGGACGTGTGGGGCCTCGGTGAGATCGTCAGCACCTCGGCGTTCAACACGCTGGTGGCCGGGATGTCCGGCTACACCGGGGTCGTCGCCAACGACTCGCGGGTGACGAACGGCGCGCAGTACTACTCGGACTTCAGCAACGCCGAGCAGAAGGTCGCCCTCGTCTGGCGCTCCAGCATGGCCACCCTGGTGGGCGCGAAGGTCATCCTGACGAACCAGAACAGCAACTTCGCCGGTCGTCCGCCGGTCGAGTTCACGCTGCGCGGCACGTTCGACGGTGTCACCCGCGACCTCATCTTCATCGTCCTGCACGCCAAGGCCGGGTCGGACCAGGCCGCCTACAACCTGCGCAGCCCCGCGTCGCAGGCGCTGAAGTCCTACCTCGACACGACGTACCCGACCCAGAACGTCTTCGTCATCGGTGACTGGAACGACGACGTCGACACCTCCATCACGTCGGGGAACGCCTCGCCCTACGCCAACTTCGTGAACGACTCGGCGCGCTACACGTACCCGACGCGGGCGCTGTCGCTGGCGGGCGTGTCGTCGACGGCGGGCTACCCCGACTTCATCGACCACCAGCTCGTCAGCAACGAGGTGCAGGCGAAGTACGTCGCCGGTTCGGCGAAGGCCTTCCAGCCCCAGGCCTACATCTCGAACTACGCGTCGACGACCAGCGACCATTACCCGGTGTTCGCCCGCTACAACTTCGTCCTCGGCGGTGGCGGCGGCGGGAACCAGGCGCCCACGGCGGCGTTCACGAACTCGTGCACCGCTCTCAGCTGCTCCTTCACCGATGGCAGCACCGACTCCGACGGCACGATCGCGAGCCGCAGCTGGAACTTCGGCAACGGCCAGACCTCGACGGCGACCAACCCGAGCGTGACCTACGCGTCGGCCGGAACCTACACGGTCTCGCTGACCGTGACGGACAACGGCGGGGCCACCAACACCACGACCAAGAGCATCACCGTCGGTAGTGGCGGCGGGGCGGCCAACGTCATGATCAACGAGGTGCTGGCCAACGAGGCCGGCAGCAGCACCGCCAGCGAAGCGGTCGAGATCGTCAACACGGGCGGCTCGGCGATCGGCATCGGCGGCTGGACCCTGCGCGACGGATCGGCCCTGCGGCACACGTTCGCGTCCGGCACGACGCTGCAGCCCGGCAAGGCGATCACCGTGTTCGGCGCGTCCTCCGCGATCCCCAGCGGCGTGGTGGGGGTGGGTGCCAGCACGGGCGACCTCAACCTGTCCAACAGCGGTGACCAGGTGATCCTGCGGGATTCGTCGGGGGCGACGGTCCAGTCGGTGACCTACACGTCGAGCCAGGTGAACACCGACGGGGTGTCGCTCAACCGGAGCCCCGACGGCTCGGCGACCGGCTCCTGGGTCAAGCACAACACGATCAGCTCGTCGTCCAGCTCGCCCGGCCGCCGCGCCAACGGCACGGCCTACTGACCCGCCCTGCGGGCGGCCGACGCCCAGGCGAAGATCACCGGCAGGAACGCCGCGCCCATCGCGATGACGCTGCTCAGCAGGACGAACAGCGGAATCCAGAGCACGAGCAGCCAGCCGGTGATCTTCGGCCGCAGACCGCGCCGTAACCAGAGCACACCCAGCGGCAGCCCGCCGAGCACACCGAGCAGCAGGCCGGGCATGCCGAGGAACGTGAACGACTGGTCGATCCACGGCGTGTAGTAGTCGCCGAAGACGGCCAGGGTGCTGAGGCCGAGACCGGCGAGGCTGACGATCCAGGCGGCCTTCTCGAACCCGGCCGGAGTGCGGGCCCGATAGGCGGCCACGGCGCACAGGCCCGCCGCGACGAAGATCGGGAACCAGACCTTGCCGTAGGTCAGGTAGACGGTGTCGGGGTCGGACCAGTCGAGCAGGATCCGCAGCCGTTCGGCGGCCGGCTCGGCCCAGGCGCGGACCACCCCCGACTCCAGGTCGATCTTGCCCTGCTCGGTCGCGAAACGGGCCAGGGCGTGGACGGGTGCCAGGACGACGCCGGTCCAGGCGGCGATCCAGCCGATCAGGGCGATGTGTCGGTTCATGGCCGGAACGCTAGGAACCGCGCTCCGCGAGGTCGTCAAACCACGGGTGGACGCCGCCCCCCACTCCCCCGCTTACGCTCGGGCCATGAGACCAACGGCCGGGGACCTCGCCCTGCCCGCCGTGCTGGCACTGCTGGGTGCGGTCGAGCTGGTGTCGCTGGAGGTCGCGAACCTGGCCGCCTCGATCGCGGTGGAGTCGGGGGCCTGCCTGCTGCTGGTGTTCCGCCGCCGGGCCACACTGGTGACCTGCGTGCTCGCGGGCGTACTGGTGATCATGCTGCCGTATCTGGGGTCGGAGCTGAACGAGCCGACCCTGCCGATCCTGATCACCGGGCTGGGCTCGTTCGCGCTGGCCCGGCACCTGCCCCCGACGTGCAGCCTGCCGGGGCTGGCGGTGATCGCACTGGCCCTGTTCACCGCCCAGCGGGTGACCATGGACCCGCCGCCCGGACTGACCGACGTGCTGTTCATCCTGGTCGTCGTCGCCTCGCCCTACGCCTTCGGCTGGATCATGCGCACCCAGACCCGACTGCTGCAGGCCCGCCAGGAGGCCGAACGCCGCGAGGCGGTCGCGGAGGAGCGGGCCAGGATCGCCCGCGACCTCCACGACGTGCTGGCCCATTCGATCAGCGCGATGGTCGTGCAGGCCGAGGTCGCCGCCGAACTCGTCCACCACCAGCCGGAGAGGGCGGTGGCCGCGCTGGGCCAGGTCACCTCGGCCGGCCGCGAAGCCCTGGAAGAGACCGGGCAGGTCCTGCGGCGATTCCGGGACGACGGCGGCGAACTGGGGCTGACCTCCCGGCTCGACCGTCTCGACGTCCTGCTCGCGCGCTTCCGGCAGGGCGGCCTGACGGTCGACCTGACCGTGCGCGGCGACCTCGGCGGACTCCCGGCCGACGTCGACGAGGTCGCGTTCCGGGTGGCACAGGAGTCGCTGACGAACGCGCTGAAGTACGCCGGTGACCGGGTGGTGAGCGTCAGGCTGTGCCGTACGGAAACCGAACTGACCCTCACCACGACGAACCGGACCTCGAAGCAGGTCAGGACCTCCGGCGGGCTGGGCCTCACCGGAATGCGCGAGCGGGTGGAGGCCATCGGCGGACGGCTGAGCGCCGGCCCCGACGGCGACCGGTTCGAGGTGCGGGCGGTGCTGCCGTTATGACGAGCGTGGCCATCGCCGACGACCAGGCGCTCGTGCTGTCGGGCCTGCGCCTGCTGCTGGAGGCGCGCGGCCTCACCGTCACCGGCGAGGCGTCCGACGGCCGCGCCGCCGTCACGCTGGTGCGTGACACGCGGCCCGACGTGATCCTGATGGACGTCCGCATGCCCGTCCTCGACGGCATCGCCGCCACCAGGGAGATCGCGCGATCGGGCCTGCCGACCCGGATCCTCATCCTCACCACCTATGACCTCGACGAATACGTCTACGGCGCGCTGAAGGCGGGCGCGTCGGGGTTCCTGCTGAAGGCGACCCGCCCCGACCGCCTGGCCGAGGGGGTCAGGACCGTCGCGGCGGGCGACACCCTGCTCGCCCCCGCGATCACGCGGCGGCTGATCGAGCGGCACCTGCGCCCCGCCCGGCTGCCCGATGCGCTGACCGGCCGGGAACGTGAGGTGCTGCTCCACATCGCCCGCGGCCTGACCAACCCGGAGATCGCGGCCACCCTGCACATCACCGAGGCGACCGTGAAGACCCACGTCAACCGGTTGCTGGACAAGCTCGGGCTGCGGAGCAGGGTGCAGGCGGTGATCCTCGCCTACGAGTGCGGGCTGGTCAGGCCGGGCGCGTGAGTCAGGTCAGGACGTGCCGCGTCCGGTCGCCCGTCCAGGCCGCTTCCAGGATCGCGGTCAGGCTGGCGGTGTCGGCCGGGCCCGGATGGTTCTGGATCAGGCGGGTGACGCCGCTCGCCATCTCCGCGAAGCGCGGGAGGTCGGCGCGGGCCACGCCGATGTCCGCCAGGGTGGCGGGGATGCCGATGTCGGCGAGGAGCCCGACGAGCCAGGTGATGAACGTGTCCGCCGCCTCGGCGTCCGAGGCGCCGGTCACGTCGAGTCCGCACGCCCCGGCGAGGGCGGCCAGCCGGTCGCCGACGGCGTCCTTGGCCGCGTCCAGCGCGTAGGGCAACAGCAGCCCGACGCCCAGGCCGTGGGGGGTGTGGGTGGCCGCGCCGATGGGATATTGGAGGGCGTGCGGGGCCCCGTTGCCCGCGTGGGAGAAGGCGAGCCCGGCCAGCATCGACCCGTAGGACATGTCCGCGCGGGCGTCCTTGTCGCCGCCGTCCTTGACGGCACGGGGCAGGCTGCGGGCGATCCGCTCGGCGGCCAGGAGCGCGTAGTGGTCGGTGATCGAGTTGCGGCCGAGGAAGACCTGCTCCACCGGGTCGCGCGGTCCGTGGGGGCGGGGAAGCGCGATGTAGCTCTCCACCGCGTGGCAGAACGCGTCGATGCCGGAGTGGGCGGTGACGGTCGCGGGGCAGGTGTAGGTGAGCTCGGGGTCGACGATGGCGAAGTCGGGCACGATGTGGACGCTGGAGACGCCCACCTTCAGCGCCCGGTCGGGGTCGGTCAGCACCGAGACGGGGGTGAGCTCGGAGCCGGTGCCCGACGTCGTCGGGACCGCGACGAGGGGGATCGTCGGGCCCGGCACCCTCGACTCGCCGTAGAAGTCGCGCGGTGACCCGCCGTGGCGGCGGATGACGCCGACGATCTTGGCGAGGTCGATCACCGTGCCGCCCCCGATGGCGAGGAGGACGTCGGCGTCCACCTCCGCGGCGGCCGCGACGGCCAGGGCGACGTCGTCGAGGGGCACGTCCGGGGTCGCGTCGGCGAACACCCCGACGACGTCGACCTGCTCCCGCACGGCGGCCACGATCCCGGCCACGCCCGGCTGCCCCAGGAGAACCCGGTCGGTCACGATGAGGACTCGTGACCCACACTCGGCCACCACTCGCGGGATGTTCTGCGCGACCCCTTCGCCCACGATCAGCTGGCGTGGTCCGCGGACGGTCTCAAGCATGTCGGCGCCTCTTCTCACGGTAGGTCGATGGCCGCGTAGGTGACGTCGAGGTACTCGAGGATGCCCTCGTGCGACCCCTCCTTGCCGATCCCCGACTGCTTCACGCCTCCGAACGGAGCCGACGGGTCGGAGATGAGGCCCCGGTTGACGCCGACCATCCCCGTCTCCAGCCTCTCGGCGTACCGGAGCGCCCGCTGGAGGTCACGGGTGAAGACGTAGCCGACCAGGCCGTGCTCGGTGTCGTTGGCCTTCGCGATCACCTCGTCGTCGGAGGTGAACGAGATGATCGGCGCCACCGGGCCGAAGATCTCCTCCTCCAGCATCAGCGCGTCGTCGGGCACGTCGACGAGGACCGTGGGCGGGTAGAAGTGACCCGGCCCCTCAGGACGCTCGCCGCCCACCAGGACCCGGGCGCCGCGGTTGACGGCGTCGGTGACGAGCTCGTCGATCTTGGCGACCGAGGGCTCGTCGATCAGCGCTCCGACGTTCACGCCGTCGTCGAGACCATGGCCCATCGAGAGCGCGCCCATCCGCTTGGTGAAGCGCGCGGTGAACTCCTCGCGCACCGGCTCCTCGACGTAGATGCGGTTGGCCGCGATGCAGGACTCTCCGATGTTGCGCATCTTGGCGATCATGGCGCCGTCGACCGCGACGTCCAGGTCGGCGTCGGCGCACACGATCAGGGCCGCGTTGCCGCCCAGTTCCATGGACGTGCGCAGCACGTTGTCGGCCGCCTGCCGCAGCAGCACGCGCCCGACCTCGGTCGACCCGGTGAACGAGAGCTTGCGGGTCCGGCGGTCGGCCAGCAGCGCCGAGACCACCTTGCCGGAACGCTTGGTCGTCACGACGTTGACGACGCCCGGGGGAACGCCGACCTCCTCCATGATGCGGGCCAGCAGCAGCATGGTCAGGGGCGTCTGGGCGGCCGGCTTGGTGACCGTCGTGCACCCCGCCGCCAGCGCGGGGGCGATCTTGCGGGCCCCCATGGCCAGCGGGAAGTTCCAGGGCGTCACGAAGACGCACGGACCGACCGGCTTCGGCACGGTGAGGATGCGGTAGCCACCGTTGGGAGCGGTGTTGTAGCGCCCCTCGACGCGGACCGCCTCCTCGGCGAACCAGCGGAAGAACTCGGCGCCGTAACCCACCTCCGCACGGGCCTCGGCGAGCGGCTTGCCCATCTCGAGCGTGATCAGCCGGGCGACCTCCTCGGATCGCTCGGTCAGCGCCCGGTACGTCGCCATCAGCAACTCCGACCGCTTGCGCGGCGGGGTGGCCGCCCACTCCGCCATCGCCCTGCTCGCCGCGTCCAAGGCGGCGAGCCCGTCGGCGACGTCGGCGTCCGCCACCTCGGCGATGGTCTCGCCGGTGGCCGGGTCCTCGACGGGGAAGGTGGCTCCACCGGAGGCGTCGCGCCAGGCGTCGCCGATCCGGAGCCGCCGATGCTCGGGGGCCAGGGCGTCCATCGGGTCATGCATTGCGTCGTCCTCCTGTGATTTCGGTCAGTGCCAGCCCGGTGCCCGCGTCGAACAGGTGCGCGCGGTCCAGGTCGACCGTGACCTGCAGCCGTTCTCCCGGCGTCCCGGTGACGGTGGGCCGGGCCTTGACCTTGAGGATCTCCGTCCCCACCTGGACGTCGACCAGGGTCCGGTCACCGAGCGGTTCGAGGCCGTAGAGCTCACCCTGCAACGACGCGTCCCCACGCCGCTCGACGGACAGGTCCTCCGCGCGCAGGCCCAGCAGCAGCGGACGGCCGTCCTCGGCCGTGGTCCAGCGGGGCCGCGGCAGCGTCCAGCCCGCCGCCCCGATCAGACGGTCTCCCTCGGCGCGGCAGGCCAGCAGGCTGATCGCCGGGCTCCCGACGAAGCCCGCGACCCACTGGTTGGCCGGGCGCTCGTACACCTCGGCAGGTGTTCCGACCTGCTGCACCTTTCCCTCTTTGAGGATCGCGACGTAGTCGGCCATGGACAGGGCCTCGACCTGGTCGTTGGTCACGTAGACGAAGGTGCCGCCGAGGCTGCGGTGGATGCGGGTGAGCTCGGTGCGCATCTCGACGCGGAGCTTGAGGTCGAGGTTGGTCAGCGGCTCGTCCATGAGGAACGCGCGCGGGTTGCGGACCAGCGCCCGCGCCAGGGCGACCCGCTGCATCTCACCGCCCGACATCTGCGCGGGCCGACGCTGCAGCAGACGTTCGATGTGCAGCAGGCTCGACATCCGCTCGACGGCGGCGGCGATCTCGCTCGAAGAACGGCGGCGGGCCCGCAGCGGCGAGGCGATGTTCTCGTACGCCGTGAGCCGCGGGTAGAGCGCGTAACTCTGGAAGACCATGGCCAGGTCGCGGTCGGCCGGTGAGTCACCGGTCGCGTCCCGCCCGTCCAGGTGCACCGTCCCGGCGTCGAGTTTCTCCAGGCCGGCGATCGCCCGCAGGGTCGTCGTCTTGCCCGCCCCGGAGGGCCCGAGCACGACGAAGAACGATCCGTCCGGTACGTCCAGCGTCACCCCGTCCAGGGCCTGGACCGCGCCGAAGGACTTGCGCAGCCCGTTTACCTCCACGGTTCCCATCAGGCCACCAGCTCTTCCGTGCTCACGTCGTAGACCGGCGGGGGGCCGCCGGTGTGCCGCAGCCCGACCGGTGCGTCGGCGGCGAACCGGACGGTCGGCGCCATCCGGACCCGTACGTCGCGCTCGCCGCCGTGGTCGACCACGTAGATGATTTCGTCGCCCAGCCACTCGGCCGAGACGACACGGGCCGGGACCGAACCCTCCGTCCCCTGCGCCGTCACCTCCAGTGCCTCCGGCCGGACGCCCGCGACCAGGGAACGGTCACGCGGCAGGCCCGGCGGTGGCGTGAGGGCCAGCCCGCTCTTGCTGCGCAGCATCCCGTCGGCCAGTTCCACCTCGATCAGGTTCATCGGCGGGGAGCCGATGAACGCGGCGCAGAAAAGGCTCGCGGGACGGTCGTAGACCTCCAGCGGCGTGCCGATCTGCTCGACGCGGCCCTTGTTGAGGATGGCGATCCGGTGGCCGAGCGACATCGCCTCGACCTGGTCGTGGGTGACGTAGACCATCGTCGTCCCCAGCTGGCCCTGCAGGTGCTTGATCTCCGTGCGCATGTCCGCCCGGAGTTCCGCGTCCAGGTTGGTGAGGGGTTCGTCCATGAGAAAGGCGCGCGGCCGTCGCACCAGGGCGCGGGCGAGCGCGACGCGCTGCTGCTCACCGCCGGACAGCCGGTGGGGCCGCCGGTCGAGCAGCTCACCGAGCCGCATCAGCCGGGCGGCCTCGGCGACCCGCTCCTCCACCTCGGGCTTGGGCAGCCCTTCGGCCCGCAGGGGGAACGCCAGGTTGTCGCGGGTGTTCAGGTGCGGGTAGAGGGCGTAGAACTGGAACACCATGGCGATGTCGCGATCGGCGGGCGGCAGGTCGTTGACCAGCGTGTCGCCGATGTGGATGTCGCCCGTCGTCTGCCGCTCCAGGCCCGCGATGGCCCGCAGCGTCGTCGTCTTGCCGCAGCCCGAAGGGCCGAGCATCACGAACAGTTCGCCGTCGCCGATCGACAGGTCGACGTGCTCGACCGCGACCGTTCCGTCGGGGTAGCGCTTGTGCAGGGAGGTCACCTCGATGCCCGCCATCAGCGTCGCACCGCCCCGAGGGTCACACCGGCGACGAGGTGCTTGCGCACCAGATAGGCGAAGACGAGCACCGGCAGGGCGAACACCACGGAGGCGGCGGCCACGAGACCCCAGTCGACGGTGGTTCCTCCGATGAGGCCGGCGATGGCGGGCGGGGCCGTCCGCACCTCGTCGCTGGAGGTGAGGAAGATGGCGAACACGAACTCGTTCCAGGAGAAGATGAGCGCGAAGACCGCCGTCGCGGCGATCCCGGGCAGCAGCAGGGGAAGGGTGAACTTCCAGAACGCCTGCAGGCGGGTGTAGCCGTCGAGCATGGCGGCGTCCTCGTACTCCGCGGGCACCTCGTCGACGAACCCCTTCATCATCCAGATCGTGAACGGGACGTTGAAGGCGGTGTAGATGAGGATCAGGCCGAGCTTGGTGTCGATGAGCCCGAACTGGCGGTACATGAGGAAGATCGGGATCACCACCACCACGGGCGGCATGAAGCGCGTGGACAGGATGAAGAACAGCTGGTCCTTCTTGGCCTTCACGCCGAAGCGCGAGTAGGCCCACGCCGCCGGGACCCCCAGCACGGTGGCCAGTGCCGTGGAGACACCGGCGACCACGACGGAGTTGAGGAACGCGGTCGACAGGGACGAACGACCGGCGGAGGAGACGAACACGTCCTTGAAGTGGTCGAGGGTGACCGTGAAGTCGAAGAACTTGGCGGGGATCGCGTAGACGTCCCGGTTCTCCTTGAACGCCGTCTCGATCATCCACAGCACCGGGAAGAGCATCACCACGGCCAGCACGGTCAGCAGCGCGATCTCAAGCACGGAGCGGCCCCGGCCGCTTGCGCGGCGTGCGGAGACGGCCATCAGTCCTCCTTGAGCTTGTTGAGGTAGCGCATGTAGAGCTGCGCGAGGACGATGACGATGAGGACCATGAGGATCCCGTACGCCGAGGCGGTCCCGGTGTTGAAGCCCAGGAACGCCACCTTGTAGACGTGGAACGACAACGTCTCGGTGGAGACCCCGGGACCTCCGCTGGTGAGGATGTAGACGAGGTCGAACAGCCGGAAGGCCTCGATGGCCCGGAACAGCACGGCGATGAGGAGCAGCGGCCACACCAGCGGAAGAGTGATGGTGCGGAACCGGAACCACTCGGACGCCCGGTCGATCGAGGCGGCCTCGTACAGATATTTGGGAACCGCGGTGAGGCCCGCGAGCGCGATGAGCATGATGAACGGCGTCCACTGCCAGGTGTCGACCACGATCAGGGAGATCAGCGCCGTCCGCTGCCGGGTGAGCCACTCGACCGGCCCGATGCCGAGCGAGCCGAGCAGGCTGTTGATCACGCCGAACTGCGCGTCGAGCATGAACTTCCAGAACAGCCCGACCACGACCGGCGACAGCATCATCGGAACCAGGAACAGCGTCGTCAGCAGTCCCCGCCCGTTCGTGCGCCGGGAGATCAGGTAGGCGATGGAGAAACCGAGCACGATCTGCAGGGCGACCGCGCCGACCACGTAGATCAGCGTCGTCAGGGCCCTCATGTGGACCTGCGCCGACGTCAGGATCGCGGTGTAGTTCTCGAACCAGACGAAATGGGCCGACCCCCCGCGCGTGGCGGAGTAGTCGGTGAACGACAGGTACAGCGCCCACAGCAGCGGAAACACCGACATCGCGAGCAACAGCAGCAGCGCCGGCGAGATGAAGGCCAGCGTGAGCCAGCGGTCGCTCAACCGGCGGGACCGCCCCCGTGCGGGCGGCGTCGCGGCCGCCTGCACGGGGTGGTCCTTCAGCGAGACGGGGTCACTCACAGCCCGCCGCCGCCCTTACCGCTGCTGGCGTCGAGCACGGCCTGCTGCTCCTTGGCGATGTCGTCGAGCGCCTGCTTCGGCGGCTTGGCGCCGTTGAGGGCCGCGTTGACGTTGGTGTTCTCGATGTCGACGAGGCGCGCGTACTCGGGCACGTTCCACATGTCCCGCATCCGCGACACCGAGTCGGTGTACACCTTGTTGAACGGCCCGGCGTTGAGGAACTCGGGCGAGTTCAGGGCGTCCGTACGCGACGGAACGCCGCCGGCGGCGGCCCACTTCTTCTGGATGTCGGCCTGCTCGAACCACTTCATGAAGTTGAGCGCCTCAGCCTGGTTCGCCGAGGGCGAGTAGGCCGACACGTGCATGCCCATGCCGCCGAGCGGCACCAGGTCGGTCTTCTGGGTGGGCAGGGTGGCGAAGCCCAGCTTGCCGAGGATCTCCTCCTTCGTGGCGCCGAGCGTCGACTGCTTCGGGTCGAGCAGGCCGCCGCTCGCGGCGATCCAGTTGAACGCGATGCACGCCTTGCCCTGGGCGACCGCCGCGTTCACCTCGTCGATGAACCAGTTGCCGGAGCCCGGGGCGGTCAGCGGCTTCATCTTGTTGACCAGGACGTCCATCGCCTCCTGGCCCGCGGCGTCGTTCATGATGCCGTTGATCTTGCGGGCCTTCGGGTCCCAGAGGTTGCCGCCGTAGACGCCGTTGACCGTGTTGTAGGTGACGGCCGCGGCGTCGGAGCCGTTGGCCTGGTGGAAGGCCAGCCCGCTGACGCCGGGGTTGTCCGTCTGGCACTTCTGGGCGGCCGCGATCATCTCGTCCCAGGTCTTCGGCGGGTTGTCGCCGATCAGGTCCTTGCGGTAGATCATCGTCCAGGTGTCGCCGAGCAGCGGCAGTCCGTAGAGGCTGGCGTTCTCGTCGCGCTTGCCGGTCTCCGCCTGCGGATACTGGCCGTAGGCCGCCAGGAGGTACGGGTTGTAGGCGTTGACGTCGATGTTCTTCTTGACGAAGTCGGTGATGTCGAGGATGTTGCCGTTCGTCACGGCCTCACCGATGTGCTGCGAGTCCAGGATCGGGATGTCGAAGTCGGTCTTGTGCGCCGCGAACTGGGTGAACATCGCGTCGTGCCAGTTCGCGTTCGGTACGGTGTTGACCTTGATGGTCACGTTCGACCGCAGCTTCGTGTACTCCGCGTTCGCGAAGGCCTCCAGCGCGTGGGCGGGGGGCCAGTCGAACCAGATGAAGCTGAGGGTCAGCGGGTCCTTGGTGAGCTCCGGAATGTCCGCCGGTGCCTTGGGGGCGCTGGTCGCGCCGTCGTCCGAGCCGCAGGCCACCAGAGACGTGGCAACCAACAGTGCCGCCGCCGCCAGTTGTCCTATTCGCCGTGGATACCGCATATCTTGCCTGCTTTCTGGGTGTGGACCACTGGTGCCTTACTGCGTACTTCGCCGAGCTAGGGGGGTTGTTCAGGCGTTTTGCCGGCTGTCGCAGGGGCTGACCCGCAGACCGGCGTCACGGGTACGCCGCGACGTATTGGGGCTTTCAATCAGTTCGAGAGGTTCTTCGGTTCCGGCACGGTCGGTGGCGGACCATGCAGGTCGTGGAACATGCTCAGGGGGAGCTCCAACTGATCGAATCGGAGCGGTGGCGCGCGGTTTCGCGTGGGTTAAAGATGGGTGACATCCGCCACCTTTCCTATACGATCCGGGTGGGGGCGTCAACATCCCGCAAAATTTGGACCGACGTCAACAAGTTCTCGTAAACCCAAGAAAGGACCTCACGTCACGATGGACGACGAAGCGGCGATCGCGCGGCGACGGTCGCGCGGGCGGCTCGCCGACGAGGTGTACGACACGCTGCTCGGACAGCTCATGTCGCTACGGATCGAGCCTGGCGCCCGCGTCACGATCGACGTCCTGGCGCGAGAGCTGGGGGTCTCGCAGACCCCGATCCGAGACGCCCTGAACCGCATGGAGGCCGAGGGCCTGGTCGTGCGCGTGCCCCATGCCGGCTACCGGATCCCCCCTCAGATCACCCGGCACCGGTTCGAGGACATGCTCGAGCTCCGCCTGCTCCTGGAGCCGGCGGCGGCGCGCAGATCCGCCGAGCGCGCATCCTCCGCACAGGTCGCCGGCCTGCGGCGAATGCTGGAGGAGATGGCGGAACTGGAGGGGGGCAGCGGGGCCGCGGCCTACGGCGCCTTCGGGCTGCGCGACGCGGCCTTCCACGACCTCGTCGCCCTCAGTGCGGAGAACGAGGTCATCCGCGAGGCGCTCGCCCGCCTGCACACGCACGTGCACCTGTTCCGGCTCGTCCACGACACCCAGGTCACCCACCTGGCCATGGCCGAACACGAGGACGTCCTGACCGCGATCGCCGCGCGCGACCCCGACGCCGCCGCCTACGCCATGCGCCGCCACATCCTGCGGTCGGGCGAGCGGTTCCGGCGTCTGTTCGACGAGGCGAAGGACGCGGACGGAATGACCGTAAAGGCTTGACGGGCGGCCCCCGCCGAGGAATGCTAACCCAACCGGATCGGATTGGATCCGATCCCCCTTACCTGCCCCAGATGCGAGGAGAAGTAGGTGCCCAGAGCGCTGCTTCTGGCCGGCGACGCCGCCGAGGAGCTCGACACCATGTATCCCTACTACCGAGTGCAGGAGGCCGGTTGGGACGTTGACGTCTCGTCACGGACGTTGCGTGACATTCAGCTTGTCATCCACGAGTTCGACCCCAACTGCGACGCCTACGTGGAGAAGGACGGCCGGAAACTGCCGGTGAACGTCCCCTGGTCCGAGGTCGACGTCGAGCTCTACGACGCCCTCATCATCCCCGGAGGCCGTGCCCCCGAGTGGATCCGGGTCGACCCCGACGTCCGCCGCATCACCGAGCACTTCTTCGCGCGTGACCTCCCCATCGCGCTGGTGTGCCACGGTGCGCAGGTGCCCGCGGTGTACGGCCTGCTGAAGGGCCGGAGGGTGGCGTGCTTCCCGCCCATCACCGGTGACATGGAGAACGCGGGCGCGACGGTCATCGATGCCCCCGACGTCGTCGACGGAAACCTTGTCTCCTGCCGCGGCTGGCCGGACATGCCGCAGTTCGGCCGGGCGATGATGGACCTCTTCGCGAAGTCCGTCAGCTCTCGGTGACGACGCTCCGGACCGTCACCGTCGGCGGCTCCGCCGTCCACGTGATGGACGGCGGCACCGGCCCCGCGGTGCTGATGCTGCACGGCTCCGGACCCGGCACGACCGGATCCGGCGCCTGGGCGGCGACCGCGCAGGCGCTGGGCGAGTCCTGGCGCCTGGTGGCTCCTGACCAGGCGGGATTCGGCCTCACCCCGATCCCGCCGGGCTCCAGGGGCGGTCTTCGGCTGTGGACGGAACAGGCCGCAGCACTGATGGACGCCCTCGGCGCCGAGCACTACGCCGTGGTGGGCCACTCGATGGGCGGCGCCGTGGCGCTGGCGCTGGCCGCCGCCCATCCCCGGCGGGTCACCCACGTCGTGGCGGTCTCGACGATGGGCGCCCCGGGGGCGCCGCTGTCCGCCGACCTCGACGCGATCTGGGCCGCCCCCGCCGGCCCGCTCGGCGCGCGCGACATGCTGAGCCGCCTCGTCCTCGACCAGGCGCTCGTGACCGAACCGGCCGTCGCCGCCCGCGCGGCCGCGATGGAAGCGGGGGCGGAGGCGTTCGCGTCGCTGTTCCCTCCGCCCCGGGCACGCTGGGCCGACGACCTCACCCTCTCGGCGGAGACGCTGGCGGGGATCCGCGCTCCCGTGCTGCTCGTCCACGGCGCCGACGACCGGGTCACCCCGCTCGAGACGTCGGCGCTGCCCCTGCTCGGACACCTGGCCGATGTCCGTCTGCACGTGTTCGGCCGCTGCGGGCACGTCCCGGCGATCGAGCACCCGCACGAGTTCAGGCGGCTCCTGTCGAGCTTCCTCGGGTGAACGTCAGGTGGGTGACGCCTGACGGCGTCGAGACCGCTTCGATCGTGTACGTCGCCTCCACCCCCTCCAGCCCGTCCCAGAGCCGGACCCCGCGCCCGAGCAGGATCGGGACCTGCACGACGTGCAGATGATCGACCAGTCCCGCGGCCACGAAGTCGCGAACGACCGTGGGTCCACCGCCGAGGCGCACGTCCAGCCCTTCGGCCGCCTTCCTGGCCTGGTCGAGCGCCTCGGCGGGTGAGGCGTCGAGGAAGTGGTAGGTGGTGCCGCCGTCCATCTCGATCGGCGGTCTCGGCCGGTGGGTGAGGACGAAGACGGGGGTCCGGAACGGCGGGGTCTCCCCCCACCAGCCCCGCCAGGCCGGGTCGTCCTGCCAGCCGGGCGGGCCGAACTTGCCGGCCCCCATGATCTCGGCGCCGATGCCGTCGCCGTTCCGCGCCGCGAACACGTGGTCGGCGCCCGCGGCGCCGTCGTCGTGCCAGAAGCGGGTGGCGAACATCCACTCGTGCAGCCGTTCTCCGGCGTGCCCGAACGGCGCGTCGAGGGACTGGACGTCGCCGGTGGCGAAACCGTCCAGAGAGATCGAGAGATTGTGTACGCGTAGCGCGGACATGTGCGGGCTCCTTTGGTCGGGCTCTCATCGATGAGTCGGAGCCGGTGGCCCGTTTTCTACACACCTCAGGGAGACTGTGGTGGCATGAGCCTCGACATCGCACGGATTCGCGCCCTTTATCCCGCCCTCTCCGACGGATACGCCTGGCTGGACGCCGCTACGGGCACCCAGGTGCCCCGGCCGGTGATCGACGCCATCGCCGCCGCCTACGTCGAGGGCATCGGCAACACCCACGGCGCGTTCGCGGCCAGCGGGCGGTCGGACGCGATCGTCGAGCGGGCGCGCCAGGCCGTGGCGGACCTGGTCGGCGGGGACGCGGGCGGCGTGGTGTTCGGGCCGAACATGACCACGTTGACCTACCGCTTCGCGTACGCCCTGGCGAAGACCTGGGGGCCGGACGACGAGATCGTGGTGTCCCGGCTCGACCACGACGCGAACGTGCGTCCCTGGGTCCAGGCCGCCGCGCGGGCCGGGGCCCGGATCCGGTGGGCGACCGTCGAGGTGCCGAGCGGGGAACTGCCCGCCGAGCAGTACGAGGAGCTCGTGACCGACCGGACGAAGCTCGTCGCGGTCACCGCCGCCAGCAACATCCTGGGCACCATGCCCGACGTCCGGCGGATCACCGCGCGGGCCCACGAGGCCGGCGCGCTGACCTACGTCGACGGCGTGCACGCCACCCCGCACACCCCGATCGACATGGCCGCCCTCGGCGCCGACTTCTACGCGACCAGCTCCTACAAGTGGTCCGGGCCGCACATCGGCGCCGTCATCGCCTCCCCTGAGCTGCTCGAACGGCTCTCCCCCGACAAACTGGCCTCCTCGCCGGCCGAGGTGCCCGACCGGTTCGAGACGGGCACCGCGTCCTTCGCCGACCTGGCGGGGGTGGCCGCCGCGGTCGACCACCTGGCCGGGCTCGACTCCGGCGCGACCGGCACCCGGCGGGAACGGGTGCTCGCCTCGATGGCGGCGGTCGAGGCCCACGAGCAGGCCGAGCTCGCCCACCTGCTCAAGGGGCTGTCGGCGCTGCCCGGCGTCGGCCTGGTCGGCTCGCCCCAGCGGCGGACGGCCACCGCGTTCTTCACCGTCGCCGGCCACACCCCCCGCCAGGTGGCCGAACATCTGGCCGCCCGCCAGGTCAACGTGTGGGACGGGCACTGCTACGCCTGGGAACTCACGCAGGCCTTCGGCATCCGCGACTCGGGATCCGGCGTGCGGGCCGGGCTCGTGCACTACAACGACAGGTCGGACGTGGATCGCCTCCTCAACGCCCTGGAAGATCTGACCGCCTGACGCCTTCTCCTGAGAGCGCTCTCGGGACTAGGGTCCAGAGCGCCTCGACGAGGGAGGGCGAGCAGCGTGAAGCCGACGATCGAAGACGTCGCACGGGCCGCGGGCGTGTCCCGTGCGACGGCGTCCCGGGTGATCAACAACGCCCCCGGCGCGTCCGAGCAGCTGCGGGCGCGGGTTCAGGCCGTGGTCGCGGAGCTGGGTTACCGGCCGGACGAGGCGGCCAGAGCCCTGGCCTCCGGCCGTCGGCGCGCGGTCGACCTCATCGCGGTGACCTACGGTCCCGGCATCGGCTGGCTGGGCACCCATCCCTACTTCAGCCGGGTGCTGGCGGGGATGATGCCCGTGCTCGAAGGCGTCGGGGCGCAGTTGCGGCTGCACGCCGTACCGGAAGAGAGAGCCGTGGAGGCGATCGACGAGATCGCCGCGAACGCCACCCTCGGGGCCGTGCTGGCCGACATCACGCCGGAGCTGGCGGCCCGGTTCTTCCGCCGGTGCCGCCGGGCCGTCTCGATGGTGCCCACCGACTCGTCGGTGCCCCGGATGGAGGCCGACAACGTCGGCGGTGCGTACGCCGCCGTCAAACGGCTGCATGAACTCGGCCGTCGGAAGATCGCGGCCGTACACGGACCTGCTTCGAACCCCTGCGCCATCGACCGGCGTACCGGATATCTGCGCGCGGTCCGGAGCCTCGGCCTGCCGGAGATCGGCGCCGAGGGCGGCTTCCACCGCGACGGCGGCTACGACGCCGCCGCCCACCTGCTCGAACGGCATCCCGACATCGACGCGATGTTCGTGGCCTGCGACCTGGCGGCGGCGGGGGCCGTCCAGGCGATCACCGCCGGAGGCAGGAAGGTCCCCGGCGACGTGAGCGTCATCGGGTTCGACGACAGCGTCGCCGCCGTCTGCGCGAACCCGCAGCTGACCACGATGCGCCTGCCCGTCGAGGAGATGGCGGCGGCCGCGGCCCGCCTCCTCCTGGAAGGCGACGTCACACCGGGATACCGGCAGCGCTTCCCGGTCGACCTCGTCAATCGCGCCAGCGCCTGAATCGCATGCCCGCCTCGACGCTTCACCTGACGGTGGCCTCGCCGCTCTACCGGGGCGCCACGATCGCCCTGTTCCTGTCCGGTCTCGGGTTCTCGGCGGCGGCGCCCCAGATCGCGTCGTTCCTGGTCGAGGACCTGGGCGCCTCGCTCACCGCGGCCGGCCTGTTCTACCTGACCAGCCTGACCGCACCGGTGGCCGGATACCTGGTCGGCGCCCGGTCCGACCGCACCGGCGGACGCCTCGGCCTGTTCCGGTTCTGCGCCGTCGCGGGGTTCGCGGGCTGGGCCGCCATCGCGTACTCGACGCAGTTGTGGATGCCCTACGTCATCAGCGCTCTGGTGCTCGCGTTCGCGGGCGCGGCCACCTCCCAGCTCTTCGCCGCCATCCACGACGAACTCGAAGCGCGCCCCGGCCCGAACAACGACGGCGTGGTCGCCGTCGTGCGGATGGCCCTGACCGGCGGCTGGGTGGTCGGTCCCGTCGCCGGGGCGTTTCTCGCCGCCCACACCTCCCTGCGCTTCCTGCTCCTGGCGACCGCCGTCTGCACCCTCGCGCAGATCCTCCCGCTCGGCGCGCTCAGGACCCCGCCCGCCGCGCGCTCGGCCGGGGCCTCGCCGCGCGGCCCCGGAGTGCGGGCGATGCTGCCCCTGCTCGCGTTCACCACTTTGTACGTGTTCGTGTACGCCGGAGAGCCGATCAAGTACGCCTACCTGCCCATCTACATGCGGGAACAGCTGGACTTCCCCGCCGGGCTCAGCGGCGCGATCATCGGGATCCAGCCCTTGGTCGAGATCGTCCTCATGCCCGTGGCCGTGCTGGTGGCCCGCAGGATCGGGATGATGCGGCTCATGGTGGTCGGCGCCGCCTTCGGAGTCGCCGCCAACGTGTGCTTCGCCCTGACCGGCACGGCGGCCGGGCTGTTCGCCGGGCAGATCCTCATGGGCGGCGTCTGGGGGATCTTCGCCGCACTCGGCATCATCGTCGCCCAGCGCCTTCTCCCCACGGCCGTCGCCACCGCCTCGGCCATCTTCCTGAGCTCCACCGCCCTGGCCTCGGCTCTGGGCGGAGCCGCCGGAGGCGTGGGAGCGGCCGTCGTCGGCCTGCCCCTGGTGTTCCTCGCCCCGGCGGCCCTCGGGCTCCTCGCCGTCCTCGGCCTGGCCGTCATGACCAGCCGGCGGCTCTAGTCGGAGGAGGTGTACGACACGAACGACGCCCGGTCGGCGGGTGTCACCCCGGTCCAGCACTTCGTCCGCACCGCGGCGGCACCGCCCGTGGTCGTCCACACCGACTGCAGGTTGCAGTGGTCGGGGTCGGCCCCGTACGCCGTCACCTGCACGTGGTCGATCGCGAGCCCGACCAGGGGGAAGGTGACCACGCGCAGGCCCGGACCGCCCGACCGCACCGTGTTGACGCCGCTCCACGAGTTGTAGCTGATCCCGCCCGCCGGCGCGTAGGGCCCGGGGTTGCCCGGCGCCTGGTCGAAGGTGTATCCGAGCCTCGTCGGCTGCAGCCACCGCCCGTTGACGTTGCGCTCCCGCTGGTAGGTCAGGCTCCAGCCGGAATGCATCGGAGTGTTCGCCGAGTCGAAGCACCGTACGAGGATCTGCTGGTTCGCCGTCCCGTTGACCGTCGAGGGGACCCAGGTCGCGACCTTGCACCTGGCCTGGGCCAGGTCGTTCTGCGCCGTCACCTGGATGCCGCCGACGAAGACGGTGGAGCCGAGACCGTTCAGGTCGACCCTGTAATGGCCCACGCCCAGAGTGGCGACGGTATTGGTGCCGGACGCGGAGTTGTACGAGGCGACGACCCCGGCGTTGTAGTGCACGTACCCGAACCCGCCGATCCCGACGAGGGGAGGCGTGCTCTCCGACCACGTCACCGTGAACGGCGTGGTGACCGGCGTGCCGCCGAACCTGTGACACCTGACCACGACGATCTGGTCGGGGCCGACCGGCATCCACGTGGCGACCTGGCAGATGTCGGGCCCGGTGGACACCGCCGTGGCGTGCGCGACACCACCGGGCCCCGCGACCTGCGGGAACCGGACGATCGTCTCGCCGGGCACGCCCGGAGTGACGCTGACCGTGAACCCGCCCGGCCAGCTTCCGTGCTGGTGGACGGGGCTGGGGACGCCGGAGGTGACGTCGACGTAGGCGTAGCCCCAATGGTTCGCGATGGCGGCCCGCGCGGGGGCCACGACGACCTGCACGAGCCCGACGGCGATCACGGCCGCCATCAGGATCCTTGATAATCGCGTCACGGTTGACCTTCCGACGTGAGGGTTGTCACGCCGTTCATAAACCGGGAACGCGTTGGTGAGAAGCGGTCAGGACGTGATCTCGCAGATGACGGCTCCTGCGGTCACCGTCGCGCCCGCTTCTGCCGACAGGCCGGTGACGGTGCCGGATTTGTGGGCGGTGAGGGGCTGTTCCATCTTCATGGCCTCCAGGACCACGACCGTGTCGCCCGCCGCGACGGGGTCGCCCTCGGCCACCAGGACCTTGACGATGGTGCCCTGCATCGGGCTGACCAGCGAGTCTCCCCCCACCGCTTTGGCCGCTCCCCCACCACGACGACGGGTCGCAGGGGCGGCCGTCCGTTTCGCGGTGCCCACGCCGAAACCTGCCGGGAGCACGACCTCCAGCCGCTGCCCCGCCACCTCGACCGTGATGCGCTCGCGTTCGCCAGGCTCGGCGGCAGAGGCGGCCGGGCCGTCGTAAGGAGGAATCGTGTTGTCGAACTCGGTCTCGATCCAGCGGGTGTGGACGGAGAACGGTGAGCCGGTGAAGGCGGGGTCCTCGACGACGGCGCGGTGGAAGGGCAGGACGGTCGGCATGCCGTCGACCTCGAACTCCGCAAGGGCGCGGCGGGCCCGCTGGAGGGCCTGGTCCCGGGTCGCGCCGGTGACGATCAGCTTGGCGACCAGCGAGTCGAAGGAGCCCGGGACGGTCTCGCCCTGTTCGTAACCGGAGTCCATACGGACGCCGGGGCCGGAGGGGGCGCGCCAGAGGGCGATGGTGCCGGGGGCGGGCAGGAAGCCGCGGCCGGCGTCTTCGGCGTTGACGCGGAACTCGATCGAGTGGCCCCGCGCGATCGGGTCGTCGTAGCCGAGGGGCTCGCCTTCGGCCAGGCGGAACATCTCGCGGACCAGGTCGATGCCGGTGACCTCCTCGGTGACCGGGTGTTCGACCTGGAGGCGGGTGTTGACCTCCAGGAACGACACGGTGCCGTCCTGGCCGATGAGGAACTCGCACGTCCCGGCGCCCAGGTAGCCCGCCTCGCGCAGGATCGCCTTGGAGCTCTCGCGGAGCAGCCGCTCCTGCTCCTCGGTGAGGAAGGGCGCGGGGGCCTCTTCGACGAGTTTCTGGTGGCGGCGCTGCAGGGAGCAGTCGCGGGTGGAGACCACGACGACGTCGCCGTGGGCGTCGGCCAGGCACTGGGTCTCGACGTGGCGGGGGCGGTCGAGGTAGCGCTCGACGAAGCACTCGCCCCGGCCGAACGCGGTCACCGCTTCGCGGACCGCCGATTCGTACAGGTCGGGGATCTCCTCCAGCGTGCGGGCCACTTTCAGGCCGCGGCCGCCGCCGCCGTACGCCGCCTTGATGGCGATCGGGAGGCCGTGTTCGGTGGCGAAGGCGACCACTTCGTCGGCGCCCTCGACGGGGTCGGGGGTTCCCGCGACCAGGGGGGCGCCGACCTTCTGGGCGATGTGGCGGGCCTGGACCTTGTCGCCCAGCGCGGTGATCGCGGCGGGTGGGGGGCCGATCCAGGTCAGGCCGGCGTCGATGACGGCCTGGGCGAAGGCGGCGTTCTCGGCCAGGAAGCCGTAGCCGGGGTGGACGGCGTCGGCGCCGGAGCGGGCGGCCACCTCGATGATCATCTCGATCGACAGGTAGCCGTCGATGGCGAAGGCCTCGTCGGCGGTGCGGGTGTGCAGGGCGTCGCGGTCCTGGTCGGCGTAGACCGCCACACTGGCGATCCCGGCGTCGCGGCAGGCGCGGAACACGCGCACGGCGATTTCGCCGCGGTTGGCGACCAGCACCTTGCGGATGGTGCTCACAGACGTCCTCCAAGACTGCCGCGCAGGGCGGATCGGCGCGCGGCCTCGCGCCAGGCCGACCGGACCGGCCCGGCCGGCGGCGTGGGGGTGGTGCGGGACACCGAGAGCAGGGCGACCACCAGCGCGGCCAACTCTTCGGGTGTGGGATCGCCCTTCACGACGTTCACAGCGGGATGTTCCCGTGCTTCTTGGGCGGGAGCGTCTCGCGTTTGCCGCGCAGGACGCGCAGCGCGCGGACGATCTCGCGCCGGGTGTCGCGCGGGGCGATGACCGCGTCGACGTAGCCGCGTTCGGCGGCCAGGTAGGGCGTGGCCAGGGTGTCCTCGTATTCGCGGACCAGTTTGGCGCGCAGTTCGTCGGGTTCCGCGGCCTCGGCCAGGGTCCGGCGGTGCAGGATGTTGACCGCGCCCTGGGCGCCCATGACGGCGATCTGGGCGGTGGGCCAGGCGAGGTTGACGTCGGCGCCGAGGTGCTTGGAGCCCATGACGTCGTAGGCGCCGCCGTAGGCCTTGCGCGTGATCACGGTGACCAGTGGCACGGTGGCCTCGGCGTAGGCGTACAGGAGCTTGGCCCCTCGCCGGATGATGCCGTTCCACTCCTGGTCGGTGCCCGGCAGGAAGCCGGGCACGTCGACCAGCGTCAGGACGGGGATGCCGAACGCGTCGCAGGTGCGGACGAACCGGGCGGCCTTCTCCGAGGCGTCGATGTCGAGCGTGCCGGCCATCCGCATGGGCTGGTTGGCGACCACGCCGACCGAGCGGCCGTCGACGCGGCCGAAGCCGACCACGATGTTGGGTGCGAAGAGCGCCTGGACCTCCAGGAACTCGCCGTCGTCGAGGAGGGCGGCGATGACGTCCTGCATGTCGTAGGGCTGGTTCGGGGAGTCGGGCAGGAGACGGTCGAGCGACTCGTCGGGGGCGCCGATCTCCGCCTCGTAGGCGGGAGGGTCGTCGACGTTGTTCTGCGGCAGGTAGGCCAGCAGGGCCCGGACGTAGTCGAGCGCGTCGTCCTCGTCGTCGGCCAGGTAGTGGGCGTTGCCGCTGCGGCTGTTGTGCACGCGGGCGCCGCCGAGTTCCTCGAAGGTGACGTCCTCGCCGGTGACGGTCTTGATGACGTCGGGTCCGGTGACGAACATGTGGGACTTCTCGTCGACCATGACGGTGAAGTCGGTCAGGGCCGGGGAGTAGACGTGGCCGCCCGCGCACGCGCCCATGATCAGCGAGATCTGCGGGATCACGCCCGACGCGTGGACGTTGCGGCGGAAGATCTCGCCGTACAGTCCCAGGGAGACGACGCCCTCCTGGATGCGCGCGCCGGCGCCCTCGTTGATGCCGACGATCGGGGCGCCGATCTTCACGGCCAGGTCCATGACCTTGCAGATCTTCTGGCCGTAGACCTCGCCCAGGCTGCCGCCGAGCACGGAGAAGTCCTGCGAGAACAGGCACACCGGACGGCCGCCGACCGTGCCGTGACCGGTGATCACGCCGTCGCCGGGGATGCGGTGCTCGCCCCGGCCGGTGGCCAGGGCGTCGAGTTCGGTGAAGGATCCGGGGTCGAGCAGGCGCTCGATGCGCTCACGGGCGGTGAGCCTGCCCTTGGCGTGCTGCTTGGCTGAGGCCCGTTTCTCGGCGAGGTGGACGGCTTCGTCCATGCGCTCCTCGAAACGGGACAGGTGGCCCGCGGTGCCGCGCGGCTCCATTGATCACCATCCTTCATGACACTGAGTTCCGCCGGAACGATACTCAGTCCTTTTGTCGGACACAACAAGGGGTCCGGGAGAATGGCCGTATGGCCACGCCCTCCATCAGTCACCGCCTCGCCGAAGCGGCGGTGTCCCTGTTCGACGAGAACGGGTACGACGAGACCACCGTCGACGACATCGCCGCCCGTGCGGGCGTGAGCCGCAGCACGTTCTTCCGCTACTACCGGTCGAAGGAAGACGCGATCTTCCCCGACCACGACAGCCTGCTCGCCGCGGTCGACGCCCGGCTGAGGGCCTCGGCCGCCGACACCGCGATCGCCGCCGTGACCGACGCCGTCCGCATCGTGCTCACGCACTACGTCGACGACGCCGAGGTGTCGCTGCGCCGCTACCGCCTCGTCGGAAAGGTCCCGGCGCTGCGCGCCCGCGAGATCGCCAGCGTCGCCCGCTACCAGCGGCTGTTCCGCGAGTTCATCGGCACCTGGCTGGCCGGTTCGCCCGACGCCGACCTGCGCGCGGAGCTCATGTCGGCCTCGGTCGTCGCGGCCCACAACCAGGTGCTGCGCGGGTGGCTGCGCGCGGGCGGCACCTATGACCCCTCGGACATCCTCGACCACGCCCTCCGCTATGTGATCGCCACTTTCCAATATGCCGAACAGCCGAAGAACGACCAGGTCGTGGTCGCGGCCTTTTCTCGTTCGGCCTCGCCCCAGGCGATTATGGAGGCCCTGCAGATCCATTTCGCGACCGAAGTCGAATAAAGCGCTCCTATTGAACGGTGCGCTTTACGGAAATGTCGGCCGTCCGCGAAAATCAATTCATGAGCACTCCATCGGTTGCGGTCGAAGCAAATGTTAGCTTTCCCGCATGAATGTCTCCACGGTGTCCACAGAAGTGGCGGATCCGCCTCAGTCCACGATCGCCCCGGTGCCCTGGCGAATGGTGCTGGGCATGGCCGGAACACTGGGCGTGATTCTGGTCGCCCTCAGCGCGCGCTACGGCTTTCACGGCGACGAGTTGTACTTCCTGGTCGCGGGACAGCACCTCGACTGGGGATATCCCGACCAGCCTCCGCTGGTCCCCTTGGTCATGCGGTTGATCACCGAGCTGTTCGGCCCCTCGATCGTCGCGGTGCGGGTCGTGGCGGCGGCGCTGGCCGTGGCCGGCGTGGTGGTCGCGGCGCTGACCGCCCGCGAGATGGGCGGCGAGCGTAAGGCGCAGCTGCTCACCGCCGGGGCGTACGCCGTCACGCCGTTCACGGTCGCCGACGGGCACAGCCTCTACACCTCCTCGGTCGACCTGTTCGTCACCACCGCCCTGGTGTGGGTCGTGGTCCGCTTCGTGCGCACCCGCGACCAGCGGCTGCTGCTCGCGGCGGGGGCGATCGCGGCCGTCGCGTTGCAGGTGAAGTACCTGGTGGTGGTCGTGCTGTTCGCGATCGTGGCCGGGGTCGTGATCAGCGGGCCGCGCGAGGTCTTCCGGCGGCCGCTCTTCTACGCGGGCGCCGCGATCGCGGTGGCGGCGGCCGTGCCGGGAATCCTCTGGCAGCAGCGTTACGGGTGGCCGCAGCTCGACATGGTCCGGACGATCGCGGCGGCGGAGGACTACGGCGGCCCGATCGGCTTCGTCATCAACGAGATCCTCATGACGGGGATCGTGCTGTCGGTGCTGCTGGTCTGGGGTGTGTGGGGGCTGCTGCGGGCGCCGGAGCTGCGGCCGTTCCGGTTCCTCGCGTGGGCGTTCCTGCTGCTGAACGTGTTCTTCATGGCCACCGGCGGCAAGCCCTACTACCTCGCCGGGCTGTGGGCGGCCATGTGGGCCGCCGGGGCGATCAGGGTCGAGCGGCGCCAGGGGCGCTCGCGCGGGCGATGGGTGACCTCCCGGCCGGTGTTCGTGGTCACCGCCCTCGTCTCCGCCGTCTTCGCGCTGCCGATCTACCCGGTCGACTCGCTGGCCCGCAGTCCGCAGCCGATCCTGAACCCCGACGCCGCCGAGACCGTCGGCTGGCCGCAGGTGGCCGACCAGGTCACCGGCGTCTACCAGGCGCTTCCCCCCGCCGACCGGACGAACGCGATCATCCTCGCCGCCGACTACTCGCTGGCCGGCGCCCTTGAGGTGTACGGCCGCCCGCAGGGCCTCCCCCGCGTCTACAGCTCCCACACCGGGTTCTGGTACTTCGGCAGCCCCGTCGCCGACGACGGCGTGACCGTCGCGGTCGGCTTCGCGAAGGCCGACGTCGACCGGATGTGGGCCGAGTGCACCCGTTCGGCCGTCCTCGACAACGGGGTCGGCGTGCTCAACCGCGCCCAGGGCAAAGAGGTGTGGACGTGCCGGGGGCAGCGTTTCCCCTGGACCGTGCTGTGGCCCCATCTCAAGTCGCCTGCCGACGCCTAGGACTCGTACCGACGAAAAAGCCGCCGTGGGCACCGGGCCCACGGCGGCTCTTCCTTTGGTCACTCCGCCACGTAGGTGTGCCGGGCCCACTCGAAGACCCGCAGCTCACGGTCGTCGACGAGGGTGGTGTCGGCGCTGGCCTCAAAGTGCTCGTAGCGGTTGCCGCACAGGATCTTGAGCGTGGTCACGGTGAGGTCGGGTAGGTAGCGCAGGCGGTCGTCCTCGGCGAGCACGGAGGTCGAGCCGCCGCGGAGGAACACGTTGGGGATGTCGTTGCCGGCCATGGTCTGCCTCGTCTCAGGAGTCTCAGAGCGGGATGTTGCCGTGGGCGCCACGGCGGTAGGACGAGGCGGCGAGGACCTCCGCCACCGCGGCCCGGGTCTGGGCGGGCTCGATGACCTCGTCGATCACCCCGAGGGCGAGGCCCCGGTCGACGCCACCGGCGATGCGCTCGTGCTCCTCGATGAGCACGGCGCGCAGCGCCTCGCGCTCGTCCTCCGCCACCGCCGCGAGCTTCTTGCGGTGCAGGATCCCGACGGCCGACTCGGCGCCCATCACGGCGACCTCGGCGGCGGGCCAGGCGAAGACCCTGGTGGCGCCCAGGGAGCGCGAGTTCATGGCGATGTAGGCGCCCCCGTAGGACTTCCGGGTGACGACCGACACGCGCGGGACGACCGCCTCGGCGTAGGCGTAGAGCAGTTTCGCGCCGCGCCGGACGACGCCGCCCCACTCCTGGCCGACACCCGGCAGGAAGCCGGGCACGTCGATCACGGTGACCAGGGCCACGCCCATGGAGTCGCACATCCGCACGAACCGCGCGGCCTTCTCCGCCGACAGCGAGTCGAGGCAGCCGCCCTTGCGCAGCGGGTTGTTGGCCACCACGCCCACGGCCTGGCCCGCCAGCCGGCCGAGGCCGGTCACGACGTTGGGCGCCCACTTCGCGTGTAACTCCTCGAAGGACTCCTCGTCGAGCAGAGCCCTGACCAGGGGGTGGACGTCGTAGGCTCGCCGGGCGCGGGCGGGAAGCAGTTCCCGCAGGTCACGCGGCGCGCCGACGAGCTCCAGGTCGGCCTTGCCCGGCACGGCGAGCAGGGCGGTCACGTTCCTGGCCCGGATCAGCGCCTCCTCCTCGGTGGCGGTCACGATGTGCGCCACGCCGGACTTCACGCCGTGCGCCTCGGGGCCACCCAGCCCCTCCATGTCGATCTGCTCGCCGGTCACGCTGCGCACGACGTCGGGGCCGGTCACGAAGACCCGCCCGGCCGAGGCCATGATCACGACGTCGGTCAGCGCGGGCCCGTAGGCGGCGCCACCGGCGGCCGGGCCGAGGACCACGGAGATCTGCGGAATCCTGCCCGACGCGCGGACGGTGGCCGCGAAGATCCGGCCGATGCCGTCCATCGCCTCGATGCCGTCGGCGAGTTTGGCGCCGCCGGAGTGCCACAGCCCGATGACCGGGCAGTTCTCCTTGTGCGCGAGGTCGATGGCGTCGGCGATGCGGGCACATTCGGTGAACCCGATCGCGCCGCCCATCACCCGGGCGTCGGTGCAGAAGGCGACGACCCGCACCCCGTGGACCCGTCCGAGCACCACGGTGGTGCTGATCTCGTCGTCGCCCCGGTGGAGGGTGAGGGTTCCGTCGTCGAGCAGTCTCGTCAGCCGGACCAGCGGGTCACGGGTGGGCTCCATCATGCGAATCCCTTTCAAGAACTCACGCGAATTGCCGGTTATAAAGGTCGTGATAGAAACCACGGCGGTCCAGAAGTTCCAAATGGGAGCCCTGCTCGACGACCCGGCCCGCGTCCATGACGACGATGGTGTCGGCCGAATGAATGGTCGAGAAACGGTGGGCGATGACGAAACTCGTGCGCCCGGCCCGCAGCCGCGCCATGGCCGCCTGGATCATCGCCTCGGTGCGGGTGTCGATATTACTGGTCGCCTCGTCGAGAATGAGGATACCGGGGTCGGCGAGAAACGCCCTGGCGATGGTCAGCAATTGTTTCTGGCCCGCCGAGATGGTGGACGCCGCACCGTCGAGCACCGTGTCGTAACCGTCGGGAAGCGCCCGGACGAATTCGTCGACATGGGCCGCGCGGGCCGCCGCGACGATCTCGTCGTGGCTCGCGCCGTCCCTGCCGTAGGCGATGTTGTCGCGGATGGTGCCGTGGAACAGCCACGGGTCCTGGAGGACCATGCCGAAACAGCGGCGCACCTGATCGCGGCTGAGGTCGCGGTAGTCGATGTCGTCCAGGACGATCCGGCCCCGGTCGATCTCGTAGAACCGGACGAGCAGGTTGACGACGGTGGTCTTCCCGGCGCCGGTGGGGCCGACGATCGCCACGGTCTCTCCTGGGGCCGCTTCGAGGGTGAAGTCCTGGATCAGCGGGATGGCGGGGTCGTACCGGAAGCAGATGCTCTCCAGGCGGAGCCGGTGGGCGCCCTGCGTGGCCGCGAGGGGGCCGGTCGGCTGGGCGGCGAGCTCGGGTTCCTCCTGCGCGTCGAGGAGGGCGAAGATCCGTCCCGCCGAGACGGTCCCCGACTGGAGCACGTTCAGCTGGCCGGCGATCTGGATGACCGGCGAGGTGAACTGCTGCGAGTACTGGATGAACGCCTGCACGGCGCCGAGCGAGATCGCTCCGGCGGCGACCTGGTAGCCGCCGAACGCGGCGATGACGACGTAGTTCAGGTTGCCGACGAACAGCACCGCGGGGAAGATCGCGCCGGACAGGAACTGGGCGGAGAACGCGGCCCGCCTCAGCCGCTCGTTGCGGTGGCCGAACGCGGCGGCCGTCGTCTCGCGCTGACCGTAGGCGAGCACCAGGGCGTGCCCCGCGTAGGTCTCCTCGGCCACGGACGTGAGGTGGCCGGTCTCCTCCCACTGCGCGGTGAACCCGGTCTCCGACCGGCGGGCGAGCAGGAACGTCACCGTCATCACGATCGGGATGGTCGCCAGCGACACCCCGGCCAGCAGCGGGGAGATCCAGAACATGACGCCCAGGGTCCCCAGGAGCGTGAGCGCCGAGGTGGTCAGCTGGCTGAGCCCTTCCTGGAGGGCGGTGTTGAGATTGGCGGCGTCGTTGACGGCCCGGCTGAGGATGTCGCCGCGCGGGTGGCCGTCGAAGTAGCGCACCGGCAGGCGGGTCAGCTTGTCCTCGATCGCCTCCCGCAGCCGGTACATGGTGCGCTGGGTGACGCCGGTCAGGACGCGGGCCTGGATCCAGCTCAGCAGGGCGCTCAGCACGTACACCAGCGCGACCGCGGCGAGCAGCGGCGCGAGCCGGCTCACCCCGTGGCCGTCGAAGAGGACGTCGGTGGCGGCGCCGAGCAGCGCGGGTCCGCTCACCAGGAAGCCGATCGAGAACACCGTGAGCAGGGCCACGGTCAGCAGCCGGAAGCGCTCGGGCCGGAGCAGGACCGACAACCGGCGGACGACCTCGCCCGGACTGTTCATGCGTGCTGTTCCCGTCCGAGCTGGGTGGCCACGATCTCCTGGTAGGTCGGGCATCCGGCCATCAGTTGCGCGTGGGTGCCGATTCCGGCGATGCGGCCCGCGTCCAGGACGACGATCTGGTCGGCGTTCATCACCGTTCCCACCCTCTGGGCCACGATGACGACGGTGGCGTCGGCGGTTTCCGCGAGGAGCGCGGCGCGCAGGCGGGCGTCGGTGGCGGCGTCCAGGGCGGAGAAGCAGTCGTCGAAGAGGTACAGGCTCGGGCGCCGGACCACCGCCCGCGCGATCGACAGCCGTTGCCGCTGCCCGCCCGACAGGTTGGCGCCGCCCCGCTCGACGGGGGCGTCGAGCCCTTCGGGCAGGCCCTTCACGAAGTCATGGACCTGGGCGATCTCCAGGGCCCGCCACATCTCGTCCTCGGTGGCGTCCCGGCGGCCGAAGCGGAGGTTGTCGGCGATCGTCCCGGCGAAGAGGTGAGCGGTCTGCGCGACCAGTCCGATGCCGGCGCGCAGCGGCTCGGCCGACTGGGCCCGCACCGCGATCCCGTTGACGAGCACCGACCCCGTGGTCGGGTCGAGGAAGCGCGGGATGAGGTTGAGCAGGGTGGTCTTGCCGCTGCCGGTGCCGCCGAGGACCGCGTTCGTCCGCCCGGGGCGGAAGGAGAAGGTCAGGTCGGTCAGCACGGGCCGCTCACTGCCGGGGTAGCCGAACGTGACGTGCCGGAACTCGACCGCGCCGGTCACCGTGGCCGGGACGACCGGTCTCGGCGGGTCGGCGAGGGCGGGGACGGTGTCGATCACCTCGCGGACGCGTCCGGCTCCCGCGAGGGCGCGTGGCAGCAGGATGAGGACGGTCACGCCGACCACGACGTACGTCATGATCTGCAGGATGTAGAGCAGGAACGCGGTCAGGTTGCCGATCGGCATCGAGCCGTTGGCGACGAGCTCGCCGCCGAACCAGAACACCGCGACGCTCGACAGGCTGGTGACGCCCATCATCAGCGGGATGACCAGGGCGAAGACCTGCCAGGCCCGGAGCGTGGCTGCGGTGATGGCGGTGTTGGCCCGCCCGAACCGCTCCCTCTCCCACGCCGTGCGCAGGAAGGCCCGGGTCACCCGGACGCCGGAGATCTGCTCGTCGAGCACCTGGTTGACGCGGTCGGTGCCGACCTGGACGGCGTGGAACATCGGCAGCAGCCGGATCACGACCCAGCCGGTGACGACCATGATGACCGCCAGCGTGCTCACCAGGAGGAAGGCCAGCCCGGGTCCCTGCCGCACCGCCAGGACCGCCGCACCAAGGGTCGTGACGACCGAGGTGCCGAGCAGGCTGAGCGCCACCTGGAGGAAGAGCTGCACCTGCTGCACGTCGTTGACGGTGCGCGTGGTCAGCGACGAGACCCCGAACCGGTGGACCTCGATGACGGAGAACGACTGCACCCGCCGGTGCACGGCGGCCCGGACGTCGGCCGCGACCGACATCGCCACCCACGCCGACTGGTGGAGCGAGACGAGCGAGGCGAGGCAGAGCGCGACGGTCACGGCCAGCATGAGGCCACCGGCCCTGCCGATGTAGTCGAGGTCGGCCCTGACGACGCCGTTGTTGATGATGTCGGCCGTCATGCTCGGGAGGCTGAGGTTCCCGGCGGCCTGGAGCACCTGCAGGAGGGCGATGACGCCGAGCCTGCCGAGGTGGGGCCGGAGGAAGCTCCCGGCCGGGCCGGTCAGTCGGCCCTGTGCGATCGCCATCGCGTTTCCTCCGTCCTGACCTGTGGAAACGGCGGGCCGTCTCCCTCGGGAAACGGTCCGCCGTGTCGTCATCGAGCCGTCAGGCCGCCGACGTCTCCGGCTCGGCGATCTGCTCGGCCTCGCCCTCGGGCTTCTTCACGGCCGGAACCGTGAGCCCGGGGACGGTGAGATCGGGAACGTTCTTGACCGCTGCGAGAGCGGCCTCGATCGCCTCGGCCAGCGACGGGGACACCGTGTCGTCGAAGTCCAGCTTCGTGACCGTGATGTCGGCGTTGGTCGGCAGAGAGTCGGTACCGAACGCGGCTTCGGCGCAGCCTGCTTCCCGCAGGACGGCCGACTCGTCGTCGGTAATCTCCCGGCTGAGAACAAGAGAGAACACGTGGCCCAACGGTCGTCACCCCTTGAATTGCTGTCAGATGAATTAATTCGAATAACGGTGACGGATTATCACCAGCCCGCAGAACGGTAACCGGACCCCTTGTCGCGATTCAACCCGATCCCGCCACGGGCAGGTGTCCGACCCGTCTGAACTGCGTCGATGTCGTTCGACTGCTGATGTTCAGCAGTTGAACAATTCAGTTCTGGAAATGCTGGTCGAGAATCTTGATGACGTCGTCGACCTGGTCACTCAGGAAGAAATGGCCGCCCGGGAACACCTTCACCTCGAATGAATCGGAGGTGGTGTGGCGGGCCCAGGCGTGGGCGTCGTCCAGGGAGGTCTTCGGGTCGCGGTCGCCGGTGAGGACCGTGATCGGGCAGGAGACGGTGACCTCGGGGCCGCGCCGGTAGAGCTCCGCCGCCTGGTAGTCGGCCCGGATCGCCGGCAGCGCGGCGGCCATCAGTTCGTCGTCGTTGAACAGCAGCGCCGAGGTGCCGTCGAGCCTGCGGATCTCGGAGAGCAGCCCGGGGTCGGGCATCCGGTGGAAGTTCTCCTCGCGGAAGACCGACGGTGCCCGCCGTCCGGACGCGAACAACCGCGCCGGGACGCGGCCGTCGACCTCCATTCGCTGGGCCACCTCGAAGGCCAGCGACGCACCCATGCTGTGCCCGAAGAAGGTCACCGGCAACTCCGGCTGCCGCTTGAGGATGTCGTGGACGTGGTCGGCGAGCTCGCCCAGATCGGTGAACGGCCGCTCGGCGCGCCGGTCCTGCCGGCCCGGGTACTGGATGGCGACCACGTCGACCTGCGGGCTGAGCGCCTTGGACACCGGCAGGAAGAACGGCGCCGAACCGCCCGCGTGTGGCAGGCACACGAGCCGGGCGGTCGCCGTATAGGTGGGCCGGTAGCGACGGCACCAGAGGTCCTGGTCGAGAGAGGGGTGAGACATGCCGCTCCAGAAGAATTGTCTATTAGCGAGAAATGGACCGAGACAAAACGACAAAGGGCCTGGCACCGCCCATGGTGTCACCGTTCAACTGCGTTGGTTCCGCAGTTGAACGGCCGTCGCCGATCGGTGCGAATCGAGCGCCAGGCGTGATCCCCTAACAGTCACGGCAACCGCGGGTACAGGCAGATGAAGCCTGCGCAACGGCTGATGAAACCATTAGAAAATCTCATTGTCAGTGCAATATCTCAAGAGTTATAAAGAGGGCGCCCAGGCGGTCTGCCCGGATTTGTATCCCCGCTCGAAGCTCCCTACGGCAATACGTGAGGTTCTGTCACGAATTCATGTTCGCGTATTGAGGAAACAATCTTCGTCGCCCGGTCATCCCATGTTTTAACCAAGTCATTTACATGACTGAAACGCCTGCCGCCGACTCTTAAAGAAAGCGCACCGCGATGACCCTGAAAACCGCACCGCACCACCACGCAGCAGAGCCCGCCGTCTCCAAAAAGCGGGTATACGACTCGGCGGACGAGATCGATCGAATCCCGGTCCAGTACCTGCCGTTGAGCAGACTGGAGCCGGGGGTTTTCGTCCGCGGCACCGGCACGGACCAGACACACGTCCGCATGCTGGCCGAGGCCGCGAGCTTATCCGCCTTACCGGCGATCCTGGTCCAGGAGAGCAACTCACGGATCGTCGACGGCATGCATCGATTCGAGGCGGCGAAACTCCGCGGCGAAGAGACCATCCAGGTACGACTCATCAACTGCACCGACGAGGACGCCTTCATCCTGGCGGTCAAGGCCAACACCTGGCACGGACTGCCTCTGAGCAGGGCCGACAGGATGGCCGGGGCCAGGCAGATCGTCGAATGGCACCCTGACTGGTCCGACCGCGCGATCGGCGCGGCCACCGGACTGAGCGCCAAGACGATCGCCGGCATCCGCCGCCAGACCGCCGCCGCCGACGACACGCCCCAGCTCGGCAAACGCCTGGGCAGGGACGGCAAGCGCCGTCCGCTCACGGCCGCCGAGGGCCGGCGCCGCGCCGCCGAGTACATCGCGCTGAACCCCAACGCCTCGCTGCGGCAGATCGCCCGGGAGGCCGACGTGGCCCCGGCCACCGCCCAGGACGTGCGGGCCAGGATCCGGCGTGAGGCGGAGGCGGTCGCCCTGCGCGCCGGTACGCAGCCCGGAGGCGAGCGTCCCGGCACGCTGTCGCCGATCAGCCCGTGGCCGCAGGAGGAGAACCTGCCCACGTCGCGCGCAATACGGACAGAATCCAGTCCGATAACCTGGTCGGCGCTTTCTCCGAAACTGGCCAACGACCCCTCGTTGAAATACTCCGAGCGCGGCCGGGCCTTCATCGGCTGGATGGCGATGCACGTCATCAATACCGGAGAATGGAAGAACTTCATCGACGCGATTCCCGCGCACTGGACGTGGGATCTGAGCGTCGTCGCCGACCAGACCGTGCAGGACTGGATGGCGTTCGCCGAAGAACTGCGCCGGCGTCAGGGAATACTCGACTGAGCCGGTGACATCCCCGGAAATTTCCGGGGCGTATTACGTCTTCTGGTGTTCATTGATTGTTCACGATGATCGAAGTGAAATGGGAATCCCCGTGAAAAGACATGTGAAAGCAGCAGCCGCGTTGATCAGCCTGCTGGTGGGCTGCGCGACGCTCTCGCCCTTACCGGCCCAGGCGGAGCCGGACCAGGCGGGCAGGTGGGGCCACCAGCACGGCGGCGCCACCGAGACCCCCTACAACCCGCCGCCCATCGCGTGGGCGCCGTGCACGAACGGGCTGCAGTTCCTCGGCGGTGAGTGCGGCTTCCTCGAGGTGCCGCTCGACTACTCCCGCCTCAACGGCAAGAAGATCAAGGTCGCGGTCTCGCGGATCAAGCACACCTCCGACGAGGCCTCCTACCAGGGCGCCCTCGTGGTGAACCTGACCTGGCCCGGCGGCTCCGGCCTCGGCCAGGCGTCGGTGGGCAAGCTGCTGCCCGAGTTCGTCAGCGGCACCTACGACTGGATCGGCTTCGACCCGCGCGGCGTCGGCGCCAGCGAGCCCAAGCTGAGCTGTGACCCGGGCATCAACGGCTACGACCGCATGGCCTACGAGCCGTCGTCGCAGCGCCACCTGAACGCCCAGATCAAGGTGGCCAAGGACTACTCGGCCGCCTGCGCCCGCACCCGCAGCGACCTGCTGAAGAACGCCACCACCACGCACACGGCCAACGACCTGGACAGCCTGCGCAAGGCGCTCGGCCAGAACCAGCTCAACTACTACGGCTACGTGTACGGCGCCTACCTCGGCGAGGTCTACAGCACCATGTACCCGACCCGGGTGCGCCGGATGATCATCGACAGCGCCGTCGACCCGCGCCAGGCCTGGTTCGGCTACAACCTCGGCCAGAACTACCCGCTCGACCAGAACTTCGGGGCGTTCGCCGCCTGGACGGCCAAGTACGACGCCATCTACCACCTCGGCACCACCGAGGCCGCGGTCAAGAAGAAGTACTACGACACGCTCGCCAAGCTGGCGAAGAAGCCCGCGGGGGGCGTCTTCGGCCCGGCGGTGTGGACGGACGTCTTCCTGCTGGCGTACAACACCAACCACTGGCAGGAACTGGCCACGCTGTTCTCCGCCGTCGTCAACGACGGTGACACCACCCTGCTCAAGCAGGTGTACGACATCAACTACCCGACGGTCACCGACAACCTCCAGGCGATGGCGCTGGCGACCATGTGCACCGACGCCAGTTGGCCGAAGGACTGGAACACCTGGCTGCGCGTCACCGAGCGCGACTACCGGAAGGTCCCGTTCGCGGCCTGGCCCGACATGTGGTTCGTCGCCTCGTGCCAGTCGTGGCCGGTGCCAGCGCAGAAGCCGGCCGACATCGGCGGGCACAGGACGCCGCCGGTCCTGATGGTGCTCGACCGCACCATCGACCCGAGCTCCACCTACGAGGGCAGCCTGGCCGTGCGCAAGCTGTTCCCGAAGGCCGTGCTGGTCGAGAGCGGCCCCACCCCGGCCGAGACGACCACCCCCGAGTCGTGCTCCCCCGGTAAGTCGATCGTGGAGTACCTGTTCAACGGCACCCTGCCGGCCCGCGTGCCCGGCAACACCTCGGACCTCAAGTGCCCGGCGCTGCCGCTGCCGAATCCGGCCGCCGCGACCGCCAGGTCGGCGACGCCCCCGGTGTCCGGATTCAGCGCGGCCCTCGCGGCGGCCACCGTCCAGTAACCCCCTGATCTGAGGCAGCCGGGGTCATCCGACTCCGGCTGCCGTCGTTTCCCGCTTCGTGATTGGACGTGACCATGACCGCTCCGAGCATGCGCGACGACCGCAAGTCGGCCGCCCTGGCCGCCGAGCGCATCACTATTGGCCCCGAAACACGCGTCGTCGGCAGCCTGGCCTTCGCCCGCGAACTGCTCCGGGGCACCTCCACGCGTCAGTCGGGCGCCGGGGCCGCCGACGAGATCACCGGCGACCCGGCGTACACCTCGGTGTTCTTCCTGGATGGTGAGCCGCACAAGCGCAAGCGGCAGGCGATCGTCCGGTTCTTCACCCCCAAGGCCATCAACACCCGCTACCGGACGGTCATGGAGAAGGCCACCGACGACCTGCTGGCCCGGTTGCAAGCCCGCGGCGAGGGCCGGCTCGACCAGATGAGCTTCGAGCTCGCGGTGACCGTGGCCGCCGACATCGTCGGGCTGACCGAGAGCGACCAGGCCGAGATGGCCGAACGGATCCAGAACAACCTGATCGGCCTGCGCCTGCCGCTGATGAGCCGCTGGAAGCGCCCCTTCGGGCAGCTCGCCGCCACCTACCACGGGATCAGGTTCCTGCTGAACGACGTGCGGCCGGCCATCCGGGCCCGGCAGGCCCAGCGCAGGGAGGACGTGATCTCGCACCTGCTCGACGAGGGCTACCCGGAGAAGGCGATCCTCGTCGAGTGCATGACCTACGCGGTCGCCGGGATGATCACCACCCGGGAGTTCGTCGTCATGGCGGCCTGGCACCTGTTCGACGACGACGCGCTGCGCGAGCGTTTCCTGAACGCCGACGACACCGACCAGGTCGCGATCCTGGAGGAGATCATGCGGCTCGACCCCGTCGTCAACATGATCGCCCGCCGGGTCACCGCCGACACGGTGACCGACTCGGGCTCGGTGACCAGCGGCGAGAACCTGGTCGTGGACATCCGCGCCGCCAACCTCGACGAGGCGGTCGTGGGCGAGTGTCCGTACACTCTGGATCCCGACCGGGCCCGGCGGGTGAAGACCGCGGGCTCCTACCTGAGCTTCGGCGACGGCAGCCACCGCTGCCCCGGCGCGCAGGTGGCGCTCAACGAGACGCGGGTGTTCGTCGACCGGCTGCTGCGGGTGCCGGGCATCCGGCTGGCCCGCCGTCCCGACCTGATGTGGACCGACGAGCTGATGGGTTACGAACTGCGCAACGCCGTCATCACGTGCCACCGGTCCTGAGCAAGAAGGCGCTCCCGATCAGCTGACCGGGAGCGCCTTCGGCGTGTGTCAGGGCATCGAAACGGTCATCAGGCCGATGCACATCTCGTCGCTGGTGCCGTCGCCGTAGACCACGTAGCGCGGCGGGAGCTTCTGCAGCGCCGGGAGCATCGTGCGCAACTTGGCGTCGTGGGTGCAGGTGATGCGGACCGTGTCCCCCGGCTTGACCTTCACGGGGGTGGCCAGCGGCACGTGCTGCTGGTCGTCGAAGTTGAACTCAGGCACGTCGAGGAGGACCTGGGCGGCGGGGGTGCCGGGGTTGAGCTCGACCTTGATCGAGCGGCCCAGCAGGTGCATGTGGCCGCGTCCGGCGTAGATGGTCATCTCGGTCGGGATCGGGGTGTCGCACTGCTGGGTGTCCCCCGGCTTCGGGGTGCCGCCGTTGCACGCCGTGACCAGCTGGGTCTCGGTGGCGGCGACTTCGGGGCCGAAGCGCTTCTCCACATCGGCCAGTGAGGCCGCGCGGTCGCACAGGGGGCCCGACTCGCCGGGGGCGCAGGGCAGCTCGATCGGCGCCATCAGCGGGACCGCCGTCAGCGCCTTCGTGTCGCCGTCGCCCTCGGTCAGCCGCAGCCGGACGCTCGACTGGTCGAAGGCGCCGGGCTTCCCGTCGGTGGCGAGCAGGTTGTAGTGGATCTGCAGGACGACCAGGCTGCCGGGCTCGATCCGGTAGCCGAGGTTCCCGTCGAGCAGGGTCTCCCTGGCGCCGGGCGTCCAGGTGTCGACCCAGGCCGAGGGCGGCTGGGTGTCCAGGCCGTCGGTGCCGAAGCACGTCCAGCCCTGGCCGGGGCTCGCGGCGTCCTTCTCCAGGGCCTTGGCCGCGTTCTCCGGGGCGACCACGTAGATGTTCGCGTGGTGCGCGATGCCGGCGTTCGAGGGCGCGAACTGGCTGCCCGTCAGGAACGTCGGCTTGAGCAGGCCGGGATCGATCACCAGGCAGCGGTACTCGTCGGTGCCGCCGCTCGGCGGAAGCGGGATGTACGGCTTCTCCATGGGGAGGGTGAGGAACTGCTCACCGGCCCGCAGCGGGAGCGCGTCGGCCGGCATCGAGGAGGTCGCGTGGTGGCCCCCCTTCCCGCTCGTCAGCGCTCCGCCGGTGGCGGCGGTGGAACTCGCCCCGCACGCGGCGACCACGATCGCCATCGCCGCCGGAGCCAGCGCCCGCAGCGGACTCGTCCGTGTCGTCATGATGTCCTTCCCTATGGGAAAAGGCTCTCAGGCCGCAATTATCCGAGAGGATAATAAGAGCCGGGAAGCCGCGTTCAACTGCGCGCGGTCAGCAGTTGGCCACCCGCTTGTCCCTGGTCAGAGCACCTGTTAGCGTTTTCGGGAATTCGATTTCCGCGAAATTCACTTTCCCGCGATGCGACGACTCCGCAATAGCTCCATCACGACGAACCGACGCTTTCTTGCATCGTCGCGATCGCCATGCACCGGCGAACAGGAGCATTCGGTGAAAACCTTGGCCATGCCGTACGAACGGCAGATGACCCCGATCGAATGGCTCTATCTCGGCATGGGGCCCAACGTCATCCAGCACGTCTTCGAAGGCGACGGCGATCTGGGCGTCGAGGCCCTCACCCACGCGGTCACGGTGGCGGCCGAGGCCTGCCCCGGCATGCGGCTGCGGCAGAAGGGACGCCGCTGGATCGACAGCGGGGTCGCCCCAGAGGTCCGGGTCCTGGACCTCGCCCCCGACCGCGACCTGCTGTCGGAGCCCGCCCTGCAGACGACGCTGTACGACGGCGGCCCGACCTGCGAGGTCCTGCTCGTCCCGCGCCGCGCCGGGCGGCCGGTCACCCTGGTCTTCCGCGCCTTCCACGGCGTGACCGACGCGCGCGGCCTGCTGCTGTGGGTCGCCGACGTCTTCCGGGTCCTGCGCGGAGTCGACCCGGTCGGCGCCACGTCCGACTGGAACAGCGACGACCTCCTCAAGCACCTGCACCCCGGCGGCCTGCCGCCCATCCCGCCCGCCGAGAAGGACCTCGGGCACGCCACCTCGATGGCGCCGGTCCCTCCCGGGCAGCACGGTCTGATCTGGCGGCGCCGCAGCATCGACGGCATCTGCGCCGCGCCCACCGCCCGGGTGATCGCGGCCGTCGCCGCGACCGCCGACCCGCCGGTCCCCGGCCGGTTCCTCATCTCGGTCGACCTCCGCCGCCACCATCCCGAACTGCGCTCCACCGCCTGGCTGTCGCAGATCCTGCCCCTCACCGTCGAGCCCGACGGCGACTGGGAGGGCGTGCACCAGGACCTGCTGACCGGCCTGGCCGAACGCCGCGAACTGCTCAGCCGCACCAGCCCGGCGATGCGCAGGCTGCCGGGGAAGATCGTGCGCGAGATCTTCACCCGCTACGAGGCGTCCGCCGTCAAGAAGCACCGCTATCTGGCCTCGGCCATCGTCACCAGCCTCGGCTTCGTCGACCTCGCCGACTACAGCGCCCCCGGCTTCCGGGCCGGGGTCATGTACACGCTCGGGTCGCTTGTCTCGGGCGCCCCGGTGAGCCTCGACATCGTCGAGACCGCAGGCCGCACCGAGCTCATCGTGACCTGGCGCGACGTGCCGGGCGCGGCCGAGCGGATGGACGACCTCCTCGACCTGCTCACCGAGGCGCTGTCCCCGCAGGCCGACCGCTACCACGCCGCCAACGACACCTGGCGGCCCTCGGCGACGACGTCGCTGCTGGAGCTGTTCCGCCGCCAGGTCGAGCTGACCCCCGACGCACCCGCGCTGACCTGGCCGGAGGGCGAGGTCAGCTACGCCGAGCTGAGCCGCCGCGCGGACGCGGTCGCGGCCGGGCTGCGCGCCCGCGGCGCCGGCCGGGGTGACGTCGTCGGGGTCCTGGCCGAACGCACCCCCGCCGCGATCGCCGGGATCTGGGGCATCCTCCGGACCGGCGCCGCCTACCTGCCCCTCGACGTGCTGCACCCCGACTCGCGGCTGGCCGATCTGCTCTCGGACGCGGGCGCCAAGCACTGCCTGGTCCAGGCCCCGCACGACACCCGCGACGGCTTCCCGCCGGGCTGCACGGTGATCGACCTCGACGACACCACGACGGCGGCGGCCGACGAGGTGCCCGACCCGGAGACCCGGCCCGAGGATCTGGCCTACGTCCTGTACACCTCCGGCTCCACCGGGAAGCCGAAGGGCGTCCAGATCGAGCACGGGAGCCTGCTCAACTACCTCCACTGGGGGATCGAGGAGTTCGGGGTCGACGCCGACACCCGGCTGCCCCTGCTGACGTCGCTGTCGTTCGACGTGTCCGGGACGTCCATCTTCATGCCGCTGATCACCGGTGGCAGCGTGGTCCTGGTCCGCGACCAGCCCAACCACCTGACCCTGCGGCGGCTGCTGACCGAGTCGGGCGCCACCATGCTCAACCTCACCCCGTCGCACCTGGAGCTGATCGGCCGCCTGGAGATCGCGCCCACCGGTTTCCGCAGCATCGTGGTGGTCGGGGAGCAGTTACGGGTCGAGGTCGCCGCGCGGGCCCAGGAGATGTTCGGCCCGGACTGCCGCATCATCAACGAATACGGCCCGACCGAGGCCACCATCGGCTGCACCGCCCACACCTTCGACCCGGTCGTGGACGGCAGTCGCAGCACCGTCCCGATCGGTGTGCCGGCCCACAACACGCAGGTCCACCTGCTCGACCCGACCCGCCGGTTCGTCCCCGCCGGGGAGGTCGGCGAGATGTACCTTGCCGGTGTGCAGCTCGCCCGCGGCTATCTCGGGCGGCCCGACCTCGACGAGGAGCGCTTCCCGCATCTGGCCGACGGCACCCGGCTCTACCGGACCGGCGACCTGGCCCGCCGCCTGCCCGACGACGGTCTCGAGTTCCTGGGCCGCATGGACGACCAGCTCAAGATCCGGGGCCACCGGGTCGAGCCCGCCGAGGTGGCGGCCGTGCTGGAGGAGCACCCCGGCGTCGACCGCGCCGTCGTGGTGGCCCGCAGCAGGCCGGGCGGCTCCAAGGCGCTGTGCGGTTACGTCCTCAGCGGGGCCGGGGTCGAGGTGGCGGACCTGCTGGCCCACGCCACCGACCGGCTGCCGTCGTACATGATCCCGGCGGCCGTCTTCGTCGTCGAACAGATCCCCTACAGCATCAGCGGCAAGGTCGACGTCCGCGCGCTGCCCGACCCCTTCACCGGCCCGGCGAACGTCGCGGGCCCCGCCCGCGCGGACGACGAACCCGCCAAGGACGGGCTCGAACCCGAGATCACCCTGGTCTGGGCGCGGGTCCTGGGGGTCGAGGCCGAGCGGATCGACCCCCACGCCGACTTCCACCACCTCGGCGGCGACTCCGTCGCCCTGCTGAACATGCTGGCCGGGGTCTGCCGGGAGGTCCTCCCCCCGGCGCTGGAGGCCGACTTCATGAACCGGCTCGGACGCGTGATCGCCCAGCCCACCGTGGCGAACGTCGCCGCGATCGCCCGCGAGGTCACCGAGGCCTGACACACCCATCAAAAAAGAGCGGCCGGGTCATCCCGGCCGCTCTTTTCGTTTCCTTCTTAGATGCCCAGTTCGCGGTCGATCAGGGTGAACATCTCGTCGTCGCTGGCCACGGACAGGTCCTGGTAGGCCGTCGCGTTGTCGGCGGTCCGGGCCCGGAAGTCCGCGAGCAGACCTTCGAGGCGGATGACGATCTCCACCCGCCGGTCGCTGTCCTGGTCGACCTCGGCGAGCTGGGCGGCCAGCCGGTCGAGGCCGTCGAGGACGGGCGGCGCGGTCTCCACCGGGACGACGTTCGCGCACAGGTATCCGGCGAGTGCGGCCGGGGTCGGATAGTCGAAGATCACGCTGGCCGGGAGGGTCAGACCAGCCACGCGGCTCAGCCGGTTGCGCAGCTCCAGGGCGGTCAGGGAGGTCAGGCCCAGGTCGAGGAAGGACCGTTCGGCGTGCACCGCGTCGGCGCCGGACATGCCGAGAACCTGGGCGGCCTGGGCCCTGACCAGTTCCCGTACGGCGCGTTCACGGGCGGGCGCGGGGAGCGCGGCCAGGCGGGCCGCCTCACTTCGCGCGGGCGCGTCGGCCACGCGCCGGGCGGTCCGGCCCGTCCTGTTGAAGAGACGCAGGGCGCCGCGGTCCAGGTGGGCGGGGATGAGCAGCGGCGCCCCCGGGGCACTGGTGATCAGTGCGTCGAGCTGGGCCAGGCCGTCGGCGCCCTCGATCGGCCGCAGGCCGTTGCGGGCCATCCTGCGCCGGTCGGCGTCGTCGATCCGGTCGGCCATGCCCTGTCCGTCGAGGTCCCATGGGCCCCAGGCCAGGGAGATGGCTGGGAGACCTGCGGCGCGGCGGTGGGCGGCGAGGGCGTCGAGGAAGGTGTTGGCGGCGGCGTAACCGGCCTGGCCCGGGTTGCCCCAGATACCGGCCAGGGAGGAGAACAGCACGAAGTCGTGCAGGTCCAGATCCTTGGTCAGTTCGTGCAGGTTCCAGGCGCCGTCCACCTTCGGGCGCATGACGGCGTCGACCCGGGCGGGGGTGAGCGATTCGATGATGCCGTCGTCCAGGATGCCAGCGGCGTGGATCACGCCGCGCAGCGGAGTGGCGGCCGGGACACCCGCCAGCACCGCGGCGAGGCCGTCGCGGTCGGCGGCGTCGCAGGCGGTGACGCGTGTGGTGACCCCGTGTCCGGCGACCTCGGCGGCCAGCGCGCCGAGTCCCGCCGCCTGGGCTCCGCGCCGGGAGAGGAGTTCGACCCGTTCCGTCCTTCCGGCGGCGGCCAGGCCCCGGGCGACGAGCCCGCCGAGCGCTCCGGACGCACCGGTGATCAGCAGCGTTCCCCCGGAGGCGGAGGTGGTCGTCGCGGTGGGAGTCGACGGGACCAGCCTGGGGACCAGGAGGCGGCCGTCCCGGACGGCGACCTGCGCTTCGCCCGAGCTCAGGACGGCCGGGAGCACCTGGTCGAGGTCGGCAGACGGGTCCAGGTCGAGCAGGACGATCCGGCCGGGGTACTCCGACTGGGCGACCCGGACCAGGCCCCAGATCGGCGCGCCGGCGACGTCGACCGGGTCGGATCCCGTGTCCACCGCCTGGTGGGTGACCACGACGACGAACTCTTCGGCCGCCAGCCGTTCCCGCAGCGTGGCCAGGGTCGCCACCACTCCGGCTCGGGCCGCGACGTCGGGCGGGCCCTCCGGCGGGCGCCCGTCGACGACGCTCACGTCGGAGACGGGCACCGACCCGGAGGGGGCCGGGACCCATTCGAGGGCGAACAGCGCGTCGGTGGTCTCGGCGGGGAGTTCGTCCGGAGTGAGCGGGCGCAGGCTCACCGAGCCCACGGTGGCCACCGGCCTGCCGGTCCCGTCGGACAGGGTCACCGACATCGCGTCGACGCCGGGCACGGGCGCCAGCCGGACCCGCGCCTCGGTGGCGCCGGTGGCGTGCACGACCACATCGGTCCAGGTGGCCGCCAGCATCGACGGTCCGATCAAGGGCAGGACCGCGTCGAGGAGAGCGGGGTGGAGGGCGAAGCCGGTGACGTCCAGGCCGTCGTCGAGGCTGATCTCCGCGTAGAGCTCGGGTCCGTGCCGCCAGACAGACCTGATGTTCCGGTACGTCTCGGGCTGCGGTTGCGCGCCCGGCGGTGGCCATTCGGCCGTCGCGTTCTCCGGTTGGGCGGTGACGGCGGTGAGGACGGCGGTGGCGTTGCGGGTCCAGGCGCCGTTCTCCGGACGGGAGTGGATCGCCACCTCCCTGCGGTCGTCGTCCTTATGGGAGACCACGACCTGGATCTGGAGGGCGCCGGGGTCGGGGATGACCGGCGGGACGTGGACCTGGAGTTCGCTCAGGCGGGAGTGTCCCGTCTCGTCGCCGGCGCGGATCGCCATCTCGATGAGGGCCGTCTCCGGGACGACGATGTGACCGGCGGTCTGGTGATCGGCGAGCCAGGGCTGCGCGGCCAGGGACAGCCTGCCGGTCAGGACCAGGCCGCCGTCACTGGCCAGGTCGACGGCCGCGCCGAGGAGCGGGTGCCCGGCCACCGACTGGCCCAGCTCGGCCGCGTCCATTGGGGTTCGGCCTCCGCTCAGCCAGAAGCGCTCCCTGGTGAAGGCGTAGGTGGGGAGGTCGACGCGGCGTGCGCTGGTTCCCGCGTAGAAGCGTGACCAGTCGACGGTCGCGCCTCGGGCGTGCAACTCTCCTACCGCCGTGACGAGGGCCTGCGCCTCGCTCCGGTCGCGGCGCTGGGTGGGGATCCAGGTCTCGTCGGCGGTGAGGACGGCGTCGGGGCCGATCTCGACGAAGGTTCTGATGCCGTTTTCGCGCAGCGTGGTGACGGCGTCGGCGAAGCGGACGGGTTCGCGGACCTGGCGGACCCAGTAGTCGGGGTCGGTCGCCTCGATGGGCTGGCCGGTCACCGTGGACACGAGCGGGATGCGGGGTGGTGCGTAGGACACGGACTTGGTGACCTTGGCGTATTCGGCCAGCATCGGGTCCATCAGTGACGAGTGGAAGGCGTGGGACACGTTCAGGAGTCGCGTTTTGTCGAACCGTTCTTGCATGGCCTCTACTGCTTCGGCGGGTCCGGAGACCACGACGGCGTCGGGGCCGTTGACCGCGGCGATGTCCACGCCCTTGGTCAGAGCGGCACGGACCTCGTCTTCGCTCGCGCGGATGGCGAGCATCGCGCCGCCGGTGGGCAGTGCTTGCATCAGGCGACCGCGTGCGGCCACCACGGCGCAGGCGTCGGCGAGTGACCAGACTCCGGCGACGTGGGCGGCGGCGAGTTCGCCGATCGAGTGCCCGGCGACCATCGATGGAGTGACGCCCCAGGACTCCAGCAGGCGGAACAGCGCGACCTCGACGGCGAACAGTCCGGCCTGTGTCCACATCGTCTGGTGCAGGGCGTCGCTGTTATGGACGACGGCCGAGACCGATCCGTCGAGGTGTTCCTCCAGTCCGGCGCAGACCGCGTCGAAGGTCTGCGCGAACACGGGATAGGCCTGGTGCAATTCGCGGCCCATGCCGATGCGCTGTGCACCCTGGCCGGTGAAGACGAAGGCGACCTTGCCCGCTGAGGCGGTGCTCGCCGTCGTCGGGTCGGCCAGACGGGCGAGGAGTTCGGTACGGTCGGCGCCCACGACCACGGCGCGGTGGCTCAGGTGAGCGCGGGTGGTGGCGAGGGACCATCCGACGTCGGTCGGGTCGAGTTCCGGGTGGGCGATCAGGTGGTCACGCAGTCGTCGGGCCTGCGCCGCCAGCGCCGCCTCGGTCCGGGCGGAGACGAGCCAGGAAATGACCGGCATCCCGCTGCGGCCGTCGGCGGTCGCGGGAAAGTCGCCGGTGACCGGCACGGCGCCTTGGCCGTCGCCGGAGGTCGGTTCGTTCGGCGCCTGTTCCAGGATGACGTGGGCGTTCGTGCCGGAGAAGCCGAAGGACGAGACGCCCGCCCTGCGGGGGCGGCCGGTGTCCGGCCATGCTGTCGCCGCGGTGACCAGTGTGACGGCGCCTGATTGCCAGTCGACCTGGGCGGAGGGGGCGTCCACGTGCAGGGTGGCCGGGACGACGCCGTGGGCCATGGCCTGGATCATCTTGATGACCCCCGCCACGCCGGCCGCTGCCTGGGTGTGGCCGATGTTCGACTTCACCGAGCCGAGGAGTACCGGGGTCTCCCGGTCCTGGCCGTAGGTGGCGAGGAGGGCTTGGGCTTCGATCGGGTCGCCCAAGCGGGTGCCGGTGCCGTGGCCTTCGATGACGTCTACTTCTCCGGCGGTCAGGCCCGCGTTGGCCAGGGCGGTGCGGATGACCCGTTGCTGGGAGGGGCCGTTGGGGGCGGTGAGGCCGTTGGAGGCGCCGTCCTGGTTGACGGCGGTTCCGGCCACTACGGCCAGCACGCGGTGGCCGTTGCGGCGGGCGTCCGACAGGCGTTCTACGACCAGGACGCCGACTCCTTCACCCCAGCCGGTGCCGTCGGCGGCGTCGGCATAGGCTTTGCAGCGGCCGTCGGCGGCCAGGCCGCGCTGGCGGGAGAAGTCGACGAAGATGCCGGGGGTGGCCATCACGGTCACTCCCCCGGCGAGGGCCAAGGTGCACTCCCCGGAACGCAGTGCTTGGACGGCCAGGTGCAGCGCCACCAGGGACGACGAGCAGGCCGTGTCGACGGTCATCGCCGGGCCCTCCAGGCCGAGCGCGTAGGCAACGCGGCCGGAGGCCACTCCGCCGGACATACCCGTGCTGACGTAGCCTTCGACGTCACCGGGGACGGCGCCGCCGGAGCCGTAGTCGTGGTAGATCAGGCCGGTGAAGACGCCGGTCTGGCTGCCGTGCAGGGCGCTGACGTCGATGCCCGCGTCCTCCAGGGCCTCCCACGACGTCTCCAGGAGGAGTCGCTGCTGCGGGTCCATCGCCAGGGCCTCGCGTGGTGAGACGCCGAAGAACGGGGCGTCGAAGTCGGCCGCGCCGCCGAGGAACGCGCCCTCGCGGGCGTAGCTCTTGCCCAGCGCCTCGGGGTCCTCATCGAAGACGCTCCCCCACTCCGGGCCGCGATCGGTGGGGAAGCCCGACACCGTGTCGGTCCCGGAGGAGAGCAGGGTCCAGAAGTCGGCGGCGGAGGCGACGCCGCCGGGGAAACGGCAGCCCATGCCGACGATGACCACCGGGTCGTCGGCGTCCACGGCTCTTGGCGCGCCGGGCAGGGCGGCGTCGGTGATCCGGCCGCCCAGTTCGGTGAGGATGTACGCGACCAGCGCGGACGGCGTCGGGTGGTCGAAGACGAGGGTGGCCGGGAGGCGCAGGCCGGTGGTCTCGCCGAGGCGGTTGCGCAGTTCGACGGCGGTCAGCGAGTCGAAGCCCAGTTCACGGAAGGACCGGCCGGAATCCATCGTGTCCAGGCCGGGCATCCCGAGGACCAGAGCCGCTTGGGCCAGGACCAGGTCGCGGACGGTCTCCTCGCGCTCGGCCGCGGGCACGCCCGCCAGGCCATCGGCGATTCCGGCCGGTCCCGCCGTGCGCCGGGCGGCGCGGGGCGCCGTGGTGACCAGGCCCGACATCAGGGCGGGGACGTCGCGGCCCCGTCGCTGGAACACCTTCGGGTCGAGCCGGGCCGGGATCACGAGGGCCGGGGCCATCTGTACGGCGTCGAGCAGGGCCAGGCCGTCGTCTTCGGAGAGGGGCCGCATTCCCTGGGCGGCCATGCGCTGCCAGTCGGCCGGGGTGAGGTGCTCGGTCATCCCTCCGGTAGCGGTCCAGGGGCCCCAGGCCAGGGAGGTCGCCGGGAGTCCTTCGCTTTGGCGGTGGGCGGACAGGGCGTCCAGGAAGGTGTTGGCCGCTGCGTATCCGGCCTGGCCGGGGTTGCCCCAGACGCCGGCGATCGAGGAGAACAGCACGAACATGCTCAGGTCGAGGCTTCGGGTCAGTTCGTGGAGGTGCCAGGCGCCGTCGACCTTGGGGCGCATGACGGCGTCCAGCGCGGCCGGGGTGAGCGAGCCGATCAGACCGTCGTCCAGGACACCGGCGGCGTGGACGACACCGCGCAAGTCCGGAATCCCGGCAATGACGTTGGCGAGCGGGTCGCGGTCGGCGACGTCCACCGCGCACACATCAACGTGGACGCCTCGGTTGGCGAGTTCGGCGGCCAGCGCGCCTGTCTCGGGGCCTCGCCGGGAGAGAAGGACCAGGCGGTCGGCCTTGTCGGCCAGGTGGCGGGCGACCAGACCGCCGAGCGCACCGGATGCGCCGGTCACGAGAAGCGTGCCGGTCAGCTCGGGCGTCGGCATGGTCAGCACGACCTTGCCGACGTTGCGGGCCTGGCTCAGGTGGCGGAACGCCTCGGGAGCGCGGCGCACATCCCAGCAGGTCACGGGCAGCGGCTTGAGGATTTTTCGGGCGAACAGCTCGGTCAGGACGGCCAGCATCCGGCCGATGCGGTCGGGGTCCAGCTCGAGTAGGTCGAACGCCTGATATTTCAGGCCTTTGTGGTCACGGGCGACCTGTTCCGGGTCCCGGATGTCAGCTTTGCCCATCTCCACGAACCGGCCCTGCGGGCCTGCGGCCAGCCGGAGCGAAGCATCGACGAACTCTCCAGCGAGGGAGTCGAGGACGACGTCCACCGCTTGGAAGGTCGTTTCGAAGTCGAGGGTGCGTGACGACGCGATGTGCGACAGACCCAGGTCCCGCAGCACCGGCCACTTCGAGGGACTGGCGGTGCCGAACACCTCCGCGCCCAAGTGGCGGGCCAGCTGCACTGCCGCGATGCCGACACCACCCGCAGCCGCATGGATCAGGATCGATTCGTTTCTCCGCAGGTCGGCCAGCTCGACCAGCGCGTGGTACGCGGTCAGGAAGACCACGGGGGCAGCCGCCGCTTCGGCGAGTGTCCAGCCGTCGGGGACCGGTGCCAGCAGGCGTTGATCGGTCACCGCCTGGGGGCCGAAAGCGCCGGTGAACAGGCCCATGACCAGGTCACCCGGCTTGACACCGGTCACCTCCGGGCCGATCTCCAGGACCACACCCGCGCCTTCGAGACCGAGGCGGCCCGCGTCGCCGGGATACATGCCCAGCACGTTCAGGACATCGCGGAAGTTCACGCCACCGGCTCGCAGGCCGACCCGCACCTCACCCGCCTGGAGCTGCGGGCTGTCTTCCGGGCGCAGGGTGAGGTTCTCCAGGGTGCCGCGATCGGTGAAGTCGAGCCGCCACGTGTCCGTGTTCGCCGGGACCGCCAGAGCGGCCGACGGCTTCATCCTCGCCAGGCGCGGGACCAGCAGGCGGCCCGATCGGACGGCGATCTGGGGCTCACCGGTGGCCACGGCCGCGCGGACCAGATCTTCGGCGCCGTCGGCGGAGAGCGGGACGTCGAGGTCGACGAGGACCAGTCGGCCGGGGTTCTCAGCGGCGGTGACGCGGACCAGCCCCCAGACGGCGGAGCCGGTCACGTCGATCGGGACTCCGCCGGAACCCGTGTCGACCGCGCGCTCGGTCACCACGACCAGCGGCGACCCGGCCGCGAGCCCCTCCTTCACCATGTCGAGAGCTCGGGCCGCCGTGGCACGAGCCCGATCGCCGGCGTGCGCGCCCCCGGGCGGTTCCGGGCACGCGATGACCACGGCGTTCTCCGACGCGCTGACCTGCACGGATGCGCTCGCGGGGATCCAGTCGAGGGTGAACAGCGCCTCGCCGACGATAGGGGCGGCCACCTGAGCCGTAGGGAGGGGGCGCAATGCCAGGCCGCCCACGGTCGCGATCGGCGCGCCGGTTTCGTCGGCCAGGGTCAGGGAGACGCCGTCGCCGGTCGGGGTCAGCCGCACTCTGGCCGCGCGGGCGCCGGTCGCGTGCACGACGACGTCGGTCCAGGCGAAGGGCAGCAGGGGGCCGTCCTGGCCCGAGGCCGTGCCGGTGGCGGAGATGGGGTGGAGGGCGGCGTCGAGCAGGGCGGGGTGCAGGGCGAAGCCGGTGACCTGGGTGTCGTCGGCGAGGGCGATCTCGGCGAAGATCTCGTCGCCGCGTCGCCAGAGGGTGCGTACACCCTGGAAGATCGGCCCGTAGTTCAGGCCGGCCTCGGCCAGTGCGGGGTAGAAGGTGTCGAGGTTCTCGACGGTCGCCCCGGCCGGGGGCCAGGAGTCGAACGGGGTTTCCGGGGTGACGGTTTCGGCGAGGGTGCCGGTGGCGTGGCGGGTCCAGGTGCCCGCCGGGTCGTCGTGCTCGGGCTGGGAGTAGATCGCGAGGGCGCCGTCGTCGGCCGTCACCTGGACGCGGATGCCGCCTCCGGACGGCAGGACCAGGGGCGATTCGATGATCAGCTCGGCGAGCCGCGGTCTGCCGGTCTCGTCTCCGGCTCGGATGGCCATCTCGACCAGGGCCGCGCCCGGGACCACCACCTGACCGGCCACGACGTGGTCGGCCAGCCACGGCTGGGCGCTGACCGACAGGCGTCCGGTGAGGACCAGGCCGCCGCTGGCCGGAAGGTTCACCGCCGCGCCCAGCAACGGGTGGCGGGACGGGCCGAGTCCCAGGCCCGCCGCGTCGCCGTAGGCGCCCGGGGAGGTCAGCCAGTAGTGGCGGCGGTCGAAGGCGTAGGTGGGGAGGTCGACGCGGCGTGCGCCGGTCCCTTCGTAGAAGCGGGGCCAGTCGACCGTGCCGCCGAGGGTGTGCAGCCGCCCGATCGCCTCGACGAAAGTGCGCGCCTCGTCGCGGTCACGGCGCTGGGTGGGGATCCAGGTGTCGTCGGCGCCCAAGGCGGTGAGGACTGCGTCGGGGCCGATCTCGACGAAGGTCCTGATGCCGCTTTCGCGCAGGGTGGTGACGGCGTCGGCGAACCGGACGGGTTCGCGGACCTGGCGGACCCAGTAGTCGGGGTCGGTCGACTCGACGGGCAGGCCGGTCACTGTGGACACCAGCGGGATGCGGGGCGGTGCGTAGGAGACCGAGGCGGTGACCTTGGCGTATTCGGCCAGCATCGGGTCCATCAGCGAGGAGTGGAAGGCGTGGGAGACCTTCAGGAGGCGGGTCCTGTCGAACCTCTCTTGCAGGGCTTCCACTGCTTCGGCGGGTCCGGAGACCACCACGGCATCGGGGCCGTTGACCGCAGCGATGTCCACACCGTCGGTCAGAGCGGCACGAACCTCGTCTTCGCTCGCGCGGATGGCGAGCATCGCGCCGCCGGTGGGGAGCGCTTGCATCAGGCGGCCTCGGGCGGCCACCACGGCGCAGGCGTCGGCGAGTGACCAGACTCCGGCGACGTGAGAGGCGGCGAGTTCGCCGATCGAGTGTCCGGCGACCATGGACGGAGTGACGCCCCACGACTCCAGCAGGCGGAACAGCGCGACCTCTACGGCGAAAAGTCCCGCCTGAGCCCACATTGTCTGGTGCAGGGAGTCGCTGTTGTGGACGACGGCCGAGACCGATCCGTCGAGGTGCTCCTCCAGTCCGGCGCAGACCGCGTCGAAGGCCTGCGCGAACACGGGATACGCCTCATACAGACCCCGGCCCATGCCGATCCGCTGCGCGCCCTGGCCGGTGAAGACGAAGCCCACCTTGCCGACGCCAACGACGGCTCCCGGCGTGGTCTCGTCGGCGAGGCTCGTCAGATTGGCCAGGAGTTCGGCGCGATCACCGCCTACGACGACGGCGCGGTGGGACAGGCCAGAGCGGGTCGTCGCGAGGGACCACCCGATGTCGACCGCCGATTCGGGCCTGGCCGTGACGAACTCGGCCAGGCGGGCAGCCTGGGCGGCGAGACCGGCTCGACTGCGGGCGGAGATGAGCCAGGGAATGACCGGCATCCCGCTGCGGCCGTCGGCGGTCGCGGGAAAGCTGCCGGTGACCGGCACGGCGCCTTGACCGTCGCTGGGGGTCGGTTCGTTCGGCGCCTGTTCCAGGATGACGTGGGCGTTCGTACCGGAGAAGCCGAAGGAGGAGACGCCTGCTCTTCTGGGGCGGCCGGTGTCCGGCCATGCCGTCGCCTCGGTGACCAGCGTGACAGCGCCCGACTGCCAGTCGACCTGGGCGGAGGGGGCGTCCACGTACAGTGTCGCCGGGACCATCCCGCGCGCCATCGCCTGGATCATCTTGATGACACCCGCCACGCCAGCCGCCGCCTGGGTGTGGCCGATGTTCGACTTCACCGAGCCGAGAAGGACCGGGGTCTCCCGGTCTTGGCCGTAGGTGGCGAGGAGGGCTTGGGCCTCGATCGGGTCGCCGAGGCGGGTGCCGGTGCCGTGGCCCTCGATCACGTCGACGTCGGCGGCGGTCAGGCCCGCGTTGGCCAGGGCGGTGCGGATGACCCGTTGCTGGGAGGGGCCGTTCGGGGCGGTGAGGCCGTTGGATGCGCCGTCCTGGTTGACGGCGGTTCCGGCGACGACGGCCAGCACTCGGTGGCCGTTGCGGCGGGCGTCGGAGAGGCGTTCTACGACCAGGACGCCGACACCCTCACCCCAGCCGGTGCCGTCCGCCGCGTCGGCGTAGGCCTTGCAGCGGCCGTCGGCGGCCAGACCGCGCTGGCGGGAGAACTCCACGAAGGTGCCCGGGGTGGACATGACGGTCGCCCCACCGGCCAGTGCGAGGGAGCACTCGCCCGAACGCAGCGCTTGGACCGCGAGGTGCAGGGCCACCAGGGACGACGAGCAGGCCGTGTCGACGGTCATCGCCGGACCCTCCAGGCCCAGCGCGTACGCCACCCGGCCAGAGGCGACTCCGCCCGAGTTGCCGGTGCTGACGTAGCCTTCCACGTCCTCGGTTGCCGGGCCGCCGGTGCTGTAGTCGTGGTAGATCAGGCCGGTGAAGACGCCGGTCTCGCTTCCGTGCAGCGAGACGGGGTCGATGCCGGCGTCTTCCAACGCCTCCCATGAGGTCTCCATCAGCAAGCGCTGCTGGGGATCCATGGCCAGGGCCTCGCGGGGCGAGATGCCGAAGAACGGGGCGTCGAACTGTCCGGCGTCGTGCAGGAAACCGCCGGTGCCCGCATAGGTCTTGCCGGACGCGGCAGGGTCGGGGTCGACGACGCCCTCCCAGGCCGGGCCCCGGTCGCGGGGGAAACCGGTCACGGCGTCGGTCTCCGAGGAGAGCAGGTCCCAGAATTCGTCCGCCGATCCGACGCCGCCGGGGAAGCGGCAGCCGACGCCGACGATGACGACCGGGTCGTCGTCCCGCGCGCCGGTTCGCGCGGTGGGGGTCGCCACCGCGCCGCCCAGCACCTCGGTCAGGATGTACGCGACCAGCGCCGATGGCGTCGGGTAGTCGAAGACGAGGGTGGCGGGCAGGCGCAGGCCGGTCGTCTCGCCGAGGCGGTTGCGCAGTTCGACGGCGGTCAGGGAGTCGAAGCCCAACTCACGGAAGGACCGGCCGGAGTCCATCGAGGCCGTCCCCGCCATACCGAGGATGACGGCCGCCTGGCTGAGCACCATCTCGCGGATGGTCTCCTCGCGTTCGGCCGGGGACAGGCCGGTCAGCTTGGCGGCGAGGCCGGTTCCGCCCGCGGTGATCGACCCTGCGGTGCGGCGGAGGTTCGTGGCGGGGATCAGTCCGGACAGCAGCGGAGGCGTCGCGGGGCCTCGGCGGCGCAGGGTCGCGCGGTCGATCCTGGCGGGGATGAGGAGGTCTCGCGGGAGGTCCGTCGCGGCGTCGAGGAGGGCGAGGCCGTCGTCTTCGGAGAGGGGCCGCAGGCCTTGAGCGGCCATGCGCTGCCAGTCGGCCGGGGTGAGGTGTTCGGTCATTCCTCCGGTGGCGGCCCAGGGGCCCCAGGCCAGGGAGGTCGCCGGGAGTCCTTCGCTCTGGCGGTGGGCGGACAGGGCGTCCAGGAAGGTGTTGGCCGCCGCGTATCCGGCCTGGCCGGGGTTGCCCCAGACGCCGGCGATCGAGGAGAAGACCGCGAACAGGGCCAGGTCACGGGTTCTGGTCAGCTCGTGGAGGTGCCAGGCGCCGTCGATCTTCGCCCGGAGCACCGCGTGGGTTCGGGCGGGGGTGAGCGAGCCGATCAGACCGTCGTCCAGAACACCGGCGGCGTGGACGACCCCGCGCAAGTCCGGAATCCCGGCGATCACATGAGAGAGCCGCTCGCGGTCGGCGACATCCACTGCGCACACATCAACGTGGACACCCCGGTTGGCGAGTTCGGCGGCCAGAGCGCCTGTCTCGGGGCCCCGTCGAGAGAGCAGTACAAGACGGTCGGCCTTGTCGGTGAGGTGGCGGGCGACCAGACCGCCGAGGGCGCCGGACGCGCCGGTCACCAGCACAGTGCCGGTCAGCTCCGGAGCAGGCATGGTCAGCACGACCTTGCCGACGTTGCGGGCCTGGCTCAGGTGGCGGAACGCTTCGGGAGCGCGGCGCACATCCCAGCAGGTCACCGGCAGCGGGGTGAGCGATCCTGCGGCGAACAACTCCGACAGCACGGCCAGCATCCCGGCGATCCGGTCGGGATGCAGCTCAAGCAGGTCGAACGCCTGATATTTCAGGCCATCGTGGTCACGGGCCACCTGTTCCGGGTCACGGATGTCAGCTTTGCCCATCTCCACGAACCGGCCCTGCGGGCCAGCCGCCAGCCTCAGTGAAGCGTCGACGAACTCTCCGGCGAGTGAGTCGAGGACGACGTCCACCGCTTGGAAGGCCGTTTCGAAGTCGAGGGTGCGCGACGACGCGATATGCGACACGCCCAGGTCCCGCAGCACCGGCCATTTCGAAGGACTCGCCGTGCCGAATACTTCGGCGCCCAGATGGCGGGCCAGTTGCACCGCCGCGATGCCGACACCACCGGCGGCGGCGTGGATCAGGATCGATTCGCCCTTCTGGAGCTCCGCCAGCTCGACCAGCGCGTGGTACGCGGTCAGGAAGACCACGGGGGCAGCCGCCGCTTCGGCCAGAGTCCAACCTTCGGGCACCGGTGCCAGCAGGCGTTGATCGGTCACCGCCTGGGGGCCGAAGGCGCCGGTGAACAGGCCCATCACCAGGTCGCCCGGCTTGACGCCGGTCACTTCGGGGCCGGTCTCCAGGACCACGCCTGCGCCTTCGAGTCCGAGGCGGCCCGCGTCGCCGGGGTACATGCCCAGCACGTTCAGGACATCGCGGAAGTTCACGCCACCCGCCCGCAGACCAACCCGCACCTCACCCGGCTGGAGCTGCAGGTTTTCGGTGGCGCGCAGGGTCAGGTTTTCCAGGGTGCCGCGATCGGTGAAGTCCAACCGCCAGTTGTCGGCGGGAACGGTCAGCGCCCCAACGGGCCGGGCCAGACGGGGAACGAGCACCTGCCCCTGCCTAATCGCGAATTCGGGTTCGCCCGAGGCCACGCCCGCTCGCAGCAGGGGGCCCGCAGAGGTCAGGTCGTCGACGGAGGCCAGGGCCAGCCTGCCGGGGTTCTCGGCGGCGGCGGTCCGCACCAGACCGGTCACCGGGGATTCGCGCAACTCCGGTCCGGTGACGACCAGCAGCTTCGCGTCGGCCAGGTTCTCGGCGGCCAGCCACTCCTGGATCACGCCGAGCACATCGACGGTGAGCGTCCGGGCGGCCTCCGGCAGGGCACCGGCGACCAGGTCCGGGCGGTAGCACACCACCGAGGGGCGGTCCACGGCGGCCAGCAGTCCGGTCAGGTCGGGATGGTGGACGGCGCCCGGGAGCTCAGCACCGATCACGGCCCACGGCGTGTCGTCGGCTGCGGCCGGAGGGGCGGGAACCCAGTCCAGCGCGAACAGGGAGTCTGCGGTGTTCGTGGCCAGGTCGGTGGAGAGCGGCTGGAGCGCCAGCGCCGCCACCGAGGCGATGGGCTCGCCCGATTCGTCGGCGAGGGTGACCGTGACTCCGTCGCCCTTCGGGGCGGGGGCGATGCGGACCCGGGCGGTGGTGGCGCCGGTGGCGTGGAGGACGACGCCCGTCCATGCGAAGGGCACCAACGGCGCGGTGGTCGCCCGGCCCGCGGCGAGGCCGTGGAGGGCGGCGTCGAGCAGGGCGGGGTGCAGACCGAAGCCGGTGACGTTCACCCCGTCGGGCAGTGCGACCTCGGCGAAGATCTCCTCGCCGCGCCGCCACAGGGCTCGTACACCCTGGAAGGTGGGGCCGTAGGCCAGTCCGGCGGCGGCCAGGGCGGGATAGAGGTCGTCCAGGACGGTCTCGACCGCTCCGGCGGGCGGCCAGGAGGTGAGGTCGGTGACCGGTTCGGCGTCGGCGGGTTCGAGGACGCCGGTCGCGTGCCGGGTCCAGCCGCCGGTGACGTCGTCGTTCTCGGCCTGGGAGTAGATCGCGACCGTGCCGCCGTCGACCGTCACCTGGACGCGGATCCCGCCTTCGGGCGGCAGGACCAGGGGCGATTCGATGATCAGCTCGGCCAGCCGGGGCATGCCGACCTCGTCACCGGCCCGGATCGCCATCTCGACCAGCGCCGCCCCCGGGACGATCACCCGCCCAGCCACTGTGTGATCGGCGAGCCAGGGCTGCGTGTTCACCCCGAGGCGACCGGTGAGCATCAGGCCGCCGCCCGCCGCGAGGCTGACGGTGGCGCCGAGCAGCGGATGCCCGGCCGCCGACTGGCCCAGGCCGGTGACATCGGTGGCCCCGGAAGCGGGGTCGATCCAGAACCGCTCGCGGGCGAAGGCGTAGGTGGGCAGGTCGACCCGCTGGGCGCCTTCGTAGAACCGCGTCCAGTCGACGGATCCGCCTCGGGTGTGCAGTCGCGCCACCGCCGAGACCAGAGTGGTGGCGTCGTCGCGGTCCCGGCGGAGAACCGGGATCCATGAATCGTCACCCAGCGCGGTGAGGACCGCATCGGGGCCGATCTCGACGAAGGTGCGCACGCCGTTCTCGCGCATCGTGGTGACGGCGTCGGCGAACCGGACCGGCTCACGCACCTGGCGGACCCAGTAGTCAGGATCGGTCGCCTCGACAGGTAGGCCCGTCACCGTCGATACCAGTGGGATGCGGGGTGGTGCGTAGGAGACCGATGCGGTGACCTTGGCGTATTCGGCCAGCATCGGGTCCATCAAGGACGAGTGGAAGGCATGCGACACCTTCAAGAGTCGCGTGTTCTCGAACCGTTCTTGCAGGGCCTCTACTGCTTCGGCGGGTCCGGAGACCACCACGGCATCGGCGCCATTGACCGCCGCGATGTCCACGCCCTCGGTCAGCGCTGCGCGGACCTCGTCTTCGCTCGCGCGGATCGAGAGCATGGCGCCGCCGGTGGGAAGCGCTTGCATCAGGCGACCTCGCGCCGCCACCACTGTGCAGGCATCGGCGAGTGACCACACTCCGGCGACGTGGGCGGCGGCCAGTTCACCGATCGAGTGCCCGGCCACCATCGACGGGGTCACACCCCACGACTCCAGCAGGCGGAACAACGCCACTTCGACGGCGAACAGCCCGGCCTGCGCCCACATCGTCTGGTTCAGAACGTCCGGGTCCACGACCTCATTCACCGGCAGGTCCAGGCCCGCGCAGACAGCGTCGAACGCCTCCGCGAACACCGGATACGCGTCGTAGAGACCCTTGCCCATGCCGATCCGCTGCGCGCCCTGACCGGTGAACACGAACCCGACCTTGCCGCCAACGGCCGACCCGCTCGCGAACTCGGCGGAGAGGAGTTCGTCCCGGTCGGCACCGACGACGAAGGCCCGATGCGGCAGGCTCGACCGCGACTCCGCCAGCGACCGGCCGATGTCGGCCGGGTCCAGCTCCGGACGGCCCTTCAGGAACTCGCGCAACCGGCCGGCCTGCGCGGTCAGTCCGTCGGCGCTCCGGGCCGAGATCAGCCACGGCACCACCGGTGGCCTGCCGGTGCTCACGGGCTCTCCGCCGGGCGCCTGCTTCGGCACGACGCGCGCGTTGTCGAAAGGCACGGGCTCCTCGGCGGGCGCCTGCTCCAAGATGACGTGCGCGTTCGTACCGGAGAAACCGAAGGAGGAGACCGCGGCCCGGCGCGGGCGGCCGGTGCCGGGCCACTCCGTCGCCTCCGTCACCAGGTCGATCGCGCCCGACGTCCAGTCGACGTGGGAGGAGGGGGCATCGACGTGCAGGGTGGCCGGGACGACGCCATAGTCCATGGCCTGGATCATCTTGATGACACCCGCCACCCCGGCGGCGGCCTGGGTATGGCCGATGTTCGACTTCACCGAACCCAGCAAGACCGGATTGTCCCGATCCTGCCCGTAGGTGGCCAGCAGCGCCTCCGCCTCGATCGGGTCACCCAGACGGGTGCCCGTGCCGTGGCCCTCGATGACGTCGACCTCCCCGGCCGACAGCCCGGCTCCGGCCAGGGCGCTCAAGATCACCCGCTGCTGGGAGGGGCCGTTCGGAGCGGTCAGGCCGTTCGACGCGCCGTCCTGGTTGACCGCGCTGCCACGGAGCAGGGCCAGGATGCGGTGGCCGTTGCGGCGGGCGTCCGACAGTTTCTCCAGGACGAGGACACCGACGCCCTCACCCCAGCCGGTGCCGTCTGCCGCCTCCGCGTAGGCCTTGCAACGGCCGTCGGCGGCCAGACCGCGCTGCCGGGAGAACTCGACGAACGTCCCCGGCCGGGCCATCACCGTGACGCCTCCGGCCAGCGCGAGCGAGCACTCCCCCGACCGCAACGCCTGCGCGGCCAGGTGCATCGCCACCAGCGACGACGAGCACGCCGTGTCGACCGTGACCGCGGGACCTTCCAGGCCCAGGGTGTACGCCACCCGGCCCGACGCGACACCGCCCGAGATGCCGGTGCTCACGTAGCCCTCGACGTCGCCCACGCCACCGGCGGCGTAGTCGTGGTAGATCAGCCCGGCGAACACGCCCGTGGCGGTGCCGTGCAGCGAGACCGGGTCGATGCCGGCGTCCTCCAGCGCCTCCCACGACGTCTCCAGCAGCAACCGCTGCTGCGGGTCCATCGCCAGCGCCTCACGCGGCGAGATGCCGAAGAACTCGGCGTCGAAGTCGGCCGCCCCGTCGAGGAACGCGCCCTCACGGGCGTAACTCTTGCCCACGGCCTCGGGGTCCTCGTCGAAGACGCTCCCCCACTCGGGCCCGCGATCGGCCGGGAACGGCGCGACCGTGTCGGTGCCCGCGACCAGCAGCGACCAGAAGTCATCGGGAGAGGCCACCCCGCCGGGGAACCGGCAGGCCATGCCGACGACGGCCATCGGTTCGAGCCGCTCCTCCTCCAGTTCGCGCAGGCGCGCGCGTGTCTGGTGCAGGTCGGTGGTGACCCGCTTGAGGTAGTCACGAAGCTTTTCCTCGTTCGCCATTTTCGACGACCTTTCCCCGCTAGACGCCGAGCTCGTTGTCGATGAAGTCGAAGATGTCGTCGTCGCCCGCCGCGTCGATGCGGTCGGCGACCGAGATCTCCTCGGTGGTGTCCGCCGGGCGCAGCGCGGCGAGCAGGCCTTGGACCCGCGCCGTCACCCGGCTCCTGGCGGCGTCGTCCTGCAGGATCCCGGCCAGCGCCGATTCGACCTTCTCCAGCCCGGAGAAGGCGGCCAGGACGCTGTTCTCCTCGGCGGCGGATCCGCCCAGTTGCCTGCTGATGTGGGCGGCCAGCGCGCCGGGGGTGGGATGGTCGAACACGACGGCCGCACCGAGCCGCAGCCCGGTCGCCGTGCCGAGCCGGTTGCGCAGTTCGACGCCCGTCAGGGAGTCGACGCCGAGCTCGCGGAACGACCTGACCGCCTCCACGGCCTCGGCTCCGGGCAGCCCGAGCACGAGGGCGGCCTGGGTGAGCACCAGCTCCGCGACCGCCTTCTCCCGGTCGTCGGGCCCGAGGGCGGCCAGCCGTGCGGCGAAGCCGTTCTGCCCGGCGTCGGGCGAACCGGCCGCCCGTCGCGCCGGTCCGGACACCCGGGCCGCGATCAGCCCGGCGGCCACCGGCGGCAGTCCCTCGCCGTCGTGGGCGCGCAGGGCGGTGCGGTCGAGGCGGGCCGGGACCAGCAGGGCTCTGGACGACCCCCTCGCGGCGTCGAAGAGCGCGAGCCCGTCGCCGGCGGTCAGCGGGGCGAACCCCTGCCGGGCGAGGCGGCGGCGGTCGGCGTCCGAAAGGGTGCCGGCCATGCCGCCCGCGTCGAGTTCCCACGGTCCCCACGCGAGCGAGACGGCCGCCAGCCCGGCGCGCCGCCGCTGGGCGGCCAGGGCGTCGAGGGCCGTGTTCGCGGCGGCGTAGTTGCCCTGGCCCGGGTTGCCCCAGATTCCGGCGATGGACGAGAACAGCGCGAACAGGTCGAGATCCAGGCCGGCCGTGAGTTCGTGCAGATTCCGGGCACCGTCGACCTTCGGGCGCATGACCGTTGCGAGCGCCGACGGGGTCAGCGAGCCGATGACGGCGTCCTCCAGGACACCCGCGGCGTGGACGACACCTCGCAGCCCGTCGACGCCTCCGATCACGGCGGCGAGCCCCGGTCGATCGGCGGCGTCACCGGCGACGGCCCGGACCGTGACCCCCGACCCGGCCAGTTCGGCCGCCAGCCGGGCCGCGCCCGGAGCCGACGGGCCACGACGAGACAGCAGCACCAGAAGGTCAGCCGACAGGTGCCGGGCCATGAGGCCGCCCAGCGCGCCCGACGCGCCGGTGACCAGCACCGCGCCGCCCCGACGCGCGGACGGCATCGTGAGTACGACCTTGCCGACGTTGCGGGCCTGGCTGATGTGGCGGAACGCCTCCGGCGCCCGGCGCACGTCCCAGCAGGCCACCGGCGGCGGCTTCAGCACCCCTTGGGCGAACAGGCCGGACAGGGCCGCGAACATGTCCGCGATCAGGTCCGGCTCGCAGTCGAACAGGTCGAACGCCTGGTAGCTCAGGCCGTCGTGGTCGTGGGCGACCTGTTCCGGGTCGCGGACGTCGGTCTTGCCCATCTCCACGAACCGCCCGCCGGGACCGGCGGCCAGCCGCAGTGACGCGTCGACGAACTCCCCGGCGAGGGAGTCGAGGACGACGTCCACCAAGGGAAAGGCCGTTTCGAAGTCGAGGGTGCGCGACGACGCGACGTTCGTGGCGGGCAGCCCGAGGTCCCGGAGCACCGGCCACTTCGACGGGCTCGCCGTACCGAACACCTCGGCGCCCAGGTGGCGGGCGAGCTGCACGGCCGCGATGCCGACACCTCCGGCGGCGGCGTGGATCAGCACCGACTCGCCCCGGCGCAGCCCGGCCAGCACCACCAGCGCATACCAGGCGGTGAGGAAGACCACCGGGGCGGCGGCCGCCTCGGCCATCGTCCACCCGGCCGGGACCGGGACCACGCGGCGGGCGTCGGTGACCGCCTCCGGGCCGAAGGCGCCGGGGAACAGGCCCATCACGCGGTCGCCCTGTCGCAGGCCGGTCACTCCGGCGCCGACTTCCAGGACGATCCCGGCGCCCTCCAGGCCCATCGGGCCCGGGTCGCCCGGATACATCCCGAGCACGTTGAGCACGTCGCGGAAGTTCACCCCGGCCGCCCTGATGGCGACCCTGACCTCACCCGGGCCCGGCGGCCGGACCTCGGCGGGCACCAGGGTCAGGTGCTCCAGGGTGCCCCGGCCGGTGCAGTCGAGCCGCCAGTCCTCGGCGGTCGTCGTGAGGCCGGCGGTCGCACGGGCGAGCCGCGGCACCAGCGCCTGACCGGCTCGGACGGCGACCTGCGGTTCGTCCACGGCGAGGGCCGCGCCCAGGGCGGTCATCGGGTCGGTCTCCGACTCGAGGTCGACCAGGACGATCCGGCCGGGGTTCTCGGCGGCGGCGACCCGGCCGAGACCCCAGACGCCCGATCCCGCCAGGTCGACGGGCACCACTCCGGCGTCCACCGCCCGCCGGGTGACCAGCACCAGCCGTGCACCGGCCGGGTGGTCGGCGGCCAGCCACGACCGCACCTCCGCGAGGGCGTGCTCGGTCACCTCCTGGACCGAGCCGCCTTCGAACCCGCAGAGCACGACCGCGGTGTGCGCTTCGGCGTCCTGGTGGCGGTCGGCCACTCCCCGGGCGGGGACCCAGTCCAGTTCGAATAGCGCGTCTTGGACGAGTTGGGCGTCCTGCGCCGGGAGGGCGCGAAGGATCAGCGATCCGACGGAGGCGATGAGGCCACCGGTCTCGTCGGCCAGGGTCACCGAGACGCCCTCGCCCTCGGGTGCCAGCCGCACCCTCGCGGTGGTCGCGCCGGTCGAGTGCACCTCGACGTCGCTCCAGGCGAACGGGAGCATCGGCGCCGGGTTCTCCCGGCCCATCAGGTGCAGGGCGGCGTCGAGCAGGGCGGGGTGCAGACCGAATCCGGCGACGTTCACGCCGTCGGGCAGGGCGATCTCCGCGAAGAGCTCCTCGCCGCGTCGCCAGGCTTTTCTGACTCCCTGGAAGCGCGGTCCGTAGGTCAGGCCCGACTCGGCCAGGGCCGGGTAGAGGCCGGTCACGTCCTCCTCGGTCGCGTCCGGCGGCGGCCAGGCGGTCAATTCCTCGGCCGGGTTCGTCCCGGAGGTGAGGACGCCTTCGGCGTGGGTGGTCCAGGCGCCGGGGTCGTCCTCGCGGCGGGAGTGGATGGTGATCTCCCGGTCGCCGTCGGGGCCCGGGGCGGCCACGGTGACCTGGATCAGGACCGCGCCGTCGCGGGTGAGCTCCAGCGGTGTCTGAAGGACCAGTTCGGAGAGCAGGGTCAGGCCCGTCTCGTCACCGGCCCGGATCGCCATCTCGGCGAGCGCCGCGCCCGGCACCACGACCCTGCCCGCCACGACGTGGTCGGCCAGCCACGGCTGGGCGCTCAGCGACAGCCTGCCGGTCATGACCACGCCGCCGCCGGTGGACAGGTCGAGGGCGGCACCCAGCAGCGGGTGGTCGGAGGAGGCGAATCCCCGTCCGGTCGCGTCGGCCGGGGCCGGGGTGAGCCAGTAGGTCTGGCGGGTGAACGCGTGGGTGGGCAGCTCCACCCGGCGGGCGCCGGTGCCCTCGTAGATCCGGGTCCAGTCGACGACCCCGCCTCTGACGTGGACGCGGCCGACGGCGGAGACGACGGTGACCGCTTCGTCCCGTTTGCGGCGCAGGGCGGGGATCCAGGCTTCGTCGTCGGTGGGCCGGGGGTTCAGCGCGGACAGGACGCCGTCGGGGCCGATCTCGACGAACGTCCTGACGCCGCTCTGGCGCAGGGTCGTGACGGCGTCGGCGAACCTGACCGGTTCGCGGACCTGGCGGACCCAGTAGTCGGGGTCGAGGACCTCTCCGGTCACCGCGGCCCCGGTGAGGGTGGAGACGAGGGGGATGCGCGGGACCTCGTACGAGACCGAGTGGGTGACCTCGGCGAATTCGGCCAGCATCGGGTCCATCAGCGACGAGTGGAACGCGTGCGAGACCTTCAGGAGCCGTGTCTTGTCGAACCGCTCTTGCAGGGCCGCCACCGCCTCGGCGGGCCCGGAGACCACGACCGCATCCGGGCCGTTGACCGCCGCGATGTCCACACCTTCGGTCAGCGCTGCGCGGACCTCGTCTTCGCTCGCGCGGATCGAGAGCATCGCGCCACCTGAGGGCAGCGCCTGCATCAACCGGCCTCGGGCCGCCACCACGGCACAGGCGTCGGCCAGCGACCACACTCCGGCGACGTGGGCGGCGGCGAGTTCGCCGATCGAGTGCCCGGCGACGACGGCCGGGGTCACCTTCCACGACTCCAGCAGGCGGAACAGCGCGACCTCGATGGCGAACAGTCCCGCTTGGGCCCACATCGTCTGATTCATGACGTCGGGATCGGTGCCGTGGACGACTTGGGAGACGGATCCGTCGAGGTGCTCCTCCAGCCCCGCGCAGACCGCGTCGAAGGTCTCCGCGAACACGGGATAGGCCTGATGGAGGCCCCGGCCCATGCCGATCCGCTGCGCCCCCTGGCCGGTGAAGACGAAGCCGACCTTGCCGACGCCGCCTGCGATGCCGACCACGGCTCCCGTCGGGAGCGGCGTGGTCTCGTCAGCGAGCGACCCGGCGAGGCCCGTAAGGCCGGCCAGGAGTTCGGCGGAGTCGCCGCCGACGACAATGGCGCGGTGGGACAGCCCCGATCGGGTCGTCGCGAGGGACCACCCGATGTCCGCCGGATCCAGCTCGGGCCGGGCTGAGGCGAACTCGGCCACGCGAGCCGCCTGGGCGGCGAGACCGGACCGGCTGCGGGAGGAGACGAGCCAGGGAATGACCGGCATCCCGCTGCGGCCATCGGCGGTCGCGGAAGAGTTCGGGACCAGCAGGGCGCCGGGGCCGTCGTCAGGTGCGGGCGGGGCCTGTTCCAGGATGACGTGAGCGTTCGTACCGGAGAAACCGAAAGACGAGACGGCGGCGCGGCGCGGGCGGCCGGTGTCCGGCCAGTCCGTCGCCTCGGTCACGAGGCGGATCGCGCCCGAGTCCCACTCCACGTGGGAGGAGGGGGCGTCGACGTGCAGCGTCGCCGGGACCACGCCGTGGGCCATGGCCTGGACCATCTTGATGACCCCCGCCACGCCGGCCGCCGCCTGGGTGTGGCCGATGTTCGACTTCACCGAACCCAGCAGTACCGGGAGTTCCCGGTCCTGGCCGTAGGTGGCGAGCAGGGCCTGGGCCTCGATCGGGTCGCCCAGGCGGGTGCCGGTGCCGTGGCCTTCGACCACGTCGACGTCGCCCGCCGTCAGGCCCGCGTTGGCCAGGGCCGCCCGGATGACGCGCTGCTGAGAGGGTCCGTTGGGGGCGGTCAGGCCGTTGGAGGCGCCGTCCTGGTTCATCGCGCTGCCTCGCAGGACGGCCAGGATGCGGTGGCCGTTGCGGCGGGCGTCCGACAGCCGTTCCAGGACGAGGACGCCGACGCCCTCGCCCCAGCCGGTGCCGTCGGCGGCCTCGGCGTAGGCCTTGCAGCGGCCGTCTGCGGCCAGGCCGCGCTGGCGGGAGAACTCGACGAAGGTGCCGGGGGTGGCCATCACGGTCACGCCACCGGCCAGGGCCAGCGTGCACTCCCCCGACCGGAGCGCCTGCGCGGCCAGGTGCATCGCCACCAGGGACGACGAGCACGCCGTGTCGATGGTGACGGCGGGACCTTCCAGGCCGAGCGCGTAGGCGACGCGGCCCGAGGCGACACCGCCGGAGGTGCCGGTGCTGACGTAGCCCTCGACCTCGCCGGAGGTGCCGCCGCCGAGGCCGTAGTCGTGGTAGATCAGGCCGGTGAACACGCCGGTCTCGGTGCCGTGCAGCGATACCGGGTCGATGCCGGCGTCCTCCAGGGCCTCCCACGACGTCTCCAGGAGAAGGCGCTGCTGCGGGTCCATCGCGAGCGCCTCACGGGGCGAGATGCCGAAGAACTGCGCGTCGAAGTCGCCCGCGCCGTAAAGGAAGGCGCCTTCGGAGGCGTAGCTCCGCCCGCTCGCGTCCGGGTCGCGGTCGACCACGTTCGCCCACTGCGGGCCCCGGTCCTGCGGGAAGGCGGACACCGTGTCGGTCCCGTCGGCGAGCAGCCGCCAGAACTCCGCCGGGGACGCGACGCCGCCGGGGAAACGGCAGCCGATGCCCACGATGACCAGGTCGTCCTCGGCCGAGGAGACCCGGACGGGGAGGTCCGGCACGACGGCGGCGTCGCCGAGGAGTTCGGCCCGCAGGTGCGCGGCGAGCGAGGCCGGGGCCGGATAGTCGAACAGGAGCGTGGCCGGCAGTCGCAGCCCGGTGACGGTGTTGAGGCGGTTGCGCAGTTCCAGCGCGGTCAGCGAGTCGACGCCCAGGTCCTTGAACGTGTCGCCCGCGTGCACCGACTCGGCCCCGGGCAGGCCCAGGACCAGCGCGGCCTGAGCCAGGATCAGGTCGAGCAGGGCCGTCTCCCGCTCGGTCTCCGGCATCGCGGCCAGCAGTTCGGCCAGCGCGTTCCCGGTGGGGACGGCCACGCCCGCCTTGCGCCGGGACGCGCGCCGGACGATCGACGACAGCAGCGGGGTGACGTCGGCCGCCGTGGGGTCGAGATGGGCGGCGACCAGCAGGGACCGTCCGGCGGAACCGGCGGCGTCGAAGAGGGCGAGGCCCTCCTCACGGGTCAGCGGCAGGGTGCCGGAGCGGGCGAGCCGGTCCCAGTCGGCCTGGCCGAGCGCGGCGGTCATCCCGTCGCGCCAGGGGCCCCAGGCGAGGGAGACGGCGGGCAGTCCGTGGGCGCGGCGGTGGGCGGCCAGTGCGTCGAGGAAGGTGTTGGCCGCCGCGTAGCCGCCCTGGCCTGGATTGCCCTGGATTCCGGCGATGGACGAGAACAGGACGAACCGGTCGAGGTCGAGGTCCCGGGTCAGTTCGTGCAGGTGCCAGGCGCCATCGACCTTGGGGCGCAGGACCGCGTCCACGCGCTCGGGGGTCAGGGAGCCGAGCACTCCGTCGTCCAGGAACCCGGCCGCGTGGACGACCCCGCACAGATCCGGCGCCCCGGCGACGACGGCGGCCAGCCCGTCGCGGTCGGCGACGTCACCGGCCGTGATCCGCACGGCCGCACCCCGACCGGCCAGGTCGGCGGCCAGCGCGGCCGCGCCGGGCATCTGCGGGCCGCGCCGCGACAGCAGCACGAGCGACCCCGCGTCGCCACGGTCGGCGAGGTGCCGGGCGACCAGCGTGCCGAGCGCCCCGGGCGCGCCGGTGACCAGCACCGTCCCGGCCCGGTCGGGGGAAGGCATCGTCAGGACGACCTTGCCGACGTTGCGCGCCTGGCTGAGGTGCCGGAACGCCTCCGGCGCCCGGCGCACGTCCCAGCACGCCACCGGCGGCGGCTTCAGGACCCCTTGGGCGAACAGCTCCGACAGGACCGCGAACATGGCCGCGATCCGGTCGGGCGGGGTGTCGAACAGGTCGAACGCCTGATATTCCAGGCCGTCGTGGTCTCTGGCGACCTGCTCCGCGTCCCGGACGTCGGTCTTGCCCATCTCCACGAACCGCCCGCCGGGACCGGCGGCCAGCCGTAGGGAGGCGTCCACGAAAGGACCGGCCAGGGAGTCGAGCACCACGTCGACCCCGGCGCCGCCGGTCCCGGCCCGGAAGGCGTCTTCGAAGTCGAGCGTCCTGGACGACGCCACGTGCGTCTCCGGCAGCCCGAGCTCCCGCAGCACCGGCCACTTCGAGGGGCTGGCGGTGCCGAACACCTCGGCCCCCAGGTAGTGGGCGAGCTGCACGGCCGCGATCCCCACACCACCGGCGGCGGCGTGGATCAGCACGCTCTCACCGCTGCCGAGCCCGGCCAGGTCGACCAGCGCGTGGTAGGCGGTGAGGAAGACCACCGGGGCGGCGGCCGCCTCGGCCGGGCTCCAGCCCGCCGGCACGGGGGCCAGCAGCCGTGCGTCGGTGACCGCCACCGGGCCGAAGGCGCCGGTGAACAGGCCCATCACGTGGTCGCCCTGGCTCAGGCCGGTGACGCCGGGCCCGGTCTCCAGCACCGTCCCCGCGCCTTCGAGGCCCATGATCCCGGCGTCACCGGGATACATGCCGAGGACGTTCAGCACGTCGCGGAAGTTCACCCCGGCCGCGCGCAGCGCCACCCGCACCTGACCGGATTCGAGGGGCGCGCGCCCGCCGCCGTCCGGGATCAGGACCAGGTTGTCGAGCGTGCCCTGCCCGGTGAAGTCGAGCCGCCAGTCGTCGGAGCCCGCGGGCACCGGCAGGGCGTCGGCGGGTCGGCCGAGCCTGGGCAGCCGGACCTCCCCCTGGCGGACGGCGAACTCCGGCTCCCCGGTGGCCACTCCGGCGGCCAGGAGCGCCCGGACATTCGTCACCTCGTCGACGTCGGCCAAGAGGAGACGGCCCGGGTTCTCCGCCATCGCCACCCGGAGCAGTCCGTGCACGGTGGCCAGGGCGGGATCGGGCGCCACGCCCGGCCCGGCGTCGACGGCCCGCCGGGTGACGACCAGCAGCGGGGCCGACTCCGTGGCCAACCACTCCTGCACCCTGCCGAGGGTGGACGTGGCCAGCGCCCGCGCAGCGTCCGGGGTGTCCGCGCCCGGCGGGGCGTGCAGAACGGGCAACACGGACACGCCGGGCAGGTCGAGCGAGAGCTCTCCGTCGTCGGCCAGCACGGCCTCGACGGGGGCGGCGGGGATCCAGGCGACCTCGTACAGCGACTCCGTGTCGAAAGCCGTGTCGTCGCCGAACCCGGTCGCGGGCAGCGCCCGCAGCACCAGCGAGCGCACCGAGACGACCGGTGCGCCGCTCGGGTCGGCCACGGTGACCGACAGGCCGTCGCCCTCCTCGGCCGGGGCCAGCCGCACCCTGACCGTGTCGGCGTGGGTGGCGTGGACGACGACGTCGGTCCAGGCGAACGGGAGCAGCGGGCCGGATTCCGCGCCGTCGGGCAGGCCCTTCAGATGCAGGCAGGCGTCCAGAAGCGCGGGGTGGACGCCGTATCCGGCCACCGCCGTCCCCTCGTCGAGGGCGACCTCGGCGAAGACCTCGTCGCCACGCTTCCACGCCCTGCGGACGGCGCGGAACGCCGGACCGTAGTCGAGACCCGACTCGGCGAGGGCCGGGTAGAGGCCACGAAGGTCCTGTTCGGCCGCTCCGGCCGGGGGCCACGCGGTCAGGTCGACGTCCGAAGCCGAGGGTTCCGACGGGGCGAGGACGCCGGTGGCGTGCCGGGTCCAGCGGGCCTGTTCCTCCGGCTGGGAGTAGACGGCGAGAGCGCTGCGCCCGGTCTCGTCGGCCGCTTCGACGGTGATCTGGATCCGGGCGGGCAGGACGAGCGGCGTCTCGATGACGAGTTCGGCGAGGCGGGGCTGGCCCGTCTCGTCGCCCGCTCGGACGGCCATCTCGACCAGGGCCGCGCCGGGGACGACGACGCGTCCGGCGACAACGTGGTCGGCCAGCCACGGCTGGGACGTCGGCGACAGCCTGCCGGTCAGCGTCAGGCCGCCCGCGGCCATGGCGATACTCGCACCGAGCAGCGGGTGGGCGGCCCCGGCCTGGCCGAGCCCGGCCGCGTCGAGCCAATAGCGCTGGCGGGTGAAGGCGTGGGTGGGCAGGTCGGCCCGCCGGGCGCCGGGGTAGAAGCGGTCCCAGTCGACGGTCCCACCACGGGCGTGCAGCTGAGCCACCGCCGAGACCAGGGTGACGGCGTCGTGGCGGTCGCGGCGCAGGGTCGGGATCCACGCATCGTCTCCGCCCAGCGCGGTGAGCACTGCGTCGGGGCCGATCTCCACGAACGTCCGCACACCGCTTTCGCGCATCGTGGTGACGGCGTCGGCGAACCGGACCGGCTCACGCACCTGGCGGACCCAATAGTCGGGGTCGGTCACCTCGACAGGCAGGCCGGTCACCGTCGACACGAGTGGGATGCGGGGTGGTGCGTAGGAGACCGATGCGGTGACCTTGGCGTATTCGGCCAGCATCGGGTCCATCAAGGACGAGTGGAAGGCATGCGACACCTTCAGGAGCCGCGTCCTGTCGAACCGCTCTTGCAGGGCCTCCACCGCCTCAGCGGGTCCGGAGACCACCACGGCATCGGAGCCGTTGACCGCCGCGATATCCACGCCCTCGGTCAGAGCGGCGAGGACCTCCTCCTCGCTCGCCCGGATCGAGAGCATCGCGCCGCCGGTGGGCAGTGCCTGCATCAGGCGGCCTCGGGCGGCCACCACGGTGCAGGCGTCGGCAAGCGACCAGACTCCGGCGACGTGGGCGGCGGCGAGTTCGCCGATCGAGTGCCCGGCGACCATCGACGGGGTGACACCCCACGACTCCAGCAGGCGGAACAGCGCCACTTCGACGGCGAACAACCCGGCCTGCGCCCACATCGTCTGGTTCAGAACGTCAGGGTCCACGACGTCACTCACCGGCAGGTCCAGGCCCGCGCAGACCGCGTCGAACGCCTCCGCGAACACCGGATACGCGTCGTAGAGACCCTTGCCCATGCCGATCCGCTGCGCGCCCTGACCGGTGAACACGAACCCGACCTTGCCCAGTGAGCCCGCTCTGCCGGTCACCACTCCCGGCGGCAGGTCACCGGCCGCCAGCGCGGCCAGCCCGGAAAGCAGTTCCGCCCGGTCTGTGCCCACCACGACCGCGCGTTCGGGCAGTGCCGCTCGGGTCGTCGCCAGCGACCAGCCGACGTCGACCGGATCCGAGGCCATCATCTTGCCGAGGCGGGCCGCCTGGGCGGCGAGGCCCTCGGTGGTCTTCGCGGAGATCGGCCACAGGAGGACAGGGGCGGTGGCCGGGGGAACCGGGTCCTCGGCCGGGGCCTGCTCCAGGACGACATGCGCGTTCGTACCGGAGAAACCGAAGGAAGAGACCGCGGCCCGGCGCGGGCGGCCGGTCACCGGCCACGGTGTCGGCTCGGTCACCAGGCGGACCGCGCCGGCGTCCCAGTCCACGTGTCCGGACGGCTCGTCGACGTGCAGGGTGGCCGGGACGACGCCGTGCGCCATCGCCTGGACCATCTTGATGACACCCGCCACCCCGGCGGCAGCCTGGGTGTGGCCGATGTTCGACTTCACCGAACCGAGCAGCGCGGGGAACTCCCGGTTCTGGCCGTACGTCGCGATCAGCGCTTCGGCCTCGATCGGGTCGCCCAGGCGGGTGCCGGTGCCGTGGCCCTCGATCACGTCCACCTCCCCCGCCGTCAGGGCCGCGCTGGACAGGGCGGCGCGGATGACGCGCTGCTGCGACGGTCCGTTGGGGGCGGTCAGGCCGTTGGAGGCGCCGTCCTGGTTGACGGCCGTTCCGGCCACGACGGCGAGCACGCGGTGGCCGTGGCGGCGGGCGGCGGTCAGCCGTTCGACGACCAGGACGCCGACGCCCTCGCCCCAGCCGGTGCCGTCGGCCGATCCCGCGTAGGCCTTGCAGCGGCCGTCGGCGGCCAGGCCGCGCTGGCGGGCGAACTCCAGGAACGTGCCGGGCGTCGCCATCACGGTGACGCCCCCGGCCAGCGCGAGATCGCACTCCCCCGAACGCAGCGCCTGAACGGCCAGGTGCAGGGCCACCAGCGACGACGAACACGCCGTGTCCACCGTCATCGCGGGCCCTTCCAGCCCGAGGGCGTAGGCCACCCGGCCCGAGGCGACACCGCCGGAGATGCCGGTGCTGACGTACCCGTGGACCTCCTCGGGCAGCGCCGCGCCGGAGCCGTAGTCGTGGTAGATCAGCCCCGCGAACACGCCGGTCGCGCTGCCCTTGAGCGAACCCGGGTCGATGCCGGCGTCCTCCAGCGCCTCCCACGACGTCTCCAGCAGCAACCGCTGCTGGGGATCCATCGCCAGCGCCTCACGCGGCGAGATGCCGAAGAACGGCGCGTCGAAGTCGCCCGCGTCGTGCAGAAAGGCACCCGCTCTCGTGTACGGCTCCGCCTCGAAGACGCCCTCCCACGAAGGCCCGCGGTCCTCGGGGAAGGGCGACAGCGCGTCCGTACCGGTGGAGACCAGGTCCCAGAACTCGTCGGCCGACCCGATCCCGCCCGGGAACCGGCACCCGATCCCGACGATCACGATCGGGTCGTCGTCCGCGGCCTTGGTCGTGGTCGTCGCGGTGGCGGCGGGGGTCGCGCCGAGCAGGGTCGTACCGAGGAAGGCGGCCAGCAGGGCCGGGGTCGGATGGTCGAAGACGACACCGGCGGGCAGTCGCAGAGCGGTGACCGCGTTGAGGCGGTTGCGCAGTTCGACCGAGGTCAGCGAGTCGAGACCGAGGTCCTTGAACGATCGGGTCGCCTCCACCGCTTCGGGCCCGGACATGCCGAGGACCAGCGCGGCCTGCGTCCTGACCAGGTCGTGGACGGCTTCGGCGCGGTCGGCCTCCGGGAGCGCTGCCAGCCGGTCGGCGAACCCTCCTTGGGTCTGCGCGGGGCCGGCGGTGCGACGGGTGCGTACCGGGGCCGTCAGTCCCGAGAGGATCGAGGGAAGCGCCGGGCCGGAACGCAGGTCCAGCTTGGCGGTGACGAGCGTGGCCTGGCCGAGGGTCGCGGCGGCGTCCAGGAGACCGAGGCCGTCGGCTTCCGTGAGCGGGGCGAGGCCCTGGCGGGCCATGCGGAGCCAGTCGGTCTCGGTCAGGTTTCCGGCCATTCCGCCGGTCTGCCAGGGGCCCCACGCCAGGGCGGTCGCCGGGAGCCCGGCGCGGCGGCGGTGCGCGGCGAGGGCGTCGAGGAAGGTGTTGGCGGCGGCGTATCCGGCCTGGCCGGGGTTGCCCCAGAGGCCCGCGACGGACGAGAAGAGCACGAACCGGTCGAGGTCGAGGTGCCGCGTGAGCAGGTGCAGGTTCCACGCGCCGTCGACCTTGGGCCGCATGACGGCGTCGGCCCGGTCGGGGGTCAGCTCGTGAATGACGCCGTCGTCGAGGATTCCGGCGGCGTGGACGACTCCGCGCAGGTCAGGAACGCCATCGAGAACAGCGGCGAGCTGGTCGTGGTCGCTCACGTCGGCCGCGACCAGCCGCACGTTCGAACCGAGGGTGGCCAGATCGGCGGCCAGGGCTGCGGTTCCCGGGGCGTCCGGGCCGCGCCGGGAAAGCAGCAGCAGATCGCCGGGCGTGAGGTGGCGGGCGACCAGGCCGCCCAGGGCGCCGGAGACACCGGTCACCAGCGTGGTGCCGTGCGACCGCGCGGGGGCGGGCATCGTGAGGACGACCTTGCCGACGTTGCGGGCCTGGCTCAGGTGGCGGAACGCGTCGGGGGCTCGGCGCACGTCCCAGCAGGCGACCGGCGGCGGTGTGAGCACACCTTCGGCGAACAGGCCGGACAGTATGGCGAACATCCGCGCGATCTCGTCGGGGTCGAGTTCCAGCAGGTCGAAGGCCTGGTAGGCGAGACCGTCGTGGTCGCGGGCGACCTGCTCGGGGTCCCGGATGTCGGCCTTGCCGATCTCGATGAAGCGGCCTCGCGGGCCTGCCGCCAGCCGAAGCGAAGCGTCGACGAACTCTCCGGCGAGGGAGTCGAGGACGACGTCCACTCTTGGGAAGGCCGATGCGAAGTCGAGGGTGCGCGACGAGGCGACATGGGTCTCCGGCAGGCCGAGCGCCGACCACTTGGAGGGGCTGGCGGTGCCGAACACCTCGGCGCCCAGATGCCGGGCGATCTGCACGGCGGCGGACCCGACACCACCCGCGGCGGCGTGGATCAGGACGGATTCACCGGTACGCAGCCCGGCCAGACCGGCGAGAGCGTGCCAGGCGGTGAGGAAGACGACCGGCGTGGCCGCCGCCTCGGCGAGCGTCCACCCGGCCGGGACCGGCGCCAGCAGTCGCGCGTCGGTGACCACTTCCGGGCTGAAGGCGCCGGTGAACAGGCCCATCACGAGATCACCGGGCCGCAGGCCGGTGACATCGGGCCCGGTCTCCAGGACGACGCCCGCACCTTCCAGGCCGAGCGGTCCGGGGTCGCCGGGGTACATGCCGAGGACATTGAGCACGTCGCGGAAGTTCACTCCGGCGGCACGCAGACCCACCCTGACCTCGCCCGACGCCAGCGGCCGGTCACCGGTGGGTTGGAGAACGAGGTCGTCGAACGTGCCGCGCCGGGCGCACTCCAGCCGCCAGCCACCCGCCGGGACGGCCAGTCCGGTGTGGACGCGGGTCAGGCGCGGCACCAGGAGCGCGTTCCCGCGCACGGCGACCTGAGGCTCGCCCGCCGACACGGCGGTGACCAGTGCTTCCGGGTCGTCGAGATCGGCGAGGACGATGCGGCCCGGGTGCTCCGACTGGGCGACCCGGACCAGGCCCCACACCCCGGCGGCGGTGACGTCGACCTCGACGTCACCTGCGTCCACGGCTCTCTCGGTCAGCACCGTCAACCGGGCCTCGGCGAGTTCCTCGGCGAGGAGGAACTCGCGCACCACCCGCAGGGCGTCCAGAGCCGTCTCACGTGTGCGGGCGGCCACGTCGTCATGAGGCAGGGCGCCAGGGCGGAACACCACGGTGCCGGGGACGGGCGCGCCCGCGTCGATCGCGGCCACCAGCTCCGCCACGTCGGCGTATTCGGCGCCCAGCGTGACCCGGTGGCCCATGTCCACGGAGCCGGTGCCGGTGATGGGGACCCAGTCCAGTTCGTACAGGTCCTGCTTCGTGCCGGAATCCGGGAGGGGGCGCAGGACCAGGGACGCGACGGTGGCGATCAGGCCACCGCTCTCGTCGGCCAGGGTCAGGGACACGCCTTCGCCGGTGGCGGAGGGCGCGATCGCGGCGCGGGCGGTGGTCGCGCCGGTGGCGTGGACGACGGCGTCCGTCCAGGCGAACGGCAGCAGCGGCCCTTCCTGGGCGTCCGCGGCGGTCAGGTGCAGGGCGGCGTCGAGCAGGGCGGGGTGGAGACCGAACCCCGTGACGTCGGCGCCCTCGTCGAGCCCGACCTCGACGAAGAGCTCCTCGCCGCGCCGCCAGGCCCGGCGGACCCCCTGGAAGGCGGGGCCGTAGGGCAGGCCGGTGCGGGCCAGCGCCGGGTAGAGATCGGCGAGATCCTCGGCGACCGCGCCGGGGGGCGGCCAGGGCAGCAGGGCGGCGTCTTCCCGTGCGGGTGCGTTCGCTGGGGCCAGGACGCCGGTGGCGTGGGTGGTCCAGGGGCCGGTGCCGTCGTCTCGGCGGGAGTGGACGGCCAGGTCCCTGGCGCCGTGCTCGTCGGGGTCGCCGACCGTGATCCGGACCTGGAGGCCCCGGGTGACGGGCAGTTCCATCGGCGCCTGGATGATCATTTCGGCCAGGCGTTCGCAGCCGGTCTCGTCCCCGGCCCGGATCACCATCTCGACCAGAGCGGCTCCCGGAACGACGACGCGATCGGCCACGACGTGGTCGGCCAGCCACGGCTGGGCGGCTACGGACAACCTCCCGGTGAGCACCAGGCCACCGCTCGCGGGCAGCTCGACCACGGTGCCGAGCAGCGGATGCCCCGACGCCGTCAGGCCGGTGGCCGGAGGGGTCAGCCAGTAGCGCTGCCGGGAGAAGGCGTAGGTGGGCAGGTCCACCCGCTTGGGCGCGGTGCCCGCGAAGAAGCGCGACCAGTCGACGTCGAGCCCGGACACCGCCGACACGAGGGTGCGCACCTCGTCGTGGTCCCGGCGCAGCACCGGGATCCACGTGTCATCGCCGCCCAGCGCGGTGAGGACCGCGTCGGGGCCGATCTCGACGAAGGTGCGCACGCCGTTCTCGCGCATCGTGGTGACGGCGTCGGCGAACCTGACCGGTTCGCGGACCTGGCGGACCCAGTAGTCGGGGTCGGTCGCCTCGACGGGTGAGCCCGTCACCGTCGATACCAGCGGGATGCGGGGTGGTGCGTAGGAGACCGAGGCGGTGACCTGGGCGTATTCGGCCAGCATCGGGTCCATCAAGGACGAGTGGAAGGCATGCGACACCCGCAGAAGCCGCGAGTTCTCGAACCTGGCCCTGATGCGCTCCACTGCTTCGGCGGGTCCCGAGACCACCACGGCATCGGGGCCGTTGACCGCCGCGATGTCCAGGCCCTCGGTCAGCGCTGCGCGGACCGCGTCTTCGCCGGCCCGGATCGAGAGCATCGCGCCGCCGGTGGGAAGCGCCTGCATCAGGCGACCCCGGGCCGCCACCACCGTGCAGGCGTCTTCGAGTGACCAGACCCCGGCGACATGGGCGGCGGCCAGTTCACCGATCGAGTGACCGGCGACCATCGACGGGGTCACGCCCCACGATTCCAGGAGACGGAACAGCGCGACCTCGATGGCGAACAGCCCGGCCTGCGCCCACATCGTCTGATTCAGAACGTCCGGGTCAGTGCCGTGGACGACCTCACGCACCGGCTGGTCAAAGCCTGCGCAGACCGCGTCGAACGCCTCCGCGAACACCGGATACGCCTCATAGAGACCCCGGCCCATCCCGATCCGCTGCGCGCCCTGGCCGGTGAAAACGAAGCCGACCTTGCCTGCCGAGGCGATGCTCGCCGTCGTCGTGACGGCCAGACCCGCGAGGAGTTCGTCCCGGTCTGCGCCCACTACGACGGCCCGCTCGGTCAGCCCGGTCCGGGCCGTCGCCAGCGTCCAGCCCACGTCGACGGGATCCAGCTGCGGCCTGGCCAGCAGATACTCCCGCAGCCTCCGCGCCTGGTCCCCGATCCCGGCCGCGTCACGCGCCGCCAGAATCCACGGCACCAACGGCGGCCGCCGCTCCGAAACCCCGCCGGAAACGGCACCGTGGGGCACCGCACCATCGGGGACGACGCCACACGGCACATCACTATCGGAAGGGGCGCCGTCAGGGACGGCACTGTTGGGCACGGCACTGTTGGGCACGGCACTGTTGGGCACGGCACCGTCAGCGACGCCGTCACTCGGCACATCACCGTCGGAAACGAGGCCGCTCGGCGTGGTGCCGTCTGGCACGGCGCCTTCGGGGGCCTGTTCCAGGATGATGTGGGCGTTCGTGCCGCTGATGCCGAAAGCCGACACTCCGGCCCGGCGGGGGCGGTTGCGGTCGGGCCAGGTGGTCGGTTCGGTCAGGAGGCGTACGGTGCCCGGGGACCAGTCCACGTGGGGGGACGGTGTGTCGGCGTGGAGGGTGCGGGGCAGGCGGGCGTGGCGCAGGGCGAGGACCATCTTGATGATCCCGGCCGCTCCGGCCGCCCACTGGGTGTGGCCGATGTTCGACTTCACCGTGCCGAGCAGCAGGGGGCTTTCGGGGTCGCGGTTCCGGCCGTAGGTGGCGAGCAGGGCCTGGGCCTCGATGGGGTCGCCGAGCATCGTCCCGGTGCCGTGGGCCTCGACCGCGTCGACGTCGTCGGGTCCGAGCCGGGCGCCGGTCAGAGCCGCCCGGATGACCCGCTGCTGGGCCGGGCCGTTGGGCGCGGTCAGGCCGTTGGAGGCGCCGTCTTGGTTGACGGCACTCCCGGCCACGACGGCCAGCACGGGGTGGCCGTTCCTGCGGGCGTCGGACAGGCGTTCGAGCAGGATGACGCCCGCGCCCTCGGCCATGCCCATGCCGTCGGCGTCGGCCGAGAAGGCCTTGCAGCGGCCGTCCGAGGAGAGGCCGTCCTGCCGGGTGAACCAGGTCAGCCACGACGGGGTGGCGTGCACGGTCACGCCGCCCGCGAGCGCCAGCCCGCACTCCCCCGACCGGAGCGCCTGGACCGCCAGGTGCAGCGCCACCAGGGACGACGAGCACGCCGTGTCGACGGTGACCGCCGGTCCCTCGAAGCCGAAAGTGTAGGAGACCCGGCCGGACAGCACGCTCGTGGCGCCGCCGGTGCGCAGGTGTCCTTCCAGCTCCACCGGGCCGCCGTCGCCGTAACCGGAGGAGGCGGCGCCGACGAAGACGCCCGTGGCCGAGCCGCGCAGTCCGGGGATGTCGGCACCGGCGCGCTCCAGGGCCTCCCAGGAGACCTCCAGCAGGAGCCGCTGCTGCGGGTCCATCGCCAGCGCCTCACGCGGGCTGATCCCGAAGAAGGCGGGGTCGAATCCCGCGGCGTCGGACAGGTAGCCGCCGCGTCGCGCCCGGCGGAACTCGGGGTCGTCGAGGTCCCAGCCCCGATCGGCGGGGGCGTCGCCGATCGCGTCGCCGCCCGCTTCGAGCAGCTCCCACAGACTCTCCGGGTCGTGGACGCCCCCGGGGAACCGGCAGCTCATGGCCACGATCGCGATCGGCTCGCCATCGTGGGAACCGGCGGCGGAGACGACCGGTGCCTCGGCGGCGCCGAGCAGTGTGGCCCGGACGAACGCGGTCAGGGCGGCCGGGGTGGGATGGTCGAAGGTCAGCGTGGTCGGCAGCGCCAGCCCGGTGGCGACGGTGAGCCGGGTGCGCAGCTCCACCCCCGCCGCCGAGTCGAATCCGGCGTCCTTGAACGTGCGGGTGGGGTGCACCGCCTCGGGCGTGGGCTGCCCGAGCACGGCGGCGGCGTGCGCGCGGATCAGGTCGAGCACGACCTGGGTCTGTTCGGCGGCCGGAAGCCCGGCGATCCGCTCTCGCAGCCCGGTGGCGGCTGGTCCCTCGTCGAGCGGTGCCACGGCGGCGGCGTGAGGGGCGAGACCGGCGTCGAGCCAGAAGCGCCGGTGCTCGAAGGCGTAGGTGGGCAGGTCCACCGTGCGGGCCACCGGCAGCACCGCCGACCAGTCGACCGGGACACCCCGGACATACGCCTCGGCCAGCGAGGCGAGCACCCGATCCTGACCACCGGCGTCCCGGCGCAGTGTCCCGATGACGACCGGCGCCGGACGCAGCGGATCACCCACGGAACCGGGCACGGCCCCGGACGACGGGCCGACAGCGCCCGTCTCGGCTCGGCGGCGGGCATGGTCCAACGTGGTGTTGATCGCCCCGGTCAGCACCGGGTGCGGGGAGATCTCGATGAAGACGTCGTGGCCGGTGCGGCCGAGGGTCTCGACGGCCTCGGCGAAGCGCACCGGGCGGCGGAGGTTCTCGTACCAGTAGGCGGCGCCGGCCGTGGTGCCGTCCAGGAGATCGGCGGTGACCGAGGAGAACATCGCGATCGGGCCCGCGGCGGGGGTGAGGTCGGCGAGGGCGGTGAGGAGGTCGTCGCGGAGGTCGTCGACCTGCGGGCTGTGGGAGGCGTAGTCGACGGGGACCGCCTTGGTCCGGACGCCGTCGCGCGCGCACTCGGCGGCGATCAGCTCCAGGGCCGCCGGGTCGCCGGTGACCACGGTCGCGTCGGGGCTGTTCACGACGCCGACCGTGACCTGGTCCCCATAGGGCGTCAGGCGGGCGTCGACCGCCGAGGCCGGTTCGGCGATCGACAGCATGCCGCCGCGTCCCGCCAGCGCTCGGACGGCGCGGCTGCGCACGGCGGTCGCCTTGGCCGCGTCCTCAAGTGACAGGACACCGGCCACGCACGCCGCCGCGAGTTCGCCCTGGCTGTGGCCGACCACCGTGTCCGGCACCACGCCGGCCGCCTGCCAGACGGCGGCCAGGGAGACCATGACCGCCCACAACACCGGCTGCACCACGTCGTCGCGGTCGAGCGGGGAAGCGTCGGCCAGGACGTCGGACAGCGTCCAGTCGACGTGGGGAGCCAGTGCCCGCTCGCACTCGGCCAGCCGGGCGGCGAAGACGGGTGACGTTTCGGCCAGCTCGCGGCCCATGCCGAGCCACTGCGAGCCCTGGCCGGGGAAGACGAACGCCACCCGGCCCGGCCGCGTGACCTCTCCCACGACGACCGAGGCCGACGGGTGGCCGGCGGCGAGGGCGTCCAGGCCCGCTGTGAGCTCTTCCGACCCGGTGCCGACCACCACCGCGCGATGGTCGAAAGCGGTCCGGGTGGTGGCCAGTGACCAGGCGACGTGGGCCGGATCGACGGACGCGGGCACGCCCGATTCGGCCAGGCGCGCGGCCTGCGCGCGGAGGGCGGTGGCGGAACGCGCCGAGACCGGCCACGCCACGGGGCCCTCGGTGGGGACGGCGATGTCAGGTCGTACGGGAACAGGAGCCTGTTCAAGGACGGCGTGGGCGTTGGTGCCGCTGATCCCGAACGACGAGACCCCGGCCCGGCGGACCCGGCCGGTCTCGGGCCAGGGACGGGTCTCGGTGAGCAGCCGCAGCTCAGAGGAGAGGTGCGCGAGGGGGGCGCCGACGTTGAGGGAGGCCGGGAGCACGCCGTGCCGCAGGGCCATCACCGTCTTGATGAACCCGGCCACTCCGGCCGCCGCCTGGGTGTGGCCGATGTTCGACTTCAGCGAACCGACGAACAGCGGATGCTCCCGCCCGAGCCCGTAGGCGGCGGCGAGCGCGCGGGCCTCGGTGCGGTCGCCGAGCGGGGTGCCGGTGCCGTGGGCCTCGACGGCGTCGACGTCGATGGCGGTCAGCCCGGCGGCGGTGAGGGCCTGGGCGATGACGGCGGCCTGGGCCTCGGCGTTCGGCGCGGTGAGTCCGTCACCGGCGCCGTCGGAGTTGATCGCGGTGCCGCGCACGAGGGCGAGCACGCGATGGCCGTTGCGCAGGGCGTCGGAGAGGCGTTCCAGGACGACGACGCCGACACCCTCCGACCAGACGGTGCCGTCGGCGTCGGCGGAGAAAGGTTTGCAGCGGCCATCGGGGGCCAGCACGCCCAGGGCGCCGAGCGCGATGAAGTTCGCCGGGGTGGACATCACGGACACCCCACCGGCCAGCGCCAGGGAGCACTCGCCGTTGCGGAGCGACTGGGCGGCCAGGTGCAGCGCGACGAGCGACCCGGAGGCGGAGGTGTCGACGGTGAGGGCGGGACCGCGCAGCCCGAGCGAGTAGGCGACGCGCCCGGACAGCACGCTGGTCGCGGTGCCGGTGAACAGGTGGCCCTCGACGCCCTCCGGCGCCTCGGACAGGCGCGGGCCGTATTCGCGCGGCTCGCCCCCGACGAAGACCCCGGTCCTGCTCCCCCGCAGGGTCAGCGGGTCGAGACCCGACCGTTCGACGGCCTCCCAGGCGACCTCCAGGAGCACCCGCTGCTGCGGGTCCATCGCCTGGGCCTCGCGCGGGCCGATGCCGAAGAAGCCCGGGTCGAAGCCCGCGACGTCGTCGAGGAAGCCGCCCCGGTCGTGGCGCAGGGACGGTAGGTCCCAGCCCCGGTCGCGGGGGAACGGCGAGAGGACCTCGCGCCCGGTGACGGCGACCTGCCACAGGTCCTCCGGCGAACGGACGCCGCCGGGGTAACGGCAGCTCATGCCGACGACGGCCAGGGGATCGTACTCGCTCATGTGTGCTCCACAGTCCGTGCCGAAGGGGCCGGTTTCAGATGGTCAGATCGGGAGAGACGAGCCGCATCGTGGTGGGCCCCTCCCGGCGCGCGGTGACCAGGTGCAGGCACTGGACGTCGCTCTCGCCCCCGCCGATCCCGGCGAGGCAGTCGCACGGGTCCTGGGTGAAGCCGGCGAACCGGTAGGCGATCTCCATCATCCGGTTGCGGTCGGTGGGCCTGAAGTCGGCGGCCAGATGGACGCCGGCCTGGGCGGCCTGGTCGACCAGCCAGTTCAGCAGCACCGTCCCGGCGCCGAAGGTGACCACCCGGCAGGAGGTGGCGAGCAGCTTGAGGTGCCAGACAGCGGGGTGACGCTCCAGCAGCAGGACGCCGACCGCGCCGTGCGGGCCGAACCGGTCGGTGAGGGTGATGGTGAGGACCTCGTGGGCGGGGTCGGCCAGCAGTCCGCGCAGCGTCGCGTCGGAGTAGTGCACGCCGGTGGCGTTCATCTGGCTGGTGCGCAGCGTGAGTTCCTCGACGCGGGACAGATCCTCGTGGTCGGCCCGGCCGATCTCCATGACCAGGTCGAGGGAGCGCAGGAAGTCCTCGTCGGGGCCGTCGAAGGAGTCCTTCTCCTCGGTGCGCAGCGCGTTGGCCTTGTACATCTCGCGGCGGCGGCGGGCGTCGACGGTGACGACCTCCGGGCTGAACTCGGGCCGGTCGACGAGGGAGAGCACGTCCGCGTCGGTGTAACAGCGCACGTCAGGGGCGTGGTAGGTGACCTCGGCCCGCTCGGTCGGGGTGTCGTCGACGAAGGCGATCGTGTTCAGCGCGAACTGGAGGTCCTGCGCGATCCCCATCACGGCGTCGGACTTGCGGCCCCAGCTGATGCGCGGGACGAGGAAGTAGTCGGCGACGCCGAGTTCCTCCAGCCGCTTCCAGGCCATGTCGTGGTCGTTCTTGCTGGCGATCGACTGGAGGATGCCCCGCGAGTCGAGTTCGACGATGACGGCGCGCACCTCGTCGGACAGGTGGACGTCCGTGTCCTCCAGCAGGGTGCCCTGCCAGAGGGTGTTGTCGAGGTCCCAGACCAGGCATTTGACGAGGGTCATGACCGGGTTCCCTGTGGTTGGGAGAGGGCGTGGCCGGCCAGGATGAGCTGGCTGATCTCGTTGCTGCCCTCGATGATCTCCATGAGCTTGGCGTCGCGGTAGGCGCGGGCGACGACGTGCCCGTCCGTCGCCCCGGCCGAGCCGAGGACCTGGACGGCGGCGGCGGCGCCGTCTGCGGCCTGCCGGGCGCTGACGTGCTTGGCCAGCACGGTGGCGATCCCCATGTCCGGGGAGAACGACTGCCAGGCCGCGCTGGCGTGCTCGCACACGCGGGTCGCGATCTGCTCCGACACGAGGAGCTCGGCGAGGTGGCGGGCGACGAGCTGGTGCTCGCCGATCGGCTTGCCGAACTGCTCACGCTCCCTGGCGTGGTCGGTGGCCGCCTTCAGGCAGGCCCGGACGATCCCCGTACACCCCCAGGCGACCGAGATCCGGCCGTAGGACAGGGCGGTGGTGAACAGCATCGAGAGGTCCTGGCCACCCCCGCCGAGCAGGTGGTCGGCCGGGAGCCTGACCTCGTCCAGCCGCACGTGCCAGTGCCCGGCGGCGCGGCAGCCGAGCACGGGGGTGGCGATCGGCACCAGTTCGACGCCGGGGGCGGTCACCGGGACGGCGACGACGCCGCCCGCGTCCCCCATGCGGCCGAGGATCATGATGTGGTCGGCGTACCGGGCGCCGGTCACCCACTTCTTCTCACCGGTGACGACCACACCGTCGCCCTCGCGCCGGATCCGGGTCCGCATCGCGGCCAGGTCGCTGCCGGCGGCGGGCTCGCTGAAGCCCACGGCGGCCAGGCGGCCGCTGGTGAACTCCTCCAGGTAGTCGCGCCGCTGGTTCCGGTCGCCGAAGCGGGACACCATCCAGGCGGCCATCCCGTGCGAGGTCATGATGCTGCGGGTGGAGCTGCACAGGCTGCCGACGTGGGCGGTCAGCTCGCCGCTGCGCAGGCTGTCGAGGCCGAGACCTCCGAACGAGGCGGGCACCTCCGCGCACAGCAGGCCCAGCGCGCCGAGCTTGCGCAGCAGCTCGATCGGCAGCTCACCGGACAGGTCCCACTCTTCGGCCTGGTCGCCGATGAGGTCGCCGACCAGGTCGCGCTCGTCGATCAGGGTGGCCGTGTCAAGCATCGCCGGTCCCCCCGTCCTGCGACAGGCGCAGGACCAGCGCGGCCATCACCTGGGCGGTGCGGAAGTTGTCGATCTTCAGCTCGGGTCCGATGATCGCGACGTCGTAGGTCGACTCGAGGTGGACGACCAGCTGCATGGCGAACATCGAGGAGACCAGGCCGGAGGCGAAGACGTCGTCGCCTGGCCCGACCTCGGTCTTGGTCTTCTCCGAGAGGTAGGCGGTCAGCTCGCGCTCCAGGGCGGCGGCCGTCAGGGTGGTGGTCTGGTCGGTCATGAGGCCACTTCCGCGTAGTCGTAGAAACCCTGGCCGGACTTGCGGCCGAACTTTCCGGCGCGGACCAGGTCGAGCAGGAGGTCACAGGGCTTCGAACCGGGGTCGCCGGTCCGGGCGTGCAGCACGTGGAGCGAGTCGACGAGGTTGTCCAGGCCGATGAGGTCGGCCGTGCGCAGCGGACCGGTCGAGTGGCCGAGGCAGCCTTCGAGCAGGCCGTCGACGACCTCGACCGGGGCGACGCCGTCCTGCACCAGCCGGGCCGCGCTGTTGATCAGCGGGTGCAGCACCCGGTTGATCACGAACCCCGGGGCGTCGTTCACGACCAGGCAGGTGCGGCCGAGGACACCGAGGAAGTCGGTGACCGCCGTCATGGCCGCCTCGCCCGTGCGCGGGCCGCGGATCACCTCGACCATCTCGATCATGTACGCGGGGTTCATGAAGTGCACCCCGACGAGCTCCTCGGGCCGGGCCACCGACGACGCCATCTCGTCGATCGGGATGCACGAGGTGTTCGAGATCAGCAGCGTCCCGGGACGGACGATCCCCGAGACCTCGGCGAGCACCTTGGCCTTGGTCTCCGGGATCTCGACGACGGCCTCGACCACGGTCGTGGCGTCGGCCGCGTCCATGAGGGAGACGCTCGTGGTCAGCTTCGCCGCGCGGCGCCCGGCCGGGAGCCTGCCCATCAGCTGGGCGTGCCGCAGCTTGAAGGCGATCGTCTCGGCCGCCTTGGCCAGCACCTCCTCGCTGACGTCGACGAGCACGACGGGGACCCCGTGGCCGAGGGCCAGCGCGGTGATGTTGGTGCCCATCACCCCGCCGCCCACGACGGCCAGGCGGTGGTCGTGTGGATGGGGGCTCATGTACGACTCCTTCACAAATCGGCAAGCCACTGGTTGATCGTTTCCGCGGTGGTCTCCGCGTGGTCGCCCATCATCGAGAAGTGGTCTCCCGGCACGTCGACGACGGTGGTGGGGCTGGAGAAGAAGGTGGCCTCGGGCGGGGCGATGACCGGGAACCCGTCCGGGGTGTCGGCGGCCCGCAGGTGCAGCAACGGGGTCGCGGTCGGGGGCAGGTCCTGCCAGCGCAGGTCGAGGTAGTGGACGGTGGCGGTGAGCCAGGTGTCGTCCTTCGCGTAGTCGGCGGTCAGCGCGAGAGTGGTGTCGAGGAAGCCGGGCCACTCGCCGGAGAACCCGTCGGGGCCGACGGCCGGGGTGTCCAGCAGCACGATCCCCTCGGGCGCCCTGCCTTCCTTCTCCAGGTGGGTGGCCAGCGCGTAGGCGACCAGTCCGCCGGTGGAGTGCCCGGCGAGCGCGAACGGCCCGTCGGGCAGCTGTCCGGCCAGGACCGCGACGAGGGCCTCGACGTCGGCGGGGAGCGGTTCCGTGCCGAGGAACCCCGGTTCCCGCAGCACGGTCACGTCGCGCACGCCCTGGAATCCGCCGGCGATCCGGGCGTACTCGCGCACGCCCGACCGGCCGAAGAACGAGGTGAGGAAGACCAGCCCGGGGGCGGCCGGGCCGCGGGCGACGTGGAGTGCGTCCGGCGGGGTGCCGGCGTCGGCGGGTCCGTGGAAGGTCGGGCGGAACGTGGCGAGCCCGGTGATGAGTTTCACCGCTTCCGCCGACCGGCCCGCGCGGGCCGCCTCGGCGTACAGGCCGCTGAGCGAGGTGCCGGGGTCGGCGGCCGGGGCGGTGACGGCGAGTTCGGTGCGCAGGTGGCGGGCGAGCAGTGCGGGGGTGGCGTGGTCGAAGACGATCGAGCCGGGCAGCCGCAGGCCGGTCAGGGCGTTGAGGGTGTCGCGGAACTCGATCGCGGTCAGTGAGTGGAAGCCCTGCTCGATGAAGCCGAGGTCCATGTCGATCGCGTCCGGCGAGTCGTGCCCGAGCACGGTGGCGGCCTCGGCCCTGACGAGGTCGGCGAGGATCCGGTCCTGTTCCGCCGATGAGGAGGCGGCCAGGCGCCGGGCCAGCGAACCGTCCACCGCCGCCTGGGCGGGGGCCGCGGGGATCCGCTCGCCGATCAGCGGGCTCGGGCGGCGCAGGGTGAAGATCGGCGCGAACCGGGCCCAGTCGATGTCGGCGACCGTGAGCAGGCCCTCGTCACCGTCGATCGCCTCGGCCAGGTGGCCGATCGCGAGGTCCGGATCCATCGGCCGCACACCCATGCGCTCCATCTGGACGGCGGCCTCACCGGCGCCCATCCCGTCGCCGCCCCACACACCCCAGGCGACCGACGTCGCCACCAGCCCTTGGGCGCGGCGTCGCGCGGCCAGGCCGTCGAGGTGGGCGTTGGCGGCGGCGTAACCGGCCAGCAGGCCGCTTCCCCAGGTCGCGGAGCCGGAGGAGAACAGGACGAAGGCGTCGAGGTCGGTGGTGAGTTCGTCGAGCAGATCGGCTCCCACGGCCTTGGGGCCGAGGACGTGGGCCAAGTCCTCTACGCCGAGGTCGCGTACCGTGCGGTCGAGCGAGACACCTGCGGCGTGGAAGACGGAGCTCAGGCCGGGGATCCGGGCCAGCACTCCGGTCAGGTCGGCGCGGTCGGCGCCGTCGCAGGCGAACACCTCGACCGTGGTCCCGAGGGCGGCCAGGTCGGCGGCCAGCCTTGCCACGCCCGGCGCGGCCGGGCCGGAACGGGAGGTCAGCACCACTCTCCGCGCGCCCCGACCGGCGACCCATCGGGCGACCCGGGCGCCGATCGAACCCGTACCGCCGGTGACGAGCGCGGTTCCCCGGGGGTGCCACGGTTCGCCTTCCGGAGAGGGACCGGCCGGGACCATCCGCCGGGCCAGGACGCCCGCGCTCCGGATGGCGACCTGGTCCTCGCCGCGACCGGCCAGCACCGCGCACAGCCGGGCGCCGGTTCGTTCGTCCACGACTTCGGGCAGGTCGATCAGGCCGCCCCACTGGTCGGGGTGCTCCAAGGCGACGACCCGGCCGAGACCCTGGATCTGGGACTGGAGCGGACTCTCCTGGGTGAGCACCCACAGCGGGACGCCTACCCCGGCGTCGGTCAGGGCTTGGGCCAAGGCGAGAGTGCCCGCCAGGCCGGCGGTCACGGGTGAGCCGGGCAGCGGCGTCTCGTCCAGGGCGAGGAGCGAGACGACGCCGGTCACCCCGGCGGGCAGGCCCTTGGCGGCCAGTGAGGTGCGGTCGAGTTCGTCCGGGGTGACCTCGACGACCGTCACCTCAGCCCCCGCCGCGATCATCGCGTTCACACAGCCGTTCGCGATGTCGCCTGCGGCGTGCGCGGCGGGGACCACCACCAGCCACATCCCGTGGAGCGCGGCGGGCTCGGTGTCGGGCAGCGGTGCCCAGGTGACGCGGTAGCGCCAGGACGGCGTCGGTGGTTCCACCCGCTCCGGGAGCAGCCAGTAGGGGCGGCGCTGGAAGGCGTAGGTCGGCAGGTCGACGTGGGTTCCCGCTGGCAGGACCCTCGTCCAGTCGACCGGGACGCCGCGCACGTGGAGACGGGCCAGCGCCGCCGTGACGGCGGCCGGGGCGTCCTGGTCGGGGCGGAGCATCGAGATGAACGCCGCCTCCTGGGTGAGGGCGGCGGCTCCCAGTGCCGACAGGGTCGTGTCGGGGCCGATCTCGACGAAGGTCCGCACTCCTTGGGCGGCCATGGTGGTGACGGCGTCGGCGAACCTGACCGGGTGCCGGGCCTGGTCGGTCCAGTAGCCGGGGCCGGGGTCGGTGACCGGGGTGCCGTGCAACGCGCCGATCCAGGTCGTGGCAGGGGCGGAGTGGCGCAGTCTGGCCGCGACCTCGCCCAGTTCCGCGAGCATCGGGTCCATGTGCGGGGAGTGGAAGGCGTGGCTGACCCGCAGGCGGCGCACTCTCCTGTTCTTCAGGCGCCAGGACTCCATGACCGCGTCGACCGCGTCTGCGTCGCCGGAGACGACGACCGACGTCGAGCCGTTGACCGCAGCCAGGGAGACGTGCTCCAGGTCGATCTCGTCTTCGCTCGCCTCGATGGCGGCCATCGCGCCGCCGGGGGCGAGCGACTGCATCAGCCGGGCCCTGACCGCGACCAGCGCGCAGGCGTTCTCGAGGGTCAGCACCCCGGCCGCGTACGCTGCGGCGATCTCGCCGACCGAGTGACCGGCGACAGCGTCGGGGACCACACCTGCGTCGGCCAGCAGGGCCAGCAGGCCGGCCTGCACCGCGAACAGGCCGGTCTGCGCGTACACCGTCTGGTCGGCCCGCTCGTCGGCTTCGCGGCCCAGCACCACATCCCTGATCGAGAGTCCCAGCATGACCTCCAGCAGGGCGGCCGCCTGGTCGAAGGACCGCGCGAACACGGGGCTGGCGGCGTACAGCTCACGGCCCATCCCGGCCCGCTGCGCGCCCTGACCGGCGAACACGAACCCGACCCGGCCCCCACCTGCCGAAGTACCGGCGACGACCGATGGGGAGGTCCGGCCTCCTTCGATGGCGGACAGTCCCGCGAGCAGTTCGTCGCGGTCGCCGCCCAACGCCACCGCACGGTGCCCGAAGGCCGAGCGGGTGGTGGCCAGCGACCATCCCACGTCGCTGGTGCCGAGGTCCCGGCGGGTCCGCACGTGCGCGGCCAGCCGGGACGCCTGCGCGGCCAGGCCGTCGGCGGTGCGCCCAGAGAGCGGCCACACCGACGGCCCCCCGGTCAGAACCGGCACGTCGGATGCGACGGCGTCAGAGCTCGAAGGGGCCTCCTCGATGATCACGTGGGCGTTGGTGCCGCTGATCCCGAACGCCGACACCCCCGCCCGGCGGACCCGGCCGTTGGCCTTCCACGCCACCGGCTCGGTCAGCAGGCGCACGTCACCGGCGGACCAGTCGACGTGCGGCGACGGGACGTCGGCGTGCAGGGTGGCGGGCAGCAGGTCGTTGCGCAGCGCCAGCACCATCTTGATCACCCCGGCGGCGCCCGCTGCGGCCTGGGTGTGCGCGATGTTCGACTTCACCGACCCGAGCCACAGGGGCCGTTCCCTGTCCTGCCCGTACGCCGCCAGCACCGCCTGCGCCTCGATCGGGTCGCCCAGGACCGTGCCGGTGCCGTGCGCCTCGACCACGTCCACATCCGCCGGGAGCATCCCCGCGTTGGCCAGCGCCGCCCTGATCACCCGCTGCTGTGAGGGGCCGTTCGGCGCGGTGAGGCCGTTGGAGGCGCCGTCCTGGTTGACGGCGCTGCCGCGCACCACGGCCAAAACCGGGTGGCCGTTCCTGCGGGCGTCCGACAACCGCTCCACGACCAGCACACCGGCGCCCTCGCCCCAGCCGGTCCCGTCGGCTCCGGCGCCGAACGACTTGCACCGGCCGTCACCGGCCAGGCCCTGCTGGACCGCGAACTCCGCGAACGCCGCCGGAGTGGCCATCACCGCCACACCCCCGGCCAGCGCCAGCGAGCACTCACCCGCCCGGAGCGACTGGACGGCCAGGTGCAGCGCCACCAGCGACGACGAGCACGCCGTGTCCACCGTTACGGCGGGCCCCTCCAGGCCCAGCGAGTAGGAGACCCGGCCCGAGATCACGCTCATGGCGTTCCCGGTCATCATGAAGCCCTCGGTGCCCTCCGCCGCCGCGCCGAGCCCGTATCCCGAGGCGGACGCCCCGGAGAACACGCCCGTGCGGCTGCCGCGCAGCGACTCGGGGTCGATCCCGGCCTGCTCCAGCGCCTCCCACGAGACCTCCAGCAGCATCCGCTGCTGCGGGTCCATCGCCAGGGCCTCACGGGGGCTGATGCCGAAGAAACCGGCGTCGAACTCGGCGGCGTCGTACACGAAACCGCCCTCTCCCGCCGACAGGTCCCAGCCCCGGTCGGCGGGGAACCCGGCGACCGCGTCGGTACCGCTGACCAGCAGCTCCCAGAAGTCCTCGGGCCGCCGGACCCCACCGGGGAAGCGGCACCCCATGCCCACGACGACCACCGGATCGGCGGCGTCGACCGGCCCGGCCGCGACTTCGGCCCGGACCTCCGGCAGCACGCCCAGCAGCTCGCCCCGCAGGAGAAGCACGGCCTCACGGGGGCTCGGGTGGTCGAAGACCAGGGTGGCCGGGAGGGTCAGGCCGGTCGCCGCGTTGAGCCGGTCGCGCAGTTCGACGGCCGACAGGGAGTCGAAACCGAGGTCCCGGAACGCCCGGCCCGGCTGCACCACCTCGGCCGCCTCGGCCGGGTCGTAGCCCAAGACGGCGGCGGTCTCCGCCAGCACCAGCTCCGTCAGGATCCGCTCCTGCTCCAGCGGCGGGACGCCGGACAGCCGCTCGCCCAGAGGACCGCGAGCCGTCGCCGTGACGACGGCCGGGACCGCCGCCTCGGTCAGACCGGCGATCAGTGGGCTGGGACGGCGCAGCGTGAAGACAGGGACGAACGTCTCCCAGTCGATGTCGGCCACGGTGACCACGCCCTCGTCGGCGTCGAGCGTCGCGGCCAGGGCGGCGATCGCGCGGTCGGGGTCCATCGTCCGGACACCGCGCCGCGCCATCTGCGCGCCGGTGGCGGCGTCACGGGAGCCGAGCCCGCCGCCGCCCCACAGGCCCCAGCTCACCGACGTCGCGGTCAGGCCGCGGGCGCGCCGGTTCTCGGCCAGGCCGTCGAGGTGGGCGTTGGCGGCGGCGTAGGCCGACTGGTGCCCGCTGCCCCAGATGGCGGCGATCGAGGAGAACAGCACGAACGCGTCGAGGTCAAGCCCGGCGGTCAGTTCGTCGAGGTGCGTCGCACCGGCGGCCTTCGGCGCCAGCATCGCGGCGAGGTCGTGCGGGCCGCCGGTCTCCAGGGCGTTGCCTTTTTCGGTTCCGGCGGTGTGGAAGATCGAGGTCAGCGGCGTGCCGATCCGGGCCAGCAGCCCGGCCGTCTCGGCCCGCTCGGCGGTGTCGCAGGCGATCACCTCGGCCCGGGTTCCGGCCTCGGCCAGCTCCGCGGCCAGCCTTGCGGCACCCCGGGCCGCGGGGCCGGAACGGCTGGAAATCACCACATGCTGAGCGCCGCGTCCGGGCAGCCAGCGCGCCACCCGGCCGCCGATCGCGCCGGTGCCGCCCGTCACCAGGACGGTGCCGTGCGGTTCCCACCGGCGGTCACCCGTCGGCCGCGCGCTCCGGACCAGGCGCCGGGCCGTGATCCCCGACCCCCGGATCGCGACCTGGTCTTCGCCGCACCCGGCGAGCACCGCGCCCAGTCGCGCCACGTCCCGTTCGGTCAATTCTTCCGGTACGTCGACCAGACCACCCCACCGGTCGGGATGCTCCAGCGCCGCCACCCGTCCCAGACCCCAGACCTGCGCCTGGACGGGATCGGTCACCGCCCCGGTCACGACCCACAAGGGGGCGCCCACTCCGGCGTCCCCGAGCACCTGGATCAACCCCTGGGTGGCGGCCAGCCCCGACGGCACCGACGGATGTCCCGGCAGCGGCGCCTCCTCCAGGGCCAGCAGCGACAGCACCCCGCTGAACGCGGTCGACCGGTGCCCGCCGAGCAGCGCGCCCAGCGACTCCCGGTCCACGTCGCCCGCTCCGGCGACGACCTGGATCACCGTCGCGCCCCGCCCGGTCAGCGCCCGCACGCACGCGTCGGCCCGGCCGAGTCCGGCCGCACCGGTCACCACCAGCCAGGTGCCGGTCAGCGCGACCGGTTCGGGATCGGCGATCGGCTCCCACGACACCCGGTAGCGCCAGTCGGCGACCGCCGACGCCTCCCTGTCCCGCCGCCGCCAGGACGCCAGCAGCGGCACGACCTCGCTGAAAGGACGCTGCGCGTCCACGTCGAGCGCCCCGGCCAGACCGGTCAGGTCGCCGTGCTCGACGGCGGCCCAGAACCGGGCCTCGGCCTCGGTGCCGCCGCCGGTCTCAAGCTTCGCGGCCGTCTCCTGGGGCCAGAACCACTGGTGCTGGAAGGCGTAGGTGGGCAGTTCGGTCCGCCTTCCGGCGGGCAGAACGGCCTGCCAGTCGACCTTCACGCCCCGGACGTGCGCGTGGGCCAGCCCGGTGAGCACCGCCTCGGCGGCGGGGAGGGCCGGGTTGAGCATCGGGACGAAGTGCGCGTCGAGGACCGCTCTGCCCATGGCGGACAGGGTTCCGTCGGGGCCGATCTCGACGAACACCGTGACGCCCTGGGCGGCCATCGTGGTGATCGCGTCGGCGTAGCGGACCGGGCGCCGTGCCTGGCGGGCCCAGTATCCGGCGTCGGGCGCGGCGAGCTGCTCACCGGAGAGCGCGCCGATCCACGTCGTGGCGGGGGCGGAGTGCCGTAGTTGTGCGGCGACCTCGCCGAGGTCGGTCAGGATCGGGTCCATGCGTGCGGAGTGGAAGGCATGGCTCACCCGCAGGCGCCGCACTCTCCTGTCTTTCAGGCGCCATGACTCGACGACGGCGTCGACCGCGTCTTCGTCGCCGGAGACGACGACCGACGTCGGGCCGTTGACCGCTGCCAGGGAGACGTGCTCCAGGTCGATCTCGTCTTCGCTCGCCTCGATGGCGGCCATGGCGCCGCCCGGCGGGAGGTCCTGCATCAGGCGGGCGCGGGCGGCCACCAGGCGGCAGGCGTCCTCCAGGGTCAGCACGCCTGCGGCATGGGCTGCGGCGATCTCGCCGACCGAGTGGCCGGCGACCACGTCGGGCACCACTCCGGCCGCCTTGAGCAGGGCGACCAGGCCGACTTCCACCGCGAACAGGCCGGTCTGCGCGTACAAGGTCTGGTCGGCGACATCGGGACCGGCGTCGCGGATCGGCAGGCCCAGTTCGGCCTCGATCAGGTCGGCCGCCCGGTCGTAGGCCGCCGCGAACACCGGGGAGGCCGCGTACAGCTCCCGGGCCATGCCCGCGCGCTGGGCGCCCTGACCGGCGAAGACGAAGCCGACCCGGCCCGGCCTTCCGGCGGGGACCTCGCCCGTGACCACGCGGCTCGCCGGGCGTCCCGTCGCGAGGGAGTCCAGGTCGTCGCCGAGAACCGCCGCGCGGTGTTCGAAGGTCGATCGGGTGGTGACGAGTGACCAGGCCACGTCGGCGGGGTCGAGTTCCGGCCGGGCGCTCAGGTGCGCGGCCAGCCGGCCGGCCTGCGCGGCCAGGCTCTTGGCCGACCGTCCCGACACCAGCAGCACCGGCGGTCCTTCTGCCAGAACCGGCACGTTGGACTCGACGGTCTCCGGAGCGGGCGGGGCCTCCTCGATGATCACGTGGGCGTTGGTGCCGCTGATACCGAAGGCCGACACCCCGGCCCGGCGCGGTCGGTCGCCCGCGGGCCAGGACTCCTGCTCGGTCAGCAGCCGGATGTCACCGGCGTCCCAGTCGACGTGCGGAGACGGCTCGGCCGCGTGGAGGGAGACCGGGAGCAGGCCGTGCCGCAGGGAGAGCACCATCTTGATCACCCCGGCGGCGCCCGCGGCGGCCTGGGTGTGGGCGATGTTCGACTTCACCGACCCCAGCAGCAGCGGCCTGCCCTCCGGCCGGTTCTGGCCGTAGGTGGCGAGGAGCGCCTGGGCCTCGATCGGGTCGCCGAGCACGGTGCCGGTGCCGTGCGCCTCGACCACGTCCACGTCGGCTGCGGTCAGGCGGGCACTGGCCAGGGCGGCCCTGATGACCCGCTGCTGCGAGGGGCCGTTGGGGGCGGTCAGGCCGTTGGAGGCGCCGTCCTGGTTCACGGCGCTGCCGCGTACCAGGGCCAGCACCGGGTGTCCGTTGCGCCGGGCGTCCGACAGCCGTTCCAGCACCAGGACGCCGACGCCCTCGGCCCAGCCGGTGCCGTCGGCGTCGGCCCCGAACGACTTGCACCGGCCGTCGGAGGCCAAGCCCTGTTGCAGTGCGAAGGCCGCGAACGGCGCCGGGGTCGCCAGCACGGTCACGCCGCTCGCCAGCGCCAGCGAGCACTCACCCGCCCGGAGCGCCTGAGCGGCCAGGTGCAGCGTCACCAGCGACGACGAACACGCCGTGTCCACCGTCGCCGAAGGTCCTTCCAGGCCCAGCGCGTAGGAGACCCGGCCCGCGAGGACGGCCCCGGCGGTGCCGGTGAGCAGGAAGCTCTCCGAGCCGCTGCCCTCCAGCCCGGCGCCATAGCCGGTGGGGGTGCCTCCGGCGAAGACGCCGGTCTGGCTGCCGCGCAGCGAGCGCGGTTCGATGCCCGCCCGCTCCAGCGCCTCCCACGAGACCTCCAGGAGCATCCGCTGCTGCGGGTCCATCGCCAGCGCCTCGCGCGGGCCGATGCCGAAGAACGCGGGGTCGAAGTCGCCCGCGCCGTACACGAAACCGCCCTGACCCGCCGACGACTCGGTGCCCCAGCCTCGGTTGGTCGGGAAGCCGGAGACCGCGTCGGTGCCCGAGACCAGCAGCTCCCACAGCTGGTCGGGGCTGTTCACGCCGCCGGGGAGGCGGCAGCCCATGCCCACGATCGCGATCGGGTCGTCGTCCGTCCCGGCGATCGGCGCCGCAGGTGCGGCCGGGACATCGGCCTCATCGCCGAGGAGTTCCGCCCTCAGGTGACGCGCCAGCTGGTCGGGCGTCGGATAGTCGAAGATCAGGGTCGCCGGGAGCCGCACCCCGGCGATCGCGGAGAGCCGGTTCCGCAGCTCCACCGCGGTCAGGGAGTCGAACCCCAGGTCGCCGAACGCGCGGTCGGCCTCGATCGTGTCCGGCGAGGGATGGTGCAGCACCGCCGCCGCCTCGGCCCGGACCACGCCGGTGATGATGTCGTGCTGGTCGGCCGCCGGTCGGCCCGTCAGTCGTGCGGCGAGCTCTCCCACCGGGCGCGCCGCCACCGCGCCCACCTGGACGAGCGCCCGCACGTCGGGCAGGTCCCTGAGCAGCGGGGCCTGGTCGGGGTCGGTCAGGCCACCGGCGATCTGGGCCCAGTCCATGTCCGAGACCGTCAGCGTGGCCTCGCCGCCGTCGAGCGCCTGGCCCATCACCTGCAACGCGACGTCGGGGTCGAGCGCCCTGGTCGGCCCGCTGCCGACCCGGTGTCGCACGGTGTCGTCGGAGGCGGCCATCCCGCCGCCCGCCCACGCGCCCCAGGCCAGTGACGTCGCGGCCAGCCCTCGTGCGCGCCGGTTCTCGGCGAGGGCGTCGAGGAAGGCGTTGGCCGCCGCGTAGTTGCCCTGCCCGCCGCCGCCGAAGGTGGCCGCCGCAGAGGAGAACAGCACGAACGCCGACAGATCCAGCCCGGCCGTCAGCTCGTCGAGATGCGCCGCCCCACCGGCCTTCGCCGCCAGGACGCCCTCCAGCCGGGCCGGGCTCATCCGGTCGAGCACGCCGTCGTCGAGCACCCCCGCCGTGTGGACCACGCCGGTCAGCGCCGGCCCGATCCACCTGACCAGCCCGGCGACGTCGTCCTTCCTGGCCACGTCGCCGGACACGACCGCGACGGCCGTGCCCTGTTCCGCCAGTCGCGCGGCCTGGTTCGCGGCGCCCGCCGCTCCCGGCCCCGACCTGCTCCACAGCACCACCCGCGCCGCGCCGCGTCCGGCCAGCCATGCGCCGGTGTGCCGCCCGAGCGCGCCGGTCCCGCCGGTCACCAGCACTGTTTCGGGTACGACCTGAGCACTCCCCCCGATCCCGCGAGGCGCCCGCACGAGCCGGCGGGCCCGGATCCCGGCGGCCCTGATGGCCACCTGGTCCTCACCGCATCCGGCGAGCACCCCGGCCAGCCGGGCCCCCGTCCGGGAGTCGAACGTCTCCGGCAGGTCGATCAGACCGCCCCAGCGGTCGGGGTTCTCCATGGCCGCGACCCGGCCGATGCCCAGGACGTGCGCCTGCACCGGACGCGTCAACGCGTCGTCGGCGCCGACGGACACGGCACCCCGGGTCACCATCCACAGCGGCGCACCGATGCCCGCGTCCCCCAGCGCCTGGATCAGTCCCACCGATCCGGCCAGCCCGACCGGCACGCCGGGGTGACCGGCCAGCGGCTCCTCGTCGAGGGCCAGCAGGGACAGCACACCCGCGAGCGGGGTGTTCGGCAGCAGTTCTCTCAGTGCCTCGCGGGAGACGTCGTCCCCGGCCACGACGACCGTCGCGCCCAGCACTTCGGCGCAGCGTCCGGCCAGTTCGGTTCCGGCCGGTCCGGTCACCACGAGCCACGGTCCGATCGGCCGGGACGGCTCGGGATCGGGGATCGGCACCCACGAGATCCGGTAGCGCACGTCGGCGGAACGGGCCTCCTCACGCTCCCGCCGCCGCCACGACGCCAGCACCGGCAGCACGTCGCCGAAGGGACGGTCGGCGTCCACCTCCAGCGCGCCGCTCAGCCCGGCCACGTCGCCCCGCTCGACCGCGGCCCAGAACTGGGCCTCCATCGCCGAACCGGAACTCACCGCGGCCGGGCCTGGCACCGGCCAGAACCGCTGGTACTGGAAGGCGTAGGTGGGCAGGTCGACGCGCCGTCCGGCCGGAAGAACCGCCGCCCAGTCGACCGTCACGCCCAGGACGTGCGCCTGGGCCAGCCCGGTCAGGACGGCCTCGCGCGCCGGAAGCGCCGGGTTCAGCATCGGGACGAAATGGGCGTCGAGCACCGCCCCGCCCATCGCCGACAGGGTTCCGTCGGGGCCGATCTCGACGAAGACCGTCACCCCGAGACCGGCCATCGTGGTCACGGCGTCGGCGAACCGGACCGGGCCCCGGGCCTGACCGGGCCAGTAGCCGGGCTCGGGCGCCGTCATCAGCTCACCCGTCGACGTCGAGGCCCACGGCACGGTCGGCGCCGCGTACGTCAGCCCGGCGGCGACCCGGCCGAGGTCGTCCAGGACCGGGTCCATCCGCGCGGAGTGGAACGCGTGGCTGACCCGCAGGCGTCGTACTCGCCGGCCTCTCGAACGCCAGGACTCCACGACGGCGTCGACCGCGTCTTCGTCACCGGAGACGACGACCGACGTCGGGCCGTTCACCGCAGCCAGGGAGACGTTCTCCAAGTCGATCTCGTCCTCGCTCGCCTCGATCGCGGCCATCGCGCCGCCCGGCGGGAGGTTCTGCATCAGCCGGGCGCGGGCGGCCACCAACCGGCACGCGTCCTCCAGGCTCAGCACGCCTGTCGCGTGGGCTGCGGCGATCTCGCCCACCGAATGACCGGCGACCACATCCGGCACCACACCGGCCGCCTTGAGCAGGGCGACCAGGCCGACTTCGATGGCGAACAGGCCGGTCTGCGCGTAAAGGGTCTGGTCGGCCAGGTCGGGGCCGACGTCGCGGATCGGCAGGCCCAGTTCGGCCTCGATCAGGTCGGCCGCACGGTCGTAGGCCGCCGCGAACACCGGCGAGGCCGCGTACAACTCCCGGCTCATTCCGGCGCGCTGAGCGCCCTGACCGGCGAAGACGAAGCCGACCCGGCCCTCGCGGGCCTGTCCCGAGATCACGTCGGCCGATGAGCGGCCCTCGGCCAGTGCGGTCACTCCGGCGAGCGGCGCTCCCAGGACGACCGCCCGATGGTCGAGCGTCGCCCGGGTCGTGGCCAGGGACCAGGCGACGTCCACCGGATCGAGGGTCGCGGAGGCGCGGGCCAACCGGCCCGCCTGGGCGGCCAAGGCGGTCTCGGTGTGCCCGGAGACCAGCCAGACCGGGGAGGTTCCGGTCAGCACCGGCAGGTGTTCGGCCGTCGGCGCGTCGTCGTCGAGAGGGGGCGCCTCCTCGATGATGACGTGGGCGTTGGTGCCGCTGATCCCGAAGGCCGACACGCCCGCCCGGCGCGGCTCGCCGGTCGACGGCCACGGCACCGGCTCGGTCAGCAGCCGGGCATTCCCCGCGCTCCAGTCGACGTGCGGCGACGGCTCGTCGGCGTGCAGGGATTCGGGCAGCAGGTCGTGCCGCAGCGCGAGCACCATCTTGATCACTCCGGCGACGCCCGCCGCCGACTGGGTGTGCGCGATGTTCGACTTCACCGACCCCAGCCACACCGGGCGGTCCTCCGGCCGGTCCTGGCCGTACGTGGCCAGGAGCGCCTGTGCCTCGATCGGGTCGCCGAGCACGGTGCCGGTGCCGTGGGCCTCCACGACGTCCACGTCGGCGGCGGTCAGGCGGGCGCTCTCCAGCGCGGCGCGGATCACCCGCTGCTGGGAGGGGCCGTTCGGGGCGGACAGGCCGTTGGAGGCGCCGTCCTGGTTGACCGCGCTGCCGCGCACCACGGCGAGGACCTGGTGGCCGTTCTTGCGGGCGTCCGAGAGCCGTTCCAGCACCAGGACGGCGGCGCCCTCACCCCAGCCGGTGCCGTTCGCCCCGGCGCCGAACGACTTGCACCGGCCGTCGGAGGCGAGGCCCTGCTGGAGGGCGAAGCCGATGAAGGAGCCGGGCGTCGCCATCACGGTCACGCCGCCCGCCAGGGCCAGCGACGACTCGCCCGACCGGAGCGACTGCACCGCCAGGTGCATGGCCACCAGCGACGACGAACACGCCGTGTCCACCGTCACCGCGGGACCTTCCAGGCCCAGCGAGTAGGAGACGCGGCCCGAGATCACGCTGGCCGCGGTGCCGGTGAGTAGGTAGCCCTCCGAACCGCTGCCCTCCAGACCGGTGCCGTACCCGAGGAAGCTGCCGCCGGCGAAGACGCCGGTCCTGCTCCCGCGCAGGGACCTCGGCTCGATGCCCGCCCGCTCCAGCGCCTCCCACGAGACCTCCAGCAGCAAGCGCTGCTGCGGGTCCATCGCGAGCGCCTCACGCGGCGAGATGCCGAAGAACGCCGGGTCGAAGTCGCCCGCGTCGTGGATGAACCCGCCCTGGGCCGCCGACGACGTGGCGCCGTCGAGCCCGAGGGCGCCGAGCATGGCGGTGTCCCAGCCCCGGTCGGTGGGGAAGGCCGAGACGGCGTCGGTGCCGGAGGCCAGCAGCTCCCAGAAGTCCTCCGGGCCGCGGACACCGGCGGGGAACCGGCAGCCGATCCCGACGATCGCGATCGGCTCGCGCAGGGACGCCATGAAGCGCTTGTTCTGGCGGCGCAGGCGCTCGTTGTCGACCAGCGATCCGCGTAGCGCCGCGACCAGGTCTTCCTTCTCAGATGCCACCGTGGCTCCCGTTTCCGTCTCTCAGCAGTGGATGGTCAGAGGGAGTCGTCGGCCCGGTCGCGGGCCATCCTGATGAGGTCGGCGACGTCCATGTCCTGGATGCTCACCGCCTCCTTCGCCGGTTCCGGCGCGGCGTCGGCGGCGCCGGCCAGTTCGAGGATCGATTCGAGGAGCCCGGCGCTCCGCAGCAGGCCGAGCGGGACCGACGACAGGACCTTCCTGATCTCGGCCTCTTCCGCCTCCTCCGGGCTCTGTTCGGCCGCCGACGGGAGGAGTTCCGACCGGAGGAACCGGGCCAGCCCGGCGGGGGTCGGATAGTCGAAGACCAAAGTGGCGGGCAGCCGCTGCGCGGTGACCATGGACAGCCGGTTGCGCAGTTCGACCGCCGTGAGGGAGTCGAAGCCGAGGTCCTGGAACGCCTGCCCGGCGCCGACGGTGTCCGGGGAGTCGTGCCCGAGCACGGCGGCGACCTCGGCCCTGACCAGGTCGGTCAGGATGCGCTCCTGCTCACCGGCGGGCTGGGCGGCCAGCCGGGTGACGAGCTCGGCCGGGGCGACCGGCTCGGGTCCCGCGCTCGGGGCCGGGACGAGCGTCCGCAGGTCGGTCAGCTCGCGGAACAGGGGCACGTGCCGCAGGTCGCCCATCGCCGAGGCGGCCTGGGCCCAGTTCATGTCCATCACGCTCATCGCGGCCTCGCCGGTCTCCAGCGCGGCGCCCAGCGCCCGCAGCGCGAGCCGGGGGTCCATGGCCTGGAGCGGACCGCGCCCGACCCTGCGGCGGACCGCCGCGTCGGCCTCGGCCATGCCGCCACCGGCCCAGACGCCCCAGGCGACGGAAAGAGCGGCCAGGCCGCGTCCGCGCCGGTTCTCGGCGAGCGCGTCGAGGTAGGTGTTCGCGGCCGAGTAGTTGCCCTGGCCCGCGCCGCCGAACGTCGCCGTGGCCGAGGAAAACAGCACGAAGGCCGACAGGTTCAGATCGGCGGTCAGTTCGTCGAGGTGGGCGGCTCCCCCGGCCTTCGGCGCCAGCACGCCTTCGAGCCGCGACGGGCTCATCCCTTCGAGGACGCCGTCGTCGGTCACGCCCGCTGTGTGCATCACCCCGGTCAGCGCCGGGCCGTCCGCCATCCAGGTCAGCATCCCGGCGACGTGGTCGCGGCGTGCGACGTCACCGGCCAGCACCGCGACGGCCGTGCCGCGCTCGGCCAGCCGTGCGGCCCGCTCGACGGTTCCCGGCGCCGTCGCACCCGAGCGGCTCCACAGCACGACCCGGGCCGTGCCGAGGTCGCCGAGCCAGTCGGCGACCTGCCCGCCGATCGCGCCGGTTCCGCCCGTGACCAGCACACTTCCTTGTACGAAGCTCTCGGCGACGGAGGCGTCCCGCTGACCGAGCGGGCGGCGGGCGCGCACCAGGCGGCGGCCCAGCACCCCCACCGGCCGGATGGCCACCTCGTTCTCACCGCACCCGGCCAGCACCCCGGCGAGCCGGGCGGCGGCCCGGTCGTCGAGGACCGGCGGCAGGTCGACCAGGCCGCCCCACCGGTCGGGATGCTCCATGCCGACGACCCGGCCGAGGCCGACGGCCTGCGCCTGCACCGGCCGCGACGGCGTCTCGTGCGGACCGGCCGCGACCGCGCCGCGCGTGAGCACCCACAGGGGCGCGCCCACGGCGGCCGCACCGAGCGCCTGCACGAGGGCCACCGTCGCGGCCAGGCCCGACGGCACCCCGGGGTGACCGGGCAGCGGCGCCTCGTCCAGCGCGAGCAGGGACAGCACCCCCGCGACCGGCATCTTCGGGAGGACGGCTGTCAGGTCCTCCCTCGTCGCCCCGGCTGGGACGGTGACGAGGGTGATCTCGGGCAGAGCCTTGACGCACTCTTCGGCCAGGCTGTGGCCGTCGGGGCCGGTCACCATCAGCCAGGTGCCCGTCAGCGGCACCGGCTCGGGGTCGGGGATGGCCGTCCAGGAGATCCGGTAGCGCCAGTCGTCGACCGCCGCCTCCTCACGGAAGTGCCGCCGCCACGACGCCAGCACCGGCAGCATCTCGCCGAAGGGGCGATCGGCGTCCACGTCCAGGTCGCCCTGTTCGACGGCGGTCCAGAACGTGGTCTCGTCGCCGGTCGCCGTGTCGGTGGGGATGGCCATGGGCTCGGCCCAGAACCGCTTCTTGGAGAAGGCGTAGGTCGGGAGGCCGACGCGGCGTCCGGGGCGCAGGACGGCGGGCCAGTCGACGTCTACCCCACGCACGTGGGCACGGGCGAGCGCGGTCAGGACCGAGTCGGCGGCGTGGGTCTTGGGGCGGAGCACCGGGACGAAGTCCTGGTCCTCGGGAGCGGTGAGCGCCGCCGAGCCCATCGCGGAGAGGGTGCCGTCGGGGCCGATCTCGACGAACATCGTCACGCCCAGCCCGGCCATCGCGTTCACCGCGTCGGCGAAGCGGACCGCCTGCCGCGCCTGCGCGGGCCAGTATCCGGCCTCGGGGGCGGTGACCGGCACGCCCGTCAGGGTGCCGACCCACGGCACCGCCGGGGCGCGGTGGGTCAGACCTGCGGCGACGTGGCCGAGTTCGTCCAGGACCGGGTCCATCAGGGCCGAGTGGAAGGCGTGGCTCACCCGTAGGCGCCGCACCCGCCGTCCCCGTTCGCGCCACCGCTCGACGACCGCGTCGACCGCCGCCGCCGCGCCGGAGACGACCACCGACGACGGGCCGTTCACCGCCGCCAGCGACACGGTCTCCAGGTCGGCGGCGATCTCCTCCTCGGTCGCCTGGACGGCGGCCATCGCGCCGCCGAGCGGGAGCCCCTGCATCAGCCGGGCCCGCGCCGCCACCAGCGCGCAGGCGTCCTCCAGGCTCAAAACCCCTGCCGTGTACGCAGCCGCGATCTCCCCCACCGAATGCCCGGCCACCACGTCCGGCACGATCCCCGCCGCCGCCAGGACCGCGACCAGGCCGACCTCCACCGCGAACAGCCCCGTCTGGGCGTACACCGTCTGGTCGGCCAGGGCCGTCTCCAGCGGGTCGCCGTGGTGCACGCCGTTCAGGCCGGACACGTGGGGGACGCTGAGCACGACGTCGCGGATGGCCAGGCCGAGTTCGGCCTCCAGCGCCGCCGCGACCCGGTCGAACGCCGCCGCGAACACGGGGCTGGCCGCATACAGCTCCCGGCCCATCCCGGCCCGCTGGGCGCCCTGCCCGGCGAACAGGAACCCGACGCGGGGCGTCCGGGCACCCTCGCCGACCAGCACCCCGGCCGTGCGTTCGCCCGCCGCCAGAGCGCGCAGCCCTGCGGTCAGCTCCTCGGTGTTCTCGCCCAGCACCACGGCGCGGTGCTCGAACCGCGTCCGGGTGGTGGCCAGCGACCAGCCGACGTCGACCGGGTCGAGGTCGTCGTGCACCCGGCCCGCGAGACGGTGGGCCTGCGCGGCCAGCGCGTCGGGCGTCCTGGCCGAGAGCGGCCACGCCAGCGGGGCGCCGCTGAGCACCTCCGGCCGGTCGGCGGGAATGTCCGCCGGGGCCTCGGGCGCCTCCTCGACGACGAGGTGGGCGTTGGTGCCGCTGATCCCGAATCCCGACACACCGGCCCGGCGCGGGCGGTCGCCTACACGCCAGGGCGCCGGGTCGGTCAGCAGCCGGGCGTGGCCCGCGGTCCAGTCGACGTGCGGGGACGCCTCGTCGGCGTGCAAGGTGCGGGGCAGGACCTCGTTCTCCAGCGCGAGCACCATCTTGATCACTCCGGCGACGCCCGCCGCCGCGCCCGTGTGGGCGATGTTCGACTTCACCGAGCCCAGCCACACCGGGCGGTCTTCCGGCCGGTCCTGCCCGTACGTGGCCAGGAGCGCCTGCGCCTCGATCGGGTCGCCCAGAACGGTGCCGGTGCCGTGCGCCTCGACCGCGTCGACGTCGCCGGTCCGCAGCCGGGCGTTGGCCAGGGCGGCCCTGATCACCCGCTGCTGGGAAGGACCGTTGGGGGCGGTGAGGCCGTTGGAGGCGCCGTCCTGGTTGACCGCGCTGCCGCGGATGACGGCCAGGATCGGGTGGCCGTTGCGCCGGGCGTCGGAGACCCGCTCCAGCAGGAGCATGCCGGCGCCCTCGCCCCAGCCGGTGCCGTCCGCCGTGGCGCCGAACGCCTTGCAGCGGCCGTCGGAGGCGAGGCCGCCCTGGCGGGAGAACTCGGTGAACAGTCCCGGGGTCGCCATCACGGTCGCGCCGCCCGCGAGGGCGAGCGCGCACTCGCCCGAGCGGAGCGCCTGGGCGGCCAGGTGGATGGCCACCAGCGAGGAGGAGCAGGCCGTGTCGACGGTGACCGCCGGGCCTTCGAGGCCGAGGGCGTAGGACACCCGGCCGGAGATGACGCTGCCCGCGCTGCCGGTGATCCCGTAGCCCTCCTGGCCGATGCCGTACCAGGAGCCGCCGTATCCGCCCGCGAAGACGCCGGTCGCGCTGCCGCGCAGGGTCGCCGGGTCGATGCCGCCGTGCTCCAGCGCCTCCCACGAGGTCTGCAGCAGGAGCCGCTGCTGCGGGTCCATGGCGAGGGCCTCCCGGGGGCTGATGCCGAAGAAGGCGGGGTCGAACTCGGCCGCGTCGTAGAGGAACCCGCCCTGCCGGGTGGTCGAGGTCGCACCGGAGTCGGCGGCGTAGACGGTGTCGGTGTCCCAGCCCCGGTCGGCGGGGAATCCGGCGATCGCGTCGGTGCCGGTGCTCAGCAGCTCCCAGAACCGCTCGGGGGTGTCGGCGCCGCCCGGGAAGCGGCAGCCGATGCCGACGATCGCGATCGGCTCGTCCGGCGCCGCCGAGGCGACGGCCGGGAGGTCGGGGGTGAGGTTTCTGGTCCCGCCCCGGCGCTGGAGTTCGGTGCGCAGGTACGCGGCCAGCGCACTCGGCATCGGATGGTCGAAGACGAGGGTCACCGGCAGTTTCAGCCCGGTGGCGGCGGCCAGCCGGTTCCGCAGCTCGACGGAGGTCAGCGAGTCGAACCCGGCGTCCCGGAACGCCCGTCCCGCCTCGATGACGTCGGCCGGGCCGTGCCCGAGCACCGCTCCGGCGTGGGCGCGGATCAGGTCGGTCAGCGCGCGGTCGGCCTCGGCCGGAGACAGGCCCGCGAGCCGCGCCCGGAGGGCCTCCCCGGCCGCACCGCCCTGCCCGGCCGCCCGGTTCACGCCACCGGACAGGGCCCGGAGCAGGGCCGGGACCATGGCGTTGGTGCCCGCCTGGGCGACCTGGGCGCGCAGCGCCGCCACGTTGAGCCGGGCCGGGACGAGCAGGGCGTCGTCCAAGGTCAGCGCGAGGTCCAGCAGCGCCAGCCCCTCGTCGGCGGGCATCGCGCTGACGCCGCCCCGGGTCATCCGGTCGCGGTCGGCGGCGCTGAGGTGGCCGGTCAGGCCGCTGGTGTCGGCCCACAGTCCCCAGGCGAGCGAGACGGCGTCGGGGCGGTGGGTGGCCAGAGCGTCCAGGAAGGCGTTGCCCGCCGCGTAGTTGCCCTGGCCCGCTGCGCCGAACGTCGCGGCGGCCGAGGAGAACAGTGCGAAGAAGTCGAGGTCCAGATCGGCGGTGAGCCGGTGCAGGTGCCAGGCGCCGTCCACCTTGGGACGCATCACGGCGTCGACGCGCGCGGCGGTCAGCGACCCGACGACGCCGTCGTCGAGCACACCGGCGGTGTGGACGACCCCGGTCAGCGGACTGCCTTCGGGGATCCCGGCCAGCAGTGCGGTCAGGGCTCGTGGGTCGGCGACGTCGCAGGCCACGACGTGGACCCCGGCCCCGGATCCGGCCAGGTCGGCGGCCAGCGTGGCGACCCCGGCGGCGAGCGGGCCGCTCCGGCCGGACAGCAGCAGGCGCGACGCGCGACCGGTCACGGCCAGATGCCGCGCGACCAGCCCGGCCAGGGTCCCGGTACCACCGGTGATCAGCACGGTCCCGGCGCGGGCGGTGGCTTCGGGGGTGCGGTCGGATGCGGTGGCGCGGACGAGCCTGCGGCCATGAGCCTTGCCGTGACGGATCGCGAGTTCGGGTTCGCCCGACCCGAGGGCGGCGGCCAGCGCGCCGATCGCCGGGGTGAGCTCCGGCGGATCGACCGGCAGGTCGGCGAGGACCAGCCGGTCGGGGTTCTCCGACTCCGCGGAGCGCACCAGTCCCCACGCGGCGGCGGCCGCGAGGTCGGTGACCGTCTCGCCACGCCCGGCGGCGACGGCGCCCCGGCTGACGACGACCAGCCGCGCGTCATCCGGGGTGTCCAGCGCGAGCCACCGCTGGACCAGGTCGAGCACCTCGGCGGTGGTCCGGCGGGCCGCCTCGGCCGGGTCCTCCTCGGAGCTGGAGGCCTCACCAACGAACGCGAGGACTGTTTCGAAGCCCAGATCATCGAGGTCGGCGCGGGTTTCGACGTCCACTCCGGCCGCAGCCAGGGAGTCGGCGAGGTTGAGCGGGTCGGCGCCGACGACGGCCCAGCGTCCGGCCGAGGCCGCCACAGGGACCGGGACGGGCACCCAGTCGACAGTGAACATCGCATCTCGTGTACGTGTCGCGGAGGCCCGCACCTGCTCCAGCGGAACCGGCCGGAGCGTCAGGGACTCCACCGACACCACCGGATCGCCAGTGGCGTCGAACCCGACCAGCGACAGCCGCCCGCCGGACCGGCCGAGGCGGACGCGGAGGGTGGTGGCACCGGCGGCGTACAGGGACATCTCGGTCCAGCCGGACGGCAGCAGGACGTCGGCGGGACCGGCGGCGGGCCAGCCGTTCCCGGCCAGCGCGACCGCGTCCAGGACCGCTGCCAAAAGGGCGGGGTGCAGGCCGTAGGCCGATGCCTCGTCGGGGAGGGCGACCTCGGCGAGCAGCTCGTCTCCGTCGAGCCAGGCCGCGCGGAGGGTGGCGTCGGTGGTCTCGTCCACGAGAGGTAAGGCGTCGGTGGGCGGCCAGGTCGCCGGAAGCGGCGTCGCGGCGGCCGGGCGGTCGGGGCCGACGGTGCCCCGGGCGTGGCTGGTCCAGGGGTCGTCGGACCGGGCGCGGCGGGCGTGGATCTCGACGGTCCGGTTCCCGTCGGCGTCCGGGCCACCCACGGCGACCTGGATCTGGACGGGCGTCCCGGCCTCGACCGTCAGCGGCGACGACGGGACCAGCTCGGCGACGCGGGGACACCCGGCCTGGTAGCCCGCCACGACCGCGAGTTCGGCGAGGAGGGTCGCGGCGGCGGCCGGTTCCGCGAGCCAGGGCTGGTCGGTGAGGCTGAGGCGTCCGGTGACGACCAGGCCGCCGCCGTCGGCGAGTTCGACCGCCGCGCCGAGCAGCGGGTGGCCGACCGGGTCGAGCCCGGCCGAGCCGACGTCCGCGCCGGAGACCGACGACCGGTACCAGTACGGCTGGTGCTGGAAGGCGTAGGTCGGCAGCGCGATCCGGCGCCCGGCCGGGAGCACCTTCGGCCAGTCGACGGCGACACCGCGCGTGTACGCCTCGGCCAGCGCGGCCAGGACCCGACCCGAGCCGCCGTCGTCGCGGCGGAGGGTCCCGGTGACCACGGGCGGCCGGTCGGGCACGGCCTCGTCGAGGGTGGCCAGGACGGCGGTGGTCAGCACCGGATGGGGAGAGGTCTCGACGAAGACGCCATAACCGGCGTCGCCCAGCACCCGGACCGCGTCCGCGAACTGGACCGGGGCGCGGAGGCTGGCGTACCAGTACTCGGCGCCGGCCTCCGACCCTTCGAGGATCTCGCCGGTCATGGCCGAGGCCATCGGCAGGCGGCCGGGCCGGGGGGTGATCGGCGCCAGCAGCGTGAGGATCTCGTCGCGGAGCTCCTCGACCTGGGGGCCGTGGGAGGCGTAGTCGACCGGGAGGCGGCGGGCCCGGACCCCCGCGGCCTCGCACACGGCGGCGAGTTCGTCGAGGGCGCCGGGGTCGCCGGAGACGACGGTCGCGCCGGGGCCGTTGACGGCGGCGACGTCCAGCCTGCCCGTCCACGGGAGGAGACGTTCCTCGACGGCGTCGGCGTCCTCGGCGATCGAGAGCATGCCGCCGCGCCCGGACAGCGCCGTCAACGCCTTGCTGCGCAGCGCCACGACCCTGGCGGCGTCGTCCAGGCTGAGGATCCCGGCGACGACCGCCGCCGCGATCTCACCCTGCGAGTGGCCGAGCACCGCGTCCGGGTGCACTCCGGCCGCCTCCCACACCGCCGCGAGCGACACCATGACCGCCCACAGCGCGGGCTGGACGACGTCGACCCGATCGAGGTCCAGCTCATCGTCCAAAGACCAGTCCGTGTACGGCTTCAAAGCCTTGGCGCACTCGGCCATCCGCGCCGCGAACACCGAAGACGACGCGGCGAGCTCCCGGCCCATCCCGGCCCACTGCGAACCCTGACCGGGGAACACGAACACGACCGGTCCCGCGTTCCCGCCGGTGGGAACCGCCCCCGTCACGGCCTGGGCGGACGGCTCACCCGTGGCGACCGCCGTCAGCCCGGCCAGCAGTTCCTCGCGGGTGCTCCCGAGAACGACGGCGCGATGCTCGAAAGCGGACCGGGTGGTGGCCAGCGACCACGCCAGGTCGGCCGGATCCTGCTCGTGGTCGGCATGGGCGAGCAGGCGCGCGGCCTGGGCGGCGCGGCCTTCGGCGGTGCGGCCGGAGACGAGCCAGGCGGTGGCGTCGGACAGAACCGGAGAACCGGTCGGCTCGGGGGTCTCCGGGTGGGGGGCGGCCTCCTCGATGATGACGTGGGCGTTGGTGCCGCTCATGCCGAACGAGGAGACGCCGGCCCGCCGGGGACGGCCCTCGGCCACCCACGGCCGCGCCTCGGCCAGGAGCCGGACGTCCCCGGCGGACCAGTCGATGGTGCCCGCGGGGTCGTCCGCGTGCAGGCTTCGGGGCAGCTCACTGTGCTGGAGGGCCAGCACGATCTTCATCACGCCCGCCGCACCGGCCGCCGCCTGGGTGTGCGCGAGGTTCGACTTCACCGAACCCAGCCACACCGGACGGTCCTCCGGCCGGTTCTGGCCGTAGGTGGCCAGCAGCGCCTGGGCCTCGATGGGGTCGCCGAGCGTCGTGCCGGTGCCGTGGGCCTCGACGGCGTCGACGTCGGCCGCCGTCAGCTTCGCGTTGGCCAGGGCGGCCCTGATCACCCGCTGCTGCGAGGGGCCGTTGGGCGCGGTCAACCCGTTCGAGGCGCCGTCCTGGTTGACCGCGCTGCCGCGGATCACGGCCAGCACGGGGTGCCCGTTGCGGTGGGCGTCCGACAGGCGCTCCAGCAGCAGCATCCCGGCGCCTTCGGCCATGCCCATGCCGTCGGCGGTGGCGGAGAACGCCTTGCAGCGTCCGTCTTGGGCCAGGCCGCGCTGTCGGGAGAAGCCGACCAGCGCGCCCGGCGTCGCCATCACGGTCACACCACCGGCCAGGGCCAGGGAGCACTCCCCCGTCCGCAGCGCCTGGGCCGCCAGGTGCAGGGCCACCAGCGACGACGAGCAGGCCGTGTCCACGGTGACTGCCGGGCCTTCGAGCCCCAGCGTGTACGACACCCGTCCCGAGATGACGCTGGTCGAGGCGCCGGTCATCAGGTGCCCCTCGGAACCGCCGCCACCCGAGGCGCCGTAACCCCACGACGACCCGCCCGCGAAGACACCGGTGTGCGAGCCCCGCAGGCTCACCGGGTCGATGCCGGCCCGCTCCAGCGCCTCCCAGGAGACCTCGAGCAGCAGGCGCTGCTGCGGGTCCATCGCCTGGGCCTCACGGGGGCTGATGCCGAAGAAGCCGGGGTCGAAGTCGGCGGCGTCGTGCAGGAACCCGCCCGAGCGGGCGTAGGAGGTGCCGGCCTTGTCGGGGTCGGGGTCGTAGAGGGCCTCGAGGTTCCAGCCCCGGTCGCCGGGCAGGTGGGTGATCGCGTCCCGGCCGTCGGAGAGCAGTTCCCACAGCCCTTCGGGGTCGTGGATCCCGCCGGGGAAGCGGCAGCCCATGCCGACGATGGCGATCGGCTCCCCGGCCGCCGCCGCGCTGACGGCCGCGACGGAGGCGTCCCCGACCAGGACGCCGAGCAGTTCGGCCCCCAGGTGCGCGGCCAGGACGGTCGTGGTCGGGTAGTCGAACACGAGGGTGGCGGGCAGGCGCAGTCCGGTGGCCTCGTTGAGGCGGTTGCGCAGGTCGACCGCGGTGAGCGAGTCGAACCCCAGGTCGCCGAAGGCCCGGCCGGGCTCGACCGCGTCGGGCGAGGCGTGCCCCAGCACGGCGGCGACGTGGGTACGCACGAGCTGGACCAGCGTCCGGTCGCGTTCGGCCACCGGCATCCGGGCCAGCCGCTCCCGCAGCGCCCCCGACCCGGCCCCGGCGTTCACCGCCGCCGTCACACCCGCGCGGATCGGCCCCGACAGTTCGTGCAGCAGCGGCGGCAGCGCACCGCCGCGCGCGGCCACGGCCCGGAGCCCGGCCACGTCGAGCCGGAAGGGCACGAGCAGCGCCTCGTCCCTGGCGAGGGCCCGGTCGAGGACGGCCAGCCCCTCCTCCGCGCCGAGTTCGTTGCCGCCCCCGCCGGTGGCCCTGGTGAGCATGCCCGCGCTCAGGTTCCGGCCGATGCCCTCACCGGCGACCCACGCGCCCCAGGCCAGCGACAGACCGGGCAGCCCGTTGGCGCGGCGGTGCGCGGCGAGGCCGTCGAGGAAGGCGTTGCCCGCGGTGTAGTTGCCCTGGCCGCCGCTGCCGAAGGTGGCCGCGGCGGAGGAGAACAGGACGAACAGGTCGAGGTCTGTGGTGAGTTCGTGCAGCAGCCAGGCGGCATCGGTCTTGGGCCGCATCACGGCGTCGACCCGTTCGGGCGTCAGCGACCCGATCACACCGTCGTCCACGATGCCCGCCGTGTGGACGACACCGGTCAGCCGCTCCCCGGCGATCAGCGTGGCCAGGGTGGCCCGGTCGGTGACGTCCCCGACGACGACGCGCACGTCGCCACCGGCCTCGGCGACACTCGCCGCAACGGCGGCGGCCCCGGCGGCGGCCGGACCCGACCGGCTCACCAGCAGCAGCCCCCGCGCCCGGCCGGTGGCGGCCAGGTGGCGCGCAGTCAGCCCCGCGAGCGTGCCCGTCCCACCGGTGACCAGCACCGTTCCCGGAACCCGCTCCGGTACGAAACCCTCAGACCCGTCGGCCTTGCCGGATTCAGGCGATTCGCCGGACTGATCCGTCGCGCTGGCCGGGCTGACCGTGCTGGCCGGGCGCACCAAGCGGCGCCCGTGGACGCGCCCCTCCCTCACGGCCAGTTCCGGCTCCGCCGAACCGAGCGCGCCGAGCAGCACCCGCAGGCTCTCTCCCAGATCCCCATGCGCGGGCAGGTCGGCCAGCACGAGGCGGCCGGGGTTCTCCGACTGGGCCGACCGCAGGAGGCCCAAAGCCGCAGAAGAGGCCAGGTCGGTCACGTCCTCTCCCGGTTTGGTGGCGACCGCGCCTCGGGTGACGACGACCAGACGCGACTCCGTCTCCAGCGCCAGCCACTCCTGGAGCAGGGCCAGGACCTCGTTGGTCACCCGCCGGGCCGCCCGGCCCTGGTCGGGATCGCCGACTCCGCCGACGGTGACCAGCACGTGATCGGGGATCGGATCGCCCGAGGAGGTCAGCGCGGACAGATCCCGGTGCGTGACCGAATCCGGCCAGTCGCCGATCAGCGCGTGCCGCTCCGAGGCCGGTTTCACGCTCGGGACCTGCACCCAGTCCACGCCGAACAGGACGTCTCTGGCGGTGGGGGCCGCAGTCATCGGGCGCAGTGCCAGCGATCCGACGCCGATGACCGGTGCGCCGGAACCGTCGACGGCGAGCATCGACACCGCGCCGTTCGGGTCCTGGCGGAGGCGGGCCCGGAGCGTCGTGGCGCCGGCGGCGTACAGGGTCACGTCCGACCAGGCGAAGGGCATCCGGGCGCCCGTGTCGGCCGACGCGGTCAGCCAGGTCGCCTGGAGCGCGGCGTCGAGCAGAGCGGGGTGCAGGCCGAAGGTGGCCGCGTCGGTGCCGGTCTGCTCGGGCAGGGCCACTTCGGCGAAGACGTCGTCGCCCCGGCGCCAGGCGGACTCCAGTCCCCGGAAGGCGGGGCCGAAATCCTGGCCTGCCGCCGCGAGGGCCTCGTACAGGCCGTCGAAACCGAGCGGGGCCGCGTCTTCCGGCGGCCAGACGGCGAAGTCGGCGGTGTCCACCTCGGCGGCGGAGGCGGCGGGGCCGACGCGGCCCGCGGCGTGCCGGGTCCAGGCGGTGCCGGTGTCCTGCGAGCGGGCGAAGATCTCCAGGTCGCGCAGGCCGGTGGCGTCGGGGCCGCCGAGGGTGACCTGGACCTGGACCTCCTCTTCGGGGGGCAGGACCAGCGGGGCGGCCAGGGTCAGTTCGTCGATCCGGGTGCACCCGGCCAGGTGACCGGCGACTACGGCCAGTTCGACGAAGCCGGTGCCGGGGAACAGGGCGGTCCCGCCCACGACGTGGTCGCCCAACCAGGGCTGGGTCCGCGCTGAGAGGCGTCCCGTGATGACCATGCCGTCGCCGTCGGCCAGTTCGACGGCCGCGCCGAGCAGGGCGTGCCCGACCGAGCTGAGACCGGCCGAGCGCAGGTCCCCGGCGCCCGCCGCCGAGGGCGACGGCCAGAAGCGCTGGTGCCGGAACGCGTAGGTGGGCAGGTCGATCCGGGCACCGCCGCCCAGCACCCTGGCCCAGTCGACGGCGACCCCCCGGACATGCACTTCGGCGAGGGAGGCCAGCAGGCGGGTGGCGCCGCCGTCGTCGCGGCGGAGCGTCCCGGCCACGACGGGTGCGGAGCCGGAGGTCCCGAGGTCCTCGATCGTGGCGCCGATGGAGGCGGTCAGGACGGGATGGGGCGACACCTCGACGAAGACGCCGTGGCCGCCCTCGCGCAGGATCCGGGTCGCGCGATCGAACTGGACGGGTTCGCGGAGGCTCGCGTACCAGTAGCCCGCATCGGCCTCGGGGCCGGTCAGGTGCTCACCGGTCATCGCCGACACCATCGGAATCCGGCCGGTCTGGGGCGTGACGCCCTCCAGGAGCGTGAGGATCTCCTCGCGCAGTTCCTCGACCTGAGGGCCGTGGGAGGCGTAGTCGACGGGCAGCATCCGCGCCCGGACACCGTCACGTTCGCACTCGGCCAGGAGCGTGGCCAGCGCCTCCGGATGACCGGAGACCACCGTCGCGGCGGGACCGTTCACCGCCGCGATCGACACCCGATCACGTGACGACCCATCGCGGCCTGCGGTCTCGGCGGCCGGAGACTTCTTGCGGCCCCGCTTCTTGGGCTCCTGCTCGGCCGCCATGCGACCGGCCAGCGCCTCGACCCGGCTCCGAACTGCGGCGACCGGCTCTGCGATGGACAACATCGCCCCGCGCCCCGACAGCGCGGTCAACGCCTTGCTCCGTAGTGCGACCACCTTGGCGGCGTCGTCCAGGGAAAGGATCCCGGCGACGACCGCAGCGGCTATCTCACCCTGCGAGTGGCCCACCACTGCGTCTGGCCGCACACCGGCCGCCTCCCACACGGCGGCCAAGGAGACCATGACCGCCCACAGCGCGGGCTGCACCACGTCGACCCGGTCGAAATCCAGGTCGTCGTCGTTCAGAGACCAGTCGGTGTAGGGCTTCAAAGCGTCAGCGCACTCGGCCATCCGCGCCGCGAACACCGGAGAAGACGCAGCAAGATCACGGCCCATCCCGGCCCACTGCGACCCCTGACCAGGGAAGACGAACACGGTTCGCCCTGGCGCGGCGGCCGTTCCGGTGGCGAGGCCGGGGGCCGGGTGGCCTTCGGTGACGGCGGTCAGGCCGTCCAGGAGGTCGGTTCTGGTGGCGCCGACCACGACGGCGCGGTGGTCGAAAGCGGACCGGGTGGTGGCCAGCGACCAGGCCACGTCGGCCGGATCGTGCTCCGGCCCGGCCTGAGTGAGCAGGCGCGCGGCCTGGGCGGCCAGACCGTCGGAGGTGCGGGCGGAGACGAGCCAGGCGGTCGCATCCGACACCAGCGGAATCCGATGTTCGATCTCGGCCGGGAGGGGCGCCTCTTCGAGGATCAGGTGGGCGTTGGTGCCGCTGATGCCGAAGGAGGAGACGCCCGCGCGGCGGGGGCGGCCGTTGGCAGGCCACGCCACCGGTTCGGTGAGCAGCCGGATGTCGCCCATCGACCAGTCGATGTGCGGGGAGGGCTCGGCCGCGTGCAGGGTGGCCGGGAGTTCGCCGTGCCGCAGGGCGAGGACCATCTTCATCACCCCGGCGACGCCCGCGGCCTGCTGGGCGTGCCCGATGTTCGACTTCACCGAGCCCAGCCACAGGGGGCGTTCCCTGTTCTGCCCGTACGTCTCCATCAGCGCCTGCGCCTCGATGGGGTCGCCGAGGGTGGTGCCGGTGCCGTGCGCCTCGACGGCGTCCACGTCGGAGGGGGCCAGACCCGCACCCGCCAGCGCCGCCCTGATGACCCGCTGCTGCGAGGGGCCGTTGGGCGCGGTCAGCCCGTTGGAGGCGCCGTCCTGGTTGATCGCGCTGCCCGCGATCACCGCCAGTACCTGGTGGCCGTTGCGTTGCGCGTCCGAGAGCCGTTCCAGGACGACCATGCCCGAACCCTCGCCGAGCGCCATGCCGTCGGCGGCGGCGGCGAACGCCTTCGACCGGCCGTCGGCGGCCAGCGCCCCCTGCTGGGTGAAGCTGAGGAACTCGGCCGGGTCGACCATGATCATCACGCCACCGGCCAGGGCGAGCGAGGACTCCCCTGTCCGCAGCGAGGCGGCGGCCAGGTGCAGCGCCACCAGGGACGCCGAGCAGGCCGTGTCCACCGTCACCGCCGGGCCTTCCAAACCCAGGGTGTACGAGACCCGGCCGGAGATCACGCTGGGGATGTTGCCGGTGAGCAGGTGCCCTTCCGCGCCGTCACCGGACACGCCGAGCGCCGAGTATCCGGACGCGGCGGCGCCGACGAAGACGCCGGTCATCGAGCCGCGCAGCGAGGCCGGGTCGATGCCGGCGTTCTCCAGCGCCTCCCAGGAGGTCTCCAGGAGAAGCCGCTGCTGCGGGTCCATCGCGAGGGCCTCGCGCGGGCTGATCCGGAAGAACGCCGGGTCGAAGTCGCCCGCGCCGTCGACGAAGCCGCCTTCGGTCGCGGACGACAGGTCGAGGGTGTCCCAGGCGTCCCACCCACGGTCGGCGGGGAAACGCGAGATCGTGTCGACGCCCTCGCTGAGCATGCGCCACATGGCGTCCGGGCTGTCGACGCCGCCGGGGAACCGGCAGCCCATGCCGACGATGGCGATCGGGTCACCGGTCACCGCCGCCGCGACCGGCGTGACCGCCCGCGCGGCACCGGCGAGCTGCTCGCCGAGGTGGCGGCAGAGCGCCTCGGGGGTCGGGTAGTCGAAGACGAGGGTGGCGCCCAGCCGCAGGCCGGTGGCCTCGTTCAGCCGGTTGCGCAGGCCGACGGCGGTCAGCGAGTCGAACCCGAGCTCGGCGAACGTCCGGCCGGGCTCGATCGCGTCCGGGGACTCGTGCCCGAGCACGGCGGCGATGTGGCCGTGGACGATCTGCGCCAGCACCCGCTCGCGTTCTGCGGCGGGGACCCGGGCGAGCTTGCGGTGCAGTGCGCCCGACCCGGCGCCGGTGTTGACGGCCGAGGTCACGCCGCGTGTCGGCCCGGCGAGCGCGTGCAGGACCTGCGGCAGGGTGGCGCCGCGGGCGGCGGCGGTCCGCAGGCCGGGGACGTCCAGGCGGAAGGGCACGAGGAGGGCGTCGTCGCGGCCGAGGGCGAGGTCGAGCAGGGCCAGGCCCTCTTCCGCGCCGAGTTCTGCGGTGCCGCCGCCGGTGGCCCGGGACAGCAGGCCGTGGCTGAGGTTGCGGCCGATCCCGGCGCCGGTGACCCACGATCCCCAGGCCAGCGACAGACCGGGCAGGCCGGAGGCCCGGCGGTGGGCGGCCAGGCCGTCGAGGAACGCGTTGGCGGCGGTGTAGTTGCCCTGTCCAGGACCGCCGAAGGTGGCGGCGGCCGAGGAGAACAACACGAAGAGGTCGAGGTCGGTGGTCAGCTCGTGCAGGATCCAGGCCGGATCGGTCTTCGGCCGCAGCACGGCCTCGACCCGCTCGGGGGTGAGCGACGCGATCACGCCGTCGTCGATGATCCCCGAGGTGTGGACGACCCCGCTCAGCGGTTCCCGGGAGATCAGCCCGGCCATTGCGATTCGGTCGGCGGCGTCGGCGGCGACGACACACGCATCGGCACCCGCTTCCGCGAGGTCGGCGGCCAGCAGGGCGGCCCCGGGGGCTGCCGGTCCCGAACGGCTGACCAGCAGCAGCCGCCGGGCCCTGCCGGTGGCGGCGAAATGCCGCGCGGTCAGCCCGGCCAGCGTTCCCGTACCTCCGGTGACGAGGACTGTGCCCGCGACCCGCTCGACGGGTTCGGCGACGGCTGACGGGCGGACCAGCCGGCGCCCGTACGCGCGCTGGTCGCGGATCGCCAGTTCGGGCTCCGCCGATCCGAGTGCCCCGGCGAGCACGCCCACCGGCAGGGCCTCGTCGCGCAGGTCGACCAGGACGGTACGGCCCGGGTCCTCCGACTGCGCCGAGCGCAGCAGCCCCCAGACGGCGGAGGCGCCCAGGTCGGTCACGTCCTCGCCGGGCAGCGCGGCGACCGCGCCCCGGGTGACGACGACCAGACGGCTGCCGGGCAGCGGCGCCGCCAGCCAGGTCTGGGCCGTCTCCAACGCTTCGACGGTGAGCCGCCGGGCCGACCGCGCCCGGTCGGCGTCGGCGGTGCCGTCCAGTCCGACGAGCACCACCTCGGGCACGACATCGCCCGACTCAGTTGCCGCCGTGAGCGCGGCCAGGTCGGGATAGAGGACGAGGTCGACCCCGGCCCCGGACAACGCGGAAGCCAGGCCGAGGGGGTCGGCACCGACGACGCCCCACCGGCCGACGGGCGCCGCCGACACCGGCACGGGCAGCCATTCGACGGCGAACAGCGCGTCCCTCAGCACGGGCGTGGCCGTCGCCTCGACCGGGCGCATGTCCAGCGACCCGACGGAGACGACGGGGGTGTCCGCGCCGTCGACCGCCAGGAGCGAGAGCGTGCCGTCGGGGTGGTTCCGCAGCCGGGCCCGGACCGCCGTCGCGCCCGCCGCGTAGACCGCGACGTCCGTCCAGCGGGCGGGCATCTGGGGCTGCCACGCCGCCTGGAGCACGGTGTCCAGGACGGCGGGGTGCAGGCCGAAGGAGCCGGCTCCGGCGGCGGTCTGCTCGGGCAGGCTGACCTCGGCGAAGACGTCGTCGCCGCGCCGCCAGACCGCCTCCAGGCCCTGGAACGCCGGGCCGAACTCCTGTCCGGCCTCCGCGAGGGTCTCGTACAGGCCGTCGAGGGCGATGGGTTCGGCGTCGTGTGGGGGCCAGGTCTCGAAGTCGGTGACGTCCACGTCGGGAGGGGTGACCGGGCCGACGTGGCCGGAGGCGTGCCGGGTCCATTCGGCGCCGCCGTCCGCCGGGCGGGCGAAGATCTCCACGTCGCGCAGGCCGTCGGGGCCGGGGCCGCCGAGGGTGACCTGGACCTGGACCTCCTCGTCGGGGAGGAGCGTCAGCGGTTCGGCCGGGGTCAGGTCGGCGATGCGGGTGCAGCCGGCGAGGAAGCCCGCGACGACCGCGAGTTCGACGAGACCGGCGCCGGAGAAGGTGGCCGTCCCGGCGATCCGGTGGTCGGCGAGCCAGGGCTGGGCGCGGGCCGAGAGGCGTCCGGTCAGCACCAGTCCGTCGCCGTCGGCGAGTTCGACGGCCGCGCCGAGCAGGGGGTGACCGACCGAGTTCAGCCCGGCCGCGCGCAGGTCGCCCACGCCACCGGCCAGCGACGGCGGCCAGAACCGCTGGTGCTGGAAGGCGTAGGTCGGCAGGCAGACCGGGGAACCGGTGGGCAGCACGGTGGTCCAGTCGACGGCGACCCCGCGCACGTGCGCCTCGGCCAGGGAGGCCAGCATGCGGACGGGCCCGCCGTCGTCGCGGCGGAGGGTGCCGGTGACGACCGGCGCGTCGTGGAGAGTGGCGGCGATCGCGGTCGCCAGCACCGGATGCGGGGAGACCTCGACGAACACGCCGTAGCCGTCGCGGCCGAGCCGCTCGACGCCCTCGGAGAACCGGACGGTGGCGCGCAGGCTCGCGTACCAGTACTCCGGGCCCGCCTCCGCGCCGTCGAGGTAGTCGCCGGTCATCCCGGAGACCATGGGGATCGTCGCGGGGCCGGGGGTGATGCCGTCGAGGGCGGTGATGATCTCGTCCCGGAGCTCCTCGACCTGCGGGCCGTGCGGCGCGTAGTCCATCGGGACGAACCGGGCCCGCACCCCGTCGCTCTCACACTCGTCGGCGAGCGCCTGGAGGTCGTCGACCGCGCCGGAGACGGTGATCGCCTCGGGACCGTTGACCGTCGCGACCGCGAGGAGCGCGTGCCGGGCCAGCCGGGTCTCGACCGCCTCCAGGGACGCGGCGATCGACAGCACCCCGCCCCGCCCGGCCATCGCCATCATGGCCCGGCCGCGGCGGGCGACGACCCGCGCGCCGTCCTCCAGGGACAGCACCCCGGCGACGACGGCGGCGGCGATCTCGCCCTGGCTGTGCCCGATCACCGCGTCCGGACGGACGCCCGCCGCCTCCCAGACCGCCGCGAGCGACACCATGACCGCCCACAGCGCCGGGTGCACGACGTCGATCCGCGACAAATCGGCCCCTTCGGACAGCACGTCCATCAGGTCCCAGCCGACGTGTGGCGCGAGGGCCCGGCCGCACTCGGCCAGCTTGGCCGCGAACACCGGGCTGTGCAGGGCCAGCTCACGACCCATGCCGACCCACTGGCCGCCCTGACCGGGGAACACGAACACCTTCGGCCCGGCCCCGCCACCTGCGGGGATCGCGCCGCTGACCACACCTGCCGAAGGTTCGCCGGCGGCGAGTGCGGCCAGGCCGCCGGTCAGCGCGCGGCGGTCGGTGCCGACGACGACGGCTCGGTGCTCGAACGTCGCGCGGGTGGTGGCCAGCGACCAGCCGATGTCGACCGGGTCCTGTTCCGCCGCCCCGGCGCCGAACGCGGCCAGCCGCCCGGCCTGCGCCGTCAGCGCCGACGCGGTGCGCGCCGACACGAGCCAGGCCATGGCCGGGCCGGTGAGGACCTTGGGCTTGCGCGGCTCCTCCGGTTCGGAGACGGCCTCCTCGGCCGGCGCCTCCTCGACGATGACGTGGGCGTTGGTGCCGCTGATGCCGAAGGCCGAGACGCCGGCCCGGCGGGGGTGGCCGTTCGTGGTCCAGCCGACCGGCTCGGTGAGCAGCCGCACGTCACCGGCGGTCCAGTCGACGCGCGGGGTGGGTTCGTCCACGTGCAGGGTGCGGGGCAGTTCCCGGTGCCGCAGGGCCTGCACCATCTTGATCAGACCGGCCGCGCCGGCGGCGGCGCCGGTGTGGCCGAGGTTCGACTTGACCGAGCCGAGCCAGAGCGGGCGGTCCGGGGTGCGGCCGCGCCCGTAGGTGGCCAGGATCGCCTGGGCCTCGATCGGGTCGCCGAGCACGGTGCCGGTGCCGTGCGCCTCGACGGCGTCGACGTCGTTCGGGGAGAGCCGGGCGTTGGACAGCGCGGCCCTGATGACCCGCCGCTGGGCGGGGCCGTTGGGTGCCGAGAGGCCGTTGCTGGCGCCGTCCTGGTTGACGGCGCTGCCGCGGATCACGGCGAGTACCGGGTGGCCGTTGCGGCGCGCGTCGGACAGGCGCTCCAGCAGGAACATCGCGGCGCCCTCGCTCCAGCCGATGCCGTCGGCGGCCCCGGCGAACGCCTTGCAGCGCCCGTCGGCGGCCAGGCCTCCCTGCTCGGCGAAGTCGGCGAACGAGTCGGGGTTGGCCAGCACGGTCACCGCCCCCGCCAGCGCCATCGAGCACTCCTCGGAGCGCAGCGACTGGCAGGCCAGGTGCAGCGCGACCAGCGACGACGAGCACGCCGTGTCCACCGTCACGGCCGGTCCTTCGAGCCCCAGCGTGTACGCGATGCGGCCGGAGATCACGGCGGTCAGCCCGCCGGTGAGCATGTAGCCCTCGGTGCCCTCCAGCCCGGCCACGCTCACGCCGTAACCGGAGTTGGAACCTCCGGCGAAGACGCCGGTCTTGGAGCCGCGCAGCCCGGCCGGGTCGATGCCCGCGTGTTCGAGCGTCTCCCAGGCGACCTCCAGCAGCATGCGCTGCTGCGGGTCCATGGCCAGCGCCTCACGCGGGCTGATGCCGAAGAACCCGGGGTCGAACATCGGGGCGTCCTGGACGAACCCACCCGTCTGCACGTATTTCGTCTCGGTGCCCGAGACCACGGCCTCCCAGCCACGGTCGTCGGGGAACCCGGTGATCGCGTCACCGCCGTCGGTCACGAGGTCCCAGAGTTCCTCCGGGTTGGTCACCCCGCCGGGAAAGCGGCACCCCATGCCGACGATCGCGATGGGCGCCCAGGACGCGGCGCTGAGCTGCCGGTTGCGCTGGCGCAGGCGGTCGGCTTCCTTGAGGGAGGCCCGCAGCGCGTCGAGAACCTTGTCCGCCGGCATGGTCATTACGACAACCTCCACGCGTCACTGAGCATCAGAAGTCAGCACTTTCGGAATCCAGCGCCATCCGGACCAGGCTCTCGGCGTCGAGCGCGTCGATGTCCCCAGCGGTTCCGCCGCCGGAGTCCGGGGCCTCGCCGTCGGGGTCGGCCAGCCGGAGCAGGGCGTCCAAGATGCCCGCGTCGCGGAACCGGGACAGGGCGGTGGTGGCCAGCACGCGCCGGAGCGTCTCCTCCTCGGCGTCGGCGCCGTCGGCGCCGTCCAGAACGAGCCGCTCGCGCAGGTACTCGGCCACCGCAGCGGTGGTGGGGTGGTCGAAGACGACCGTGGCGGGCAGTTTGAGGCCGGTGGCGGCGTTCAGCCGGTTGCGGAGCTCGACCGCGATCATCGAGTCGAACCCGAGGTCACTGAAGGCGCGGCGCGGCTCGATCGCCTCGGGCGACGCCTGGCCCAATACGGCGGCCACGTGTGCCCGGACCAGCGTGAGCAGCGTGCGTTCCTGGTTCTCGGGCGACAGCGCCGCCAGGTCGCGGCGCAGCGCCTCGGTGACCTCGGCGGCGGTGTCGTCGGCCAGTTCCGCCGTGGCCGGGGCTCCGGCCAGGGCGCGCCAGACGGGCGCGGCGTCGGTCTGGCCGCGCAGCCGTGCCAGGTTCACCTTCGCCGCGACCAGGACGTCCTCGTCGCGCTCCAGCGCCAGGTCGAGCAGGGCGAGCGTGTCGTCCTCGTCCAGGTCCGGCCCCCAGGCCAGGGAGACGGCCCCGTGGGCGGCCAGCGCTTGGAGGCGGCCCGCTCGGGCGCTCGCCTCCGCGTCGGCGGTTCCGAGGGCGGCGTCCAGAGTGGTGAAAAGGAAGGACATGCTCGCCGGGACGGCCACGTCGCCGGCGACGATCGTGACGTCCACGGTGGCCGCCAGGTCGGCTGCCAGGGCGGCGGCGCCGGGCGCGGCGGGACCGAGGTCGGTCGCCACGGTCACGGCGGTGGCCCGGCCGGTCGCGGCCAGGTGGCGGGCGGCGCAGGCCACCGGCGTCCCGGGTCCGCCGGTGACCAGAACAGCCCCAGGCAGGTTCTTGGACGAATTCGCAGGGCCGGTCAGGCGGGTCAGCCTTCGGCCATAGACCGTGTCGCCGCGCAGGGCCAGTTCGGGTTCGTCGGAGGTCAGGGAGGCGGCCAGCATGCTCAATCGGTCGTCCGCGCCCCCGGGCAGGTCGGCCAGGACCAGGCGGCCGGGATGCCGGGACTGGGCCGAGCGGACCAGCCCCCAGGCGGTCGCACCGGCCAGATCGGGCGCGGAATCGCCGGGGCCGGTCTGCACCGCGCCCTTCGTCACCAGCACCAGACGGGCGGCGGCCAGGGGTTCGAGCTCCAGCCACCGCTCGACGAGAGCGCTCGCCTCGTCACCGGTCGGCAGGTCGGTGACCGCGAACTGCGGGACCGCTTCGCCGTCACCGACGGCGGCGGCCAGGGAGGCCAAGTCGGGGTGGGCGGCCACGGTGGCGCCGATCGCGCGGAGCCCGTCGCCGAGCCCGGCGGAGTCGGCGCCGATCACCGCCCACGGTCCGGTGACCGCGATCGTGGGGTCGGGGACCGGCTGCCAGGTCAGGCCGAACAGGGCGTCGCGCAGAGTGTTCCCGGCGAGCCTGAGCTGGGTGGCCGTGACCGGGCGTCGTACCAGCGCGTCGACCGAGACGACCGGCGCGCCGGTGCCGTCGGCGGCGGTCAGCGACCAGCCGCCGTCGCCGCGCCGGAGCCGGACCCGCAGCCGGGACGCGCCCGGCGCGTGCACCGAGACACCGGACCAGGAGAACGGGAGCCAGGCCGCCTCGCCGGTCTCGCCGTGGTCGGGGAAGAGCGCCGTAGTCTGGAAGGCGGCGTCGAGCAGGGCGGGGTGGATCCCGAAGACCCCGGCCCCGGCGGCGACGGGCTCCGGCAGCGCGACCTCGGCGACGACGTCGTCACCGTGCCGCCACGCCGCCCGCAGGCCTCGGAAGGCAGGGCCGGTGGCCGCCAGGTCGTCGAGGCCGAGCGGTTCCGCGCCGGTGGGCGGCCAGACGAGGAAATCCCTGGCCAGGGCCGGTTCGGCGGCGCGGGCCGGGGTCAGCACGCCGCTCGCGTGCCAGGTCCAGGCGGGGTCGTCGGGGCCTTCCAGACGGGCGTAGATCTGGACGGTCCGCCTCTCGTTCTCAGGGGCGCCGATGGCGATCTGGACCTGGGTCGGGCGGTCGGCGTCTAGCACCAGCGGGGCGGTCAGGGTGAGCTTCTCGATCCGGGGGCAGCCGGCCTGGTGCCCGGCGACGACGGCGAGTTCGGCGAGCACCGTACCGGGCAGGACGGTGATCCCGCCGACGGTGTGGTCGGCGAGCCAGGTCTGCGCCTTCGCCGACAGCCGCCCGGTGACGACCAGCCCCTCGCCCTCGGCGAGTTCGACACTCGCGCCGAGCAGAGGGTGGCCGACCGACGCGAGCCCGGCCGAGGCGACATCCCCGGCCCCGGACGCGACCGGCGCGGGCCAGAACCTCCGGGACACGAAGGCGTAGGTGGGCAGGTCGACCCGCTCCGCCTCGGCGAGAACCGAGGTCCAGTCGACGGCGACACCGCGCACGAACGCCTCGGCCAGCGAGGCCAGTGCCCGCGCCGGACCGCCGTCGTCGCGGCGCAGGGTGCCCGTGACCACGGCCGAGTCGTCGAGCGTGTCCATGACCGCGGCCGTGAGCACCGGGTGGGGAGAGCTCTCGACGAACACGCCGTAGCCCGACCGGCCCAGCACTTCGATCGCGCGGGAGAACTCGACGGGGGCGCGGAGGCTGGCGTACCAGTATCCGGCGTCCATTTCGGGCCCGGCCAGGAACTCGCCCGTCATCGCCGACACCATCGGGATCCGCCCCTGCCGGGGCGTGACGCCAGCCAGAAGCGTGAGGATCTCCTCGCGCAGCTCCTCGACCTGAGGGCCGTGCGAGGCGTAGTCGACGGGCAGCATCCGCGCCCGGACACCGTCACGGTCACAGTCGGCGAGTAGCGCGGCCAGCGCCTCGGGGTTACCGGAGACCACGGTCGCGGCAGGCCCGTTCACCGCAGCGATGGAAACCCCATCACGTGACGACCTCTCGTGGCTTCCGCCGCTGGATGCCGATGCGGCGGCCGACGGCTTCTTGCGCTTTTTGGAACCCGGCTCGACGGTCGGCGTTTCGATCCGGCTCTGAACCTTGGCGACCGGCTCGGCGATGGACAGCATCGCGCCGCGTCCCGATAGCGCGGTCAGCGCCTTGCTTCGTAGGGCGACCACCTTGGCGGCGTCGTCCAGGGAAAGGATTCCGGCGACGACCGCAGCGGCGATCTCGCCCTGGGAATGGCCGACCACCGCGTCGGGCCGGACACCTGCGGCTTCCCAGAACGCGGCGAGTGACACCATCACGGCCCACAGGGCGGGCTGCACGACATCCACCCGGCCGAGGTCCAGGTCGTCGTCGTTCAGCGACCAGTCGGTGTAAGGCTTCAAGGCTTCTGCGCATTCGGCCATTCGTGCCGCGAACACCGGGCTGCTTTGTGAGAGCTCGCGGCCCATGCCGACCCACTGCGAACCCTGGCCGGGGAAGACGAACGCCACCCTGCCGGTGCCGCCGCCCGCCGGGACCTCGCCGGAGACGAGTCCGGCGGCCGGAAGACCGGTGGCGAGTGCCGTCAGGGCCGACGACAGGTCGGTGCCATCAGCGCCGATGGCCACGGCGCGGTGTTCGAAGACCGAGCGGCTGGTGACCAGCGACCAGGCGACGTCCTCGACGTTCAGGTCGGGGCGTTCCGCCACGAGGGCGGCCAGCCGGTGCGCCTGGCCCGACAACCCGGCGCGGGTGCGACCCGACAGCGGCCACGCGGTGACCGAGCCGGTGAGGACCGGCACGGTCTCGACCTTGCCCCGAGGCAGCGGCGCGGGAGCCTCTTCCATCAGGACGTGGACGTTCGTGCCGCTGATCCCGAACGACGACACACCCGCCCGGCGGGTCCGCCCGTTCACCGGCCACGGTCGAGCCTCGTCAAGCAGCCGGACGTCGCCTTCGGTCCAGTCGACGTGGGTGGACGGGTTCTCGGCGTACAGAGAACGAGGAAGTTCCTCGTGCTGGAAGGCCAGCACCATCTTGATCACGCTGGCCACGCCGGCGGCGCACTGCGTGTGCCCGATGTTGGTCTTCACCGAGCCGAGCCACAGAGGCCGGTCCCGATCCTGCCCGTAGGCGGCCATGAGCGCCTGGGCCTCGATCGGGTCGCCCAGTTCGGTGCCGGTGCCGTGCGCCTCGATCACGTCGATGTCGGAGGGCGACAGCCGGGCGTTGGCGAGGGCGGCCCGGATGACGCGCTGCTGGGACGGGCCGTTCGGCGCGGTGAGGCCGTTGGAGGCGCCGTCCTGGTTCATCGCGCTGCCGCGGATCACCGCGAGCACGGGGTGGCCGTTGCGCTGGGCGTCCGAGAGCCGTTCGACCACCAGCATGCCGACGCCCTCGGACATGCCCATGCCGTCGGCCGACGTCGAGAACGCCTTGCACCGCCCGTCGTGGGCGAGGGCCTGCTGCTGGGAGAAGCTGACCAGGCCGCCCGGCGTCGCCATGATCGTCGCGCCGCCCGCGAGCGCCATCGTGCACTCCCCCGCCCGCAGCGCGGCCACGGCCACGTGCAGCGCGACCAGCGACGACGAGCAGGCGGTGTCGATGGTGACGGCCGGTCCTTCGAGCCCCAGCGTGTACGAAATGCGGCCCGACATCACGCTCGCGGCGGTGCCGGTCATCATGTGCCCGGCGAGTTCGATCGGGAGCCCGGCACCGTATCCGGAGAACGCCGCCCCGACGTAGACGCCGGTGGCGGAGCCGCGCAGGACCGCTGGGTCGAGCCCGGCCCGCTCGATCGCCTCCCACGAGGTCTCCAGCAGCAGGCGCTGCTGCGGGTCCATGGTCAGGGCCTCACGCGGGCTGATCCCGAAGAAGTCGTGGTCGAAGTCGGCGGCCCCGGCGATGAACCCGCCCTGGCCGGTGCTCGTGCCTGCGGTGTCCCAGCCCCGGTCGCCCGGCAGCGGCGAGATCGCATCGGTGCCGGCCTTCAGCAGCTCCCAGAACCCCTCCGGGTCGTGGACGCCACCGGGGAAACGGCAGCTCATCGCCACGATCGCGATCGGCTCCCCGGCCGCGGCGACCACGGCCGGAGCGGCCGCCACCGGGACGTCGTCACCCAGCAGCCTGCCCCGCAGGAGTTCGGCGAGCGCCGACGACGAGGGGTGGTCGAACACCACCGTGGCCGGGAGCCGCAGGCCGGTGGCGGTGGACAGCCGGTTGCGCAGCTCGACCGAGGTCAGGGAGTCGAACCCGAGGTCGCGGAAGGCCCGGCGCGGTTCGATCGCCTCGGGCGAGGCGTGGCCGAGTACAGCGGCGACATGGCCTCTGACCAGGTCCAGAAGCAGCCGGTCACGGTCGGGCACCGAGCTGCCCGCGAGCTCACGGCGCAGGGCCTCCCCCGCCGATCCGCCCGCCGCGCCCAGGGCGGACGCCATCGGCGGCCGGGCCGGACCGCCCGCAAGGGAACGCCAGAGCGGGGCGAGGTCGGCGCCGAGCGCGGCCTGCGCCCGGATCCCGGCCACGTCGAGCCGGGCCGGGACCAGGAGCGCGTCGTCGCGGGTCAGGGCCAGGTCCAGCAGCCCGAGCCCCTCATCGGCGGAGAGAGCGGCCACGCCGCCCTGGCGGATGCGGTCGACGTCCTGGGCGCTGAGGTTCCCGGTCATGCCGCTGGCCTCGGCCCACAGGCCCCACGCCAGCGAAACGGCGGGCAGTCCTTCGGCGTGGCGGTGGGCGGCCAGCGCGTCGAGGAAGGCGTTGCCCGCCGCGTAGTTGCCCTGTCCGGCGGCGCCGAAGGTCGCGGCTCCGGCGGAGAAGAGGACGAAGGTGTCGAGGTCGCTGTTCCTGGTCAGTTCGTGCAGGTTCCAGGCGGCGTCGGCCTTGGGCCGCAGCACCACGTCGATCCGGGCGGGGGTCAGCGACTCGATCACGCCGTCGTCGAGCACACCAGCCGTGTGGACGACGCCCGTCAGCCGCTCCCCGGCCAGGAGCGCGGCCAGCCCTGCCCGGTCGGCGGCGTCACCGGCGACGATCCGCACGTGGAGCCCGGCCGTGGCCAGATCCGCGGCGAGGGCGGCGGCGTTACGGGCGGCCGGTCCCGACCTGCTGGTCAGCAGCATGCCTGAAGCGCGTTCGGTGGCGGCCAGGTGCCGGGCGACGAGGCCGCCCAGCGTTCCGGTGCCGCCGGTGACCAGGACCGTGCCCGGCTCGCGAGCGGGGGCGGGGACGGTCAGCACGATCTTGCCCACGTGCTTGGCCTGGCTCATGAACCGGAACGCCTCCGGCGCGCGGCGGACGTCCCAGACCCGCATCGGGAGCATCGCCAGGGTGCCGTCCCTGAGCAGGCCGGTGGCCTCGGCCAGGATCTCGGTGAGGCGTTCGGGGGCGGCCTCGCCGGTGACGAAGGGCCGGTAGTCCACGCCCGGGTGGACGGCGGCGACCTGCTCGGGGTCGCGGACGTCGGTCTTGCCCATCTCCAGGAACATCCCGCCGCGTGGCAGCAGGCGGAGCGACGCGTCGGTCAGGTCACCGGCCAGGGCGTTGAGGACGATGTCGACGCCCTCGCCGCCGGTGGCGTCCAGGAAGGCGGTTTCGAAGTCAGCGGTACGGGAGGAGGCGATGTGGTCGGCGGGCAGGCCCATCGCCCGGAGCGCGGGCCACTTGGCCGGGCTGGCGGTGGCGTACACGTCCAATCCCAAGTGCTTGGCCACCGCGACGGCGGCCATGCCGACACCACCGGCGGCGGCGTGCACGAGCAGCCGCTGCCCGGGGCGGGCGGCGGCGAGGTCGGCCAGCGCGTACCAGGCGGTGGAGTAGGCGATCGGCACGGTGGCCGCCGCGGCGAACGACCAGTCGGCCGGCATCGGGGTCAGCAGCCGCGAGTCGGCGACGGTGAGCGGACCGGCGGCGCCGGACGCCATCCCCAGCACCCGGTCCCCCGCCTTGAGGCGGGTCACGCCGGGGCCGGTCTCGGTGACGACGCCCGCGATCTCGGTGCCGACGAGCGCGTCGACGGGATACATGCCGAGGGCGATGAGGACATCGCGGAAGTTCAGCCCGACCGCCCGGACGGCGACCCTGACCTCCCCCTCGCGCAGCTCGGCGGCGGCCTCTTCGTTCGGGACGAGGGCCAGCCCGTCGAGCGTGCCCTTCTCGACGGCGTCCAGCCGCCAGAGGGCGGTGGGCGGCGGGGTCAGCGGCGGCACGGCGGAGCGCACGAGGCGGCGCCCGCGCGCGACGTCGTCCCGGACGGCGAGTTCGGGTTCACCGGAGCCCAGCGCGGCGGCGAGCACGCCGAGACCGTCGCCGGACGCGGGCAGGTCGGCCAGCACGATCCTGCCGGGGTTCTCCGACTGCGCGGAGCGGACGAGGCCCCAGACGGCGGCGGCGGCCAGATCGGCGATGGTCCCGCCGGGCTCGGTGGCGACGGCCCCACGGGTGACGATCACCAGCCGGGCCGGAGTGTCCAGGGCAAGCCACTCGTGGAGAAGCCCGAGCACCTCCCCGGTGAGCCCCCGAGCGGCCTCAGCCGGATCGCCGTCATTCGTTCGACCGAGGCCACTCGTGGTGACGCCTGTCGTGGTGATGCCAGGTCCGGTGTGGCCGATCGTGGTGGGGTCGGTTCCAGTTGGGCCGGTCGTGGTGATGCCGGTTCTGGAATGGCCGGTCATGGCGACGCTGGTTTCGGTGGACCCGGTCGTGGTGAGGCTGGTTGCGGTGGAGCCGGTTCCAGTAAGGTCGGTTGCACTGGGGGCCATTGCGGTGATGCCGACGAAGACCAGGTCGGCGGGGGTGGCGGCCTCGGCTAGGGCGGTCAGGTCGGCGTGGGTCTCGGCGCCGAGACCGGCGGCCAGTCCGAAGGGGTCGTCCCCGATGACGGCCCAGGCGTTTGGGGTGGCGCTCGGGCCATCACTGGAACCAGCGGGGCGGCTCCTAGGGACCGAGGTGGCGGCGATCGGGGTCCACTCGACGGCGAATAGGGCGTCGTCCAAGGGGTTCCCGGCGGCCGGGAGGGCTCCGGCGGTGGCCGGGCGCAGGACCAGGGAGTCGGCGGAGACCACGAGCGTGCCGACGGGGTCGGCGGCGGCGAGGGCGATGCCGGCGCCGTCGGCGTCGCGCCGGAGGCGGACCCGGAGGCGGGTCGCGCCGGCCGCGTGCAGGGACAGGCCGGTCCAGGCGAAGGGCAGCAGGACCTCCTGCCCGCCGCTCGGGAAGACGCCTTCGACCAGGCCGGCGGCGTGCAGGGAGGAGTCGAGCAGGGCGGGGTGCAGGCCGAACTCGGCCGCGTCGTCGGCGGCGTCGTCGGGGAGGGCGACCTCGGCGAAGACGTCTTCACCGCGTCGCCAGGCAGAGCGCAGACCCCGGAAGGTCGGCCCGAATCCGTAGCCGCCCTCGGCTTGGGCCTCGTAGCGGCCGGTGAGGTCGACCGGCTCGGCGCCCTCCGGCGGCCAGACCTGGAAGTCGGAGGCTTCGGTTGGCACGACGGCGGGGGCGAGCAGGCCGGCGGCGTGCCGGGTCCAGGTGCCGTCGGCGTCCTCGACCTGGCCGTACACCTCGATCGCGCGGTGGCCCCGCTCGTCGGGGGCGCTCACCGAGACTTGCACGCGGACCGCGCGGTCGGCGGGGAGCGCGAGCGGCGCGGCCAGTGTGAGTTCTTCGAGGCGGGGGCAGCCCGCCTGGTATCCCGCCCGGACGGCGAGTTCCACGAACGCGGTCCCCGGCAGCAGCACGGTCCCGGCGATCGTGTGGTCGGCCAGCCAGGGCTGGGCACGCAGGGAGAGGCGTCCGGTGAACAGCAGGCCCTGGCCACCGGCCAGGTCGACGGCCGCGCCCAGGAACGGGTGGCCGACCGGGCCCAGGCCCAGGGCGTCGGCCCCGGCGCCCATCGCAGTGGTCGGTTTCGGCCAGTAGCGCTGCCGCTGGAACGCGTAGGTCGGCAGGTCGACGCGCTTCCCTGCGGGCAGGACCGAGGGCCAGTCGATCGCGCCGCCGTGGACGTGCACCTCGGCCAGCGAGGTCAGCAGCCGGGCGGGGCCGCCGTCGTCGCGGCGGAGGGTCCCGGTGACGATCGGGGCCTCGGCCTCCAGAGTGGCGGCGATCGACGTCGTGAGCACGGGATGCGGGGAGACCTCGACGAACACGCCATAGCCGTCGCGGCCCAGACGCTCGATACCCGGCGCGAACCGCACGGTGGCGCGCAGGCTCCGGCACCAGTAACCGGCGTCGGCCTCGGTGCCGTCGAGGTAGTCGCCGGTCATCCCGGAGACCATGGGGATCAGGGCGGGGCCGGGGGTGATGCCGTCGAGGGCGGTGATGATCTCGTCCCGGATGTCCTCGATCTGCGGGCCGTGCGGGGCGTAGTCCATCGGTACGAACCTGGTCCGGACGCCGTCGCGCTCGCACTCGTCGGCGAGCGCTTGGAGGTCGTCGACCGCGCCGGAGACGGTGATCGCCTCGGGGCCGTTGACCGTGGCGACCGCCAGGTGCTTGTGCCCGTCGAGCCGCGCCTCGACCGCGTCCAGCGACGCGACGATCGAGAGCACGCCGCCCTGACCGGCGATGGCCGTCATGGCCTGGGCGCGGCGGGCGACGACCCGGGCGGCGGTGTCGAGGGAGAGCACCCCGGCGACGCACGCGGCCGCGATCTCGCCCTGGCTGTGCCCGATGACCGCGTCCGGGTGGACCCCGGCCGCCTCCCAGACGGCAGCGAGCGACACCATGACCGCCCAGAGAGCGGGGTGGACCACATCGATCCTGGACAAATCAGGCGCACCAGGAGCCTGTGCCAACACTTCTGCGAGGTCCCAGTCGACGTGCGGCGCGAGCGCCCTGCCGCATTCGGCCAGCCGGGCCGCGAAGACCGGGCTCTTCTGGGCCAGCTCATGGCCCATTCCGGCCCACTGACCGCCCTGACCGGGGAAGACGAACACCACCGGCCCGGCGGCCCCGACGGCGCCGGTGACGAGCCCGGCCGAGGGTTCACCGGCCGCGAGCGCGGCCAGCGCGGCCATGAGGTCGTCGCGGGTGTCACCGCGCACCACGGCGCGGTGCTCCAGCGAGGTGCGGGTGGTGGCGAGCGACCAGCCGATGTCGGCGGGGTGGAGTTCGGGGCGAGCCTCAAGGTGAGCGACCAGCCTGCGCACCTGCTCGGTCAGCCCGGCGGGAGTGGCTCCGGACACCAACCAGGCCGGTGCCCCACCGACGAAAAGCCCGGACCCTTCGGCGTAAACGGCCGCCCCGGAGTCGTCGCGCTTCTCAAGATCGGCGGACATCTCGGAATCGGCGGACATTCCAGAGTCGGTGCGGGTCCCAGAGTCAGTGCGGGTCCCGGAGTCGACGTGGGTTCCGGAATCGGCGGGCAAGGCGTGGGCTGTGGGCGCTGCGGGAGGTTCTTCGAGGATGACGTGGGCGTTGGTGCCGCTGATGCCGAAGGACGAGACCGCGGCCCGGCGGGGGCGGGAGTCCCCGGAGGCGGGCCAGGCGGCTGCTTGGTTCAGTAGCTTGACGTGTCCGGCCGTCCAGTCGACGTGCGGGGACGGCACCTCGGCGTGCAAGGTAGCCGGGACCAGGTCGTGCTGGAAGGCCAGGACCATCTTCATGACCCCGGCGGCACCGGCCGCCTGCTGGGCGTGGCCGATGTTCGACTTCACCGAGCCGAGGAGCAGCGGCCGGCCGGTGGGCCGGTCCTGCCCGTAGGTGGCCAGGATGGCCTGGGCCTCGATCGGGTCGCCGAGCGCGGTGCCGGTGCCGTGGGCCTCGATCACGTCGACGTCGCCCGGACGCAGCCCGGCGGCGGCCAGGGCGGCCCGGATCACCCTCTGCTGCGACGGGCCGTTCGGTGCGGACAGGCCGTTGGAGGCGCCGTCCTGGTTGACCGCGCTTCCCGCCACCACGGCCAGGACCGGGTGGCCGTTCCTGCGGGCGTCCGACAGGCGTTCCAGGACGAACGTGCCAACACCCTCCGACAGGCTCATGCCGTCGGCGTCGGCGGAGAACGCCTTGCAGCGGGCGTCGGCCGCGAGGGCGCCCTGCTGGGAGAAGCCGATGAACTCGGTCGGGTCGGTGATCACCATGACGCCACCGGCGACGGCCAGGTCGCACTCGCCGCCGCGCAGTGCCTGCGCGGCCAGGTGGAGCGCGACCAGCGCCGATGAGCAGGCGGTGTCGACCGTGACGGCCGGTCCTTCGAGCCCGAGTGTGTACGACACCCGCCCCGAGATCACACTCGTCAGGTTGCCGATCATGAGATGGCCCTCGGAGCCCTTCACCCCGGCCCCGAAACCGGCCTGCCCGGCGTATCCCGACGACGACGCCCCGGTGAAGACGCCGGTCAGCGAGCCCCGCAGTGTCGCCGGGTCGATCCCGGCCCGCTCCAGCGCCTCCCACGACGTCTCCAGCAGCAGCCGCTGCTGCGGGTCCATGCCGAGCGCCTCGCGCGGGCTGATCCGGAAGAACCCCGGATCGAAGTCCGCCATCCCCGTGATGAAACCGCCCTCAGGCCGGTACGACGCCCCTCCCGGACCCGACTCCCAGCCACGGTCGGCGGGGAAGGGCGAGATGGCGTCCGCCCCGGCCACCAGCAGGTCCCACAGTGACTCGGGGCCGTCGGCGCCGCCGGGGAAACGGCAGCCCATTCCCACGATCACGACCGGGTCGGCCGACGACACCGGCGTCACCCTCGACGGGTCGGGCGCGAGCACGGCGGAGCCGGTCATCTGGTCGAGGATCTGCCGCGCCAGCACGACCGGCGACGGATAGTCGAACACCACGGTCGAGGGCAGCCGCAGGCCGGTGGCCTCGTTCAGCCGGGTGCGGAGCTCGACCGCCGTCAGCGAGTCGAAGCCCATGTCGCGGAAGGCCCGGGTGGCCTGGACGTCGTCCATCGAGCCATGCCCGAGGACGGCGGCGGCGTGCCCGCGCACGAGTTCGGTCACGATGCGCTCGCGCCGGGCCTGCGTCACGTCGAGCAGGCTCGCGAGCAGCCCGGCCGCCTTACCCGACACCGCGACGGCCGAGGTCTCGGCGACGGCCTGGCGGGCCTCGGGGATCTCGTCCAGGAGCCGCCACGAGCGGGCCGCGTTGAACACGGCGGAGAACTGGGCCCAGTCGACGTCGGCCACCGCCAGCGCGGTCTCGTCGGCGGCGAGCACCTGGCCGAGCGCCGCCAGCGCCCGGTCGGGGCCGAGCAGCCGGAGACCCTGCCGCCGCAACCGGTCGGGCACAAGGCTCTGCGGCAGCCATTCGGCGTGGCCGGGCTCGTCCGGCGACCCGGACGGCGCGGGGGTCTCGGCGAACCGGCCGCCCGAATCCCAGACGCCCCAGGCGACCGAGGTCGCGGGCAGGCCGCGGGAGCGGCGGTTCTCGGCCAGCGCGTCGAGGTAGGCGTTCGCGGCGGCGTAGGAACCGTGGTCTCGGACGCCCCAGGTGGCGGTGATCGACGAGAACAGGACGAACGCGTCGAGGTCCAGGCCGGAGGTGAGCTCGTCGAGGTGGGCGGCCCCGGCGACCTTGGCGCTGGAGGCCAGGGCCAGCTCGTCGACGTCGGTCTCGTGCAGCGGGGTCAGTTCGACGGCCACCGCGGCGTGGATGACGACCTTCAGCGGCGGGGCGACCTGCGGGATCCAGTTGAGCAGCCCGGCCATGGCGTCGCGGTCGGCCACGTCGCACGCGGCCATGGTGACGGCGGTGCCGGCCTCGGCCATGGCGGCGGCCAGGGTCGCGGCGCCCGGGGTTCCGGCGCCCGGGGTTCCGGCGCCCCGGCGGCTGGCCAGGATCGCGTGCGGCACGCGGGAGCCGGACAGCCAGGTGGCCAGGTCGGGACCGATCGCGCCGCTGGCGCCGGTCAGCAGCACGCTGCCGGTGGTCGTCCACTGCGGGCCGGTCGCACGGAAAGCCGAGCGGACCAGGCGGCGGGCCTTGACGCCGCCCTGCCGGATCACGACCTGGTCCTCACCGCATCCGGCCAGCACGGCGCAGAGGCGTTCGGCGCCGCGTTCGCCGAGCACTTCGGGCAGATCGACCATGCCGCCCCAACGGCCGGGGTGTTCCAGCCCGGCGACCCGGCCCAGGCCCCAGACCTGCGCCTGGATCGGGCGGGTCAGAGCCTCGTCGGGCGCGGCGGCGACCGCGCCCCGGGTGAGCAGCCACAGCGGGGCCGCGATCCCGGCGTCACCGAGCGCCTGCACCAGGGCGAGTGTGCCCGCCAGGCCACCGGCCACGACGGGGTGCCCGGCCAGCGGCGACTCGTCCAGCGCCAGCAGGGAGACCACCCCGGCCAGGGATCCGGCCGCCGTGATCTTCCGCGCGAGCGTCTCGCGGTCGTACTCGTCGGGGGCGACCCGCAGGGTCACGACGTCGGCGCCACGGGCCGACAGGGCAGCGGCGATCTCGCCGTCGCCGGGTTCCGACGAGGGGACCAGCACGAGCCAGGTTCCGGGCAGCGCCGCCGGAGCGGGGTCGGCGACCGGCACCCAGGCCACCCTGTACGACCAGTCGGCCACCGCCGACCGGTCACGGTCCCGGCGGCGCCAAGAGGCCATCGCCGGGACGACGTCACTGAACGGCCAGCCGCCCTCGACCGAGAGCGCGTCGGCCAGACCGGACACGTCGTCGGCCTCCACGGCGGCCCAGAACCGGGCCTCGCCCTGCGACAGGGGATCCGCGGCGACGGCCGCTGCGGCCGGGGCGGGCTTGGGCCAGTAGTGCCGCCGCTGGAACGCGTAGGTCGGCAGGTCGACGCGCTCGCCCTCGGTCAGCACCGACGGCCAGTCGACGGGGACGCCCCGGACATACGCCTCGGCCAGGGACGCCAGCACCCGGGCGGGCCCGCCGTCGTCGCGGCGCAGGGTGCCCGACACCAGCGGCGCGAGCGAAGCGGTCTCCAGCGTGGCGGTGATCGCCGTGGTGAGGACGGGGTGGGCGGACACCTCGATGAAGGCGCCGTATTCGTCCCGGCCCAGCGTCTCGACGGCGCGGGAGAACTCCACCGGCGCCCGCAGGCTCGCGTACCAGTAACCGGCGTCGAGTTCGGGACCGACCAGATGCTCACCGGTCATCGCCGACACCATCGGCAGCCGGGCAGGCTTCGGGGCGATCCCCGCGAGCAGGCTCAGCACCTCGTCACGAATGGCCTCGACCTGGGGGCCGTGGGAGGCGTAGTCAACGGGCAGCATGCGCGCCCGGACACCGTCGCGTTCACAGTCGGCCAGCAGCGCGGCCAGCGCTTCGGGGTCACCAGAGACCACGGTTGCGGTAGGCCCGTTCACCGCCGCGATCGAGACCCCCGCCGACACTCCATCACGTGACGACCAGTCGCGGCCCGCGGACTCGGCAGCCAACGCCTGGCCACCGGACGACTTCTCATGGCCCACAGACTGGACGGCTGACGCCTGGCCACCCGACAACTTCTCGCGGCCCGCGGATCCGGCAGCCGACGGCACCTCGTGGCTTCCGCCGCCGGATGCCGATGCAGCGGCCGACGGCTTCTTGCGTTTTTTGGAATCCGGCTCGGCGTTCGGCGTCTCGATTTGGCTTCGGACAGCGGTGACCGGCTGGGCGGCCGGCGCCTCGATCCGGCTTCCGACATTGGCGATCGACTGGGTGGCCAGCGCCTCGATGCGGCTTCGAACCGCCGCGGCCGGCTCGGCGATCGACAACATCGCGCCGCGTCCCGAAAGGGCGGTCAGCGCCTTGCTTCGCAGGGCGACCACCTTGGCGGCGTCGTCCAGAGAGAGGATTCCCGCGACGACCGCCGCCGCGATCTCACCCTGCGAATGGCCCACCACTGCATCGGGCCGCACCCCGGCGGCCTCCCAGAACGCGGCCAGCGACACCATCACGGCCCACAGCGCGGGCTGCACGACATCCACCCGATCGAGGTCCAGATCGTCGTCGTTCAGCGACCAGTCGGTGTAAGGCCTTAAGGCTTCTTCGCACTCGGCCATCCGCGCCGCGAACACCGGGCTCTGCGAAGCCAGCTCGCGGCCCATACCGACCCACTGCGACCCCTGGCCGGGGAAGACGAAGACGACGCGAGGGGAGCTCTCCGCGACCCCGGTCACGACCGAGGCCGACGGGGACGGGGCGGCCAGCGCCGCCACCCCCGCGACCAGCTCGTCACGAGTACCACCGAGCACGACGGCCCGGTGCCCGAGCGCCGGGCGGGTGATGGCCAGCGACCAGGCCACGTCCACGGGAATCGCCTCGGGATGCGCGGCGAGATGCGCGGTGAGCCGCGCCGCCTGAGCCCGCAGGGCGTCGGCGGTATGCCCCGACACCAGGAAGCCCACCGGCCGCTTGACCGACTGGCCCATGTGCTGTTCCACCGGTTGGCCCGTCAGCTGGTCCACCGGCCGCTTCAACGGCTGGCCCGTCAGCTGATCCGCCGGCCGCTCGACCCTCTGGTCCATCAGCCGGATCCTCGGCTGGTCCTTCGCGTCGCCGAGAAGAACCGCCGGCTTCGTCGGCTCCTCCGGCTCCTCAAGGTCGTCGGGGTCCTCGGCGGTGGGGGCCGGGGCCTCCTCCAGGATGATGTGGGCGTTCGTACCGCTGATGCCGAAGGCGGAGACGCCCGCCCGGCGGGGCCGGTCACCGGCGGGCCACGGCACCGGCTCGGTCAGCAGCCGGACGTTCCCCGCCGACCAGTCGACGTGCGGTGAGGGTTCCTCGGCGTGAAGAGTGCGCGGCAGCAGGCCGTGCCGCATGGCGAGGATCATCTTGATGGCCCCCGCGATACCGGCGGCGGCCTGCGTGTGGCCGATGTTCGACTTCACCGACCCGAGCCACAGAGGCAGGTCCCGATCCTGCCCGTACGTCGCCAAGATGGCCTGCGCCTCGATCGGGTCGCCCAGCACGGTGCCGGTGCCGTGTGCCTCGACGGCGTCGACGTCCGACACGGTGAGCCCGGCGCCGGACAGCGCCGACCAGATGACCCGCTGCTGCGAAGGTCCGTTGGGGGCGGTCAGCCCGTTGGAGGCGCCGTCCTGGTTGACCGCGCTGCCGCGGACCACGGCGAGCACGCGGTGGCCCTTGCGGCGCGCGTCCGAGAGGCGTTCGACGACGAGCATGCCGGCGCCCTCGCCCCAGCCGGTGCCGTCGGCGGCGGCGGCGAACGCCTTGCAGCGGCCGTCGAAGGCGAGGCCGCCCTGGCGGGAGAACTCGGCGAAGGTGCCCGGCTCCGCCATCACGGTCACGCCGCCCGCCAGCGCCAGAGTGCACTCGCCCGAACGCAGCGCCTGGACGGCCAGGTGCAGCGCGACCAGCGACGACGAGCAGGCCGTGTCCACGGTCACGGCCGGGCCTTCGAGCCCGAGGGTGTACGCCACCCGCCCGGAGATCACGCTGGTCGCGTTGCCCGTGACGACGTAGCCTTCCGCGTCACTCGCGGGGACGGCCGCGCCGTATGCGGTGAACCCGGCTCCGGCGTACACACCGGTGGCGGTGCCGCGCAGCGAACTCGGGTCGATGCCCGCCTGCTCCAGCGCCTCCCACGACGTCTCCAGCAAGAGTCGCTGCTGGGGGTCCATGGCCAGGGCCTCACGCGGGCTGATCCCGAAGAACCCGGCGTCGAAGGCGGGGGCGTCGTACACGAACCCGCCCTGGCGCGTCTGCGACGCCTCCGCGCCGGGGACCGCCGCGTAGACGCCCTCGGCGTCCCAGCCGCGGTCGGCCGGGAAGCCCGAGATGGCGTCCACGCCGTCGGCGAGCACCTGCCAGAAGCCGTCGGGATCCGCGGCGCCGCCGGGGAAACGGCAGCCGATGCCGACGATCGCCACCGGTTCCTGGTCACGAGTCTCCAGTTCCCGCACCCGTCGGCGGGCCTTGCGCAGATCGGCTCCGGCCCGCTTCAGGTAGTCGAGAAATTTTGCTTCGTTGTCCATGGAAAACGGCTCCTCATTCGGCGAGCTCGTTGTCGAGAAGATCGAAGATGTTCTCGACCGTGGCTGCTTTGAGATCGTTGTCGTCCGCGTGGTCCGCAGCCGTTTCACGGCCGCTTTCCAAGGTGAGCAGTAGGGCTTTCACTCGGGCCGCCAGAACGGTTCGCGCGTCGTCGTCGAGGGAAATTCCCTTGACCATCTTCTCGAGTTTCCCGACCTCACCCAGGGCCGCTGAACCGGTGCTGGCCTGGGTGTATCCGATTTCCTTCTTAATGAATTCGGAGAGTACGGACGGTGTCGGGTAATCGAATGCGAGGGTCGCGGGCAGTTTCAGTCCCGTGGCGGCGTTCAAACGGTTGCGCAGCTCCAGTGCGGTCAGCGAGTCGAAACCCAGATCCTTGAATGCCCGGCCGGCTCCCACGGCTTCCGCCGAGGAATGGCCGAGAACGGCGGCCGCGTTTGTGCGAACCAGCGTCAGTAATATCCGGTCGCGGTCCGATTCGACCACCGCGTTCAACTGCTCCCGCAGTGAGCGGGCCGCATCCGCGCCTCCGGCGGCCGCCGCGGACCGCAGCGAATGCCCGGCCAGCGCCCGCCAGACGGCGGCCATCGGCTCGCCCCGGGACGCCTGGGCGCGCAGGGCGGCCACATTGAGCCGGGCCGGGACGAGCAGGGCCTCGTCCCTGGCCATGGCCAGGTCGAGCAGTGCCAGGCCGTCGTCGGCGGTGATCTCGCTCATGACGCCCCTGCTGGCCCGCTGACGGTCGTCGGCGTCGAGGTGCCCGGTCATCGAGCTGGCCCCCGCCCACAGTCCCCAGGCGAGCGAGACGGCGGGCAGGCCCTCGGCCCGGCGGTGGGCGGCCAGTGCGTCGAGGAAGGCGTTGCCCGCCGCGTAGTTGCCCTGCCCGGGAGCGCCGAAGGTCGCGGCGCCCGCCGAGAACAGCACGAAGGCGTCCAGGCCCTCGGTGAGCTCGTGGAGGTTCCAGGCGGCGTCGGCCTTGGGCCGCATGACCGCGTCGATCCTGGCGGGGGTGAGCGATCCGATGACGCCGTCGTCCAGGACACCGGCGGTGTGCACGACGGTGGTCAGCCCCTCGGTCCGGGCGAGCACCCCGGCCAGCGCGGCCCGGTCGGCGGCGTCGGCGGCCGTGATCCACACGTCCACCCCCGACTGGGCGCAGTCGGCGGCCAGAAGCGCGGCCCCCGACGCGGACGGGCCGGACCGGCTGAGCAGCAGCAGCCGCTCCGCCCTGCCGGTCGAGGCCAGATGCCGGGAGACCAGCGCGCCCAACATGCCGGTGCCACCGGAGACCAGGACCGTGCCGGTGGTCCGACTCAGGTCCGCGGTCGGCTCGGGGCCGCTCGACAGGCGGGTCAGTCTTCGTCCGTGGACGGCCCCCTCGCGGATCGCCACTTCCGGTTCCTCGGACGCCACGGCCTCGGCCAGGTGCTCGATCCCGCCATCCGCGGGGAGGTCGATCAGGAGCAGGCGGCCCGGTTCCTCCGACTGGGCGGAGCGCACGAGACCCCACGCCGAGGCGGCGGCCACGTCGGTCACCGGCTCGCCGGTCCTGGCCGCGACCGCGCCCCGGGTGACGATGGCCAGCCGGGCGTCGGACAGGGCCGGGAGGGTCAGCCAGTGCTGGACCAGGCTCAGAGTGTTCGTGGCGATCAGCCGCGACGCCTCGGCCACGCCCGGGGTCGCGGATCCGACTTGGGCGAAGACCACGTCGGGGGCGGGCCGTCCGGCCTCGATCGCCTCGGCCAGTGCGGCCAGGTCGTCGTGGGCATCGGCGGCGATCCCGAACAGGTCGGTACCGATCAGCGCCCAGTCGGAAGTGAACGCCACTTCAGCGCCGCCGACCGGGATCCACTCGACGCCGAAGAGGGCGTCGCGCAGACCGCTACCGGCTTGCTGAAGGGCACCGGCCGTGATGGGCCGCAAGATCAGCGACTCCACCGACACGACGGGGCGCCCGGTGGGGTCGGCCGCGTCGAGGGTGAGGCCGCCCGCGCCGTCCCGGGCGAGCCGGACGCGCAGGGTGGACGCCCCGACGGCCTGGAGCGACACGCCGGTCCAGGCGAAGGGCACCCGGACCCCGCCGTCCTCGCCCGTGCCGGGGAGCAGGGCGGCGGCGTGCAGGGACGCGTCGAGCAGGGCCGGGTGGAGGCCGAAGCGGGCGGCGTCGGAGGCGGCGCTTTCCGGCAGGGCGATCTCGGCGAAGACCTCGGCGTCACGCCGCCAAGCCGCTTTCAGTCCCTGGAAGACGGGGCCGTAGCCGTATCCGCCCGCGGCCTGGATCTCGTACAGGTCCGTGACGTCGACGGGTTCGGTGTCCTCGGGCGGCCACACCACGAAGCCGGCCGAGCCTGCGGGGCGGTCGGGGGTGAGGCGTCCAGTGGCGTGCCGGTTCCAGAGGCCGCCGTCCGCGTCGTCCGGGCGGGCGTAGACGTCGACGGTCCGGGAGCCGTCGGCGTCCGGGGCGGCGACCACGACCTGGATCTGAACGGCGCCGGTCGCGGGCACGACCAGCGGCGACGCCAGGGTCAGTTCGGCGACCCGGGTGCAGCCGACCTCGTAGCCGGCCCGCACGGCGAACTCCACGAACGCCGTGCCCGGCAGCAGCACCGTCCCGCCGACGGCGTGGTCACCGAGCCAGGGCTGCGCGCGCAGGGACACCCGCCCGGTCAGGACGACGCCCTCCCCGCCCGCCAGCTCGACCGCCGCGCCCAGGAGCGGATGACCCACCGCGCCGAGCCCGGCCGACCGCACGTCCCCTGCGCCGCCGACGGACATCCGCGACCAGTAGCGGCGGCGTTCGAAGGCGTAGGTGGGCAGTTCGACCACATCGGCCTTGGGCACGACGGAGGCCCAGTCGACCGGCACACCGTGCACGTGGGCCTCGGCCAGCGAAAGGAGCATCCTGGCCGGGCCGCCGTCGTCGCGGCGCAGTGTCCCGGTCACGACGGGCGTCCGGGATTCGAGGGTGGCGGTGACGGCCGTGACCAGCACCGGATGCGGGGACGATTCGACGAACACGCGGTACCCCGCCTGCCCGAGCGTCTCGATCGCCGCCGAGAACCGGACCGGCGCGCGCAGGCTGGCGAACCAGTAGCCCGCGTCCAGCTCGGGTCCCTGGAGGAACTCGCCGGTCATCGCCGACACCATCGGGATCCGGCCGGAACGTGGGGTGACGCCCTCCAGCAGGCGGAGGATCTCCTCGCGCAGCTCGTCGACCTGGGGGCCGTGGGAGGCGTAGTCGACGGGCAGGATCCTGGCCCTGACGCCCTCCCGCTCACACTCGGCCGCCAGGAGCTCGACGGCCTCGGGGTCGCCGGACACGACGGTGGCGTCGGGCCCGTTGACCACGGCGACCGTCAGCCTGCCGTCATAGGCGGCGAGCCTGGTCTCCACGGCGTCGGCCGGTTCGGCCACGGAGAGCATCCCGCCACGCCCGGCCAGCGCCGTCAGCGCCCTGCTGCGCAGCGCCACGACCTTGGCCGCGTCCTCCAGCGACAGGACCCCGGCGACCACCGCCGCCGCGATCTCGCCCTGCGAATGCCCGACCACCGCGTCGGGCTCCACGCCCGCCGCCTGCCACACCGCCGCCAGCGACACCATGACCGCCCACAGCGCCGGCTGGACGACGTCCACCCGGTCCAGGTCCAGCTCATCGTCCAAAGACCAGTCCGTGTACGGAGCCAGCGCCCTCCCGCACTCCGCGAGTCTGGCCGCGAACACCGGGCTGTGCTCAGCCAGCTCCCGGCCCATCCCGGCCCACTGCGACCCCTGACCGGGGAACACGAACACCGCCCGCCGGTCACCGGCCGGCACGGCACCGGTCACGACCCCGGCGGCGGGTTCACCCGAAGCCACGGCACCCAGCCCGGCGACCAGCTCACCGGCCCCGGCCCCGATGACCACGGCCCGATGCTCGAACACGGCCCGGGTAGTGGCCAGAGACCAGGCGACGTCGCCCAGAGCCTCGGCACCGGGCAGGGCTTGAGCGCTGTCACCGACAAGACGCGCGGCCACGCGATCAGCCGCAGCGTCGTCGCTCAGGCCGTCGACGGTCGTCTGGCCGGGGTCGGTCAGCTGGTGCTCGGCCAAGCGGTGGGCCTGGCGGGCCAGTCCCTCGGTGGTCTTGGCGGACACCAGCCAGGCGGTGGGCCCGCCGGTGAGGACCGGGAGGGCGGGCTCATCGTCGGAATCGTGCGGGTCGTCGAGGGTGGGGGGCTCCTCCAGGATGATGTGGGCGTTGGTGCCGCTGACGCCGAAGGACGACACACCCGCCCGGCGGGGCCGGGCGGTCGCGGGCCAGGCCACCGGCTCACTCAGAACCCTCACGTAGCCCGTGGACCAGTCGACGTGCGGGGACGGCTCCTGCGCGTGCAGGCTGGCCGGGAGCACCTCGTGCCGCATCGCCAGGACCATCTTGATGATCCCGGCGACACCCGCCGCCGCCTGGGTGTGGCCGATGTTCGACTTCACCGAACCGAGCCACAGAGGCCGGTCCCGATCCTGTCCGTAGGTCGCCAACAAAGCCTGGGCCTCGATCGGGTCGCCCAGTACCGTGCCGGTGCCGTGGGCCTCGACGGCGTCGACGTCGGTGGGGCGGAGCCCGGCGTCGGCCAGAGCGGTCCTGATCACCCGCTGCTGGGAGGGGCCGTTCGGGGCGGTGAGGCCGTTCGAGGTGCCGTCCTGGTTGACCGCGCTGCCTGCGACCACGGCCAGCACGCGGTGGCCGTTCCTGCGGGCGTCCGACAGGCGTTCGACGACGAGGACGCCCGCGCCCTCGCCCCAGCCGGTGCCGTCGGCGCCGGACCCGAAGGACTTGCACCGGCCGTCTCCGGCCAGGCCCTGCTGGAGGGCGAACTCGGCGAACGCCCCGGGGGTCGCCATCACCGTCACGCCACCAGCCAGCGCCAGCGACGACTCGCCGGAGCGCAGCGACTGGCAGGCCAGGTGCAGGGCGACCAGCGACGACGAGCAGGCCGTGTCCACGGTGACCGCCGGGCCTTCGAGCCCGAGCGTGTACGCCACCCGGCCGGAGATCACGCTGGTGGCGCTGCCGGTGAGGAAGTAGCCCTCGGTCCCGGCGGAGTCGGCCGACGGTTGCAGGCTCATGCCGTAGCCGGAGGACCAGGCGCCCGCGAACACACCAGCCGGGGTGCCGCGCAGAGACGCGGGGTCGATCCCGGCCTGCTCCAGCGCCTCCCACGAGGTCTCCAGCAGGAGCCGCTGCTGCGGGTCCATCGCGAGCGCCTCGCGGGGGCTGATCCCGAAGAACGCGGGGTCGAAGTCGCCCGAGTCGTACACGAAACCGCCGACCGGGGTGAACGCGCTCTCGTCGCCGTCGGCGGGGGCGAAGGCGTCCCAGCCGCGGTCCGTCGGGAACGCGGAGATGGCGTCGGTGCCGGTGGACAGCAGCGTCCAGAAGTCGCCGAGCGTGCCTGAACCGCCGGGCAGGCGGCAGCTCATGCCGACGATGGCGATCGGCTCGTCCGACGACGCGGTCGTGTGGACGGGAACGTCGGCGCCCGCCTGCTCGCCGATCAGGTCGGCGCGCAGGTGCTCGGCCAGCGCGGCGGGGGTCGGGTAGTCGAAGACCAGCGTGGCCGGGAGCCGTCGTCCGGTGGCGGTGTTGAGCCGGTCGCGCAGTTCGACGGCGGTGAGGGAGTCGAAGCCGACGTCCTTGAACGCCCGGGTGGCCTCCACGGCGTCGGGCGAGGAGTGCCCGAGGACGAGCGCCGCCTCGGCCCGGACCAGGTCGGTCAGGATCCTGTCCTGTTCGGCCCGGGAGAGGCCGCGCAGCCGCCGTTCGAGCTCGGACGCCGCGCCGGTGGCCGGTCCCTCGGCGTCGGCGGCGGGTTCGGCCAGCGCGAGCCGCACCTGGGGCAGGTCGCCGATCAGCGCGCTGGGCCGGTGCAGGGTGAAGACCGGGGCGAAGCGGGCCCAGTCGAAGTCGGCCACGGTGACCGGGCCCTCACCGCGGTCGAGGATCGCGGCCAGCGCGCCGATCGCCGGTTCGGGGTCCATCTCCCGCAGGCCGAGGCGCTGGAGCTGGTCGCCGCCTTCGCCCTCGCCCATCCCGCCGCCGCCCCACAGACCCCACGACACCGAGGTCGCGGTCAGGCCCCGGGCGAGCCGGTTCGCGGCGAGCGCGTCGAGGTAGGCGTTGGCGGCGGCGTATGCGGCCTGCATCCGGCTGCCCCAGATGGCGGCGCCGGAGGAGAACAGGACGAACGCGTCGAGGTCGCGGTCTTCGGTGAGCGCGTCGAGGTTCGCGGCCCCGGCCGTCTTGGCGACGGCGGCATTGGCCAGGTCGGCGACCGTGGTGTCGTACACGAGCGAGGCCTGCGCGACGCCGGAGGCGTGGAACACCGACCGCAGCGCGGGCCCGCTCCGATCGATCCAGCTGAGCAGCCCGGCCACCTGGGCGCGGTCGGCCGTGTCACAGGCGACCACGGAGACGGCGGTGCCCTCGGCGGCCAGTGACGCGGCCCGTTCCGCGATCCCGGAGGCGCGGGCGCCCGATCGGGAGACCAGGACGACGTGGGGGACGCCGCGTCCGGCCAGCCAGCGGGCCACCCGGCCGCCGATCGATCCGGTGCCGCCGGTGATCAGGGCGCTGCCCGATGACGTCCACTCGCCGGTTCCGAGGGGGCGCGGCGCCGGAAGGAGGCGGCGGCCCAGGATCGCGCCGTCGCGGATCGCGACCTGGTCTTCGCCCGGGGCCAGTCCTCCGGCCAGCACGGAGGCCAGGCGGGTTGCGGCAGGTTCGTCCAGGATCGGGGGGAGGTCGACCAGACCGCCCCAGCGGTCGGGGTTCTCCAGTGCGGCGATCAGTCCCAGGCCCCAGACCTGGGCCTGCACCGGGCTGGTCACGGTGCCGACCGCTCCGGATGTCGCGGCCCAGACCGGGGCGTGGACGTCCAGGAGCGCGAGCGTCTGGATCAGGTGCAGGGTGCCGGCCAGACCGGCGTTGACGGCGGGTGAGTCGCTCAGCGGCGTCTCGTCGAGGGCCAGCAGCGACAGCACGCCCGCGACCGGCTCCGGTGCGTCGGCGAGTGCCGATTCCACCGAGGCTGCGCCGTTCTCGGCGAGCACCACCAGGGCGCCCGCGCCGGTCAGGGCCTCGACGCAGGCGCGGGCGAGGTCGGTGGTCCCGGCGGGGGCGACGACGAGCCAGGTGCCGGTCAGCGACGCGGGGGCCGGGTCGGGCAGCGGGGTCCAGGCGACGCGGTAGCGCCAGTCGGCGGTCAGCGACTCCTCCCGGTCGCGCTGGCGCCAGGAGGCCAGGGCGGGGAGCACCTCGCTGAAGGGGCGTTCGCCGTCGACGTCGAGAGCCCCGGCCAGCCCGGCCAGGTCGCCCTGTTCCACGGCCGTCCAGAAGCGGGTCTCGGCCTCGCTGCCCGCGTCGATCGCGGCGGGGAGCGGTTTCGGCCAGAAGTATTCGTGCTGGAAGGCGTAGGTGGGCAGGTCCACCTGCCGTCCGGACGGAAGGATCGCGGGCCAGTCGACGTCCACGCCCCGCACGTGGGCGCGGGCGAGGGCGGTCAGCACTGCCGTGGCCGCGTCGGTGTCCGGGCGGGCCGTCGGGATGAACGTGGCGTCGGCGTTGGCGGCCCCCATCGCCGACAGGGTTCCGTCGGGGCCGATCTCGATGAAGATCGTGACGCCCTGGGCGGCCATCGTCGTGACCGTGTCGGCGAACCGGACCGGCTGCCTGGCCTGGTCGGTCCAGTAGCCGGGTTCCGGCCAGATCACCGGCTCGCCCGTCAGCGCGCCGACCCAGGCGACGGAGGGAGGCGCGTGGTTCAGACCGCCCGCCACCGCGCCGAGTTCGTCGAGGACCGGATCCATCAGGGCCGAGTGGAAGGCGTGGCTGACCCGCAGGCGTCGTACTCGTCGGCCCTTCGAACGCCATGACTCCACCACGGCGTCGACCGCGTCGTCATCGCCGGAGACGACCACTGACGACGGGCCGTTCACGGCCGCCAGGGAGACGTTCTCGAGTTCGGCGACGATCTCGACTTCGCTCGCCTCGATGGCGGCCATCGCACCGCCCTCGGGAAGGGCCTGCATCAACCGGGCGCGGGCCGCGACGAGGCGGCACGCCTCCGGCAGGGTCAGCACACCGGCCGCGTGGGCGGCGGCGATCTCCCCGACCGAGTGACCGGCGACGACATCGGGCACCACGCCCGCCGCCTTGAGCAGGGCGACGAGCCCGACCTCGACCGCGAACAGCCCGGTCTGGGCGTAGAGCGTCAGCGTGGCCCGAGCGTCGTCTCCAGCGGGGGCGTAGCGGGTCTGCGAGGCCGGGGAATCGCCCCCGGCGGTCTGGGGAGCCTGGGAGTCGTCCCCTGCGCCGAGCACCACGTCCCGGATAGGGAGGCCGAGTTCGGCCTCGATCAGGGCGCAAGCTTGGTCGAACGCCTCAGCGAAGGCGGGCGAGGCCGCGTACAGGTCGCGGCCCATCCCTGCCCGCTGGACACCCTGACCGGCGAAGAGGAAGCCCACCCGGCCGGGCCCGCTTGCGGGGACCGTGCCCTGGATCACGCCGGGGGCGGAGGTGCCCGCCGCGACGGCGGCGAGGCCGCCGGTCAGGTCGCCTAGGACGACCGCCCGGTGTTCCAGCGTCGCCCGGGTCCGGGCCAGCGACCAGCCGACGTCGGCCGGGTCGAGGTCCGGGAGCGCGGTGAGGTGCGCGGCGAGCCGCCCGGCCTGAGCCGCCAGACCGGTGGCCGATCCGCCGGACAGCGGCCATGCCAGCGGTGCCGGGTCCAGGACCTTGCGCGGCGCGGGAGCTTCGACGCGTTCGACATCCGGCGCCTCTTCGATGATCACGTGGGCGTTGGTGCCGCTGACGCCGAACGCCGACACGCCCGCCCGGCGGGGGCGGCCGTTCACCGGCCAGGCCACCGGCTCGGTGAGCAGGCGAACGTCACCGTCGGACCAGTCGACGTGCGGAGACGGCTCGTCGGCGAACAGGGTCACCGGCAGGGTGCCGTGCCGCATCGCCAGCACCATCTTGATCACGCCCGCCACCCCGGCCGCGGCCTGGGTGTGGCCGATGTTCGACTTCACCGACCCGAGCCACAGGGGCCGGTCCCGATCCTGCCCGTACGTCGCCAGGATCGCCTGCGCCTCGATCGGGTCACCGAGGACGGTCCCGGTGCCATGCGCCTCGACCGCGTCCACGTCGGCGGCGGTCAGCCCGGCCCCGGCCAGCGCCGCCCGGATCACCCGCTGCTGCGAGGGCCCGTTGGGGGCGGTGAGCCCGTTCGACGCGCCGTCCTGGTTGACCGCGCTCCCGCGCACGACCGCCAGGATGTGGCGTCCGTTGCGCTGTGCGTCGGAGAGCCGTTCGAGCACCAGGACTCCGGCGCCCTCGCCCCAGCCGGTGCCGTCGGCGCCCGCGCCGAACGACTTGCACCGGCCGTCACGGGCCAAGCCCTGCTGGCGGGCGAACTCGGCGAACGCGCCGGGGGTCGCCATCACCGTGACGCCCGCCGCCAGGGCGAGCGAGCACTCCCCCGCCCGCAGCGCCTGCGCGGCGAGGTGCAGCGCCACCAGGGAGGAGGAGCAGGCCGTGTCCACCGTGACCGCCGGGCCTTCCAAACCCAGCGTGTACGACACCCGGCCCGAGATCACGCTGGTCGCGTTGCCGGTGAGCATGTAGCCCTCGGTCCCGGCCTGGTCGAGCCCGGTGCCGTAGGCCGACCACGAGGCCCCGGCGAACACGCCGGTCTGGCTGCCGCGCAGCGAGGCGGGGTCGATGCCGGTCCGCTCCAGCGCCTCCCACGTGGTCTCCAGCAGCAGCCGCTGCTGCGGGTCCATCGCGAGCGCCTCACGCGGGCTGATGCCGAAGAACGCGGCGTCGAAGCCGGTGGCGTCGTACACGAACCCGCCCTCGGCGCCGAAGTCGCCGTGGACGCCCCAGCCCCGGTCGGTGGGGAAGGCGGAGACGGCGTCGGTGCCGGTCGACAGCAGGTTCCAGAAACCGTCGGGGGTGACGGCGCCGCCGGGGAAGCGGCAGCCGATGCCGACGACGGCGATCGGCTCGCCCGGGTCGGCGACCACGACGGGCGTCACCGGCGCGGCCGATCCGGCGGCGCCGAGCAGCCCGTCCCGCAGGAACGCGACGACCGCCGCCGGGGTGGGGTGGTCGAAGACGAGCGTGGCGGGGAGCTTCAGCCCGGTGGCCGCGTTGAGGCGGGTGCGCAGGTCGACGGCGGTGAGGGAGTCGAAGCCGAGGTCCTTGAACGCCTTCGCGGCGGGCACGGCGTCGGCGGACGCGTGCCCGAGCACGGCGGCGGCCTCCGCCCTGACCAATTCCGTGAGCACCCGATCCTGCTCGGGCCGGTTCAGGCCGCGCAGGCGGCGGCCCAGTGCGGTCCCGGCCTCCCGGTCGTCGCCGCCAGGGGCGTCGTCGAGGGCACGCTGGGCGTCGGGCAGGTCGGCCAGCAGCGGACTGGGCCGCTGCACGGTGAAGACGGGGGCGAACCGGGCCCAGTCGATGTCCGAGACGGCCATGAGGGGCTCGTCGGCGTCCAGGATCCCGGCCATCGCCGCGATCGCGGGCTCCGGGTCCATTTCCCGTACACCCAGGCGTTGCAGGGCTTCACCGGCCGGGCCTTCGCCCATGCCGCCGCCGCCCCACAGCCCCCAGGCGATCGAGGTCGCGGCCAGCCCGCGCCCGCGCCGGTCCTCGGTGAGGGCGTCGAGCGCCGCGTTCGCGGCCGCGTAGCCGGACAGCTGCCCGCTGCCCCAGGCGGCGGCACCGGACGAGAACAGGACGAACGCATCCAGATCGGTGGTGGCCTCGTCGAGGAAGCGGGCGCCACCGGCCTTGGCCTGCGACACCTCCGCCAGCTCAGGCACGGTGAGGTCGGCGACCAGACCGCCCAGCCCGGCCCCGGCGGCGTGGAACACCGAGGTCAGCCGGGGGCCGGTCGCGTCGATCCAGTGCACCAGTCCAGTCACCTGCGAACGCTCGCCGACATCGGCGGCGACGACGGACACGTCACTTCGAAGAGCCAGTTCGGCGGCCAGCGCCGCGACTCCGGCGGCGGAGGGGCCGGAACGGCTCGACAGCACCAGCCGGGCGGCGTCGCGCCCAGTGAGCCAGCGGGCCACGTGGCCGCCGACACCACCGGTGCCACCGGTGACCAGCACGCTGCCGCCCGGCACCCACCGGCGGTCGGAGCGGGGCCGGGGCGCGCGGGTCAGGCGGCGGCCCAGCACTCCCCCGGCGCGGATCGCGACCTGGTCCTCACCACATCCGGCCAGGACGGCGGCGAGCCGTCCTGCAGTGCGGGCGTCCCAGGTGGCGGGCAGGTCGATCAGGCCGCCCCAGCGGTCGGGGTGTTCCAGCCCGGCGACCCGGCCGAGCGCCCAGGTCTGCGCCTGCGCCTGTCCGGTGGGGACCTCGCCCGCACCGGCGGCCATCGCGCCCGAGGTCAGCACCCAGAGCGGGGCGTCGATACCGGCCTGGCCGAGGGTCTGGATCAGTGCGGTCGTCGCGGCCAGCCCGGCGGGCACGACCGGGGCCTCCGGCAGCGGCGACTCGTCCAAGGCCAGCAGGGAGACGACTCCCGTGAAAACGGGTCCGTCTCCGAGCGGGGCCATAAAGGGGTCATCGACGCGCATCACGTTCGCGCCGTGGGCGGTCAGGGCCTCCGCGCACCGTTCCCCGTCGGGGCCGACCACCAGCCACGTCCCGGACAGGGTCGCGGAGGACGGCACCGTGACCGGGGCCCAGGTGATCTTGTAGCGCCAGTCGGCGGTGACGGCCGCGCCGTGTTCGCGGCGGCGCCAGGCGGCCAGGGCGGGCAGCACCTCGCGCAGGTGCGCCTCGTCCACGGACAGGGTCCGCGCCAGGCCGTCGAGGTCGCCGCCTTCGACGGCGGTCCAGAACTCACCGCTCTCGGTCGGAGGGATCTCCGCGACCGACCGCTTGGGCCAGTAGCGCTGCCGCTGGAACGCGTAGGTCGGCAGGTCGACGGGCGCCACCGCCGCCAGCACGGCGGTCCAGTCGACGAAGACGCCGTGGGCGTGCAGATGGGCCAGCGAGGCCAGGACCCGCGAGGGGCCGCCGTCGTCACGCCGCAGGGTTCCGGTGACGATCACCGAGTCGTCGACGGTGTCCGCGACCGCGGCGGTGAGCACCGGGTGAGGGGAGGCCTCGACGAAGACCCCGTAACCGGCGTTCCCCAGCGTCTCGACCGCGCGGTGGAACTCGACGGGGGCGCGCAGGCTGGAGTACCAGTAGCCGGCGTCCATCTCGGGGCCTTGGAGGAACTCGCCGGTCATCGCCGACACCATGGCGATGAGGCCGGGCCTGGGCGTGACCGGCGCCAGCACGGTCAGCAGTTCGTCGCGGACGGCCTCGACCTGCGGCCCGTGCGAGGCGTAGTCGACCGGCAGCATCCGCGCCCGGATCCCGTCGCGCTCGCACTCCGCGAGGAGCGCGGCGAGCACCGAGGGGTCACCCGAGACGACGGTGGCCTCCGGGCCGTTCACCGCCGCGACGGACGCCCGGTCGCCCACGAGGACCCTGATCCGGTCGGCGGACGCGGCGATCGAGAGCATCCCGCCGTGTCCGGCCAGGGCGAGCAGGGCGCGGCTGCGCAGGGCCACGACCCTGGCGGCGTCCTCCAGGGACAGGATCCCGGCGACCACGGCCGCCGCGATCTCGCCCTGCGAGTGACCGAGCACGGCGTCCGGGATCACGCCCGCCGACTGCCAGAACTCGGCCAGCGAGACCATGGTCGCCCAGAGGGCGGGCTGGACGACGTCCACGCGATCGAGGTCGAGGTCGTCGTCGTCCAGCGACCAGTCGACATAAGGCTTCAAAGCCTTCTGGCACTCGGCGAGACGGGCCGCGAACACCGGGCTGGTGGCGGCCAGCTCGCGGCCCATGCCGATCCACTGCGAGCCCTGGCCGGGGAACACGAACACGACCGGCCCGGTCCCGCCCGCGACACCGGTCACGACTCCGGCGGCGGGTTCGCCCGAGGCCAGCGCGCGGAGTCCGGCCGTCAGGTCGTCGCGGGTGGTGCCGGTGACGACGGCGCGGTGCTCGAACAGCGACCGGGTGGTCGCCAGCGACCAGGCGACCCCGGCCGGGTCGAGCCCGGGGTGGGCGGCGAGGTGGTCGGCCAGCCGCCGGGCCTGCTCGACCAGGCCGGACGCGGTCTGACCGGACACCGGCCAGGCCGTCGCGCCCGACAGCGCCGGGGCCTGCTCGACGGGCGTGATCCCGGCCGGGAGCGGTGCCTCTTCGAGGATGACGTGGGCGTTGGTCCCGCTGATCCCGAACGCCGACACACCGGCGCGGCGGGCGCGGCCGTTGGCCTTCCACGCCACCGGCTCGGTGAGCAGCCGCACGTCACCGGTGGTCCAGTCGACGTGCGGTGAGGGGACGCCGGCGTGCAGCGTGGCGGGCAACAGGTCGTTCTGGAGGGCCAGCACCATCTTGATCACACCGGCCACACCGGCGGCCTGCTGGGCGTGCCCGATGTTCGACTTCACGGTGCCGAGCCACAGCGGCCGGTCGCGGTCCTGGCCGTAAGTGGCGAGGATCGCCTGCGCCTCGATCGGGTCGCCCAGGACGGTACCGGTGCCGTGCGCCTCGACGGCGTCCACGTCGGCGACGCCCAGACCGGCGGAGGCCAGCGCGGCGTGGATCACCCGCTGCTGCGAGGGACCATTGGGGGCGCTGAGCCCGTTGGAGGCGCCGTCCTGGTTCACCGCGCTGCCCGCGATGACGGCCAGCACGGTGTGCCCGTTGCGGTGGGCGTCGGAGAGCCGCTCCAGCACGATCATGCCCGCGCCCTCGGCCAGGCCCATGCCGTCGGCCTCGGCGGAGAACGCCTTGCAGCGCCCGTTCTGGGCGAGGGCGCCCTGGACCGAGAAGCCGATGAATTCGGCGGGGTCGGCGATCACCATCACGCCACCGGCCAGCGCCAGGTCACACTCACCGGCGCGAAGGGCCTGCGCGGCCAGGTGCAGCGACACCAGCGCCGACGAGCAGGCCGTGTCCACGGTGACGGCCGGCCCTTCAAGCCCCAGCGTGTACGAGATCCGGCCCGAGATGACACTGGTGATGTTGCCCGTGAGAAGGTGCGCCTCCGCGCCGTCGAGGTCGGCGCCATAACCGGTCTGCCCGGCGTAACCGGAGGCCGCCGCGCCCGCGAAGACGCCGGTCAGCGAGCCGCGCAGCGACACCGGGTCGAGCCCCGCGCGCTCCAGCGCCTCCCACGAGGTCTCCAGGAGAAGCCGCTGCTGCGGGTCCATCGCGAGGGCCTCGCGCGGGCTGATCCGGAAGAAGCCCGGGTCGAAGTCGGCCGCCCCGGCGACGAAACCGCCTTCGTTCGTGTACGAATCCAGCGCCCCCTCGGGGATCTCCCAGCCCCGGTCGAGCGGGAACCCGGCGATCGCGTCGCCACCGTCGGCGAGCAGCCGCCACATCGCCTCGGGGCTGTCGACGCCGCCGGGGAACCGGCAGCCCATGCCGACGATCACGATCGGGTCGGCGGCCGAGACCGGGGTGACCCGCGATCCCGCCGCCGTCAGCTGCTGGGCGCCCATGAGCTGGGTCACGATCTGCCCGGCCAGCAGAGCCGGCGACGGATAGTCGAACACCACTGTGGACGGCAGCCGCAGGCCGGTCGCCTCGTTCAGGCGTCCGCGCAGCTCGACGGCGGTCAGCGAGTCGAAGCCGATGTCACGGAAGGCCCGCCCGGCCTCCAGGGCCTCGCCCGAGGTGTGTCCCAGCACGGCGGCGGCATGCCCGGCGACCAGGTCGGTGACGATGCGTTCCCGCTGCGCGGCCGACACCCCGGCCAGCCGTTCCCGCAGCGCGGCGGCCTCCGCCGAGGTCACCACGGCGGCGCCGGTCGAACCGGTGTCCTGCTGGCGCGCCTCGGGGATCTCGTCCAGCAGCGGCCACGACCTGACCGCGCCGAACACCGCCGAGAAGCGCGCCCAGTCGACGTCGGCGACCGACAGCACGGTCTCGCCGTCGGCGAGGACCTGGCCGAGCACGGTCAGCGCCCGTCCCGGGTCGAGCAGCCTCAGTCCCTGACGGCGGATGCGCTCCGGCACCAGGCTCTGCGGCCGGTCGGCGCCGTTGGCGTCGTCGAAGCGGCCGCCGGAGCTCCAGACGCCCCACGCCACCGACGTCGCGGGCAGGCCGCGAGCGCGCCGGTTCTCGGCGAGAGCGTCGAGGTGGGCGTTGGCCGCCGCATAGGTGCCGTGCTCGCCGACGCCCCAGGTCGCGGTGATGGACGAGAACAGCACGAAATCGTCGAGGTCGAGACCGGCGGTCAGCGCGTCGAGGTTGGCCGCGCCGGCGACCTTGGCGCTCAGGGCCAATGCCAGCCCATCGACGTCGGTCTGTTCGAGGTTCGCCAGTTCGACCGCGACCGCCGCGTGGATCACCGTGGACAGCGGCGGGGCGACCGTGGGAATCCAGGCCAGCAGCCCGGCCAGCGCGTCGCGGTCGACGACGTCGCAGGCCGTCATCGTGACGCCCGCACCCGCCTCGGCCAGGAAGGCGGCCAACACCGCCGCACCGGGCGTGCCCGGCCCACGACGGCTGGTCAGCACGGCGTGCCGGGCCCCGGCGTCGGCCAGCCAGGCGGCCAGGTCGGGGCCGATCGCCCCGCTCGCCCCGGTCAGCAGGACGGTTCCGCGCGGCCGCCACACGGCGTCGGCGTCGCGGCGCGGTGTGGCGCGCACCAGGCGGCGGGCCAGCACGCCACCGGTCCTGATGGCGACCTGGTCCTCGTTCCCCGCGGCCAGCACTCCGGCGAGCCGGGCCGCGGATCTGTCGTCCAGGACCGGAGGCAGGTCGATCAGGCCGCCCCACCGATCGGGATGCTCCACCCCGGCGGTACGCCCGAGGCCCCACACCTGCGCCTGGGTCGGGCTGGCCAGTACGCCGCCGTCGCCCGTCGCCACGGCGCCCTGGGTCAGCACCCACAGCGGGGCGGTCAGCCCGGCGTCGCCGAGCGCCTGCACCAGGGCCAGCGTCCCGGCCACGCCCGACGGCACCTCTGGCCGGTCGGCCAGCGGAGACACGTCCAGGCCCAGGAGTGAGAGCACCCCGGTCACCGGGCCTTCGAGCGCGGAGATCGTCTCGCCGAGGCCGAGCCGGGTCACGTCGTCGCGGTCGACCTCGACGACCCGCGCGTCGGCGCCGCGTTCGGTCAGCGCGCGCAGGCAGGCGTTGGCCAGGCCCTCGCCCGCAGGGGCGATGATCAGCCAGGTTCCCGGCAGTGTCACGGAGGCGGGTTCGCGGACCGGCACCCAGGAGATCCGGTAACGCCAGTCTGCCGTCGCCGACTCGTCGCGCTCGCGCCGCCGCCATGACGCCAGAGCCGGGACCAGCTCGTTGAGGGTGGTCCCGTCGACCGAGAGCGCCCGGGACAGGTTGTCGACGTCTCCGGCTTCGACGGCGGACCAGAACCGGGCTTCGGCGGCCGAGCCGGTGCCGCCGCCGGTGGTGACGGGGATCTGGATCGGCTTGGGCCAGTAGCGCTGGCGCTGGAAGGCGTAGGTGGGCAGTTCGACCTGGTCTGCCTTGGGCACGACGGTGGTCCAGTCGACGTGGACACCGCGCACGTGCGCTTCGGCCAGCGAGGCCAGCAGCCTGGTGGGGCCGCCGTCGTCGCGCCGGAGAGTGCCGGTCACGATCGGGACCGACGAGAAGGCGCTCTCTTCAGCGACCTTTTCGAGGGTGTCGGCGATCGCGTTGGTGAGCACGGGGTGGGCGGAGCTCTCGACGAAAACGCCGTAGCCGGAGCGGCCCAGCACTTCGACCGCGCGCGAGAACTCGACGGGGGCGCGGAGGCTGGCGTACCAGTAACCGGCGTCCATCTCGGGGCCCTGGAGGAACTCGCCGGTCATCGCCGAGACGACGGGGACCCTGCCCTCTTGCGGCGCGATGCCTTCGAGGAGGTTCAGGATCTCCTCGCGCAGCTCCTCGACCTGGGGGCCGTGGGAGGCGTAGTCGACGGGCAGTATGCGCGCCCGGACACCGTCACGCTCACAGTCGGCGAGCAGCGCGGCCAGCGCTTCGGGATCGCCGGAGACGACCGTCGCGGCGGGACCGTTGACCGCCGCGATCGACACCCGCTCGCCCGTCGGCTTCTTGCGGCCTCGTCCCTTGGGCTTCGCCAGGGCCTCCACCCGATCGCGCACGGAGGCGACCGGTTCGGCGATGGAGAGCATCCCGCCCTTGCCCGACAGCGCGACCAGCGCCCGGCTCCGCAACGCCATGACCTTGGCGGCATCGTCCAGAGACAGGATTCCGGCGACGACCGCCGCCGCGATCTCGCCCTGGGAGTGGCCGACGACCGCGTCGGGTTCCACGCCCGCCGCCTGCCAGACCGCAGCGAGCGAGACCATGATCGCCCACAGCGCGGGCTGCACCACGTCCACGCGGTCGAGATCCAGATCGTCGTCGTTCAGCGACCAGTCGACATAAGGCTTCAAAGCCTTGTCGCACTCGGCCATCCGGGCCGCGAACACCGGGCTTTTCGCAGCGAGCTCCCGGCCCATGCCGATCCACTGCGAGCCCTGGCCGGGGAACACGAAGGCCACGCGGCCGTTGCCGGTGGCGGGAACCGCTCCCGTCACGACTCCGGGGCCGGGCTGACCGGTGGCCACGGCCGCCAGGCCCGACAGCAGGTCGTCGCGGTCGCCGCCCAGGACCACGGCGCGGTGCTCGAACACCGAGCGGGTCGTGATCAGCGACCAGGCGGTTCCGGCGACGTCCATGCCGGGGCGGTCCTGCGCGAACTCGTTCAGCCGGGCGGCCTGTGCGGCCAGTCCGGCCGCGCTCCGGGCCGAGATCGGCCACACCGGGACCGGCCCGGTCAGCACCGGCAGTGCGGCGGCCGTGCGCTCCTCGCCGGTGGCGTCAGGTGCGTCGTCATCGGGGTCGGGATCGTCGGCGAGGGCGGGCGCTTCTTCGATGATCGCGTGGACGTTGGTGCCGCTGACGCCGAAGGCCGACACGCCACCGCGACGGGGACGCCCGTTCGACGGCCACGCGACCGGCTCGGTCAGCAGGCGCACGTCACCGGCGGTCCAGTCGACGTGCGGGCTGGGCTCCTCGGCGTGCAGGGTGCGCGGCAGCTCCTGGTGCCGCAGCGCCAGCACCATCTTGATGACGCCGGCGATACCGGCGGCGGTCTGCGTGTGGCCGATGTTCGACTTCACCGAGCCCAGCCACAGCGGGCGGCCGTCCTCGCGGTCCTGGCCGTAGGTCGCGAGCAGCGCCTGCGCCTCGATCGGGTCGCCGAGAACCGTGCCGGTGCCGTGCGCTTCGACCGCGTCCACCTGTTCGGCCCGCAGGCCGGCGTTGGCCAGCGCGGTGCGGATGACCTTCTGCTGCGACGGGCCGTTGGGTGCGGTCAGGCCGTTGCTGGCGCCGTCCTGGTTCATCGCGCTGCCGGCCACCACGGCGAGCACCGGGTGGCCGTTGCGGCGGGCGTCCGACAGCCGCTCCAGCAGCAGCACCCCGGCGCCCTCGCCCCAGCCGATGCCGTCGGCGTCGGCGGCGAACGCCTTGCACCGGCCGTCGAAGGCCAGGCCCTGCTGCTTGGAGAACTCGGCGAACGCCGACGGCGTCGACATGACCGCCACGCCGCCCGCCAGCGCCATCGAGCACTCACGCGACCGCAGCGCCTGACAGGCCAGGTGCAGCGCGACCAGCGACGAGGAACAGGCCGTGTCCACCGTGACGGCCGGGCCTTCAAGCCCGAGCGTGTACGAGATCCGGCCCGAGATCACCGAGGTCAGGCTGCCGATCATCAGATAGCCCTCGGAGCCGCCCTCCTCGGCCAGACCGTGACCGTAGGCGCCGAAACCTGCCCCGGCGAAGACGCCGGTCGCCGAACCCTTCAGCGACAGCGGGTCGATCCCGGCCCGCTCGATGGCCTCCCACGCCGTCTCCAGCAGCAACCGCTGCTGCGGGTCCATCGTGACCGCCTCACGCGGGCTGATCCCGAAGAACCCCGGGTCGAAATCGGCCGCGTCATAGAGGAAGCCACCGACGCGGGTGGTCGACTCGGCGTCGCCCGCCCCGGCGTACAGGCCCTCGGGGTCCCAGTTCCGGTCGGACGGGAATCCGGAGATCGCGTCGGTGCCGTCGGCCAGCAGGTTCCACAGATCCTCCGGCTCACGCACGCCGCCCGGGAACCGGCAGCCGATACCGACGATCGCGATCGGCTCCCGGTCGCGGTCGCGGAGCCGCTTGCGGGTCCGGCGCAACGTGGTGGTTACCTGCTTGAGGTAATCGCGAAGCTTGTCCTCGTTATCAACCGCAGCCATGGTGGCCTACCCCTAAGAGTCTTGTGATCAGTCGAAGTCGGCGGCGCGGAGCTCTTGCTCGACGAAGTCGAACATCTCGTCGTCGGTCGCCGAGTCGAGCTCCTGATGGGCGACCTGCTCGTCGCCGTCGTGCTGGACGCGCAGTTCCTGGCCGATCGACTCGAGCCGGGAGGTGAGGTCGAAGCGTTCCTCGCGGTTCCAGGTGATCCCGGCGAGGACGGCCTGCAGCTTCTTGAGTTCCGCCACGGCGATCGCGTAGTCGGTCTGTTCGTTGACGGCCTTCGACCGGATGAAGTCGGCCAGGACCACCGGAGTCGGATAGTCGAAGACGAGCGTGGCCGGGAGCTTGAGCCCGGTGGCGGCGTTCAGCCGGGTGCGCAGGTCGACGGCGGTGAGCGAGTCGAACCCGAGGTCCTTGAACGCCCGTCCGGCCGGGACCTCGTCGGCCGAGCCGTAGCCGAGGACGGCCGCGGCCTCGGCCCGCACCAGGTCGGTGAGCACGCGCTCCTGCTCGGGGCGGGCGAGCCCGTCCAGCCGCCGGCTCAGCGCCGTCCCCGCCTCGGCGTCGTCGCCGGTGGGTTCGGCGCCGGCGATGGCCTGCCGGGCCTCGGGCAGGTCGGCCAGCAGGGGGCTGGGCCGCTGGACGGTGAAGATGGGGGCGAACCGCTCCCAGTCGATGTCCGAGACCGCGACCAGGGCCTCCCCCGCGTCCATGGCCGCCGCCAGCGCGCTCACGGCCGCCCGGGGCTCCATCTCCCGGACGCCCAGGCGTTGCAGCATCTCTCCGCCGAGCCCGCCGCCCATGCCGCCGCCGCCCCACAGACCCCAGGCGATCGAGGTCCCGGTCAGGCCGCGGGCCCTGCGGTTCTCGACCAGCGCGTCGAGGGCGGCGTTGGCGGCCGCGTACGCGGACAGCTGGGTGCTGCCCCACGCGGCGGCGCCGGAGGAGAACACCACGAAGGCGTCCAGGTCGGTCGTGAGCTCGTCGAGGTAGGCGGCGCCACCGGCCTTGGCCTGCAGCGATTCGGCCAGGTGGGCCGTCACCACGCCGTCGAGGGGACCGGCCAGACCGGCTCCGGCGGCGTGCATGACCGAGCTCAGCGCGGGTCCGTGGGTGTCGATCCAGGTCAGCATCCCGGCCGTCTGGTCGCGGTCGCCGACGTCACCGGCGAGTACGGCCACGTCGGTTTTCGCGGCCAGTTCGGCGGCGAGCGCCGCGACCCCGGCCGCGCCCGGACCCGACCGGCTCGACAGCACCACCCGAGGCGCGTCGCGTTCGGTCAGCCAGCGGGCGACGTGGCCGCCGACCCCGCCGGTGCCGCCGGTCACCAGCACGCTGCCGCCGGGCCGCCACTCCTGCGCCGGCCGGTTCAGCCGGGCCGCGCGCACCAGGCGCCGCCCCAGCAGCCCGCCGGAACGGACCGCGACCTGGTCCTCGCCACACCCGGCCAGCACCGCGACGAGCCGCTCGGCCGTACGGGCGTCCCAGGCCGGGGGCAGGTCGACGAGACCGCCCCAGCGGTCGGGGTGTTCCAGCGCGGCGACCCGGCCGAAGGCCCATGTCTGCTCGGGTACGGGACTGACGGGCACCTCACCGTCGAGGGCCGCGACGGCGCCCGAGGTCAGCGTCCACAGCGGGGCGGTGAGCCCGGCGTCGCCGAGGGCCTGGACCAGCGCCGCCGTCCCGGCGAGACCGGTGGGGACGATGGGCGACCCGGGCAGCGGCGACTCGTCCAGGGCCAGAAGCGACACGATCCCGGCCGGGGCAGGTTCTTTCCCGACCTGTGCGGCCAGCGAGGTGCGGTCGGGCTCGCCGGGGGCGATCTCGGTGACCTGCACGTCGGCGCCGTGGTCGGCCAAGGCTTGTTCGACGCGGGCGGTCAGCTCCTCGCCTGCGGGGGCGACGATCAGCCAGGTGCCGGACAGGACCGCCGGGGCGGGTTCGGCGGCCGGAGCCCAGGTGATCCGGTAGCGCCAGTCGCGCGCCGAGACCACCGGGGTGGTCGCGACCGTCTTGGGCCAATAGCGCTGCCGCTGGAAGGCGTAGGTCGGCAGGGCGACTCGCTGAGCGGCGGGCAGCACGGCGGCCCAGTCGACGTCGACGCCCCGGACGTGAACCGTGGCGAGCGAGGCCAGCAGCCGCTCCGAGCCGCCGTCGTCACGGCGCAGGGTTCCGGTGACCACGGCCGAGTCGTCGAGCGTGTCCATGACCGCGGCCGTGAGCACCGGGTGGGCGGAGGTCTCGACGAAGACCCCGTAACCTGCCTGGCCCAGCCTCTCGACCGCGCGGGAGAACTCCACGGGGGCGCGCAGGCTGGCGTACCAGTAGGCGGCGTCCATCTCAGGGCCTTGCAGGAACTCACCGGTCATCGCCGACACGATCGGGATCCGGCCCTGCTGCGGAACGATGCCCTCCAGCAGCCTGAGGATCTCCTCGCGTAGTTCCTCGACCTGGGGGCCGTGCGAGGCGTAGTCGACGGGCAGCATCCGCGCCCGGACGCCGTCACGTTCACAGTCGGCCAGCAGCGCGGCCAGCGCCTCCGGATCACCGGAGACCACGGTCGCGGCAGGCCCGTTCACCGCCGCGATCGACACCCCGGACAAACCGTGGGAATCCGCCAAGGATGCGGCATCGAGCTTCCCGCTGGAGGCAGACTGGGCGACCGGCGGCTTCTTGCGGCCTCGCTTTTTGGAATCCGGCGCGGTGGCCCGCGCCTCCAACCGGCTTCGCACCTCGGCGGCCGGTTCGGCGATCGAGAGCATGCCGCCCCGGCCCGACAGTGCGGTCAGTGCGCGGCTGCGCAGGGCAACGATCTTGGCGGCGTCGTCCAGGGACAGGATTCCGGCGACGACGGCGGCTGCGATCTCGCCCTGCGAGTGGCCGACCACCGCGTCGGGCTCCACGCCCGCGGCCTGCCAGACCGCCGCCAGGGAGACCATGACCGCCCACAACGCGGGCTGCACCACATCGACCCGATCGAGGTCTAGGTCGTCGTCGTTCAAAGACCAGTCGGTGTAGGGCTTCAAAGCCTGTGCACACTCGGCCATCCGGGCCGCGAACACCGGGCTGGTCTGGGAAAGCTCCCGACCCATCCCGGCCCACTGCGACCCCTGACCAGGGAAGACGAACGCCACCGGACCGGAGGCGTCGGCCACGCCACCGACCACGTTCGCAGCCGGTCGGTCGGTCGTCAGGGCCGAGAGCCCGTCGGTGAGGTCCGCGCCGACGACCACAGCCCGGTGCTCGAACGCCGACCGAGTCGTCGCCAGCGACCACCCGACATCGGCCGGGCGCAGCTCCGGATGCGCGGACACGTGACCCGCCAGCCGGGAGGCCTGCGCCTTCAGACCGGCCGGGGAATGCGCCGACACCGGCCAGGCGGTCGCGTCCGACACCACCGGCACCCGGGTCTCCACCTGGACATCGGCAGGCAGGGGTGCCTCTTCGAGGATGACGTGGGCGTTCGTACCGCTGATCCCGAACGCCGACACGCCCGCCCGGCGGACCCGGCCGTTGGCCTTCCACGCCACCGGTTCGGTCAGCAGCTGAACCTCACCCGCAGTCCAGTCGACGTGCGGCGAGGGAACATCCGCGTGCAGCGTGGCCGGGAGGAGGTCGTTCTGGAGGGCCAGTACCATCTTGATCACACCGGCCACGCCCGCCGCCTGCTGGGCGTGCCCGATGTTCGACTTCACCGTGCCGAGCCACAGCGGCCGGTCCCGGTCCTGTCCGTAGGTCGCGAGGACCGCCTGTGCCTCGATCGGGTCGCCCAGGCGCGTGCCGGTGCCGTGGGCCTCGACCGCGTCCACATCGCTCGGCCGGAGCCCGGCGCTGGTCAGCGCGGCGCGGATCACCCGCTGCTGAGCGGGTCCGTTCGGGGCCGACAGGCCGTTGGAGGCGCCGTCCTGGTTGATCGCGCTGCCCGCGACGACGGCCAGGACCGTGTGGCCGTTGCGGTGGGCGTCGGAGAGCCGTTCCAGGACGATCATGCCCGCGCCCTCGGCCAGGCCCATACCGTCGGCGTCGGCCGAGAAGGCCTTGCACCGGCCGTCGGCGGCCAGCGCGCCCTGCTGCGAGAAGCCGATGAACTCAGCGGGGTCGGCGATCACCATCACGCCGCCCGCGAGCGCCAGGTCGCACTCACCGGCGCGCAGCGCCTGCGCGGCCAGGTGCAGCGACACCAGCGCCGACGAGCAGGCCGTGTCGACCGTCACCGCCGGGCCCTCAAGACCGAGGGTGTACGAGATCCGGCCCGAGATCACGCTGGTCACGTTGCCGGTGATCAGATGGCCGGCCGACTCCGCGTCGAAGCCCGACTGGCTGGCGTAGCCCGACGCCGCCGCGCCCGCGAAGACACCGGTCAGCGAACCGCGCAGCGACACCGGGTCGAGCCCGGCCCGCTCCAGCGCCTCCCACGAGGTCTCCAGGAGCAGCCGCTGCTGCGGATCCATCGCCAGCGCCTCGCGCGGGCTGATCCGGAAGAACGCCGGATCGAAGTCCGCCGCCCCGGCGACGAAACCGCCTTCGTTCGTGTACGACCCCAGCGCCCCATCGGGGATCTCCCAGCCCCGGTCCAGCGGGAAGCCGCCGATGGCGTCCTCACCGGCCGTCAGCAGGTCCCACATCGCCTCGGGGCCGTCCACCCCGCCGGGATAGCGGCAGCCCATGCCGACGATCACGATCGGATCGGTGGCCGACACCGGGGTGACCCGCGAGGCCGTCGTCTCCTGTGCGCGGGTCCCCATGAGCTGGGTGACGATCTGCCGGGCCAGCAGCACCGGCGACGGGTAGTCGAAGACGATCGTGGAGGGCAGCCGCAGGCCGGTCGCCTGGTTCAGGCGTCCGCGCAGGTCGACGGCGGTCAGGGAGTCGAATCCCATGTCGCGGAAGGCGCGGGCCGCGTCCACCGCGTCGGACGACCCGTGGCCGAGCACGGCGGCGGCGTGCCCGCCGACCAGCTCGGTGACGATGCGTTCCCGCTGCGCGGGCGACACCCCGGCGAGCCGTTCGAGCAGCGCCGCGCCGTCGCCGGAGGTCGCGGGCGTCGCCTCCTCGCTCTGGCGGGCTTCGGGGATCTCGTCCAGCAGCGGCCACGAGCGGGCCGCGTTGAACACGGCCGAGAAGCGCGGCCAGTCGACGTCGGCGACCGACAGTACGGTCTCGTCGTCGGCGAGCACCTGGCCCAGCACCGCCAGGGCCCGCTCCGGGTCCAGCAGCCGCAGCCCTTGGCGGCGGATGCGCTCGGGGATAAGGCTCAGCGGCCGGTCGGGCCCTTCGCCGGAGTCGTCGAAACGGCCGCCGGAGCTCCAGACGCCCCACGCCACCGAGGTCGCCGGGAGGCCGCGGGCGCGTCGGTTCTCGGCGAGGGCGTCGAGGTGGGCGTTGGCGGCGGCATAGGTGCCGTGCTCGCCGACGCCCCAGGTCGCGGTGATGGACGAGAACAGCACGAAATCGTCGAGGTCGAGATCGGCGGTCAGTTCGTCGAGGTTGGTGGCGCCGCCGACCTTGGCGCCCAGCGCGAGCGCGAGGTCGTCGACACCGGTGTGGTCGAGGCTCATCAGTTCGACCGCGACCGCCGCGTGCATCACCGTGGACAGCGGCGGGGCGACAGACGGGATCCAGGCCAGCAGCCCGGCCAGCGCTGCGCGGTCGGTGACGTCACAGGCCACCATCGTGACCGGCGAACCGGCCTCGGCGAGCTGCGCGGCGAGCGCGGCGGCGCCGGGCGTGCCCGGTCCCCGGCGGCTGGTCAGAACGGCGTGCGGCACCCCGGCCCGGGTCAGCCAGGCGGCCAGGTCGGGCCCGATCACCCCACTCGCCCCGGTCAGCAGGACGGTGCCGCGAGGAGCCCACGCGGTGGAGTCGGCCGGGCGCGGGTTGGCGCGGACCAGACGGCGCGCGAACACACCGCCGGCCCTGATGGCGACCTGGTCCTCTCCCCCACCGGCCAGGACCGCGGCGAGGCGGGCCGTCGAGCGATCGTCCACGACCTGAGGAAGGTCGACGAGGCCGCCCCAGCGGCCGGGATGCTCCACCCCGGCGGTACGCCCGAGGCCCCAGACCTGCGCCTGGATCGGGTTGACCTCATCGGCTCCGGCGGTGACGGCTCCGCGCGTGACCACCCACAGCGGCGCGGTCACGCCGACGTCACCGAGGGCCTGGACGAGCGCCAACGTGCCCGCCACCCCCGCCGGGACCACGGGCCGGTCGGCCAGCGGCCTCTCGTCGATGCCGAGAAGGGACAGGACACCGGCGGGCGCCGGGCCTTCGCCGATCAGGTGAGCGAGCGTGTGCCGGTCGAGACCGGTCGCGGGGACCTCGGCGACGACGACATCGGCCCCCCGATCGGTCAGGGTGCGGCGGCAGGCCTCGGTGAGGTCGTCGTCGAGACCGGCGGGGGCGACGACCAGCCAGGTGCCGGACAGCACGGCCGGGCCGGGGTCGCGCACCGGGAGCCAGGAGACGCGGTAGCGCCAGTCGGCGGTCAGCGACTCGTCGCGTTCGCGCCGCCGCCAGGAGGCCAGGGCGGGGAGCACCTCGCCGAGGTGCCGCCCGTCGACGGCGAGCGTCTGGGACAGTCCGTCGAGGTCACCCGACTCGACCGCGCTCCAGAACCGGGACTCGACGGCCGTGGGGTCGCCGTCGGCGGAGACGGGGGTCGCGGGGAGCGGCTTGGGCCAGTAGCGCTGGCGCTGGAACGCGTAGGTCGGCAGTTCGACGACTTCGGCCCTGGGCACGACGGTGGTCCAGTCGACGTGGACACCGCGCACGTGCGCCTCGGCCAGTGAGGCCAGCAGCCTGGCCGGGCCGCCGTCGTCGCGCCTCAGAGTGCCGGTCACGACCGGGGCCGGCAGGAAGCCGTTCTCCTCGGCGAGGCTTTCGAGAGTGTCGCCGATCGCATTGGTGAGGACGGGGTGCGCGGAGCTCTCGACGAACACGCCATAGCCGGAGCGGCCCAGCACCTCGACCGCGCGGGAGAACTCCACGGGGGCGCGCAGGCTCGCGTACCAGTAGCCCGCGTCCAGCTCCGGGCCCCGCAGGAACTCACCGGACATCGCCGACACCATCGGGATCCGGCCCTGCTGCGGCGCGACGCCTTCGAGCAGCTTCAGGATCTCCTCGCGCAACTCCTCGACCTGGGGGCCGTGCGAGGCGTAGTCGACGGGCAGCATCCGCGCCCGAACACCGTCGCGTTCACAGTCGGCCAGCAGCGCGGCCAGCGCCTCAGGCTCACCCGAGACGACCGTGGCATTGGGCCCGTTGGCCGCCGCGATCGCCACCCGGGTCCACGGGTCGAAAGCGGCTGGTTTGGCCCATGTCTCCACCCGGGTGCGCACCGCCGCGACGGGCTCGGCGATCGAGAGCATGCCGCCCCGTCCAGACAGCGCGATCAGCGCCCGGCTGCGCAGGGCCACCACCTTGGCAGCGTCCTCCAGCGAGAGGATCCCGGCCACGACGGCCGCTGCGATCTCGCCCTGGGAATGGCCGACTACCGCGTCCGGCCGCACACCGGCCGCCTGCCACACGGCGGCCAGCGAGACCATGACCGCCCACAGCAGCGGTTGCACCACGTCGACCCGGTCGAGGTCCAGGTCGTCGTCGTTTAGAGACCAGTCGATGTAGGGCTTGAGAGCGTTTCCACACTCGGCCATCCGGGCCGCGAACACCGGGCTGCTTTGGGCAAGCTCCCGGCCCATGCCGACCCACTGCGAGCCCTGGCCGGGGAAGACGAACACCACCCGACCTCCGCCGCCACCGGCCGGAACCGCACCGGTCACGACACCGGAACCCGGCTGACCGGCCGACACGGCGGACAGCCCCGCCAGCAGTTCGGCCCGGTCCGCACCGACCACGGCCGCCCGGTGCTCGAAGGCTGACCGGCTCGAGATCAGCGACCAGGCGACATCGGCGGCGTCCAGTCCGGGACGAGCCAGCGTGAACTCGCCCAACCGGCCCGCCTGCGCGGCCAGCCCGCTCGCGCTGCGGGCCGACAGCAGCCACACCGGCACCGAGCCGGTCAGCACCGGGGGCGCGGCTTCCGGCTGGTCTTCAGGAGCGTCGTCGGCGACCGGCGGGGCCTCTTCGATGATGGTGTGCACGTTGGTGCCGCTCACGCCGAAGGCCGACACGCCGCCGCGACGAGGCCGCCCGTTCGCGGGCCAGGCGACCGCATCGGTGAGCAGACGCACGTCACCGGCGGTCCAGTCGACGTGCGGGCTGGGCTCCTCGGCGTGCAGGGTGCGCGGCAGCTCCTGGTGCTGCAGGGAGAGGACCATCTTGATGATCCCGGCGATACCGGCCGCCGTCTGCGTGTGGCCGATGTTCGACTTCACCGACCCCAGCCACAGCGGCCGGTTCTCCGGCCGGTCGCGCCCATAGGTCGCCAGCAACGCCTGCGCCTCGATCGGGTCGCCGAGCACCGTGCCGGTGCCGTGGGCCTCCACGACGTCGACCTCGTCGGCCCGCAGCCCGGCGTTGGCCAGCGCGGTCCTGATGACCTTCTGCTGGGAGGGGCCGTTCGGGGCGGTGATGCCGTTGGACGCGCCGTCCTGGTTCATCGCGCTGCCCGCGACGACGGCGAGCACGGTGTGCCCGTTGCGGCGGGCGTCCGAGAGGCGTTCCAGGACGATCATGCCCGCGCCCTCGCCCCACCCGATGCCGTCGGCGTCGGCCGAGAAGGCCTTGCACCGGCCGTCGAAGGCGAGACCCTGCTGCTTGGAGAACTCCGAGAACGCCGACGGCGTGGCCATGACCGCCACGCCTCCGGCCAGCGCCATCGAGCACTCGCGCGACCGCAGCGCCTGACACGCCAGGTGCAGCGCCACCAGGGCGGAGGAGCAGGCCGTGTCCACCGTGACGGCCGGGCCTTCAAGCCCGAGCGTGTACGAGATCCGCCCCGAGATCACCGAGGTCAGACCCCCGATGAGCGTGTAGCCCTCGGAACCCTCCTCAGGTGCCAGCCCATACCCGTACCCACCGAAACCCGCGCCGGCGAAGACGCCGGTCGCCGAACCCTTCAGCGACGCCGGGTCGATCCCGGCCCGCTCGACGGCCTCCCAGGCCGTCTCCAGCAGGAGCCGCTGCTGCGGGTCCATCGTGATCGCCTCACGCGGGCTGATCCCGAAGAACCCGGGGTCGAAGTCGCCCGCGTCGTAGATGAAACCGCCGACGACGGTCGTGGAGGAGACGCCGTCGTCCATCCCGGCGTAGAGGCCGTCGGGGTCCCAGCCCCGGTCCGTGGGGAAGCCGGAGATCGTGTCGATCCCGTTGGCCACCACGTCCCAGAGGTCCTCGGGTTCCCTGACCCCGCCGGGGAACCGGCAGCCCATCCCGATGATGGCGATCGGCTCGCCGAAGTCGGCGGCCGTACGGTCCGCGATCGGCGCCCCGGAGTCGAGGATGCCCAGCAGTTCGGCCCGGAGGAACGCGACGACCGCCACGGGGGTCGGGTGGTCGAAGACGAGCGTGGCCGGGAGCTTGAGGCCGGTCGCGGCGTTGAGGCGGGTGCGCAGGTCGACGGCGGTGAGCGAGTCGAACCCGAGGTCCTTGAACGCCCGTCCGGGCGGCACCGCGTCGGCCGACACGTGCCCGAGCACGGCGGCGGCCTCCGCCCTGACCAGATCGGTGAGGATCCGCTCCTGTTCGGCCTGGTCGAGGCCGGTCAGCCTGCGGCCCAGTTCGGTCCCCGCGACCTTCTCCGCCACGACGGGCCGCACGTCGGCGAGCGCCCGCTGGGCGTCGGGCAGGTCGGCCAGCAGCGGGCTGGGCCGCTGCACGGTGAAGATGGGGGCGAATTTCTCCCAGTCGATGTCCGAGACGACGACCAGGTCCTCGTCGGCGTCCAGAATCCCGGCGAGCACGCCGATGGCCAGGCCCGCGTCCATCTCCCGCACGCCGAGCCGCTGCAGCACCTCTCCGGCGAGCCCCTCACCCATGCCGCCGCCGCCCCACAGACCCCAGGCGACCGAGGTTCCGGCCAAGCCACGGGCTCTGCGGTCCTCGGCGAGAGCGTCCAATGCCGCGTTCGCCGCCGCGTAACCGGCCAGCCGGGCGCTGCCCCACGTGGCCGCGCCGGAGGAGAACCCGACGAACGCGTCCAGCTCCCGATCGGCGGTCAGCTCGTCGAGGTGGGCGGCTCCGTCGGCCTTGGCCCGCAGCACCTCGGCCAGTTCGTCCGGGGTCATGTCATGGATGGGCCCGCCCACACCAGCCCCGGCGGCGTGCATGACCGAGCTCAGCGCGGGTCCGTGGGTGTCGATCCAGGTCAGCATCCCGGCCGTCTGGTCACGATCACCGACGTCCCCGGCGAGCACGGCCACATCGGTGCCTGCGGCGGCGAGTTCGGCGGCCAGCGCCGAGACGTTCGCGGCGCGAGGTCCGGAACGACTGGTCAGCACCACCCGGGGCGCGTCCCGCTCTGCCAGCCAGCGGGCCACGTGCCCGCCGACGCCACCGGTGCCGCCGGTCACCAGGACGCTGCCGCCCGGCTTCCAGCGTCGTCCACCGAGAACGGGGCGCGGAGCGCGCACCATGCGGCGGCCCAGAACGGCGTGGGAACGGATCGCGACCTGGTCCTCACCGCACCCGGCGAGGACGGCGGCCAACCGGCCCGCCGTGTGGTCGTCCCAGACGAGCGGCAGGTCGATCAGACCGCCCCAGCGGTCGGGGTGCTCCAGCGCGGCGACGCGGCCGAAGGCCCACGTCCGCGCCTGCTCCCCATCGGCCGGGACGTCGCCGTCGGCCACCGCGCCCGACGTCACCATCCAGAGCGGCGCGCCGATCCCGGCGTCACCGAGCGCCTGGACGAGGGCCACGGCCGGAGCCAGGGGCAGGAGGGACACGACACCCGCGAGCGGGGAGTCCGGCAGCAGTTCCCTGAGCGTCTCCCGGTCGGGCTCACCCTCGATCAGCAGGACGTCGGCGCCGTGGCCGCTCAACGCGTGGCGGATCTCATCGGCGCCTCCGGCCGGGGACACGACCAGCCAGGTGCCCGTGAGCGTCGCGGGGGCGAGCGGTGCGAGCGGCGTCCAGATGATCTTGTAACGCCAGTCCGCGGTACGGGATTCGAGCACGCCGGCGGCCGTCTTGGGCCAGTAGCGCTGCCGCTGGAACGCGTAGGTCGGCAGGCCGACCCTGTCGCCTGCGGGCAGGACCGCCGCCCAGTCGACACCGACCCCGCGCACGTGCGCCTCGGCCAGCGACGTCAGCAGGCGTGCCGGTCCGCCGTCGTCGCGCCGCAGGGTTCCGGTGACCACGGCCGACTCGTCGAGCGTGTCGATGACGGCGGCGGTCAGCACCGGGTGGGCGGAGGTCTCGATGAACGTCCCGTAACCGGCCGCGCCCAGCACGCCGATCGCCTGGGAGAACTCCACTGGCGCCCGGAGGCTCGCGTACCAGTAGGCGCCGTCCATCTCGGGACCCTGGAGGAACTCGCCCGACATCGCCGACACCATCGGAATCCGGCCCGGCTGCGGCGTGACGCCTTCGAGCAGGTTCAGGATCTCTTCGCGTAGCTCCTCGACCTGGGGGCCGTGCGAGGCGTAGTCGACGGGCAGCATGCGGGCCCGGACACCGTCGCGTTCGCAGTCGGCCAGCAGGGCGGCCAGCGCCTCGGGATCACCGGAGACCACGGTCGAGGCAGGCCCGTTCACCGCGGCGACCGACATAGCGGACCACCTGGCGAGATCCGCATCAGCCACCGATATGGCCGACGCCTCCGGACCGCCGGAGATCAATGACACGGCATCGCTCGAGGACACCGTGCTGGGCTTCCCGGCGGGCCGCTTCACCTGGTCCGTATCGGCTTTGCTCGACGCGGCGGTGCCTCTCGCCCGACCCGGGCGGTCGGCCCACGCCTCGATTCGGCTTCGTACAGCGGCGACCGGCTCGGCGATGGAGAGCATTCCGCCCCGGCCCGACAACGCGGTCAGCGCCCGGCTTCGCAGCGCGACGATCTTGGCGGCGTCGTCCAGAGAGAGGATTCCGGCCACCACGGCCGCGGCGATCTCGCCCTGGGAGTGGCCGACCACCGCGTCGGGTTCCACGCCCGCCGCCTGCCAGACCGCGGCCAGGGAGACCATGATCGCCCACAGGGCGGGCTGCACCACGTCCACCCGGTCGAGATCCAGCTCGTCGTCCAGCGACCAGTCGAGATAAGGCTTTAAAGCCTTATCGCACTCGGCCATCCGCGCCGCGAACACCGGAGACGACGCGGCGAGCTCCCGGCCCATACCGATCCACTGCGACCCCTGGCCGGGGAACACGAACACGACCGGCTGGGCCGTCTCGGCCACACCGCTCACCACGTCGGCGACCGGGCGACCGGCCGCCAGGGCCGACAACCCGCTAAAAGGTTCTGCGCCGACGATCACGGCCCGGTGCTCGAACGCCGACCGGGTCGTCGCCAGGGACCATCCGACGTCGACCGGGTCCAGGCCCGCGACGGCCTCGGTCAGCCGGGCGGCCTGGGCCCGCAGTCCCTCGGGGGACCGGGCGGACACCGGCCAGGCGGTCCCGCCCGACAGCACCGGAGTGTGGTCGACAGGTTCGGGCTCCGCCGGAAGGGGGGCCTCTTCGAGGATCATGTGGGCGTTGGTGCCGCTGATGCCGAAGGCCGAGACGCCGGCCCGGCGCGGATGGCCGTTCGTGGCCCAGCCGACCGGCTCGGTCAGCAGCCGCACGTCACCGGTCGTCCAGTCGACGTGCGGGGACGGCACGTTCGCGTGCAGCGTCGCCGGGAGCAGGTCGTTCCGCAGCGCCAGCACCATCTTGATCACACCGGCCACACCCGCCGCCTGCTGCGCGTGCCCGATGTTCGACTTCACCGAACCCAGCCACAGCGGCCGGTCCCGGTCCTGCCCGTACGTCGCCAGCAGCGCCTGCGCCTCGATCGGGTCACCGAGCCGGGTGCCCGTGCCGTGGCCCTCGACCGCGTCGACGTCGCTCGGCCGAAGGCCCGCACTCGTGAGGGCCGCGCGGATCACCCGCTCCTGCGAAGGACCGTTCGGCGCCGACAGGCCGTTGGAGGCGCCGTCCTGGTTGACCGCGCTGCCCGCGACGACGGCCAGCACCGTGTGACCGTTGCGCCGGGCGTCCGACAGTCGCTCCAGGACGATCATGCCCGCGCCCTCGGCCAGCCCCATGCCGTCGGCGTCGGCCGAGAACGCCTTGCAGCGGCCGTCGGCGGCCAGCGCGCCCTGCTGGGAGAACCCGACGAACTCGCCCGGATCCGTGATCACCGTCACGCCACCGGCCAGCGCCAGATCGCACTCACCGGCGCGCAACGCCTGCGCGGCCAGGTGCAGCGACACCAGTGCCGACGAGCAGGCCGTGTCCACGGTGACGGCCGGGCCTTCAAGACCCAGCGTGTACGAGATCCGGCCAGAGATCACACTGGTCACGTTGCCCGTGATGAGGTGACCGGCCGACTCCTCGTCGAACCCGCCGTGCCCCGCGTACCCGGACGACGTCGCCCCCGCGAACACGCCGGTCATCGAGCCGTGCAGGGAGACGGGGTCCAAGCCCGCGTTCTCCAGCGCCTCCCACGACGTCTCCAGCAGCAGCCGCTGCTGTGGGTCCATCGCCAGCGCCTCGCGCGGGCTGATCCGGAAGAACGCCGGATCGAAGTCCGCCGCCCCGGCCACGAAACCGCCCTCACTCGTTGACGACGTCAGCAACCCCCCGAGGTCCCAGTTCCGATCGGCCGGGAAGCCGGAGATCGCGTCTCCCCCGGTCGACAGCAACCGCCACAGCGCCTCGGGGCTGTCGGCGCCACCGGGGAACCGGCAACCCATGCCGACGATCACGATCGGGTCGGTGGCCGACACCGGGGTGACCCGCGAAGCCGCCGAAGCGATCGGACCGGAGCCGACCAGCTGCGTCACGATCCGCCGCGCCAGCACCACCGGCGACGGGAAGTCGAACACCACCGTCGAGGGCAGCTGCAGGCCGGTCGCCTGGTTGAGCCGCCCGCGCAGCTCCACCGCCGTCAGCGAGTCGAAGCCCATCTCCCGGAAGGCCCGGCCCGCCTCGACCGCGTCAGGGGAGGCGTGCCCGAGCACGGCGGCGGCGTGCCCGCGGACCAGGTCGGTCACGATGCGTTCCCGGCGGGCCTGCGGCGCGTCCACCAGGCGGCCGAGCAGTTCGGCGACCTCGCCGGACGTCACCACGGCGGTGTCGGCAGGGCCGGGCTCGGACTGCCGGGCCTCGGGAATGCCGTCCAGCAGCGGCCATGAGCGGGCCGCGTTGAAGACCGCGGAGAAGCGCGGCCAGTCGACGTCCACGACCGCGAGCGCGGTCTCGTCGTCGGCGAGCACCTGCCCGAGAACCGACAGCGCCCGGCTCGGGTCCAGCAGCCGCAGGCCCTGACGGCGCAGCCGCTCGGGGATCACGCTGAGGGCGCGGTCGTGCTGGGCGGACTCCTGGCCGGTGTCCCACACGCCCCACGCCACCGAGGTCGCCGGGAGGCCGCGGGCGCGCCGGTGCTCGGCCAGCGCGTCGAGGTGGGCGTTGGCGGCGGCGTACGCGCCGTGCTCGCTCACGCCCCAGGTCGCCGCGATCGATGAGAACAGTACGAAGGCGTCGAGGTCCCGGTCGGCGGTGAGCTCGTCGAGGTGCGTCGCGCCGACGACTTTGGCGCCCAGGGCGAGGTCGAGCTGGTCGACACCGGTGTCGGCGAGGGTCAGCAGCTCCACGCCCAGGGCGCCGTGGATCACCGTCGACAGCGCGGGGCCGGTGCGGTCGATCCAGGTCAGCAGGCCCGCGACGGCGTCGCGCTCGGTGACGTCGCAGGTCGCCAGGCTGACGGCGGTACCGGCACCGGCCAGCTCGGCGGCCACGGCGGCCGCGCCAGGAACCATCGGCCCGCGTCGGCTGACCAGCGTCAGGTGCGGGGCTCCGGCCTCCGAGAGCCAGCGGGCGAGATCGGGGCCGATCTCCCCGCTCGCCCCCGTGACCAGCACGGTGCCGCGCGGCCTCCAGGTGCGCTCGCCCCGGGACGGCCCGGTCCTGACCAGCCTCCGGGCGACGATCCCCGCCGGGCGGATGGCCACCTGATCCTCACCACACCCGGCGAGCACGGCGCCCAGACGCTTGGCGGCCCGGGAGTCGAGCACGGGCGGCAGGTCGATCAGTCCGCCCCAGCGGTCGGGGTGCTCCAGGCCCGCGACCCGGCCCAGACCCCAGACCTGCGCCTGCGCCGGACGCGTCGGCGCCTCGCCGGGGGCGGTGCCGACCGCACCCGACGTCAGAATCCACAGCGGCGCGGCGATCCCGGCCTTGACCAGGTCGAGCGTCCCGGCCAGGCCACTGTTCACGTGCGGCCGGCCGGGCAGCGGCGTCTCGTCGAACGCGAGCAGCGACACGACTCCGCGCAGGGCGGACCCGCCGTCGACCAGTGCGGCCAGTTCGGTGAGCCCTTCGGCGAGCACCACGTCGGCGCCGCGCCCGGTCAGGGCCTCAACACAGGCGGCGCGCAGCTCCCCGTCCATGCCGGGCGGGGCCACGACGAGCCAGGTGCCGTCGAGGGTCGCCGGGCCCGGATCGGCCACCGGCACCCAGGAGACGCGGTAACGCCAGTCGTCCACAGAACGCTCGGGAACCTGGACGGGCTCGGGCCAGAAGTGCTGCCGCTGGAACGCGTACGTGGGAAGTTCGACCCGCTCACCGGCGGGCAGCACCGACGACCAGCCGACACCGACACCCCTGACGTGGGCCTCGGCGAGGGAGGTCAGCATGCGGGCGGAGCCGCCGTCGTCGCGGCGCAGGGTTCCGGTGACGACCGCCGAGTCGTCGAGCGTGTCCATGACCGAGGCGGTGAGGACCGGGTGGGCGGAGGTCTCGACGAAGACCCCGTATCCGGCCTGGCCCAGCGTCTCGACGGCGCGGTGGAATTCGACGGGGGCCCGGAGGCTGGCGTACCAGTACTCGGCCCCGAGCTCTGGACCGGTCAGCGTCTCACCGGTCATCGCCGACACCATCGGGATCCGCCCCGGCTGGGGGGTGACGCCCTCCAGGAGCGTGAGGATCTCCTCGCGCAACTCCTCGACCTGGGGGCCGTGGGAGGCGTAGTCGACGGGCAGAATGCGCGCCCTGACACCGTCGCGTTCACATTCCGCCAGCAGCGCGGCCAGCGCCTCCGGATCACCGGAGACCACCGTCGCGGCAGGCCCGTTGACCGCCGCGATCGACACCCGATCACGTGACGACCCGTCGCGACCTGCGGATTCGGCAGCCACCTTCTCACGGCCCCGCTTCTTGGAATCCGGCTCGGCAGCCGGCGTTCGATCGGCCCAGGCCTCGATCCGGCTCCGAACTGCGGCGACCGGCTCGGCGATCGAGAGCATCCCACCCTTGCCCGACAGCGCGACCAGTGCCCGGCTCCGCAGAGCCACCACCTTGGCGGCATCCTCCAGCGACAGGATCCCGGCCACCACCGCCGCAGCGATCTCTCCTTGGGAATGGCCGACCACCGCATTGGGCTCCACGCCCGCCGCCTGCCACACCGCCGCCAGGGAGACCATGACCGCCCACAGCGCGGGCTGCACCACATCGACCCGGTCGAGATCCAGGTCGTCGTCCAGCGACCAGTCGGTGTAAGGCTTTAAAGCCTTCGCGCACTCGGCCATCCGCGCGGCGAACACCGGACTTTTCAAGGCCAGCTCGCGGCCCATCCCGGCCCACTGCGACCCCTGGCCGGGGAACACGAAAACCACCCGGTCACGGCCCCGACCGGCGGGGACGGAACCACTGACCACACCGGGGGCGGGTTCGCCAGCGGCCAGCGCGGTCAGGCCCGCCAGCAGTTCGTCCCGGTTGTCGCCCCGGACCACCGCGCGGTGCTCGAACACCGAGCGGGTCGTCGCGAGCGACCACGCGACGTCGGTCAGGTCAGGGGCCTCCGCGCGGGTGAAGTCGGCCAGCCGCGCGGCCTGGGCCCGCAGGCCGTCGGCGGTCCGGGCCGACACCAGCCAGGCCGTGCCGTCGGACAGCACGGGATCCGCCACCGGAGCTGCGGGGGCGTCCTCCGCCGGAGGGGCTTCCTGGACGATGACGTGCACGTTCGTACCGCTCGCCCCGAAAGCCGACACACCGGCGCGACGGGGCTGCTCGCTCGCGGGCCAGGGCACCGCCTCGGTCAGCAGCCTGACATCGCCGGCCGACCAGTCGACCTCCGGCGTGGGCTCGTCGACGTGGAGGGTGGGCGGCATCAGGTCGTTCTGGAGCGCCAGCACCATCTTGATGACCCCGGCCACGCCGCCCGCCGCCTGCGTGTGCCCGATGTTCGACTTCACCGAGCCGAGCCACAGGGGCCGGTCGCGATCCTGCCCGTACGTCGCCAGCAAAGCCTGCGCCTCGATCGGGTCGCCCAGGATCGTGCCGGTGCCGTGTCCCTCGACGACGTCCACCTGGTCGGGCCGGATCCGGGCGTTGGCCAGGGCCTCGCGGATCACGCGCTGCTGGGAGGGGCCGTTCGGGGCGGTCAGGCCGTTCGAGGCGCCGTCCTGGTTCACGGCGGTTCCGGCGATCAGGGCGAGCACCGGGTGGCCGTTGCGGCGGGCGTCCGAGAGTCGTTCCAGGACGAGCACGCCGGCGCCCTCGCCCCAGCCCATGCCGTCGGCGGCGCCCGCGTAGGCCTTGCTGCGGCCGTCGGCGGCCATGCCCGACTGCTTGGAGAACTCCGCGAACGCCGCCGGAGTGATCATGACCACGACCCCGCCGGCCAGCGCCAGCGAGCAGTCACCCGAACGCAGCGCCTGCGCGGCCAGGTGCAGCGCGACCAGCGACGACGAACACGCCGTGTCGACCGTGAGCGCCGGACCCTCCAGCCCGAGGGTGTACGCAACTCGTCCAGAGATCATGGCGGTCTGACTGCCGGTCAGCAGGTAGCCCTCGGAGCCGGAATCGGCCTCGACGAGGCCCTCGCCGTAACCGGCGAAGCTGGCGCCGACGAACACACCGGTCGAGGAGCCCTTCAGCGACCTCGGCTCGATCCGCGCCCGCTCCAGCGACTCCCACGCGATCTCCAGCATCATCCGCTGCTGCGGGTCCATCGCCAGCGCCTCACGCGGGCTGATCCCGAAGAACCCGGCGTCGAACTCCGCCGCGTCGTGGACGAAACCGCCCTGGTGCGCGAAAGAGGTGTCCACACCGTCACCGGCGGCGCGGCGCAGCGCCTCCCAGCCGCGGTCGGCCGGGAACCCGGCGATCGCGTCCGTGCCGGAGGCCACCAGGTCCCAGAAGGTGCGCGGATCGTCGATGCCGCCCGGATACCGGCAGCCCACGCTCACGATCGCGATGGGCTCCTGTTCGGCCTCCTCCATCCGGCGCAGCCGCTTGCGGGTCTCCTGCAGCTCGGCCGACGCCTTCTTGAGGTAGTCGAAAAGTTTTTCCTGGCTGTCCATGACGACTCCCGGAAGCGAATGAGCGGGTCAGTTGGTCTGCGGCGTCGACCGCGGTAGCCCGAGTTCCTGGTCGAGGAAGCTGAAGACCTCGTCAGGCGTGGCCGATCGGAACTCGATGTCGGCGCCCGCGGGTTGGTCCGCGCGGTGGGCGTCCAGCCAGTTCGACAACATCCCGCGCAGCAGCTTGGTGACGTCGTCGCGGGTCTCGAAGTCGGAGGTGAGGCCGGAGAGGGTGGCCGCGAGCCGTTCGATCTCGGTGATGACCGACGGTTCGGCGTCCTCCTCGTCCGGTCCGAGGGCGGTCCGGACGTGGCCGGCCAGCGCCTCGGGGGTCGGGTAGTCGAAGACGAGCGTGGCCGGGAGCCGGATGCCGGTGGCCCGGTTGAGCCGGTTGCGCAGTTCCACGGCGGTGAGCGAGTCGAAGCCGAGGTCCTTGAAGGCCCGGTCGGCCTCCACCTCGTCGATGGAGGCGTGCCCGAGGACGGCGGCCGCCTCGGCCCGGACCAACTCGGTCAGCATCCGGTCCCGCTCGTTTCGGGACAACCCGTTCAACCGCTGCGCGAGCCCGTCGTCGACCGGTTCTGCGTCGTCCTGCCGGACTTCGGGGAGGTCACCGATCAACGGGCTGGGACGGTGGAGCGTGAACACCGGGGCGAACCCGGCCCAGTCGAGGTCGGCGACCGTGATGGTGGCCGTCTCTCCGGCCTCGTCCATGATCGCGGCCAGTGACTCGATCGCGCGGTCGGGGTGCATCGCGCGCAGGCCCATGCGCTTCAGGCGGTCGCCGTCCTGACCCATGCCGCCGCCGCCCCACAGTCCCCAGGCGATCGACGTCGCCGCCAGGCCCCGGGCGCGGCGGTGCTCGGCCAGGCCGTCGAGGTAGGCGTTGGCGGCGGCGTATCCGGCCTGCTGGCCGCTGCCCCAGATCGCGGCGCCGGAGGAGAACGTCACGAAGGCGTCCAGACCGCTGGTGAGTTCGTCGAGGTGCGCGGCGCCGTCCGCCTTGGGCGCGGCGACCTCGGCCAGCCCGGCGACGGTGAGATCGTCGAGCGCGACGACCTGTCCCGTCCCCGCGGCGTGGAAGACGGCGGTCAGCGCGGGGCCCGACCGGTCGATCCGGGCCAGCAGCCCGGCGACCTGGTCGCGTGCGCCGGTGTCGCAGGCGACGACCTCGACGGCGGTGCCCGCCTCGGCGAGCCGGGCGGCGAGCGCGGCGGAGCCTCGGGCCTCGGGCCCGGAGCGGCTGGTCAGCACGGTCCGCGGAGCGTCACGCCCGGCCAGCCAGTCGGCCACGCGTGCGCCGATGGCGCCGGTGCCGCCCGTCACCAGGACGGTGCCCCGCGGGCTCCAGCGCCCGGACCGACCCGTCCGGGGTGCCCTGACCAGACGGCGGCCGTGGACTCCGTCGGCGCGGATCGCGACCTGGTCTTCGCGCCCGTCGGCCAGAACTCCGGCGAGCAGGGTCGTCGCGTGGTCGTCCAGGACCTCGGGAAGATCGATGAGGCCGCCCCAGCGGCCGGGGTGTTCGAGTGCGGCGGTACGGCCCAGACCCCACACCTGTGCCTGCGCAGGCGCACTCTCACCGGCGACCGCGCCCCGCGTCAGCACCCAGAGCGGGGCCTCGATCCCTTGGTCGCCGATGGCCTGGAGCAGCGCGAGTGTCGCGGCCAGACCGGTCGTGACCGTCGTGGCGCCGGGGAGCGCCGACTCGTCCAGGGCGAGCAGGGAGACCACACCCGCCGCCGGTTCGAGCCGGTCGATCTCACCGGGGCCGACCTCGATGTGGACGACCTCAGCGGTCTTCAGTGCCCGCGCGCACTCGGCGGCGAGGTCGCGCTGGGCGGGTGTGGCGACGATCAGCCAGGTCCCCGTTGGTGTCGCCGAGCCGAGGTCGGGCAGCAACGGCCAGGTGACGCGATAGCGCCAGTTCTCGGTGCCGCCGCGTTCCCGCTGCCGCCAGGAGGCGAGTGCGGGGACGACCTCGCTGAACGGGCGGTCGGCGTCGAGGGCGAGCGTGTCGGCCAGCCCGGCTAGGTCGCCGTTCTCGACGGCGTCCCAGAAGCGGGTCTCGGCCGGGCCCGCGCTCTGGGGCTTGGCTGTCTCGATCCAGAACCGGCGGTGCTGGAAGGCGTAGGTGGGCAGCTCGACCTGCGCTTTTCGGCGCAGGACCGTGGTCCAGTCGATCGTGACCCCGTGGACGTGTGCCTCGGCCAGTGACGCGAGAAGCCGGGCCGGGCCGCCGTCGTCGCGGCGCAGGGTGCCCGTGATCACTGCCGGACCGTCGAGCGTGTCGGCGATCGCCGCCGTGAGCACCGGGTGGGCGGAGGTCTCGACGAACACGCCGTAACCGGCATTTCCCAGGGTTTCGACCGCGCGGGAGAACTCCACGGGGGCGCGCAGGCTGGCGTACCAGTAGGCGGCGTCCATGGCGGGCCCCTGAAGGAACTCCCCGGTCATGGACGACACCATTGGGATCCGCCCCTGCTGAGGCGTGACTTCCTTGAGGAGCGTGAGGATCTCCTCGCGCAACTCCTCGACGTGAGGGCCGTGCGAGGCGTAGTCGACGGGCAGCATGCGCGCCCGAACACCGTCGCGTTCACAGTCGGCCAAGAGGGCGGCAACTGCCTCGGGGTTACCGGAGACCACGGTCGAGGCGGGACCGTTGACCGCCGCCACCGACACCGACGCGGTATCGCCCTGCGACTCCGAGCCCCGCGTTCTTGAACCCGGCCCAGCGGTCCGATCGGCCCACGCCTCCACCTCGGAGAGCGGCTCGACTGCCTTCTTGCGGCCCCGCGTATCGGATCCCGGCTCGTCGGCCAATGCCTCGATTCGGCTTCGAACCGCGGCGACCGGCTCGGCGATGGACAGCATCGCGCCCCGGCCCGACAGCGCGACCAGTGCCCGGCTGCGCAGCGCCACGATCTTGGCCGCGTCGTCCAGGGACAGGATTCCCGCGACCACGGCCGCTGCGATTTCGCCCTGGGAGTGGCCGACCACGGCGTCGGGTTCCACGCCCGCCGCCTGCCAGACCGCGGCCAGGGAGACCATGACCGCCCACAGCGCGGGCTGCACCACGTCCACCCGGTCGAGATCCAGTTCGTCGTCCAGCGACCAGTCGGTGTAAGGCTTCAAAGCCTTCGCGCACTCGGCCATCCGCGCCGCGAACACCGGGCTTTTCAAGGCCAGTTCGCGGCCCATCCCGGCCCATTGCGACCCCTGACCAGGGAACACGAAGGCCACCCGGCCGTTGCCGGCCGCCGGGATCACTCCCGTGACCACACTTGGGTCCGGTCGACTGGACGCCACCGACGACAACGCCGCCAGCAGCTCGTCACGGTCCCGGCCCAGCACCACCGCGCGATGCTCGAAGTCCGGCCGCGTCGTGACCAGCGACCAGGCCACCCCGGCCGCGTCCAGCGAGGGTCGAACCGGTACGAACTCACCCAGTCGCCCCGCCTGCGCCACCAGCCCGGCAGCGGACCGGCCCGAGACCGGCCACACCGGCACCGACCCGTCCAGCACCCGCGGACCGGCATCCGTATCGGCCTCACGCGTCACCGGCGGCGCCTCTTCAAGGATCACGTGGGCGTTGGTGCCGCTCATTCCGAAAGCCGACACACCGGCCCGGCGGGGGCGGGCGCCGACCGGCCAGGGCTGGGGTTCGGCGAGGAGGTCGACGTCGCCGGACGTCCAGTCGATGTTCTCCGCCGGTTCGGCGGCGTGCAGACTGCGGGGCAGTTCCTCGTGCTGGAGGGCCAGGACCATCTTCATCACACCGGCCACGCCGGCCGCGCTCTGGGTGTGGCCCAGGTTCGACTTCACCGAGCCCAGCCACAACGGCCGCGCCCGGTTCTTCCCGTACGTCGCCAGCACCGCCTGCGCCTCGATCGGGTCACCGAGAACCGTGCCGGTGCCGTGCGCCTCCACGACGTCGACGTCCCCGGCCGTCAGCCGCGCGTTGGCCAGCGCGGCCCGGATCACCCGCTGCTGCGAGGGCCCGTTGGGGGCCGTCAGTCCGTTGGAGGCGCCGTCCTGGTTGACCGCGCTGCCCCTGATCACCGCCAGCACCCGGCGCCCGTTGCGCCGCGCGTCGGACAGGCGCTCCAGCAGGAGCATCCCGGCGCCTTCGGCCATCCCCATCCCGTCGGCCGAGGCCGAGAACGCCTTGCAGCGGCCGTCCTGGGCCAGGCCGCGCTGACGGGAGAACCCGACCAGCGCGCCGGGCTGTGCCATGATCGTGACGCCGCCGGCCAGCGCGAGCGAGCACTCCCCCGCCCGCAGCGCCTGCGCCGCCAGATGCAGCGCCACCAGCGACGACGAACAGGCCGTGTCGATCGTGACGGCGGGCCCTTCCAAACCGAGGGTGTACGACACCCGTCCGGACAGCACACTCGTCGAGCCGCCGGTCATCAGGTGACCTTCGGAGCCGGTGGCGTCGAAGAGGCCGTAACCCCAGGTCGTACCGCCCGCGAAGACCCCCGTCTGGGAGCCCCGCAGGGCGACCGGGTCGATGCCGGCCCGCTCCAGCGCCTCCCAGCTGATCTCCAGCAGCAACCGCTGCTGCGGGTCCATGGCCAGCGCCTCACGCGGACTGATCCCGAAGAACCCCGCGTCGAAGTCGGCCGCGTCATGGACGAACCCACCCGAACGCGCATAGAACGAACCGGCCTTGTCGGGGTCCGGGTCGTACAACCCCTCGATGTCCCAGCCCCGATCACGGGGCAGCTCGGTGACCGCGTCGCCCCCGGCGGCCAGCAGCTCCCACAGCGACTCCGGGTCCCGGACACCGCCGGGGAACCGGCAGCCCATCCCCACGATCGCGATCGCCTCACCCTGCTCGACCGGCGCGGCGGCCACCGGTTCCGAGGTCTGGGCGCCGAGCAGCTCCGCGCCCAGATGACCGGCCAGGATCGCGGCCGTCGGGTAGTCGAACACCAGCGTGGCGGGCAGCCGCAGCCCGGTGGCGGTACTCAGCCGGTTGCGCAGGTCGACGGCGGTCAGCGAGTCGAACCCGAGGTCGGTGAACGCCCGGCCCAGCTCGACCGCGTCGCCCGAGGCGTGCCCCAGCACGGCGGCCACATGGCCGCGCACGAGATCCGTCAGCACCCGGTCACGCTCGGCCGGAGTCACCCCGGCGAGCCTGCGGCGCAGTCCGTCCGCCGCGTCGTCCTGACCGGCGGTCGCGGCGGCTGACAGCCGGACCGGCCCCGCCAGCCCTCTCAGCAGCGCCGGAACCCCGGCGCCCCGCGCCGCCTGAGCGCGCATCCCGGCGACGTCGACCCGGATCGGCAGCAGCAGCGCCTCGTCCCGGGTGAGCGCCAGGTCGAGCAGCGCGAGCCCCTCGTCGGCGGACAACTCGGCGGTGCCACCGCCGGTGACCCGGTTCAGCAGCCCCTTGTTCAGATTCCGCCCGATCCCCTCACTGGCCACCCAGGCTCCCCAGGCCAGGGAGATGGCCGGCCGCCCCTCGGCGCGGCGGCGGGCGGCGAGCGCATCGAGGAACGCATTACCGGCGGCGTAGTTGCCCTGCCCGGCCGCACCGAACGTGGCCGCCGCCGAGGAGAACAGGACGAACAGGTCCAGATCGTGGCCCAGGGTCAGCTCGTGGAGCGCCCAGGCGGCGTCGGCCTTGGGCCGCAGCACGGCGTCGACCCTGGCTGGAGTGAGCGATCCGATCACCCCGTCGTCGACGATCCCGGCGGTGTGGACGACTCCCGACAGCTTGGGCAGCCCGCTCAGCAACCCGGCCAGCGCATCCCGGTCCCCCGCGTCACAGACGGCGACCGTGACCTCCGCTCCAGCGGAGGCGAGGTCGGCGGCCAGCACGGCGGCACCGGCGGCCGATGGCCCTGAACGACTGACCAGGATCAACCGGGTGGCTCGGCCGGTCTCGGCCAGGTGCCGCGCGGTGAGCCCCGCCAGCTTGCCGGTTCCACCCGTGACTAGAACCGCACCAGGAACACGCGGCGGATGGTCCGCATTTGGCGCGACGACGGGCGGGCGGGTCAGGCGGCGGCCGTAGACGGCGCCGCCACGAGCGGCGATCTCCGGCTCGTTCACGTTCAGTACCGCGACCGGATCCCCATCGGCGGACAGGTCGGCCAGGATGATCCGGCCGGGGTTCTCCGACTGCGCCGAGCGGAGCAGGCCTAAGGCCGCCGCGGCGCCCAGGTCCGCGATCCCCTCACCGGGTTCGACCGCAACCGCGCCCTGGGTGACGACGACCAGCGGAGCCGACGAGTCGAGCGCCAGCCATTCGCGCGCCAGCTCCAGCGCCAGCCCGGTCACCCGCCGGGCGGCGGCGCCCTCATCGGTGCCCTGCTGGAGTTCCGGGTCCGGCTGAACTTCGGCGTCGCCACGAACGTCCGTGTCCGCCTGAACGTGTGCGGCTCCCCCGAGGGCGGCCACGACCGCGTCCGGGGCCGTCGCCTCGGCGGCCAAGTCGGCGAGATCCGCGTAGGCCGTCGCCTTGACCCCGGCCGCGACCAGGCGCTCGGTCAACCCCAGGTGATCAGGCCCGACGACCGCCCAGTGGCCGCCGGACACGGGTTCCGGAACGGGAACGGGCGCCCATTCCACGCTGAAGAGGGCATCCCGCAGCGCGGTTCCCGCCGGGGCCGCCACGGGACGCAGGACCAGGGACTCCAGCGACGCGACCGGTGCACCCGTCGCATCGGCCGCGACCAGCGACACCGCGCCGGTCGGCGACTGGCGCAGGCGGGCCCGGAGCACCGAGGCACCGACGGCATACAGCGACAGACCGGACCAGGAGAAGGGCATGCGCGCGCCGCCGTCGCCCGATCCGGCCAGCCAGGTGGCGCTCAGGGCCGCGTCGAGCAGGGCGGGGTGAAGGCCGTAGTCACCGGCGTCACCGGCGCCCTCGGGCAGAACGACCTCGGCGAAGACGTCGTCGTCACGCCGCCAGACCGCGCGCAGACCCTGGAACACGGGCCCGAGCCCGGCGGCCGCCGCGAGTTCCCGGTGCGCACCGTCCATCGGGACGCTCTCGGCCCCGGTGGGAGGCCACACGCCGAAGTCGAGGCCCTCGGTTGGGCGGGCGGGGGCGATCCGGCCCGTGGCGTGCCTGGTCCACGGGAGACCCGCGTCGACCGGGCGGGCGAAGATCTCGATGTCCCGCCGGTCATCATCTCCGGGGCCGCTCACGGTGACCTGCACCTGAACGGTGCCGGTGGTCGGCAGCGCCAAGGGGGCGGCCATGGTCAGCTCGTCGATCCTGGTGCACCCGAGTCGTGCTCCGGCGACCATCGCGAGCTCGGCGAACCCGGTGCCGGGGAAGAAGACGGTGCCGCCCAGCGCGTGGTCGGCGAGCCAGGGCTGTTCGGCGAGGGACAGGCGCCCGGTGAAGACGAGGACATCACCACCAGCCAGTTCGACCACGGCACCGAGCAGCGGATGCCCGACCGAACCCAGCCCCGCCGAGGCGACGTCGGCCGCCCCGGCGACAGCATCGGGCCAGTAGCGGAGCCGCTGGAAGGCGTAGGTCGGCAACGGCACCCGGCGCCCTGCGGGCAGGACCGCCGCCCAGTCGACGGCGACACCCCGCACATACGCCTCGGCCAGAGAGGCCAGCAGGCGGCGCGGACCACCGTCGTCGCGACGGAGGGTCCCGGTCACGACCGCGTCCTCGACGGTGGCGGAGACGGCGGCGGTCAGCACCGGGTGGGCGGAGACCTCGACGAACACACCGTGGTCGGCGCCAAGCGTTTCGACCGCCCGGGAGAACTCCACGGGGGCGCGCAAGCTGGCGTACCAGTAGGCGGCGTCCATCTCCGTGCCTTGCAGGAACTCACCGGACATCGCCGACACCATCGGGATCCGACCCTGCTGCGGAACGATGCCCTCCAGCAGATCCAGGATCTCCTCGCGCAATTCCTCGACCTGAGGACCGTGCGAGGCGTAGTCGACGGGCAGCATCCGCGCCCGGACTCCATCACGCTCACAGTCGGCCAGCAGCGCGGCCAGCGCCTCGGGATCACCGGACACCACGGTCGCGGCAGGCCCGTTCACCGCCGCAACCGACACCCCGGCCACAGACGCCGCATCGCCCAATGCGCTGCTCTCTCCGCCAAGTCCCGGCCGGTCGGCCCACGCCGCCACCCGGCTGCGCACGGCGGCGACCGGCTCGGCGATGGAGAGCATCCCGCCTCGGCCCGACAATGCGGTCAGCGCCCGGCTCCGCAGGGCCACGATCTTGGCCGCGTCGTCCAGGGACAGGATCCCGGCGACCACGGCTGCTGCGATCTCGCCCTGGGAGTGGCCGACCACCGCGTCGGGTTCCACGCCCGCCGCCTGCCAGACCGCGGCCAGGGAGACCATGATCGCCCACAGGGCGGGCTGCACCACGTCCACCCGGTCGAGATCCAGCTCGTCGTCAAGCGACCAGTCGGTGTAAGGCTTTAAAGCCTTATCGCACTCGGCCATCCGCGCTGCGAACACCGGGCTGCTCGCAGCGAGCTCGCGGCCCATGCCGACCCACTGCGACCCCTGACCAGGGAAGACGAACACCACTCGCCCCGGATCACCAGCGGCCGGGACCGTCCCGCTGACCACGCCGTCGGCCGGTTCGCCGGCGGCGACCGCGGTCAGTCGCGTCGTCAGTCCATCCCGGTTTTCGCCGATGACGACCGAGCGGTCCTCGAACGGCGATCTCGTGGTCGCCAGGGACCAGCCCACGTCCACCGGGTCGAAGGTCTGCGCGACCTCGCTCAGCCGTTCCGCCTGGACGGCCAGCGCGCCAGCGCCTCGGGCTGAGAGCGGCCAAGCGGTGATGCCGCCGGTCAGTACCGTCGGCGCGTCGGTGGTTTCCGATGCAGGGGCGGGGGCCTCTTCGAGGATGACGTGGGCGTTGGTGCCGCTGACGCCGAAGGCCGACACCCCCGCCCGGCGCAAACGGTCGCCCACCGGCCAGGTCACCGGCTCGGTCAGCAGGTGCACGTCACCGGCGGACCAGTCGACGTGTGGCGACGGTTCGGTGGCGTGCAGGGTCGGCGGCAGCAGGCCGTGCTGGAGTGCCAGCACCATCTTCACCACCCCGGCCGCCCCGGCCGCGGCCTGGGTGTGGCCGATGTTCGACTTCACCGAGCCCAGCCACAGGGGCCGGTCGCGATCCTGCCCGTACGTCGCCAGCAACGCCTGCGCCTCGATCGGGTCACCGAGAACCGTCCCGGTCCCGTGCGCCTCCACCGCGTCCACGTCGGCGGCGAACAGTCGCGCGTTCGCCAGAGCGGCGCGGATCACCCGCTGCTGGGAGGGGCCGTTCGGGGCGGTGAGGCCGTTGGAGGCGCCGTCCTGGTTCACGGCGCTGCCTCTGATCACCGCCAGCACCGGGTGGCCGTTGCGGTGCGCATCCGACAGGCGTTCCAGTACCAGAACGGCGGCTCCCTCGCCCCAGCCCGTTCCGTCGGCGTCGGCGGAGAAGGCCTTGCAACGGCCGTCCTCGGCCAGCCCCTCCTGGCGGGAGACCTCCGAGAACGCCGAGGGCACGGCCATCACGGTCACGCCCCCGGCCAGCGCGAGCGAGCACTCCCCCGACCGCAGCGCCTGACCGGCCAGGTGCACCGCCACCAGCGACGACGAACAGGCCGTGTCCACCGTGACGGCGGGACCTTCCAGCCCCAGCGTGTACGCCACCCGTCCCGAGATGACACTCGGCGCCATCCCGGTGAGCTGGTAGATGCCGGCGCCGGGGGCCGCGTCGGCGGGGTAGCCGGAGAACGTGCCGCCGGTGAAGACGCCCGTGGACGTCCCCTTCAGCGATCGCGGGGTGATGCCGGCGCGTTCGAGCGCCTCCCACGAGGTCTCCAGCATGAGCCGCTGTTGCGGGTCCATCGCCAGCGCCTCACGCGGGCTGATCCCGAAGAACCCGGCGTCGAAATGGCCCGCGTCGTCGACGAAACCGCCCCGGCACATCGACGAGTCCTGGTCGATCTCGATGCCGGTCTGCCAGCCTCGGTCGGACGGGAAACCGGAGATCGCGTCGCCGCCCCGGACCAGCAGGTCCCAGAAGGTCTCGGGACTGTCGGCGCCGCCCGGGAGACGGCAGCTCATCCCGACGATCGCGACGGGCTCCGGTTCGCCGGTCTCGAATTTCCGCAGGCGTTCCCGCGTTTCGTACAGCTCGGCCGAGACCTTTTTCAGGTAGGCGACGAGTTTTTCATTTTCTACCATCGGAAACCCCGAGTTCTTTTTCGATGAAGTCGATGACCTCGTCGGCGGTGGTCGCGGCCTGGAGTTTTCCGGCGGCCTCGTTCTCCTTCGGGGTGTCGCCGGCGCCGATCCATTTCGACAGGACGGTCTGCAGGCGGACCGTGATGTCGGCGCGGAGGTCGCTGTCCGCGGGAATGGCGGAGAGAATCGATTCCAGCGTGTCGATTTCGGTGAGAACCGGGGGCGCGGCGTCTTCGTCCGGGCGGAGGTGGGCGGCCAGCGCCGCGGGGGTCGGATAGTCGAAGACGACGGTGGCGGGCAGTCGGCGGCCGGTGACCTCGTTCAGGCGGTTGCGCAGTTCGACGGCGGTCAGCGAGTCGAAGCCGAGGTCCCGGAAGGCCCGGCCCGCGCCGACCGATTCGGCCGACGCGTATCCCAGCACGGTCGCGGCCTCGGCCCTGACCAGGTCGACCAGGATCCGCTCCTGTTCCGCCTTCGGCCGTCCGGCCAGTCGTTCCGCCAAGGCGGTGACGCCTGCATCAGGAAGGTCCGGGACGTCGAGCGCGGCGCGGACCTCGGGCAGGTCGGCGATGAGCGGGCTGGGCCGCCGCAGCGTGAACACTTCGGCGAACCGCGACCAGTCGACGTCGGCGACGGTCACCACTCCGCCGCCGCCGTCCACGACCGAGGCCAGGGCGCCGATGCCCCGGTCGGGGTCGAGGAAGCGCAGGCCGCGCGACTTCAGGGCGGTGGCCGCGCCGTCGCTGCCGGCCATGCCGCCGCCGCTCCACGGGCCCCAGGCCACCGAGGTTCCGGTCAGTCCTCTGGCCCGCCGGTTCTCGATCAGCGCGTCGAGGAAGGCGTTGCCGGCGGCGTAGCCGGGCTGGTGGCCGCTGCCCCAGGTGGCGGAGATCGACGAGAAGACGACGAAGGCGCTCAGGCCGGAGGTCAGTTCGTCCAGCCAGGTCGCTCCGCCGACCTTGGCGGCCATGACGGCGGCGAGTCCGGCCGGGTCCGCGTCGTTGACAAGGGTGGCCTCGGGGCTTCCGGCGGCGTGGAACACCGCGTCGAGCTTCGGCCCGGTGGCGGCGATCCGGTGGAGCAGTCCGGCGACGTCGGAACGGACGCCGATGTCGGCGGCGAGCACGGCCACCTCGGTTCCGGACGAGGCCAGTCCGGCGGCCAGTTCCGCCATACCCGGCGAGTGCGCGCCGGAGCGGCCGGTCAGCACGATCCGCTCCGCGCCGCGACCGGCGGCCCAGCGGGCGGTGCGTCCGCCGAGGGCGCCGCCGCCTCCGGTGACCAGGACCGTCCCGGCGGGTGTCCAGGGTGAACCGCTCCTGGTGGGCGCGGCCCTGACCAGCCGCCGGGCCAGGATCCCGGAGGGCCGGATCGCCACCTGGTCTTCACGGCCTGAGGTGAGCACTCCGACGAGGCGGGAGATCGCCGGTTCGTCCAGGACGGCAGGCAGGTCGATCAGGCCGCCCCACCGGTCGGGGTGTTCCAGGCCGACGACCCGGCCGAGGCCCCAGACCTGGGCGGCCATCGGTCGCACGCCGCCGACCGCGCCACGGGTCAGCACCCACAGCGGCGCCGCGATCTCCAGGTCTCCGAGCGCTTGGACGAGTCCGAGCGTCAGGGCCGTCCCCTGCTCCTCGTCGAGCGCCAGCAGGGAGACGACTCCCGCGACGCCCGGGACCAGCCGGGCCGCGATGGCCTTCCTGTCCAGGTCGTCGTCGGCCAGTTCGACGACGACCGTCTCGGCGCCGTGCGCGGTCAGCGCGTCGGCGTAGGCGTCGCCCTGGCCGGGGCGGGAGATCACCAGCCAGGTCCCGGTCAGCTGGGCGGGGGCCGGGTCGGGCAGCGGCGTCCACGAGATCGCGTAGCGCGAGTCGGCGATGACCGCGTCCTCCCGCTCCTTGCGGCGCCAGGAGGTGAGCATCGGCAGGAGGCCGTCGAGCCGGTCCCGGTCGTCGACGTCGAGCGTCTCGGCCAAGGCGTGGACGTCGCCCTCCTCGACGGCGGCCCAGAAACGCCGCTCCTGCGCACTTCCCGTGGCGTGGTCGACGGGCCCGGGGGTCAGCCAGAACCGTTCGTGGTCGAACGCGTAGGTCGGCAGGTCGACGTGGCGTCCCGGCGGCAGGATCGCGGGCCAGTCGACGCCGACGCCGTGGACGTGGGCCTGGGCCAGCGCCTCCGTCACGCGCCCCCGCACGGGGATGAACGCGGCTTCGTCGAGGACGCCCGCGCCCATCGCCGACAGCGTCCCGTCGGGGCCGATCTCGATGAACACCGAGACGCCCTGGGCGGCCAGCGTGGTGAGGGCGTCGGCGAACCGGACGGTCCCGCGTGCCTGCCCGGCCCAGTAGCCGGAATCCGGGTCGGTGATCACCTCGCCGGTGAGAGCGCCCACCCAGGTCACCGAGGGTGCCGCATGTTCAAGGCCGGCCGCGACGGCGCCGAGTCCGGGGAGCGCCGGGTCCATCAGGGACGAGTGGAACGCGTGGCTGACGCGCAGGCGGCGCACCCGCCGGCCCCGCTCCCGCCAGACCTCCACGGCCTTCTCCACGTCGGCCTCGGTGCCGGAGATCACCACCGATGTGGGTCCGTTGACGGCGGCGATCGTGACCCCGTCGTCCAGTTCGTCCTCGCGGGCCTCGATCGCGGCCATCGCCCCACCTGAAGGAAGCTCCTGCATCAGCCAGGCCCTGGCCGCGACCAGCCGGGCCGCCTCGGGCAGGGTCAGGACGCCCGCCGTGCAGGCGGCGGCGATCTCGCCGACCGAGTGACCGGCGACCGCGTCAGGGACGACCCCGGCCGCCTTCAGCAGTGCCACCAGGCCGTATTCGACGGCGAACAGGCCGGTCTGCGCGAACACCGTCTGGTCGGCCCGAGGGTCGTCCTCGTCTAAAGCGAGCACGACCTCCCTGACGGGCAGACCGAGTTCCGTCTCCAGCAACGCACACGCCTCGTCGAAGGCGGCGGCGAAAATCGGCGAGGCCGCGTACATGTGACGGCCCATTCCGGCCTTCTGGGCCCCCTGACCTGCGAAGAGGAAGGCGACGCGCGGCCGCTCGACCGGCGCGGCGCCGCGCACCACACCGGGTGCCGACGCGCCGGAGGCCACCGCCGCCAAGCCCGCCGTCAGGTCCCCGGTGACGACGGCGCGATGCTCGAACGCCGCCCGTCCCGTCGCCAGCGACCAGCCCACATCGGCCGGATCGAGCTCCTTCGCCGCGCTGAGGCGCCGCGCCTGTCCGGCCAACGCGCCGGAAGTGCGCCCCGACAGCAGCCACAACGGCTGCGGGTCGGCCAGAACGGCCGGTCGCGGCGGCTGAAAGACCTCGTCGGGGGCTTCTTCGAGGATCACGTGGACGTTGGTGCCGCTCATCCCGAACGCCGACACACCCGCTCTTCTCGGGCGTTCACCCACCGGCCAGGCCACCGGCTCGGTCAGCAGCCGGACCTCGCCCGACGACCAGTCGATGTGCGGGGAGGGCTCGTCCACGTGCAGGGTTCTGGGCATTTCCCGGTGCCGCAGTGCCAGCACCATCTTGATGACGGCGGCCATCCCGGCCGCGGCCTGCGTGTGGCCGATGTTCGACTTGACCGAGCCGAGCCACAGAGGCTTTTCCCTGTTCTGCCCGTACGTCTCCAGCAACGCCTGCGCCTCGATCGGGTCGCCCAGAGTCGTCCCGGTCCCGTGCGCCTCCACCACGTCGACGTCGTTCGCGGTCAGCCGCGCGTTGGCCAGCGCCGCGCGGATGACCCGCTGCTGCGACGGGCCGTTCGGCGCGGTCAGGCCGTTGGACGCGCCGTCCTGGTTGACCGCGCTGCCCCTGATCACCGCCAGCACCGGATGCCCGTTGCGGTGGGCGTCGGAGAGCCGCTCGACAACCAGGACGCCCACGCCCTCGGCCATCCCCATGCCGTCGGCCCCGGCCCCGAAGGCCTTGCACCGGCCGTCGGAGGCGAGCCCGAGCTGCTCGTTGAAGCCGGTGAACATCACCGGGGTGGCCGCCACGAACGCGCCCCCGGCCAGCGCCAGCGAGCACTCGCCCGACCTCAGTGCCTGGGTGGCCGTGTGCAGGGCGACGAGAGACGACGAGCAGGCCGTGTCCACCGACATCGCCGGGCCCTCCAGGCCCAGGGTGTAGGAGACGCGCCCGGACAGGACGCTGCTCGACGTGCCGGTGAGCAGGTGGCCCTTGTCGCCGCCGGTGCCCTGGTCGAGGCCGTACCCGGACCAGGAGGCGCCGACGAACACGCCGGTCGCGGAGCCGCGCAGGAGCCCGGGGTCGATGCCCGCGCGCTCCAGCGCCTCCCAGGAGGTCTCCAGGAGAAGTCGCTGCTGCGGGTCCATGGTGAGCGCCTCGCGCGGGCTGATCCCGAAGAACCCGGGGTCGAAGAGGCCCGCGTCGTACACGAATCCGCCGCGCGGCGGGCGGCCGGGACCGGCCGCGTCCTGGATGGCCGCCAGGTCCCAGCCCCGGTCGGCGGGCAGGTCGGCGACGACGTCGGCGCCCGCGGAGAGCAGCCGCCAGAAGTCCTCGGGGCCGCGGACGCCGCCGGGGAACCGGCAGCCGATGCCGACGATCGCGATCGGCTCGTCGGAGGCGGCCGCCGTGGTGACGACGACGGTGTCGCGGTCGCCCAGCAGGCGGGTGCGCAGGAAGCCGGCCAGGGCCGCCGAGGTCGGGTAGTCGAAGACCAGCGTCGCCGGGAGGGTGGTCCCGGTGGCGGCGTTCAGGCGGTTGCGCAGGTCGACGGCGGTCAGCGAGTCGAAGCCGAGGTCCTTGAACGCCCGCCCGGCCGCCAGCGCGTCGGGGGACGCGTGCCCGAGCACGACCGCGGCCTCGGTCCGCACCAGATCGGTGAGCGTCCGGAGCTGGTCGGCCCGGTTCAGCCCGGCCAGGCGGCCCGCGAGCGCGTTGCCGGAGGGTGCCTTCTCCTCGGTCAGTGCGAGGCGGGCCTCGGGCAGGTCGCCGATCAGCGGGCTGGGCCGCTGCGCGGTGAGGACGGGCGCGAATTTGGCCCAGTCGACGTCGGCGACCGTGATCAGGCCCTCGCCGTGGTCCAGCGCCTGGGTCAGCGCGCCGATGGCGAGGTCGGGGTCCATCTCGCGCAGGCCCATCCGCTGCAGCATCTCCCCGGCCCGGCCGTCGGCCATCCCGCCGCCGCCCCACAGGCCCCAGGCGACCGACGTTCCGGCCAGCCGGCGTGCGCGGCGGTCGTCGACCAGGGCGTCGAGGTAGGCGTTGGCGGCGGCGTAGCCGCCGAGGTGGGAGCTGCCCCAGGTGGTGGCGCCGGAGGAGAAGGTGACGAAGGCATCCAGATCGGCGGTGAGTTCGTCGAGGTGGGCCGCGCCACCGGCCTTGGCCGCCATCGAGGCGTGCATACCGGCCACGTCGAGCGTGCGCAGCGGGTCGCCGCCGCCCACCCCGGCGGCGTGGAACACCGAGGTCAGCCGGGGAGCCCCGATCCCGTCGACCAGGGCCGCGACCTCCGACCGGACGCCGACGTCGGCGGACAGCACCGCGACCGGCGTACCGGCCAGCGCGAGATCGGCGGCCAGTGTGGCGGCCCCGGCGGCGGCCGGGCCCGAACGGCTGGTCAGCACGACGCGGGCCGCTCCCCGGGAGGCCGCCAGGCGGGCCAGCCGGGCGCCGATGGCCCCGGTCCCGCCGGTGATCAGCACGGTGCCGCCCGGTGTCCACGGGTTCCGGCCCTGCGGCTGCGGCGCCCGGACCAGGCGGCGCGCCCGCACGCCCGTGGCCTGGACGGACACCTGGTCTTCGGTCTTCTGGGCGAGCACGGCGACGAGGCGGGCCGCCGCCTGTTCGTCCAGGACGGAAGGAAGGTCGATGAGACCGCCCCACCTGTCGGGGTGTTCCAGGGCGGCGACGCGTCCCAGCCCCCACACCTGGGCCTGCGCCGGACTGTTTCCGGAGGTCAGGACCCACAGCGGGGCGGTGGTGGCCCGGATCAGGTCGACCGTGGCGGCCAGACCGGCCGGGACGGCGGGATGACCGGGCAGCGGCGTCTCGTCCATGGCCAGGAGCGAGACCACCCCGGCCAGCGGGCCGGTGGTGTCCGTCTCGTCGAGTACGACGTCCGCCCCGTGGGTGGTCAGCGCTTCCACGACGGGGGCCGCGTCGATGCCCTCGGAGGTGACCACGAGCCAGGTCCCGGTGAGCGTCGCCGGGCGGAGGTCGACCGGGGCCCAGGTGATCCGGTAGCGCCATTCGCCGGTGTGCGATCGGGTGGGCGCCCCGAGCAGGCCCCTGACCCAGAAGCGTTCGCGGGTGAAGGCATAGGTCGGCAGATCCACCGGACGTCCGGGCGTCAGCACCGCCCGCCAGTCGACGTGCACGCCCTGGACGTGGACCTCGGCCAGCGACCGCATGACCCTGGCGGGCCCGCCGTCGTCGCGGCGCAGGGTGCCGACGGCCACCGGCTCGGGCCCGTCGTCCGGGCGCCCGTCGAGGGTGGCGGTGATCGCGGCGGTCAGCACGGGGTGCGGGGAGACCTCGACGAACACGGTGTGCCCGTCGTCGTGCAGCTTCTCGACGGCCTGGGAGAACCGCACGGTGCCGCGCAGGCTCGCGTACCAGTAGCCGGGTCCGGCGTCCGTACCGGAAAGGATCTCGCCGGTCAGCGAGGACACCAGCGGGATCGAACCCGGGCGCGGAGCGATCCCGTCGAGGGCGGTCAGGATCTCCTCGCGCAGGGACTCGACCTGGGGGCCGTGCGAGGCGTAGTCGACGGGCAGCAGGCGGGTCCGGACGCCCGCGCGTTCGCACTGGGCGGCGATCTCGGTCAGCGCGGCGACGTCGCCGGAGACGACGGTGGCCTCCGGCCCGTTGATCGCCGCGACCGACACGCGGCCGTCCCAGGCGCCGATCCGCTCCTCGATGACGTGCACCGGCTCGCCGATCGAGAGCATGCCGCCCCCGCCCGACAGCGCGGTCAGCGCCTTGCTGCGCAGCGCCACGACCTTGGCGGCGTCGTCCAAGGAGAGGATCCCGGCGACGACGGCCGCAGCGATCTCGCCCTGCGAGTGCCCGGCGACCGCGGCGGGACGCACCCCGGCGGCCTGCCACACCGCCGCGAGCGACACCATGACCGCCCACAACGCGGGCTGGACGACATCGACGCGGTCGAGATCCAGGTCGTCGTCGTTCAGCGACCAGTCGGTGTACGGCTGCAAAGCCCGTGCGCACTCGGCCATCCGCGCCGCGAACACCGGGCTCTCCAAAGCCGTCATCCCGGCCCACTGCGACCCCTGACCGGGGAAGACGAACACGGCCGGGCGCGCCGGACCGGCCACACCGGTCACCACTCCGGCCGTCGAGCGGCCGTCCGCCAAGGCGGGCAGGTCGTCGGGGTCGAGGACGACGGCGCGGTGCTCGAACGTCGTCCGGGTGGTCGCCAGCGCCCAGCCCACGTCGAGCTGGTCGAGGTCGGCGACGGCGTCCAGCCGCGCGGCCTGGGCCGTCAGCGCCTCCCCGGTCCGACCCGAGATCAACCAGGCCGGGACGCCGGGCAGCACCGGAAGCGCGCCGGGCTCATCGTCGGTGACGTCGGTGGGAGGCGCCTCTTCGAGGATGACGTGGGCGTTGGTGCCGCTCATGCCGAACGACGACACGCCCGCCCGCCGGGGCCGCCCGGTGGCGGGCCACGGCACCGGTTCGGTCAGCAGTCGGACCTTCCCCGCCGACCAGTCGACGTGCTCCGACGGCTCGTCGGCGTGCAGCGTGGGCGGCAGCAGGTCGTTCTGCAACGCCAGGACCATCTTCATGACCCCGGCCACGCCCGCCGCCGACTGCGTGTGCCCGATGTTCGACTTCACCGACCCCAGCCATAGGGGCTTCTCCCTGTTCTGCCCGTACGTCGCCAGCAACGCCTGCGCCTCGATCGGGTCGCCCAACGTCGTCCCGGTACCGTGCGCCTCGACGACGTCCACATCGGAGGCCGACACATCGGCGCCGGCCAGCGCGGCGCGGATGACCCGCTGCTGCGAAGGCCCGTTCGGCGCGGTCAGGCCGTTGGAGGCGCCGTCCTGGTTGACGGCGCTGCCGCGCATCACGGCCAGCACCCGGTGGCCGTTGCGCTGTGCGTCGGACAGCCGTTCCAGCAGGAGCACTCCGGCGCCCTCGGCCCAGCCGGTGCCGTCGGCGCCCGACCCGAACGCCTTGCACCGGCCGTCGGAGGCCAGCCCCTGCTGCCGGGAGAACTCGGAGAAACCGGTCGGCACCGCCATCACGGTCACGCCTCCGGCCAGGGCCAGCGAGCAGTCCCCCGACCGCAGCGCCTGCGCGGCCATGTGCAGCGCGACCAGCGACGAGGAGCAGGCCGTGTCGACCGTGACCGCCGGACCTTCGAGACCGAGGGAGTAGGAGACCCGACCGGAGATGACGCTGGCGGCCATGCCGGTGAGCTGGTAGCCCTCCAGCCCGCTGTCGGTCGCGCCGACGCCGTAGCCGGAGAAACCCGCCCCGGCGAACACGCCGGTGTCGCTGCCGCGCAGCGAGCGCGGTTCGATGCCGGCCCGCTCCAGCGCCTCCCAGGAGGTCTCCAGCAGGATGCGCTGCTGCGGGTCCATCGCCAGCGCCTCGCGCGGGTTGATACCGAAGAAGGCCGGGTCGAAGTCGGCCGCGTCGTGCAGGAAGCCGCCCGCGCGGGCGTTCGACGTGCCGGACAGGCTCTCCAGGTCCCAGCCCCGGTCCGCCGGGAAGTCCGACACCGCGTCGGTGCCGGTGACGACCAGATTCCAGAACCCTTCAGGGTCGTGTACGCCCCCGGGGAAGCGGCAGGCCATCGACACGATCGCGATCGGATCGCCGTCCACGGCGACCGGGCCGCGCGCCCGATCCGGAGTGTCGTCGTCGCCGAGCAGTTCCGCCCGCAGGTACCCGGCCAGGGCGCGGGGGGTCGGATGGTCGAACACCAGCGTCGCCGGGAGGCGCAGCCCGGCCAGGCCGGACAGCCGGTTGCGCAGTTCCACGGCGGTCAGCGAGTCGAACCCGATGTCGCCGAAGGCCCGGTCGGCGTCGACCTCCGACGACGACGCGTGCCCGAGCACGGCGGCCGCCTCGGACCGGACCAGATCGGTGAGCGCCTGCTCCCGCGCCGCCCGGTCGAGCCCGGCGAGCCGCCGCGCGAGGTCGGTCGTCGTGCCGGGCGTCTCCTCGGCCGGGAGGGCGCGGATCTCGGGCAGCTCCTGGACGAAGGGCAGGTGCCGCAGTTCGGCCATTCTGGACACCGCTTGGGTCCAGTCGACGTCCATGACGGTCAGCGCGCCGCCGTCGTCCATCGCCGCGCCGAGCACGCGCAGGGCCAGGTCGGGGTCCATCGCGCGCAGGAGGCCCCGGTCGGTGCGCTGGCGGGCCGCGTCGCCCGACTGCGCCATGCCGCCACCGGCCCACGGGCCCCAGGCCAGCGCGACACCGGGCAGGCCGAGGCCGCGCCGGTGCTGCGCGAGCGCGTCGAGGTAGGCGTTGGCCGCCGCGTAGTTGCCCTGGCCGCCGCCGCCGAACGTACCGGCCGACGACGAGAACAGGACGAACGCGTCGAGATCTTCGGTGAGTTCGTGGAGGTGTGCCGCGCCGCCCGCCTTCGCGGCCAGCACCGTGGCGAGGCGGGTGGCGTCCAGCCGGTCGAGGACGCCGTCGTCGAGGACACCGGCGGTGTGCACGACCGTCCGCAGCGGCGGCCCGCCTGCGGCGATCGCGGCCAGCAGGCCGGCGACGTCCCGGCGTTCGGCGACGTCGGCGGCGAGGACCGTCGCGATGGTGCCGGTCGTGGCCAGGTCGGCCGCGAGCCGTGCGACCCCCGGGGCTCCGGCGCCCGAGCGGCTCGACACCACGACGCGTTCGGTGCCGCGTCCGGCCAGCCAGCGGGCCACGCGTGCGCCGATCGCGCCGGTGCCGCCGGTCACCAGGGCCGTTCCCCTGGGCGTCCACTCCTCGGCGGACGGCGCATCGGCCCGGACCAGCCGTCGGCCCAGTACGGCGGCGTCGCGGATCGCGACCTGGTTGTCGCCGATCCCGGCCAGGACCGACACCAGGCGGGCGCCCGCCCGTTCGTCGAAGACCGGGGGCAGGTCGATGAGCCCGCCCCAGCGGTCGGGGTGCTCCAGCTCGGCGACCTGTCCCAGGCCCCAGACCTGCGCCTGGACCGGATCGGCCGGCGCGTCGCCCACAGCCCCCTGGGTCACGGCCCACAGCGGGGCGGTCGATCCCAGGTCACCGAGCGCCTGGAGGAGCCCCAGCGTGCCGGTGACCTCCAGGAGCGACAGCACGCCGTCGAACGCGCGCTCCCCGATCGTGGCGGCGATCGACTCGCGGTCGAGGCGGTCGACCTCGACGACTTCGGCTCGGGCGCCGTGAGCGGTCAGTGCCGCGGCGCATTCCCGGGCCATTCCCCCGCCCACCACCAGCCAGGTTCCGGTCAGGCGAGCGGGCCGGTCGTTCAGGGGTGTCCAGGACGTGCGGTAACGCCAGGACGCCGGGTTGGGCGCCACCGCGCCGGGGCGCATCACCTGCGGGCCGCCCGGCCAGAAGTGCTGGTGCTGGAAGGCGTAAGTGGGCAGCTCGACACGGCGCCCGGCGGGCAGGACGGCGGTCCAGTCGACGTCGACCCCGTGCACGTGGGCCTGGGCCAGCGCCTCGATCGGACGGGCCCGCACGGGGATGAACCGGGCTCCGTCGAGGACGGTCATGCCCATCCCCGACAGCGTCGCGTCGGGGCCGATCTCGATGAACACCGACATGCCCCGGGCGGCCATCGTCGTCACCGCGTCGGCGTACCGGACGGGGTGGCGGGCCTGCTCGACCCAGTAGCCCGCTTCCGGCACCTCGACGACGTTGCCGGTCAGTGCTCCGACCCAGGTCAGGGTGGGGGCCATCTGTTCAAGACCGGCGGCGACGTGGCCGAGTTCGTCCAGGACCGGGTCCATCAGGGCGGAGTGGAACGCGTGGCTGACCCGCAGGCGGCGCACCCTCGTGTTCTTGGTACGCCACGACTCGACGATCTCGTCCACGGCGGATTCGTCACCCGAGATCACCACCGAGGACGGCCCGTTCACCGCCGCCACCGACACGCCCGGGCGGCCCTCCAGCGTGGCCAGCATCTCGGCCTCGGTCACGGCCACCGCCGCCATGGCGCCGCCCTCGGGCAGCGCCTGCATCAGCCGGGCCCGCGCGGCGACCATGCGGCAGGCGTCCTCCAGGGTGAGCACCCCGGCCGTGTACGCCGCCGCGATCTCCCCCACCGAATGCCCGGCGACCGCCTCGGGGACGACCCCGGCGGCCTTCAGGAGCGCGACCAGGCCGACCTCGACGGCGAACAGCCCGGTCTGCGCGAAGACCGTCTGATGGGCCCGCGCGTCGTCCTCATCCGTGCCGAGCACGACCTCCCTGATCGGCAGACCGAGCTCCGCCTCCAGCAGTGCGCAGGCCTCGTCGAACGCGGCCGCGAAAACCATCGAGGAGGCGTGGAGTTCACGGCCCATACCCGCCTTCTGGGCACCCTGACCTGCGAAGACGAATCCGATCCTGGGTTTTCCCGCCGGAACCACACCGGTGACCACGCCAGGTTTTTGCTCTCCTGCGGCCAGCGACCGCAGACCCGCGAGGAGGTCGTCCCCGGCGATCACGGCCCGGTGCTCGAACACCGAGCGGGTAGTCGCCAGCGACCAGGCCACATCCGCCGCGTCCAGATCGGGACGGGCGGCCACAAAAGTGGCAAGCCGATCGGCCTGAGCGGCGAGACCGGCGCCGGTCCGGGCCGACACGAGCCACAGCGGCGCCGGGGCGGTCTCCGTCGTTGGCGCACGGAGTTCCCCGGCTTCGCCGCCATCGACGACGGGGCGATCAGTGCCCGGCTCGGGTGCCTCTTCGATGATCACGTGGGCGTTCGTACCGCTGATGCCGAAGCCCGAGATCCCCGCCCGGCGCGGGCGCCCGTTCGCCGTCCACGGCTCGGCTTCGGAGAGGAGCCGCAGGCCCGAATCGGCCCAGTCCACGTGGGGTGAGGGCTCCTGCGCGTGCAGAGTGCGCGGCAGTTGCTCGTGCCGCAGGGCCAGGACCATCTTCATGATTCCGGCCACTCCGGCGGCGGCCTGGGCGTGCCCGAGGTTCGACTTCACCGAGCCGAGCCACAGCGGCCGCTCGGGGTCGCGGTCCCGGCCGTAGGTGGCGGCGAGCGCCTGGGCCTCGATCGGGTCGCCGAGCACCGTGCCGGTCCCGTGCGCCTCGACGGTGTCCACGTCGGCGGCGGTCAGCCCGGCGTTGGCGAGCGCGGCCCTGATCACGCGCTGCTGCGAAGGGCCGTTGGGGGCGGTCAGTCCGTTGGAGGCGCCGTCCTGGTTCACCGCGGTGCCCCTGATCACGGCGAGGACGGGGTGGCCGTTGGCGCGGGCGTCCGAGAGGCGTTCGAGCACGAGCACGCCCGCGCCCTCGGCCATGCCCATGCCGTCGGCCTCGGCGGAGAACGACTTGCAGCGGCCGTTCCCGGCCAGGCCACGCTGTTTGGAGAACCCGATGAGCTCGGCCGGGGTCGCCATCACCGTCACACCGCCCGCCAGGGCGAGACCGCACTCCCCCGAACGCAGCGCCTGACCGGCCAGGTGCACCGCGACCAGCGACGACGAACAGGCCGTGTCGATGGTCATGGACGGCCCCTCAAGGCCGAGCGTGTAGGAGACGCGGCCGGAGATGACGCTGCCGGCGTTCCCCGTCACCATGTGACCCTCCAGCCCGGAGGTCCCGGCCGGGGCGAGTTGCAGCCCGACCGCGTACCCGGAGGAGTAACCGCCCGCGAAGACCCCGGTCGCGGAGCCGCGCAGCGAGCGAGGGTCGATCCCGGCCCGCTCCAGCGCCTCCCACGAGGTCTCCAGCAGCAGCCGCTGCTGCGGGTCCATCGCCAGCGCCTCGCGCGGGCTGATTCCGAAGAACCCGGCGTCGAACCGCCCGGCCTCCCGCAGGAACCCGCCGGCCTGGACGTAGGCCGTCCCGGGGGTGTCGGGGTCGGGGTCGAAGAGGTGGTCGACGTCCCAGCCACGGTCGAGCGGGATCCCGGAGATCCCGTCGCCGCCGGACTCCAGCAGCTCCCACAGGCTCTCCGGCCCGGTGACCCCGCCGGGGAACCGCCCGGCCATCCCGACGATGGCGATCGGGTCGTCGTCGAGCGGCGCCACGGCCGCCGTGACCGGGGCCGCAGCCAGGTCGCCCAGCAGTTCGCTGCGCAGGTGGGCGGCGAGCACGAGCGGGGTCGGGTAGTCGAACAGCAGGGTCGCCGGGAGCCGCATCCCGGTGGCGGCGCCGATCTGGTTCCGCAGCTCGACGGCGGTCAGCGAGTCGAACCCGAGGTCGCTGAAGGCGCGGGCGGCGTCCACCTCCTCCACGGACGCGTAGTTCAGCACGGCGGCGGCCTCGCCCCGGACGACGTCGACCAGGAGCCGGTCCTGCTCGGCGCGGGACAGCCGCGACAGTCGCCGCACCAGCTCTCCCTCGATCGGTACATCGCCTGCCGGACCGTGGGCCGACCGGGAGATCTGTGGCAGGTCACGGACAAAGGGGATGGTGTGCAGGTCGGCCATGCCGGGCGCGCCGGCCATCTGCGACCAGTCGACGTCCATGACGGTCAGGGCGGTGTCATCACCGTCGATCGCCTCGGCCAGCGCCTGGACGGCCAGCGCGGGGTCCATCAGGACCTCCCACCGGTTCCGGTCGAGCCGCTTGACGGTCGCCTCGGCGGCCTGGGCGACGCCGCCACCCGCCCACGGACCCCATGCCACCGACAGCGCGGTGCGCCCGAGGCCACGGCGGTGCTGGGCGAGTGCATCGAGATGGGCGTTGGCGGCGGCGTAGTTACCCTGCCCGCCGCCGCCGAAGGTCGCGGCGGCGGAGGAGAACAGCACGAACGCGTCGAGCTCCCCGGTCAGCTCGTCGAGCAGGGTGGCGCTGGTGGCCTTGGCGGCCAGGACCGTCGCCATCCGAGCGGGGTCGAGCCGGTCGAGCACGCCGTTGTCGACGACCCCGGCGGTGTGCATGACGGACGACACGGCGGGCCCGGTGGCTGAGATCCGGTCGAGCAGCGCGGTCATGTGGTCGCGGCGGGCGACGTCGCAGCTCACCACGTCCACGGTGGTCCCGGCCTCGGCGACCTGGGCGGCCAGCGCGGCCGCACCGGTCGCGGCCGGGCCGGAGCGGCTGGTCAGCACGACGCGGGCGGTGTCACGGGTGGGCAGCCAGCGGGCCACGTGGCCGCCGATCGCCCCGGTGCCACCGGTGATCAGCACGGTCCCGCCGGGACGCCAGCGCGCGCTCTTGTCCCTAGCCGGGGCGGGCACGAGACGGCGTCCGAGAACACCCCCGGGCCGAACGGCGGTCTGGTCCTCGCCGGGCGTCCCGGACAGGACGGCGCACAGCCGGTCGGCCGCCCGCTCGTCGAGCACCTCCGGCAGGTCGACGAGGCCGCCCCACCTGTCCCGGTGCTCGAAGCCCGTGACCCGGCCGAGCGCCCAGACCTGGGCCTGCACGGGCGAGGTCAGCACGTCCCCGGGTGCCGCCGCGACGGCTCCCCGGGTCAGGATCCATAGCGGGGCGTCGATCCCGCGCTGGATGAGTTCCAGCGTGCCCGCGACCCCGGTGGCGACGTCGGGGTACTCCGCGTTCGGAGTCTCGTCCAGGGCCAGCAGCGAGACCACTCCCGCGAGGGGCGTGTCCGGCATCGCCCCGACGACGTGGGCGCCGCGGTCTTCCAGGACGCGCCGCATCCTCTCGGTGAGGTCGTGGCCCGGGACTCCCACCAGGAGCCAGGTGCCGAACAGCCGTGCCGGAGCCGGATCGGGGATCGGCGTCCAGGAGACGCGGTAGCGCCACGACTCGGTGGCGAAACGGGCCCGCTCACGTTTCCGCCATGCGGTCAGCGCGGGCAGCACCTCGTCGAGCGGCCTTTCGGGGGTGGCCAGGAGACCGGAGAGTTCGCCCAGGTCGGCGCTCTCGATCGCGGCCCAGAACCGGGCCTCGGTCTCGCTGCGCCACTCACCCGGAACGGGCGCGGGGGCGGGGGCGGCCGGGGCCAGCCAGTAGCGGTGCCGGGCGAAGGCGTAGGTGGGCAGTTCGACGACGGATCCGGCGGGCAGCACCGCCGTCCAGTCGACCGGCACCCCGCGCACATGGACGCGGGCCAGAGCAGTCAGGAACCGCCGCGCGCCGGCGTCCTCGCGGTCGAGCGTCCCGGTGACCAACGGCGCGTCATCGTCGAGGGTCTCCGCGATCGCAGTAGTGAGCACGGCATGCGGGGACACCTCGATGAACGTGCGGTGCCCCTCCTGAGCGAGCGCCAGCACGGCATCCTGGAAGCGGACCCGCTCCCGGACGTTGGCGTACCAGTACCCGGCATCGATGTCGTCGCCGTCGTGGCGCCGCCCGGTCACCGCCGAGAACAGCGGAACCCGGCCTGTCTGCGGCCGGATCCCGGCCAGCTCCGTGACCAGCGCCTCTTCCAGCTCGGCGACCCGGGGCGAGTGAGCCACGAAGTCCGTGTCCGGAATGCGCCAGCGCATCACGCGCTTGGCGGACAGTTCGCGTTCGAACGCGTCGAGGGCATCGAGATCGCCGGACACCACGGTCGTCGCGGGCCCGTTCACCGCGGCGACGGTCAGGTCGTCGTTCCCGGCCAGCAGTTCCTCGACGGAGGCGACCGGCATGACGACCGAGAGCATCCCGGCCGACGCCTTCAACCCCGAAAGCCCCCGGCTACGCGCCGCCACGACATGGGCGGCATCCTCCAGCGACAGGATCCCGGCCACGGTCGCGGCGGCGATCTCACCCTGACTGTGCCCCGCGACCGCGTCCGGCCGCACCCCCGCGGCCTCCCACGCCGCCGCGAGTGACACCATCACCGCCCACAGCAGGGGTTGGACGACATCGGCGCGCTCGATTCCCGGCGCGCCCTCGCGTCCATGGAGCACATCGTCCAGAGACCAGTCGACATGCGGCGCCAGCGCGGCGCCGCACTCAGCCAGCCGCGCCGCGAACACCGGGCTACTCTGCGCGAGCTCCCGTCCCATCCCGGCCCACTGCGTCCCCTGACCAGGAAAGACAAAGACCTTCTTTCCGCTACGAGTAACAGCCCCGGCGACCACACCCAGGTTCCGCTCGCCTGCCGCGAGGGCCTCGAGCCCAGCGGTCAGCTCCTCTTCGTCGGCGCCGAGCACCACGGCCCGGTGCTCGAACGTGGACCGTGTCGTCGCCAGCGACCAAGCGACATCCACCGGATCCGGGACAGCAGCGCGGTCATCGGACATGGAACCCGTGCTGTTCCCGGCGAACGCGGCCAGGCGCCGGGCCTGTACGGCCAGACCGGTTTCCGAGCGGCTCGACACCAGCCACACCGGTGGAGCGTCGGAGAAGAGGTCGAGCGCAGGCTCGGCGGGGATCTCGCCCGAGGTCTCAGCGGGGGTTCCGGCGGGAGTCTCCGCGTCGGCGGGACCGGCCGCCGGTTCCTCCGACAAGATGATGTGGACGTTCGTGCCGCTCATCCCGAACCCGGACACGCCCGCCCGGCGGGGACGCTCGCCCGGTTCCCACGGCGTCGCCTCGGTCAGCAGGCGGACATGGCCGGCCGACCAGTCGATGTGGGACGAGGGGCGGTCGGCGTGCAGGGTGCGTGGCAGCAGTCCGTGCTGGAGCGCCAGCACCATCTTGATCACTCCGGCCATCCCCGCTGCCTGCTGGGGGTGGCCGAGGTTGGCCTTGATCGAGCCGACCAGCAGCGGCCGGTCCTCGGGACGCTCCTGGCCGTAGGTCGCCAGGAGTGCCTGGGCCTCGATCGGGTCGCCGAGCGAGGTGCCGGTGCCGTGGGCCTCGACGGCGTCGATGTCGGCCGGGGTCAGCTTGGCGTCGGCCAGCGCGGCCCTGATCACGCGCTGCTGGGCGGGGCCGTTCGGGGCGGTCAGGCCGTTGGAGGCGCCATCTTGGTTCATCGCGCTGCCGCGGATCACCGCGAGGATCCGGTGCCCGTTGCGGCGGGCGTCCGACAGGCGTTCCACGACGACGATCCCGGCGCCCTCGGCCACGCCCATGCCGTCGGCGCCCTCGCCGAACGCCTTGCAGCGGCCGTCGGCGGCCAGGCCGAGCTGGGCGCTGAAGTCGGTGAACATGACCGGGGTCGACGCCACGAAGACGCCTCCCACCAGGGCGAGCGAACATTCCTGGGCGCGCAGCGCGCGGGCGGCCAGGTGCAGCGACACCAGCGCCGACGAGCAGGCCGTGTCGACCGTGACCGCGGGGCCCTCCAAGCCGAGGGTGTACGCGATCCGGCCCGACAGCACGCTGCTCGCGGTGCCGGTGACCAGGTGACCTTCGAGTTCGGTCTGTGTGCCGAGCCCCCAGCCGTAGCCGGTCGACGACGCCCCGGCGAAGACGCCGGTCGAAGTGCCCCTGAGCGTCGCCGGGTCGATGCCGGTCCGCTCCAGCGCCTCCCAGGCGACCTCCAGCAGCATCCGCTGCTGCGGGTCCATCGCGACCGCCTCACGCGGGCTGATGCCGAAGAATCCGGGGTCGAAGTCACCGGCGCCGTCGACGAACCCGCCCGCGCGGACGTGCGAGGTGCCCTCGGAGCCGGGCCCGGTGCCGAGCAGCTCCTCCAGGTCCCAGCCGCGGTCCTGGGGGAACCCGCCGATCGCGTCGACGCCGCCCTTCAGCAGCTCCCACAGATCCTGCGGGCTCCGGACCCCGCCGGGGAAGCGGCAGCCCATGCCGACGATCGCGATCGGCTCGCTCGCGGCCGCCTCGATCTCGTCGAGCCGCTGACGGGTCTCGTGCAGGTTGGCCGTCACCCGCCGGAGGAAATAGCGCAGCTTGTCGTCGTCGCTCACCTGCGGAACCCCATTCATGTCAGTGAATTCCGAGCTCTTTTCCGATGAAGTCGAAGACCTCTTCATCGGAGGAGGAATCGAGCTCCTCGGCGACCGTCGCCGTCCGGCTTCCGGCGGCGGTCTCCTTCCATCGGGCGACGACGGCCTCCAGCCGGGCCGTGATCCGGGCCGCGTCGTCGTCCTCGCCGACGAGGGCGGAGAGCATGGTGTCGAGCTTGTCGAGCTCGGCGAGCACCGGCCGGGCCGGAGACATCCCGTCGGGCACGAGGATCGTGCGCAGGTGACCGGCCACCGCGACGGGCGTGGTGTGGTCGAACAGCAACGTGGCGGGCAGCCGCAGCCCGGTGGCGGCGCCGAGCCGGTCGCGCAGTTCGACGGCGGTCAGCGAGTCGGCGCCCAGGTCACTGAAGGCCCGGTCGGCGGGGATGTCGTCGGACGACGGATAGCTCAGCACCCCGGCCGCCTCGGCTCTGACCAGTTCGACCAGGAGCGCGTCCTGTTCGGCCCGGGGCAGGGCGGCCAGTTTCCCGGCCAGGGCGCCGCCGGCCGGGTCGCCGGGTTCGGGCGCGTCGCCGGTGAGGGCCGCCGCGACCTCGTCCAGGCTCTCGATCAGAGGGCTCGGGCGGCGCAGGGTGAAAGTGGGCGCGAAGGCGGCCCAGTCGACGTCGGCGACCGTGAGCAGGTCCTCACCAGCGTCGAGCGCCTGGGCCAGGGCCCTGATCCCGAGGCTCGGGTCGAGGAGCCGCAGTCCGCGCCGGACCATCTGGGCCTTGCCCTCCTGGTCGCTCATCCCGTCGCCGTCCCACGGACCCCAGGCGACGGAGGTCGCGGCGAGGCCTCGGGCGCGGCGGTTCTCGGCCAGGGCGTCGAGGAAGGCGTTGACTGCGGCGTAGCCGGGATGCAGGCCGCTGCCCCAGATCGCGGAGACCGAGGAGAAGAGCACGAACGCGTCGAGGTCGCCCGTCAGTTCGTCCAGGTGGACGGTCCCGGCGGTCTTGACCGCGGCGAGGTCGGCCAGTTCGTCCAGGGTGGTGTCGCACAGGGCGGTGGCCTGCGCCGCTCCGGCGGCGTGCAGGACGGCGGTCAGCGGCGGACCGGCCGCGTCGATCCAGCCGATCAGCCCCGCGACGTCGGCACGGCGGGCGATGTCGGCGGCCACGACGCTCACCGAGGTCCCCGCGACGGCCACCTCGGCGGCGAGCGCGACGGCACCGCGCGCGGCCGCTCCCGACCGGCTCGACAGGACGACGCGCGAGGCGCCGCGACCGGCCAGCCAGCGGGCCGCGTGCCCGCCGATCGCGCCGGTCCCGCCGGTGATCAGCACGCTTCCGCGCGGCTTCCAGGTCTGCTGGTCGCGCGGCCTCGGGGCGCGGGTGAGCCGTCGTCCGTGGACTCCCGACTCCCGCACGGCGACCTGGTCCTCGCCGCACCCGGCCAGCACCGCGCACAGGCGGTCGGCGCTGAGATCGTCCAGGAGGGGTGGCAGGTCGACGAGGCCGCCCCAGCGGCCGGGATGTTCCAGCGCGGCGACCCGCCCCAGCCCCCAGGCCTGGGCCTGCACCGGCCGGGGCGGCGGATCGCCCGCGTCGGCGGCGACGGCCCCGGAGGTGAGCACCCACAGGGGCGCCTCGATGCCGGCCTCACCGAGGTCCTGGATCAGGCTCTGGGTGGCGGCCAGTCCGCCGGCGAGCGTGGGGTGGTCCTTGGACGGGGTCTCGTCGAGGGCCAGCAGGGAGACCACTCCGGCCAAAGGTGTGGTCGGGAGTTTCTCGACGACGAGCGCGCCGTGACCTTCGAGAACCTTCCGGAGCTCTTCGGTACGCTCTTGGCCCGGCCCGGAGACCAACAGCCAGGTGCCGGACAGCCGTCCCGGAACCGGCTCGGGAACGGGCGCCCACGTGATCCGGTAGCGCCAGGTGTCGGTGGCCGAACGGTCGCGTTCGCGGCGGCGCCAGTCGGCCAGCACCGGCAGCAGGTCATCGAGCCGCCGATCGTCGACCGCGAGCGTCTCGGCCAGGGACGACCGGTCGCCCGACTCGACCGCGGCCCAGAGCCGGGCCTCGGCGTGGTCGTTCCCGTCTCCGGCCACCGGCCCGAGCCGTAACTTGTGCGGGCCCAGCGCCCAGAACCGCTGCTCCCGGAAGGCGTAGGTCGGCAGGTCGACCGGCTTCCCCGCGGGCAGGACCCGCGTCCAGTCGACCGGCACCCCGCGCACGTGGACACGGGCGAGCGCGCCGACCACGGAGTCGGCGGCCGACGTCCTGGCCCGCGACAGGGGGACGAAGACCGGCGGGTCGGCGTCGGTCACGGGCACGGCGGCCGGGCCCATCGCCGAGAGGGTGCCGTCGGGGCCGATCTCCAGGAAGACCGACACTCCCTGGGCGGCCAGCGCGGCGACGGCGTCGGCGAACCGGACCGCCCCCCGTGCCTGGGCGGGCCAGTAGCCGGGCCCCGGGTCGGTGAGGATCGTGCCGTCACAGGCTCCGGCCCAGGTCACCGCCGGGATGCGGTGGTCCAGTGTGGCTGCTGCGTGGGTGAGTTCGTCGAGGATCGGGTCCATCAGCGCGGAGTGGAACGCGTGACTGACCCGCAGGCGACGCACCCGCCTGCCCTTGGCGCGCCAGGTCTCCACGACGGCATCGACGGCGTCCTCGTCGCCGGAGACGACGACCGAGGTCGGTCCGTTCACCGCCGCGAGGGACACGTTCTCCAGGTCGATCTCGTCTTCGCCCGCCTCGATCGCGGCCATCGCCCCGCCTGCGGGAAGGGCCTGCATCAGCCGGGCCCGCGCGCCGACCAGGCGGCAGGCGTCGGTCAGGCTCAGCACTCCGGCGGCGTGGGCGGCCGCGATCTCCCCGACCGAGTGCCCGGCCACCGCGTCGGGCTCGACCCCGGCCGTTTTCAGGAGGGCGACCATGCCCACCTGGACCGCGAACAGCCCGGTCTGCGCGTAGAGCGTCTGGTCGGCCCGCTCGTCGTCCCCGTCACCGAGCACGACCTCCCGGATCGGCACCGCGAGCTCGCCTTCGAGCAGCTCACCGGCCTGGTCGAAGGCGGCGGCGAACACCGGCGAGGCGGCGTACAGCTCCCGTCCCATCCCGGCCTTCTGCGACCCCTGCCCCGCGAACAGGAACCCGACCTTGGGCCGCCCGGTCGCAGTCCCGCTCACCACCGACGGCGCGGAGGAACCAGCGGCAAGCGCCCTCAAGCCAGCGGTGAGCTCCACCGCCTGATCTCCGGTCTGAGCCCCGGCCCGGTTCCCCGCCTGGTCGCTCGCCTGGTTCCCCGCCTGGTTCCCCGCCTGGTGGCTCGTCTGGTGGCTCCCCTGGCGCCTCACCGCTTCCGCCGCATCCGGGGCTTCCGCCTCCGGCATCTCAGGCTGATCCGCTACCGGAACCGCCGTTGAACCCGTTGAGGCTGTTGGCCCAGCCGTCAGCGGTGACCTGTCCGTGGCCAGAACCACGGCTCGGTGTTCGAACGATGTCCGGGAAGCGGCCAGTGACCAGCCGATGTCCGCCGGGTCCCGATCCGGATATTGCGCGACAAACTCAGCCAAGCGTTCGGCCTGGGCCGCCAACCCATCGGGGGTTCGTCCCGATACGAGCCACGCCGGTGCCGCCCCCTGCAGCACGGCCAATACGGGCGCCTCGTCCGGAGCGGGGGGCGCCTCTTCGATGATCGTGTGGGCGTTGGTGCCGCTGATGCCGAACGCCGAGACGCCCGCCCGTCGCGGCCGCCCGTTCACCGGCCATTCGACCGCTTCGCCGAGCAGCCGCACCTCGCCGCCCGACCAGTCCACGTGCGGAGACGGCGTCTCGGAGTGCAGGCTGCGCGGGAGCAGCCCGTGCCGCAGGGCCAGCACCATCTTCATCACCCCGGCCACCCCGGCCGCGGCCTGGGTGTGGCCGATGTTCGACTTGACCGACCCCAGCCACAGAGGCGTCCCGTCCGGCCGTTCGCGTCCGTACGTCGCCATCAGCGCCTCGGCCTCGATCGGGTCGCCGAGGGGGGTGCCGGTGCCGTGGGCCTCGACGGCGTCCACGTCGGCGGGGGTCAGCCGGGCGTCGGCGAGCGCGGCCCTGATCACCCGCTGCTGCGAGGGACCGTTGGGCGCGGTGAGCCCGTTGGAGGCGCCGTCCTGGTTGGTGGCGCTGCCGCGGATCACGGCCAGCACGCGGTGGCCGTTGCGGTGGGCGTCGGAGAGCCTTTCCAGCACGAGTACGCCCGCGCCCTCGGCCATCCCCATCCCGTCGGCGTCCGCGCCGAACGCCTTGGACCGCCCGTCGGGGGCCAGCCCGCGCTGCCGGGAGAACACGACCAGGTCCCAGGGCGTGGCCATGATGGTGACGCCCCCGGCCAGGGCGAGCGTGCACTCCCCGGCGCGCAGCGCCCGCGCGGCCAGGTGCAGGGCGACCAGGGACGACGAGCAGGCGGTGTCCACCGTGACGGCGGGCCCCTCCAGCCCGAGCGCGTAGGAGATCCGGCCGGAGATCACGCTGGTCGCGTTGCCGGCCATCAGGTGGCCTTCGAGGGCGTCCGCACCCTCCGCACCGGTCTGCCGCCCGACCGAGGCGTACCCGGAGCTGTAGCCGCCGACGAACGCCCCGGTCCGGGATCCGCGCAGGGACGCCGGTTCGATGCCCGCGCGCTCCAGCGCCTCCCACGAGATCTCCAGCAGCAGCCGCTGCTGCGGGTCCATCGCCAGGGCCTCGCGCGGGCTGATGCCGAAGAACGCGGGGTCGAACAGCCCGGCCTCGTGGACGAAACCACCGGCCCGCGCATAGGTCGTCCCGCTGTGACCCGGATCGTCGTGGTGGAGCCGGTCGAGGTCCCAGCCCCGGTCGTCGGGGAAGGCGGAGATCGCGTCCCCACCGGAGGCCAGCAGGTCCCAGAGCTGGTCGGGAGTCCGTACACCACCAGGGAATCGGCAGCCCATGCCCACGATGGCGATCGGCTCCCCGTCGTCGGCCGCCACCACCGGCGCGGCAAGGGCCGGGGAGGCGGCGCCGAGCAGTTCGGCGCGCAGGTGCACAGCCAGCGCGGCGGCCGTCGGATGGTCGAACAGCAGCGCGGCGGGCAGCCGCAGGCCGACGGCCGCGCTGAGCCGGTTGCGCAGTTCGACCGCGGTCAGCGAGTCGAAGCCCAGATCGCTGAAGGCCAGCCCGGCCTGGACCGCGTCGGCCGACGGATAAGCCAGCACTTCGGCGACATGGCTCTGCACCAGCTCGACCAGCGCCCGTTCCTGCGCCGCCACGGGCAGGGCGGCGAGCCGCCCGACCAGTTCGCCGTTCGACGCCGCCGGCGCGACCGCCATCCGCTGGACCTCGGGCAGGTCCCGCAGGAACGGCGACCTCTGCATCTCGTGCTCGCCCCCGGCGGAGGCGATCAGCTCCCAGTCGATGTCGATGACGGTCAGCACGCTGTCGGCACCGCGCAACGCCTCGGCGAGCACCCCGACGGCGGGCCCGGGGTCCATCAGGACCTCCCACCGGTTGCGGCTCAGCCGCAGGCGGGTGGCCTCGCTGGCGGACGCGACACCCCCGCCGGCCCACGGGCCCCATGCCACCGACAGCGCGGGCCGGCCGCGCGAGCGCCGGTTCTGGGCCAGCGCGTCGAGGTAGTGGTTGGCGGCGGCGTAGTTGCCCTGGCCACCGGCGCCGAAGGTCGCGGCGGCCGAGGAGAACAGCACGAACGCGTCCAAGTCGAGGCCGGACGTCAGTTCGTCCAGGAGCGCGGCACTACGTGCCTTCGCGGTCAGGACCGACGACAGCCGGGCCGGGTCGAGCCGGTCGATGACGCCGTTGTCGACGACACCGGCGGTGTGCATCACCCCGGTCAGCGCGGGGCCGGTCGCGGAGATCCGGCCGAGCAGCCCGCTCAGGTCGGATCGGTCGGCGGTGTCACCGGCCAGGATGTCGACGGCCGTACCGCGGGTGGCGAGTTCGGCGGCCAGTGCGGCGCCGCCCGCCGCGCTCGGGCCCGACCGGCTGACCAGCACTACCCGGGGGGTGTCGATGGCGGCCAGCCAGCGGGCGACGTGCCCGCCGATGGCGCCGGTGCCGCCGGTGATCAGGACGCTGCCGTCCGTGGTCCACGGCGTGTCATCGCCGGTACGAGGTGCGCGGACCAGCCGCCGCGCCAGGATCCCGGAGGCGCGGATCGCGACCTGGTCCTCGCCGCATCCGGCCAGCACGGCGGCGAGCCGCCCGGCCGATGCCGCGTCGAGATTGGTGGGCAGGTCGACGAGCCCGCCCCACCGGTCGGGGTGTTCCAGCGCCGCGACGCGGCTCATTCCCCAGGTCTGCGCCTGCGCCGTTCCGGTCAGAAGCTCGTCCGGTACGGTCGCCACCGCGCCCGACGTGGCGACCCACAGCGGCGCGGTGGTCCCCGCGTCGCCGAGCGCCTGGATCAGGGTCAGGGTGGCCGCGAGCCCGGTGGGCACCGACGGCCATCCGGGCAGCGGTGCCTCGTCCAGCGCCAGGAGGGACAGCACGCCCGACACCCGCCGCTCGCCCGCTGCCGTGCGGATCCGGTCGGCCAGTGTCTCGCGGTCGAGGTCGCCGGTGAGGGTGACGACGTCGGCGCCGTGCCGGGTCAGCGCGTGCGTGATGTCGTCGGCCGGACGTCCGTCGGTGACGAGCAGCCAGGTGCCGTTCAGCCGGGCGGTGGCGGGGTCGGCGATGGGGGTCCAGGTGACGCGGTAGCGCCAGTCGTCGGTCGCGGTGACGGTGTGGCGTTTCTTCGTCTTGAGCCAGTACTTCTGCCGCTGGAAGGCGTAGGTGGGCAGGTCGACGATGCGTCCGGCGGGCAGCACCCTGGCCCAGTCAACCTTCACGCCGCGTAAGTGCAGGCGGGTCAGCGACGTCTGGAACCGGGCGGGGCCCGCGTCCTCCCGGTCGATCGTGCGGGTGATCAGCGGATCCGGGGTGCCGGTCTCCTCGAGGGTCTCGGCGATGGCCGTGGTCAGCACCGGGTGCGGGGAGACCTCGACGAACGTCCGGAACCCGGCCCCGGCCAGCGCCACGGTGGCGTCCTGGAACCGCACCCGCTCGCGGACGTTGGCGTACCAGTACCCGGCGTCCAGGTCCGTGCCCTCCATGCGCGCCCCGGTGACCGAGGAGAACAGGGGCACCCGGCCCGTACGCGGCCCGATGCCCGCCAGGTCGGTGGTCAGGCCGTCGCGTAGTTCCTCCACTCGTACGGAATGAGCCACGAAGTCCGTCTGCGGGATCCGCCACCGCAGCACCCGCCGCGCCGACAGGTCGCGTTCGAAGGCGTCGAGCGCGTCGAGGTCGCCGGAGACCACTGTGGCGGCGGGACCGTTCACCGCGGCGACGGACAGGCCCGGCCTCCCGGCCAGCAGTTCCTCGACGGAGGCGACCGGCATGACGACCGAGAGCATCCCGGCGGGCGAGGCCAGCCCGGACAGCGCGCGGCTGCGCAGGGCGACCACCTTCGCGCCGTCCTCCAGCGACAGGATCCCGGCCACGGTCGCGGCGGCGATCTCACCCTGACTGTGCCCGGCGACCGCGTCGGGCCGCACCCCGGCCGCCTCCCACGTCGCGGCCAGCGACACCATCACGGCCCACAGCAGGGGTTGGACGACATCGGCGCGCTCGATTCCCGGCGCGCCCTCGCGTCCTTGCAGCACGTCGTCCAGGGACCAGTCGACATACGGTGCGAGCGCCCGGCCGCACTCGGCCAACCGGGCCGCGAAGACCGGAGAGGCCAGCATCTCCCGGCCCATCCCGGCCCATTGCGTCCCCTGACCGGGGAACACGAAAGCGATCTTCCCGGTGGGGGCGGGCGCCGTGGCGGTCACCGCCGACAGGTCGGTTCCGACGACGGCGGCACGGTAAGGGTGCGCGGTCCGGGACACGGCCAGCGACCAGGCGACGTCGGCGGGGTCGAGCTCCGTACCGGAAACATGGAGCGCGAGCCGTCGCGCCTGGGCGGTCAGCGCGGCCTCCGACCTGGCGGACAGCAGCCAGACCGGCGGCGCCGTCGGCAGCACCGGCTCCGTCTCGGGGACGACCGGTTCGAGCTCGGGGGCTTCTTGCAGGATGACGTGGGCGTTGGTGCCGCTGATCCCGAACGCCGACACCCCGGCCCGGCGCGGCCGCTCGCCCCGGGGCCACGGACGCGCCTCGGTCAGCAGCCGCACATCACCGGCGGACCAGTCGATGTGCGGAGAGCGCTCCTCGGCGTGGAGGGTGCGCGGCAGCAGCCCGTTCTGCAGCGCCAGCACCGTCTTGATCAGCCCGGCCACCCCGGCCGCCTGCTGCGCGTGCCCGATGTTCGACTTCACCGACCCGAGCCACAGGGGCCGGTCCCGATCCTGCCCGTACGTCGCCAGCAACGCCTGCGCCTCGATCGGGTCACCCAGCGGCGTCCCGGTCCCGTGCGCCTCGACCGCGTCGACGTCGGCGGCGCTCAACCCGGCGTTCTCCAAAGCGGCACGGATCACCCGCTGCTGCGAGGGCCCGTTGGGCGCGGTCAGCCCGTTGGACGCGCCGTCCTGATTCATCGCACTGCCGGTGACCAGCGCGAGGATCGGGTGCCCGTTCCTACGGGCGTCCGACAGACGCTCCACCACGAGCACGCCCGCGCCCTCGGCGACGCCCATGCCGTCGGCCCCGGCGGCGAACGCCTTGCACCGCCCGTCGTGCGAGAGCCCGAGCTGACGGCTGAAGTCGGTGAACATGAGCGGGCTCGCCGTCACGTACGCCGCCCCCACCAGCGCCAGCCCGCACTCACCCGCGCGCAGCGCCTGGGCGGCCAGATGCAGCGCGACCAGACCGGAGGAGCACGCGGAGTCGACCGTGAGCGCCGGCCCCTCCAGGCCGAGCGCGTAGGACACCCGGCCCGACAGCACGCTGGTCGCGGTGCCCGTCACGAGCCCGCCGTCGAGTTCGCCCTCGGGCAGGTCGGCGCCGTAGTGGGAGAAGGTGCCGCCGACGAACACGCCGGTCCTGCTGCCGCGCAGCGACGACGGGTCGATCGAGGCCCGCTCCAGCGCCTCCCACGAGGTCTCCAGCAGCAGCCGCTGCTGCGGGTCCATGGTCAGCGCCTCACGCGGGCTGATGCCGAAGAAGGCGGGGTCGAACTCGTCGGCCGCGTGCAGGAAACCACCGGCCCGGACGGGGGTCGCGTCGTCCCCGGTGTCCCAGCCCCGGTCGCGCGGGAACGCGCCGATGACGTCGGTCCCGGCCGCGAGCAGGTCCCACAGCCCTTCGGGGGTGTCGGCGCCGCCGGGGAACCGGCAGCCGATGCCGACGATCGCGATCGGCTCGCCGGGATCCCCCACCGGGAGAAGCCGGGAGCCGCCGACCGCCGCGGCGTCCCCGGTCAGCTCGGCGCGCAGGAACCGCGCCGCCGCCAGCGGGGTGGGGTGGTCGAACACGAGCGTGGCGGGCAGCCGCAGCCCGGTCGCCGCGGCGAGCCGGTCACGCAGTTCGACGGCGGTCAGCGAGTCGAACCCGAGGTCACTGAAGGCCCAGTCCTCCTGGACGTCCTCGGGCGACAGATGGCCGAGCACCCCGGCGATCCTGGCTCTGACCAGGTCGAGCAGCAGGCGGATCTGCTCCGCCTCGGGCAGCCCGGCCAGCCGCCGCCCCAGCGCAGTATCGGGCACCGGCTCGTGCCGGACCTCGATGAGCCCCGCGATCAGAGGGCTGGGCGGGCGCCGGGCCCAGTCGACGTCGGCGATCGTGACCGACGTGTCGCCGTCGTCGAGGGCCTGCTCCAGCGCCCGGACCCCCGGGGCCGCACCATCCCAGCGGTCCCAGGCGATCGACGTGGCGGGCAGGCCCAGGGCACGGCGGTTGGCGGCCAGCGCCTCGCAGACGGCCCCGGTGGCGGCCGCCGCCGACCGCCCGGCCTCTCCCCAGGTCGCCGAGGCCGAGGAGAACAGGACGAACGCGTCGAGGTCCAGGTCGCGGGTGAGCTCGTCCAGCCACCTGGCAGCGGAGTCGTCCTCGTCCGCGACGTGGAACACGGCGGTGAGGGGCGATCCCCCCGCAGCGATGTGGTCGAGCAGCGCCGCGGTTTCCGCACGGTTGCTGAGGTCGGCGGCGAGAACGGTCACCGAGATCCCGGCGGCGGCCAGCCCCGCCGCGACGTCCGCATCCAGCGCGGCACACCCGGCAAGAACGACATGGTCGGCCGACCGGTGAGCCGCCACCGCACCGATCGCGCCGGACTCGCCGCTGATCAGAACGGTGCCCCGTGCGGGACTGCCGCCGGTCCGGTCCTGGACGAGCGGAGCCCGCACCAGACGGCGCCCGAGGATGCCGCCGCCACGGATCGCGATTTGGTCTTCACCACATCCGGCCAGCACCGAGGCCAGCCTCGCGGCCGCGGGTTCGTCGAGGACGGCGGGCAGGTCGACGAGCCCGCCCCACCGCTCGGGATGCTCGATCGCGACGACCTGCCCCAGCCCCCAAACGCCCGCCTGCTCGGGCCGGACCGGCGCCTCCCCGGCCCGCGTCGCCACGGCCTCACAGGTCAGCACCCAGAGCGGAGCGCGCACACCGCTCTCGCCCAGCGCCCGCACCAGCTCCGCCGTCGCCTGCCACTCGTCGCCGCCGAGCGCCAGCAGCGACACGACCCCGGCCACCGGCGTGTCCGCGACCTCGGTGAGCTGCAAGGGGTCGACGGTGACCGTTTCGGCGCCCCGGGCCCGCAGGATCGCCCCGATCTCGGCCTCCCGGCCGCCCGGCCGCCCGACGACGAGCCAGGTACCCGACAGCCGGGCCGGCTCCGGATCGGACACGGAATCCCAGGAGATCCGATACCGCCAGTCGGCGGTCACCGCCCGCGCGCGCTCGCCCTGCCGCCACGACCACAGGTCGGGCAGCACCTCGTTCAGTGGACGGCTGCCGTCGACGGCCAGCGTCGCCAGGTCGCCGGATTCGACGGCGGCCCAGAACCGCCGCTCGGTCTCGGACAGCGCGCCGTCCCCGTCGGCCGGAGCGGCCAGCGCCCAGAAGGGCCGGCGCGCGAAGGCGTAGGTGGGCAGCGCCACCCTCCGCCCCGCCGGAAGAACAGCGGACCAGTCGACGCCCACGCCGTGGACGTGCGCCCGCGCGAAAGCGGTCAGGACCGATTCCGGCACAGGCGTCCCCGGCCGCAGCACTGGAATGAACTCGGCAGGCTCGGCCAGCGCGGCCGCACCCATCGAGGACAGGGTCGCGTCGGGCCCGATCTCGACGAACACCGACACCCCCTCGGCGGCCAACCGCTCGACGGCGTCGGCGAACCGCACCGGACGACGCGCCTGCTCGGTCCAGTAGCCGGGTCCGGGTTCGGTGACCGGGGTGCCGTCCAGGGCACCGATCCAGGTCGTGGCAGGGGCGGAGTGCCGCAGCTTGGCCGCGACCTCGCCCAGTTCCGCCAGCATCGGATCCATGTGCGCGGAGTGGAAGGCGTGGCTCACCCGCAGCCGTCGCACCCTCCGGTTCCTGGCCCGCCACGACTCGACGACGGCGTCGACGGCGTCTTCGTCGCCGGAGACGACCACCGACGACGGACCGTTCACCGCAGCCAGGGACACGTTCTCCAGCTCGATCTCGTCTTCGCTGGCCTCGATCGCGGCCATCGCCCCGCCCGCGGGGAGCGCCTGCATCGACCGGGCCCGCGCCGCGACCAGCGTGCAGGCGTCGGCCAGGTTCAGCACTCCGGCGGCGTGGGCGGCGGCGATCTCCCCGACCGAGTGCCCGGCCACCGCGTCGGGCACGATCCCGGCGGCGGCCAGCATGGCCACCAGCCCCGCCTCGACGGCGAACAGCCCGGCCTGGGCGAACACGGTCTGGTCGGCGCGCGGGTCCTCGTCGGGAGCGAGCACGACATCGCGGATGGGCAGTTCGAGTTCGCGTTCCAGCAGCTCACAGGCCTGGTCGAAGGCGGCGGCGAAGGCAGGTGAGGCCGCGTACAGCTCCCGGCCCATCCCGGCCTTCTGCGCGCCCTGCCCGGCGAACAGGAACCCGACCTTGCGGGTCCCCCCGGGCGGCACGACCCCGGTCACGACGCCGTCCCCCGGCTCACCGGCGGCCACTGCGGCGAGCGCCCCGTGATCGGCCCCGAGGATCACCGCGCGGTGCTCGAACGTGGACCGGGTCGTCGCGAGCGACCACGCGACGTCTCCGGCTTCCAGCCCGTCGGTGAGGAAGGCCGCCAGCCGCCCGGCCTGCGCCGACAGTCCCGCGGCGGACCGCCCCGACACCAGCCAGGCGACAGGTGCCCCCGTCAAGGCTTGAGGGGCCTCGACCGGATCGGCGTCCTCCGGGAGGCTTCCCTCCTCCAGGATCACGTGGGCGTTGGTGCCGCTCATCCCGAACGACGACACTCCGGCCCGGCGGGGCGCGTCACCGGCGGGCCAGTCGACCGCCTCGGTCAGCAGCCGCACCCCGCCCGACCAGTCGACCAGCGGAGACGGCTCCTCGGCGTGCAGCGTGCGCGGCAGGACCTGGTGGCGCAGCGCCTGCACCATCTTGATGACCCCGGCGATCCCCGCCGCGGCCTGGGTGTGGCCGATGTTGGACTTCACCGACCCGGTCCACAGCGGCCGTTCGGGGTCCCGGTTCTTCCCGTACGTCGCCAGCAGGGCCTGCGCCTCGATGGGGTCGCCCAGTTCCGTGCCGGTGCCGTGCGCCTCGACCGCGTCGACGTCGTGCGGCGAGAGCCCGGCGGCGGTCAGCGCGGCCTGGATCACCCGCTGCTGGGAGGGCCCGTTGGGCGCGGTCAGCCCGTTGGAGGCGCCGTCCTGGTTCACGGCGCTGCCCCGGATCACGGCGAGCACCTCGCGCCCGTTGCGGCGGGCGTCGGAAAGTCGTTCGAGCACGAGCATGCCCGCGCCCTCGGCGAGCCCCATCCCGTCGGCGTGCGCGGAGAACGCCTTGCACCGCCCGTCGGGCGCGAGCCCCAGCTGACGGCTCCCCCACACGAACCAGGTGGGGCTGGCCAGCACGGTCACGGCACCGGCGAGCGCCAGCCCGCACTCGCCCGCGCGCAGCGCCGCCACCGCCATGTGCAGCGCGACGAGGGACGACGAGCAGGCCGTGTCCACCGACACCGCCGGCCCTTCGAGCCCGAGGCTGAAGGCGATCCGCCCGGAGATGACACTGTTGGCGGTGCCGGTGAGCAGGTGTCCTTCGAGGCTGTCGTCGGCGTCCTGGAGCGCACTCCCGTACCCGGAGAAACTGGCCCCCGCGAACACCCCGGTCGGCGACCCCTTCAAGGTCCCGGGGTCGATGGCGGCCCGCTCCAGCGCCTCCCACGAGGTCTCCAGCAGTAAGCGCTGCTGCGGGTCCATCGCCAGCGCCTCACGCGGGCTGATCCCGAAGAACCCCGGGTCGAAATCCCCCGCGTCGTGGACGAACCCGCCCGACCGCACGTGTGAGGTCCCCGGATGGGCGGGGTCGGGGTGGTACATGCCGTCGAGGTCCCAGCCGCGCGAGCCCGGCAGCCCGGAGACCGCGTCCGCGCCCGCCGTCAGCAGCGCCCACAGCTGTTCGGGGTCCCGCACTCCGCCGGGGAACCGGCAGCCCATGCCGACGATCGCGATCGGCTCCCGGCTCTGCTCCTCCACTTCGCGCAATCGGCGGCGCGTCTGCTGAAGATTGGCGGTGACGAGCTTGAGATAATCGCGGAGCTTTTCCTCGTTAGACATTCAGCAGCCATTCCCTGATCCGGTCGGCGCGACGAGACAGCACTGAACAGACATGCACAAGAGTTTTCCGGAAAGGCGCCCAGGCCTATGAACGCGGAAATCGCGATCGGCAGGATGCTAACCGGCTCGTCAGAAGCCGTGCAAACACTCCCGGCGCGTTCGTTCAACTGAGGAATCAGCGTTTTGAACAGGCCCGACGCCCCAAATGAGCGGCTCATTCCACCGCCCGGAGAGGCCGCCGACCAGCCGATTCCGGCCCGGACCGCCGCACCGCCCGCGCCCGCCGGCCCCGCTCTCTCCGGAAGTCCCCAAGGGGCGGCCTCGGCGGAATCGGTTACCCTCGCCCAGCGGCCGACGTTCCCGAGCACCAGCCTTCCCGCAGAGGATTCCGCCATGATCGAGCCGATCCTGCCGCCCTACGTGGTGGCCGCCGACACCTGCGAGGACTTCCTCGACGGCCCCCTGTTCCCCGAGGAGGAGGCGATCATCTCCCGCGCGGTGGACCGGCGCCGCCGGGAGTTCACCACGGCCCGCGTGTGCGCCCGCGACGCCCTGCGCATGCTGGGCAGACCGGCCTCGCCCATCCTCCCGGGGGTGCGCGGCAACCCGCTGTGGCCGGAGGGGATCACCGGGAGCATCACCCACTGCGCGGGCTACCGGGGCGCCGTCCTGGGCCCGAGAACCGACGCCGCCGCGATCGGCATCGACGCAGAACGGAACGACCCGCTGCCCAACGGCGTCCTGGACGCGATCGGGTTACCGCAGGAAGCACGGCACATCCGCGACCTGCTGGACGCGTATCCGTCGATCCGCTGGGACCGGCTGCTGTTCAGCGCGAAGGAGGCGGTCTACAAGGCGTGGTTCCCGCTGGTGAACAACCGACCCGGTTTCGAGGACGCGCTGATCGACATCGACCCGATGGCGGGTGTTTTCACGGCCCGGTTACTGGCCGGCGGACCATTCGTGAACGGGCGGCGACTAACGACGATATCCGGGCGATGGTTGGCGAAGAACGGACTCATCCTGACCGCGATCGTCATTACCGCCGCAGGACATTCGGAGAGGTCCGACAATTCTTCTCCCGTCTCCTCCGGAGGGTCGAAGGTTCATAAAATAACGGGCTGGAATCCTTGACCCGCCGGATGGGATGGGGGTCCGTGGAAACGACACCTGCCTAGGCCGATCGAAAGGGGACGGACATGGCGATGATCGTCGCCGGTGTCGACGGATCCGCATCCGCCCTGACCGCCGTGGAGTACGCGGCGGCCGACGCCGCCCGCAGAAGCGCCTCACTGCGCATCGTCCACGTACGCAAACTCTGGACGGGGGTCCTGCCCGACCGGCTCAACGCGGCCGCGACCTCCTACGGCGAGGAGATCCTGGCCGACGCCCGGCAACGCGCCCACGCCTGTGAACCGGGCGTCGCGACCACCACCGACATGGCCACGGGTGACGTCGTCACCTGGCTGAAGGAAGAAGCCGTCAAGGCCGAGACGACCGTGATCGGCAGCCGCGGCATCGGCGGCTTCGCGGGCATGCTCGTCGGATCGGTCGGCCTGGGCCTGGCGGGGCATGCCCAGGGCCCGGTCGTCGTGGTCCGCGAGCCCACGACCCGCACGACCGGGCGGATCGTGGCCGGCTACGACGGCACCGAAGAGGCCGACACCGCCCTGGACTTCGCCTTCGCCGAGGCCGGGCGCCGCGGCGCCCGCCTCAAGGCGATCTTCTCCTGGCAGCCGCCGCCGTTCTCGTCGGTGAGCACCATGTACGACAACCTGATCCACTCCGTGTACGAAGAACGCACCACCTTCGTCGAACAGCGCTTCGCGACCTGGCCCGACAGGTACCCGGGCGTACCGGTCGAGTACACGCACATCTACGGCCACCCCGTCCAGGTCCTCTCCGAGGAGTCCGCCGCGGCGGACCTGGTGGTCGCGGGCTCACGGGGCCTCAACTCCTTCGGCGCGGCCGTCCTCGGCTCGGTCGGCCACGGGCTGCTCCACCACGCCCGGTGCCCCGTCGCGATCGTCACCGCCACCGCGTGACCCGCGCCGGGCTATGGGACGGACGCCGAGGCGGCGAAACGGGCGGTCAGCCAGACCGGGTCGACGATGGCCGAGCCGACCACGACGGCGTGCGCGCCGGCGTCCATGGCCGCGCGGACGTCGGCGACCGCCGCATAACCGCGCTCGGCGACGACCGGCACCCCGGCTCCGGCCACCAGGGTCGCCACCAGCCCGAGATCGGGCAGCGGGCCCGTGTTCGCCTTCGCGGGATACCCCATGGTCGACGAGCTGACCATCGCGGCGCCCGCCCGGACGGCGGTGCGCGCGTCCTCCAGCCCCGGCACCCCGGCCTTGACCGGCACCCCGAGCGCGGCGAACGAGGAGATCAGCTCGAACAGGTCCTGGCCGTCGTGCCGGCGCGCCGCCGCGTCGGCCTCCAGCTCCACGACGTCGGCTCCCGCCTCGACGAGGGCGGCCGCGTGGGCGAGCGCCGGCGTGATGCGCACGACCCCGCCGTGGGAGTCGTCGATGAAAACGGCGAGCACGGGAAAGCCGGGGACGGCGCGTTTCACCGCGCGCACCGCGTCCGGCCCGTCGACCTTGACGGCGACGGCGCCTCCGGCCCGCGCGGCCGCGGCCAGCCGGACGACGTCGTCCACGTCCTGCCAGGGCGACTGCGGGGAGGGGGTGAGCGAGACGATGAGCCCGCGGGGAAGGACGTTCACGCCGTGAACTCCTCTCCGCCGACGAGCACGCGGTCGACGTCGAGGTTCTCGTCGGTCACCACGAGGTCGGCCGGTCCGCCGAGGGTGAGCTCGCCGACGCCGGTGAGGCCGAAGAAGCGGGCGGGTGCGCGGCTCGCGAGGTTGGCGGCGCGGTCGACGGGCCAGTCGTGCTCGACGAGCTTGCGGACCTGCTGCAGGAGCGTCACCGTGCTGCCCGCGAGCGTGCCGTCGGGCAGGCGCGGCACCCCGTCGGTGACCGTGACGGTGAACCCGCCCACGGTGAAGACGCCGTCGCCGGCCCCTGCGGGTGAGGCGGCGTCGGTGACGAGCATGGTGCGGTGCTCGGCGGCCTTCAGCGCGAACAGCGAGGTCTCGCGCGACAGGTGGATGTCGTCGGCGATGAGCTGGATGGCGACGTCCTCGCGGGCGAGCGTCGCGCCCGCGATGCCCGGAGCGCGGTGCCCGAACGGGATCATCCCGTTGAACAGGTGGGTGACCGCGCGGGCGCCCGCGTCGAACGCGGCGTGGGCGGTCGGCGCGTCGGCGCCCGAGTGCCCGGCCTGCACGATCACCCCCTGCCGGGCGGCCCAGGCGATCAGCTCGGTGGCGCCGGGCAGTTCGGGGGCGACGGTGATCGTGCGGAGCGGGCCCGCGTCCAGGAAGTGCCGGACGATGCCGATGTCGGGGTCGCGCAGGTGTTCGGGGCGGTGCACGCCGCGGTGGTGCGGGGACAGGAACGGTCCTTCGGCGTGGACGCCGACGACCTTCGCGCCGCGCGGCCCCGCCTCCTGGAGTTTCTTCAGCACGCGCAGCTGACCTGCGACGTTCTCCTCGGAGTCGGTGATGATGGTGGGCTGGACGTGGAAGACGCCGTCGCGGGTGAGCGCCGCCAACGCCGCCTCGAATTCGTCGGCCGTCGCGGCGTTGAAGTCGACCCCGGCGTACCCGTTGACCTGGAGGTCGACGAGGCCGGGGAGCACGTACCCCGGCCCGGTCGACGGCAGCCCGGCCCGGATCAGCCGCCCGTCGTCGACCTCGACGTCGCCCTTGACCCAGGCGCCGCCGATCACGGCGCCACGTGCGGAAACTCTCATCTGTACAACCTCGCTAGATCTGGGATGACGCGGCCCGTCGCCTCGGCGGCCGCGCGAGGGCGCGGACGGCCCGAAGTGCCGGCCGCGCCCTCCAGGGCCGCCCGGAAGCGGTAGCGGTCGCCGCGGTAGACGCTGCGGCACCACTGGACGACCCGGTGGTTCTCATCGAATGTGGTCTGGACGATCTCCAGGACGGGGTCGCCCGGGGGGAGGCCGAGGCTTTCGGCGATCTCGGGGGCCGCGCCGCGCGCCTCGATGACGCAGTCGGCGGAGACCGCGTTCAGTCCGTACTGCTCGGCGAGCGTGCCGTACAGCGACGTCGTCGTGAAGTCGAGTTCGCCCAGCCCCGGCGCCAGCGCCTCGGGGATGAGGGAGAAGTCGATCAGCGTGGGGATGCCGTCGAGGTGCCGCAGCCGGACGAGCTCCACGACGGGGGCGCCCGGCGCGACGCCGAGAAGGTCCGCCTCGTCCAGGGAGCTCGCGCGGGTCACGCACTTCAGCACCCGCGAACTGACCGTCAGCCCGTTGGCCTCCGCCAGGTTCGAGAAGCTCACGAGCCCGGTCGCGCCCTCCTCGATCGACTCCGTCCCGGCGACGGCCGGACGGACGGTGACCAGGCCGGACGTCTCCCGCCGCACCCACCGGGCGCCCGCGACGACCTCGACCAGGCCGTCCTTCTCAAGATCCTTCAACGCCTGGCGGACCGTCACGCGACTGACGTCGAACTGCTCGGCGAGCACCCGCTCGGACGGCATGCGCGCCCCGGCCGCGATGACCCCGGACTCGATGCGTTCTCTGAGGTGCTGCGCGACCATACGGTGCAGGACTGACGAACTAGACATAACCCCGATTGTGTCCGTTAGAAGTGTCGTGGATGAACTCACTCGCCGTCGTCGAGCTTGGTGCCGGTGTCGAGGAACAGGAACTCGTCGGGGTCGATGCCCCGGGCACCCGCCGAGCGCAGCGCCACCTCCTGCAGCAGCACCGCCACGAAGATCGGCACCTCCAGACCGCTGCGCGCCTCGATCGGCACGACCAGGGTCTTCTCGTCGTGGGTGGCGGGCCCCCGGCGGAACTCGACGATCCGCCGGCCGAGCGGCCCGAGCGCCCGGACGACCTGGCCGTCGTCGGCGCCGTCCAGCATGACGTGCAGGGTCGTGGGGTTGGTCGACTCCATCAGCCCGTGCAGGTACTGCCGCGTCTCGAAGGGCGCCACCGGGACCCGCGTCACCTCCCGCAGCAGCAGCGCCCCGGCCTCGGCGACGCCGATCTGGTCGGCCGGCGCCACCAGGTCGATGACGGACGCCTCCGCGAGCAGGCCCGCGATCTCCTCGGCCTCCGCGGAGCGCGCCGCGCGGAACTCCGCCAGCCGCTCCCCCAGGCTCAGCCAATCCGCGGACGGCTCGCCGCCGGTCCAGATCTCGGCGAGCATCGAGACGGCCATCGCCGAGGCGGTGAACCCGATCGTCGAGGCCAGGCTGTCGGGCAGGTCGCCGAGGGTGAGCACCGCGTCGGCGGCCTGCGCCATCGGCGAATCGGTGACATTGACGACCGCGAGCCTGCGTCCGGTGGCGGCGCGCATGACGTCGACCGTCTCGCGGCTGCGGCCCGACTGCGACAGCGCGATGAGCGTCGCGCCGTCGCCGGAGGTCCCCGCCTCGGCCGCGTTGAGCCTGATGCCGGGGATGCCGTGCGCCGACAGATGGGCGACGGGCGCGGCGAGCGCGGCCAGGCTCGCCCCGATGCCGATGAAGGTGGGCCGCGCGGGCCTGCCGATCTCGGCCGCCGCCGCCAGGGCGCGCTCCCGCAGCAGCGGGGCGGCCTCGGTGAGCCTCCCGGTCTCCTGCGCCACGGCCTCACCGAACGGGATGAACCCCTGTCTGAGAAACGCCTCGACACTCATCTGCCGCTTGCCACCCTTCCTCGTCGTGCGAGGGAATCGATCACGACGGCGGCGACGAGTACCCCGCCGGTGATGATGTACTTCACGGCCGAGGTCTGGTTGAGCAGATCCATGCCGTTGGAGACCGCGCCGATGACGAGCATGCCGAGCAGCGCGGAGTAGGCGCTGCCACGGCCGCCGAACAGGCTCGTGCCGCCGATGACGGCGGCGGCGATGGCGTTCAGCAGGATGTCGCTGCCGCCGCTCGCCTGGTTGACCGCGAACAGGCGGGAGGCCGCGAGCACGCCGCCGAAGGCCGCCAGGGACGAGGCGATCGTGAAGGCGATCACCTTGACGGTGCCGACCTGGATGCCCGCGCGCCGGGCCGCCTCGGCATTGCCGCCGACGGCGAACAGCTTGCGGCCGAACGTCGTACCGCGCAGCAGCACGTCGACGACCACGACCAGCCCGACGAAGATGACGAGCGACAGCGGGATGCCGTGCCACTGCGCGAAGACGATCGTCGCCGCGAGGATCACCACCGTGATCACCCCCGCCCGCACCAGGCTCCCGGCCAGCGGTCGTGGGGCCAGCCCGCGCTCGCGCCGCCACCGGCCGGTCAGGAAGGTCACGGCCGTCGCGCCGACCGCGTACACGACCGCGATCACGAAGCCGATCCACGCCGGGAGCGTGGTGTTGGCGAGCGCGGCGATCGCGCCGTCGTAGGGGAGGTTCATCGTGCCCTGGTTGCCCAGGACGAGAAGCTGGACGCCCTGCCAGGCGAGCAGCCCGCCCAGCGTCAGCACGAACGACGGAACGCCGAGCTTGGTGAACACCGCCCCGTGGAACAGGCCGATCGCGGCGCCGAAGACGACCGCGAGGACGATCGCCAGGACCGGCGGCCAGCCCGCGTTGATGTTCAGCACGGCCATGGCGGCCGACGTCACCCCGCTCACCGACCCCGCCGACAGGTCGATCTCACCGATGACCAGCACGAACACGACGCCGAGCGCGATGACGCCGGTCGAGGCGATCTGCTGGCTCAGGTTGAAGATGTTCTGCGGGGAGAAGAAGCGGTCGTTGGCGAGCTGGAAGACGAGCGAGATGACGACGAGCCCGAGGATGACGGGCACCGGCCCGAAATCGCCGGTACGCAGCCGCTGCAACCGCCCGTGGAACCAGCTTTCCCGGGGGGCGATGCCCGTGGCCGTGCTCACGATCCCTCCTCCGTCCTGCTGCGGCGCCGCATCCGGCGCTTCTGGGCGCTGCTGTCGGCGACGCCCGTGATGGCGGCGACGACCTGCTCTTCGGTGGTCCCCTCGACGGGGAACTCCGCGACGCTGCGGCCGAGCCGCAGGCAGACGATCCGGTCGGCCACGTCGAAGACGTCGGCGAGGTTGTGGCTCACCATCAGCACCGCGTGCCCTTCGGCGCGCAGCCGCTCGATGAGCTGGAGGACCTCCGCGGTCTGCTCCACGCCGAGCGCCGCCGTGGGTTCGTCCAGGATCACCAGCGCCGGGTCGCCGAGCAGGGACCGCGCGATGGCCACCGACTGCCGCTGCCCGCCGGACAGGGACGAGACGGGCGCCCGCAGATCCTTGATCTTCACCGACAGCCGCTTGAGCAGCCCGACGGCGACCTGCTCCATGGCCAGGGCGCTGATGAACCCGCTGTGGTTCTTCTCGCGCCCGAGGAACAGGTTGGCGACGATGTCGAGGTTGTCGCACAGCGCGAGGTCCTGGTAGACGGTCGCGATGCCGAGGCGGGTGGAGTCGACGGGCCTGCGCGGGGACACCGGCTCGCCGTGGACCGCCATGGTGCCGCCGTCCCGGGGGTGCGCGCCCGCGATCGTCTTGATCAGCGTGGACTTGCCCGCCCCGTTGTCGCCGACGAGCGCGACGACCTCCCCGGTGCCGACGTTCATGCTGACGTCGCTCAGCGCGCGCACCGCGCCGAAGCTCTTGCTGATGTGCTGGAGTTCGAGCACGGGTGGCGGCCCGGTTGCCGTCATCGCCGTCTCCTTTCTTCCTGGTCATGTACGTGGGGTTCGGCGAGATCCCACACCGCCGCGCCGAGCAGCCCGGCGTCGTCGCCGCACCGGGCGGGGCGCACCTGGACGTCCCACGAGACGTGCGAGGCCGCGGTGTCGTGGACGCGCCGGTCGATCTCGTCGAGCAGGGCGGTGCCGGCGGCACGGGCGAGCCCGCCGCCGACCACGAGCACGTCCGGCGAGCCGACGTGGCACAGCAGGATCGCGGCCGCCGCCGCCGCGTCGGCGATGTCGGCGAGCGCGCGGCCCGCCGCATCGTTTCCGGGGGCGATCTCGGTCAGGGTGCGGTAGTCGGCCTCGGTGCCGAGGTCACGTGCGGCCTCGTGGACGCGCTGGCCCGAGCCGATAAGTTCGATCATGGGGCGGCCGGGGCCGAGCAGGTGCAGGAAGCCGATCTGCAGGCCCGACACGCGGCCCGCCAGCACCCGGCCCTCGCTCACCATCGCCGCGCCGATCCCGGTGGAGATGGTGAGATAGGCCGTCGTCCCGGTCCGGGACCCCGCGCCGAAGTACGCCTCGCCCGCCGCGGCCAGCTCGGCGTCACCCGCCAGGCGTACCTGGAGGCCGGTGGCCCGGCCGAGGTTCTCGGCCGACAGGGCGGCGAGATCGGTGGCGGGGAGGTTCCTGGCCACGTGCAGGCGGCCCCGGATCCGGTCGACGCGTCCGGGCAGCCCGACCACGGCGGACACGGCGCCGCTGCCGTCCGCGATCCGGGTCATGAGGTCGGCGACCTGCTCGTGCGCGGCGCCGTGCCGGACGGGTTCCCTGAGCCGGGCGGTCACGACGCCGTCCGGGCCCAGGAGCGCCGCGCGCGCCGTGGTGCCGCCCAGGTCGACCGCGACGATCTGGGCGCCACCACCGGTGGAGAGAGGAGACACCTACTGCAGTCCCGCCTTGGCGCACGCGTCCGCGTAGTCGGCGGTGCAGATCTGCGCGACCGTCAGGTAGCCGCTGTCGAGGAGGATCTCCTTCATGTTGTCCATGGTCACGGCGATGGATTCGAGCAGGTACGCAGGCACCTGGCTCGTCCCGTCGTCGATGGTGCCGTTGAGCAGGTCACCGGCGGGCGCTTGGCCCATCGCGAGCGCGGCGGCGGCCTTGGCCCCGATCTGCGCCTCGGTCTCGACCGGCAGGTAGGTGCTCTCGTACAGGTCGCCGGCGACCATCTTCTGGATGGCGTCGAGCTGGGTGTCCAGGCCCGTGACGGGCGGCATCGGATCGACGCCCGCGCTCTTGAGCGCGGCGATGACCCCGATGGCCATGCCGTCGTTGCCGGCGTAGACGCCGTCGATCTTCCCGGCGCCGATCTTGGTGATGGCCTGCTGCATCTGGTTCTGCGCGTTCGCGGCCGACCAGGCCTTGGTGTCGTACTCGGCGGCCACGGTGAAGCCGGAGCCGTCGACGACGCTGTGCGCGCCGTCCTTCTCGGGCTTGGCACCCGAGTCGACCGGGTCGCCGTTCATCATGACGATGTTGCCGGAGGTCTTGCCGTCCGCCTTGAGCTTGTCGACCAGCGCCTGCATGCCGACGGCGCCCTGCTTGACGTTGTCGAACTTCACCCCGTAGTCGACGCCCGCCTTGTAGATCACCCGGTCGTAGCTCATGACCTTGGCGCCCTGCTGGCGGGCGGCGGCGACCATGGCACCGGCGGCGTTGGAGTCGACGGGGTCGATCACCAGGACCTTCGCCCCCTCGGTGAGCGCCGACTCGGCCTGGCTGAGCTGCTTACTCGCGTCCCCCGCCGCGTTGAAGTACTTGAGCTGACACGTCGGGCAGCTCTCGGCGAGCTGCTTCTCGAACGTCGGCTTGTCACGTGCCTCGTAGCGGGCGGTCTGGTTCTCCGGGAGCAGCAGCGCGACGATCGGGGCGTCGCCCCCGGATGCGGCCGAGGGGTTGGCCGCCGGGGCGGAGTCCGGGGCGGAAGCCCCGCCCGAGCCGCAGGAGGAGAGCAGGAGAGCCCCGGCTGCGGCAAGCGCCGTGACGGCCATGAGGCGGCCGCGTGAAGGGAGGTTTGAGTTCATCGTGTTGGTCCACCTCTGGCCCGTTGGAGCATCGTGAGGTGAACCAAGCTAGAACTGGTTCGAACCACTGGTCAACGATTTGGTATCACAGGTATGTAACACGGACAAACCACTGGTATTAACTTCCTTGCACACGGAGATCACCAGACTGGGGGTCCGTGACCTTCCTCCTGGCGCCACCGGCCGCGTTTTTCCAAGGGCGGCCGGGGCGAGTCGGCCGTCACTGTGATGACGCGGGCGATGAACAGGCTGTTCAGGGTGTTCGTCCCCGTCGGCGCATCCACCTTCCGCGCGGCCGGCCAGGAGGTCTGGCGCGATGCCGGCCACCGCCCAACCGATCGGCCGACCGGACAGGCGGTGCGCACTCACGAGAGCGTGGACGCCCTACCCGCCGGAGGCCCGGCGCCGGCTACGAGCGCCGGACCATCAGGCGGCCCGGCCGGTGGACCAGCCCACTGGTCCAGGGAATCTGATCCGCTGGTATGGCCAGGCGCAGGCCGGGCAGCCGGGTCGCCAGCGCGCGGATCGCCTCGGTCAGCTCGACCCGGGCCAGGGCGGCGGCCAGGCAGCGGTGCGGGCCGTACCCGAAGGCGACGTGCGGGTTGGGCGTGTGCCCGGCGAAGCGGTGGAGGTCGAACCGCCCGGGATCCGGGAACGCCTCGGGGTCGTGGTTGGCCGCCAGCAGGTCCGGCATGACCACCGTGCCCGCCGTGACCGGGCAGCCGCTCGGCAGCGTGAGATCCCGGGTGATCCGTCGCATGAAAGCGCTGGCCGGAGGCCCGTCGTACCGCAGCACCTCCTCGACCGCGGTCGGTGTCAGATCCGGATCGCCGACCAGCTCGGCCCAGGCCTTCGGGTGCAGCAGCAGCCGCAGCACCCCTTTGGCGATCATCGAGGCGGTCGTCTCGTGCCCGGCGGTGATGAGGGAGAAGACCGTGTTGACCAGCTCGCCCTCGGTCAGCCTGTCGTCTTCGTCGCGGGCCGCCACCAGCAGGTCGATCAGGTCGTGGCCCGGGTGGGCGCGGTGCTCGGCGACCAGTTCGGCGCAGTACGCCATGAACTCCGTGTAGCCCCGGTAGCGCGTCATCTCGTCGGCCGTGGAGGTGGTGAGGAACATGTCCGTCCAGGCGAGGAACTGGTCGTACCTGCCCAGCGGCACACCGAGCAGCTCACAGATCACCCGGCACGGGATCTGCACCGCGAACGCGCTCACCAGGTCGAACTCCTCGTCCACCCCGTCGAGCAGCTCGTCGGCGATGGCCGTGATCCTCGGCCGCCACCGCTCGACCTGGCGGGGCGTGAAGGCGCCCTGCATGATGCGCCGGTAGCGGGTGTGCTCGGGCGGATCCTGGTTCACCAGGGCGTCGGGATCGTCGTCGATGCCGAGGCCCGCCACGAACCGGGGTAACCCCGGCATCCGCAGGTTACGGCTCGACGCCGGAGAGGCCAGCAGGGTCCGGACGTCCTCATAACGCACGGCCACCGGCACCTGATCGCCGCTCGGCATCGGCGCGACGCCCATCGGGTCGTGCTCACGGCGCCGGGCGTAGTCGGGGGACGGCGTACCCAGCGGACCCGGGCTGATCTCTGCGGTCATCACAACCTCCCGACGGAACGTAACACCCTGAGCGCCGTGAGCAACCCCCGCCGCTACATGTCGAGGGTGAGCTTCTGCCAGTCCGACCAGCCCGACTGGAACGCCCCGCCGTACGCGCCCACCCGCCACATGACCTGCCAGCCGCCGCCGTCGAGGAGGCCGTCAGGGATGGTCACCACCGCCTGCCCGCCCGAGGGCACGTCCAGGACGGTCTCCTCCCAGATCAGACCGGTTCCCTGCAGCGGCGCGTCCGGGTCGTAGGCCAGCTGGAACACCACCCGCGTCGCGTCGAGCAGCGGATGCGTCACCGTGGCCCGCAGTTCAGGGGTAAGGCTCATGCTCACCGTCGAGTCCGGGCTCTCATACGACGGCACGACCTGGCGCGCGGTGATCTGGGAGACGTCGGCGGCCACCGTGCCGGAGCTCCACGCCGACCAGCCGGAGACCGTCCCGGCCGTCACGTTGTGGGCACGCACCCGCCACCGGATCCGCCAGCCGTCCTGGAGAAGACCCGCCGGTACGACCACCGACGGCCTCCCGAAACTGGACGCCGGAGCCGAGGTGGCCGCCCAGATCCGCCCCGCGCCCTGACCGGGGACGGCGGGATCGTGCTCGACCTCGAACTCGGCCGCCAGGCCGCCACCGGCGGGGTCGACCACCTGCGACTGGATGCGCGGCGTCAGCCCCGCCACCCAGGTGCCGGCGCCGTCCACATGGGTCGCGATGGACGCCGCCCTCGTGGCCGGAGTGGACGGCACGTCCATGGTGACCGTGACGACGGGAATGCTCCCCGTCGGGTGCGTCCACGCGGCGAAGGTCCACAGACCGTCGTCGGTGCTCTCGTCCGGAGACTGGAGCACCAGACCGTGGTTCTCCGCACCCCCGGCCCAGGCGCCGACGATGCCGGTGATCGGCCACTCCACCTGACCGGGGACGGCCGCGCACTGCGGGACGGTGATCTGGGCGTCCTCGCCGGTCGAATCGGGCGTGTTGCCCCAGTGCAGGAAGTCGTCCGACCACGGTTCGGTGACACGGCGCACCTGGACGCCCTCCCCGGCCGCGGGCCCGCAGTCGGGCGCGCCGAGCCCGGTGAGCCGCAGCGTGGCCGACCGGACGACGCCCTCGGGCAGCTGGGACAGGTCGAACTTCAGATAGCTCCGGGCCGTCAGGCCGCCATCGGTGCCCGACAGGAGCGTCTCGTCGAGCCAGTCCGCGGGGGAATCCTCATCGTGGTCGGTGGTGACGTGGATGTTGTTCCTCAGCTGGAGTTCCTGCACGACGACGAGCGTCGGCACATCGGCCGAGGCGGTGGACGGGACGGCGGCCGGGACGGCCACCGCCACGACAGCGGTCATCAGGGACAGTGCCCTCCTGCGCAGGAGGGGCGGCGCGGAAATGATCATCACGCAGGGAGGTTAACAAATCATCTGACAAATCAAAATATTGACATTTTCAAACGCCATTTGAAATGACCGACATAATCCGCCTATTAGTCATGCGAACTACCGGCCCTGACGGAGAGAGGCTTCGGAGTGCCCGGCAACAACCCTGCGCACGTCGCCACGCCCGACCGGCACTCCGATCTCCGACGCGTTCGTCGAGCCCTCAGCGATAGAGCCCGCCGTCGGCCACCCCGCCCTGCCTGATGGCGTCATCCTGCCGCGCGTCATGCGCCTCCTGCCGCAGCCGCCGCTCGGTGTCCTCGTCCTCCCGCTGCTCGGCCTCGGTCGGCTTGAAGAGGCGTCGGGCCACCTCCCACAGCCTCTCGTGGGTGACCTCGGACAGGTCGGATCGGCCCTGCCCGCCATCATTCCCGTCGGGGTGCCGTCGCCGCCGGTGTGAAAGAGGTTCCTGTTGCGCTCTGGAGAATCCACGCGAAGAAGAACATGTAATTGGGGTCGCTCCGACGTCAGCGCACTGATGTCCAGGGCGTAAAGGACCCACCGGCATTCGTCGCCCGGAAGCCATCGCGAGATCACCGGTCTGCGCCACGTCGTACGTGAAAAGACGATTCAGCTTGAAAATGACGTGGGCGCTGGTCACCCTTTCATTTCCGTCGTTGCTCTGAAGCTCGAAGAGTAACCGGTCCGCCTTCGTGGCGAACCGGCCGACCGAGACGGAATGATCCGGCAACTCCAGATGGCGGCTGCGCCCCGCGGCCGCCAGCCGGTTCACCAGCGACTCGTGAGACGCCTCCACGACCCCGGTGGCCGCCGTGGAGACCACTCGACCGTACGTATTGAAGTGTACGAAACAGTATCGTACAGTTCGGTCATGGACACCCCGCCCCGCTCTCGCATGAAGCCCGAACGCCTCGCCGAACTGTACGAGGCCGTCCGCGCCCTCCTGCTGGACGTCGGCTACGAACGCCTCACCTTCGACGCCGTGGCAGCCAGAGCCCACACCAGCAAGGCGACGCTCTACCGCCACTGGGGAGGAAGCAAAGCCGACCTCGTCATGGCCGCCCTCACCCAGCACCGCCCCACCCTGCCCGACCACACCGCAGCGACCTCACTCGACGAGGTCTTCACCCAGATGGCCCGCACCGACGGCATGCCCACCGCCGACCTGCGCATGGGCCTCATGCTCCTCCACGCCGCCACCACCGACCCCGACTTCGGCACCGCACTACGCAAAGAGATCATCACCCCCATCCTCGACACCCTCACCGCGATCTTCGAAGCCGCCGCCGACCGCGACGAGATCACCCGCGACACCCCCCTGTTCCGACGGCTCGCCCACCTGATCCTCGCCGACCTCGCCATCTCCCCCCTGCTCAGCGGCCACGAAGAATCACGCCAGGACCTGTTCCTGACGATCATCCGCCCCGCACTCACCTTCACCCACAGGAGAGAAACACCATGAAGATCCTCGTGTACGGCGCCGGAGTCGTCGGCAGCCTCCTCGCCGCCCGCCTCCACGAAGCCGGACACGACGTCGCACTCCTGGCCCGAGGCGACCGCCTGACCTCCCTCCGCCAGCACGGCGTACAACTCGCCGAAGCAAACAGCAGGGACATCACGCGAATCCCGGTACCCGTGGTCGACCACCCCTCCAACGGATACGACCTGACCACCGTCCTGGTCCGCACCCACCAGATCGACCCCGTACTCACCTCACTCGCCGACCTCGACGGGGACGTCCTCTTCCTGACCCACTGGGCCGCCGGACCACACCCCCTGGGCGCCGTAATCGGCCACGACCGCGTCCTGCTCGGCACCCCCACCGCCGCCGGCACCATGGACGGCGACATCATCCGCTACCGCGCCCCCAACGCCCTCACCCGCCGCGTCGCCATGCCGATCGGCGAACCCCACGGCCGCACCACCCCCCGCCTGGAACGCATCGTCAAAGCGTTCCGCACCGCCGGAATCAACGCCAGGCCAGAACCACAGATGGACGCCCGCCTCAAAACCCACGCCGCCTTCGCCGTCCCCCTCGGCCAGACCGTCCAAGCCGCAGGCGGCCCAGCCGCCCTCGCCGACGACACAGACGCGATCCGCACCATGCTCCACCTCATGCGACAGAACCTCGCCGCCCTCCCCACACCCCCGACCCCCCGCAGCTTCACCGCACTGCGAACCCTGCCGGAAGGACTCCTCGTAGCGGCCTTGCGACGCTTCCTGCGAAGCCCAACCGCCGTCCACAGCGGACTCAGCAACACCTCACCCGCCGAAAGAGACGAACTCGAGCGCCTGGCCGCACAAATACGAGCCCTCACCATCAACGCCCGCTAAGAGCGCGGTTAGCCCCTCCCTAACCTCCCACCTGCAACGATGCCAACATGACACGGGAGGGCACACCGCTACGCCACCGCGCGCTCGCCGCGATCGTCGCCGTCACCGCACTCGCGGTCCTGCTCTTCGCCGGACCACTCGCCGTCCTCGTCGACCGCCTCTACCGCGACCAGGCAACCGCCGCCCTCCAACGCGACGCCGTATGGATCGCCGCCACTATCCCCGACGACATCGGCAAAAACCCCAACCTCCCCTTCACCCTCCCCGCCGACATCTCCACCGAACTCACCGTCGGCGTCTACACCGTCCAGGGAAAACGCCTCCTCGGCGCCGGACCACCCACCTCCACCCTCGCCGCCACCAGCGCAGACGGCCGCACCCACCAGCAGATCGCCGACGACCAGATCGCCGTCAGCGCGCCCATCCCCTCCGACGAAGGCATCACCATCACCGTCCGCGTCGCCACCCCCTACGAAGAAGCACAAGAGAAAATCCACCAAGCCTGGCTCCTCCTCGGCCTCCTCGCCGCCATCGCCCTCGGCGCCGCCGCAGCCATGGCCGTCTACCTCGCCCGCCGCCTCGCCACACCCCTCGAACGCCTCACCCGCGCCGCACAGGACCTCGGCGACGGCGACTTCACCGTACGAGCCCCCAGATCCGGCCTCCTCGAAGCCGACCAAGCCGCCGTCGCCCTCGAAACCACCGCGCGGCGACTCGGCGACGTCCTCGCCCGCGAAAAAGCCTTCAGCGCCGACGTCTCCCACCAACTCAGAACCGGCCTCACCGGACTCCTCCTCGGCCTCGAATCAGCCCTCGCCCGCCCCACCACCGACCGCACCGAAGCCATCGCCAACGCCCTCGCCCGAGGCGAACGCCTCCAGACCATCATCGAAGACCTCGTCACCCTCGCCCGCGACACCCACGGCACCAACCCACCGCTCAACCTCCCCACCCTCATGGACGAAATCCGCCAAGACTGGCACGGCCTCCTCGCCGACCAAGGCCGCCGCCTCACCATCCGGCACGAAACCGACCTCCCCGTCGTCCGCGTCTCCCCCGCAGCCGTACGCCAGATCCTCCTCGTCCTCCTCGACAACGCCCTCCGCCACGGCGCCGGAGAAGTCCTCGTCACCATCACCGACGTCGGCCCCGGCATCGCCCTCAACGTCAGCGACCAAGGCCCCGGCATCACCGAAGGACAAGACATCTTCGGCCGCATCCCCCGCGACGGCCACGGCATCGGCCTCGCCCTCGCACGCTCCCTCGCCGAAGCCGAAGGCGGCCGCCTCCTCCTCCACCGCGAACGACCACCGACCTTCAGCCTGCTCCTCCCCGCCACACCCTGATCACCGCTCGAACCGGTAACCCCGCCCACGCACCGTCGTGATCCGCGGCACCCCACCCGGCTCCTCCAACTTGCGCCGCAACGCGAACACGTGCACATCCAAAGTCTTCGTCGAACCGAACCAGTTCTCATCCCACACCCGATCCATCAACTCCTCCCGGGTGACCACCTCCCCCGCCCTACCCGCCAACACCGCCAGCAGATCAAACTCCTTCGGCCGCAACGCCACCTCGACCTCATCGAGGAACACCCGCCGCGCCGCCAGATCAAGACGCAACGCCCCCACACTCAGCACCCGCTCCTGCGGAACCACCGCCTGCCGCCGCAGATGCGCCCGCAACCGCGCCAGCAACTCCGCCATCCGGAACGGCTTCGTCAGATAGTCATCCGCCCCCGCCTCCAGAGCCACCACCACATCAAGCTCATCGGTACGAGCCGTCAACACCACGATCACCGCATCAGGCGCCGCCAGCCGCAACCGACGGCACACCACCACGCCATCGAGCCCCGGCAACCCGAGATCCAGCAGCACGAGATCAGGCGTCGTGACCTGAACGCTGCCGATCGCCTCCTCGCCGCTCCTGGCCAACGCGGGCGCGTAACCGTTGACGTCCAACGCCTCGGCCAACTCCGCACCGATCACCGGATCGTCCTCGACCACCAGGACATGCGTACCTGCCATGCGCCCGAGCGTAGGCACGCCCCCGACCCGGCGACATAAAGCGAACAACCGCGCGCGGCAACGAAGAGTTAACCCTCAGATAGGAGAGCGCGAGCCTGACGCTGTCCGACGTTTCCGCAGGCTGGGACCCGTCAGAACACACCGAACACACGGAGCCGACTCCATGCGAAAACCCGCCGTCCTCGCCGGCCTGGCCGCGACCGCCCTCCTCATCGCCGGCGGCAGCGCCGCCGCCTTCGCCTCAGCCGGGACCCCGACCCCCGCTCCGCCCCAGACCTCGACCAGCACTCCCGCCGACACCGCCCCGGAGGCGAACGAGGCCGCCGAGGGCCCGGAAGACCAGGAAACCAACGACGACAAGGGCCAGGCCGACACCGACAAAGAGACCCAGGACGACTGAGCCAGGCTGACCCAGTGGGGTGGCCGGTGCGTTCTTCTTGTACGCATCGGCCACCCGAACCCGTCAGAGAGCGCCCTGGGAGCTGTGGCGGATGCTTGTCGATCTGCTCTGGACGACTCCTCCACCGGAATCAAGGCCCCCGTGTCGTTGGGGGTTTTTGTTTCGGTGGAGGAGAATGCAAACAACCGGGCGCCTTTACAAAGTAGATTTCTAAACGAGACTTCTCCTCGATCAACGACTGGACCTACTCAGGTGGTGTCCGTCCATCCCTGAACGGCGGGTCCCAGAGACGCCGCGCGCGCCCTGAGCAACATCCGGTCCGGACGCCAGACGTCTCGACGCTGTTCTCCCCCATCGGGGTCCCGATCCGGAGTCGAAAGGGACTCCCCTACCGCGAAGCCACCGCCACGACGAAAGTCCCGAGGAAAGCGGCGACCCCGCGCAGATGTGCCCTTGCAGCTTGAATGCCCATGGCCCGAAAGGGCGTCGGGCGTGGTCGACATCGACGACCTGCGGGATGCCGATGGGAACCGACATGGACATCGCGCCGGCGGATGGTGATCGACACCGACGGCGTCATCGTGGACACGCTGGCAGTACGCCGCCGACGAGTTCATCGGCCGACTCCCGCAGATACGTCGCCGCCGGAAGGGCTGAACTTGGCCGGGTTTCGGGAAGGTGCTGTTCCTGGTGGCGCGAGTGCCGCCGCACCACCTGGTTGCGCGACGAGGGCAGCCCGCTTCCGGTGGGTCACACGCTCGTCGGTGCCGTGCGTTCTCTCCGGTTACGGCTTGACGGGTTTGGACCCCGCGTGGTCCGTCTTGTCTCTGGGCTCGGTCTCGATCTGGTCCTGTGGCGGCGCCTCGACCGAAACGTCCGTACCGAAATCGAGGAAGTCGATCGCGGTCGTGTGGTCGTCGGCGAAGGTGATCTCCAGGTGGCGGATGCGGTCCTGGGCGTCGATGTCGACCACCCCCGACACCCCTTCGGCCAGGGTGAAGACGTAGCGGGTTCCATCCGCGACCGGCCCCTGTTCGGTCACCTCGGTGGCCGCGCGCAGTTTCGCCAGGGCCGCAGGCGGGTCGAGGGGCAGGAGTTTCACCAGCCCGGCCGAGGCCGGTGCCTGCTTGAGCTCGTCGTCGAAGCGCGGCCCGGCGTACCACTTCGGGTCGCCGGGGTCCTTGCCGTACACCGTGTCGCCGACGAACCGGGTCTCGGCGCCGTCGTTTCTGACGACCACCCCGACCCGCTGTTCAGGGTCGAAGGCGCCCGTGAACGTCTTGTCCCCGGACACCGTCTCGATCCGGTAGCTCTCCGCCGAGGTCGTCTCCACGGCCGCCGTCACCTGGGCGTTGGCGGAGGGGGTCGTACCGGGCAGGATGAGCACCAAAGCCGTCGCGGCCGCCGCGGCGGCCGCGACCGGCAGCCACATCCGGCGGGGCCTGCGGGCGACCGGCATAAGCCGGATGTCCGGCGGCCGGTCGGCGCTGGCCTGGACCAGCAGGGTGCGTAGTTCGTTCTCCGGCATCAGATCCTCCTCGTGTCGGTTGTTCACCGGAGCACACTCCCTTCGTCCTCGGTCCGGTTGACGAGCTGCCGCATCGCCCGCAGGCCTCGATGTACGTGCACTTTGACGGTCCCGGCCGTACACCCCATGAGATCCGCCACCTCGGCCTCGGGCAGATCGGCGAAGAACCGCAGCACCAACGCGGTCCGCTGCCGAGCGGGCAGCCGCCTGAGCGCGGCCCGCACCTCCTCGGCCACCGCGCTGCCCTCCGACAGGTCACCGGAGGCGGCCACCTCCGGCAGTTCGGCCCGCGGGATCTCCCGCCGCCACCGTGCCCGCCACCACGACCGATGCGTGTTGACCATGATCCGGCGCAGATAGGCGTCCGGCTCGGTGGCCGTGTCGAGCCGGGGCCAGGCCGTGAGCAACTTGCCGAGCGAGGCCTGCACGAGATCCTCCGCCGCGTGCCAGTCGCCGGTGAGCAGCACGGCGGTCCTCAGGTGGTGATCGCCCCGGCGACGGACGAAGTCCGCGAAATCCGCGTCCACCCACGCTCCCTTCTCAGTCCGGATGTCTGCCGACACTGGACACGCCGCGTCACCCGCTCCGGGTTGACCCCAACGGGAGGCTTTTCCACCCATGCTGGAGGTGAAGGGGGCAGATTCGTGATGACGTTCCCCGAGACAGAAGGAGTCGCGCTGACGGGAGGTCGGATGACGAGAGGGATCATGCGTGTCGGCGCATCCGTGCGTCGGCCCGCAAGCGCTTCCTCGGAGTTCGTGGCGGCGCTTCTCGCCCTGTTCGAGCAGCGAGGTTTCGGCGGTGCGCCCCGGTATCTCGGCCGGGACGGCGATGCGGATCTGTTCGGCTACATCCCCGGCGAGGTCCCCTCGCGTTTTCAGGTCTGGGACGACGCCCAGATCGCCGCCGCCGGTCGCCTGCTGAGATCGATGCACGATGCCACACGTGGATCCGCTCTGGTCGGGCACCGGCCGGTGGTGTGTCACCACGACGCCGGACCCAACGACGCCGTCTTCCAAGTCGGACTGCCGGTGGCCTGGATCGACTTTGACACCGCCGCTCCAGGCGACCCTCTCGAGGATGTGGGGTATGCCGCCTGGACCTGGTGCATCTCGTCCAAGAAGACGCAGTCGGTAGAGCGCCAAGCCGCGCAGGTACGACTCCTCGCGGACGCCTATGGGCTCGACACCTCAGGCCCGCAACGCATGCTTCTGGGCCGAGATCCAGTCGTCCAGAGCGACACTCGTCGACGCCGGCACGATCGCGGGCGAATCGCGTGGAGCCTTCGGGAAGCCGCGTTCACCGCGGAACACCGCGAGGCCTTCGAGGCAGCCCTCACCTGAGCGTCACGGCTCGTTTCAGAGCGTCGTCGCCGCGACCGCGACGAGTACGAAGGCGGCGACGATGATCGCAACGCGGACGTAGTGCAGCCGGTCCCAGCGCTGGTGCTGCTCACGCCAGTCGGCGGGGTGGTCGTCGGCGGTCCACGTCTTCGACCGGTTGTTGATCGGCACCAGCAGAACGATCGACATGACGACGCTGAGCGCCAGCAGCACAGCGGCGACGAGGGCCGTCGTGGCGGTCGCCGTACCCCAGGTGACCGCGGCGAGCGCGGCGGTGAGGATCAGCGAACCGATGTACCAGAACGGCATCGCGCGCCCCAGCATGCGCCCACCATCAGCCCGGGCGGCGAGCGACGCACCAGCGGGGAGACGCAGCACGATCGGGTTGATGACGAAGGCCACCGCGCACTCGACCCCGACCATGAGGCCGACGACGGTGGTGGCGATGACGGCGAGTCCGGATGTCATGGGAATTCTCCTCAGGTCTAGCGGCGCTAGAAAACCTAGCAGTGCTAACATAGATCCGGAACACAGACACCGCAAGGGGAGACCCGATGGCAGACCAGACGCCACGTCAGCAACGCACCGACGAACGGCGCCGGCGCATCCTCGACGCCGCCCGCGAGCGCGCCAACGCCGATGGTTGGGCCGCGGTGACGACCCGGCATCTCGCCGACACCATCGGCTACACCCAGCCCGTGCTCTACAGCCACTTCCCCGGCGGCAAGTCGAAGATCATGCTCGCGGTCGCCATGGAGGGCTTCGTCGAGCTGACACGGCTGTGCCGTGCCGCCCTCGGCGGCAGGCAGGGGCGGGATGCGATCGAGGCCGTCGCCGTCGCCTACCTGGACTTCGGCAGTGAACACCCAGCCGTGTACGAAGCCATGTTCCAACTACCCATCGAGGCACGATTCGCCGAAGACGACACCGACGCCGACCTCCGCGCGGGATTCGCGGTCCTGGCCGAGACCATCGGCGACGAGGGCGACGGCACCGCGACCGAACTCTTCTGGGGCGCCCTCCACGGCATCAGCCTGCTGGAACGCGCCGGACGCATGCGCCCGGAACACCGCACCCGCCGCGTGACCGAACTCGCCACCCGCTTCGGCAGCCAGGCCGCCGGATGATCCGGGATGGCCGGGTAGCGCAAAAACAGAAGGCCCCCTGCACCAACAGGAGACCTTCCGCACCGCCAAGAATCCGGGCCTTTCAGAGCTCCTAACTAAATGAGCATCACCGATCTCGGCGCCGGTGCGGCGAGGTGCGTCACCTGCATTGGCGGCGCAAGGCAGCGGCGAGCAGCCCGAGTGCCGGGGGCATTTTTGTTATGACCTCTTAAGCTCAGTGGCGCTGCGACTAGAGCCGCTTCTCGTACCAGCCGTAGTAGAGGTAGGTGCTACCGGGCCCTGTCATCGTGCCGTAGACCTGCCAGAAGCTGTTCGGAGCGAGCGAGTAGTGGAAGACCTTGTCACCGGGCCGGTCGTCCACGAAGGTGGTCTGCGTGCCGTTGTTCCAGATCCGCACTTCGATCGTGAACGTCGAGGTGTCCGGGATGTCGAGGCAGATCTCGTAGTCGTACGTGAACGCGCCACCGATGTTGTAGCTGCGCCCGTCGATGGCCCCTCGCTGCATGTTGGTGGGGATGTAGCTGTTGTACACCCGCGTGTACCCGCCAGCGGAGCAGTCGGTGGCCGCGGACACGGGATTGATGCCGGTGAGCATGGCGCCGAGGACGCCGATGAGTACGAAGATGGTGCGCTTCATGCCTCTCCTCATCCGTGCAGGTGAGCCTCCGACCAGTTAGTTGAAGACTGAACCGATTCTGATGAGGCCGCCGTAGCCGGACAAGGCCGGGCAGGAATTCCCACGAACTCAAGTCAAGGGGGCCACGTTGAGCTGCACCGATGAAATCGCCCTCCTTCCTTGGGCTGAAATTAGGCTGAAAGCCGCATGTCAGCAGCCTCGTCGACCATCAACTCACTGAACGTTGATCCAGCCTCCCGAGCCGGCGGAATCGCAGCAGTTGGAGTCGCCGGCGGCGGCGCGAGCCTCCAGCCAGTCGACATCACCACGCGGGGCAGCGTGCCCATCGCCAGCGCGACTACGAGCAGCGGGCTGACACCTACGTCGCAGCGGATACTAGAACTGCTCCCGGCGTGGTGCGGCCGGATCGATCGAATGCGGAAGTACAGGGCATGACGACGTCCCCGAACCCGACCACAGGCCTCGGCCACGGGGGCCACATGCGCCCGGATGGCTTCGGTGAGAGGACGAGTCGCCGCAGCCTCTCGTCAGCGAGTGCCCATCCGATTGAAATAAGGCACGCTGCTCTGAGCGGATCCGCCGCAGGCGGATCGGGTCGATTTCGCAGCGGGCGGCCTCACATGATGGACGCATGAGCGAAGAATCTAGAGCCCCTTTGTTCGACGCACATTTGCGGCGTCGGCTTTACGAGCAGCGAACGCTCGTTCTCGACGGACCTCTCGACGACGACAACGGCACCCTTCTCACCACCCAGCTGATCACCCTCGCCACCGAGGACCCTTCGGCGGATATCGCCTTGTGGATCCATTCACCGGGTGGGTCGGTTCCATCGATGCTCGCGATCCGTGACGTCATGCGGCTGATCCCATGTGATGTGTCGACGCTGGTGCTGGGCATCGCCTACAGCGCCGGCCAGTTCCTGCTCTCCTCGGGTGCCCGGGGCAAACGCCGCGCCCTCCCCCACGCGCGCGTGCTGATGCACCAGGGGTCGGCCGGGATCGGCGGCACCGCCGTCGACATCGAACTGCAGGCCAGCGACCTGCGCCACACCCGCGACACGGTCCTCGGCCTCATCGCCGCAGACACCGGCCAGCCCGTGGAGCGCATCTTCGACGACTCCCTCCACGACCGCTGGTACACCGCGCAGGAGGCGCTCGACTACGGCTTCATCGACTCGATCGTCAGCGACTTCGGCGAGATCGCGCCACTCGCCCCCCATCGACTCGGTTTCGGCGTCACCGAAGGAGCGGCCCGATGAGCAGCTACACGATTCCCAATGTCATCGCCCGCAATTCACGTGGCGAGCGCATTCTCGACGTCTATTCACATCTACTAACCGAGCGAATCGTCTATCTGGGCACCGCGATCGACGCGGGTGTCGCGAACGCGCTCATCGCGCAGATGATTTTCCTGGAGTCCGACAATCCCGACGCCGACATCCAGTTCTACATCAACTGCGAAGGCGGCGACCCGAGCGCGATGCTCGCGATCTACGACACAATGCGCTACATCCGCCCGAAGGTCGCCACAACCTGCGTCGGCCAGGCCATCGCGGTGGGCGCGGTGCTCCTAGCGGCGGGCGCCGAAGGGAAACGGTCCGCCCTCCCCCACGCACGGGTGGTCCTGCACCAGCCGGCCGCCTCGGGACGCGGCGCGATCCCCGACCTCATCCTGCAGGCCGACGAGGTCGTCCGGGTCCGGGCCGACATCGAGCGCATCCTGTCCCGCCACACGGGCCAGACCGTCGAAACGCTACGCGCCGACACCGACCGCGACCGGGTGTTCACCGCGACGGCGGCGATGGAATACGGCCTCCTCGACCAGATCGTCGAGGAGAACTCACGCACCTGAAAGAGGGAAGGCCCGCTGCGGAGTCCAGGCCGCCGGGCCGCGCTGAGAACTCCTAACAAAATGAGCATCACCGGTCTCAGCGCCGCCTTGCGGCGAGGTGCGTCACCTGCATGGTCGGCGCAAGGCAACGGCGAGCAGCCCGAGTGCCAGGGTCATTTTGTCAGGACCTCTTTGGACTCTTAACAAAATGAAGTCGGCTGAATCCGGCGCCGGTGCGGCGAAATGCATCACCTGCATCAGCGGCGCTTGGCAACGACGAGTTGCCGGGCACCGGAGTCAGTGTGTGAGGACCTCTAAGCGGCCAGCAGCGTGGCCCCCGCAGCCGGGCCGCCCTGGGCCACCCGCAGGTTGTCGGTCACGGCGGAGGTGAGATCGATCAGGGTGACCCCCAGGGCTCCGGCGACTGCGGCGATCATCTCGCTCGACGGCTCCTTGACGCCCCGTTCCATCTCGGAGAGGTACTGCGGCGAGACCCCGGCGCGGAGCGCCGTCTCGGCGAGTTTCTCGCCCCGCTCGTGGCGGATCTCCCGCAGGCACTCACCGAGCGCCTGTCGCCATAGCGGCTCACGTGCGGGCTCTTGCTCGCTTCGATCGCTCACCCGCCGCAGCGGCGTAACAGAGGAGGCCATGCCTCACCATAAACAGCCATCGCCCAGCTGTCGCGGTGGCTTCGCGCACAGCACAACCGCTACCGCCGCCGTACGACGATGGCGGGTCACGGCCACAAGGCACTGCTCAGGCAGAGCCAGTTCAATGAGCCGCTCAAGCGCGTCGACGATCCACGAGAAACCTAAATGATCATGGTCATAGCTCGTTCAGGACGGCGTCGGCCGCACGTCGCCCGGATACCAGCGCTCCCTGAATCGACCCCGTGTCCCGGTGGTCGCCGCAGACATAGAGCCCCTCCTCCAGACGGACGCGACGGCGCAGGGGCATGGGCGGCGGCATCGACGGCAAGGCCTCGGCGATCGCATAGGTGGCGAGGTAGCGCCACTTCTGGACGTCCGTACGGTAGATCTCCCCCAAACGTTCCCGCACGCGCGGCTCGTCGTCGTCACCGGCCACGCCCAGGACCGACGTAGCGATGAGCGCCTCACCCGTGGTGCTGTACTCGGGCGCCGCGTCGGTCATGACCAGCGTGTCGACGATGACGCCGTAGGCGTCGATCACCAGGGTGGCCTCTCCGAGCGGAGACCGGGGCGCGGCGTGGTAGAAGGTGGTGACAGATCGCATGGCGGGTGTGCGCAGGTCAGGAAGCAACGTCGCGGCAGTGCGCGGGTCGGTGGCCACCACCACTGCGGCGGCGGGCAGCTCGCTGTCGTCGTCCAAGATCACGCCTGTGCCGTTGACCTCCCGCACCGGGCATCGCAGGCGAAGGGCCCGCGCGGGCAGACGGCTCGCCAGCTGCGCCGGGATCTCGCCCATGCCCAGCGCCGGCACGGCGATGGTGCCGCGTGCGAACGACCGCCAGATCAGGTGGAAGACCCTGCTGGAGGTCTCCAGCTCCCGTTCCAGCAGCACCCCGGCCAGGAACGGCCGGATCAACCGCTCGACCATCACCGGCGACATGCCCCAGTGGCGGAGGTCGTCGAGGGTGGTGCGCTCAGTTCCCGCACGCAGCATCTGGGCGGGAAAGGCCAGGTCGCGTGCGGTCATGGCGGCCAGGACGGCCTTGTCGACCGGGGTGCCGAGATCGGCGGTCAGACCGGCGAGGGTGTGGCGCGGGTGCTTCCACGGCAGCATGATCCTTTCCCTGCCGCCGTCCGTACGGAAGACCAGCATGCCGGAGGTGAAGGCACGCAGCCGGAGAGCCTCGAGGTCCAGCACGCGGGGCACCTCGGGATAGCCGGTGTTCAGCACCTGGAAGCCGCGATCGAGCCGGAAGCCGTCGACCATGTCGGTGCGCATCCTGCCGCCCACCCCGTCGGACGCTTCCAGCACCGTGACGGGCACGCCCGACCGATGCAGCCGCACCGCGCATGCCAACCCGGCCAGTCCCGCACCGACCACGATCACCGGTCGCGGGTTCACGACGATCGCCGATGTTGATGTGCCATGAGCTGCTCGTACCCGAGAGGATGCCCATGAACGCTTCGATGCCGAGCGCCCGGCAGCGGTCGCTTTGATCACCTACCTGGTCTCGGGTAGCTCAGGCTGCAGGCGGGTTGAGTCGTCCGAAGCCGTGAGGCCTGCAACGACGGCTCCTCATGCTCGACTCGGCAATCCGGCGAGACGACGCCGTCCAGACCGAGTGGCCGGTCACGCCACCTCGCTGCGGCGTCCACGATGTCGGCGCCGCACCGATGAGCATCTTGGTCGTGCCGAGAAAGGCGGCATCGGTCGGGGGTGCGCGGCGGCAGAGTAGTGAATTGAAGTTTTAGAGGCCCAGACAAATGGCTCCGGTGCCCCGCAACTCACCGTTGCCAAGCGTCGCCGATGCAGGTGACACATCTCGCCGCTCCGGCACTCGCGCTGCTCGCCGTTGTCTTGCGCCGACTATGCCGGTGACACACCTCACCGCACCGGGCTGAGGCCGATGAGGCTCATTTTGTTAGGACTTCTTAGCCGGAGCCGGCCGGTCAGTAGCAGCGGGTTCCATCAGCCTGCCGGTCCTGCGCGCTGAACCGGCGGGGAGCCGCTGCGGGCACCGCGCTGATCCCACCGGGCGCCGACGATCGGGCTTCGTTCGTGCGACTGTCGCCGACCGTGGTGTTCCGAGCCGCTCTGCTGGCGTGCGGAGGATTCGTTGAGGTGATCTGCAGGACCAGCTAGTCGGCAGGGGCGGGGACCACATGGCGGAAGATCAGGGTCTCGGCCTCCATCGCGGCCCATCTGATCCGCTGGGCTTCCTCGCCCTCGTAGAGGTGGCTGGCCGAATCGATCCAGGAGAAGAGTCCGACCAGCGCGTTCACCGCGGACTTGGGCAGGTGGTTCTCCGCCTCCCAAGCGGCACCGAAGGCTTTGATCGCGTCCGTCAGCCGGGTATAGGCGATCTCGTCCATCCCTTGGGCGAGCCGGAGTGCGCCGATGAACTCGTCGGCGGCGTCCTGCAACTCCTGTCCGGCCTGAGCCTGCTCCTCGTTACTCATGAGGCGGCCCGCGCAGATCGACCTTGGTCGGTGCCTTCGCGGCGGCCGGAGATTCGCTCATGATTCGCCATGAGCCCACCGCTCCCAGTCGCTCGGAGGCTGCTTCTTCAGCTCAGTCCATCGCCTCCTGGCCTCAAAGGGATCGGTGCGTAGCACGCCGGCCAGTCGTTCGGCGTTGCCTCCCGCGGCCATGAAGGCGCGGATGGCGGCGACCCGGATGCCGTCCAGACGCGCGGGAAGCCGTTCGGCACTGTGCAACGCGCTCGCCCAGTCTCCTGGAATGGGTGGAGGAGAGCCTGGATCGCGAGAGTTGCTCCCCGTTCGGAGCATGCCCAGGGCCCACAGGTAAGTGTCGAACAGTTCCGCCATCAGTGGCGCCTCGTCGGCTTCGGCCGCCGTCAGCTTGATGGTGATCTCTAGGCCGCCATCGTCGCAGGGCCGCGTGAATACGGTCATCGTTCCTCCACGGGAGGTTTTGACACTAGACGCGAATCACCATTCTCACGTCCCAGTGCGCGGGAGGAGGCTCTATTCGGCTCCCATCCCAGACCTTCCGCCTGGATGGGGCGAGGCCGAGGAATCGTTCCTCAGATGGGCGCGCGACGAAGGCGGGGAGGAGGTCGGCTCCTGCTCCGAAGGGTCTCCGGCCCTGCACCCTTCGGCCGGACCGCCACCGTGGGTGCCTCATAGTGCGCCTACTCCGCCCGGCAGGTTCTCACCGCCGACCAGGGCTCTGCCGCGACGCCATCGGAGAGGCCCGGCCCTACGGGAAGGCAACACCGATCGCCGGGAACACAGCCGGACTCACCGTCCAGCGGCGTCGAGGCGGAAGCGGTTCGCGGGACGGCCGTGGGGCAGGCCGTCCTCGGCGAAGACCGCACCCGCCGGACCGGCCGAGGGCAGGCCGTAGGCAGCAGTGGTGACGAACAGTTTCCTGTCGGTCAGGCAGACGCTGGTCGGCTGCGGGGTGGGTACCCGCAGCACCCGGTCGAGACGGCCATCGGGAGCGTACCGGCGCACCTCGCCCGCGCCCCAGATCGCCACCCACAGGTGATCTTCCACGTCCACGGTCATGCCGTCGGGGCTGCCCTCCGGAACCAACGCGAACACGTCCAGGTCGCCGTCGTGCCGGTAGATGCGGCCTTCGGCGCTGTCGGCCAGGTACATGGTCCGGCCGTCCGCCGTGAACGCGGGGCCGTTGGGGATGGTCAGCCCCGTGAGGACCTCCGTCACCCGCAGGTCCGGGTCGACCCGGTAGAGCGCGCCCGCACCCGGCGTCGCGTCGTAGGACATCGCCCCCGCCCAGAACCGCCCGGCCGGGTCGCAGACCGCGTCGTTCATCCGCGAGGTGGGCGGGAGTGGCCGGTCGATCCAGTCGACGGCCCCGGTCGCCTCGTCGAGAAGCGCGAAGCCCTGGCCCGCGGCGGCGATCCAGCGTCCCGGCCGCCCCTCGAGGGGGGCCACCGCGCCGAGCGGGACGTCCAGCCGGAAGAGTTCCTCGGCTAGGCCGGGGCGGTCGGCGGAGGTGGTGAGCAGCCGTCCGGCGAGGATGTCCACGAAGATCAGGCGCCCGTCGACCCAGCGCGCGCCTTCGCCCAGTTCGCAGCCGGTGTCGCTCCAGACTCTCATCAGCGCAGCACCGATCCGGGCAGCGTGTCGAGCAGGCCGAGTTCCGCCCGGGTGGGCAGGCCTTCCCAGTCGCCGGTGGAGGCCACGGCGAACGCGCCCACGGTGACGGCCCGGTCCAGGCGTCCGGTGAGGTCGAGCCCGTCGAGGTCGCCGGAGAGGTATCCGGCGACGAACGCGTCCCCGGCGCCGACCACGTCGGCGACGCGCACACTCCTGGCCGCCACGTCAACGGACTCCCCCGCCGTGTGGCCGCTCGCGCCGTCCCGGCCGCGTTTGACGATCACATCCCGCACGCCCGCGTCGAGCAGAGCGGCCACACGGTCGTGCTCCGTCGACGCGGAGGCGGGGGCGATGAGGTCGAGTTCGTCGTCGGAGGCGATGACGACGGACACCGATGACGCCAGCGGGCGCAACATCGCGGCCGCCGCCGCGCGGTCCCAGAGACGGGCCCGGTAGTTGACGTCCAGGCAGACCCGGACACCGGAGGCCACCGCCGCCCGCACGGCATCAGCCGGGTTCGGGCCTAGGGCGGGTGTGATGCCGGTGACGTGCAGCAGGTCCGGTGCCGGTGAGAGGGCGGGCAGGACGTCATCGGGCGACAGGTGGGAGGCGGCCGAGCCCGCCCGGTGGTAGATCACCCGGGTCAGTTCGCCCACCCGGCGCTCGAACAGGACGAGGCCGGTGGGGCCCCGCTCATCGGATCGGGCATAGGTCAGGTCGACGCCTTCGGCGCGCAGCGTGCGCAGCACGAGTTCCCCGGTCTCGTCGCCACCGACCAGTCCGGCCCAGCTCGCCCGGTGCCCCAGCCGGGCGAGACCGATCGCCACGTTGGACTCCGCCCCGGCGATCGACAGCCGCATCGTGCCGCCGAGCCGGATCGGGTCGGCCGCCCGCAGGGAGGCCATCGTCTCCCCGAAGGTCACGACGTTCACAGCACCTCCCGCAGCCGCCGGACTCGGGCGCGCAGTCCGTCGAGGTCTCCCCCGGTGACCGCGTCGCCGACGAGAGGCGAGCCGACGCCGACGGCGACCGCACCGGCCGCCAGATATTCGACGGCTTCGGCCACGCCGACCCCGCCCACCGGAACGAAGGGCACGTCAGGGAAGGGATCTCGGAGCGCGCGCAGGTGGCGTACACCACCCAAAGAGGCGGGGAACAGCTTGATCGCCGTAGCTCCGAAAGCCCGAGCGGCCACCACCTCAGTAGGAGTGAGCGCCCCGGCCAGCACCGGCAGGCCCAGCGCCCGCCCGGCCGCGACGCCCTCGCTCACCGCCGGGGTGACCAGGAAGGACGCACCCGCCTCGGCCGCCGGCCGCGCGTCGTCACCGGTGACAACGGTGCCCGCGCCCAGGAAGGCATCGGGGCCCAGGGCGGCCCGCGCCTCGCGGATCACCTCCAGCGCCCCGGCGGTGACCAGGGAGACCTCGATCAGCCGAACGCCTTCTTCGGCCAGGGTGACGACCGTGCGCAGGGCCGCGCCGGGGTCCGGGCCGCGCACGATGGCCAGCAGCCGATGGTCGGCCAGTGCTCGCAGGAATGCGGTCATCAGGTCATCCGTTCCGCGGCCAGCACCAGCCGCCAGGTCAGTTCTCCCGAGGCCGGGACCTCGGCGGCGTCGCCGGGACCGGCCTCCGTCAGGTCGAAGACGGTGCCGAGCATGGGTTCGACGCCGATGCTCCGATAGGGGGTGTCGTCGGGGAATCCCCCCAGGTTGCGCCACAACGCGGTGCCCACCGGCACGCCCGGTGGCGCTTCGACGCGCAGGTCGAGCAGGTCGATCTCGTCCTCGACGCGGACCGACGCGCACCGCAGCACCGCCCCGGCGGCAGAGCCGTCGGCGGGGCCGAGCCGGTTGAGCTCCACCCCGAACGGGTCCGGCCAGTGCCCTTCCAGGTAGGGGGTGCCATCAGGCCACGGGGTGTTGAGCAGCGGCGCGGCCTCGGGATAGATCCGCACGGGGGTGCCCTCGGGAGCCACCAGCCGGGCCTTCTCACTGAGGTCGAGCAGGGCGTGCGCCGACCAGACGAAGCGGAAGCCCGGGTCGGCCGACAACCGGTAGGTGGCCACCACCGCCCCGGCCTCGTCTCCGATCGTGCGGATCAGGTCGAAGCCGTCACACGTAACCGTCGCGCGGGCGGGGGTGCCGGTCCAGGGTCTGCTCCAGGCGTCGCCGTGGTCGGGCACGCCACGGACCGTCGGGACGCATTCCTCCAGACCCCCCACGTCCACGAACGCCGACCCCGGAACGACCACCCCGCGTGCGGGATCGTGGCGGGACCACAGCCACTCCCGCCCTCCGCCCGACAGCGACGTCCACCGGCCCCCGAGAGAGAGGTCGAAGCCGGCCGACAGCGGGATCACCATTCGGCCACCGCGCCGTCCTCGTGCCGCCAGACCGGGTTGCGCCACGCGTGACCGACCTTGTCGACGCGCCTGACCTCGGCCTCGTCGATGTCCACGCCGAGTCCGGGCCCGAGGGGGCGGGCCACGTAGCCGTCGGTGAAGCGGAACACCTCGGGGTCGGTGACGTAGTCGAGCAGGTCGGCCTCCTGGTTGTAGTGGATGCCGATGGACTGCTCCTGGATGAGGAAGTTGGGGGCGGCGAAGGCAACTTGGAGGCTGGCGGCCAGGGCGAGCGGGCCGAGCGGGCAGTGCGGGGCGAGCTTGGCGTCCCACACCTCGGCGAGGGCGGCGATGCGCCGCGTCTCGGAGATGCCTCCGGCGTGCGACAGGTCGGGCTGCACCACGGCGACCCCGGCCTCCAGCACCGGCCGGAAGTCCCACCGCGAGTACAGCCGCTCGCCCACCGCCACCGGCACACCGCTCGCCGCCACCACACCCGGCAGCAGGTGCGGCCGGTCGGGCAGCACGGGCTCCTCGGCGAACAGCGGATGGAACTCCGCGATGAGCGGCAGGATGCGGCGGGCGTCGGCCGCGCCGATCCGTCCGTGGAAGTCGACCGCCAGGTCACGGCCCGGACCGAGCGCCTCGCGCGCCACCGCGATCCGGTCGACGACGCCCGCCACGTCGCCGGGACCGGCGAGCGCGGGCATCCGCCCGGAGGCGTTGATCTTGACGGCGGTGAACCCCGCCTCGACGCGGGCGGCGATGCCGTCGGCGAGTTCCGCGGGTTCGTCGCCGCCGGTCCAGGCGTAGACGCGGGCGCGGTCGCGGACGTGCCCGCCGAGCAGGGCGTGCACGGGAACGCCGTAGGTCTTCCCCGCGATGTCCCACAGCGCCTGGTCGAGACCGGCCAGGGCGCTGGAGAGCACCGGCCCGCCCCGGTAGAAACCGCCGGTGGACATGACCTGCCAGTGGTCCTCGATGCGCAGCGGATCACGGCCGACCAGATACTCGGCCAGCACGTGGACGGCGGCCCGCACGACCTCGGCCCGTCCCTCCACGACCGGCTCGCCCCAGCCGACCACGCCGTCGTCGGTCTCCACCCGGCAGAACAGCCAGCGCGGCGGCACCAGGAACGTCTCGATTCTGGTGATCTTCACGCCGAGTCCTTCACCGCGGTCCAGCCGCCGTCGACGACCAGGGTGGTTCCGGTGATGTACGAGCTCTCGTCACACGCCAGGAACACCACGGCGGCGGCCACCTCGTCGGGGCGGCCGAACCGGGCGGCGGCGGTGGCCGCGGCGCTGCGCCTGCGGTCCTCCTCGCCGACGCCCTCCCAGGCGGGGGTCAGGATCGGGCCGGGCAGCACGGTGTTGACCCGCACGTCGGGGCCGTACTCCACGGCGAGCTGACGTCCGAGCGACACCAGCCCGCCCTTGGCGGCGGCGTAGGCCGGATGCCGGGGCATCCCCACCAGGGCGTGCACGGAGGAGGTCAGCACGACGGCGCCCCTGCTCTCCCGAAGCAATCCGGCGCATTCGTGGACCGCGAGATAGGTGGCCTTCAAATTGACCGCGATCTGCCGGTCCCAATCCTCTTCCGCCAGTTCGTGCGCGGGGGCCCGCACCACCGTGCTCGCGTTGCTGAACAACACGTCAAGGCGGCCGAACTCGGCGCGGGCCAGGTCGGCCACCCGCCGCCAGGTCGCCGCCTCGGAGACGTCACCGGTGATCGTCGGCGAACCGGCCACGTCCACGGCGATCACCTGGGCGCCCTCACACCGGAACCGCTCGGCCACCGCCGCGCCGATCCCCGACGCGGCGCCGGTCACCACGGCGACCTTCCCCGACAACAGTCCTCGTCCCATGCCTTCAGTCAACAGGTGCTCCTAGCAGTGCGGAATGTTCGAAATATGTGATGGCCTGGACGATCCGACGTACCTGGCATACTGGGCCGATGCCGATCCAGGAGGGGTTCCGCAACCAGCGGCTGACCGTCGTGCCGCGCCGCGTGGTGGCCGAGGCCAGCGCCCGGCCGGTGACCCGCCGCCTCATGGTGACCGACGCCGGCTACTACCCCGAGGCGGCGGACCACCTGATGAGACGGCCGCGCGGCATCGAGGAGGCCGTCTTCATCCTGTGCACGTCGGGGCTGGGATGGGCGAACGTCGGCAGCACCCCTTACCGTGTCGGCTCGAACGCGGCGCTGGTCATCCCGCGCGGCGTGCCGCACGCCTACGGCGCCTCGGTCGAGGCACCCTGGACGATCTGGTGGTGCCACCTGCGCGGCAGCGACCTGCCCGAGCTGCTGGAGGAGATCGGCGCGGGGCCCTCCAGGCCGGTGGTGTCGATCCGGCGGCTCGACCGGGCCGTGGCCCTGCTCGACGAGATCGTCACCGTCCTGGGGCGCGACCACTCGCCCGCCAGCCTGATGGGCGCCGCCGGGTCGGCGTGGAAGCTGATCACCCAGATCGTGGTCGACCGCGCCATGCCCGAGCCGGGCGACCCGTTGCAGCGGGCGATGGCCTACCTGGCCGAACGGCTCGACACGACCGTGCGGGTCGCCGAGCTGGCCGCGCTGGTCGGGGTCTCGCCGTCGCATCTGAGCGCGCTGTTCCGCCGCGCCACCGGCGGCGGGGTGCTCGCGCACCACACCGCCCTGCGGATGGCGCAGGCCCGCAGCCTGCTCGACACCACCGACGCCACGATCGCCGACATCGCGCGTGAGGTCGGTTACCCCGATCCGTTCTACTTCTCCCGGCACTTCCGGCGCCTGCACGAAACCAGCCCGACCGAATACCGCAACCGCGCCAAGGGCTGACCCGGTTATGCCGCCACCACCCGGAGCAGCACCGACCGGTCGACGTCCAGCGACGGCGCCTCCACGCCGACCAGCCGCAGCGCGCGGCCGGGCAGGGTGACCCCGGTGAGCTGCCACGGCGGCAGCACCCCGCCGGGGACCGAGCCGGGATAGACCGCTTCGACGCGGTAGGTGCGGGCGTCGTCCAGGCCGGGAAGACGGATGCGGCCCGGCGGCCAGACGGCGGGGCGTTCGACCACGCTGAAGGCGAACAGGGCCTCGGAGCGGTCGGCCGCGACCACGCCCTCCAGCCGGAAGGCCGGGTCGGGCAGGTCGGCGTGCACGACGTCGCCCGAGTGCAGCAGGTCGCGGTGCTCCTTGTGGAAGGCGACCCAGCGCGCGAGCGCCGCCAGGGTCTCCTCGTCTGCGGTGAGCAGGTTGACCTCGACGCCGAGGTGACCCCACAGCGCCTTCTCGGCGCGGTAGTCGAGGGGGTGCACGCGGTGGGTGGTGTGCGATTCGGCGGCGCCGATGTGGGTGCCCTGCATCTCCGGCGGGACCAGCAGCCCCGTCCAGCGCTGGATCTCCAGCCGTTCGTGCGGGTCGTTGCAGTCGCTGGGCCAGATCCGGTCGGTGAACTCCAGCACGCCGAGGTCGACGCGCCCGCCGCCGCTGGCGCACGACTCGATCTCCAGCCCGGGGTGGGCGGCCTTGAGCTCGGCCATCAGCCGGTAGACCTGCTCGACCTGCCGCCGCACGCCCGGCCGCCGTCCGGCGTCGAGGAGGTAGCGGTTGTGGTCCCACTTGATGTAGGCGATCTCCAGCGCCCCGATGAGCGCGCTCATCCGCTCGAACACGTGGGCGTAGGCGCCGGGGTGGCCGAGGTCGAGCACGTGCTGGTGCCGGGAGGGCAGGCCGGGTCCGTGCCCGGCCTCGAAGACCCAGTCGGGATGAGCGCGGGCCAGGTCGGAGTCGAGGTTGACCATCTCGGGCTCGAACCAGAGCCCGAAGTCCATGCCGAGCTCGCGCACCCGCTCGGCCAGCGGCCCCAGCCCGTCGGGCCAGACGTCGGGGTCGACGGTCCAGTCGCCGAGGGAGGTGGTGTCGTCGCGGCGGCCCAGGAACCAGCCGTCGTCGAGCACGAACCGTTCGGCACCCAAGGCGGCACCGCGTTCGGCCAGCGCGACAAGGGTGTCGAGATCGTGCCGGAAGTAGACGGCCTCCCAGGTGTTGAGCACCACAGGCCGGGAAGAGCGTGGCCGCTCGCGCAGGTGACGGTGGAACCGCCCGGCGAGCTCGTCGAGGCCGACACCCCACGATCCGTACTGCCACCGGCTTTGGAACGACTCGCCCGGCCCGAGCACCACCTCGCCCGGCAGCAGGACCTCACCGGCCGCCAGGTGGCGGGTGCCCGCCGGGGTCAGTTCGGCGGCGAGCACCTGGTTGCCGCTCCACGCCAGGTGGGTGGCCCACACGAACCCGTCGCGGAACCCGAAACCGCGCTCCCCCGCGACCAGCAGCAGGGTGTGCTCCAGCCCCGGCTTGCCGCCGCGCGAGGCCCGCACCCACTCGCCGACCTGGAACGGCCGCCGCTGCGGCACCCGCTCCAGCGCCCAGCGCCCGGTCAGGTCGAGAAGCTCGGTCGCCTCCGGCGGCAGGGGCAGCGCCAGCTCCAAAGCAATGATTCTGTACGGCTCCGCCTCCTCGTTCACGATGCGAGCCCGCTGCCGCAGCAACCCGCCGACCGAGAGCACCTCGATCTCGACGTGGAGGGTGAGCCCGAACTCGGGATCACGGGCGGTCGACCGCAGCGTCGTACCGTCGACGGTGTGCACGGCGTCCCGGAAGTAGGGCGCCCAGCGTCGCCCGTCGCTGTCGCCGACGAGCCCAGGGCGGCCGAGCCAGCCCTCGTGGAGCTGCGGCAGCACCGGCACGGGCTGCGGATAGGTGACGGCGCTGTCGCCGATGGCCGGGAGCGCGGCCCGCTGAAGGTCGGCCAGAGCCTCGGGCCCCAGGTCACTGAGGTCGGGACCCCAATGGAGGATGCGCGGCAGCCGCCCGCCGTCGACGGCGACGACCACGCTGGTGCCGCCCGCGCGCAGATGGATCGGGTACATGATTCCTATCCTTTGAGTCCGCTGCTGGCGATGCCGCGGAAGAACTGGCGCTGCAGCACCAGGAAGACGAGCACGAGCGGGATCGAGCAGACGAGCGCGCCGGCCATCAGCGTCGGGTAGTCGGTGCCGAATTGGCCTTGCAGCCCGGCCAGCCCGACCGGCAGCGGCCGGTTCTCCCCCGACGGCGAGACGATCAGCGGCCAGAGCAGGTCGTTCCACGAATAGAGGCCGGTCAGCACCGTCAATGCCGCGAGTGTCGGCTTGGCCATCGGGAGCATGACGTACCAGAAGACCTGGAAGGGGTTGGCGCCGTCGAGGCGGGCCGCCTCCTCGAAGTCCTGCGGCATGTTCATGAACGCCTGCCGCATGAGGAAGGTCCCGAACGCCGAGAACATGCCGGGAATCGCGAGGGCGGGGAGGGTGTCCAGCATGCCCAGGTCGCGGATCAGGCCGTACTGGCCGATGAGGAACAGCTGGCTGGGCACCATCAGCATCGCGATGAACAGCCCGAACAGCAGGTTCCTGCCGGGGAACGGCAGCCGCGCGAACGCGTATCCGGCCAGCGCGGCGACCGCGACCTGACCGACCACCCGCAGCAGCAGCGAGCCGGTGGAGACGGCGAACATCGACCAGAACGGCACCGTCGAGAAGAACGTCTCGAAGGAGTGGAGGCTGAACTCCTGCGGCAGGATCGTCGGGGGCACCCTGGCCACCTCGGGCGTCGTCTTGAACACCGTGAGGATCTGCCAGGCGAACGGCACCACCATGATCACCGAAGCCGCGACCAGCGCCAGGTGGATCGGCCACGTGCGGCGCTCACCCATAGAACACCCACGATCTCTGGAGACGGAACTGCAGCGCCGTCGCGATCATGATCACGACCAGCAGGACGATCGCGATCGCGGCGCCGTACCCCTGCTGGAACTGCACGAACGCCTTCTCGTAGAACAGGTAGACGATCGTCTTGGAGTCGGCCAGCGCGGTGTTGTTCACGCTGCGCAGCATGATGAAGATCAGGTCGAACATCTGGAGCGCGGCGATCACGGTCAGGATCGTCACGAAGAAGATGCTCGGGCTCAGTAGCGGCACCGTGATGTGGAAGAACTGCCGCACCCGGCCCGCGCCGTCGAGCGACGACGCCTCGTACACGGCCTTCGGAATCGCCTGGAGCCCGGCGCCCAGGATGATCAGGTTGATGCCCAGGCCCATCCAGATGCCGACGGCGGCGAAGGCGTAGATGGTGAACCGGGGGTCGGCCACCCAGTAGTGCCCGTCGATCCCGAACCACGACAACACGTAGTTGAGCAGCCCGAAGTCACCGTTGTAGATGAACCGCCACACCATGCCGACGGCCACCGGCAGCGTCACGACCGGCAGGAAGAACAGCACCCGGTAGACCGTGCGGCCCCGGCTCACCTGCTCGATCAGCGCCGCCAGCACCACCGCCAGCGGGATGCCGAGCAGCACGAGCACGGTGTAGAGCGCCGAGTTCCCGAACGCCTTCCACACCTCGCCGTCGCCGACCAGCTCGACGTAGTTGTCCAGCCCCGTGTACGTCGCGGGCCCAAAGGCCGGGACGTCCTGGAAGCTCTTGACCAGCGTCGACAGGAACGGCCAGAGATAGAGCGCGACCAGGCCGACGGTCGCGGGCGCGATGAACAGCAGCGCCCACCCCAGGCTCGGCCTGTTCGCGTTCCGCGTGGACGATCTCATTGCTTGGCGAGCACCTCGTCGACGGCGGCCTGGTATTCGGCGGCCGCCGCCTCGACCGGCTTGGCGCCCTCCCAGGCCGGGGCCAGGTACTGCGCCGCCAGGCCCTGCCATTCGGCGGTGTTGCCGGCGACCGGCAGCGGCACGCTGTAGTCGATGGCGTCGATGAAGACCTGGAGCTTGAACTCCGGCATCGAGTCGAGCCACGGCTGCTGGGTGCCCTTGTAGGCGGGGAGCACGGTGCCGGTGGCGGCCTGGATCTCGGCCGCCTTGGTGCCGCCGAGGAAGGCGAGGAACTTCTTCAGCTCCTCGGGGTGCTTGCTGCCGGCGTACCCGGCGTTGCCGATGCCGCTGGTGACGGTGGCCCGCTTGACGCCCTGCGGCAGCGGGGCGACGTCGACCTTGCCCTTGAGGTCGGCGTTGTTGTGGAAGCGCAGCGCCCAGTAGGCGCCGGAGAAGTACATGGCGACCTTCTGGCTCTCGAACATCGACACCGCCTCGGTGTCGGACAGCTGCTTCAGCGTCGGCGAGGATCCGGCCTTCTGCAGGTCGGCCCAGAACTTGAGCCCGGCCACCGCCTCGGGCCCGGCGAAGTCGGAGGCGGTGCCGCCCGGCTTGATGATGCTGCCGCCCGCCTGGAGGATCGTGTTGTAGTAGCCGCCCTGCGCGTCGATCGGCGCGGCGATCCCCCACACGCCCTTGGCCTTGTCGGTCAGCTTCTCGGCGGCGTCCTGCACCTGCTGCCAGCCCCACGTGTCGTCGGGGTACGTCACGCCCGCCGCGTCGAACAGCGCCTTGTTGTACCAGATGCCGTTGGTGTCGAAGTCCTTCGGCAGCGCGAAGATCTTGTTCTCGTACGTGTAGGAGTCGGACACCGCCTTGGGGTAGGCGGTCATGTCGATACCCGACGACTTCACCGTGTCGGACAGGTCGATCAGCGCGCCGCCCTTGGCGTACTCACGGAAGTGGTCGGCGAGCATCCAGAACGCGTCCGGCGCGGTCCCGCCCGCCGCGCCCACCTGGAGGGTCGACCAGTATTCGGGCCAGGGCAGCGTCTGGACCTTGATCGTGATGTTCGGGTTCTCCTTCTGGAACTCGGCCGTGATCTGCTCCATCGCCGGAGCCTGGTCCTCGCTCCAGTTGGCGTACGTGAGGGTGACCTTCTCGGCCGGGGCCGCTGCCTCGCTCGAACCGCTGGAACAGGCGGTGAGCAGGGTCGCCGCCACGGCCAGAGCGGCCGTCCAGGTGTGCTTCATGGTGTCCTCTTCTTCAGGGGGGTTAGGAGACGTGGACGGTGGTGTCGACCCAGTCGACGTGGACGCCGGACTCAGCGGTCTCGCTCGTGAGACGGAGGGTGTGGACGCCGTGGATCGCGAGGTCGAAGGCGACGGCGGGTTTCCCGGCCTCGATCTCGGCGGTGAAGATCTCTCTGTCGTCGGCCAGCACGGTGACCGTGGCGCGGCCGGTGGACTCGTCGTCGACCCCGACGGCGCCGGACAGGCGGGCCGCGTGGCCGCCGAGGTGGAAACGGGCCTCGGAGCCGGGTGCGGTGCCGAGCCCGTGGGCGTACTCCTGGCCGGCGACCCGCAGGGGGCCTCCGTCGCGGGGGTTGCCGCCGCCGTTGGACATGTCGCGCTCGACGGGGCCGTCGGCGTTGACGAACGCGATCATCGGTAGTCGGGACAGCGGATGGTCGCCTGGGGTGAGCGGGCGCACGATCCGGGCGTGGGCGACGACGGGGACTCCGTCGTCGCCGTCGCGTTCGACGGTGACCACACCGAGCTGCCCGGGGCGCAGACCGGCCGATGGGCGAATCGTCCAGGTGGTCCCGGTTTCTGACGTGGCGGTCCAGCCTGGGGGAAGCCGCAGGCGGGCATCCGGGTCGGTGGTGATCTTTGCGGTGTTGTTCGGGCCTGCCTCGGCGACCTGCGGATGTACGCCGGGCGGGGCCTGGTGGGGCCGAGGCTGGGCGCGGAAGATCTCCGTGCCCGCCGGGGCGACGATGGCGGCGAAGCCTCCGTCTCGGGCCACGGTGATCTCGATGGCGTCCGTGGCGGTGGTGGCCGTCTCCTCGAGAGCGTCGCCGACGATCCAGATCTGGGCGTCCGGCCCGGCGCCGAGTGGCGTTAGTGGCACGTGGACGACCTGGGGGTCGCCGGTCGCGATGCCGCCCAGGAACCAGCGGTCTCCGGCACGGCGGGCGATGACGGCGTGGGTGTCGGGGTCGCCCGCGAGCAGGACGGTCTCCTCCCAGACCGGGGCGAGCTCGGCCAGGAAGCGGGCCGCGAGCGGGCGGGCGGTGTAGGCGTCGACGTGGTCGGCGAAGTGGGTGATCCCGCATTCGAAGGCCACCGACAGTCCCAGTTCGTGGCCGTCGCTGGTGGTGCGTCCTTGAGCGCCGAAGGCGACCGGGGTGGCGTCCATCGCGCCGACGATGTTGCGGGTGAAGGGCTGGATGACGTTGTGGGAGGCCGTCAGCGCCTGGTTCTCGAAGAACACGTAGTATTCGGCGCCCTGGATCGCCTCGTAGCCGATGACCTGAGGAAAGGTCCGCGCCCAGCCGCGCGGGATGACCGAGCCGTGGAAGTTGACCATGAGCCCGAGGCGGGCCGATTCGGTGAGGATCGTGTCGTACCAGCGGTAGCGGTCCTTCGACTCCGACTCCATGAAGTCGACCTTGATCCCGGCCACGCCCCACGACCGCCACAGCGCCAGTCTGCGCAGGTCCTCCGGGCTGTTGAGATCGCGCCAGATCGTCCAGAGATGGACCTGGATCCCCCGCAGGCTCGCGTAGGCGACGATCTCCGGAACCCAGGTCTCCTCCCAGCCACAGTCGATGAGCAGGTGCTCCCAGCCCAGGTCGGCGGCGACGTCCACGAAATGCTTCTGCTTGTCGAGCTGGGCGCCGGAATAGAAGTCCGACCACCACGACCAGGCCGCCCGGCCCGGCCGCACCCAGGCCGCCTCCGCCAGCTCGGGCGAGACCGCGGGCGCCAGTTCCTCGACGAACAGGGAGGCGACGAGCTCGGCGAGCGTCCCGACGAGCAGCACCCGCCACGGCGTCACCACACCCCGGGCGACCTCGACGGCGTCGTCGGCGAGCGTGAAGTGCAGCGTGTGGCCCTCGGCCCGCACGTGCGCACCGGCGAAACGGCCGTCGATGCCGGATTCGGTGAGGAGAAGGTGGGTGTCGCCGTCGAGGCGGGTGAGGAAGGGCAGGCCGTAGGCACCGCTCGCCAGATCGGCGGTGTCCACGCCGAAGCGGGGGGTTTCGTACCAGGTCTGGTAGTCGAGGACCCAATTCCGCGACCCGGCGGGCAGGGCGAGCGAGGTGTGATCACCGGTGACGTGGGCGGTGCCGTCGAGGGCGGGCAGCGCGTACCGCACCGCCACACCGTGATCCCCGGCCCGCACGATCGCCTGCCACTCGACGCCGCCTTCGCGGAAGGTGTGAACGGTCTCGTGGTGCTCATAGTCGTGATCACCGGCCGCCTTGCCCGACCGCAACGTGAAACGATCACGGACCACGCGGTCGACGGTGTGCACCGGCTCGGGCTTCAGCCCCAACCGGACCCCGCCGAGGGAGAAACCGAGCTCGATCCCGTCGAGGACCGCGGTTCCGCCCCGCGTCACGGTCAGCCGGACGCCCGAGTCCGTGGGGTGGATCCGGGCGTGCACGTTCGTCGTTTCCTCGCTCAACGCGGTCTCCATCACATGCCATCGGGGTCTGCCGAGCATAAGTCCAGGTCAGCGCTGGTATGGCAGGGGCGTGGGGCCATGTCTGCCGTGGTGGCCGGTCACCTCCCGCCGAGTGCTTCACTAGACAGATAAACGCTGGTGAGGCAAAACTATGGGCCCCGCTGAGCGCGGCTGGAATGGTGGAACCGTTCGAGCACCTGGACATTCCGACTCTTGGCGACGCCCACGAACACCCGCGGGATCACTCTCGGTGCACTTTCCCCCAGATGCCACCTGCCGTTCCGCATGCTCCCCGAACCGAAAGCGCGGTACTGAGCGGTTCTCCGTACCCACCACGGATGTGGCCCGGGCACGCCCCGGGATTGACTGGCCGGAGTCGATCCCGGAGAGAGGACACATGCTGACGATCAGGCTGCTCGGCCGGCCGGTTCTGGAACGCGACGGCGAGCGACTGCGCCCGCCCCGCGGCCGGAAGACCTGGGCGCTGCTCGGCTACCTGCTGCTCGCCGAACGCGCGCCGAACCGCGTCCACCTGGCCAGACTGCTGTTCGACAACGCCGCCGACCCGCTGGCCGCCCTCAGATGGACGCTCGCCGAACTCCGCCGTGCCCTCGGCCTGCCGGGGGTGCTGAGCGGCGATCCGCTGACCATCGCGCTCGGCGCGGAGGTGGAGGTCGACGTCCACACCCTCACCGAGGGACCCACCGACCCGGTGTCACTGCTGCGGGTCGGCGGCGACCTGCTGGAAGGCGCGGAACCGGCGGCCAGCACCGAATTCGACCACTGGCTGCTGATCGAACGCCACCGCATCGCCTCCATCGTCGAAGAACGCCTGCGCCGGACCGCCGCCACCCTCCTGCGCGACGGCCGCGCCCGCGAAGCCGTCGTGTACGCGGGCCGCGCCGTCGCCCGCAATCCGCTGACCCAGGCCAATCAGGAACTCCTGGTACGAGGTCTGGCCACATCCGGCGACCACGCGGCGGCCCTGCGCCAGATCGGCCTGTACGAGCGCACCCACCGGCTGGAACTCGGTGTCGACGCCCAAGCCGACCTGCGCGCGCTGGTCACACCTGCGGCCTCAGGATGATCGGCCTCGTCCAGGAGGCCAGGGCATGGCGGTCGCGCCCATCACGGCGAGCGCGGCCTCGCCCCGGTCACGGTGTGCCCCGCCCATGGCCACTAGGGTGCGCGCCCACTGGTAACGGCATCCCGCGGCCTCCAGCGCGGCGGCAGCCGGAGCCAGTCCGGCGCCGTCACCGGCCAGGGCCTCGGCCCGGGTCACGATGGCCGCGGCGATGGGGTTGTCCCGGGCGGCCACGCGGGCGCGGCGGATGCGGTCAGCGGTGTCGGGGTGCCCGCTGACCACGGCCGCCTCGGCCCAGACCGCCGCGTACCACGGTCGCCACATGCCGCTGTACCAGGTCCGCAGATCCTCCGGAGGCGTGTGGAGGAGGTCGAGCGCCGCTTCGCCCTCGCCTCGGTGCAGCAGCAGAAGCGCGTCGAAGAACTCGCCGAAATGGATCGCCGACAGCGGCCTGCCCGGAGTCGACAGGCCGTCGACGACCTCCAGCCAGGCGTCCCGAGCGTCGTCGTCGCCGCGCAGGCCGTGCACCGTCGCCGCCGCGTAGGGGGCGCGGGTGAGGTTTCCGGCACGTGGACGCCCCGCCTGCTCCCATCCGTCCCGGAACCGCTCGGCCAACGCGACGGTCTCGTCCCAGTCACCGGCCAGAGCCGTGACGACGATCAACCGGGACGTCGCCAGATGGCCTTCCTCACGATGGAACGGCAGCTCACGGATCCGCTCGGACATCACCCTGGCCGTCCGCAGGTCACCGACCGTGACGGCACACTCGGCGGCGATGTAGAGCGAGTCGAAAGCCTCAAGACCGGACACCGCCGTCACCCGCAGCCCGTCGAGGATCTCGGTACGCCGCAGCGCACTGGCCAGCGCCGCACCCAACTCGCCACGGGTCAGCTGGATCGCGGTCAGCCCGTCCAGCGCGGCACTCTCGGCCAGCGGATCTCCCGCCTCGCGCGCCAGTGCGATGGCCCGCTCGGCCGAGGCCGGATCGGTGTCGCCCGACCAGGACTCGGCGATCAGCAGCCGGCACTCGGCGACCACACTGCCATCGGACAGCGCCAGCCCGCGAGCGAGCAGCTCGTCCGCCAAACCCTCCGGAGGCGCCGTCGCCATCAACCCCAGCGCACGGCGGCACAACTCGGCGGCCTGGGCCAGGTCGGCGGCGGCGCCCGCCCGGTCGCCCGCCAGGACGGCCGCGTCGGCCGCGGCCACGTGCAGCCGGAGCGCGTCGTCGCCGAAGTGCCGGGACAGGGCCGCACCCGCAGCGAAGCGCAAAGCGGCCACGGCCTCGCCCGCGTCGGCCGCCAGATCCGCGGCCTGCTCGTACCGCGCCTGCGCCTCGCCGGGCAACCCACGCGCGAAGGCCATCTCGGCCAGCCTGATCGCCAGCAGGTACGCCTGCGGGCGATGCGACCCACTGCCCGCTGCCCAGCGCAGGGCGGCGCGGAGCTCGTCCGCCACGTCATCGAACCGGCGGCGCCACACCGGGTCGTCACCGGTGGGCAGCCCGGCGGCGACGGCGGTGTCCAGGCACCACGCCAGGTGACGGGGGTGAGCCTCGTCCTCGCCGGTCAGGCGGGCGGCGCCGTACTGCCGGATGGTCTCCAGTGCCCGATAGCGGGTTCCGGACTCGTCCACGACCGCGACCAGAAGGCTCTGATCGGCGAGCCGGGCCAGCGCGGCCGGGGCAGTCCCGCCGCACACCGCCTGCGCCGCCGCCGCGGTGAAAGGCGCCGCGAACACGGAGAGCCTGCGCAGCACCGCCTGATCGGCGGCGTCCAGCAGGGCGTAACTCCAGTCCAGCGCCGACCGCATCGAACGGTGCCGGTCGTCCGCACGCGGGCCACCGGCCAGGAGGTTCATCTGGTCGGCCAAGCCGGCCTCGATGCCGTCCAGGCCGAGCGACGGCACCCGGGCGGCGGTGAGCTCGATGGCCAGCGCCATACCGTCGAGCGCACGGCAGATCTCGGCGACTTTCCCTGCGTCGTCCCCCAACCGGCTCCCGGCCGCGGCCGCGCGGGCCACGAACAGCTCCACGGCGTCACCCGCCTCGATCGACAGGCCGGGTACCGGGACCACCTGCTCGAACGGCACCAGCAGCCGGGCCCGGCTCGTCAGCAGCATCGACAACCGGGGACAGCCGGTGAGCAGCCGCTCGACCAGAACCGGCATCCCGTCGAGCAGGTGCTCACAGTTGTCGAGCACCACCAGCGCCTGCCGGGACCCCAGCCAGCCCAGGACGGTGTCCTCACTCGACCGGCCCTGCCGCTCCCCCAGACCGAGGGCCGCCGCGATCGCCGGCGCGACCATCGACGGGTCCGTCACGGGGACGAGATCGACATACCAGGCACCGTCGGCATATCGGTCGGCGACATCGAGGATGACGTTCAGCGCCAGACGCGTCTTGCCGACCCCGCCCGGTCCCACTGCGGTCACCAGCCGGTGGGCGCCGAGTGCGTCGGCCAGGACGGCCCGTTCGGTCTCCCGGCCGATGAACGAGGTCAGCGCCGTGGGCAGCTTCGGGGCTCCCGTACCTGCGGGTCTCCCCGCGGCCGCCAACGCCCTGCGATCTTCGACCTGGAGCTTGCGGAGCAGGGAGGAGACGTGGCTCTCCACGGTGCGGACCGAGATGAACAGGCGTGCGGCGATCTCGGCGTTCGTCAGGCGCTCCCCCAGCGCGGCCAGAACCTCCGCCTCACGTGGCGATATGACGGCCGTGGAGGCCGCCGACCCGGCACCCGTCATCAGACTCCCCGCATGCCCGAACCGCTGTGCCCTTATGGAGTTCCCTACCGGTGCGTAGCGTACCGGGCACAGAACCGGCCGAACACCGACTTACGCGCTGCGGCAGGAGAGTGAGTTCGGTCCTTCCCCGCGGCTCGGAGATCGCCAAGGTCGAGGCTGCCCCGACCGCTCTCGGCACGGAGACTCAGAGCTCGGACAGGCGGTCACGCCGATCGATCGTTGAGGGTTGTGATGTCGGCGCGAAATTTTCGCACCAACCCGACGCCTTTACAAAGTAGATTTATAAGCAAGCAGTGCGCGTTCGGCTGCGAACCTCTTGCTGAATACGGTGCGCGGCAACGGCGATGGGCTTTGCCCGCGCTCTTTTCAAGCTCGAACGCCGCCCTCCCCCGCTACACGAACCACGCCCCCACTGAGGGCGGACCCCTACTCGGACAACTCGCGCAGAACGGCCGAGGCGAGGGCCGCGTCGAGCGCGCCGACTCCCGTCAGGTCGGCGACCGTGATCGCGTCGGCCGGACGCTCGACGGGCGTTTCGAGCAGGAGGCCAACAGGTGTGTCACCGGTCTCGGTGGTGGCGCCCGCGCGGACCGCGTGACCGAAGTCGCCGTGGTCGAGGCACTGCCGGTGGTCGTCGGTGGCGATCAGAGCCGCTCGGGCGAAGAGGGCGGGCGGCAGTTCGTTCTTGTGCGGCATGTCGGTGCCGATGCCCGTGACATGCGCCCCCGCGCGGACATCATCGGCCCGCAGAACCGGAGCCGTCGCCGGCGTGGCGGTGACGATCATGTCGGCTCCGGCCGCCTCGTCGGCCGACGCGGGCCGGGCGTACAAGCCGAGGGCATGGAACGCCTCGCACAACGATCTCGTCCTGTCCCGACTACGGCCGTGGACGAGCACCGTGTCGATCGGGCGCAGTCTGGCCAGCCATTCGACCTGAAGACGAGCCTGTTCCCCGGTGCCGAACACGGCCAGGGTGACGGCATCGGACCGGGCCATGGCGTGGGTCACCAAGGCGCCCACAGCGGCGGTACGCCAGGCGGTGAGGAGTCCCCGGTCGTCGAGGATCGCGCGAATCTCCCCGGTTCGGGCGCTGACGACGCACACCAGGCCTTGGTTGGTGGACAGACCGACGGCAGGGTTGCGGTAGAAGCCGGTGGCGATCTTGACGGTGAAGTCGGGCGTCCCGGTCACCCAGCCCGCCTTGACGTGACAGTCGCCGTCGGCGTCGGGAAACAGCAGGTGGAGCGGTGGCGGCACGGTGGTGCGGCCATGGGCATGCGCGATCATCGCATCGCGAACGGCACCGAAAACCAGCTCCTGAGTGGCGACCCGCTCGATCTCGGCGGCATCGAAGATAGAAGGACTCAACGGCTCGTTCGCAGCCACTGGGCGAAGGCGGCCAGGCCCTCCTCGGGCTTCGCCCGGCCGACCCCGATACGGAACCGGTCGGCCGGGGTGGGGGTGAGCTCGGAACGGTAGATGCCGGCCGGCAGCAACAGGACGCCGGACTCCTCGACCAGGCGGGTGCAGAACTCGTCCACTCCCTCTGGGCCGAGATAACGGGGGTAGGCCACACAGCCGCCATCAGGACCCCGCCACTCGAAGAGCTCGGGGAACTCGGCGAAGAAGGCGTCGAAGAGCGGCAGGTTGCGGGCGATGAGGGCGCGGTTGCGGTCGAGGATCGTGGTGCGGGCCTTGAGGGCGATGCGGGCCAGGACCTCGCTGGGCGCGGAGTTGCAGATCGTGGTGTAGTGCTTGGCCCTCTCCAGCCGGGACAGCACTTCCCGATCGCGGCAGGCGATCCAGCCGATGCGCAGGCCGGGCAGTCCGAGCGATTTGGAGGTGACGTTCAGCGACAGGGCGCGGTCCGACAGGTCGGCGGCCTGCGGGAGGGTGCGGGCGGGGTCCTGTTCCAGGCCGCGGTAGACCTCGTCGCTGAACAGGTGGATGCCGCGCTCGTCGCACAGCCGCGCCAGCTCGGTGAAGTCGGCCACGCCGATGACCTTGCCGGTCGGGTTGTTCGGGAAGTTCACCGACACGACCCGGGTGTTCGGGCGGATCGCCGCCTTGACCGCGTCGAGGTCGAGGGCCCAGTCGCGGTCGGGGTCGAGGGCGACGCCGGTGACCTCGCACAGGGCGAGCGGGACCGTCTCGGCCGCCTGGTAGTTCGGGGTCACCACCACCGCGTGGTCACCCTCGTTGAGCAGCACGTTCATCGCCAGGTAGAGGCCCTCTTCCGCACCGGCGAAGCAGATGACGTCGGCTGCGTCGACCTTCTCGTACATGCCCGCGATCGCCTCGCGCAGGGCCGGGTCGCCGTAGGTCTCGGTGTAGCCGAGCGACAGGTTCTCGTAGGCGGCACGGTCGTGGTCGTCGGCGAGGGCGAGCAGGTCGCGGAGGGTCATGGTCTGCGCGTCGGAGGCGGTCAGGTGGTGGCAGGCGGTGAACTCCCACCGGGAGAAGTACGTTTCCAGGCGGAAGTCGGGCAGGCGGGTCATGGTGTACCTCGGAGTTCGGCCAGCAGGCCGTAGAGGGTGGATCGGGAGACGCGCAGCGCACTAGCGACCACGGGGGTGGCGCGGCGCACGGTGAAGATCTTGGCCTCGTCCAGGCGGGAGAGGACGGTCAGCCGGTCGGCGCGGGTCAGCCGCTCGACGGGGCGGCCGCATTCGCGGACGTAGGTGCCGACGATGTGCTGGACGCGCTCGTTCCAGTCGTGCTCGAACAGCGGCTCCGGCCTGGACGTCGTGGGCGCGCCGAACGCGGACAGCACGGCCGCGGCCTGCTCCAGCGGGGTGCGGTCGAGGTTGACGCACAGCACCGCGGCGGCCTTCCCGTCGGGCTCCCGCAGGATCGCGCTGACCGACGACAACCGGCGGCCGTCGGCGAGCAGCTTTCCGTAGGGCCCGAACACGTCGCGCGCGGACGGGTCGAGCGTGTCCAGCTCGCCCAGTAACGACGGGTCCCCCGGGCCACGGGAGCCCATCGGGTTCCAGATCGCCAGGATCCGGTCGGTGTCCGGGTCGTGCAGCACCACCTCGGCATAAGGGCCGAGCAGCAACGCGACGGCCTGGCACACGGGCGCCCACATCCGGACTCGGCCATCCTCCATGCCTGGACTATAAGTCCGTATTGGACGAACAGTCCAGCACGGGATAATGGATCTCCCATCGACGAACCGACAGCAGGTGCCCGTCCGTGCTGATCACCCGCCTGACCGCCCGGGAACTCCCCGACTCCTGGTGTGCCGACCTGCCCGCCGTGCGGCATCTCGCCGACCACGGGCTGCCGCTGACCGTCCCCGTGACGTTCCTCGTCGGCGAGAACGGAACCGGGAAGTCCACGATCATGGAGGCGATCGCCGACGTCAGCGGGATCAACTCCGAAGGAGGCAAGGCAGGCACGAAATACGCCAGCACCGGCCCGGCCACCCCTCTCGGTGAGGTCCTCGACGCCGATCTCACCGTCGCCGGAGGACGCCTGCTCCACGGTCCCCGCCTGAAACGGCGCGCGTTCTTCTTCCGCGCCGAAACGCTCTTCAACCTCGCGCGGGGCGTCCTCACCAAGGAGGGCAAGGGCTTCTGGGCGGACAACCTCACCACGCAGTCCCACGGCGAGGGCTTCTTCACCGTCCTCGACTACATGGTCAACGGACCGGGCCTCTACCTCCTGGACGAACCGGAGGCCGCCCTCTCGTTCACCTCCTGCCTGCGGCTCGCGGCCCTGATGCACCGGGTCGCGGGCGAGGGCGGCCAGATCATCTGCGCCACCCACTCCCCCATCCTCACGAGCCTGCCCGGCGCCCAGATCATCGAACTGGGCGACCACGGCGCCAGGGTCGCCGAGTGGGCGGAACTCCCCCTGGTCGACGACTGGCGCCGCTTCCTCGCCCGCCCGGACCTGTACATGCGCCACATCGTCGATCAGGACGTCTGAGGGTGGTGCTGTTCGGGATCGTCGCGGTGGGTGCGTCGGTTCAGCGGCTCGCCGGGGTCGGGTTCGCGCTGGTCGCGGTGCCCGCGCTGGTGCTGCTGCTCGGCGCGGGTGAGGGTGTGCGGCTGGCCAACTGCGGCGCGCTGGCGATCAGCGCCGCCGGACTCCTGACCACCTGGCGATCGGTGCGGCCGGCCGCGATGGTCCCGTTGGTGGTCGCGGCGGCGGCGACCGTACCGGCGGGGGCCTGGGTGGCGCGGACCCTGCCCGAACCCGCGCTGCTCGTCGCGACCGGAGCGCTGGTCAGCGGCGCCGCGCTGCTGGTGATGAGCGGGGTCCGGGTGCGGTCATTGCGCGGGCGCCGGGGCGCACTCGCGGCCGGTGCCGCGAGCGGATTCCTCAACGCCTCTGCCGGTGTCGGCGGGCCCGCCGTTTCCCTGTACGCGGTCAACGCCGGGTGGACGGTCCGCGAGTTCGTCCCCAACGCCCAGTTCTACGGCGTGGTCGTGAACGTCCTGTCCATCGCCGCCAAGGGACTCCCCCAGCTCAGCGCCCCGACCTGGGCGCTGGCCGGGGTCGGTGTCGCGGCCGGGCTGGCCGTCGGGTCGGTGCTCGCCTCCCGCGTACCGGAAGGACCGGCGAGGCGGATCGTGCTGGCGCTCGCACTGGCGGGCGGGCTCACGACGCTGGCGAAGGGGCTGTGGAGCTGACCGTGGGCGAGCGCGTCCCGTTGGGGGCGGGGCGTCTCATCCGGGAGAATGAAAGCGATGCCGAACAAAACGATCTACGTCTCCGACGACGACCTGCCGATCTTCCAGCGTGCCCAGGAACTGGCGGGTGGCAAGCTGTCGGCCGCGATCAGCATCGCGCTGCGCCGCTATGTCGAGATGGCCGACGACCGGGAAGAGGGCTACGACGAGGTCGTCCTGAAGGTCGGGCAGGGCACGGCGGTCCGTAAGCAGCGCTTCTCCGGCATCCTGCTCGGCGAGTGGGGGCGCACGACCGGCCGGCGCGACGAGAAGTTCCGGGTCTACCGCTCCCGTAAGGGCAAGTTCGTGCTCCACGTCGAGCGCTCCCCCGAATGGACCGACAGCCTGACCCGGGGCGCCGACAACTGGGTGTCGGGGCTGTTCTCCCGTGAGGCGCTGCGCACCTATCTCGGGCTGGCCGACTCCGACTGGGGGTTCGTCCAGGGCGAGGCCACCCTTGAGGTCTTCGACACCTTCGACCAACTCGGCGGCCGGATCCCCGAGGAGTTCCGCACCCTGCTCACCGAGCTCGACCGCGATCCCCCCGTCGAGGATCTCGACATCTGACCGCGTGGGTTCGCCGTAAAGAACGTCTTCACTCGCATATAAAAGCCATCAAGAACTCATAAACAGCTCAAAACTACCGTTTTCCTGTACGTACATCCGCTTAGGAAATCGGCAATAGGAGCTGTGAGCAAGAGATGGGTGACCTCATCTTCGTCGCCCTGACGATCGCGATCTTCGTGATCTTCGGGTTCGTGGTCAAGGCGGTGGAGCGCCTGTGAGCGCGATCAACGCCGCCGGACTGGTCGTCGCCATCGGCCTGGTGATCTTCATGGTCGCCGCCCTGCTGTTCCCGGAGCGGTTCTGACATGGGCTGGCTCTTCATATTGTCGCTGATCGTGGCCCTGGCCCTGGTCTACAAGCCCCTCGGCGACCACATGCACCGCGTCTACACCGGCAGCAGGCACAACGCCGTCGAGCGCGGCGTCTACCGGCTCCTCGGGGTGCGGCCCGACGCCGAGCAGCGCTGGGGTGTCTACGCCCGCAGCCTGCTGGCCTTTTCGATCGTCTCCATTTTCTTCGTGTACGCCCTCCAGCGCGTCCAGGACAAACTCCTGCTCTCCCTGGGTTTTCCCGCGGTGCCCGACCACATCGCGTGGAACACCGCCATCAGTTTCGTGACCAACACGAACTGGCAGGCCTATTCCGGCGAGAACACCATGGGCCATCTCACCCAGATGGCCGCGCTCGCCGTGCAGAACTTCGTCTCGGCGGCCGTCGGCATGGCGGTGGCCATCGCGCTGGTGCGCGGGTTCGCGCGGCGGAACAGCGAGACGATCGGCAACTTCTGGGTCGACCTGGTGCGTGGCACGCTGCGCATCCTGCTGCCGATCGCGTTCGTGGGCGCGCTCGTGCTGGTGGCGGGCGGGGTGGTGCAGAACTTCGTCGGGCCCCACGAGATCACCACGCTCACCGGCAACGTGCAGAACGTGACCGGCGGGCCGGTGGCGAGCCAGGAGGTCATCAAGGAGCTCGGCACCAACGGCGGCGGCTTCTACAACACCAACTCCGCGCACCCGTACGAGAACCCGACCGCCTGGACCAACTGGTTCGAGATCTTCCTCATCCTGCTCATCCCGATCGCCCTCACCCGGACCTTCGGCAGGATGGTCGGCCAGCTCCGCCAGGGCTACGCGATCCTCGCCGTGATGGGCGTGATTGCGATCGCGAGCATCGTGCTCACCAACGTGTTCGAGCTGGCCGGGGACGCGACCGTCCCGCAGGCCGTGGGCGCGGCGATGGAGGGCAAGGACGTCAGGTTCGGCGTCGCCAACTCGGCCACGTTCGCGGCGGCGACCACGCTGACCTCGACCGGCGCGGTCAACTCCTTCCACGATTCGTACACGCCGTTCGGCGGCATGATGACGCTGTTCAACATGATGCTCGGCGAGGTCGCGCCCGGCGGCGTCGGCGCGGGCCTCTACGGCATGCTGGTGCTGGCCGTCATCACGGTGTTCGTCGCGGGCCTGATGGTCGGGCGCACACCCGAATACCTGGGCAAGAAGATCGGGTCCCGCGAGATCAAGCTCGCGTCGCTGTACTTCCTGGTCACGCCCGTGCTGGTGCTGGTCGGCACCGCGGTGGCGATGGGCAACGAGGCGGGCCTGGCCGCGATGCTCAACAGCGGTCCGCACGGATTCTCCGAGATCCTCTACGCCTTCACCAGCGCCTCCAACAACAACGGCTCCGCGTTCGGCGGCGTCACGGTCAACACGCCCTGGTACGACGTCGCGCTCGGCCTGTGCATGGTGCTGGGCCGGTTCCTGCCGATCATCTTCGTGCTCGCCCTGGCCGGTTCGCTGGCGAAACAGACGCCGGTGCCGGAGTCGGCCGGGACGCTGCCCACCCACCGGCCGCAGTTCGTCGGCCTGGTCGTGGGCGTGACGATCGTCCTGGTCGCCCTGACCTTCCTCCCGGCGCTGGCGCTGGGTCCCATCGCAGAAGGACTGTTCTGATGGCCGCGTTCGAACCCCGGCAGCTGATCGCATCGCTGCCCGACGCCGTCAAGAAGCTCAACCCGGCCACGCTGTGGCGTAACCCGGTCATGCTCATCGTCGAGATCGGCGCGGCGTTCACCACGGTCCTGGCCGTGCTGGAGCCGAACCTCTTCTCGTGGGCGATCGTGGTCTGGCTGTGGCTGACCGTGCTGTTCGCCAACCTCGCCGAGGCCGTCGCCGAAGGGCGCGGCAAGGCGCAGGCGGCGACGCTGCGCGCCACCAAGCGCGACACGACGGCGGTGAAGGTCTCCGGCGAGAGGGTCGGCGCCTCCGAACTGCGGCAGGGCGACGAGGTCGTGGTCGTCGCCGGGGAGACCATCCCCGGTGACGGCGACGTCATCGAGGGCATCGCCTCGGTCGACGAGTCGGCCATCACCGGTGAGTCGGCGCCGGTCATCCGCGAGTCGGGCGGCGACCGCTCGGCCGTCACCGGCGGCACGAAGGTGCTGTCGGACCGGATCGTCGTCAGGATCACCCAGAAGCCGGGCGAGAGCTTCATCGACCGGATGATCGCCCTGGTCGAGGGCGCCAACCGGCAGAAGACCCCCAACGAGATCGCCCTCAACATCCTGCTGTCCGCCCTGACGATCATCTTCCTGGTCGCCACGGTCACCATGCAGCCGATGGCCGTCTACGCCAAGGGCGTCAACCCCGGCATCCCCGACTCGCTGGCGCTGACCGGCGACGGGGTCAGCGGCATCGTGCTCGTCTCGCTGCTCGTGTGCCTCATCCCGACCACGATCGGCGCGCTGCTGTCGGCCATCGGCATCGCCGGCATGGACCGTCTGGTGCAGCGCAACGTCCTGGCGATGTCCGGCCGCGCCGTCGAGGCCGCCGGGGACGTCTCGACGCTGCTGCTCGACAAGACCGGCACCATCACGCTCGGCAACCGCCAGGCTTCCGAGTTCGTCCCGGTCGCGGGGGTGAGCGAGTCGGACCTGGCCGAGGCCGCCCAGCTCTCCTCCCTCGCCGACGAGACGCCCGAGGGCCGCTCGATCGTGGTCTTCGCCAAAGAGCGCTACGGCCTGCGCGAACGCGAGATGCGCGACGCCGAGTGGGTGCCGTTCACCGCGCAGACCCGTATGTCGGGGGTCGACTTCCACGGTCGCGAGATCCGCAAGGGCGCCGCGACGGCGGTCATGAAGTGGGTGCGCGACAACGGCGGCCGCCCGACCGACCAGGTCGGCGCCATCGTGGACGCCATCTCCGGCAGCGGCGGCACCCCGCTCGTCGTGGCCGAGAAGGATCAGGTCCTCGGGGTCGTCCACCTCAAGGACGTCGTGAAGTCGGGCATGCGCGAACGCTTCGACGAGATGCGCCGCATGGGCATCCGCACCGTGATGATCACCGGCGACAACCCGCTCACCGCCAAGGCCATCGCCGACGAGGCGGGCGTCGACGACTTCCTCGCGGAGGCCACGCCGGAGGACAAGCTGGCGCTGATCAAGCGTGAGCAGGAGGGCGGCCGCCTGGTCGCCATGACCGGCGACGGCACCAACGACGCCCCCGCCCTCGCGCAGTCGGACGTCGGCGTGGCCATGAACACCGGCACGAGCGCCGCCAAAGAGGCCGGGAACATGGTCGACCTCGACTCCAACCCGACCAAGCTCATCGAGATCGTCGAGATCGGCAAGCAGCTCCTCATCACCAGAGGCGCCCTGACGACGTTCTCGATCGCCAACGACATCGCCAAGTACTTCGCGATCATCCCGGCGATGTTCGCGGCGGTCTACCCGGGCCTCGACACGCTCAACATCATGCGTCTCGACTCGCCGCAGTCGGCGATCCTGTCGGCGGTGATCTTCAACGCGGTCGTCATCGTCGCCCTGATCCCGCTGGCATTGCGCGGCGTGAAGTACCGCCCGTCGAGCGCCTCGAAGCTCCTGAGCCGGAACCTGCTGGTCTACGGCCTGGGCGGCATCGTGGCCCCCTTCGTCGGCATCAAACTGATCGACCTTCTGATCATGGGAATCGTGTGATGAACCGTCTACCGAGCTGGATCAAGCAGCATCTGGCGGCGCTACGCGCCGTGGTCGTGCTCACCGTGATCCTCGGCGCGATCTATCCCCTGGCGACCATGGGAGTGGCCCAGGCCCTTTTCAACGGCAACGCCAACGGCGACCCCGCCCTCATCGGCCAGAGCTTCACCGACGCCGACGGCGACCCGGTCGCGAAGTACTTCCAGTCCCGCCCGTCAGCGGGCGGCTACGACATGCTCGCCACGGCGGCCAGCAACCTCGGGCCGGAGGACGTCATCGACACCCCCGACCGAGCGAGCCTGCTCACCCAGGTGTGCACGCGCTCCAAGGACATCGGCGCGCTGGAGGGCGTCAGCGGAGCCCGTCCCTACTGCACCCCCGACGGCGTCGGCGCCGTCCTGAAGGTCTTCACGGACCGGGCGGTCAGCGTCAACCAGGCCTGCCCCGCGCAGCCGTTCGTCACGACCTACGAAGGCGTGCCGGTCGAGTGCGGCAGGCCCGGGGAGGACTACGCGGCCGGGCGGACCGTCCCGATCAGGGGCGATGCGACGGCGGTCGTCCCGCCGGACGCCGTGACGGCGAGCGCCTCGGCGCTCGACCCGCACATCTCGGTGGCCTACGCCGAACTCCAAGCGCCTCGTGTGGCCAAGGAGCGTGGTCTCCCCGTCGACCGGGTGAACACGCTCATCGCGCGGTACACCACCGGCCGTCCGCTCGGCTTCATGGGCGAACCGGCAGTGAACGTGCTGGAGCTCAACCTGGCCCTCGACAAGGGGTGACGACGTGCCGCGCGGCCGACTGAGGGTGTATCTGGGCGCGGCGCCCGGAGTCGGTAAGACCTTCGCGATGCTCGGTGAGGGACGCCGGGCGAAGGAGCGCGGCCGGGACGTGGTCGTGGGGATCGTCGAGACCCACGGCCGCGTCCAGACCGCCGCGCAGCTGGAGGACCTGGAGGTCGTCCCCCGGAAGCTCATGGACTACCGGGGCGGTGCCTTCACCGAACTCGACGTGGACGCCGTCGTCGCACGCGCGCCCAAGGTGGTGCTGGTCGACGAACTGGCCCACACGAACGTCCCGGGTTCCCGCAACGCCAAGCGCTGGCAGGACGTCGAGGAACTGCTCGACGCGGGCATCCATGTGATCACCACGGTGAACATCCAGCACCTGGAGTCGCTCAATGACGTCGTACAGGAAATAACGGGGGTCCCCCAGCAGGAGACCGTTCCGGACGAGGTGGTCAGGCAGGCCGACCAGATCGAGCTGGTCGACATGTCGCCCGACTCGCTGCGGCGGCGCATGGCGCACGGGAACATCTACGCCCCCGAGAAGGTCGACGCCGCGCTGTCGAACTACTTCCGCGTCGGCAACCTGACCGCGCTGCGCGAGCTCGCGCTGCTGTGGGTGGCGGGGAAGGTCGACGAACAGCTCGACCGCTACCGCGCCGAACACGGCATCCAGGGCACGTGGGAGGCGCGGGAGCGGGTCGTGGTCGCGCTCACCGGCGGCCCCGAGGGCGACACGCTGATCCGGCGCGCGGCCAGGATCGCCGACCGCAGCAAGGGCGCCGACCTGCTGGCCGTGCACGTCGTCAGCGCCGACGGCCTCACCGGCGGCGACCCCGGCAACCTGACCCGGCAGCGCACGCTGGTCGAGTCGCTCGGCGGGACCTACCGCCAGGTCGTCGGCGACGACATCCCCCGGGCGCTGCTCGACTTCGCGAGCGGGGTCAACGCCACCCAGATCGTGCTCGGCGCCTCCCGGCGGGGGCGCTTCGCGCAGCTGCTCTCCCGGGGGGTGGGGGTCGAGACGACCGCGCAGTCGGGGTCGATCGACGTCCACATGATCACCCACGCGGAGGCGAAGCAGGGCCGCGCGCGCCGCCAGCGCTCGCGGGCCGCGCTGACGCGACGGCGGCGGATCGCGGGCTGGATCCTCGCGGTGCTGGGCATGCCGGTGCTGACGGGGGTGCTGCTCCCGTTCCGGGAGGATCTGTCGCTGCCGAGCGAGATCCTGTTCTTCCTGATGCTGACCGTCGGCGTGGCGCTCGCGGGCGGCACCTGGCCCGCCATCACCGCCGCCGTCGGCGGCTCGCTGCTCCTGAACTACTTCTTCACCCCTCCCCTGTACGAATTCACGATCAGCAACCCGGAGAACCTGTTCGCCCTGGTCGTCTTCGTCATGGTCGCGGCGGCCGTGGCCGCCATCGTCGACCTCGCGGCCCGGCGGACCCGGCAGGCGGCCCAGGCCAGCGCGAACGCCGAGATCCTGTCGGCCCTGGCCGGGCACGTGCTGCGGGGCGAGTCGGCGCTGCCGTCGCTGCTGGCGCGGCTCCGCGAGACGTTCGGGCTCATCTCCGTCACGCTCCTGGAGCGGCGGCCGGACGGCGGCGGGGTGCACGAGCGCTCCGACCCCTCGGCCTGGACCATCGTCGCCACGACCGGAGGGCCGCCCTGTATCACCCCGTCGAGCAGCGACACCGACGTCGTCATCGACGACGACCTGGTGCTCGCGGCCTGCGGCGACCTGCTCAACGCCGCCGACCGCCGGGTGCTGGAGGCCTTCGCGGCCGAGATCGCCGTCGCGCTGCGCCAGCAGCGCCTGACCGAGGCTGCCGAGCAGGCCAAACCGCTGGCCGCCGCCGACAAGATGCGCACCGCGCTGCTCGCCGCCGTCAGCCACGACCTGCGCACCCCCCTGGCCTCGGCCAAGGCGGCGGTCGAGTCGCTGCGCAACACCGAGATCGCCTGGTCGGCCGACGACCGCGCCGAGCTGCTGGCCACCGCCGACGAGTCGCTGGTCAAACTCGACCGGCTGGTGGCCAACCTGCTCGACATGAGCCGCCTGCAGGCCGGGGTGCTGGGCGTCACGCTCGTGCCCGTCGGGCTGGAGGAGATCGTGCCCCGCGCGGTCGACGACCTCGGACCGCTGGGTGACCGGGTGGAGACGTACATCTCCTTCGACCTGCCCGAGATCGTCGCCGACGCGGCGCTGCTGGAGCGGGTGCTGGTCAACCTCATCTCCAACGCGGTCCGCTACAGCCCGCCGGGAGCGAAGGTGCTGGTCTCCGCCAGCATGCACGACGACCGGATGGAGATCCGGGTGATCGACCGCGGCCCCGGCATCCCGCCGGACGCGCACGAACGGGTCTTCCAGCCGTTCCAGCGGCTCGGCGACCGTGACAACCACACCGGTGTCGGCCTCGGTCTCGCCCTGTCGAAGGGCCTGACCGAGGCGATGAACGGCACCCTCACCCCCGAGGAGACCCCTGGAGGAGGCCTCACGATGATCCTCACCATGCCGGTCAGGGAGCAACCGTGACCAGGGTCCTCGTCGTGGACGACGAACCGCAGATCCTCCGCGCCCTGCGCATCAACCTGGCCGCCCGGCGCTACGAGGTGCACGAGGCCGCGACCGGCGCCGCCGCCCTGCGCGTGGCCGCCGACGCCCGCCCGGACGCCGTGATCCTCGACCTCGGCCTGCCCGACCTCCCCGGAGTGGACGTCGTGCACGGGATCCGGGGCTGGAGCACGGTGCCGATCCTGGTGCTGTCGGGCCGGACCAGGAACCAGGACAAGGTCGAGGCGCTGGACGCCGGGGCCGACGACTACATCACCAAGCCGTTCAACATGGAGGAACTCATGGCCCGGCTGCGGGCCGTGACCCGCCGGGTCAGCGTGGAGAAGCCGGGATCGACGCGGGTGACGGTCGGCGGCCACGTCGTGGACCTGGCGAACAAGACCGTCTCCGGCGACGTGAAGCTGACGCCCACCGAGTGGCACCTCCTGGAGATCCTGCTGCGCAACCCCGGCAGGCTGGTGGGCCAGCGGCAGCTGCTGATCGCGGTGTGGGGCGAGCGGTTCGTGAAGGAGACGCACTACCTGCGGCAGTACATGGCCCAGCTGCGGCGCAAGCTGGAGCCGGACAGCGCCCGTCCCGTGCACCTGATCACCGAACCCGGCATGGGCTACCGCTTCCAGCCCTGAACCCGCACCGATGAGTTTTCCGAGCCCCGCCCGTCTGTATGGGAAACCGACTCACGGAAGGCCCGAACGATGCGGAAACTGATCTTCGCCATGAGCGTGACCCTGGACGGCTACACCGCCGCACCCGGCGACGACCTCGGCTGGAGCGGCGGGGATGGACCCGACTCGTCGTCGAGCGACGAGCTGTTCCAGTTCTGGTCCGATCGGGTGGCGGCGACCGAGCTGTCGCTCTACGGGCGCAGGCTGTGGGAGGCGATGAGCCCCTACTGGCCGACCGCCGACCAGCGGCCGGGCGCCACCCCGGCGGAGATCGAGTACTCCCGCCGCTGGCGGGACCTGCCGAAGGTGGTGTTCTCCTCGACGATCGACAAGGTCGACTGGAACTCCCGCCTGGTCACCGGCGACGCCGTCGCCGAGATCACCCGGCTCAAGGCCGAGGACGGCGGCCCGATGGACATCGGCGGCGCGACGCTCGCCGCGGCGGCCATGCGGGCCGGGCTGATCGACGAGTACGTGCTGGTCACCATGCCGGTCCTGGTCGGCGGCGGCACCCCGTTCTTCACCGCCCTGGACTCCTGGGTGAACCTGAAACTGGTCGAGACCCGGACGTTCCCCGGCGGCGTGCTCCTGACCCGCTACGAGACGAGGCGATGACGACCGCCTGATCACAGCGTCGCGGGCAGGCCCAGCCAGGGCTTGCCCGCGGCGTCGAACCCGGTGAGCTCGGCGATCCTCCCGTCGACGACGTGCAGGACCGCCATCGTGTAGAGACGGTATTCGGGGTCGCCGGGCGTGCGGAGGTACAGCGCGGCGGCGGGCATGCGGTTGACCGTCGTCGCGACGCCGCGCCAGTCGTCGTGGCCGGGCCGGAAGAGGCCGCCGGAGACCCAGCCCTCCACCGACTCCTTGGCCGTGACGACCAGGGCGTTCGCGTCGGGCAGCATCGCGAAGCGCAGGTCGTCGCGGAGCAGGGCCGTCAGCGCGGCGAGGTCGTTGCGCTCGTGGGCGTCCATGTACGACCGCACCACGCCGCGCTCCTCGTCCGACAGCTCGTGCGTGGCGGGGCTCCGCCAGTCGAGGCGCCGGCCGGGCAGCTGCTCGCGCATCGTCACGCGCGCCCGCTGGAGTGCGCTGGTCACCGAGGCGACGGTCAGCTCCAGGACGTCGGCGGCCTTCGGCGCCGGCCAGCCGAGGACGTCGCGCAGCACGAACACCGCCCGCTGCCGCGGCGGCAGGTGCTGGACGGCGACGATGAACGCCAGCTCGATCGTCTCCCGCGCCACCACCGACTCCTGCGGGTCCTCCGGGAGCATCCGGTCGGGGTAGGGCTGGAGGTGGACCGGCAGCTCGGCGGGCACGGGCGTGCGGTCGTCGCGCTTCTCCAGGAAGTCGAGGCAGGCGTTCGTGGCGATCCGGTAGAGCCAGGTCCGCACCGCGGCGTGGCCCTGGAACGACTCTCGCTTGTGCCAGGCCCGCAGGAACGTCTCCTGCGTCAGGTCCTGGGCGTCGTCGTAGTTCGCGAGCATCCGGTAGCAGTGCACCTGCAGCTCACGCCGGTAGGGTTCCGTGACGAGCGCGAACCGCGCCGGATCGCCCGGCAGCCTGGCGTCGGTCATGGTCGTCGCTCCTCACACCTCGATCTGCGAACCCATGATGACCGTCCGCTCGCGGGGCAGGCCGAAGTATCCGGCGGCGTCGGCGGTGATGTACGAGGTGGCGATGAACAGGTGCTTGCGCCAGGTCGTCATCGTCTTCGCGGGGCCGCGCCGGAGTTCGATCTTCGACAGGAAATAGGACGTCTGGCCCCGCCGGGCGTCGAGGCCGGCCAGGACGCCGGGCACGTCGGGGACCTCCATGTAGCCGTAGCGGGCGGTGACGTGGACGATCCCGTCGTCGGCGTAGCCGAGGTCGTCGACGGTCACCCGCTCGGCGGGCGGGACGCGGGGCACGGGTTCGGTCTCGATTGACATGATCACGACGTTGTCATGCAGCACGTGGTTGTGCTCCACGTTGGCCCGGAGGGCCAGCGGCGCGGTCTCCTTGCCCCGGTTGAGGAAGACGGCCGTGCCCGGCACCCGCCGCGTTCCGGCCTCGGCGCCGTGCAGGCGGTCGATGAACTCGCGCAGGGAACCCTCGTGCCGTTCGCGTTCGGCGGTGACGATCGTGCGGCCGCGCTGCCAGGTGATCATGACGGTGAACGCGGCGACGCCGATGGCCAGCGGCAGCCAGGCGCCGTGCACGAGCTTGGTCAGGTTGGCCGCGAGGAACGCCAGGTCGACCAGCAGCAGGAGGGAGCCGAGGCCGATCAGCCAGCGCGGGGTCCCCCACATCCAGCGGGCGACGACGAGGAACAGCAGCGTGGTGATGGTGATGGTGCCGGTCACCGCCATGCCGAACGCGAAGGCCAGCGCCGCGGAGCTCTGGAAGGCGAACACCAGTGTGAGCACGGCGACCAGCAGCAGCCAGTTGATCCACGGGACGTAGATCTGGCCGACCGTCGACTCGGAGGTGTGGGCGATCTTGAGCCGGGGCAGGTAGCCGAGCTTCGCGGCCTGCGCGGCGACCGAGAACGCGCCGGTGATCACCGCCTGCGAGGCGATCACGGTGGCGGCCGTGGCCAGCAGGACCATCGGCAGCCGTCCCCACTCGGGCACGAGCAGGAAGAACGGCCCGGCGATGTTGGCCGGGTCGTCGAGGATCAGCGCGCCCTGGCCCATGTAGCTGAGGACGCACGCCGGGAACACGAGGAACAGCCAGCCGCGGGTGATCGAGCGGCGGCCGAAGTGGCCCATGTCGGCGTAGAGCGCCTCGGCGCCGGTGACCGCCAGCACGATCGCGGCCAGCGCGAAGAAGGCGATGCCGAAGTTCCCGGCCAGGAAACCGATCGCGTACGTCGGCGACAGCGCCTTGAGGATCTCGGGGTGACCGGCGATGCCGACGACGCCGAACGCGCCGATGGCGGTGAACCAGGCGATCATCACCGGCCCGAACAGCCGCCCGACCGCCGCCGTCCCCCGGCTCTGCACCATGAACAGCGCCACGATGATCACCGCGGTGATCGGCACGATCCAGGTCTCCAGCGACGGCTCGACGAGCTTGAGCCCCTCGACCGCCGACAGCACCGAGATCGCCGGAGTGATCATGCTGTCGCCGAAGAACAGCGACGCCCCGAAGATCCCCAGCGCCGCCAGCGCGAATGTGTTCCGGCCGCTCCGCCGCACCAGCGTGATCAGCGCCATGATGCCGCCCTCGCCGTCGTTGTCGGCGCGCATGGCCAGCAGCACGTAGGTGACCGTGACGATGATCGTCACCGACCAGAAGATCAGCGACACCACGCCGTAGACGTTGCCGGTGCTGACCGGGACCGGATGCGGGTCGGCCGGATTGAACACGGTCTGGATGGTGTAGATCGGGCTGGTTCCGATGTCGCCGAACACCACTCCGAGAGCGGCGACCACCACGGCGAGCCGCACCGGATTCCGGTCGTGAGTCACGACTCGGACGATACCGGCCCCGAAGGTCGTCACCGCGAGAGCGGCATGCGGAGGAATCGGTCGGCTCGGCTTGTCGGCGGCCCGCTCATATACGTATGCTTATGCGTATATCGAGGAGGATGGATGATGCCGAACAAGACGATCTACGTCTCGGACGACGACCTGCCGCTCTTCCAGCGGGCCCAGGACCTGACCGGCGGCAAGCTGTCGGCCGCCATCACCACCGCCCTGCGCCGCTACGTCGAGACCGAGGAGGGCCGGGCGGAGGGCTACGACGAGATCACCCTGAAGGTCGGGCGGGGCGGCGCCGTCCGCAGGCAGCGCTTCTCCGGCGTGCTGCTCGGCGAGTGGGGCCGCACGGTGGGCGGACGCGACGAGCAGTACCGGGTCTACCGCTCCCGCCAGGGCAAATACGTTTTGCACGTCGAACGCGGGCCCGAATACACCGACAGCATGCCCCGGGACGCCGGCGACTGGGTGTCGGGCCTGTTCTCCCGCGAGGCGCTGCGCGTCTATCTCGGCCTGGCCGACTCCGACTGGGGCTTCGTCCAGGGCGAGGCGACCCTCGACGTCTTCGCGACGGTCGAGGAGCTGCGCGGCCGGGTGCCGGCCGAGTTCTACGACCTCATCACCGACCTCGGCCGGAGGCCCACGGTCGAGGACCTGGACATCTGAAGCCTTCGCTATTCAGCATTGCTATATACCGGTAGTCGGTGTTACTTTGTAGTGGTAGCTAGCGACACCAAGTAGCGCGTTAGCGAGACCCCCATTCACAACCAGCCGGTCGGCGCGTGGATCTCCCATGCCCTCAGTCGCCGGACCAGACAGGAGAGCCCGATGAGTCAAGCGATCCAAGTGCGAGGCTTGGAGAAGTCGTACAAGGAACTGAAGGTCTTGAAAGGCGTCGACTTCGAGGTGGCGCGCGGCAGCATCTTCGCGCTGCTCGGCTCGAACGGCGCCGGGAAGACGACCGTGGTGCGCATCCTGGCCACGCTGCTCAAGGCCGACGCGGGGACCGGGGTCGTCAACGGCTTCGACGTCACCGCCCAGGGCGCGAAGGTCCGCGAGTCGATCAGCCTGACCGGGCAGTTCGCCGCCGTCGACGAGATCCTCACCGGGCGCGAGAACCTGGTGATGGTCGCCCAACTGCGGCACCTCAAGAACCCCGGCAAGATCGCCGACGACCTGCTCGCCCGGTTCTCGCTGACCGACGCGGGCGCCCGCAAGGTCGGCACCTATTCGGGCGGCATGCGCCGACGCCTCGACATCTCGATGAGCCTCATCGGGAACCCGCCGGTCATCTTCCTCGACGAACCCACGACCGGCCTCGACCCCGAGGCCCGCCTGGAGGTCTGGGCGGCGGTGAAGGAACTCGCGAGCCAGGGCACGACGGTCCTGCTCACCACGCAGTATCTGGACGAGGCCGAGCACCTCGCCGACCGCATCGCGATCCTGCACGAAGGCAGGATCCTCGTGAACGGCACCCTCTCCGAGCTCAAGCAGCTCCTCCCGCCCGCCAAGGTCGAGTACGTCGAGAAGCAGCCGACCCTGGAGGACGTCTTCCTCTCCCTCGTGAGCACCGGTAAGGACCGATGATGACCAGGTATTTCTTCGCCGACACCAGTGTCCTGCTGGGGCGCTCCCTGCGTCACATCTCCCGCAGCATGGACACGATCATCACGACCACGATCACGCCGATCCTGTTCCTGCTGATGTTCGTGTACGTCTTCGGCGGCGCGATCCAGACCGGTTCGGACTCCTATGTGAACTACCTGCTGCCCGGCATCCTGATCATGACGGTCGCCTCGGGCATCGCCTACACCGCCTACCGGCTGTTCCTCGACATGCAGGGCGGCATCTTCGAACGCTTCCAGTCGATGCCGATCGCCCGCTCGGCCGTGCTGTGGGCCCACGTGCTGACCTCGCTGGTCGCCAACATGATCTCGCTCGTGGTCGTGGTGCTCGTCGCGCTGCTCATGGGCTTCCGCTCGTCGGCCGGACTGGCGTCGTGGCTCGCGATCGCCGGCATCCTGATCCTGTTCACCCTGGCCCTGACCTGGCTCGCCGTCATCCCCGGCCTCACCGCCAAGACCATCGACGGCGCCAGCGCCTTCTCCTACCCGCTCATCTTCCTGCCGTTCCTCAGCTCGGCGTTCGTCCCCACCGACACCATGCCGACCGTGGTCCGCGTGTTCGCCGAGAACCAGCCGGTGACCTCGATCGTCAACGCGATCCGCAACCTCTACACCGAGCAGCCGGTCGGCACCGACATCTGGATCGCACTGGGCTGGTGCGCCGGCATCCTGGCCGTGACCTACTTCTTCGCGATGGCGGCGTACCGCCGCAAGATCTCCTAGCGGTACGCGCGGCTCAGTATCGCCACAGGTGCGCGGCGACGATGTCCTCGACGGACTTCCCCTCGGCCCACGCCTGGTCGGAGGCCCGGACGGCCGCGAAGGCGCCCAGGAGTTCGTCTCCCAGGACCTCGCGGATCCGCGCGGAGCCAAGCAGGGCCGCCCGCTGCTCGTCGGGGGTGGCCGGCAGACGATGGATGCCCAGCTCTTCGCGACGCTCCTCGGTCCAGCCGCCCGGGTTCTCCTGGACGGGCGGCGGCGGGGTGAGACCCTCCGCGATCCCCGCCAGGCCCGAGGCGATGACGACGGCCAGGGCGAGGTAGGGGTTGGCGGAGGCGTCGGACGGCTTCAGTTCGACGTTGGCGTGGGGCGCCCCGAGCAGCTCGGTGGACGGCACGAACCGCAGGGCCGCCTCCCTGTTCTCGACACCCCAGAAGGTGTAGGCGCTGGAGAAGTAGCCGGGCCGCAGCCGGTGCAGCGACGGCACGCTGGGGGCGGTGATCGCGGCGATGGCGGGCAGGTCGCGCAGGAGCCCGGCCAGGTAGGCGGCTCCGTCGGCGGTCAGGCCGTGGAGGCCGTCGCCGCCGGAGAGCAGGTTGACGCCGTCGCGGGAGACCGAGGTGTGCAGATGCCAGCCGTTGCCGATCTCGGCGGCGTCGACCAGGGGCGCGAAGGCCGCCCGCAACCCGTGGGCGCGGGCGGCGGCGTGGATGGTCTGCCGGGCCAGCAGCTGCCGGTCGGCGGCGGTCATCGGGTCGGCCGGCGCGATCGCGAGCTCGAACTGCGCGGGCCCGACCTCGGCGTGGAACTGCCCGACGGGAATGCCGTGGTCACGCAGATCGCGGAGGAGCTGGGCGGCGAATTCGTCCACTTCGAGAAGGATCCGCGGCCCGTATGCGGGCCCCTGGACGGCGAGCGGGCCGTCTTCACGGCTCAGACGGAATTCCAGTTCGTAGCCGGCCCGGAACTCCAGCCCCGCTTCGGCGGCCAGCGCGACCTGGCGTTCGAGCACTCCCCGCTGGTCGTAGGGCCAGGGCGAGCCGTCGGCGGCGATCTGGCGGCCGGGCGCCCACGCGAACCCGGGCTGCCCGGCCAGCCGGACCTGCCGGTCGAGCACCGGGACGAGCCGGATGTCGCCGGACGGGGTGCTCAGCCCTTCGTGCGCGAAGGTGATGCCGTCGTGGGAGTCGAACACGGCGAACAATGTGGAGACGCCGACACCGATCCTGGCCGCGTCGGCGGCCTGCTCGATCGGAATGGTCCGCGAGCGCGGAATGCCGTTGTTGTCGGCCCAGGCGATGATGAGGCCGACGACGTCGTCTTCCCTCGTCGCGTTCTCTGCCATGAATCGTCTCCCCCCGGAACGACCGAGATTACCGCGCGAGACGGCAGGGGAACGCATTGTCATCGCATGTCACGGCCAAGTTCTCCGCGTTCATCGGCGACGGGTCAAGGGCGTCACGATGAAGTACTCGGCCACCAGCACGTTGCCCAGGATGGACGCCCACACGGCCGAGGTGTAGATCGCCTCGAACCCCAGCGACGGGGCCAGCTGCAGACCCGCGAGCAGGTAGATCCGCAGGGTGACCGCCGCGAACGTCAGCGCGTAGTTCCGGATCATCCACATCCGGTGCGCCTGCACCTCGCCCCGGCGGATGCACCGGTAGGCCATGGCCACGGTGTACAGCCAGGCCGCCACCAGGATGAAGAACGCGACCTGCACCGCGAAGCCGCTGATCGTCACCACCGCGTTGACCACGGCCGCGATCGACGCGACCACGATCGAGATCATGTAGATCCGGCCGATGACGCGGTGCAGCTTGGGCCGGCTGGTGCGCAGGCGCTTGACGAACTGGAGCGGACCCAGTGCCAGGGCGAGGCCACCCGGGACGGCGTGCACCATCAGGGACAGGTAGTGCAGCGCCACGTCCGGGTTGAGCGGCAGCGGGGCGTCGGCCGCGTCTCCGGTCAGGTAGGGCGGCACCGACCCGACGGCGAAACCGGCCGCGGACAGCGCCATCAGCCCCCACAGCGCCCACCACTTCCGGTTGCGGGTGGCGCGTGCTCTCGTCGGGTCCTTCACGGTCTCGGTTGACATGCACCTCAACGTAGAAGCGGCCGGTCTCGGCGGACATGCGCCCGATTGCGGTCGATCGATCAGTTGTTGCGGTAGGCCGAGGGGCGGAGACCGGTGTGGCGCAGGAAGGCCGTCGACAGCGCGCCCGGGGTGGCGAATCCGCACCTGGGGGCGATCTGCTCGATGCTGAGGGACGTGGTGGTCAGGAGGTGCCGGGCGCGCTCAATGCGTAATCGGGTGAGGTGGCGGTGGGGTGTCTCGCCGGTGGCCTGCCGGAAGACCCGGACGAAGTGGTAGACGCTCAGATGGACCTCGGCGGCGATCGCGGCCAGGGTCAGGGGTTCGGCCAGGCGGTCGCGCATGACGGCGGCGGCCACCCGGACGGCGGCGTGCTCGGGGCCGGGCAGGCGGGCGTACCTGCCTAGTGTCAGGACGTGGGTCGAGAGGAACGCCCCGGCCGACTCCGCGTACAGGTCACCGGCGCTTCCGGCGCCGGGGAGTGCGCGGAGCACCTGCTCGACGACCGGATCCCCCGCCTGGAGGGCGGCGGACAGACCCTCGAAGTCGGGGTCACGGCCGCCCAGCGCACGGGCCGCCTCACTGACGGCGGACGAGGGGATGTGCACCTGGACGGTCTTCAACCTCGACGTCGCCCGGTAGGTGAAGCGGGTGGCCCGCCCGGGGACCATGAGCTCCAGGTGGCCCGGCACCCATCGCCGCTCGACGGGCCTCCCGCCGGCGTACAGCCGGACGTCGGCGTTGCCCCCCACGCACAGCACGAGGTGCAGGTCGGAGACCGCGGGCAGCGGAAGGTCCTCGGCCTCGGTCGCGTGGTCGAAACTCTGCACCAGCAGCGACCGCCAGCCCGCGGTGTCCCAGCTGTTGTACGTGTGCCGCACATACGCCGGTGTGTCGAAATCGGCGTACGACGAGGTATCGAAGTCAGGCGAATCGAACACACCACGAGCCTAGTGCGGCCGTCTCGCCGGAGCCGTTGCGCCGGACGAGCCAGGCATCGGTGATGTGGGTGAACATCGCCTCGGCGGCGCCGTCGGGGTCACCGGCGGCGATGCGCTCACAGATGCGCCGGTGGCCGAGGTTGGAGGCGACGCACAGCGATCGGTCGGTGCGGCCCTTGTAGCGGGCGGTGGTGACCACCTGGTTCTCCAGGGAGCGCACGACCGCGCGGGCGATGCGGTTGCCGGACGACTGCATGATCGTGTCGTGGAAGGCGCGGTCGTGGACGACGTAGGTGGCGGGGTCGTCGACGAGTCCGTCCATGCGGTCGACCAGCGCGCGGAGCCTGGCGACGGTCTCGGCGGTGGTGATCCGGGCGGCGACGTGGGCCATGTCCGACTCCAGCAGGCGCCGGGTGACGACGAGGTCGTCGAGCACCACGATGCCGTCGTCGTGCTCGATCGTCGCGGCGAGGACGAGTTCGTCGAGCATGTTCCACTCGGTGGGCGGGGTGACGATCGTGCCGCTGCCCTGGCGGATCTGCACCAGGCCCTTCTCCTGGAGGATCTTCACCGCTTCACGGACCACGGTCCGGCTGACGGAGAACGCCTCGCACAGCGCCGGTTCGGGCGGGAGCGCGGTGCCCGGCGGGTGGACGCCGCGGACGATGCGCCCGACGAGCTCGCCGGTGAGCGCCCTGGCCAGGTTGGCCGGACGTTTCGTCCACGTGGGAGACGCCTCGTGAGATGCGGACATACGTCAATAATACGTCACACGTCATACGATTTGGCGGCATCGAGGGCCTCGCGGGTCAGCATCAGCAGGGGCTTTCCGGTCGAGGCCGCCAGGCTCGCCAGGTCCTCATACTCCGGTTTGACGCCCCAGGGGCCCTGTTTCATGCGCACGGTCCGGCCGTACAGCTCGATCGTGCGGACGCTTCTGGGGAGGGTGACCTTCTCCACCTGGCTGCGGCGCAGCCCGAGGGTCCCGGTCTCGGCGAACAGGAGGTTCTCCAGGCGGTCGGCGATCTCCGTGGCGACGAGCACGTGCAGGACGTGGGCCGGACGGCCCTTCTTCATGATCGCGGGGGTGACCCAGGCGTCGGCGGCACCGGCCTGCAGCGCCCGCTGGATGACGTGCCCGAGCAGCTCTCCGGTGACGTCGTCGAGGTTGGTCGACAGGACGATCTGGTGCTCCGGCGCGGCCACGGGACGGCCCAGCACGGCCACCACGACGTTGGGCCGGTCGGCGAGCCGCCGGGTTCCGGCGCCGTAACCGACGGAGCGCACCTCCATGGGCGGCGCCGCGCCGTAGACGGTTCCGGCGGCGCGCAGCAGCGCGGCGCCGGTGGGGGTGACCGACTCCTGCTCGCCGCCGCCGCGCACCTGCGCGCCCTGGAGCAGGGCGAGCGTGGCGGGGGCGGGCACCGGCAGCACTCCGTGGCGGGTCTCGACGCTGCCGCCGCCGAGCGGAAGCGGCGCGCAGTACACCTGCGTCACGCCCAGGTCGGCCAGCGCGGCGGCGCAGCCGACGATGTCGATCAGCGTGTCGTGTCCGCCGAGTTCGTGCAGGTGGACGTCGGCGGCGGGCACCCCGTGCAGCGCGCCCTCCACCTTCGCGATGGCCCTCAACGCCTCCACGGCGACGGTGAGATCGGTGCGGGCGGCCATCTCGATCAGGGTCGCGGCCGGGCGCTCCGTCGCGTCGTCGTCGACGTCGATCCGGACGCGCACCGCCATGAGCGCGCCGGTGCGCACGTCCTCGGTCTCGAGCCGCCATCCGGTCAGGCCGGTCAGGGTGACGGCCCGCCGGACGGCGTCCTCCGAGGCCCCGGCGGACAGCAGCGCGCCGAGCAGCATGTCCCCGGCCAGGCCGGTGAACGGGTTGAGGTAGAGGATCAACGGTGCCTCCGGGTGAGACGGTAGGCGGCGAGCGCGGCGCCGAACCCCGAGTCGATGTTGACCACGGTGATCCCGGCCGCGCAGGAGGTCATCATGGCGAGCAGCGCCGTGACGCCCTCCAGGGCCGCGCCGTAGCCGGTGGACGTGGGGACCGCGATCACCGGCGTCTCGACCAGACCGCCGACGACGCTGGCCAGCGCACCCTCCATCCCGGCGACGACGATCACGCTGTCGGCCGCCCGGAGGGTGTCGGTCTCGGCGAGCACCCGGTGGACGCCCGCCACCCCGACGTCCCTGATCACGGTCGTCGTCAGGCCGAGGGCGGTCGCGACGGCGGCGGCCTCGGCGGCCACCGGGCCGTCGGCGGTCCCGGCCGTCACCACGGCCACCGTGTGCCCGATCGGCCGGGCCCCGCGCCACACCATCAGCCGGGCGCCGGCGTCGTGGGCGCCGCCGGGGACGAGCGCGAGCACCCCGGCCGCGGTCCCGGGCCCGGTCCGCGTCACCAGGACCGGGCCGTCGTTGCGGTCGAGCAGGACGCGCACGATCCCCGCGATCTCGCGCATCTTCTTGCCGGGCCCGTAGACGATCTCCGGCACGCCCTGACGGGCCTGTCTGTCGAGGTCCACCCGGGCGTAACCGAGGTCCACGGCTACTCCCCCGCCAGGTACGGAATCGTCATCGGACCCTCCGGCAGCACGCACACCCGGCCGGGAAGGTCCCGGACAGTGGCCGCGATGTCGTGGGTCTGCTCCAGATGAGCGGCGGCCAGATCGGCGTCGCTCAGATGGGAGGTGTGGACGATGACGCGCGCGTGGCGCTGGATGCGCGCCTGGATCTGCACCTGCCACTGGTCGGGGACCGTCCGCGCGCGGCCGGAGATCTCCTCGAACAGGGCGTCGGGTGAGGCGGCGGAGGTGAGCGTCTCCCGGTAGGGGCCGTGGTCGGGGAACCCGTCACGGCACTCGGCCGCGCAGATGATCACCCCTCCGGGCCGGACGATCTGGGCGGCGGCGCTCATCCCCTTCACCGCCTGGTAGAGGTTCTGGTCGAGCGGGAACCCGGCGTTGGTGGTCACCACCACGTCGAAGGGCGCGGGCACCGGCCGCATCGCGGCGGAGCGGGCGGCGGCGATGGCGGCGGCGTGCATCGGCAGGAGGTCCCCGCCGAACGCCTGGACGATCTTCTGCTCCCGGTTGAGGACGACGTCCAGGGAGAAGGTGACGCCGGTCCCCTCGGCGATGGCCCGGACGTCGTCGTGGACCGGGTTGCCCTGGGTGATGCCCCAGGCGGCGCGGGGGTCGCCGATGCGGGCGGCGTCGTGGAGGGTGAGCACGGTCTCCAGCGCGGCGAGGCCCGGCGCGACGAGTTTCGGGCCTCCGGAGAACCCGGCGAAGAAGTGCGGCTCGACGAAGCCGGTGGTGATGCGCACGTCGGCGTCGGCCCATGCGCGGTTGAGCCAGACGGGCACGTCCTTGCCGAAGCGGCCCATCCAGCGCAGCGAACTCTCGTCGCGGGCGTCGTGGTTGACGATCCGGACGGTGTCCACGATGTCGTCGCCGAACATGGCGCGCAGTTCGGGTTCGGTGTTGCCCCGGTGGGTGCCGGTGGCGACCAGGATGACGACGTCGTCGAGGTCGACCAGGCCGTCGAGCTCGTCCAGGATCGCGGGGATCATCAGGTGCCGGGGCTGCGGCCGGGTGCCGTCGCACGCGGAGATCGCCACCGTCCGCCCCCGGCGCACGCGCTCCCGCAGGGGCGGTCCGGCCACGGGTTCTCGCAGGGCGCGCCGCAGCTCGGCCATCTCATCCGCCGCCGGGGGCCGGGTCACGGGGGTGACCACGGTGGTGCGGTCGTCCGGGAAGTCCACGGCGAGGCCATCGGCGCCGTAGGCGAGGTCGACGCGCATCACGGCGTCCTCGGCCGGAGGCGGAGTGCGGCCATTCCCCCGTCGACGGGCAGTTCGATGCCGATCGTCGATCCGGAGGCGGGACCGGCGAGGTAGGCGACGGCCTGCGCCACCTCCGGCGCGCTGACCAGGCGGCCGTGCGGCTGGCGGGCGCACAGGGCGGCCCTTTCGGCCTCGGGGTCGGGGGCGGCGTCCAGCAGGCGGCCGACCCAGGGGGTGTCGACGGTGCCGGGGGTGACGCAGTTGACGCGGACGCCCTCGCGCACGTGGTCGGCCGCCATCGCCCTGGTCAGCGCCAGCACCGCTCCCTTGGACGCCGAGTAGAGCGCCCGCTGGGGCAGCCCGGCCGTGGCGGCGATCGAGCAGACGTTCACGATGGCCGCGTGCGGGGATTTCCACAGGTGGGGCAGGGCCGCCCGGCTGACGCGGACGATCCCGAGCACGTTGAGGTCGAGCACGCGCAGCCACTCGGCGTCGTCGTTGTCGGCCACCGTGCCCTGGGCGCCGATGCCGGCGTTGTTGACCACCACGTCGATGCGGCCGTACCGCCCGGCGACCGCCTCGACGGCCCGGCGCACGGCGGCGTCGTCCGTCACGTCGCAGAGGAAGTCGGTGCCGGTGACGTCCAGGACCGCGACCTGGGCGCCCCGGGAGGTCAGTTCCTCGGTCACCGCGCGGCCGATGCCGGAGGCGCCGCCGGTGACGACGGCGACCAGGCCGCCGAATTCGCCGCTCATGCCTGTCCCATCCTCTGGCGCTGACGGCCGAGGCCGTCGATCTCGACCTCGACGACGTCGCCCGCGCGCAGGTACGCCTGCGGTCCGCGGCCGAGGGCGACCCCGGCCGGGGTGCCGGTGTTCACCACGTCGCCGGGTTCCAGGACCATGAACCGGCTCAGGTACCAGATGACGTGGTGGACGCCGAAGATCTGGTTCTTGGTGCCGCCGTTCTGGCGCGGCTCACCGTTGACCCACAGGCGCAGGCCGAGGTCCTGGGGATCGCCGACCTCGTCGGGCGTGACGAGCCAGGGTCCGAGCGGGTTGAACGTCTCGCACGACTTGCCCTTGTCCCACTGGCCGCCGCGCTCCAGCTGGAACTCCCGCTCGGAGACGTCGTTGGCGACCGCGTACCCCGCGATCACCCCCGCCGCCTCCTGCGGCGAACTCAGGTAGCGGGCCGTGGCCCCGATCACCACCGCGAGCTCCACCTCGTAGTCGGTCTTCACGCTGCCGCGCGGCACCAGGACCTCGTCGTCGGGGCCGACGACGGTGCCGGGCGCCTTGAGGAAGACCACCGGTTCTGCGGGGATCGCCGCTCCGGTCTCCTCCGCGTGGTCGGAGTAGTTGAGGCCGATGCACACGACCTTCCCCGGCCTGGCCACCGGTGCGCCGACTCTCTCGTACGCGCCCACCTCCGGCAGCGCGCCCGCGGCGAGGGCGGCCCGCACCCGCTCGACGCCTCCTCCGGAGAGGAAGGCACCGTCGATGTCCGCCGTCAGCGACGACAAGTCCAGCACCCGCCCCGCAGAGTCGATGACACAGGGCTTCTCTTCGCCCGGCCGACCCACCCGGCACAACTTCACGTCCCGCCTTCTTTCGTTCGAGGATCCGTGGGTCCCCGGGGCCGGCGCCCTCCCAGACGCCGGCACCGGGGAGGTCTGTCAACTCACGGTGAAATCACTGAAGTTGAACTGGCCCGTCACGCCCGCCGCGTGGGAGGTGGCGATGAGCCCCGTGTCCTGGCGCTCGGCGATGCCGGGCAGGGTCGCGGTCGGACCGACCTTGGTCCACGTGGTGCCGTTCTTGGAGTAGTAACCGGCGACCGTGTTACCGGCCCGGACGAGCCGGACCCAGACCGGGGCGGTGACCCCGGAGGCGCCGCTGAACGAGTCGAGGTAGCCGTTGCCGTTGGCGTCCCACTGGAAGGCGACGCCGTTGCCCGGGGTGGCGACCATGACCGCGTACCCCGGCGAGGTCCCGGTGCCGGTGGCGTCGTTGCGCAGGACGACCCCCGCCTTAGCCCAGGCGTTGGTGTTGTCCATGCGGGTGACCTGCGCGGTGACGGTGGACGTGGCGCCGGCCGCGTCGTCGCGGTAGATGGCGCCGAACTCGTCGAACGAGCCGCCGGCGTCCTGCCAGATGTCGGTTCCCGCGGTCATGACGACGAACTGGGAACCGAACTCGGCGAACTGGCTGGGCACCGAGGCGTGGCTCTTCATCGACGTGAGCGGGTTCAGCGCCGTGATCGTCAGCGACCGGTCGACCTTGAGGTCGGCCTGGTCGGCCCGTCCGGTCAGCGCCGCCTTGATCTCGGCGCGAGCGACCGGGGCGGGCACCGAGGCGGGGGCGGTGACCTTCCACGTCTCACTGCTGGAGACGCCGGAGTCGATGCCGTACCGCACCGGCTTGCCGACCCGTTCGGCCTGCCAGCCGTCGGGGACGGTCAGGTCGACCGCCAGCTCCGAGGCCCGGCGCTCGCTGAAGTTCCGCACGGTGACCGTGACGGTCGTCGACCCTCCACCCTGCACGACCAGCGGATCGGCGGTGAGGACGGCGCCCACGGCGGGCCGCTGGGGGTCGGTCGTGCCACCGGGACCGGCGTTGTAGACCACCCGGCTCGCCTCCAGCGGAAGCGTGGCCTCGGTGACGATCTGGTTCCCCCGCACGACGTTGCCCCGCTGGCCGTTGACGAGGCCGGTGATGCCGGAGTTGGTGGCGACGTTGTCGATCAGCGTCAGGTCGCCGGTGCGGTTGCCGTTCTGGTTGTTGGCGTGCGCCCACTGGCCCGCGGTCCTGACCAGCACGTTCCTGCTGGCGCTGATGTAGCGGGAGCCCTCGTCGAAGTAGAGCCCGAGCTGGCCGCTGTTCTCGCAGTAGTTCTCGTCGATGACGCTGCGCGGCATGGCCGAGAGCGTGTAGATGCAGCTCGCGTCGAAGAGGGTCTGCACGACGTTGCGCACGTGGTTGCCGACGACGCGCACGTCACTCAGGGTCGTCGGGGTGTCGAAGACGGGCTGGAAGTCGTACAGGCCCCGGGGGACGTACTCCGGGTTGCCGCCCGGGTCGTTGGCGCCCCAGCCGTAGCCGAGCCCGATGCCGGTGTAGGGCAGGTCGGCCACGTAGTTGTGCTCGAGGGTGAGGCGGGTGATGTAGCTGGCGAAGATGCCGGCGTTGTCGAGGTAGTCGAGCGCGGTCGCGTGGACGCGGTTGCCGCGGAGCGTGATGTCGCTGTTGACCATGCGCGGGTCGGAGGGGTGGTGCGCGTCGGGGCGGACACCGCCGACCATGATCCCGCCGCCGGCGCTGGCGGTGAAGGTGCTCCCCGTGACCGTCACCCGGTGGGCGCCGAGCCCGACGCCGCTGGCGTGGGCGTTGGCGTCGTTGCCGATGCCGAGCGCGATGGAGCCGAGGTTGACGAAGGTGCTCCCGTCGATGGTGACGTCCTCGGCCGCCGAGATCTGGACGGCCGAGGCCATCTGGGCCCATCCGTTGCGCGAGCCCTCGAAGCCCCGGCAGCCGAACGCGCAGGAGGTGAAGGCGTCGGCGGGGCGGTTGGGCTGGACGCCGCTGATGAACACGCCGGTCTGCTGGTTGGCGTACCCGTCGTTGGTGCTGGGGTGCAGCCAGGAGGTGCCGGTAAAGGTCAGGTTCTCGAAGCGCAGGTTCTGGGCGGGCTCGTCGTAGGTGCCGCCGACCTGGAGCAGCGACTCCAGCTTCGGCAGCTCGACCTTGGCCTGCGCCATGTCCTGGCCCGCGAGCGGCTTGTAGTAGAGCACGCCCGCGGTGGTGTCGAGGTACCACTCACCGGCTTCGTTGAGGAAGCTCTTGGAGTTCTGCAGGAAGAACGTCGCGGGGCGCAGCGGCTGCTGGATGGTGTCGTAGCCGTAGGTGTTGTTGTTCCACGCCGGCTGCTGCATCACGACCGTGGTCCCGGTGATGCTCTCCACCGGGGTGAACCGGTTGGTGAACGACAGCATCGCCCGGAGCTCGATGCGCTTCTTGTCCGGCAGCCCGGCGAGGTAGGCCAGGGAGGCGTTGTTGAGGGTGAAACCGTTGGCGTTCAGCGTGATGTCGCTGCGGTTCAGCCGGAGCTGGGCCCGCTGGGCGAGTTTTCCGTCGACGTAGAGCTGGCGGGTGTCGAAGCCGGTCCCCACCGCGGCCTTGTAGACGCCGCTCGCGGCGTCGTCGAGTTCCCAGCCGGTGATCGGGGTGGCACCGCTGATCACAGGCTTGGCGTCTCGGGCCGCGGTCCAGGTGACCGTGGTGCCGTCGGCGGGAGAGTCGGCGGCGTCCAGGCGCAAGGGCGAGGTCAGCCGGTGGACGCCGTCGCCGAGTTCGACCGTCACGTTGACGTCGCCCTTGGCGATGGCGGCGCGGACGCGTCGCTGCGCCTCGGCCAGGGTGGCGAGTGGTTCGTCCCTGCGGCCCGAACCGTCGTCGTCGGCACCGGCGGTTCCGGTGGCCGCGACCACGATCGTCTGGCTGACGGGGGCGGCGTGGGCGGGGGCGGTGAGCAGCCCGGCGAGCAGGAAGGCGGAGACGAGTAAGGAGACACGGGGCATGGGTAGGGGAGACACGGCGGGTGGTTCCTTTCTTCCAGCACGAAACGCTGGTCGTGCAGGTCCTTAGAGTTCGGCCAGCAGGCGCAGGCCGGCCCTGGCCGGGCGGATGGCGGTGGTGCCCCTGCCCGCCCGGCCCGTGAACGCGTTGATCGACTCCTCGTCGATCGTGATACCGGCTCCCGGCGCGTCACCCAGGATGAAGGCGCCGTCCTCGACGGTCGCGTCGAACGTCAGGCCGAGGGGTGGCCGGAGGTCCTGCAGTTCGCTGGCCAGGTGGTTGGGGACCGCCGTCGCGGCGTGCAGCAGCCCGAACGGAGTGGTGCCGATCGGGCTGACCGGCAGATCGAAGGCGTGGGCCAGCATCGCCACCCGCAGGAAGTGCGTGACACCCCACACCGCCGCCGTCTGCACGATGTCCACCGCCCCGGCCGCGATGAGCGGCCGGAACTGCTCCAGGCCGGTGAGGTTCTCCCCCGTGGCGACGGCCGCGCGGACACCCCGGCCGACCGCGGCCAGTCCGTCGGCGTCCCAGCGGCGGACGGGCTCCTCGATCCAGGTCAGATCCAGGGTGCGTTCGAGATCGGCCACGTGACGGACCGCCTGTTTGCGTGACCAGGCCTCGTTGGCGTCGAGCATCAGGCCGGGCCGGGCGCCGTGCCCGGCCTCGGTGAGCACCTCACGCACGAGGGTGAGACGGTGCCGGTCACGGTCGACGTCCAGCCCGCCCTTGAGCTTGGCCGCGCGCAGACCGCGTTCCGCGTATTCCTGGTAGGCGGCGACCAGCGCGGCGTCGTCCAGGCCGATGTCCAGGCCGGAGGCGTAGGCGGGGACTTTTCTGTCGCGTCCGCCGAGCACGCGCCACAGGGGCTGGCCCGCGGCTTTGGCCTTGATGTCCCACAGGGCGGTGTCGAGGGCCCCGATGGTGCCGAAGACCACGCCCGCGTGACCGGCTTTGAACGCGCGCCGCAGCATGCGGTCGTAGAGCGCCGTCACGGCGCGCGGGTCCTCCCCTTCCAGAGCGGCGAAGATCGATTCGATCTCGACGTGTGGTCCCATCCCGACGCCGGTGATCCCCTCGTCGGTCTCGACGACGACGAGGGAGACCGGAACCACGCCGTCGGTGAACTGGCCGTTGGCGTCGCCGACAGGCCGGCCCCAGTCGTGGACGGTGGTCAGTGCGCGATACCCCGAGATGCGCATGTCAGCCCTTCGTGGAACCGGCGGTGACACCGTCGGCGATCTGGCGCTGGAGGAAGAGATAGACCAGCAGGACGGGTATGGCGGCGATGAGTACCCCCGAGGCGAAGGTGGGGATGTTGTCGGTGTACTGCCCGCGCAGCGAGGTGACCCCGACCATGAGCGTGCGGTGGTCGGCCGACGGCATCATGAGCAGCGCGATCAGCACGTCGTTCCAGCAGAACAGCGCGTTCAGGATGCCGACCGACAGCAGCGCGGGCCGTCCGATGGGCACCATGATCCGCCGGTAGACGCCGTAGACGGTGTTGCCGTCGATCCGCGCCGCGTCCACGATCTCCCGGGGGACCGACCGGTAGTAGCTGGTCATCAGGAAGACCGTGAACGGCAGGAACTGCGCCACGTACGCGAGGATCAGCCCCGGATAGGTGTCGATGAGGCCGGTGTCGGCCATGACCCGCGAGATCGGCACCATGATCACCTGGAACGGGATGAACAGCGCGGCCAGGCAGCCGATGAACAGGGCCTTCGACCCGCGGAACGGCAGCCTGCTCAGCGCGAAGCCCGCCATCGAGCCCAGCCACAGCAGCAGGAACACCGACGCCGCGACCACGAGGAGCGAGTTGGCGAAGTAGCGGGCCATGCCGACGCTGTTCCACGCCGCGGCGATGTTCTCCCACTGGAGCGTGTCGGTCAGCGAGAAGCGGTCGAGGACGTACTCGCGCCGCGTCTTCATGGCCACGTTGGCCGTGAAGATCAGGGGATAGATCGTGGCCAGGGCCAGGATCGCCATCGGAACGGCGACCACCCACTTGGCGATGCGCCGCATCAGTCCTCCCGTCCCGCGCGGCGCAGCACGCTGATCTGCAGCAGGCCCACCACGAGCATGATGAGGAACAGGACCGTGGAGGCCGCCGAGGCGAGCGCGGGCCGGTTCATCTGCCCCTGCTGAATCCAGATGTAGTACTCGGGCAGATAGGTCGAGCCCTCGGGCCCGCCGCTGGTCATCACGAAGAGCAGGCCGAACATCGAGGTCAGCATGCCGATCATCGTCGTGACGAAGACGAACTGGATCGTCTGGCTCAGGCTCGGGATGATGACGTGCCAGATGCTCTGGCGCAGCGAGGCGCCGTCGACGCGGGCCGCGTCGAGCAGCGAGGCGTCGAGGGTGGCGAAGCCGGCGAGGAACACCACCAGTGCCATGCCGAACGTCGCCCAGATCTGCACCCCGACGACGGCGAGCTTCGCCACCGTCGGGTCTCCCAGCCAGTCGACCGGGCCCAGGCCGATCGCGCCGAGGAGTTCGTTCAGCGGGCCGTCGAAGGCGAGCATCAGGTTGAAGATCGCTCCGACGATCACCGGTGACAGCACGGCGGGGAAGAAGTAGACGCTGCGGAAGAACCGGTGGCCCGGCACCTTCAGGTAGATGAACGTCGCCAGCAGCCCCGGGATCGCGACGGCGACCGGCAGGAGCAGCACCAGCAGCCCCACGTTGGCCAGCGCGGTCTGGAACAGCGGATCGTCCAGCAGCTCCAGGTAGTTGGCCAGGCCGACCGCCGTGCCGTTGGCGTCGCCGTCTCCGGTGAAGGAGAAGTTGACGCCCAGCGCGAGCGGGTAGAGCCGCAGCGCCACGATGATCAGCACCGCCGGGGCGATCAGTACATACGGCGCGAAGCGTTCGGAACGCCCCCGGCGGCGGGCCGCGCCGTGACGGGCCCGCTCCTTCTTCGTCTCTCCCTCGGCGGTCCGCCCGGAGTCATCCGGGCGGACCGCCGGTGAGGTGTTCCTCGTCGGCACCGGCTCAGTTCTCCTGGTCGGAGGCGGCCAGTTCCTCCACCGCCTCGTCGACGGTGGCCGAACCGCTCAGCAGCTTCTGCGACAGCCGACCCATCAGGTCGATGGTCTTGGAGTCCATCGCGACGTGCAGCGCCGGCTTGCCCGCCTTGAGCTGTGCCACGATCTCGCCGACGACGGGGGCGTCCTGCGGCGCGGAGATGGTGGTGTCGGAAGCGATCGCGCCCGCCTCGGCGGAGAAGGACGACAGGGCGTCGGTGGTGGTGAGCGAGCGGATCAGGTCGGCCGCGGCCTGGGGGTCCTTGGTCCACTTGGCCGCCGCGTAGCCGATGCCGCCGTCGTAGGGCAGGCTCGGCGTGGCGCCTTCGGTGACGACCGGGGCGAGCATGATGCCGACCTTGTCGGGGCCGATGAACTCGCCGAAGTCCTTCCAGTGGCCGATGTCGGACATCAGGCCGATGATGTGGGCGGCCTTGCCGGTGTTGAACACCGAGAAGATGTCGGTGAACATCGCCGTGGAGTTGGCGCCCTCGTTGTTGAGCTTCTTGTCCCCGGTCTCCTTGAACATCTCGAAGATCTTCTTGACGTGGGGGGACTTCCAGTCGCGCTTGCCGGCGATCCAGTCGTCGTACTCGGCCGGCGTCAGGACGCCCGAGCCCATCCCGGAAAGCCAGAACTGCGGCCCGATGCCCTCCTTGTTGCCGAGGGCGAAGCAGGCGGCGCCGGTCGCCTTCTTGAGCTTGTCGCAGTTGGCGAGGAACTCGTCCCACGTCGTGGCGGGGGCGGCGATGCCGGCCTTCTCGTAGAGGGCCTTGTTGTAGTAGATCGGGTGGCCCTGGAGGGTCACCGGGGCGCCGTAGGTCTTGCCGTCCTTGGCGAAGGCCTCCCAGCCGGCCAGGCGCGACCTGTCTTCTGCGACGTACTCGTCGAGGGGCAGCAGTGAGTCGGCCCGATCGCGGATCTGGCCGCCGCCGTTGAAGAGCATGACGTCAGGGCCGGTCTTGGTCTGCATCGCCGCGCCGAGCAGGGTGTAGTACTGCTCGAACGGCTGAGGCACGAACTCGACGGTGACGTTGGGGTGCTTCTTGGCGAAGTCGGCCTTCGCCTTCTCTATGTACGTCTTCGCATATGGCTCACCGGACTTCCAGTCCCAGACCACGAGTTTGGTCGGGGCGGCCGCCGCTCCCGACTCGGTCGGAGCCGTCGACGCGGGCCGGCTGGCGCTACCACAAGCGGCGACGGCCACGGACAGCACCGCGGCCATCGCCCACAGGGTTGGCTGCTTCATCGTTGTTCACCCTCCACGCGGAGACCGGCTGCCCCGGCCATCCATGTGTGGGGAACGTAATTCGTATGACGTCTTACGTCAATAAGTACGACACATTCTGATTCTCAATCGTGGTCCGGGAGGGAGGCCCTAGAGAAGGGGGAGCAGGGCGTTGAGGCGTCCGGAGGCGAACCCGGACAGGTCGAGGGAGCAGAAGGTGAATCCGGCCTCGCGTACCGAGGCGTCGATGGACTCCCGCAGGTCGGCGGCCCTGGGGAGGTCGGCCTTCGGCACCTCGACCCGGGCGAGCGTGCCCTGGGAGTGGGCGCGGACCCGGCAGACGGCGAAGCCGAGATCGTGCAGGGCCCGCTCGGCGAGCTCGATCCTTCGCAGGATCTCGGGCGTGACCGGGTCGCCGTAGGTGACCCGGGAGGCGAGGCAGGGCGCCGCCGGTTTGCCGGCCGTGGTGAGGCCGAGTTCGCGGCTGAGCGCGCGGACGTCGGCCTTCGTCAGACCGGCGTCGACGAGCGGGGCCACGGCGCCGCGTTCGGCCGCCGCCCGCTGGCCCGGCCGGTGGTCGCCGAGGTCGTCGAGGTTGGTGCCCAGCGCGATCCGGGCACCGAGGGCCTCCGCGAGCGGGGCGAAGGCGTCGAAGAGGGCCGATTTGCAGTGGTAGCAGCGGTCGGTGCCGTTCGCGACGTACGCGCTCCGCTCGGCCTCGTGGGTGCCGATCTCGACGTGGGTGAGGCCGTGCTCGCGGGCCAGCGCGCGGGCGGCGGACAGCTCGGAGGCGGCCAGGCTGGGCGAGACGGCGGTGGCGGCCACGGCCCGTCTCCCCAGCTCCCGGGCCGCGACGACGGCCAGTAACGCCGAGTCGGCGCCGCCGGAATAGGCGACGACGAGGGCGCTCTCCTGCCGCAGCCGTTCGGTGAGCCGGTGCATCGCGTGGTTCATCGGGGGTCTCCCTGCGAGGGGTGGAAAGGACGCCCCCGAAGGTAGTCCCTCACGCGTCGCGGACGAGCTCCGCGTGGTGGTGCACGATGGCCCAGCCTGTCGCCGACCGGCGCAGGACGTCGGTGACCCGGGTGTGCTCGGGCCCGGCGCCCGGCGCGACCGCCACCAGCACGTACCTGGCCACGGCGGTGTCGCCCCACACGTCCACGCGCATCTCCTCCGCGGTCAGCGAGTCGAGCGAGGGGCGGGCTCCGGCGGCGTCGCGGCGGGCGCGGTAGGCGTCGAGTTCGGCTCTGGTCCGCAGCGGACCCGGCAGGTGGGTCTCCCAGGTGGTCACGTCCGGATGGAGATACGTATCGAAGCGGGCGCGGTCTCCCGCGAGGAATGCGTCGTACATATCCTCGATGGCGGCGGCGACCTCGTCGTAGCCGGTCATGCGTCGTCACGGACGACGCGTCCGCCCTTCATCACCCAGCGGACGCCCCGGAACGCCGACGCCGACTCCAGCGGATCGGCGTCCATGGCGATGAGGTCGGCGAATCTGCCCGCCTCGACGGTGCCCAGATCGGCCTCCGCGCCGAGCCACCGGATGGGGCCGAGGGTCGCGGCGTGGAGGGCGCGGGCGGGGCCGAGACCGGCGTCGGCCATGTGCTCCAGTTCGCGGACGGTGGCGTTGGTGCCCTCGAAGTCCCAGAACGGGGGCATGTCGCTGCCGAGCAGCACCTCGACCCCGGCGGCCAGGGCCAGGGCGTAACTCTCCAGGTGGCGGGGGCCCGCGCCGAGCGAGCGGCGCTGCATCCACTCGGGCACGCCGAGTTCGTCGAAGAACGCCTTGCAGCGGGTCACCAGCAGGGTCGGCACCAGCGCGGTGCCCCTGGCGGCCATCGCGGCGACCACGTCGGGGGTGAGCTGGTAGCCGTGCTCGACGCAGTCGAGGCCCAGTTCGACGGCCTCGGCGATGACCCCGGCGGGGCCCGCGTGGGCGGTGACCTTGCGGCCCCAGGCGTGCGCGGTCTCGATGACGGCGGCCAGTTCGTCGGTGAAGAGCTGGCGGGTGTGGATGTCCTCGTGCTCGCCCGCGATGCCGCCGGAGATCATCACCTTGATGAGGTCGGCGCCCGCCTTGACCTGGTTGCGCACGCCCCGGCGGAAGCCGTCGGCGCCGTCGCACTCCAGGGTGTCGGTGCCCTCGTGGCCGTGGCCGCCGGTGGAGACGAGCGCGCGCCCGGCCGTGAAGATGCGCGGGCCGTCCACCCGGCCGGCGGTGATGGCGCGCCGAAGTGCGAAGTCGGCGTGGTCCTTCTCGGCGACGCAGCGGACGGTGGTGACGCCGCAGTGCAGGGTGCGGCGGGCGCCGTCGGCCATGTAGTAGGCCAGGTCGTGGGGGCTCAGGTTCTTGACCGCGTCGCCGCCCTCGCCGGGCAGCGACAGGGACAGGTGGGTGTGCATGTTGACCAGGCCGGGCGTCAGGAAGGCACCGTCCAGGTCGATGCGGCGGTGGTCACTTCCGGCCTCGGCCAGGATCTCGCTCGCGGGGCCGACGGCGGCGATGCGGTCGCCGCGCACCCACACCGCCGCGTCGTGTACGGGGGTGAGGCGGGCGTCGACCACGATGCAGCCGGTCAGGACGGTCGAGGTCATGCCGGGCCGGTCCCTTCGCCGGCGCGGAGGGCCGGGAGGACCTCGCCGCCGAGTTTCTCCACGGCCTCGCGCAGGTCGGGGCCGAGCGGGGGGCCGAACGACAGGTGGGTGGCGCCCGCCGCGCGCAGCCCACGGCAGCGGTCGACGACGTCGGCGGTGCCTCCGGTGATGCCGAGCGACAGCATGCGGTCGTCGACCAGTCGCGCGGCGGCGTCCAGGCCGTCGCGCTCCAGGACGGCGGTGATCGGGGCGAAGTCCTCGACCGCGAGACCGGCCCTGCTCAGCAGGTACGGCGCGAACGACGGACCGTAGTAGGCGATCTTGGCGGCCATGGCGAGCCGGGCCTGGTCGTCGTCGCCGCCGGTCGACACCCAGAAGCAGGCCGGGATGTCGAGCTCGTCCACGGAACGCCCTGCCTCCTCGGCGCCCTTGGCCACCTCGGACCTCGCGGTGGTGAAGTGTTCCGGCGGGTAGAGCAGCGGCAGCACGCCGTCGGCGAGCCGCCCGGCCATCTGGAGCATCTTGGGGCTCATCGCACCCACGTACACGGGAATGGGATCGCCCGGCGGCAACCGCAACTCCGAGAGCGGGCCGAACCATTCCGGCAGGTCACCGCGCTGCTCCTCGGCACCGAGCAGAGTGCGCAGGACGGTGACCGCCTCGGCGGTCCTGGACAGCGGGCGCGGACGGTCGATCCCGGCCCAGCCGAGGAACTCGGCCGATCCGGCGGCGACGCCGAGCAGGAACCGGCCGCCGGTGGCCTCGCGCATGGTGGCGGCCATCATCGCGATCTCCGACACGTGGACGGAGTAGGGGTTCATGATGCCGACGCCCAGCTTGATGCGGTCGGTCTTGGCGGCCAGCAGGCCGAGGAGGACCGGGGCCGAGCGGAGGAACAGGTCGTTGGAGACCCAGAGCTGGTCGAAGCCGTGCCGTTCGGCCCGCTGCGCCAGGTCGACCAGAGTCGGAATGTCCAGGTCGTTGTTGACCCGCAGGGAGTACGTCACGTTCCGACCGCCTTCGCGTCGATCTCGACCTCGACCAGGAAACCCTCGCCGATGAGGGCGCCGACCACGTAGGTGCTGTTGGCGGGGGCCACGTCGCCGAACACCTCGGCGTGGGCGCGGGCGGCCTCCTCCCAGTCGGCGTCCGGGGTGAGCAGCAGGCGGGTGCGGTAGACGGTGGTCCGCGCCCCGCCCAAAGCCTCGACCGCCTGAACAGCGCGACGCAGGCAGTGGAGGGTCTGCGCGTAGGTGTCGCCGGGATGGAGGGCGGCGCCGTCGTCGGCGTGGGCCGTGGTACCGCTCACCGCGATATCGCCGCCCTGACGGGCCGCGCGTGAGTAGCCCGCCCGTTCCTCCCAGCCGGAGCCGTCCTTGTACCTCGCCCCCGCCGGTTCAGGGATCGAGCCCTGACTGGGGTCGGTGTACTCCTCGATCCGAGTGACCTGGCCGTTCCGCACCTCGACGCGCATCATCGCGTCGGCGGCCATGCCCTCGCCGCGGTAGACGCAGCGCTGAACATAGCCACCCGGCACCGGGTCGATGCGCACGTCGGTGGCGTGGAAGCCCTTGATCTCCGCGTCGATGCGGCGGATCGCGTCCAGGCTCTCGGCCTTGTCGCGTTCGACGCCGTCGTAGTTGTGCCAGATGCGGATGTCGTCGGCGTACAGGCGGTCGAGGCGGGCGACGTCGCCGGAGGTGATGGCGTCCAGAAGCTCGGCGGCGAAGGCGCGGATATTTCCGGATTCGGGCGCGGCCTCCCCGAAAGTCTCCGCGAGTGCGTCTGCCTTCTCCAGTTCCCCTGCGTCGCCGAGCAGTTGCAGGCGCTGCACGGCCAGCGGGAGGTTGCCGTCGGACCACAACGCGTCGTGGAAAGCGCGCAGGTCGAAGCCCTCGCGGTCGCGGCGGGCGGCGTCGGCCAGCAGGCGGGTGACCTGGACCTTCCCCACCTGGTACGACAGACCCAGGCCGGGCGCGGAGGCGAAGAAGGCGGCCTCCTCCCTGGCGGTGCCGAGGTCCATCGGCACGAGTTCCTGCAGCGCGCGGGCGGCGCCGTCGATGTCGAGCTCGCCGAGCGCGAGGCGCACGTCCACCTCGGCCCTGATCGCGCGCAGCCGCATGAAGTTGTAGACGATGGCCCGGGTGAGCGGCGCGTCCTCGAACAGGCCGGTCTGGAGCATCATCTCCTCGTTGTAGAAGGCGATGCCCTCGTTCGGCACCGAGTCGTAGAACCGCCGGTGGGCCGGATCGGGGTGCCGCCAGGTCAGCGCGAGCTGCTGGTAGTGGACGCCCTCGTGAATGATCCCGGCCCGGGGGTCGGCCGCGTTGGCCCGGTAGAAGTAGGGCAGGTCGGGGCCCGGCACGGGAACGTAGGCGATGCCGTCCTGATCGAGCCGGTGCTCGTCGGTGAGGTCGTCGCTGACGCCCAGCCAGTACAGCGGCTCCAGGTAGCCGGGCCGGGGCAGGTTCCGGTAGTGCCGCAGCTCCGGCGGCTGGGACAGCAGGCCGCGCTGCTCGTAGAAGGCGCGCACCTCCAGCTCGGCGGCGCGCTCGGCCGCGCACTGCTCCTCGGCGCTCGAAGGGGGCGGCGGCCACTCGGGCGGGCCCGATCTGGCCCGCTCGAACAGCTCGAACGCCTCGGCGCGGTCGCGTTCCTGAGCCGCGAGGGCGAGGATCTCGTCGGCCGACCAGGGCAGCAGCGCGACCCGGTGCAGGAAGAAGCCGAAGCCCTCCGCGCCGACGGGCCGGTGCGGGGCGAGGCCGGGCAGCCTCTCGGTCAGCCAGGCCCGCCAGTCGGCGAGTGCCTCCGCCGCCTCGTCGGCGGCTTCGATCGCGGCCTCCCGGACGGCCGGGTCGAGATGCGGCGCGAGCAGGCCGATCGAGGTCCGGAGCTGGCCCGACACGTCGGCGCTGTCGGTCAGGGCGAGTTCGGCGAACTCGCGGGTGGCGGTGCCGTCGAGGTTGGCCTTGGCCGTGGCGAGGGTGCCGGGGATCCAGCGCAGCCGTTCGACCAGGTCGGCGCTGCGGGCCGGGTCGAACGGGCCGGGGGCGAGCAGCGCGTCGTAGATGTGGCCGACGGTCTGGTCGAGGTAGAACCAGGGGTCGCGCCGCCAGTTCTGGAGGACGTCCAGCTCCCAGCGCACCCGCGCGGTCGCCGAACCGAGCAGCCGGCGCGGCACCTCGATCGCGGGGTCCTCCGAGGGCGCGATCTCCGCCAGGTCGCTCTCGATCGAGGCCAGGAAACGCCGGTCCTCCTCGACGGTGACGGCGTCCCACTCCGGGCGCCACCCGGCGGGCCGGACCACCCGGGGGATGTCGTCGCGGCTACGCGGGGTGGTGGCCAGCCGCCAGGCCCAGAACCGCCGGGTCAACTCGTCGAGCACGTCGTGTCCTTCCATGAATCACTCCGCCAGGACGCAGGCGGCCGACCGGCCGTCCCGCAGGATCCTGAGCGGCGGGTCGTCGTGCGCGCACGAAGGCAGGGCGACCGGGCAGCGCGGATGGAACCGGCAACCGGCGGGCGGCCGCGAGGGGTCGGGCACGTCCCCCGGCAGCTCGACCGGCAGCACGCCCGCGCCGTCGGCGCGGGGCACCGCCGAGATGAGCGCTTTCGTGTACGGATGAGCGGGCTCCGACCACACCTGCCGCGTCGGGCCCACCTCAACGACGCGGCCCAGGTACATGACCGCCGTCCGGTCGGCGATCTGCCGCACCACCGACAGGTCGTGCGAGATGAACACCAGCCCCATGTCGAGCTCGCGCACCAGCTCCACCAGCAGGTTCGCCACCGACGCCTGCGCGGAGGCGTCGAGCGCGCTGATCGGCTCGTCGGCGATGATGCAGCTCGGCTCGGCGGCCAGCGTCCTGGCGATCGCGATGCGCTGCCGCTGCCCGCCGCTGAACTCGTGGGGATACCGCTTCACCGAGTCGGCCGGGAGGCCGACGCGTTCGAGCAGCTCACCGGCCCGGCGCCGGGCCTCCGCCTTGGACGTCCCGCCGAGCAGGTACCCGTCGCCGACCTGGTCACCGACCAGGCGCCGGGGGTTGAGGGAGGCGTACGGATCCTGGAAGACCATCTGCAGCCCGCGCAGACCGGCCGGGCGGCGCCGCAGCCCCAGCGGCGCGACCGGACGGCCGTCGAAGCGGATCTCCCCGGCGGCGGTGGGCTGGAGCCCGACGACCGCGCGGCCCAGCGTCGACTTGCCGCAGCCCGACTCCCCGACCAGCCCGAGGATCTCGCCCCGGGCGAGGGTCAGGTCGGCGTGGTCGACCGCCCGGAGCGGCGATGCGCCCGTCCGGTGATACTCGACGGCGACCCCGGTCGCCTCCAGCAACGCGCTCACGCGGCACCTCCCAGCGGGTCGGGCGGACAGGCGGACAGATGCCCGGCTCCGACGAGCACCGGCTCCGGGCGCTCCGACCGGCACGAGTCGACGGCGAACGCGCATCTCGGGTGGAACGGGCACCCGTCGGGCACCGCGCCCAGCGACGGCGGCCCGCCGGGGATCGGCCGCAGCGTCGCCGCCCCGCCCTCCGGGTGGGGCAGCGCGTCGAGCAGCCCCCGGGTGTAGGGGTGCCGGGGACGGGTCAGCACGGTCTCGCGCGGGCCGACCTCGGCGGTGCGACCTGCGTACATGACGCAGATGCGGTCGGCCACGGCCGACATCACGCCCAGGTCGTGGGTGATCACCACGACCGCGAGGTCGCGCTCCAGCCGCAGCCGGTGCAGCAAACGCAGGATGCCCGCCTGCACGGTGACGTCGAGCGCGGTCGTCGGCTCGTCGGCCAGCAGCAGCCGGGGTTCGCACGCCAGCGCGACGGCGATGGCGATGCGCTGGCGCATGCCGCCGGAGAACTGGGCCGGGTGGGCGCGCAGGGCCCGTTCGGGGTCGGGGATGCGTACCGTCGACAGCAGTTCGACCGCCCGGCCGCGCGCCTCCGACTTGCCGATCCCCAGGTGGTGGCGCATGTGCTCGGTCACCTGGGTCTCGATGCTGAGCATCGGGTGCAGGCTCGTCGACGGGTCCTGCGACACCATCGCGATGCGGCGCCCGCGCACGTCGCGCAGTTCGCGGGGCTTCATGGCGAGCAGGTCGCGGCCCTCGAAGACGGCCCGGCCGGTGGTCCTGGCGGCGTGCGGGAGCAGGCCGAGCAGCGCCATCGCGGTCATCGTCTTGCCGCTGCCGCTCTCCCCCGCGATGCCGAAGACCTCGCCGGCGTCGACCCGGAACGACAGTCCGTCGACGGCCTTGCGGGGGCCGTTCCTGGTGGCGAGCCACACGGTGAGGTCCTCGACCTCCAGTAGCGTTCCCATGGTCACCCCCTGATGGCACGCGCGGTGCGCGGATCGAGGGCGTCCCGCAGCGTGTCTCCGACGAAGTTGAAGGCGAGCACGACGGTCAGGATGGACAGGCCCGGATACAGCCACAGCCACCACAGGTCGAAGTAGTCCATCCCCGACACCACCATCGAGCCCCATTCGGCCATGGGCGGCTGCGCGCCGAGCCCGAGGAACGACAGGCCCGACAGCAGCAGCACGGCGTTGCCGACGTCGAGCGCCGCCATGACCAGCACCGGCCCGGCGACGTTCGGCCGCAGGTCGACGATCATCGTGCGGACCGAGGAGGATCCGAGCAGCCGCCCGGCGGCGACGTACTCGGAGTTGCGGGCCGACAGGACCAGCCCGCGCACCAGCCGGGCGTACGACGGCCACGACACCACGACGACCGCCAGAACCGCGTTGCGCAGTTCGGGGCCGAGGGCGGCGGCGACCGCCATCGCCAGGATGATGCCGGGGAAGGCGAACACCAGGTCGGCCAGCCGCATGAGCGTGCCGTCGACCCAGCCGCCGAAGAACCCGGCCACCGCGCCGACGACCGACCCGATCACCGCCGACAGCGCCACCAGCAGGAACGCCAGCGGCAGCGACACCTGCGCGCCGTAGATCACCCGGCTGAGCACGTCGCGGCCGAGCTGGTCGGTGCCGAACAGGTGGGTGGCCGAGGGTTCGAGCAGCTTGTCGGCGATCTGGTCGACCGGGCCGTAGGGCGCGAGGACGGGCGCGAGCAGCGCCACCAGCACCCAGAGCACGACGAAGGCGGCGCCGACCAGAGCCAGGGGCTGCCGCCACGGGGTGCGGGATCCAGTCGTCATGTGAGCCTGATCCTCGGGTCGATGACCCCGTACAGCAGGTCGACGAGCAGGTTGATGAGGATGTAGACGGCGGCGACGACGATGCTGACGCCCATGATGCCGGGCAGGTCGAGGTTGACCGCGCTGCGGTAGGCGTACTGGCCGACGCCGGGCCAGGAGAAGATCTTCTCCACCAGCACGGCGCCCGACAGCAGGCTGCCGAAGGCGACGCCGGCCACCGTGATGATCGCGACCATCGCGGGGCGCAGCACGTGGCGCACGATGACGACGCGTTCGGGCAGGCCCTTGGCCCGGGCCGCGCGCACGTAGTCGTTCCCGAGGATCTCCAGCACCGACGCGCGGCTGAAGCGCATCAGCATGCCCACCGTGTAGACGGCCAGCACGAAGGCGGGCAGCACCAGGTGGCCGAGCGCCGACCACATGACGTCCCACTGTCCGGCCAGCGCCGCGTCCACCGAGTAGAAGCCGGTCGTGTACGGCGGCGGGCTCATCACCGGATCGAGCCGCCCGGTCCCCGGCAACAGGTCGAACTTGAACGACAGCAGGTAGAACGCGACGAGCGCGACCCAGAAGGTCGGCATGGACACCCCGCCCAGGCTGACCACCCGCAGCACCTGGTCGGGCCAGCGGTCGCGGTTGACCGCGGCCACCACGCCGAGGGCGACGCCGACCAGCAGCGACACCACGATCGCGAACAGCGCGAGCTCGATCGTCGCGGGCACGAACTCGGCGAGGTCCTCGGCCACCGGCCGGTGACTCTGCTGCGACATGCCCAGGTTCCCCTGGAACACGTTGCCGATGTACGTCAGGTACTGCACCGGAATCGGCTGGTCGAGCCCGTATTTGGCGCGGAACGCGGCCACCGCCGCCGGGTCGCCGATCGCCTGCTGCCCCAGGTTGGCGGCGGCGGGATCGCCCGGGACCAATTGGGTCAGGGTGAAGGCCACGAGGGTGATGCCGACGCACAGCAGCAGGGCGGCCGCCAGCCGCCGGGCGAGGAACCGCAGCAGCACCCCGCCGGGGCGCGAGGCCCCGGCGGTGCCGCTTTTCGGCTTAGCCGAGCTCACGGACGTTGACCAGCCAGAGGGCGTTCGACTGCAGGTTGGTCACCGACTTCGCGGCGACCAGGATCTGCGCCGGCTGGATCAGCGGCATCATCGGGCCCGCCTCGTTCATCTTGTGCTGGATGTCGACGTACAGCGCCGAGCGGGCGGTGTCGTCGACGGTGCTGCGGGCCTTGGCGCCCAGTTCCTCCAGTTCGGGGGCCGAGCCCTCGGCCCATCCGGCCCGCAGGCCCACGAGCTGGCCGGGCAGGAAGTTGAGGTAGTTGCTGGGGTCGGGGAAGTCGGGGCCCCAGTACCACAGGCCGAGCTCCTCGGTGCCGCCCCGGTAGGACTCCAGCGCGGTCTGCACCGACGCGGGGGCCAGCTCGACGTTGATGCCGACCTCCTTGAGGTTGGCCTGCACGCGGGCCGCGAGGTCGCCGAACTGGAGCCCGTTGACCTGCACGTCACTCGGGTAGTTCAGCTTGACGGTCGGGTTCTGCAGGCCCGACGCGGCCAGCGCGGCCTTGGCCCTGGCGACGTCGCGCTTGATCCCGTCGGCGGCCGGGAGCGCGCCCAGGAAGACCGAGGGCACGACGCCGGGCGCCTGCACGGCGCCCTCACCGGCCAGGTCGATCAGTCCCTGGTAGTCGACGCCGTAGCGGACGGCCTCCTGGAACTTGGGGTTGGAGGAGATCTTGGAGATCTCCGGATTGTTGTTCGTGAACAGGAAGAACAGGTTCGGCGAGGCGCCGTTGACGACCTGGAGGCCGGTCATGCCCTTGGCCTGCTCGGCCGACAGGTCCACCGCGATCTGCGACTCGCCCTTTTGGACGTTGAGCCGCTGCACGTTGGCCTGCGTGTTGCGCACGACGACCTTGGAGTAGACCGGCTTGGTGCCCCAGTAGTTGGGGTTCGCGGCCAGCACGACCTGCGAGGTGGTGCTGTAGCTCTCCAGGATGTACGGGCCGCTGCCGAGCGAGGTCTTGTTGAAGAACGCCTCGGCGGTGTCGGCCTTGTCGGCGCCCTCGGCGTCGCTGGCGCCGTTCTTCTTGGCCACCGCCGAGTTGACGATGCCCAGCGCGGGGTTCGGCAGGATGAACGGGATGGCGGTGTTCGGCTCCTCGCTGGCGATCACGACGGTGGTCGCGTCGGGCGCGGTGACCGTGAGGCCCGCCATCAGGAACGACGGGTTGCCCTTGACGTTCTTCACGCGGTTGAGCGAGAAGGCGACGTCGGCCGAGGTGACCGGGGTGCCGTCGGAGAACTTCGCCTCGGGGCGAAGCTTGAAGGTGAAGGTCTTGGCGTCGTCGGAGGCGGTGAACGACTCCGCGAGCGCCGGAACCGGCTTGGTCACGTCGCCGCCCTTGAAGGTCAGCAGCGTGTCGTAGATCGTCTGGTCGATCAGCAACCCCGAGGGCTCGAACATGCGGGCCGGGTCGGTGGTCTTCAGCTGGAACGCGGTGTCGATGACGAGGGTCTTCCCGGCCTGCCCGCCGGGCGAGGACGGGGCGGCGGAGTTGCCGCCGCCACAGGCGGCGAGCAGGCTCAGGGCCACTGCTGCGGTGAGCGCACCGGCAGACCGGCGGATCTTCATGGGGGTCTCCAAGGCCGGGCTACGAACAAATGTGGGGCGACGTGCAGCCTTACTGCACGTTGACCGGGCACGCTAGGCCGTCGGCAGGGAGCCCGTCAAGACCGGTTACCGCAGATCACCTGCTCACAACTGTCTGTTGACGGCGTCTGCCCGCACCCCTACCGTGCTGCCACGCGTGTAGTTAACCTGCACGTGACAACTCGATGGTAGGAAAGGACGGCGTGGGTGATCGGAGATCGCTTGCACGAGTTGCGCACCGAACGGGGGATGAGTCTGCGCGCCCTGGCCGAGCAGGCCGGGGTCTCTCCGACGCTGCTCAGCCAGATCGAGCGGGGCATCACCGAGCCGAGCCTGTCGACCCTGCGCCGCCTGGCGGGGGTGTTCGGCGCGTCCATCGCCTCGCTGTTCGAAGACCCGGCCGCCCCCGCGGTGTGGATCAGCCGGCCCGGTGAGCGCACCACCCTCGGCGCGCCCAACGGCCAGATCCGCTACGAGCGGCTGACCCCCGGCAACGGGCAGCTCGAAGTGCTGCACGCCGTGCTGGCGCCCGGCGAGGTCTCCAGCGAGGAGCTGTGGAGCCATCCGTCGCTGGAGTGCGTGTACGTCGTGTCGGGCACGCTGACCGTCCAGGTCGAGAAGTCGGTCTACACCGTCACCGCCGGCGAGAGCCTGACCCTCGACTCCAACCGGCCACACCGCTACCTGAATGACTCTGCGACCAACACGGAGATCGTTTTGGCCATAAACCCCCCGACGCCATGACCGAACCCGACATGGAGCTCTACGACCTCCGGGTCACCGTCGACCGCATCGAGGGCCGGTCGGTCTGCGGCATGAGGGTCGGCGACCACTTCGACCTCACCAACAGCGCCCATCTGACGTTGCCGGAGGGGCGGCACTTCTGCGTGTACGCCCTGGCCTCCGTGCTCCCGTTCCTCGCGGCCAAGCAGCGTGACCTGGCGTCCGGCGACTGGCTGGCCCAGGACAGCGAGTTCGCCTGCCCCGACCCGGAGGAGCGCCTGATCATGCGGGTCTCCCGCACCGGCCGCCGCGGGATGAACTCGGCAGATCTGACATGAGTACCGTCGAGATCGGGCTCGGCCTCCAGAGCGACAAGGGCGCGGGCGACTACGCGCGGCTGGCCCGCACCGCCGAGGACCTCGGCTTCGACGTGCTGACCGTCTTCGGCGACCTCATGTACCAGCCGCCGATCTTCCCCCTGCTGGAGATGGCCGCCGCCACCGAGCGGGTGCGCCTGGGCGTCGCCTGCCTCAACCCCTACTCGCTGGCCCCCTACGAGATCGCGGGCCAGATCGCCGCCCTCGACCTGGCCTCGAAGGGCCGCGCCTACCTGGGCCTGGCGCGGGGAACCTGGCTGGGCGCGGTCGGCATCGACCAGCAGCGCCCGCTGGCCACCCTGGAGGAGTCGGCGCAGGTCGTCTACCGCCTGCTGCGCGGCGACGCGAGCGGCTTCGAGGGCCGGGTGTTCCGGCTGGCCCCGGGCACCACGCTCCGCTACCCGGTGCACCGCCCCGATCCCCCGCTGCTGCTCGGCGCGTGGGGCGCCAAGGGGGCGGCGCTGGCCGGGCGCATCGCCGACGAGATCAAGGTCGGCGGCAGCGCCAACCCGGCGATGGTGAAGGTGATCCGCGAACGGCTCCGGCCCGGCGCCGAGGCCGCCGGACGGAACGCCGACGACGTCGGGATCGTGCTCGGCGCGGTCACCGTCGTCGACACCGACGGTGCGGCGGCCCGCTCCCGGGCACGCGCCGAGGTGGCCATGTACCTGGCGGTCGTGGCCGACCTCGACCCCACCCTGGAGATCCCGGCCGACCTGGTGACCCAGGTGAAGGAGCTGGTCGACGCCGGCCGTCACGAGGAGGCGGGCCGCCTCATCCCCGGCGACCTGCTCGACCTGTTCGCCTTCGCGGGCACCCCCGACCACGTCGCCGCGCAGGCGCAGGCGCTCATCGACGCCGGAGTGCGCCGGGTCGAGTTCGGCACCCCCCACGGGCTGAGCGACCGGCGCGGGGTGGAACTCCTGGGGTCCGCGGTGCTGCCCGGACTCAGGCGGGCGAGGTCCGGGGCGGCGTGACAGCGTGCCACGGCAGCGGGGTCGACAGCACCATCGTGCTCGACGGCTGGCCGTAGGGCGCGAGCCGGTCGATGACGTGCTCGAAGGCGTCCATCGTCTCGGCGGCGACCTTGACAATGCAGCAGGCGTCGCCGGTGATCCGGTGGATCTCCAGCACCTCCGGCCACTGGGCCACCGACGGGTCGCGCAGCATGCAGTTGGGGCCGTAACAGGACATCCGGATGATCGCCATCACGGGCCAGCCGGTGCGGGTCAGGTCGACCCGGGCGTGGTAGCCGGAGATGACGCCCGTCTCCTCCAGCCGCCTCACCCGCTCGGCCACGGCGGGCGGCGACAGGTGCACCCGGCGGGACAGCTCGCTGAAGGACAGCCGCGCGTCGACCTGCAGCTCGCGCAGCAGCGCCCAATCCATATCGTCCATGGCGACCTTCGGTTCGTTAAGCGGTTGACCGGTTTGGCCGTGAAACCACAGGCCAGGGGCGCAGCGTACCATTAAGTGCTCCTTCTCGGCAGATGACCGTTTGGTGGAGCATGAGGCCCGTGGAGAGCACGAACAGCACACGCGCGGCCAGGGCCGCCGCCAACGGCGGGAACCCCACTCTGGAGTTCGCCGACGGTCTGCCGTACGACGTCTACGTGCACGCCGGCACCCTGCACTCGCTCCAACGGACCATCAGCAAGGACCCCGGCGAGATGTCCTTCCTCATGGTCAGCCAGATCATGGAGCTCTACTTCGGCCTGACCTGCTTCGAACTGCGCGAGGCCCAGCGGCTGCTGCGCGACGACGACGTCTGGGGCGCGCTCGCCCCGCTGAGACGCGCCACCCTCGACGTCCACGGCCTCAACGCCGCCTGGCGCGGGCTCGACTGGATGACGGCGGCCGACTTCAACCGCTTCCGCGACCAGCTCGGCGAGGCCTCGGGGTTCCAGTCGGCGATGTACCGGCACCTGGAATTCCTGCTGGGCCTGCGCAGCGCGACGCTGCTGCGGCCCTTCCAGCGCCAGCCCGAGGTGTACGCCTCCCTCCAGGACACCCTGCGCGCGCCCAGCCTGTGGGACGACGTGATCGCGGTGCTCGCCCGCCAGGGCTTCGACCTCCCCCGTGACCTGCTGGAACGCGACGTGACCTTCGAGCACGAGAGCCACCCCGCCGTCGAGGCCGCCTGGGTGGAGGTCTACCGGGAGAACACCCCCGGCAACCACCTCTGGTCGCTCGGCGAGGCGCTCACCGACCTCGCCGACGGCTTCGGCGACTGGCGCTGGCTGCACCTCAAGGCGGTGCAGCGGACCATGGGCGAGAAGCCCGGCAGCGGCGGCTCGGCCGGGGCGAACTGGCTGCGCCGCAGCCTGGCCCGCGTCGTCTTCCCCGAGATCTGGTCCGCACGGACCCACGTCTGAACCCCGGAGCCGGACCATGTTCACCGAAGACGACGCCCTCGCCCGCGACACGGCCGATCCCGGGCACCGCGACCTGTTCCACGTCCCCCCGGCCGAGGGCGGCCGCTACGCCGAGACCGCCTACCTGGCCGGGAACTCCCTGGGTCTCCAGCCCAAGGCGACTCGGGGCGACCTGCTCGACGACCTCGACGCCTGGGCGCGGCTCGGCGTCGAGGGCCATCTCGACGCCGCCCGGCCGTGGCTGCCCTACCACGAACTCCTGACCGGCACCGCCGCGCGGCTGGTCGGCGCGCTGCCGGAGGAGACCGTGGTGATGAACTCGCTGACGGTCAACCTGCACCTGCTGATGGTGTCCTTCTACCGTCCCGAGGGCACCCGGACGAAGATCGTCATCGAGGACACCGCCTTCCCCTCCGACGGCTACGCGGTCCGCAGCCAGGCCCGCTTCCACGGCCTCGACCCCGACGAGACGGTGGTCCGCCTCGACCCCGCCGACGTGCTCGGATACCTCGAACGGGAGGGTCACGAGGTCGCGCTGGTGCTGCTCGGCGGGGTCAACTACCTCACCGGCGAGCTCATGGACATCCCGGCGATCACCAGGGCCGGGCACGAGGCCGGTGCGCTGGTGGGCTGGGATCTGGCGCACGCCGCCGGGAACGTCCCGCTCGACCTGCACGCGTGGGGGCCCGACTTCGCGGCCTGGTGCTCCTACAAGTACCTGAACGCGGGTCCTGGCGCGCTCGGCGGCGTGTTCGTGCACGAGCGGCACCTCGGCGACCCGGCCGTGCAGCGGTTCGAGGGCTGGTGGAGCACCGAACCGGCCACGCGCTTCGAGATGACGCCCGTCTCCCGTCCTCCGGCCACGGCCGACGCCTGGCAGATCTCCAACCCGCCGATCTACGCGATGGGCCCGGTCCGCACCTCCCTGGAGATCTTCGACCGGTACGGCATGGCCGACCTGCGCGCCCGCGGCATCCGCCTGACCGGCTACCTGGAATCGCTGCTCGACGAACTCCCGGTCACCGTGGTCACCCCGCGCGACCCCGCCCGCCGGGGCAGCCAGCTCTCCCTCCGCATCAGCAGCGGCAGCGCCCATGAGCTGGCCAAACGGCTCCGCTTCGAGTTCGGCGTCATCACCGACGCGAGGGAGCCGGACATCGTCCGGGCCGCGCCGGTCCCCCTGTACTGCACCTACCACGACTGCTGGCGTCTGGCCGACGCCCTCGCGCACGTCATCGAGGAGGACCGATGAGCGACCCGGACGAGATAGCCATCGTCGGCGCCGGCCTGGCCGGTTGCCTGCTCGCCTGCTTCCTGGCCAGGCGCGGCCTGCGGGTCGCCCTGTACGAACGGCGTCCCGACCCCCGCACCGGCACCGTCGAACGTGGCCGCTCGATCAACCTCGCCCTGTCCGAGCGGGGCCTGGACGCGCTGCGCCGCATCGGCCTGGACGAGCAGGTCATGGCCGACGCCCTGCCGATGCGCGGCCGGGTCATCCACCCGGTGAAGGGCGACCTCGACTTCCAGCCCTACAGCCACGACGGCGAGCGGGCGATCAACTCGATCAGCCGCTCGGCCCTCAACAACGCCCTGCTCAGCGCGGCGGCGGAACACCCCGGTGTCCGCATCGCCTTCGACCACAAGCTGACCGCCCTCGACCCGCGCACCGGCGACATGACCTACGAGACCCCGGCAGGCACCACCCGGGCCAGGGCCGCCGTGGTGCTCGGCGCCGACGGCGCCGGTTCGGCGGTGCGGGCCCAGCTGCTCGCCCACGCCGGGCTGACCGAGAGCCTCGACTTCCTCGACTACGGCTACAAGGAGCTGCGCATCCCGCCCCGCGACGGCGAGTTCGCGCTGGCCCCGGACGCCCTGCACATCTGGCCGCGCGGCACGTCCATGATGATCGCCCTGCCCAACCCCGACCGCTCGTTCACCTGCACCCTGTTCTGGCCCACGAGCGGCACCAGCAGCTTCGCCTCGATCGGCAGCCCGGCGGCGATCCAGCGCCACTTCGCCGAGCACTACCCCGACCTGATCGAACTGGCACCCACCCTCGTCGAGGACTACCGGCACAACCCCGTCGGCCCGCTCGGCACCGTGCGCTGCACCCCGTGGCAGACCGGCGGGAAGGTGGCGCTGATCGGCGACGCCGCCCACGCGATCGTGCCCTTCTACGGCCAGGGCGCCAACTGCGCCTTCGAGGACGTCGTCGAACTCGACCGCCGCCTCGACGAGACCGGCGGCGACTGGACGCGGGCGCTCCCCCTCTACGAGGAGCGGCGCAGAGACGACACCGAGGCCATCGCCAAGATGGCCCTGGCGAACTTCGTCGAGATGCGCGACAAGGTCGCCTCGCCGGTCTTCCAGCTCCAGAAGAAGGTCGAACACGCCCTGGAGCGGGCTCTGCCCGGCCGCTACGTCTCCCGCTACGAACTGGTCTCCTTCTCCACCGTCCCCTACGCGCAGGTGTGGCGGCGGGTCCGCCGCCAGCATCGGGTGCTGGGTGCGGCCGCCGCGGGAGCGCTGGTTCTAGGCGTTCTGATCAGCGCGGGGAGGCGAAGCGCATGACCTTGTGGACGCCGGAGCTGATGTCCGGCCGCCCGTCCGGCGAGCCGGGCCTGCTGCGCAACTTCGTCGACGGCCGGTTCATCGCAGGCGGGAGGACGTTCGCCAAGGTCAGCCCGGTCACCGGCGAAACGGTCTTCGAGGTCGCCGAGGCGGGCGCCGACACCGTCGACGCGGCGGTCCTGGCCGCCCGCCGCGCGATGCGCGGACCGTGGGGCCGCATGGACGAACGCGAGCGGGCGAAGGTCCTGAACGCCGTCGCCGACGAGCTCGACCGGCGGTTCGACGACCTGGTCACCGCCGAGGTCGCCGACACCGGCAAACCGATCTCGCAGGCCAGGACCCTGGACATCCCGCGCGGCGCGGCCAACTTCCGGGCCTTCGCCGAGATCGCCGCCACCACCCCGACGGAATCGTTCGTCACGGGCGGCCGGGCGCTCAACTACGCGGTCCGCAAGCCGGTCGGCGTCGTGGCGGTCATCGTGCCGTGGAACCTGCCGCTGCTGCTGCTCACCTGGAAGGTCGCCCCCGCGCTGGCCTGCGGCAACGCGGTCGTCGTCAAGCCGTCGGAGGAGACGCCCGCCTCGGCGACGCTGCTGGCCGAGGTGATGGCGGCGGTCGGCGTGCCCGACGGGGTGTTCAACCTCGTGCATGGCTTCGGCCCCGGCTCGGCGGGCGAGTTCCTCACCACCCATCCGGAGGTGGACGCGATCACCTTCACCGGCGAGTCGGCCACCGGCGGCGCGATCATGCGGGCGGCGGCCGACGGCGTGAAGGCCGTCTCGTTCGAGCTCGGCGGCAAGAACGCGGGCCTGGTCTTCGCGGACGCCGACCTCGACGCCGCCGTGGAGGGCTCGGTGCGTTCCAGCTTCACCAACGGCGGCCAGGTCTGCCTGTGCACCGAACGGCTCTACGTGCAGCGGCCGGTCTTCGCGGAGTTCGCCGAACGGCTGGCGCGGCGGGCCGCCGAGCAGGGGTTCGGCTGGCCGTCCGACCCGGCGACCGGCACGATGCCGCTGATCTCCCGGGCGCACCGCGAGAAGGTGCTCGGCTACTACGACCTGGCCCGCGAGGAGGGCGCGACCGTGCTGGCCGGAGGCGGCGTGCCGGTCTTCGACGACGTGCGGGACGGCGGCGCCTACGTGCGGCCGACCGTGCTCACCGGGCTCGGCCAGGACGCCCGCACCAACCGGGAGGAGATCTTCGGCCCGGTCTGCCACGTCGCCCCGTTCGACGACGAGGAGGAGGCGTTCGCGCTGGCCAACGACAGCGCCTACGGCCTGGCCGCGACCGTCTGGACCCGCGACGTCGGCCGCGCCCACCGTTCGGGCGCCCGGCTCGACGCCGGGATCGTCTGGGTCAACACCTGGTTCCTGCGCGACCTGCGCACCCCGTTCGGCGGGGTCAAGGCGTCGGGGGTCGGCCGCGAGGGCGGCGTGCACTCGCTCGCCTTCTACTCGGAACTCACCAACGTCTGCGTGGACCTCTCATGACCGACATCCGGCGCGCCGCGACGCTCCTGCGCGACGCCTACGACACCGGCACCCCGTGCCCTCCCCTGCGCGGCGACCTGCTGCCCGAAGGGGACGTCGCCACCGCCTACGCCGTCCAGCAGGCGCAGGTCGACCAGTGGATCGCCGAGGGGCGGCGGCCGGTCGGCGCGAAGATCGGGCTGACCAACCCCGTCGTCCAGAAGGCCCTCGGCGTCTTCCAGCCCGACTTCGGGGTGCTGTTCGCCGACATGGCGGTGCCCGACGGCGCCGAGGTCGCCGCCGGGCGGGTGCTCCAGCCCCGGGTGGAGGCGGAGATCGCGTTCGTGCTCGGCGACGGCCTGCCCCACGAGCAGGTCACGGTCGTGGACGTCATCCGCGCCACCGACCACCTGCTCCCGGCCATCGAGATCGTCGGCAGCAGGGTGGCGAACTGGGACATCTCCATCGTGGACACCGTCGCCGACAACGCCTCCAGCGGCCTGTTCGTCCTCGGCACCAGCCCCAGGCGGATCGCCGACGTGGACCTGCGGCTCTGCGGCGCGGTCCTCGAACACGACGGCGAGCCGGTCTCGGTCGGCGCGGGCGCGGCCTGCCTGGGCAACCCGGCCCACGCCGTGGCCTGGCTCGCCGGGACGCTCGCCCGCGCGGGCCGCCCGCTCCAGGCCGGTGACGTGGTGCTCTCCGGCGCGCTCGGCCCGATGGTGCCGGTGACGCCGGGCGCCGCCTACGAGGCGCGGATCTCCGGCCTCGGCTCGGTCAGAACCTGTTTCGGAGGTGGCGAGTGAACGCCGGAGTGGCGGTGATCGGGTCGGGCAACATCGGCACCGATCTGATGATCAAGGTGCTGCGCCTGTCGAAGACACTGCGCATGGTCGCGATGGCCGGGATCGACCCCGCCTCCGACGGCCTCGCGCGGGCCCGGCGCCTGGGCGTGGCCACCACCGACCAGGGCGTCGAGGGCCTGGTCGCCATGCCCGAGTTCGCCGACGTCGAGGTGGTCTTCGACGCCACCTCGGCCGGAGCCCACCGGCACAACGACGAGGTGCTCCGCGCCCACGGCAGGCTCGTCGTCGACCTGACCCCGGCGGCGATCGGCCCCTACGTCGTGCCGCCCGTGAACCTCGACGAACATCTCACCGAACGCAACGTCAACATGGTCACCTGCGGCGGCCAGGCCACCGTCCCGATCGTGGCCGCCATCGGCAGGGTCACTCCGGTCGTGTACGGAGAGATCGTCGCCTCCATCGCGTCGAGGTCGGCCGGGCCGGGCACCCGCGCCAACATCGACGAGTTCACCGAGACCACGTCCCGGGCGATCGAGGTCGTCGGCGGCGCCGAACGCGGCAAGGCGATCATCGTGCTCAACCCGGCGGAGCCCCCGCTGCTCATGCGCGACACCGTCTATTGCCTGTGCGCGGACGCCGACCGCGACGCCATCACCCGCTCGGTGACCGAGATGGTGGCCTCCGTGCAGGAGTACGTGCCCGGCTACCGCCTCAAGCAAGAGGTGCAGTTCGATCCCGTGGACGCCGGCCTGCAGGTGTCGGTCTTCCTGGAGGTCTCCGGCGCCGGGCACTACCTGCCCGCGTACGCCGGCAACCTCGACATCATGACCTCGGCGGCGCTGCGCACGGCCGAACGGATGGTGGCCCGGTGAACCGCCTCTACATCCAGGACGTCACCCTGCGCGACGGCATGCACGCCATCGCCCACCGCTACACCCCCGACCAGGTGGCCACGATCGCCGCCGCCCTCGACGCGGCCGGGGTCGACGCCATCGAGGTCGCCCACGGCGACGGCCTGGCCGGATCGAGCGTCAACTACGGCCACGGCGCGGCGACCGACGCCGAGTGGATCGAGGCCGCCGCCTCGGTGATGACGCGGGCCCGGCTCACCACCCTGCTCCTTCCGGGCATCGGCACCATCGCCGACCTGAAGGCCGCCCGCGACCTCGGCGTCACCAGCGTGCGCGTCGCCACCCACTGCACCGAGGCCGACATCTCCGCCCAGCACATCGCCTGGGCCAGGGACAACGGCATGGACGTGGCCGGTTTCCTGATGATGTCCCACATGGCCGACCCGGCGACCCTGGCCGGACAGGCCAAGCTGATGGAGTCGTACGGCGCCCACTGCGTCTACGTCACCGACTCGGGCGGCCGGTTGCTCATGCGGGAGGTCGCCGAACGGGTCGACGCCTACCGCCAGGTGCTCGACGAGACCACCGAGATCGGCATCCACGCCCACCACAACCTGTCGCTCGGCGTCGCCAACAGCGTCGTCGCCGTCGAGCACGGCACGACCCGGGTCGACGCGTCGCTGGCCGGGATGGGCGCCGGAGCGGGCAACGCCCCGCTGGAGGTCTTCGCCGCCGTCGCCGAACTCCACGGCTGGCCGCACGGCTGCGACGTGTTCGCCCTGATGGACGCCGCCGACGACCTGGTCCGGCCCTTGCAGGACCGCCCCGTGCGGGTCGACCGCGAGACGCTCTCGCTCGGCTACGCCGGGGTCTACTCCAGCTTCCTGCGCCACGCCGAACGCGCCGCCGACCGCTACGGCGTGGACGTGCGCGCCATCCTGGTCGAACTGGGCCGCCGCCGCATGGTCGGCGGCCAGGAGGACATGATCGTCGACGTGGCCCTCGACCTCGGAGGAACCCGATGATCACCGAACTCGCCACCCGCCTCGACCACGCGGCCCTGACGGCCACCGCCATCCCCCGCCTCGCTGCCGGCCTCGACCCTTCCCGGGCCTACGAGGTGCAGCGCGCCCTCGTCGAACGCCGCCTGGCACGCGGCGAACGCCTCGTCGGCGTGAAGATGGGCCTGACCAGCAGAGCCAAGATGGCCCAGGTCGGCGTGGACGAGGTCATCTGGGGCCACCTGACCGACGGAATGAGGATCGCCGACACGGTCGACCTCTCACGGCTGATCCACCCGCGCGCCGAACCGGAGGTCGCGTTCCTGGTCGACCGCTCGGGCATCGCGGCGGTCGCTCCCGCGCTGGAACTGATCGACTCCCGCTTCGAGGGCTTCGACTTCTCGCTGCCCGACGTGATCGCCGACAACACCTCGGCATCCGGTTTCGTCGTCGGCCAGTGGCGCCCGGTGCCCGAGGGGCTGGACAATCTCGGCGTGCTCCTGGAGGTGAACGGCCGCGTCGTCCAGACGGGCTCGACGGCCGCCATCCTCGGCGACCCCCGCAGAGCCTTCGACGCGGCGGCCCGCCTGGCCGGAGGCCGGGGCGTTGACCTCCGCGACGGCTGGATCGTCCTCGCGGGCGCCGCCACGGCGGCGGTGCCCCTGAACCCGGGCGACCACGTGCGCGCGGTGGTCGAAAAGCTCGGCACAACCTCATTCAAGGCGGCCTCATGATCGCCACCCCGCGCGGCCGGTTTCCGCATGTGAAGATCGCCGGAGGGTTCGCGTTCGTCTCGGGCACCTCCAGCCGTCGTCCAGACAACACCATCGCCGGAGCCGCAGCCGATGCGATGGGGACGACCTCGCTGGACATCCGGGTGCAGACCCGGGCGGTGATCGAGAACATCGGTGAGATCCTCGCCACCGCCGGGGCGGGGCTCGCCGACCTGGTGCAGGTGACGACCTACCTGGTGAGCATGAACGACTTCGGGGGCTACAACGAGGTCTGGGCCGAGTACTTCGACGAGACCGGGCCCGCCCGCACCACCGTGGCGGTGCACCAGCTCCCCCACCCCCATCTGCTGATCGAGATACAGGCCGTGGCGCTACTGCCGGAAGGAGTCGAGAAATGACCGACATCACGGAGCCGGTGAACTTCCCTGGCTGGATCGAGGGGAACCAGCACCTGCTGAAGCCGCCGGTCGGCAACAAGGAGATGTTCCCGGGCGGGTCGGACTTCATCGTGCAGGTCGTGGGCGGCCCCAACCAGCGGACCGACTTCCACGTCGACCCCTACGAGGAGTTCTTCTACCAGGTCAAAGGCAATATGCACGTCAACCTGATGACGCCCGACGGGCCCCGGACCGTCCACATCCGGGAGGGCGAGATGTGGATGCTGCCGGGGAACGTGCCGCACTCGCCGCAGCGGCCGGAGGCCGGGTCGATCGGCATGGTGGTCGAGCGGGTGCGCGAGGAGGGCACGCTGGAGAGGTTCCAGTGGTACTGCCTCGACTGCGGCACGCTGCTCCATGAGGTCGAGCTCCAGGTGCGCGACATCGTCCAGGACCTGCCGCCGGTGTTCCAGGCGTTCTACGCCGACGAGGCCGCCCGCACCTGCGGGAACTGCGGCGCGCTCCACCCGGGCAAGGGCTGATGGCCTCGCCCGTCGTCGACGTCCACACCCATCTGGTGCCGAAGGGGTGGCCCGACCTGGCCGCGCGGTGCGGCGGCACGGACTGGCCCTGGCTGCGCGTCGACTCCGAACGCGCCGCCATGATCATGGTGGGTGAGACCGAGTTCCGCCCGATCGGCGCCCAGGCCTGGGATCCGGACACCCGGCTGGCCGACATGGACGCCGACGGCGTTGACGTGCAGGTCGTCTCGCCCACTCCGGTCTTCTTCTCGTACGAGCGCCCGGCCGACCAGGCGGTGAAGGTGGCGCGCATCTTCAACGACCTGACCCTGGAGATGGCCGTACACGACCGCTTCGTGCCTTTCTGCCAGGTGCCGCTCCAGGATCCGGAGGCGGCGTGCGAGGAGCTCGACCGCTGTCTCGCCAACGGCCATGTGGGCGTCGAGATCGGCAACCACGTCGGCGACCGCGACCTGGACGATCCGGGGATCGTGATGTTCCTCCGGCACTGCGCGGAGGTCGGGGCGCCGGTGTTCGTGCACCCGTGGGACATGCCGGGCGGCCCCCGGCTCGACCGGTGGATGGCGCGCTGGCTGACCGGCATGCCGGCCGAGACCCACCTGTCGGTGCTGGCGCTCATCCTCGGCGGCGTGTTCGACGCGGTGCCGCCGACGCTGCGGCTGTGCTTCGCCCACGGCGGCGGCAGTTTCCCGTTCTGGCTCGGCCGCGCCGACAACGCGTGGCACCGCCGGGGCGACGTGGTGCGCGGCCGGTCGGAGCATCCGCCGAGCCACTACGTCGACCGGTTCTCCGTCGACAGCGTCGTGTTCGACCCGGCCGCCCTGCGCCTGCTGGTCGACACGATGGGCGACGACCGGGTGATGGTCGGCAGCGACTACCCCTATCCGCTGGGCGAACGCCCGGCCGGGAAGGTGGTGCGCGACGCCGATTTCCTCGACGCGGCACAGCGGGACAAGCTGCTGTCCGGCAACGCGCTGCGCTTCCTGGGCAGAACGGAGGGCGATCGATGATCGTCGTAGCAGACGGTTTCGACGCGGAGCTCGTCCGGCGGATCGCCGAGGAGGAGTTCCGGCGGCTGGGGGTCGAGGGCCGGGTGACGACCGGGTTCGAGGAGGCCGAGACGGTGGTCGCGCTGGGCGCACCGGCGCCGCACCCCGCTCCCGTCGTCTGGTACGACCCCGCCGGCACCGGCCCCGTCGAGGTCTCCTCGGGGTCCGCCCATCTCTACGGCCGCGGCCTGGGTGGCCTGATCTGGGCGATCCGCCATGCCGTGCACCGGCGGCGGCACCCGGCCGAGCGCATCGCCTACGGTCCCGGCGACGAGCAGTGGGGCGAGCTGCGCCTGCCGCCGCACCACGACGGAGGCCCACTGACGCTCGCGGTGCTCGTCCACGGCGGCTACTGGCGCTCGATCTGGGCCGCCGACCTGATGGACGCCCTCGCCATCGACCTGGCCGAGCGCGGCTACGCGTCGTGGAACCTGGAATACCGCCGCCCCGACCGGCACGGCTGGCAGGCCACCGTCGCCGACGTCGCGGCGGGGATCGGGCACCTCGACTTCGATCGCGTCGTGGTCTTCGGCCATTCGGCGGGCGGCCAGCTCGCCCTGCGGGCCGCCGCCGACGACCCCCGCATCGACCTGGCCGTCTCCCTGGCCGGGGTGGTCGACCTCGCCGAAGGCGAGCGCCGCCGGGTCGGCACGGGCGCGGTCGCCCGCGCCCTCGGCGGTTCCCGGACCGAACTCCCCGAGGTGTACGCCGCCGCCGACCCGATGGCCCGCCTCCCGCTCGGCGCGCGGAGTCTCCTCGTCATCGGCCACGACGACGACCCCGACCTGATCGACTTCAACCGCCGCTACGCCGCGCGCTCCGACGACGTCACCCACCTCGAACGTCCGGGCGACCACTTCTCGGTGATCGACCCGGCGTCCGAGATCTGGGCGGCGACCATGGAGGCTATTCGAGGGTGAACGTGGCGCTGCTCCGGAAGGCGGCGGTGCCGTCGTTCTGCTCGACAAAGATCAGCCCCGACCGGTGGCGCAGGAAGTAGCCCGGGAAGTTGACCGACTCGTACGAGACCCCGCCGCCGGTCAGCCCCGTGCGCCGGTAGAAGGTCGCGTCGGAACGGAACAGCGTGGAGCCGTCGTTGCGCTCGACCCAGGCCTCGTGGTTGCGGTGCCGCAGGAAGTAGCCGGGGAAGTTGGTCGACTCCAGCGACACCGTCCCCGACCCGGTCAGGCCGGTGACCTGCCGGAACTGGCTGTCGGCCAGCGGGGTGACGTTGGCTTCGAGCCGGGCGCGGTACTCCCAGTGCCGTATCGCGAGATTTCCGGACATGATGCGCACCGGCGTGGCGCCGTCGGGCACGGGGATCCCGAAGTCGGGCGTGCCGTCGGACCGCCAGTAGATCTTCTGGACGCGCGTGCGCCGGTTCGGGTCGTTGAGCGGGTCGCCGGAGATGTTCTGGTACGACCGGTCGTGGTAGACCAGCAGGTCGCTCTGGCCGTCCTCCGAGACCGTGAACGAGTTGTGCCCGGGGCCATACTGGCTGGTCGCGGCGTTGGAGACGAACACCGGGTTGGCGCTCTTGGTCCACGACGCCGCGTTGAGCGGGTCGGCGCTCGCCGAGGCGGTCAGCAGGCCGAGACAGTAGTTGGCGTCGGTGGCGCTGGCTGAGTAGGTCAGGAACAGCCGCCCGTTCCGCTGGATCACCGACGGGCCCTCCGCCACCCGGTAGCCGCGGGTCTCCCAGGCCAGGGTGGGGATCGTCAGGCGGGTGGTGGCCCCGGTGATCTGCCACGGATTGGCGCCCATCCGGGCGATGTAGAGGTTGGAGTTGGTGGAGATGCCCGGTTCCGACTGGGCCCAGATCAGGTAGCGGACACCGTTGTTCACGAAGGTCGAGGCGTCCAGCGAGAAGGTGTCCCAGGGGGTGGAGATGCGCCCGCGTTCGGTCCACGTGCCGGTCAGGGGGTTGGCCGCGGTGCTCTCCAGCACGTACATGCGGATGCGCCAGATGTCGTCGGTGCGGCCGGCGGCGAAGTAGACGTACCAGCGGCCGTTGATGAAGTGGATCTCGGGCGCCCAGATGTGCGCGCCCATCTCGCCGGAGGTGTGCCTGCGCCAGATGACGGTCTCCGGGGCAGTGGCGAGGCCCTGGATCGTGGTCGCGCGGCGCAGCACGATGCGGTCGTATTCGGGCGCGGTGGCGGTGAAGTAGTAGTAGCCGTCGCTGTGCCGGAAGATGTGCGGGTCGGCGCGCTGCGCCGCGATCGGGTTGGTGTACTGCACGGCCGGGCTCGCCCGCGCGGGCAGCGGGGTCAGCAGGAGCAGCGTCGCCACGGCGACGACCAGGCGTAACAGGCGCATGATGGGGTCCCCTCAGGATCCTTCTGTTATCGCTAACATCAGATCTCATGGCTAACCCGGCCCCTCACCCGTGTCAACGGGCGCCCGCATCGGCGCAGGAGCCGCGCCCGCACCACTGAAAGGTTCGCGGAGTGAGGCCGTAAAAGGGCGCGGTGCGGGAGCGCGGGCGAGCTCACAGTGCGGGGACGGGACGCCCTCTCCGACAGGCGGGGAACGGCTCCCGCCAGGAGGGGTCCACATGAACATCCCCGCATTACGCATCCGAGCGGCTGTGCCGCTCCTCATCGCGCTGGTCGCCGGCGTCACGCTGACGGCCACCGCGGCGTCGGCCGACGTCCCCGGCCGTGTGGTGGTCAGCGACACCAGCGACAGCAACTCCAACGACAAGGGCGCCGAGATCGCCTGTCCCGACAACAAGCGGGTGATCGGCACCGGAGCCGAGATCATCGGAGACGTGGTCGGCGGTGTGGTCGGGAAGGTGATCATCGACGAGGTGATCCCGACCGGCACCTCCGTCAGCGCCTACGGCGTCGAGACCCTGGCCGGCACGGGCTCCCCGTGGCGGATCAAGGTGTGGGCCGTGTGCGGGAACCCGCGCGGGGGCACCACCGTCCGCTCCCTGATCACCGGCCTGCACCCCAATCCCAAGGACCTCGACGTCTCCTGTGACGAGGGCGACTGGCTGCTCGGGTCGGGCTACCAGATGGAGGGCGCGCGCGGGAACGTGAGCGTCACCGACATGATCCCCACGCTCGACTCCGTCTCGGTGCACACCAAGGAGAACCACCGGGGTTACGGCGGGAACTACTCGCTGCGGGTCTTCGCGATCTGCGCCGAGGAGCGGCCGTTCGGTCTCCAGGTCGTCCACGAGGAGACCGAAGAGGACTCGGACGACAAGGGCACGGTGGTGTTCTGTCCCGAAGGGAAGGTGGCGCTCGGCGGCGGATTCTCCATCCCCGGCGCCGCCGGTGAGACCGTGCTCTTCGAGTTCCTACCCTCCACCCACACGACCAGGGCGAGCGCGGGCGAACTGAGCACCACCACCAGGGAGTGGAGCGTGATCGCCTACGCGACCTGCGCCTTCGAGTAGGACGGCGGCTGGAGCCGGGTCGCTTCCCCGGCCCGGCTCCAGGACTACGTCAGGAGCGGGTCCACCTCTGGTTGGTGGCGCCGCTGCAGGTCCAGATGCGGGCCTTGGTGCCGTTGGCGGTGCCGTTCACCTCCAGGCACTTGTTCGCACCGACGGCGGTGATGCTGCCGTTGGAGTTGAGGGTCCACTTCTGGTTGTTCTGGCCGTTGCAGTCCCAGATCAGGACGGCCGTGCCGTTGGCCGTGCCCGCGCCGCTGACGTCGAGGCACTTGCCGCCGTAGACCCGCAGTTCGCCCGACGACGTGGCCGTCCACTGCTGGTTCGACTGGCCGTTGCAGTCCCAGATCTGGGCCAGCGCGCCGTTGGTCTGGGAGGCGCCGTTGACGTCCAGGCACCGGTTCGACGCCACCCCCCGGACGGGGGCGGCCGTGGGCGTGGTGGTGGTCAGTTCCTTGATGCGGATGTTGCGGTACTGCACCACGTCCGGGGATCCGTGGTTCTGGATGCCGATGTAGCCCTGGGTGAGCGAGCGGTTGGCGTCGGTGTTGGTGAAGTCGTTGATCTTGGCGCCGTTCAGGAACACCTGGAGGCGCTCGCCCTCCACCAGCAGTTCGTAGGTGTTCCACGAGCCCGGCGGGTTGAGCGCGGCGTCGCGGGCGGTCTGGTCGGCCGCCTTGAAGCCGTAGATCGCGCCCGTCGTCTTGTCGGAGCTGTCGGTGGCGTCGATCTGCACCTCGTGCCCGGTGTCGAGCGCCCCCTGGGCGCTGCCCGGGGTGGGGAAGCCCACGATGACGCCCGAGTTGGAGTCGCCGGTCAGTTTCCAGTCGAGCTTGAGCGAGTAGGACCCGAACTGCTTGGTGCCGTACCAGAGCATGCCCATGCCGCCCGAGGAGGTCAGCGTGGCCGAGCTGTTGGAGAACGACCCCGCGCCGACCTGCTGCCAGCCCGTCGTCGAGCCGTTGTAGAGGGCGGTGTACCCGGTCTCCGGGCGGCAGTCGGCGTGGGCCGCCTTGGCCGCGTACCTGATGCCGCCGAGCAGCAGCGTGCGGAAGTTGGAGTCGGAGTAGGACTCCTGGGTGTGGCCCAGGCCGGTGTAGAACGCGCGCCCGGCCGACTGCGGGTGGCACCACGTGATGGGGTGGTCGCCCATGCCGCCGCCGCTGTAGGTGCTCTCGTCGAGGTTCTGCAGGACCTTCACGTTCGCGCGGGGGTTGCTCCGGTAGCTGTACCACTCGTCGGTACGCGACCAGGTCGTCCCCAGGTGCGCGGTCGCGGCGTGCGCCCGGTCCTCGTTCCGTACGGTGGCCTGCTGGATCGAGGGGTGGCTGTTGAACCAGGCCCCCACGAGCTGCCCGTAGTAGGACCAGTTGTACTCGGTGTCGGCGGCCGCGTGGACGCCGACGTAACCGCCGCCGCCGTCCACATACGACTGGAAGGCCGACTGCTGGGTGTCGTTCAGCACGTCACCGGTCGTGCTGAGGAACACCACCGCCTTGTACTGGGACAGGTTGGAGGAGGTGAAGGCGCTGGAGTCCTCGGTGGCGTCGACGGTGAAGTCGCCCGCCGACCCGAGGTCGCGGATCGCCTGGATCCCGACGGAGATCGAGTCGTGCCGGAACCCGGCCGTCTTGGAGAAGACCAGCACCTTGTAGCTGGCGGCCTGGGCGGGGACCGCCGGGAACACCGTCACGGCGGCGGCGGTGGCCAACGCGACCACGGCAGAGGTCAGATGTCGCAGCATGGGTCGTCCTTTCGTGGTCAGGTACGGGTCCATCTCTGGTTGGTGGCGCCGCTGCAGGTCCAGATGCGGGCCTTGGTGCCGTTGGCGGTGCCGTTCACCTCCAGGCACTTGTTCGCGCCGACGGCGGTGATGCTCCCGTTGGAGTTCAGCGTCCACTTCTGGTTGTTCTGGCCGTTGCAGTCCCAGATCAGCACCGCGCTGCCGTCGGCCGTGCCGGCGCCGCTGACGTCGAGGCACTTGGAGCCGTACACCCGCAGCTCGCCCGACGACGTGGCGGTCCACTGCTGGTTCGACTGGCCGTTGCAGTCCCAGATCTGGGCCAGGGCGCCGTTGGTCTGCGAGGCGCCGTTGACGTCCAGGCACCGGCTCGACGCGGAGCCGCGCAGGGCGCCCGCGGACGAGGTGGTGAAGGTGAAGGCGTCCAGGTCGAACAGGTAGCCCGAGCCGGTCGAGCCCCGGAAGACGAGGTAGAGCGTCGTCGAGCCGGACGGCGCGCCGCTGAGGTTCGCCGACACGTCGGCGAAGGTCTCCCAGCTTCCGGTACTGCCGACGGTCGCCGTGCCGAGCAGCGTGCCCGTGGCCGAGCCCGCCCGGACCTCGATCCGGCCGCCCGCGCCCGCCGAGGACACCCGCGCGGTGAAGCTCGTGGCGTTGCTCAGGTTGTACGGCGTGAACGACACCCAGTCGCCGTCGTCGATGAAGCCCACCGTCCTGCCGCCCTCGGCGGTGGTGTGGTCGGCGAGCTGAACGCCCTGCTGGGCGCCGTAGTGCTCGCCCTGCCGGTGGCGCGGCTGGAGCGTCCGGGTGCTGGTCGACGTCAGGCCGCCGTTGTCGGTGTAGGAGGCGGCGAAGACGCCGAAGATGTTCGCCGCCGAGTCGTGCTCGCCGTCGACCGGCACGGTGATGGACCCGCTGCACCCGGTTCTCGAGGTGATCTGGTGGGCGTGGCTGTCATGGCCGAGCGAGTAGGTCAGCGTCACCTTGGAGCAGTCGATCGTGCCGTCCTCCGGATCGCTGACGCTGATCTGGAAGGGCACCGTGTCGCCGAAGGAGAACAGCTGGCCGTTGCCGGGGCTGGAGAGCGTGACCGACGGTGCGGTGTTGCCGACCGTGATGTTCACGCTCGCGCTTCCGGTCAGGCCCTGCGGGTCGCGGACCGTGAGCGTGGCGGTGTAGGAGCCGTTGGCGGAGTAGGTCTTGCTCGGGTTGGCGCTGGTGGACGAGGTGCCGTCGCCGAAGTTCCACGAGTACGACAGCGAGCCGCCCTCGGGGTCGGAGCTGCCCGACGACGAGAAGCCCACCGTCAGGGGCGCCGCCCCGGAGGTCTTGTCGGAGGAGGCGCGGGCGATGGGGTTGCGGTTGGCCTGGCCGATGTACTCGATCCGGTAGAGCGCCTGGTTGTTGTTGCCGGTGCCGTAGTCGAGCACGTACAGGGCGCCGTCGGGGCCGAAGGCCATGTCCATCACCTGCGTCCCCGACCAGGGGAAGGAGGAGATCTCGCCGTAGCCGCCGGAGGAGGTGACCTCGATGGCCTTGATCCAGCGGCGGCCGTACTCGCCGGCGAAGAAGCGGCCGTTGAGCGCCTGCGGGAACTTGACCGAGGAGTTCAGGTTGGCGTCGTAGCGGTAGACCGGGCCGCCCATCGGCGACTCGGAGCCGGAGCCGAACTCCGACGGCGAGCCGGAGTCACCGGCGTACCTGATCCACGCGGGCTTGGCCGCGGGCAGGGTGGTCAGGCCGGTGTTGCGGAAGGAGTTGTTGGTCGCGCCGCCGGAGCAGTTGTACTTGTTGCCGGTGCTGTTGCTGGAGAAGTTCCACTCGTTGTAGGTCTCGGTGCTGGAGTTGCTTCCCGTGCAGTAGGGCCAGCCGTAGAAGCCCGGACCGGTGACCCGGTTGAACTCCACCTGGCCGCTCGGGCCCCGGCTGGAGTTGGTCGATCCGGCGTCCGGCCCGTAGTCGCCGAGGTAGACGACGCCGGTCGCCTTGTCGACGCTCATCCGGAACGGGTTGCGGAAGCCCATCGCGTAGATCTCCGGGCGGGTGTTCGACGTGCCCGGCGCGAACATGTTGCCGCTCGGGATGGTGTAGGTGCCGTCGGACTGCGGGGTGATCCGCAGGAGCTTGCCGCGCAGGTCGTTGGTGTTGGCGGAGGTGCGCTGGGCGTCGTACTGCGGGTTGCGGTTGGTCCGCTCGTCGATCGGGGCGTAACCGCTCGACTCGAACGGGTTGGTGTCGTCGCCGGTGGTCAGGTAGAGGTTGCCCTGGGCGTCGAAGTCGATGTCGCCGCCCACGTGACAGCACTGTCCCCGGTCGTTGGCGACCTTCAGGACCACCTTCTCGCTGGACGTGTTGAGGGTGTCGTCGGAGTTGAGGGTGAACCTGGACAGGTACAGCTCACCCTTCCACGCGTCGAACTGCGACGAGGAGCCCGTCGAGGGGGCGTCGCCGCTCGATGTGCTCAGCCGGGGCGAGTAGTACAGCCAGACGTACCGGTTGGTGGCGAAGTTCGGGTCGACCGCCACCCCCTGGAGCCCTTCCTCGTCGTGGGAGTAGACGTTGAGGCGGGCGGCCACCTTCGTGTTGCCGCTGACGTCGGTCACGCGGACCGTGCCGTCGCGGGAGGTGTGGATGACCGATCGGTTCGGCATCACGGCCAGCGACATCGCCTCGCCCAGCTCGTTTCCGCCCGACGCGAGCGAGATCTGCTGGTAGTCGGAGGCCGAGATGGTCAGCGCGTTCGCCGGGGAGGCGGAGAGTGCGACGACCCCCGGCGTGATGAGCGCCATCGTGGTCAGCAATGCGAGCCACGGACGTCGGGACATGCGGTGTTCCTTCCTGACATGGGAGCTCAGCCAGGGCAAGGCGCGCGCCGCCACGCTGTTGCCGGGTAGTGCGGGGTAGTGGGGATCCGTGCCCGGAGGTGTGCCGCCTCGGGAGCATCGCTACCTATTACGATCAGGCCGCCGCTGATCGTCAAGGCCTTAAGTCCGCTTATTTCTTTTCCCGCACACGGCGAGGTTCGCCGCGGTTGGCCGCTCACCATCGTTGAGCTGTGAGGACATCGCCACCGCGACGAACTCGCGGCGGCAGCGCAAATGAATCATTCAGATGTTTCGTACTGATCGGCGCCGGGAGACCATGGCCGACGGCCCCCTTCAGTCGTACTCTTGCGGACGACCACCTCCGTCGAATCGATTCGCTAGCCCTCCAAGGAGCTCGGCAATGCATCCCTCCCCCATCCCGTTACCGGGCCGCAGGGCCCTCGTCGCAGCGGTCGTGGCGGTGCTGACCGCGCTGCTGGCCACCACCCTGACCTGGTGGACCCCGGCGACCGCCGCGACCACCCCGCTGATCGGGACCGCGTCCGGCAGATGCCTGGACGTGCCCGGCGTCTCCCAGGTCAACGGCGTCCAGACCCAGATCTGGGACTGCAACGGCCAGTCGAACCAGCAGTGGACCACCACGAGTTCGAGCGAGCTGCGGGTGTACGGCTCCAAGTGCCTCGACGTCAACGCCGCCGGCACGGCCGACGGAACCGCGGTGATCATCTGGGACTGCAACGGCCAGAACAACCAGAAGTGGCGGCTGAACTCCGACGGCTCGATCACCGCCGTCGGCTCGGGCAAGTGCCTCGACGTGTCCGCCTACGGCACCGCCAACGGCACCAGGATTCACATCTGGACCTGCCACGGCGGCGTCAACCAGAAGTGGTCGACCGGCACCCAGCCCACCCCGACGCCGAGCCCGAGCCCGCCGCCCAGCGGCGCGCGCCCGTGTGACATCTACGGTTCCGGCGGCACCCCGTGCATCGCCGCGCACAGCACCACGCGTGCGCTCTACAACGCCTACAGCGGCAACCTCTACCAGGTCAGGCGCTCCTCCGACGGCACCACCAGGAACATCGGCGTACTGACCACGGGCGGCGTCGCCAACGCCGCCGCGCAGGACTCCTTCTGCTCCGGCACCACCTGCGTCATCACGGTGCTCTACGACCAGTCGGGCCGGGGCAACGACCTCTGGTACCAGGGATCCAGCGTGGTCCCGGGCTCCCCCCAGAGCAGGCCGGCGGTCGCGACCACCGAGTCCCTCACCGTCGGCGGCAACAAGGCCTACTCCCTCTACATCAACCCCGGAAACAGCTACTGGCGGGACGGCCACCTGACCGGCGTCCCTACGGGCAGCGCACCCGAGGGCATGTACATGGTGACCAGCGGCATCCACGTCAACGGCGGCTGCTGCTTCGACTACGGCAACAGCGAGACCACCAGGAAGGCCGACGCCGCCGGCGCCATGGACGCCATCAACTTCAGCACCCAGTGCTGGTTCGGCGGCTGCTCGGGGAGCGGGCCGTGGGTCCAGGCCGACCTGGAGTGGGGCCTGTTCCCGGGCGGAAGCCAGTCGTGGAACACCAACCAGCGGGCCTTCACCAGCAAGTTCGTGACCGCCACGCTGAAGAACAACGGCACGACCCGCTTCGCCATCAAAGGCAGCAACGCCCAGTCGGGCAGCCTCTACACGCTGTACGACGGGGCGCTCCCCAACGGCTACAGCCCGATGAAGAAGCAGGGCGCCATCATCCTCGGCAGCGGGGGCGACTGCTGCAAGCCCGACGGCGGCGCCAACGCCAGCGCGGGCACCTTCTACGAGGGCGCCATGGTGGCCGGTTATCCGAGTGACGCCACCGAGAACGCCGTCCAGGCCGAAGTGGTCAGCGCGGGCTACCGCTGATCGTGCCGTCTCCCGGTTCGGGTGTCGCGGTGCTCACCAGGTTCTCCCGTAGCCAGGTCTCGGTCGTGTTCACGTGCATGAGCGCGGCGGCCTGGGCGAGCACCGCGTCGCCCTGTTCCAGGGCCCGGAAGATGGCGACGTGTTCGGCGACGGTGCGACCGGCCACGTTGCCCTCGATCACCCCGCGCCAGACCCGGGCCCGGACGGTCCGGCTGGCGATCCCCGCGAGCAGGGCGCACAGCGACCGGTTGCCGGTCGCCTCGAAGACGGCACGGTGGAAGGCGTCGTCGTGGTGGGTGAGCCGTTCGACGTCGTCCTGGTCGGCGATCATGGCGTCGAGGTGCTTCCGGAGCTCCGCGAGCTGGCCGGCCGTGATGCGCACGGCCGCCAGGCCCGTGGCCACCGGCTCGAACAGCCGCCGCACCTCCGTGATCTCCAGCAGGTCGTCTCCCTGCATCATCTCGACCGCCACGCCGACCCCCTCCAGCAGCAGCGCCGGGTCGAGCGAGGTGACGTAGGTGCCGTCGCCCCGCCGCACCTCGAGGACGCGGGTGGTGACCAGCGAGCGGACGGCCTCCCGGAGGAGGTTGCGGGACAGGCCCAGCAGTGCCGCCAGGTCCTGCTCGGGAGGCAGGCGGGCTCCGGGAGGGAGCGTCCCGTCCTTGATGAGCTGCCGGATGCGGACGATCGCCTGCTCGGTCAGAGACATAGGTGCATCCTGCCACCTAGGCAGACATGTGATGTCTAGGCGTTCTTCGCCTCTTTCCGCTCTCAAGTGCGCAGGCTCTAGACATCATGCCGGGTGTAGTCGTAGAAAGACATCCCATGTCCTAAAAGGAGTGACGATGAGGACCACACGCTTACCCGTCGCCGTGGCGTTGTCGACGGTGGCCTGTCTCCTGACGGCGTGCGGCGCGGACGACCCGCCCGGACAGACCACCAGCGCCCCGGCGAAGCCGGTCATCGGCGTCGACTACCCCCGTTCGGACACCGACTTCTGGAACTCCTACATCAGCTACGCGCCGAAGTTCGGCGGCGAGATCGGCGCCGACCTAAAGACCACCAACTCCCAGAACGACATCGCGAAACTCACCGCGAACGTGCAGAGCCTGGTCGGTCAGGGGATCCAGGGCCTGGTCATGGCGCCGCAGGACACCGCGGCGGTGGCCCCCACGCTCCAGCAGCTCGAAGGTAAGAAGATCCCCGTCGTCCTGGTGGACACCCGGCCCGACACGGGCAACGCCTTCATGGTCGTGCGCGCCGACAACCGCGCGTACGGCGAGAAGGCCTGCCGCTACCTCGGCGAGAAGCTGAAGGGCGCCGGCAAGGTCGTCATGCTCCAGGGCGACCTGGCCTCCATCAACGGCCGCGACCGCACCGAGGCCTTCAACGAGTGCATGGCGCAGAACTACCCCGGCATCAAGGTCTTCGGCGAGGCCACGAACTGGGACGGGGCGGTCGCCTCGCAGAAGTTGTCGACGGTGATGACCGCCAACCCCGACGTCAAGGGCGTCTACATGCAGTCGAGCTTCGCCCTGGCCGGCACCCTCCAGGTGCTCAAGCAGCGTGGCGTGCTGGTCCCGCCGACCGACCCGAAGCACGTCTTCGTCGTCTCCAACGACGGCATCCCCCAGGAACTCAAGGACATCGCGGCGGGCAACATCGACGCGACCGTGTCGCAACCGGCCGACCTCTACGCCAAGTTCGCGCTGGAGTACACGAAGGCGGCGATCGAGGGCAAGACCTTCGCCCCCGGGAAGACCGACCACGACAGCACCATCATCGAGGTCCGGCCGGGTCTGCTCGAAGACCAGCTCTCCGCACCGCTCGTCACGCTCGACGGCGGCACCTACGGCGGCATCCCCAGCGTCAAGCACGACGACAAGTCGCTCTGGGGCAACAACCTGAGCTGAGAGGCACGACGATGGGCACTCCCCCGAGCCCTCCCGCCGTCTCGGAGGCGGCGCGCATCACCAAGAGATACGGCGAGACCGTGGCGCTGGACGGCGCCCACATCACGATCATGCCGGGCGAGACGCACGCCCTCGTCGGCCGCAACGGCGCGGGCAAGTCCACCCTGGTCTCGATCCTGACCGGCCTGCAGGAACCCGACGAGGGCGAGGTGCGCTTCTCCGGACGGCCCGCACCCCGCCCGTCGGACCGGAACGCCTGGCGGGAGCGGGTCGCCTGCGTCTACCAGAAGTCCACGATCATCCCCGAGCTGACCGTGGCGGAGAACCTCTACCTCAACCGGCACGACCACAACGGCCTGCGCCTGGTGAGCTGGAAGAGCATGTGGCGGAAGGCGGCCGGCCTGCTGGAGGCCTGGCACGTCGACGTCGACGTCCGCCTGCCGGCCAAGGACCTCGGCGTGGAGCAGCGGCAGTTCGTGGAGATCGCCAGGGCGCTGTCCTTCGGCGCGCGGTTCATCATCCTCGACGAACCGACCGCGCAGCTCGACGGCGCGGCGATCACCCGCCTCTTCGACCGGATGCGGGCGATGCGCGAACAGGGCGTCACCTTCCTGTTCATCAGCCACCACCTCCAGGAGATCTACGAGATCTGCGACACCGTCACGGTCTTCCGGGACGCCCGGCACATCCTCACCGCGCCGGTCGCGGACCTGCCCCAGGGAGACCTGGTGGCGGCGATGACCGGCGAGGCGGCCGGGCTGCGGGACCGGAAGACCCGTCCGGCCGTCCCGCCGGACGCCGACGTGATCCTCGACGCGCACGGCCTGACCGACGGCGACCTCTACACCGACGTGGCCCTGCGGGTCCGGGCGGGCGAGATCGTCGGGCTGGCCGGTCTCGGCGGCAGCGGGAAGACGGAGCTGGCCGAGACCCTCGCGGGGCTGCGGGCCCCCGGAGAGGGCACGGTCGAGGTCGCCGGGCTCCGGCCGCGCGCCGGCAGTGTGGCCGACTCGCTGGCGGCGGGGGTCGGGCTGGTCCCCCGCGACCGCCACCACCAGGGGCTGATCCCGTTGATGTCGATCGCCGACAACACCACGCTGACCGTGCCGGAACAGCTCGGCACGGCGGGGTTCGTCAGCTCCCGCCGCAGAGACGGGCTCGCCCGGCAGATGATCACGAACCTGGCCATCAAGACCCCCGGCCCCGGCCTCCCGGTCATGGGCCTGTCCGGCGGCAACCAGCAGAAGGTGGTGATGGCGCGGGCCCTGGCGAGCGATCCACGGCTGCTCGTGCTCATCACGCCGACGGCGGGCGTCGACGTGCGGTCCAAGGAGTTCCTGCTCGCGAAGGTGGAGGAGATCGCCGGGAAGGGCACCGGCGTGGTGATCGCCTCCGACGAACTCGACGACCTGCGGCTGTGCGACCGGGTGCTGGTGATGTTCCACGGCCGGGTCACCACCGAACTGGCCGCCGGCTGGCACGACCACGAGATGGTGGCGGCCATGGAAGGAGTCGACCTCGATGCCTGAGACCACCGCCGCCCCCGCGGAGACCGGGCGGCCCGCGCCGAAGGCGCCGGGGAGGTCACCGGCCGGGCTCCGCCTGGCCCGGTTACGGGACCTCGCGCTCGTCCCGGCGATCATCGCGATCGCGGTCGTCGGGCAGATCGTCCACCCGATCTTCCTGCAGGCCGACAACCTGATCAACATCCTGCAGACCATGTCGGAGATCTCGCTGCTGGTCCTGGCGCAGGCGCTGGTGCTCATCGTCGGGAAGATGGACCTGTCGCTGGAGTCGACCTTCGGCCTGGCGCCCGGCGTGGCCGCCTGGCTGACGGTCGCGGTGGGGACCGGCTCGGGGCTCGGGCTGCTGCCGGGCTTCTGGGCGATCCCGATCACCCTGGCGGTCGGGGTGGTGATCGGGATGGTGAACGCGTTGTTCATCGTCCGCTTCGGGCTCAACGGCTTCATCGTCACCCTGGGCATGCTGATCGTGCTGCGGGGCCTGCTCACCGGTATCTCCGGCGGGCAGACCTTCTTCAACCTGCCCGAATCGCTGACCTATCTGGGTTCGGCGATGTGGCTGGGCGTGCCCGCCTCGATCTGGATCTGCCTGCTGCTGTTCGCGATCGGCGTCGTGGTCATGGGCTTCACCGGGTTCGGCCGCTCGCTCTACGCGATCGGCGGCAACGTCGAGGCGGCCAAGGCCGCGGGCATCCGGACCGACCGGGTGCTCTGGATCACGTTGATCACCGCGAGCGTGCTGGCGGCGATCGGCGGGCTGCTGCTGACCGGCAGGCTGGCCTCCGTCGCCGCCGCGCAGGGCGACGGGGCGATCTTCACGGTGTTCGCCGCCGCCGTCATCGGCGGGGTCAGCCTCAACGGCGGCAAGGGGACGGTGTTCGGCGCGTTCACCGGCATCCTGCTGCTCTACATGATCCAGAACGTCCTCACCCTCGCCGGTGTCCCGGCGCAGTGGATCGAGGCGCTGAACGGGGCGATCATCCTCACCGCTCTCGCCCTCTCCCGGCTCACGGGAGGCAAGACGCAGGAATGAGGCGCGGGTCCGCGTCCGGAGCCTATGACGGGGGCCCGGACGCGGGCCCGCACAGACTCTCCTCGACCCCCAGGACGTGGATCGCCGCGTGGATGCGGGCCCGCTCGGGATCGCGCGCGAGCAGCGCCCGGTAGACGGCGCGGTGTTCTCCGAGCGTGCGCTGCACCGCCTCCGGGTCGGTCATCCCCCGCCAGATCCTCGCCCGGATCGTCCGGCCGGACATGTTCCTGATGACGGCGGCCAGCACGGCGTTGCCGCAGTGGGACGTGATCAGCGAGTGGAAGTCCTGGTCGAGGGCGACGAGCTTGCCGTGGTCGACCTCGGGCCCGGCGGCCAGGCGCTCGGCCTCCTCCAGGATGACGCCGAGGGCGGCGAGGTCGTCGTCGGGGATGCGGACGGCCGCCAGCGCCGTCGCCTCCGCCTCCAGGATGCGGCGGACGTGCAGGAACTCCCCCGCTCCGGCGTGCTGGTGGATGTCGGCGACGAAGCTCATGCCGTCGAGCAGCAGCTCCGGGGACAGGCTGGTGACGTAGGTGCCGTCGCCCTGGCGCGTCTGCAGCACCCGCATGGCGATCAGCGCGCGCACGGCCTCGCGCAGGGTGTTGCGGGCGATGCCGAGCTGGTCGGCGAGCTCCTTCTCGACGGGGAGTTTCTGACCGGGACGCAGCTCGCCGTCGACGATCATCTGCTTGATCGTGTCGATCGCGCTCTCGATGACTCCCACGTCACCCCTTCCTACGCGGCCCTACCGCGGGGCCCACTGAGGGCCATCAGGGTAGCGGTAGCCGTCGACGGTGCCGTCGTGCATGCGGGCGCTGTACCCCGGCGCCTCGGGGAGGCGGTAGCGTCCCCGTTCCACCCTGACCGGGTCGGTGAAGTGCTCGTGCAGGTGGTCGACGTACTCCAGCACCCGCCCGTTCAGGCTGCCGCTCACGCAGACGTAGTCGATCACCGACAGGTGCTGGACGATCTCGCACAGGCCGACGCCCCCGGCGTGCGGGCAGACCGGCACGCCGAACTTCGCGGCCATGAGCAGGATGGGGATGATCTCGTTCACCGAGGCCAGGCGGCAGGAGTCGATCTGGCAGAAGTCGATCGCCTCCGCCTGGAGCAGCTGCTTGAACATCACCCTGTTGTGGGCGTGCTCCCCCGTGGCCACCCCGACGGGGGCGATCGCCTTGCGGATGGCGGCGTGGCCCAGCACGTCGTCGGGGCTGGTCGGTTCCTCGATCCACAGCGGCTCGAAATCGGCCAGCCGGTTCACCCAGGTGATGGCGTCCGGCACGTCCCACACCTGGTTGGCGTCGATCATGAGGTGGCGGTCGCCGAGCTCCTCGCGGGCGATGGCCAGGCGCCGCCGGTCGTCGTCGACGTCCGCGCCGACCTTGAGCTTGACGTGCGTCCAGCCGTCGGCCACCGCCTCGCGGACCAGCCTCCGCAGCTTGGCGTCGTCGTAGCCGAGCCAGCCGGGCGAGGTGGTGTAGGCGGGGTAGCCGTGCTCGGCCAGTTCGGCGACGCGTTCCTCGCGGGTGGGGTGGAGCCGCGCGAGCATCTCGACGGCCTCGGCCGGGGTGAGCACGTCGGACAGGTAGCGGAAGTCACACGCCGCGACGATCTCCTCCGGCGACATGTCGGCCACCAGACGCCACAACGGCTTGCCGGCCCGGCGGGCGGCCAGGTCCCAGGCGGCGTTCAGCACGGCCGCCGCGGCGAGGTGCACCACCCCCTTCTCGGGCCCCAGCCAGCGCATCTGGCTGTCGGCCATGATCTCCCGGTAGAGACCGCCCAGATCGGCGGCGAGCTCATCGACGTCCCGGCCGGTCAGCCGCGCGCCGATCTGGCGGGCGGCGGCGACGCAGAGGTCGTTGCCTCGTCCGATGGTGAAGGTCAGGCCGTATCCCGTCAGGTCGCCGTCGTCGGTGCCGAGGACCACGTAGGCGGCGGAGTAGTCGCCGTCCGGGTTCATCGCGTCCGAGCCGTCGAGGGTGGCGGAAGTGGGGAACCTGACGTCGATCACGTCCACTGAGGTGATCGTCGGCATGGGCGGTCTCCAATTGATCGGATGAATATGACCTAAACGGTAGGCCCAGACGCATCCGAGGTCAACAAACCGGTCTCCCCACCTCCACTTAACCCGATGAATACTCCGCTACCGACCCCACAGCCGCCAGGTCTGGTTCAGCGGGCTCCCCTGCGACGCCGCGACGCACGTCCACTGGTGGACCGCCGCCCGGGGAGCGGTGGAGACCGTGCTCACGTCCACGCACTTGCCGCTGTGGCGGGCGACGAGCTGGTAGTCGTGGGCGTCGTTGCCGCTGTAGGTCACCTTGCGGAGCGCGAACTGCTGGTTCTGCGCGCCGTTCGCGCAGGTCCACTGGATGACGGGGGCGCCGTCGGCGGTCGAGACGGCGTTGACGTCCAGGCACTTGCCGCTGTGGCGGTTGACGACCGTGTAGGTGCCGGAGACGCCGCTCACCGGGCGGAAGTCCCAGAGCTGCTGGTCGCCGCCCTCGCAGGAGAACTGCTGCTGGACGGTGCCGTCGGCGGTGGCCGAGTTCGGGTCGTCCAGGCACTGCTGGGAGTGCTGGGCCACGGCGACCGAGGTGAAGCTCCCATCCGAGGGCGGCAGGAGCGTCACGGTCAGGGCGTCGGCGATGACATTGCTGGGCAGGTTGAGCGTGACGGCGTTGCCCGACAGGGTGACGACCGAGTTCTGGATGGTGATCGGCCCCTGCACCGCGCCGCCGCTGTTGTACGGGATGCGCTGCACGACCGCCCGCACCTGGTTGTTCTGCACGATGCCGCTGGTGGTGTCGAGCCGCTGGAGGTTGACGGCGAGGTTGCCCGTCGTGTGCCCGCCGCCGACCAGCATCTTGGCCGACCCGGAGTCCTTCGTGGCGTAGGCGTCGTAGGAACTGCTCGGCGTGACCGCCACCGACTGCCCGGTCTGGGAACCGTAGAAGCGGTAGACCCACCACTCGCCCTTGGGCTGGTGCTGCCCGGCGCCGTTGCGGACCAGCAGGTTGGCGATGTCGTTGTGCAGGTTGCCGCCGCCGCCCCAGTGGGCGCGCAGGCCGTCGGCGCCCGCGCGTTCCAGGCGGGAGATGTACCACGCGCCGTCGCCGGGGTTCTGCTCGTCGGGCGCGCCGTACTCGTTGATCTGGTACGGCCTCGGGTGCGCGATGCCCCGAGAGTTCAGCGTCGTGTTGGCGGCGGCCACGTTGGCGACCGGGTCACCCGGCAGCGAGTGCCAGCTGATGATGTCCGGCACGACGCTGTTGGCGCGGATGTAGTCGAGGTACGCGTTCCAGAAGGAGTGCGAGGTGGAGGGCACGCACGCGCAGCTGGGCCCGACGATCAGGTGGCCGGGGAAGGCGGCGCGGACCCTCTGGTAGCTGCGGCGCCACAGCTCGAAGTACTGGGACTGCGACCGGTTCCAGAACAGGGTGATGTTCGGCTCGTTCCACAGGTCCCACTGCACGGTGATGCCGGCCGAGCGCACGTCGTCGATGACGCGCGTCAGGAAGTTGTCGTAGTCGGTCCAGTCGCCGTTGTCGCCCGGGAAGCGCGAGATCCCGGCGCCGTCGGCGCCCCACAGGTCGTGCGGGAGCAGGATGAACTGGCCTCCGAGGGCGATCGTCCGGCGGGCCTGGGCGAGGGTGGCGTTCCACCGCCGGTCGTACCCGCCCGACACCCAGCCGCCGCCGGAGAGCTGGGCGCCCCCGGCGCGCATGGCGCGGAACTTCACGTCGCGGTAGAAGTGGTCGGCCGGGCCGCTGCCGTTCTCGGTCATGCCGTAGATCCAGCCCGAGGCGCGATACGAGGGGCTCGCGCCCGTGGTGGCGAAGTTGACGGTGATGGCCTCGTCGCCCGCCAGCGCGGGGGCGGCGGGCACGACCAGTCCGGTGATCGCGAGCGCGCAGGCGGCGATCAGGGTCGTTAATCGGGTACGCATCGGGCCACTCCTGAGCACGAGGGATGAGTAGCGAATCGATTCGACCGCAGATTAGGCAGGGTTACGAGACCATGTCAACGGCGTGACAGGGGTGTGAAACGAACCGGTTCGCGCCTACGACCGCGCCGGGCCGGTCGTGGCGCGCAGTGAGATCGGCGGGGCGACCAGCAGATGGCGGTGCGCGACGGAGGGATCCGCGATGCGCCGCAGCAGCAGGTCGACGGCGTGGGCGCCCAGTTCGACGGCCGGGACGTCGGCCGCGGTGAGCGGCGGATGGAGGTTCTCCGCCCAGTGGCGGGCCGCCACGCCCACGATCGAGAAGTCACGGGGGACCTCGCGCCCCGTGCGGGCGAGGGCGTGGTAGATCCCGGCCGCGGCCGCCTCGTTCACGGTGGCGATGGCCGTCAGCTCCGGATGCTCCGCGAGCAGGTGTTCGGTGCAGGCCTGCCCGGCCTGGGCGTCGTCGGCGCAGCAGACGGCCACCCCGCTCAGGCCGCGCTCCGCGACCGCCCGGTCGAAGCCGGCCCGCGCCCGGTGCCCGGGGCCGTATCCGGCGGCCACCAGCTCGGCACCCCGGTTGACCAGGGCGATGTGACGGTGCCCCAGGTCGGCGAGGTGGTGGACGCACCGGGCGATGAGCGTCTCGTAGTCGAGGTCGACCCAGGACATGCCGTTCGGGTCGCGGGTGCGGCCGATGCCGACGAAGGGCAGGCCACTGGCCATCAGCCGTTCGACCCGGTCGTCTTCGAGCCGTATCTCCATGACGATCACACCGTCGACCCGCTGGCCGGTGACGACGCGCTCGAAGGACCGGTCGTGCTCGCCTCCCGAGGGGGACAGCAGCACGTCGAGGTCGGCGCGGGCGGCGGCGTCGACGACACTGGCCACGAAGCCGAGCTGCATGTCGGTCAGCCGCGTGCTCGCGGGCGGGATGACGAGGCCGATGGTGCGGGTGCGGCCCTCCTTGAGCGCGCGGGCCGCCGCGTTGGGGCGGTAGCCCAGTTCGTCGATGACCGCCTGGATGCGCTGTTTGGTCTCCGGCGAGACCGGGCGGCGACCGGTGAGCGCGTAGGACACGGTGCTGCGGGACACGCCCGCCCGCTTGGCGATCTCCCCGATGTTCACCTGAGCATCGTAGTCGAATCGTTCCACAATCCACCTCCCGAAAGCCCGTTGACGTCCGGGACGAACGCGCTTATCTTCGGTCGAACCGATTCGACGAATCGGTTCGACCGAGGAGGTCACCCCCCGATGAGATCTTCCTTATCCGGCCGTCTCGCCACCGGCCTCGGCCTGGCCCTCCTGGCCGCCTGCGCCACCCCCGCGGAAACCCCCTCCGAAGTGGGGGACGCCCCGGCCGCGTACACGATCTGGGACCCCTATCCCCAGTACGACGGGACCTCCGACTGGGTGCGCCTGCTGGAGGCGTGCGGCACCCAGGCCGGAGCCGAGGTCGAGCGCACCGGCTACGACACGAGCGACCTGACCAACAAGGCGCTGCTGGCCGCGCAGCAGGGCAACCCGCCGGACGTGCTGATCGTCGACAACCCGGTCGTCTCGACCCTGGCCGAGGCCGGCGTGCTGACGACGACCGAGGAGAACAAGCTCGACGTCTCGGCCGTCTCGCCCAACCTGCTCGGCGCCGGCCAGAGCGGCGGCAGGACCTTCGGCGTCCCCATCGGCGCCAACACCCTGGCGCTCTACTACAACAAGAACGTGCTGGACAAGGCCGGTGTCGACCCGGCCACGGTCACCGACTGGGCCGCGCTCACGGCGGCGCTGGAGAAGGTGACGAAATCGGGCGGCAAGGGCATCACGTTCTCGGCGATCGGCACCGAGGAGGGCAGCTTCCAGTTCCTCCCCTGGTTCTGGGGCGCGGGAGCGAACCTGACCACGCTCGACTCGCCCGAAGGGGTCGCGGCGGTCACGCTGTGGACCGACTGGCTGAAGAAGGGCTACGCCCCCAACTCCGTCATCAACAACACCCAGACCACGAGCTGGCAGGAGTTCGCCACCGGCGACTACGCCTTCGCCGAGAACGGCACCTGGCAACTCGCCAACGCCAAGGAGGCGGGGTTCCCCTACGGCGTCATCCCGATCCCCGCCAAGGGCGGCGGCCCGGCACCGGCGCCGACCGGCGGGGAGTTCGTCGCCATCCCCGTCCAGCAGGACACGACCCGATACGCCACGTCGCAGAAGCTGGTGGCCTGCCTGACCAACGGCGACAACTCGCTCAAGACCACCACCACGCTCTCCTACATCGCCCCGACCGAGGCGGTGCAACAGCGGCAGGTCGCCGACAACGCCGACCTGGGCGTGTGGGTGGAGGCGGTCAAGGTGGCCAAGGGCCGGACCGGCGACGACCTGGGCACGAAGTACCCGAAGATCTCCGAGCCGATGTGGGGAGCGGTGCAGGCGGCGCTGAGCGGATCGACGCCGCCGCAGCAGGCGATGACCGCGGCGCAGAGCGCCGCCGCGAACGCCACGCAGTAGGGCCGGCACATGACCCTCACCACCCCCGCCCGGAGCCGCGGCCGCACCCGTGAGCCGGGACCGCCCCGCCGGGCGCCGCGCCGTACCTCCGGGCGGTGGGCGGCCTGGGGGTTCCTCGCCCCGGTCGTCATCTACCTGCTGGTCTTCTACGCCTATCCGCTCTACCGCAACGTCGAGCTGAGCCTGCGCGACTACACCGTGCGGTCGTTCGTGCGGGGGGACGCGCCCTTCGCCGGGTTCGCCAACTACGTGAAGGTGTTCACCGACCCCACGTTCGCCCCGGCACTGGGGCACACCGTGGTCTTCACGGTGGTCTCGCTGGTCTTCCAGTTCACGATCGGGCTCGCCCTGGCGCTGTTCTTCGTGAAGAACTTCCCGCTGTCGGCGACGCTGCGGGCGCTGTTCCTGGTGCCCTGGCTGCTGCCGCTGATCGTCTCGGCCTCGACCTGGTCGTGGCTGCTCAACAGCGACTCCGGCGTGGTCAACGCGGCGCTCGGGATGGCAGGGCTCGGGCCGGTGAACTGGCTGACCTCGCCCGACTGGGCGCTCTGGTCGGTGATCATCGCCAACGTCTGGATCGGCGTCCCGTTCAACCTGGTGGTGCTGTACTCCGGCCTCCAGGCGATCCCTCCGAGCGTGTACGAGGCCGCGGCGATCGACGGAGCCGACCGGCGCCAGCGGTTCTGGCGGATCACGCTCCCCCTCCTGCGGCCGGTGTCGGCGATCACGCTGCTCCTCGGCCTCGTCTACACGCTGAAGGTGTTCGACCTCATCTGGATCATGACCAGGGGTGGCCCGAGCGGGGCCTCGACCACCTTCGCCACCTGGTCGTACCGGCTGGGCTTCGGCAACCTCGTCCCGTCGTTCGGGCCGGGCGCGGCGGTGGGCAACCTGCTCATCGTGACGGCGCTGGTCTTCGGGCTGGTCTACATCCGCACGCTGCACCGGCGGGTGCCGGGATGAGGCGGGTGAAGACCGCGGTCGGGGTGGTGCTGACCGCCGTGATGCTGTTCCCGGTCTACTGGATGGTCAACGTCTCGTTCACCCGGGACGCCGACCTGCGCCGCAGCCCGCCGAACTGGTTCCCGGTCGACGGCACGCTCGACGGATACCGGGCGGTGTTCGACCGGCAGTTGCCCTACCTCGCCACCAGTCTCGTCATCGGGCTCGGCACCGTCGTGCTGACGCTCGTGGTCGCGGCCCCGGCGGCGTATGCCCTGGCCGCGCTGCGGCCCCGGGGCGGCGGCGCGCTGAGTTTCCTGCTGCTGATCGCGCAGATGATCCCGGGGATCATCATGGCGATGGGCTTCTACGCCGTCTTCCTGTCGGCGGGGGTGCTCAACACCGTGCCCGGTCTCATCGTGGCCGACTCGACGCTGGCCGTGCCGTTCGCGGTGCTCGTGCTGACCGCGTTCATGTCCGGCCTGCCGGAGGAACTGCTCCAGGCCGCCCGGGTCGACGGGGCCGGGACGGTGCGGACCTTCCGGTCGATCGTGCTGCCGCTCAGCCGCAACGCGCTCGTCACGGTCTCGCTGTTCGCCTTCCTGTGGGCCTGGTCGGACTTCGTGTTCGCCTCGACCCTCGACCAGGGCGGCGACCACCAGCCGATCACGCTCGGCATCTACCACTACATCGGCCACAACAACCAGGAGTGGAACGCCATCATGGCCACCGCCGTGGTCGCGTCGGTCCCGGCCGCCCTCCTGCTCGTCATCGCCCAGCGTTACGTCGCCGCCGGGGTCACCGCCGGCGCCGTGAAGGACTGACCTCTAGGAGAAGGGCCCCCTCCGTGTTCTCCCTACGGGACATCCCGTTCAGCTATCGCGGCTCCTGGTTCGGCTTCTCGCCGGTGATCGCCGAGAAGACGTACGCCCGGGAGGTGCACCTGGTCTCGCACCAGACCGGGATGCACGCCGTCCTGCGGCTCGTGATCGACCCGGGGGCGGCCCTGACCGCCACGCCGCAGCGGCTCCTCTGGGAGCACGGCGAGGGCCGCGTCGAACTCGCCTACGAGAGCGCCGACACGGTGCGGATCCGGGGCCGGGGCCTCGACCTGGGCCTGCTGGCGGCCGATCCGCTGCTCACCCCGTTCAGCGGCCCCTACTTCTACCGCGACCCGTGCGACGGCTCCTACGTCTTCACGCTCTACCAGACGGGCCGCCGCTACCGGGTCACCGTGCTGCGCGGCACGGCCGATCCCGTGGGCGCGCAGTCGCTCGGCGACGCCGGGCGCGGGGTCGCCCTGACCGGCGAGTGGGAGGTCGCCGTCGAGGAGTACGAGACCGCCCGCGCCCCCTACTCCGAGGTGGACACCTTCGAGCAGGTGGTCAAGGCGGCCCGCGCGGAGTTCGACGCGTTCGCCGCGGCGGTCGCCCCCTGGCGCGACGGCACCACCCCGGCCGCCGAACTGGCGGCCTACGTGCTCTGGTCGGCGACCGTCCGCCCGGCGGGCTTCCTCACCCGTCCCGGGGTGCTGATGTCCAAGCACTGGATGGACAAGGTGTGGAGCTGGGACCACTGCTTCAACGCAATCGCCCTGGACGAGGGGCTCCCGGAGCTGGCGTGGCACCAGTTCCGGCTGCCCTTCGACCACCAGGACGACGCGGGCGCGCTCCCCGACTCGGTGACCCACTCGGAGATCCTCTACAACTTCGTCAAACCGCCCATCCACGGCTGGGCCCTCGGCCGCCTCGGCCGGCGGACCGAACCCGACGAGACCTACCGGCTGCTGGAGCGGTGGACGAACTTCTGGCTCGACGCCCGGCGGGTCCCCGGCCACGAACTGGCCCACTACCAGCACGGCAACGACAGCGGGTGGGACAACGCCACGACCTTCGACCCTGAGCGGGTCGTCGAGACCGCCGACCTGGCCGCCTTCCTCGTGCTCCAGATGCGCGAGCTGGCCCGCCGCGCCCCCGGCCCCGCCGAGGCGGCCCGCTGGGACGCCGCGGCCGACCGCATGAAGGAGGCCCTGCTGTCGGAGTTGTGGACAGGGGAGCGGTTCGTCGCCCGGAGCGCGCTCACGGGCCGGACCTGGCACAGTTCCAGCCTGCTCGACCTGATGCCCATCGTCCTCGGCGAGGAGCTGCCCCCGGAGGTGAGCGCGGTGCTCGCCCGCCGGATCGGAGCACACCTGACGGAGTTCGGACCGGCCACCGAACTGCCGTCGTCCCCCCACTACCAGGACGACGGCTACTGGCGCGGCCCCATCTGGGCCCCCTCGACGATCCTCATCGAAGACGGGCTGCGCCGCGCCGGGCACACCGGGCCGGCCGATGAGATCAGTGACCGGTTCCGTCGCCTGTGCGAGAGGTCGGGGTTCGCGGAGAACTTCGACGCGCGCACCGGCGAGGGGCTGCGCGACCGCGCGTACACGTGGACGGCGAGCGCCTATCTCATCCTCGCGGCGGCACGGCGGAGGCGCGGCTGACATCAGGACCGCGGGCGTCCGGTGCTTCCCCTGATCATCAGTTCGGTGCCGAGCTCCACGCGCCGCTGGAGGAGCGGCTCGCCCTCGGCGAGGTTGATCAGCATGGTGGTGGCCGTCGCGCCCATCTCGATCAACGGCTGACGGACGGTCGTGAGCGGCGGAATGGCCGCTCTCCACGCGGGCATGTCGTCGAAGCCGACCACGCTGAGGTCCTCGGGAATGCGCAGCCCCAGCTGGTGGGCGGCGTGGTAGACGCCGATGGCCTGACCGTCGTTGGCGGCGAAGACCGCCGTCGGCGGCCGCTCCAGTTTCATCAGCCGGCGGGTGTGGAGGTTGCCGTCGTCGAGCGCGAACGTACCGTGGCAGATGAGATCCGGGTCGACGGGCACACCGGCGGCGTCGAGGGCGGCCCGGTAACCGTCGAGGCGGGCGCGGCTCGACAGAGCGAAGTCGGGGCCCGTGATCATGGCGATCCGCCGGTGCCCCAGTTCGAGGAGATGGCGGGTGGCCTCCAGCCCTCCGCTCCAGTTGGTGGCCCCGACCGAGGGCACCCCCCGGCCGGGATCTCCCGCCGGGTCGAGCACGACCAGGGGGACCTCACGGGTCGCGAGCAGGAGCCGCTGTTCCTCGGTGGGCCCGGAGAAGACCGTGATGACACCGGCGGGACGGCGGCTGAGCACATCCTGGATCCACTGGTGATCAGGCACGTGCCGGCCGCCGAGCTCCGAGATCACCACGCTCAGGCGGTGCTGCCCGGCCACCGACTTGACGCCCTTGATGATCTCGATCGGGTAGTCACCGGCCAGTTCGTGGAAGACGAGCTCCACGAGGCCCGCGGGTTTGACGCGGCGGCGCTGCCGCCGGAACCCGTGCTCGCGGATGAGGCCTTCGACCAGCTCGCGGGTGTCGGGCCCGACCTCGGAGCGGCCGTTGACGACTTTGGAGACGGTGGCCACCGACACCCCTGCCATCTCGGCGAGCTGGGCGAGGGTCAGGGCTTCAGCCGGACCGGCATGGGGGGCATCGTCGGTCGAGGTCATACGGGAATTCTATGGGTGTTTTCGGACGCCACGTGAGGTCGTTTCCGCTGCTGTCCCCCGGTCCGGTGATTCCGCCTGAAGACCACCGGCCGAAAATTTTCTCTACGTTTTCGAAACTTTTCTGAGTCGCGATTGACCCACCCTCTGACCTCCTGACGAATCACCGCCGAAATCTACGGTTGCCAACAGGTAACTTCTGTGAAATTTTCACAGGCACGGACCGAAAGGTGCAGTCCCTCTCGAGGCGAAAGGGCAGGCCGGGCGACATCCCGATGCCAATGCGCAGCTCAGCGAGGGTGACGGTGCGTTGACGCCGAAGCGGCAGTTGGGTGTACTCGGGCGACCACGAATCCACACGGGAGTTGACCATGCCCCTCCGTAACTCCGAATGTTAGCGGTAACAACTTTCGGAGACCGTCCGACCCCATGGTGAACCGCGATTCTCCGAGGGCGCTTCCCGGGCGCGAAATGTTACCGCTAACAGCATTCCGGACCGCCACCCGTCCCGACCCTCTGCAAGGAGCTCCCCCCATGTCCTTGAGCCGTCGCCAGCTGTTCCGGGCCGCGGGCGCGACCGTCGCGTTCTCGGCCGCAGGCCAGGTGATCGGTACCTCCTCCGCCCAGGCCGCGCTCCCCTGGGCGCGGGCCGACATCGGTGCCGCCGCCTACGAGTTCGACCTCGGCCAGGTGCGGCTGACCTCGGGCCGCTGGCTCGACAACCAGAACCGCACCCTCGCCTACCTGCGCTACGTCGACGTCGACCGGTTGCTGTACGTCTTCCGCGCCAACCACGGCCAGTCGACCGCCGGCGCCTCGCCCAACGGCGGGTGGGACGCCCCGAGCTTCCCGTTCCGTTCGCACATGCAGGGCCACTTCCTCACCGCCTGGGCCCAGGCGTACGCCGTGCTCGGCGACACGACCTGCCGGGACAAGGCGAACTACATGGTCGCCGAGCTGGCCAAATGTCAGGCGTCCAACGGCTACCTGTCGGGTTTCCCCGAGTCGGACATCACGGCCGTGGAGAACCGCACCCTGTCGAACGGCAACGTGCCCTACTACTGCGTCCACAAGACCCTCGCGGGCCTGCTCGACGTGTGGCGGCTCATCGGGAACACCCAGGCCAGGACGGTGCTGCTGAACCTCGCGGGCTGGGTCGACACCCGCACGTCGCGGCTCTCGTCGTCGCAGATGCAGTCGATGCTCGGCACCGAGTTCGGCGGCATGAACGCCGTGCTGACCGACCTCTACCAGATGACCGGCGACTCCCGCTGGCTCGCCACCGCCCAGCGGTTCGACCACGCCGCCGTCTTCAACCCGCTCGCCTCGAACCAGGACCAGCTCAACGGCCTGCACGCCAACACCCAGGTCCCGAAGTGGATCGGCGCCGCCCGCGAGTACAAGGCGACCGGGACGACCCGCTATCGCGACATCGCCGCCAACGCGTGGAGCCTGACCGTCAACGCGCACAGCTACGTGAACGGCTCCAACAGCCAGGCCGAGCACTTCCGCGCCCCCAACGCCATCGCCGGTTATCTGAGCCGGGACACCGGGGAGGCGTGCAACTCCTACAACATGCTGAAGCTCACCCGCGAGTTGTGGCTGCTGTCGCCGACCCGGGCCGACTACTTCGACTTCTACGAGAACGCGCTGATCAACCACCTGATCGGCCAGCAGAACCCCTCCGACAGCCGGGGGCACGTCACCTACTTCACGCCGCTGAACCCCGGCGGGCGGCGCGGCGTCGGCCCGGCGTGGGGCGGCGGCACGTGGAGCACCGACTACACCTCCATGTGGTGCTGCCAGGGCACCGGCATCGAGACCAACACCAAGCTGATGGACTCGATCTACTTCCACAACGGCACCACGCTGTTCGTGAACCTGTTCGCGCCCTCCACCCTGAACTGGTCGCAGCGCGGCATCACGGTCACCCAGACCACCTCCTACCCGGTGAGCGACACCACGTCGTTGCAGGTCACCGGCAACGTCTCCGGCACCTGGTCGATGCGGATCCGGATCCCGGCCTGGACCCAGGCCGCGACGATCAGCGTCAACGGCGTCCAGCAGAGCGTCACCGCCACCCCCGGCTCCTACGCCGACCTCAACCGCTCCTGGACCTCCGGCGACACCGTGACCGTGCGCCTGCCGATGCGCGTGGTCATGAAGGCCGCCAACGACAACGCGAACCTCCAGGCGATCACCTACGGCCCGGTCGTCCTGTCGGGCAACTACGGCGACACCTCCCTCTCGGCGGCCCCGGCGCTGACGCCGTCGACGATCACCCGGACGAGCACGTCGTCGCTGGCCTTCACCGCCAACGGCTCGGTCAACCTCGGGCCGTTCCACGACGCCCACAACCACAACTACGTCGTCTACTGGAACACCGGCGGCCAGGGCGGAGGCGGCGGCGACGCGAGTTTCCGGCTGATCAACGCCGCGAGCGGGCTGGCGCTCGGCATCCAGAACATGTCGACCGCCGACGGCGGGCTCGCGCTGCAGTGGACCGACAACGGGACCGCCGACCACGACTGGGTGCCGATCGTCGACGGCAACGGCCTGCGGTTCCACAACGTCAACAGCGGCAAGGTCCTCGGCGTCGAGAACATGTCGACGGCCGACAACGCCCGCGTCCTCCAGTGGGCCGACAACGGCACCGCCGACCACCGCTGGACGATCACCGACAACGGCGACGGCTCGGTGCTGATCCGCAACGCCAACAGCGCCAAGCTCCTGGGCATCCTGAACGGTTCGACCGCGAACGGCGCCCAGGCCGTCCAGGGGCCGCAGGCCGGCTGGCGGTTCGTGCCGAACGGCGGGCGGCGGATCCAGAACGTCGGGACCGGCATGGTCCTCGGCGTCACCGGCATGTCGACGGCCGACGGCGCGCTGGTCGTGCAGTGGAGCAGCACCGGCACCGCCGACCACTTCTGGACGGCGGTCGTCGACACCGGCGGCTACCTGCGGTTCCGCAACAACAACAGCCAGAAGGTGCTGGCCGTCGAGAACGCCGGCACCGCGGCCGGCTCCCGGATCCTCCAGTGGGCCGACACCGGTGCGAACGACCATCGCTGGCGGCTCCGCTACGGCTCGAACGCCGCCTTCCGCATCCAGTGCGCCAACGGCGGCCGGGTCCTCGGCCTGTCCGGCACATCCCAGGGAGCCCAGGTCGTGCTGGCCGACGACAGCGGCTCGAACAACAACCTCTGGAGGTTCGTGTGAGACGCCTGCTGGCGGTCTTCTCCGCGTTACTGCTGGTGGGGGTGTTCGTCACCACCCAGCAGGCGTCGGCCGCGACGGTCGACACCAACGCCTGGTACGTGCTGGTCAACCGCAACAGCGGCAAGGCCCTGGACGTCTACAACCTCGCCACCAACGACGGCGCCCGCATCACGCAGTGGACCCGCAACAACGGCAACCAGCAGCAGTGGCAGTTCGTCGACTCGGGCAGCGGCTACTACCGGATCAAGTCGCGCCTCAGCGGCAAGGTCCTGGACGTCTCCGGCGTCTCCACCGCCAACGGCGCGGCGGTCGTGCAGTGGGCCGACCTCAACGGCTCCAACCAGCAGTGGCGGCTGGCCGACAGCGACAGCGGCTACGTGCGCTTCATCGCCCGCCACAGCAGCAAGGCCCTGGAGGTGCAGAGCGCCTCGACCGCCGACGGCGGCAACATCGTCCAGTACGACGACTGGGGCGGCGCCAACCAGCAGTGGCAGCTCGTGCAGGTCGGCGGTGCCACCCCGACCCCCACGCCCACCCCCACACCCACGCCGTCCGGCGGTAGCTACACCAACCCCGTGGTCTGGCAGGACTTCGCCGACGGCGACATCCTCCGGGTCGGCGACGCCTACTACTACTCGGCGTCGACCATGCACTACTCCCCCGGCGCCCCGATCCTGCGGTCGTACAACCTGGTCGACTGGGAGTACGCCGGGCACTCGGTCCCGAGGTTGGACTTCGACTCCAACGCCTACGACCTCAACGGCGGCCGCGCCTACGTGAAGGGCATCTGGGCCTCGACCCTGAACTACCGGCCCAGCAACAGCACCTACTACTGGTACGGCTGCACCGAGTTCAACCGCACCTACGTCTACACCGCCTCCGCCGTCGACGGCACGTGGACCAAGCGCGCCCGCATGAACCAGTGCTACTACGACGCCGGCCTGCTGGTCGACACCAACGACACGATGTACATCGCGTACGGCAACAGCACGATCAGCGTCGCCCAGCTCTCCTCGGACGGCCTCAGCCAGGTCCGCGCCCAGCAGGTCTTCCAGACCCCGTCGAGCGTGGGGACGCTGGAGGGCGCCCGCTTCTACAAGCGCGGCAACTACTACTACATCTGGCTCACCCGCCCCGCCAACGGCCAGTACGTGCTGCGTTCGACCAGCCCGTGGGGCCCGTACGACATGCAGCAGGTCCTGCTCAACATGCCCGGACCGATCTCCGGTGGCGGCGTGCCGCACCAGGGCGGGCTGGTCCAGACGCAGGGCGGCGCCTGGTACTACATGTCGTTCGTCGACGCCTACCCCGGCGGCCGGGTGCCCGCGCTCGCGCCGATCAGCTGGGTCAACGACTGGCCGGTGATCCAGACGGTCAACGGCGGCTGGGGCGTCAACTACACCAGGCCCAACATCCAGACCAGCCGCACGGTCGCCTCGATGATCGGCCCGGACACCTTCACCGGCAGCACGCTGGGCCACCGGTGGGAGTGGAACCACAACCCCGACACCAGCCGGTTCTCCACCGGCAGCGGCCTGCGGCTGCAGACCGCCACGGTCACGGGCGACCTCTACAACGCCCGCAACACGCTGACCCACCGCATCCAGGGCCCGACGTCCACGGCGACGATCGAGCTCGACTACTCGTCCATGGCCAACGGCGACCGCGCGGGCCTGGCCATGCTGCGCGACCAGTCGGCGTGGATCGGGGTCAGGCGCGACAACGGCGCCTACCGGGTCTCGATGACCAACGGCCTGACCATGAACAGCTCGTGGGCGACCACCGGCACCGGCAGTGAACAGGCGGGCGCGACCATCTCCGGCGGCCGGATCTGGCTGAGGGTGAACGCCGACATCCGGCCGGGATCGGGGCGGGTGGCCCGCTTCTCCTACAGCACCGACGGGACGAACTTCACCACCCTCGGACCGGCCTTCACCCTGAACAACGCCTGGCAGTTCTTCATGGGCTACCGCTTCGGGATCTTCAACTACGCCACCTCGGCCCTCGGCGGCGCGGTGACCGTCCGCCGCTTCGACCTCACCACTCCCTGAAAGGCATGCTCCCGTGAAACGACTCTTATCCGTGGTCACCGCGGCGCTGCTCGGCGCCGGCCTTTCGGTGGCACTGACCGGGCCCGCCGAGGCGGCCTCGACCCTGGGCGCCTCGGCGGCCGAGCGCGGCGGGCGCTACTTCGGCGCGGCCATCGCCGCCGGCCGGATGGGCGACTCGACGTACATGAACATCCTCAACACGGAGTTCAACCAGGTCACCGCCGAGAACGAGATGAAGTGGGACGCCACCGAACCTTCGCGTAACAGCTTCAGTTTCAGCAATGGCGACCGGATCGCCAACCACGCCATCTCGCGCGGCATGAAGATCCGCGGGCACGCCCTGCTCTGGTATCAGCAGATGCCGAGCTGGGCGCGCTCGATGGAGGGTTCGGACCTCCGCAGCGCCATGATCAACCACGTCACCCGGGTCGCCTCCTACTACCGGGGCAAGATCCATTCCTGGGACGTCGTCAACGAGGCGTTCGCCGACGGCAACAGCGGCGGACGCCGCGACTCCAACCTCCAGCGCACCGGCAACGACTGGATCGAGGCCGCCTTCTACGCCGCGCGCAGCGCCGACCCGAACGCCAAGCTCTGCTACAACGACTACAACACCGACGGGATCAACGCCAAGAGCACCGGCATCTACAACATGGTGCGCGACTTCAAGTCGCGGGGCGTGCCGATCGACTGCGTCGGTTTCCAGTCCCACCTGGGCACCTCGCTCTCCAGCGACTACCAGGCCAACCTGCAGCGCTTCGCCGACCTCGGGGTCGACGTGCAGATCACCGAGCTCGACGCCACCGGCGGTTCCAACCAGGCCAACGTGTTCGCCTCGGTGACCCGGGCCTGCCTCAACGTGGCGCGGTGCACCGGCATCACCGTCTGGGGCATCCGCGACAGCGACTCGTGGCGCGGCAGCGACAACGCGCTGCTGTTCGACTCCTCCGGCAACAAGAAGGCCGCCTACACCGCGGTCCTGAGCGCCCTCAACAACGGTGCCACCCCGACTCCCACCCCCACGTCGGGCGGGGGCATCGACACCAGCGCCTGGTACGTGCTGCTCAACCGCGGCAGCGGCAAGGCCCTGGACGTCTTCGGCCAGTCCACGGCCGACGGCGCCCGCATCACCCAGTGGAGCCGCAACAACGGCACCAACCAGCAGTGGCAGTTCGTCAGCTCCGGAAGCGGCTGGTACCGGCTCAAGTCCCGCCTCAGCGGCAAGGTCGTCGACGTCTCCGGCGCCTCCACCGCCAACGGCGGGGCGGTCATCCAGTGGACCGACGGCAACGGCACCAACCAGCAGTGGCGGGTCGCCGACAGCGGTGGCTACGCCCGCTTCATCAACCGCAACAGCAGCAAGGCCCTGGAGGTGCAGGGAGCCTCCACGGCCGACGGCGCCAACGTCGTCCAGTACGACGACTGGGGCGGCACCAACCAGCAGTGGCAACTCGTCCGCGTCGGATAAATCGGAGCAAACGTGAAATTCAAACCCATCGCCATCATCGCCGCCCTGATAGCGGCCCTGTTCGTGGCCTTACCCTCGGCCAACGCGGCCACCGTCGACACCAACGCCTGGTACGTCCTGGTCAACCGCAACAGCGGCAAGGCACTCGACGTCTACAACCTGTCCACCGCCGACGGCGCCCGCATCACCCAGTGGACCCGTAACAACGGCAACCAGCAGCAGTGGCAGTTCGTCGACTCCGGCAGCGGCTACTACCGCATCAAGTCCCGCCTCAGCGGCAAGGTCCTAGACGTCTCCGGCGTCTCCACCGCCAACGGCGCCGCGATCATCCAGTGGAGCGACGGCAACGGCACCAACCAGCAGTGGCGCCTGGCCGACAGCGACAGCGGCTACGTCCGCTTCATCGCCCGCCACAGCAACAAGGCGCTCGAGGTCCAGGGCGCGTCCACGGCCGACGGCGGCAACATCGTCCAGTACGACGACTGGGGCGGCGCCAACCAGCAGTGGCAGCTCGTCCAGGTCGGTGGCGGCACCAACCCCACCCCGACCCCCACCCCGACCCCCACGCCGTCACCGTCGCCGACGGGTTCGTGCAACCTGCCCACGACCTACCGCTGGTCGTCGACCGGCGCGCTGGCGCAGCCGCGTTCGGGCTGGGCGTCGCTGAAGGACTTCACCGTCGCCCCCTACAACGGCCAGCAGCTCGTGTACGCCACCACGCACGACTTCGGGTCGAGCTGGGGTTCGATGAACTTCGGCCTGTTCAGCAACTACTCCCAGATGGGCTCGGCCAGCCAGAACCAGATGAATTCGGCCACGGTCGCGCCGTCGCTGTTCTACTTCGCCCCCAAGAGCATCTGGGTGCTGGCCTACCAGTGGGGTGGCCCGGCCTTCTCCTACCGGACCTCCACCAACCCGACCAACGCCAACGGCTGGTCGTCGGCGCAGACGCTGTTCTCGGGCAGCATCTCCAACTCGGGCACCGGCCCGATCGACCAGGCGCTCATCGGCGACGACCAGAACATGTACCTGTTCTTCGCCGGTGACAACGGCCGCATCTACCGGGCCAGCATGCCGATCGGCAACTTCCCCGGCAGCTTCGGCACCAGCTACCAGACCATCATGACCGACAGCACGAACAACCTGTTCGAGGCCGTCCAGGTCTACAAGCTGGCCGGCCAGCAGCGCTACCTGATGATCGTCGAGGCCATCGGTTCCCAGGGCCGCTACTTCCGGTCCTTCACCGCCACCAGCCTCGGTGGTTCGTGGACCGCCAACGCCACCAGCGAGAGCAACCCCTTCGCCGGCAAGGCCAACAGCGGCGCCACCTGGACCAACGACATCAGCCACGGTGAGCTCCTGCGCACCAGCGCCGACCAGACCATGACGGTCGACCCCTGCAACCTGCAGCTCCTCTACCAGGGCCGCAGCCCCAGCTCCGGTGGTGACTACGGCCTGCTGCCCTACCGGCCGGGCCTGCTGACCCTCCAGCGCTGACCCCCTGAACAGGTCCCGGGCGCGAATTCGGGAGCGCTCATCGCGCCCGGGACCCTCCCACCCCCCTCACCTCGACCGCCGGAAAGGGATGATCAGGTGAAACTCCTGGTCCTGTGCGCGCTTCTCCTCACGGTGCTGATGCCGACGTCGGCGCGGGCCGACAACCCCGTCGTCCAGACGATCTACACCGCCGATCCGGCGCCGCTCGTGCACAACGGCCGCGTCTACCTCTACACCGGCCACGACGAGGACGGCTCCACCTACTTCACGATGCGCGACTGGCGCGTCTACTCCTCCTCCGACATGGCCAACTGGACCGACCACGGCTCGCCGATGAGCCTGGCCACCTTCTCCTGGGCCGACGCCAACGCCTGGGCCGGTCACGTCGCCCACCGCGACGGCAGGTTCTACTGGTACGTCCCGGTCCGCCAGCGTTCGACCGGCCGCATGGTCATCGGCGTGGCCGTGGCGAACAGCCCCACCGGGCCCTTCACCGACGCGCTGGGGCGGCCGCTGGTCGACAACAACGAGATCGACCCCAACGTCGTCATCGACGACGACGGCCAGGCGTATCTCTACTGGGGCAACCCCCGGCTGGCGTACGTGCGCCTCAACGCCGACATGATCTCCTACTCCGGCGGCATCAATTACGTCTCGCTCACCGCCGCCGGGTTCGGCGCGCGCAGCGGCAACGCCCAGCGGCCGACGCTCTACGAAGAGGGGCCCTGGGTCTACAAGCGGGGCGGCCTCTACTACAACGTGTTCGCCGCCGAGTGCTGCTCGGAGTTCATCGGCTACTCCACGGCTCCGAGTGCCACCGGGCCGTGGACGTATCGGGGAACGGTCATGCCGCGGCAGGGCGGGAGCTTCACCAACCACGCGGGAATCGTCGACTTCGCGGGCGGGTCGTACTTCTTCTACCACAACGGCGCGCTGCCGGGCGGTGGCGGTTTCACCAGGTCGGTGGCGGTGGAGAAGTTCACCTACAACTCCGACGGCACCATCCCGACCATCAACATGACCACCGCCGGGCCTCCCCAGGTGGGCACGCTCAACCCCTACGCCCGCCAGGAGGCCGAGACGTCCGCCTGGGCACAGGGCGTGGAGACCGAGACGTCCACCGAGGGCGGGATGAACGTCGGTTTCATCGAGAACGGCGACTACCTCAAGGTCAAGGGTGTGGCCTTCGGCAACGGAGCGACCTCCTTCACCGCGCGGGTCGCCTCGGGCACCAGCGGCGGACGCATCGAGGTCCGGCTCGGCGGCGCGACCGGCACGCTCGTGGGCACCTGCACCGTGCCCGGCACCGGCGGCTGGCAGACCTGGACGACGGTCACCTGCCCGATCTCCGGCGCGACCGGCACCCGCGACCTCTACCTGCGCTTCGCCGGGAACAGCGGCTACCTGTTCAACCTCAACTGGTGGCAGTTCACCGGCGGCGGCATGGGCGGGGAACTGCTGACCAACGGCACGATGGAGAACGGCACCACCGGCTGGACGTCCTCCGGCGGCACACTGTCGTCGGCGACCAACGTCGCCCACGGCGGCAGCCGGTCACTGCTCACCTCCGGTCGTACCGCCTCCTGGCAGGGCCCGCACCAGAACGTGACCTCGGTGCTCACCAGCGGCAGGAGCTACACCACGAGCGTCTGGGTCCGTTCGCAGAGCGGGACCCCGAGCGCGAAGGCGACGCTGACCCTCACCGCGAACGGCACGACGAACTACGTCCAGCTCACCCCGGCCCAGACGGTCAACGCGAACGGATGGACCCAGCTCACCGGCACCGCGACCGTCTCGTGGTCCGGCACGCTGACCAACGCCTCCTTCTACGTCGAGACGTCCTCCGGCACCGACGGCCTCTACGTGGACGACGCCTCCCTCCAGTGACAGGAACTCCCATGAGCAGGAAGACGACCCGGGCGCTACTGGCCCTGACGGTGCTGGCGGTGACCTTCACTCCCATGACGCAGGCGCAGGCGCTGAACAACGGCGTGGGCCGCACCCCGCCGATGGGCTGGAACACCTGGAACACCTTCGGCTGCAGCATCAACGAGACCCTGATCAAGCAGACCACCGACGCGATGGTCGCCAACGGCATGCGCGACCTCGGCTACCAGTACGTCGTCGTCGACGACTGCTGGATGGACCAGAACCGCGACTCCTCCGGCAACCTCCAGCCCAACCTGTCGAGGTTCCCGAGCGGCATGAAGGCCCTGGGCGACTACATCCACGCCCGCGGCATGAAGTTCGGCATCTACCAGGCCCCGCTCGACCGCACCTGCGCCCAGTACTTCGGCGCCTACCCGGGTGCGACCGGCAGTCTGGGCCACGAGGCCCAGGACGCCCGGCAGTTCGCCGCATGGGGCGTCGACTACCTCAAGTACGACTGGTGCTCGCCCACCGGCAGCATCAACGACCAGATCACGGCCTTCGCCAAGATGCGCGACGCGCTCGCCGCGACGGGCCGGCCGATCCTGTACAGCATCAACTCCAACAGCATCCACGACAAGACGGGGCCGCGCCGTAACTGGGGCGACATCGCCAACATCTGGCGCACGACCGAGGACATCACCAACACCTGGAACTCGGGCCAGACCAACGGCTACCCGATGGGTATCCAGAACATCGTCAACGTCAACGCGCCGCTGTCGGGCTACGCCGCGCCCGGCTCGTTCAACGACCCCGACATGATGGTGGTCGGCCGGGGCGGCATGAGCGACACCGAGATGCGCAGCCACTTCGCCCTGTGGGCGATCATGGCCGCGCCGCTGATCGCGGGCAACGACGTGCGCAACATGGACGGCGCGACGTCGACGATCCTGAAGAACGCGAACCTGATCGCCATCAACCAGGACTCCCTCGGGCTCCAGGCCGGCCAGATCGTCAGCGACGGCACCCGCCGCATCCTGGCCAAGCGCCTGAGCAACGGCGACGTCGCGGTGGCGCTGTTCAACCAGAGCGGCAGCACCCTCACGATCAGCACCACCGCCTCGGCGATCGGCCTCAGCGGGAGTTCGTTCTCGCTGCGCGACGCCTGGAGCAACGCCGTCACCTCGACGAGCGGGACCATCTCGGCGAGCGTGCCCGCCCACGGCACCGTCGTCTACCGCGTCAGCGGCGGCACGCCGTCGACCTCGACGAGGATCCAGGGCGCGGCGTCGGGGCGCTGTCTCGACGTCACCGGCGCCGCCCAGGCCAACGGCACCGCCGTGGTCCTGTGGGACTGCAACGGCCAGGCCAACCAGCAGTGGACCGCCACCTCGGCCGGTGAACTGCGGGTCTACGGAGGCAAGTGCCTCGACGTGAACAACAACGGCACCGCCGACGGCACTGGCGTCCTCATCTGGGACTGCAACGGCCAGAACAACCAGAAGTGGCGCCTCAACTCCGACGGCAGCATCACCGCGATCGGTGCGAACAAGTGCCTGGACGTGTCCGGCAACTCCACCGCCAACGGCGCCAGGATCCAGATCTGGACCTGCACCGGCGGCAGCAACCAGCGCTGGACCAGGGGGTAAGGGAATGTCCGACTACTCACGCAGGCAGCTGTTCCGCTTCGGCGCGGCCGGCGCCGGGGCCGCCATGCTGCCCTTCCAGTGGACGGCGGTCGCCCGCGCCGCCGCCGCCCCGCCGTCGGAGGCGAACGACCTCGCCCTCTGGTACGACGAGAGCGCCGGCACCGACTGGCTGCGCGCCCTCCCGATCGGCAACGGCCGCCTGGGCGCCATGGTGTACGGCAACGTCGACACCGAACGGCTCCAGCTCAACGAGGACACGGTCTGGGCCGGCGGGCCCTACGACCAGAGCAACACCCGGGGCGCCGGGGCGCTGAGCCAGATCCGCCAGGCGGTGTTCCAGAACAACTGGAGCACGGCCCAGAGCCTGATCGACTCCAACATGCTCGGCCGCCCCGCCGGTCAGCTCGCCTACCAGACCGTCGGCAACCTGCGGCTGTCGATCGGCAACACCAGTGGCGTCTCCAACTACAACCGCTACCTCGACCTGACCACGGCGACCACCGTGACCACGTACACGCAGAACGGGATCGGTTACCGCCGGGAGATCCTGGCCAGCGCGCCCGACCAGGTGATCGCGATCAGGCTGACCGCCGACCGGTCGGGCTCGATCGGTTTCTCGGCGACGTTCGACAGCCCGCAGCGGGTCACGCGGTCGAGCCCCGACGGCTCGACCGTGGCGCTCGACGGCATCTCGGGCGACTTCGAGGGCATCTCGGGCCAGGTCCGGTTCCTGGGGCTGGCCCGCGCCGTCATCGACGGCGGCAGCGTCAGCAGCTCCAGCGGCACGCTCACGGTCAGGTCGGCCAACAGCGTGACCGTGCTGGTGTCGATCGGCTCCAGCTACAAGAACTACCGCGACGTCAGCGGCGACTACCAGGGCATCGCGCGCGGTCATCTGAACTCCGCGGCGTCCCGTTCCTGGGACGACCTGCGGTCGCGGCACGTCGCCGACTACCAGCGGCTGTTCAACCGCACCACGCTCGACCTGGGCCGGACCTCGGCGGCCGACCAGCCGACCGACGTGCGGATCGCGCAGCACAACAGCGTCAACGACCCGCAGTTCGCGGCGCTGCTGTTCCAGTTCGGCCGCTACCTGCTGATCTCCTCCTCCCGGCCGGGCTCGCAACCGGCCAACCTCCAGGGCATCTGGAACGACTCGCTGGCGCCGTCGTGGGACTCGAAGTACACGATCAACGCCAACCTGCCGATGAACTACTGGCACGCCGACACCACCAACCTGCCGGAGTGCTTCGACCCCGTGTTCGCGATGATCAACGACCTGACGGTCACCGGCGCCCGGACCGCCTCGGTCCAGTACAACGCCGGAGGCTGGGTCACCCACCACAACACCGACGCCTGGCGTGCCACCTCGGTCGTCGACGGTGCCTTCTGGGGCATGTGGCAGACCGGCGGCGCCTGGCTGGCCACGCTGATCTGGGAGCACTACACCTTCACCGGTGACCTCGACTTCCTGCGCACCTACTATCCGGCGATGAAGGGCGCGGCCCAGTTCTTCCTCGACACGCTCGTCCAGGAACCGAGCCTGGGCTATCTGGTCACCAACCCGTCGAACTCTCCCGAGCTGGCCCACCACAGCGGGGTGAGCGTCTGCGCCGGGCCGACGATGGACAACCAGATCCTGCGCGACCTGTTCAACGGCGTCGCCCAGGCCAGCCAGACCCTCAGCGTGGACGCCTCGTTCCGCAGCCAGGTGCTGGCCGCCCGCGACCGGCTCCCTCCGATGAAGACGGGCGCACGCGGCAACATCATGGAGTGGCTGTACGACTGGACCGAGACCGAGCAGTACCACCGCCACGTCTCCCACCTCTACGGACTCCACCCCAGCAACCAGATCACCAAGCGCGGCACCCCGGCCCTCTACACCGCCGCCAAGCGCACACTCGAGTTACGCGGCGACGACGGCACCGGCTGGTCGCTCGCCTGGAAGATCAACTACTGGGCGCGGCTGGAGGAGGGCGCCCGCGCCCACACCCTGCTCCGCCTGCTGGTCACCACCTCCCGCCTGGCCCCGAACATGTTCGACCTGCACCCGCCGTTCCAGATCGACGGCAACTTCGGCGCCACCTCCGGCATCGCCGAGATGCTGCTCCAGAGCCACAACGGCGAGCTGCACGTGCTCCCCGCCCTGCCCTCGGCCTGGCCCGGCGGCAAGGTGGCGGGCCTGCGCGGACGCGGCGGCTACACCGTCGGCGCGACCTGGAGCTCGGGCCGGGCCACCGAGATCCTGGTGAAGTTCGACCGCGACGGCACCGTCCGGGTGCGCAACGCGGTGTTCACCGGCACCGTCCAGGTGGTCGACGTCTCGACGGGCGGTTCGGTCACCGTCACCAAACCCGAGTCCGACGTCGTCGCACTCACCGGGCAGGCCGGCCGCACCTACCGCCTCACCGGAACGGGCACGCCCTCCACCTGGGTGAGGATCGCCAATGCCACCACCGGGCTCGTGCTGGACAGCGGCGGCAACGTCGCCACGGGCTCGGTGGTCAAACAGTGGAACTACGACGGCTCGACGAACCTGCAGTGGCAGCTCGTCGACCTGGGAAGCGGGTGGTACCGCATCGTCAACCGCACCAACGGCATGGTGATCGACAGCTGGGGCGTCACCACCAACGGCGCGAGCGCCCGCCAGGCGGCCTGGAACGGCGGCGTCAACCAGCAGTGGCGGCTGGCCGCCACAAGCAGCGGGCGCCACCAGATCGTCAACCGCGGCACCGGCACGTCACTTGACGGCATGGGCAACGCCACCGCCGGTTCGACCGTGGCCCTGTGGGCGCCGAACACCAACACCAACAACCAGTGGACCCTCACCACGATCTGACCCTTCCCACCCGCGGTCCCCGGGACAGGTTTCACGCCTGTTTCGGGGATCTTGCTGTGAGCCCTTGTCTGGAGTGGCGCGCCACTTTACAGTTTGGGGCGAAAGGTTCAGAAAATAGTCCGAAAATAACAGCCGTCCTCTTTGACCTCATGTCCGGTTGAGGCGCTCCGCCTCCCGCCCATCCGAAGGGTCTCGCGTGTCCTGATCGAATCCCCGGCCTGGTTCGCCGCCCACTTCTGTTAGCGATAACAGGCCGGGCACGTATCCGATCCCCCTCCCCGCCGTTCTCCACACGCTTGGAGCGGAAATTAACGAACGGCTTCTCGCATCGAAATGTTAGCGATAACAGATTGATGGACGCGCCGCCGTGTCTGGAGTTCGTCATGCCCTTTTTCCCCCGCCTACGCCCACCGTCCGGAACCACCGCCTCCCGGTTAGGGAGAATCGCCGTCGCGCTCGGTTGCGTCGGCATGCTGATCCCCGGCGCCGCCAACGCCGCCCACGCCGACGATGCGTGGTCGCCCGCCTCGTCGTACACCTCGACCGACAGGGGTGACGGCACCTACAGCGTCCCGCTGCTGCGCTCCGACGTGCCGGACATCGGTGTCGAGCGGGTTCCGGCCGCCGAGAACGACGAGGGCCGCGACGTCTATTACATGATCAGCACCACGATGCACATGAGCCCGGGTGCGCCGATCATGAAGTCGTACGACCTGGTGAACTGGGAGACCGTCAACTACGTCTTCGACCGGGCGGGCATCGGAGACGCGTTCTCCCTGCGCAACGGGCAGAACTCCTACGGCCAGGGGCAGTGGGCGTCGTCGCTGCGCCACCACGACGGCATGTTCTACGCCGTCTTCAACACCAACAACCTGGGCGGCGCGTACATCTACCGCACCGACGACATCGACGACGGGAAGTGGGAGCGCACGGCTCTCGGCCGGGGCCTGCACGACCCCTCGCTCTTCTTCGACGTCGACGGCACCCCCTACATCTTCTACGGCTCCGGCGGCACGAGCGCGGTCCGCCTCAACGCGGGCCTGACGGCCATCGCGCAGGACTACCCGAACATCTTCACCGCGAACGACTACGCGGGTAGGCCGTACATCGGCGGTCTGTTCGAGGGCGCGCAGTTCTACCACATCGACGGCTGGTACTACGCGGTCATCATCACCTGGCCGTCCGGGCAGGGCCGTCAGGTCGTCATGTTCCGGTCGAAGGACCTGCTCGGCCGCTACACCTCGGCGGGCGGCGTCAACACCTACGAGGCGCGCGGGGTGCTCAACTCGGGCGGCTTCGCCCAGGGCAGCCTGGTGCCGATCGCGCGTGAGGGCGGCCTGACCGACTGGTACGGCATGTTCTTCCGTGACACCTTCCCCGTCGGCCGCATCCCCGCGCTGATCCCCGCCACCTGGCAGGACGGCTGGCCCACCTTCAGCCCTGCTCAGGTCGACGGCGTGTACGACAAGCCGATCCGGCTCACCCCCGAGCAGGAGACCTTCGAACGGCAGAAGAGCATCGTCGCCTCGGACGACTTCGCCAACGACGCCCCCCGCAAGGCGTTCACCGACGAAGAGTGGACGGTCCCGCCACCGCCCGCCATCGACGAGTCTCTCATCGGTGTCGAACTCGTCCAGAACCCGGGCTTCGAGGCCGAGGCCACCACGCCGTGGGCGGCGCAGTTCGGCGCGGTCCTCAGCCGGGACACGACCGGCCCTGCAGCGGGCGCGGCGGCGCTGAAGGTCGGCAACCGCACGCTCAACGGCTCGGGCCCCCACCAGTTCCTCAACGGCAGGATGCAGCACGGCGTCACCTACACCGTCTCCGCGAAGATCAAGTACACCTCCGGCCCGAGCAGCATCCGGTTCAACCTCGCGGCCGACTGGGGCGCCGGCGTGCAGGTCATGACGTTCGGGAACGTGCCGATCGGCCAGTGGACGACGGTCTCCGGCCGGTTCACCGTGCCGACCACGGCCAACCTGAACAACTTCAAGTTCGCCGTGGAGACGCCCTGGGCCAACCCGCAACCGGCCTCCTCCAGCGTCGAGTACCTGATCGACGACGTCTCGATCGTCGGCCTCCCGCCGACGGCCGAATATCCCACCGAAGAGGAGATCGCCCCCAACGGGTCGCGGCTCGACCTGGCCTGGGAGTGGAACCACGCCCCCGACAACCGCCTCTGGTCACTCACCGACCGCGACGGCTGGCTCCGCCTGACCACCGGCAAGCCCGTGACCGGCCAGTACGTCTACACCAAGCTCTCCAACCGGGCCGAACTCGCGTGGCTGGAAGAGGCCCGCAACACCCTGACCCAGCGCACCTTCGGGCCGCGCCAGTCGGTGGAGACCCGGATGGACGTCTCCGGCATGAAGAACGGCGACGTCGCCGGGCTGGCCGCCTTCAACCGCGGATTCTCCTACGTGGCGGTCAAGCGCAGCGGCGGCGTGAACACGCTGGGCGTGGTGAACCGGCCGCAACCGTTCGGGGTCGACCTCGACCAGGCGTCGCTGGAGGCCTTCGTCCCCGGCACGACGGTGCCTCTCGGTGACGCCGCCCAGGTGTCGGTGAAGGCCGACCTCGACTTCGCCGCACCGGTCGGCCAGCTCTGGACGACCTTCTACTACAGCCTCGACGGCCTGACCTGGACCCGGCTGGGCAACCGCGTCGGCCCGCAGACGCTCGACGGCAGCCTCGCCCACTTCATGGGCCACCGGGTCGCCCTGTTCACCTACGCGACGCAGGAGAAGGGCGGGCGGGTCGACTTCGACCACTACCTGCTCAGCGACACCCTCACCGCGCAGAACCTGCCGCTCGACACCGCCGATCTGGACGCCGCGATCGCCCACGCCGGCACGCTCGACGAGTACTCCTACCCGGCCGCTGCCTGGGCCGACGCGCAGAAGGCGCTCACGGCGGCGAAGGCCGCACGGGCCGGCGCGTTCGGCACCCAGAACCAGATCGACGCCCCGGAACGGGCGCTCGCCTACCAGCTCGCCCAGCTCGGCGTGCTCGAGATCGACGTCTCGGTCGAGCACATCGCCGCCCTCATCGACCGGTTCGTGGCGGAGGGCGGGACCAACGCGAGCAGCGGCGTCCGCCTGCACAAGGAACTCGACCGCGTCGTCGCGGCCATCGAGAAGGACAAGGACCCCAAGAAGATCATCAAGGTGATCGAGAAGTTCAAGAGCGGGGTCATGGACCACCGCGTCGAGGCCGACGACATCGTCCGCACCACCCTGCTCCGCGCAGCCGACGCCCTGATCGTCCACTGGGGCGGCACCCCGAGGAACAAGGAGAATCTCTCGTGAAATTACGCTCGCACCTCGCCGCGATCGTGACCGCCATCGCGATGCTGGGCACGCTGCCCGCGGCGCCCGTCCAGGCCGCAGGTCCGGACCTCATCGTGAACGGCGGCTTCGAATCGGGCCTCACCGGCTGGTTCCCGAACAACGGGAACGCCGCCGACACCGCCGCGCTGAACCCGACGACCGACGCCTACTCCGGGTCGGCGGCCGTCGCGGTCACCCAGCGGATGACGACCGGCTCCGGCCCGATGCAGGACCTGTCGGGCAAGGTGCAGGCGGGCAAGACCTACTCGGTCACGGCCCGGGTGAAGTACGAGAACCCGAGCAGCCCGGCGACCAAACAGTTCTTCGTCACCATGCACTACGGCGGGGGGACGTACACCAACCTCGGCACCGTCACCACGCCGCGCGGGCAGTGGGGCCTGATCCAGGGCACGTTCACCATCCCCGCGGCGCAGAGCGTGACGACCGCGCGGATCTTCGTCGAGACCCCGTGGACGCAGACGCCGTCGGCGGCGCCCGCCACACACCTCATGGACTTCAAGGTCGACGACGTGACGCTCCGCGAGTTCGTCCCGTCGACCACGATCGAGGTGCTCGGCAAGAACCCCGGTGAGGGCAACCCGCTCATCTCGCACAAGTTCGGGGCCGACGGCAACGCCTTCGTCCACGACGGCCGCGTATACCTCTACATGACCAACGACACGCAGGTGTACAACCCGGGCCCGAACGGGATCTCCCCGACCAACACCTACGGCGGCATCAACACCATCACCGTCATCTCCTCCGACGACCTGGTGAACTGGGTCGACCACGGCGAGATCCCGGTCGCCGGGTCGAGCGGGATCGCCAAGTACGCCGGCAACTCCTGGGCTCCGGCGATGGAGAGCAAGGTCGTCGACGGCAAGGAGAAGTTCTTCCTCTACTTCGCCAACAACGGCGCCGCCACCGGCGTCATCGTCGGCGACTCGCCGGTCGGCCCGTGGCGCGACGAGCGCGGCAGCCTGCTGATCACCGGTCAGACGCCGGGCGCCTCCAACGGCGTGAACTGGCTGTTCGACCCGGGTGTGTTCATCGACGACGACGGCCAGGGCTACCTCTACTTCGGTGGCGGCGGCGACGACAACTCCGACAGCTACGAGAACACCAACCACCCCAAGTCGACCCGGGTGATCAGGCTCGGCGAGAACATGACCAGCACCGTCGGCTCGGCCGAGGTCATCGACGGGCCGCTCATGTTCGAGGCGGGCCACGTCTTCAAGCGCGAGGGGAAGTACTACTACTCGTACTCCTCGAACTTCGGCTTCGGCGGCCCGATCGACCCCGCCGGTCCGCCGACCGGGGCGATCGCCTACATGGTGGCCGACAACCCGATGGGGCCCTGGACCGCCGACACGTACAAGGGCGTGATCTTCCGTAACCCCGGCAACTTCTTCGGCGCCGGGGGCAACAACCACCAGTCGGTGTTCAAGCTGGGCGACGACTACTACTTCACCTACCACGCCCAGACGCTCAACCGCCGCATCACCGGCGGCGCGACCCAGGGTTTCCGCAGCCCGCACATCGCCAAGCTCGACTTCAACGCCGACGGCACGATCAAGGAGGTGCTCGGCACCTACGACGGCGTCGAGAAGATCCGCGACCTGGCCCCCTACCGGGTGATCGAGGCCGAGACCATCGCGTGGCAGCAGGGCATCGCCACCAAGAAGGTCGACGGCTCGTCGGCGGAGTTCGGCGCCCTGGCCCCGAACCTCGTGCTGCACGACGTCGACAACGGCGACTGGACCTCGCTCGCCTCGGTCGACTTCGGTGAGAAGGGTGCCACCGCTCTCACCGCGAAGGTCAGGCCGCTCGTCGCCGGCGGCAGGATCGACGTCCGGCTCGGCAACCGCACGGCGCCCGTGGTCGCGACGATCCCGGTCGACGCCCCGCTCAACGCCTGGACCGAAATGACCACCGAGGTCAGCGGCCTGACCGGCGTCCACGACGTCTACTTCACCTACGCCGGACCGGCGAACGCCGATCTGTTCGAGGTCGACTCGTGGGCCTTCGAGAGCAAGACCGTTGACGAGACCGCTCCGGCGATCGAGATCTCGGGCGTGGCCGACAGCGGCGACAGCGCGGATCTGCAGATCGGCTGGGAGGCCACCGACGACGAGTCGGGCGTCGCCACGACCACCGCGACCCTCGACGGGCAGCCGGTCCAGCCCGGCACGCTCACCCTCTACACGCTGGCCCTGGGTGAGCACGTGCTGACCGTCACCGCCGCCGACAACGCCGGGAACCAGGCGGAGAAGACGGTCAGGTTCACCGTCACCACCTCGGTCGCGGACCTCTCGGCGCTGATCGACCGGTTCGCGGCGGAGGACAAGACCAACGCGAGCAGCGCGGTCCGTTTGCACAAGGCGCTCGACCGGGTCATCGCGGCCATCGCCGAGGAGAAGGACGACAAGAACGTCGTCAAGGCGATCGAGAAGTTCAAGAGCGGGGTGAAGGACCACCGCGTCGAGGCCGACGAGATCGTCCGGACCACCCTGCTCCGCGACGCCGACGCCCTGATCGTCGGCTACGGAGGCACGCCCAGAACCTAGGCGAGCCGGGTGCGGTGGCCGTCGAGCCGCAGTCTGAGCATGGGGGCCACCGTGCCGCCGAAGTGGGCCCGGTCGACCGGGCCCCGGTAGTCGAGGAAACCGACCACCCGCAGGTCGTCGAGCACCATCCAGGCATAGGCCTGGTCGGGCTGGGCCTGCGGGTTCCCGATGACCAGGCCCGACCCGTTGAGCGGTTCCCAGGGTCCCTCCAGTGAGGGCGCGACGAAACCGTAGAGGCCGGTCGGGGCGGCGTCCGCCGGCTCGAACGACTGGCGGTGCGTGCAGAAGAACAGGTAGAACAGGCCGCCGTGGACGACCACGTGGGGGCGTTCGATCTCGCGGTTGATCCCGTCGGCGACCAGGAGCGGCCGGTTCTCCGAGCCGGGGCCCGTGAGGGCGATCGCGCCCATGTGGCGCTCGCCCCACGGCACCGAGGCGGCGATGACCAGGCGGCCCCGGATCCAGGCGGGGTCACGCCACGCCCGGATCCTCCCGGGTCCGCCTTCGATGTCGTCGGCGGGCAGGAAGTATCGCGCGTCCGGGCGCGCGATCTCGTGGTGGACGCCGTCCCTGGCCTCGAACACGCGCTGGACGAAGGTGGGCCGTTCCTCGCCCCGGTATCCGCTCGCGGTGTAGAAGACCGAGATCGTGCCGTCGGCGCGGCGGATCGCGGTGCCCGACCACTCGCGGCTGCCGGGAGACTCGCCGTCGGCGAAGACGTCGCCCAGGTCGATCCACTTGCCGTCGTCGAGGGCGAGCTTCCTGATCCGGGCCACGTCGTGACGGTCCTCCGGATGGCCGACCACCGGGGCGGCCAGGCCCATCCAGAGTTCGCGGCCGTCGAAGAGGGCGGTGGCACCGTCCTCTTCCTGGATCGGCCACATGTCCCACAGGTCGAAGCCGGGCAGCGCCGGTTCGACCGGGCCGGTGATGAGGGGCGCGGTCGTCGCGGGGTCCTCGGTGATCAGGTCGAGGTGACGGCGGGTCCACAGAGTGGTCACGGTCATCCCTTCAAGGAGCCCTGGAGCAGGGCGGTGACGAAGCGTCGCTGGAAGATCAGGAAGACCAGGAGCGTGGGGGTGAGGATCAGCAGCGAGCCCGCGCAGAGCAGCGGGATGTCGGTGCCCCACTGTCCCTGGAAGGCGCCGAGCGCGCCCGACATCGTGCGCTGCAGCGGGTCGTCGACCAGCACGATGGCGAGCAGGAACTGGTTCCACGTCCACAGGAACAGCAGGATGGCCAGCGACGAGGTCGCCGGGGCGGCCAGCGGCACGTGTACCTTCCAGAAGAGCTGCCAGGTGCCCGCGCCGTCGATGCGCGCGCTCTCGGACAGTTCCTCCGGCATGTTGACGAAGTGCGCCCGCATCCAGAACACCGAGAACGGCATGAACAGCCCGATCAGCGGCAGGATGATCGCCCACCGGGTGTTCAGCACGCCCATGTCGCGCACCAGGTAGTAGAGCGGGGTGATGATGCCCTCGAACGGCAGGGTCAGGCCGAGCAGGAACGCCACGAACACGATGCGCCGTCCGGGGATGCGCAGGTGCCCGATGGCGAACCCGGCCATGGTGGCCACGACCAGCGAGATCGGCACCACCCCGAGCACGATCAGCGCGCTCGACTTCAGCAGCTCGACCATCCGGGCCGCCGTGAACGCGGTGGCGAAGTTGCCCCACTGCGGGTCGTCGGGCCACTCCAGGCCCAGCGGGTAGGTGCCCGAGGGGTGGAGCGCGGTGACGAAGAGGCTGAGGAACGGCATCAGCGTGGCCGCCATCAGCACGATCAGCAGCACCCGGCCGGTCCAGGCCTCACGGCGAGCGAGTTTCATGAGTTCCGGTCCCTGGTGAGCCACTGGATCGGCAGCGCGCACGCGATCACCAGCACGGTGAGGACCACCGCGAGGGCCGAGGCGAGGCCGACCTGCCGTTCGGAGAAGGCCAGGTAGTAGATCTCCAGGCCGGGCACCATGCTGGCGTTGCCGGGCCCGCCCTGGGTGGAGACGTAGACGATGTCGAAGCTGGCCAGCGCGGCCACGACGGTGACGGTGACGCAGACCCCGACCTCCTGCCGCAGGCTGGGCAGGGTGATCGAGACGAACTCACGCAGCGGGCCCGCCCCGTCGAGGCGCGCGGCCTCGTACAGAGCCGGATCGATCTTGCTCATGCCGGCCAGCAGCAGGAGCGTGCAGAGCCCGAGAAGCACCCAGGCGCCGATCACGCCGACCGCCGGGAGCGCCGTGTCGAAGTCGCCGAGCCAGGCACGGGTGATCTTCTCCAGCCCGATCAGCGTCAGGAGCTGGTTGATCATGCCGGTGGACGACAGCAGCCAGCTCCAGGCGATTCCGGCCGCGACCAGCGGGATGACCTGCGGCAGGAAGATGACCGTGCGGGCCACCAGCGCGAGACGGCTGGTGGCGATCCGCCGGATCGTCGCCGCGATGGCCAGCCCGAGCACGACCGGGACCGCGCTGAAGAAGGCGATCAGCTTGATCGCGTTGAGGATGGTGGCGAACAGGTCGGGGTCGGTGAAGACCCGCGTGTAGTTCTGGAACCCGGCCCAGGTGGACACGCCGATGCCGTCCCACTTGTAGAGGGAGTACTGCACCGTCATGAACAACGGCTGGACCACGAACACGACGTAGAACGCGGCCGCGGGCAGCACGAACAACCAGCCGGCCCACCTCGACCCGCTCCGCCGCTTCACGGCCGCCTTCACGTCAGCCTCCCTTGACCTGGGACTCGTAGTCGGCCTGGACGCTCTTGAGCAGGCCCTCGGGGGTCTGCTCGCCGCCGACGAGTTTCTGCAGGCCGGGGGTCCAGCTCTTGGCGTAGATCGCGCCGGTGGCGTTGGCGATGAAGTCCATCGACCCGTTGTCCTCGGCGATCTTCGCGCCCGCCGCGAGGGTGCTCTCGGTGACGGTACCGGGGGCGACCGGAGGCATCGGCGCGTCGGCCGGGCCCATCGGGTGGGAGCCGCCGACCTGGACGCCGATCGTGCGCGCCTGGGCGTCGGTGGCGACCCAGTCGAGGAAGAAGGCGGCGCAGTCGGCATTCTTGGCCTTCTCGGCGATGCCGAAGGTCAGCGGCGCCGACATGGCCGCGCGCTTGCCGCCGGCCTGGGCCGGGGGCATCAGGAAGAACCCGGCCTTCCCGGCCATCTGCTTGTCGAGGTTGCCCGACTCCCAGTCGCCGTCGAACATGAACAGGCCGTCGCCCTTGATGAAGCGGCTCATCATCGTGGCGTAGTCGACCGCGTTGACGTCCTTCCAGAAGTAGCCCGCCTTGATCCACTTCTCCAGGTGCTGGGCGGCCTGGAGGTTGGACGGGGTGTCGATGGTCGCGCCGGGCTTCTGGTAGATCCACTCGTTGATCGGCGCCGACGGGCCGTAGGAGGCCATCAGGTTCTGGAGCGGGAAGGCCAGACCGCCGGTGGCGCCGCCGTTGAACTGGGCGATCGGGTTCAGCCCCGCCTCCTTGGCCTTGGCCAGGGCGGCGTCGAGGTCGGCCAGCGTCTCGGGCGCGGTGGTCATGCCGATCTTCTCGGCCTGCTCCTTGTTGTAGAACACGCCGGTCATGGAGAAGTTCAGGCCCATGGCGTAGAGGGAGCCCTCACCCCGGACCGCACCGCCGGGGGCCATGCGCATCTGCTCCAGCTGCGAGGCGGGCCACTGGTCCCAGCCGAAGGCCTTGGCGTAGCCGTCGAGGTTCTTGAGGAGGTTGTTCTTGACCAGCTCGGAGACCTGGGGCAGGCGCATGAGGTCCGGCGGGTCGTCGGCCAGCACGCGCGGGGCGTTCTGGGTGATCACCGCGAACTGGTCTTCGCGGATGTCCCAGGTGACGTTGGGGTGCTGCTTGGTGAACTCATCGGTGAGCGCCTTCGCGATCGGGAAGCCCGTTTCGAAGTAGCCCTTGAGCGTGACCGGCCCGGTGCCACAGGTCGGCGCGGACGACAGCGCGGGAGCCGACGACGCGGCGGCCGTCGGCTGGGCGTTGTCGCTGCCCGGCGCCGAACACGCGGCGGCCAGGCTTCCCCCCAGGATGACCACCATCGCCACGCGGCTCCGGCGGGAGTGAACTCGACGAGACATGGTGCGTCTCCCTTTGCTAAATCGGATTAGCGATGCGATAGTCTCACCGTACGTATCCGACCGTGTCAAGGCCCCGTAACTGGGTTGAAATATGGAGGTCTCCCCGGTGAGTCGACGTCGGGTCACCTTGGCCGATCTGGCCGAGGCGGCCGGAGTATCCCGCACGACCGCCTCGCTCGTGATGACGGGCAGGGGCCGTGAGCTGCGCATTTCCCACGACGTGGAGCAGAGGGTACTGCGTGCGGCCGACGAGTTGGGCTATCGCCCGAACGCGGTCTCCGTCGGGTTGCGCACCGGCACGAGCCGTACGATCGGCTTCGTCTCCGACACCGTCGCGACATCCCGCCTCGCCGGCGACATGATCAAGGGCGCCCTGGAGGCGGCCCGCGAACGCGGCGTGATGCTGTTCATCGGTGAGAGCGAGGGCGATCCCGAACTGGAACGCAGCCTGCTCCACGCCATGCAGGACCGCCAGGTCGACGGCATCATCCTGGCCTCCATGTTCACCCGGACGATCAAGGTCCCCAAGGACATCGGCCCGGCCGTCCTGCTCAACGCGCTGCCCCGGCCCGCCTCGGGCCTGGCCTCCATCGTGCCCGACGAGATCGACGCCGGGCGCTCGGCCGCCCGGGTGCTCCTCGACGCCGGGCACCACGAGGGGGTCTACGTGATCGGGGCCGGTCCGCGCCTGCGCGACGGGCCCGCGGGCAGCGTCGCGGCCGTGGAACGCCTGATCGGCATCCGGGAGACCGGGCTGAAGATCGCCGGTGCGGTGGCCTGCTCCGACTGGCGGCCGGAAGACGGGCTGGCCGCGACCCAGGCGCTGCTGGCCGACCACCGTCCCCGCGCGCTGATCTGCCTCAACGACCGGGTGGCCTTCGGCGCCTACCAGGCGCTGGCCGACGCCGGGCTGTCGGTCCCCGGCGACGTGTCGGTGGTGTCGTTCGACGACCACCCCATCGCCTCGTGGATGCGCCCCAAGCTGACGACCGTGGCGCTGCCCCACTACGAGCTGGGCCGCAAGGCGGTGGAGGTGCTGTTCGCCCAGATGGGCGGGGAGGTGGAGCCCGGTCAGGTGTTCCGGGTGGCCATGCCGGTCAGCCACCGCGAGTCGGTCGCCGCGGTCTCATGAGACCGCGGCCGCTCAGCGGCGCAGGCGCACCGGTTCTCCCGGACCGCCCCGGCGCACCAGCCACGCCTCGGTGATGTGGGTGAACATCGCCTCGGAGGCGCCTTCGGGATCGCCGAGGGCGACGCGTTCGTAGATGCGCCGGTGGCCGAGGTTGGAGGCCACGCACAGGGCGCGTTCGGTGCGGCCGGTGTAGCGCGAGGTGTTGATCACCTGGCTCTCCAGCTGGCGCACGACCGCCCGCGCGATCCGGTTGCCGGAGGCCCGCATGATCGTGTCGTGGAAGGCCCGGTCGTAGTCGGCGTAGGCGACGGGGTCGCCGACCAGTTCGTCCATGCGGTCGACGAGGGCGTGGAGGCGTTCGATGGTCTCCTCGTCGGCGACGCGGGCGGCCACGTGGGCCATGTCCGATTCGAGCAGTCGCCGGGTGACGACCAGGTCGTCGAGGACGGTGATGCCGTCGTCCTGGGCGATGGTCGCGGCCAGCACGAGTTCGTCGAGCATGTTCCACTCGGTGGGCGCGGTGACGATCGTGCCGCTGCCCTGGCGGACCTGGACCAGCCCCTTCTCCTGGAGGATCTTCACCGCCTCCCGGACCACCGTCCGGCTGACCGAGAAGGACTCGCACAGCGCCGGTTCGGGTGGGAGCGGCGTGCCGGGGGCGTGCACGCCGCGGACGATCCGGTCGACGAGTTCGGCCGTGAGCGCCTGGGCGAGGTTGGCCGGCCGTTTCGTCCAGTCGGGTGCTTTCTGAGATGCCGCCATGTCCCCTCCAGGTGTGTGACGAGTCTAGGGTCAGAGGCGGTACACCCGCTCCGCCGTCCCGCTGAAGATCGCCTCCTGCTCCCCCGCCGGGAGCCCCGCGAGCAGGTCGCGCACCGTGTCGGTCCATTCGGGCAGCGATCCGGCCAGCAGGCAGACGGGCCAGTCGGAGCCGAACATCAGCCGCTCCGGGCCGAACGCCTCGATCGCGACCTCGACGTAGGGCCGCAGGGTGGCGGCGTCCCACCGTTCCCGGTCGGCCTCGGTGATCAGGCCCGAGAGCTTGGCGGTCACGTTGGGCTCGGCGGCGAGCTCCCTCAGCAGGGCGGCCCACGACCAGAACTCCCCGGCGGCGATCGCCGGTTTGCCCAGGTGGTCGAGGACGAAGCCCAGGTCGGGCAGGGCGCGCACGGTCGCGATCGCGGCGGGAAGCTGGTGGGGCGCCACGAGCAGGTCATAAGTGAGCCCGGCCGAGGCCACGTGGCGGAGGCCCGCGCGCACGTCGTCGCGGGCCAGCCACTCCGGGTCGGGTTCGCCCTGCACGAGGTGGCGGATGCCGCGCAGCAGGCCGCCACCGGGTGAACCGGCCAGCACGGCGAGCTCGTCCGGGAGGTCGGGCCGGGTGAGGTCGGCCCAGCCCACCACGGCCGCGATGATCGGCGCCCGGGCCGCCGTCACGAGGAACTCGCGCGTCTCCTCGGCGTCGGCCAGGACCTGCACCAGCACCGAGCGGCTCACCCCCGCGGCGGCGGCCGTGGCGGCGTAGTCGTCCGGGGTGAAGTCGCGCAGCAGGGGCTTGGTGTCCGGGGAGGTCAGCCAGTCGTGGGGGCGACGGGACAGATCCCAGAGGTGGTGGTGGGCGTCGATGACGGCGGGACCGCTCACGTTCTGTCTCCTGTTCCGGGACCGGCCGGGTTGTCGCGGACGACGTTGCCTCGGCTGCCGTCGGCGACGCCGGTGACGGCGGGGTTCGTGGTGTGGTTGCCGACCAGGGTGAGGTCGCCGGTGTGGTTGCCGTTCTGGACGTTGGCGTGCGCCCACGCGGCGGTGGGGTTCACGAAGACGTTGTTCCTGACGGTCAGGTGGCGCGAGGCCTCGTCGAAGTAGATGCCGTACCGGCCGCTGTTCTCGACGTGGTTCTCCTCGATGACGCCGCCCGGGATCGCCGAGAGGGTGTAGAGGCCGCCCCCGCCGGTCATCGCCTGGGCGACGTCGCGGATGTGGTTCCCGGTGACGTGGACGTCGCGCATCGTCGTGGGCGTGTGGTGGACGGGGCGGAAGTCGTACAGGCCGCGGGCGAGGTAGTCGGGGCTGCCGCCGGGGTCGTTGGCGCCCCAGCCGTAGCCGAGGGCGATCCCCGAATAGGGCAGGTCGGCGAGGTGGTTGCGGGCGATGGTCAGGCGGGTGACGTAACTCGCGAAGATCCCGGCGTGGTCGAGGTACTCCTGCGCCGTCGCGACGACGCGGTTGCCGCTGATCACGATGTCGCCGGTGACCATGCGCGGGTCGGAGGGGTGGTGCGCGTCCGGGCGCACCCCGCCGACGACGATGCCGCCGCCCGCGTTCGCGGTGAACGTGCCGCCGGTGACCGTGATCCGGCGGGCGCCCAGCCCGACGCCGGTGGCGTGGGCGTTGGCGTCGTTGCCGATGCCGAGCGCGACCGAGCCGAGGTTGACGAAGGCGCACCCGGCGAACGTGACGTCGGCGGCGGCCGACACCTGGACCGCCGCGGGGACCTGGAACCAGCCGTCGCGGGAGGCCTCGAACCCCGCGCAGCCGGCCGCGCACGAGGCGAACGCGTCGGCCGGACGGTGCGGTTGGGACCCCGCGATGAAGGCGCCGGTCTGCTGGTTGGCGTACCCGTCGATCGACGGGCGCAGCCAGGTGGTGCCGGTGAAGGTCAGGTTCTCGAACCGCAGGTCGTGGACGGGTTCGTCGTAGGTGCCGCCGACCTCCAGCAGCGATTCGAGCAGCGGCAGCCCGACCCGGGCCGTGGCGAGGTCCTGCCCCGGGAGCGGCCGGTAGTAGAGCGTCCCCGACGCGGGGTCCAGACACCACTCGCCGGGCTCGTCGAGGAAGCTCCGGGAGTTGACCAGGAAGAACTCCTGGGCGCCGAACGGCGCCTGGACGGTGTCGTAGCCGTAGGTGTTGTTGTCCCACGCGGGCTGCCGCATGACGACCTCGGTGGCGGTGATGCGCTCGACCGGGGAGAACCTGTTGGTGAACGCGGACCGCGCCTGGAACTCGACGCGCCCCTGGTCGGGCAGGTCGGCCAGCCACGCCAGGGCGGGATCGTCCAGGGTCAGTCCCGTGGGGGTCGGCGTGACGGCGCCGGGTGCCAGCCTGATCCGGGCCCGCCGGGCGAGCCTCCCGTCGACGTAGAGCTGGCGGGTGTCGGCGCCCGCCCGCACCTGGGCCCGGAAGACGCCGTGCCCGTCGGGCTCCCAACCGGTGACGGGCACGGCGCCGCTGATCACGGGTTCGGCGCCGGGCGCCGCCCGCCAGATCACCGGGTGGCCGTCGCGACCGGAGTCGGCGGCGCCGAGCCGCAGCGGCTCGGCCAGGCGGTGCACGCCGCCGAGGAGTTCCACGGTCACGTCGGAGTCGCCCCAGGCCAGGGCGGCGCGGACCCGCCGCCGGGCCTCCCGCAGGGTCGCGAGCGGGTGGTCCCGGCTGCCTGGTGCGGAGTCGTCACCGGTGTCGTCACCGGCGACGGTCAGGGATGGCTTCACGCGTTTCCTTCCAGCTGTGAACCGGAAGGTAATTCGTATGACGTCTTACGTCAAGATCTCATTCGCCGGAGAAGAGCCGCTGCTGGATCTCCCTGCGGTAGTCCTCCAGCGTGTTGTCGATGTGCGCGGCGGCCGCCTCGGCCGCCGCGTCGGCGTCGCCGACCCGGATCGCCCGGTGGATCGCCTCGTGCTCCTCGACCGCCTTGGCCGCGTGGCCGCCGATCGAACCGCGCAGCCCGATCAGGCTCGACTGCGCCTGGAGTCGCCGGGCCTCACCCACCGCCACCTGCAGGAACATGTTGTGGGAGGCGGTCGCGACGGCCGCGTGGAAGGCGTCGTCGCCCTCGTTGAACAGGTCGGCGCGACCGGTGTCGAACCCCTGGCGGCACAGCCCGGCCGCCCTCTCGATCTCGTGCAGCTCGACGGGCGTGGCCCGGCGCGCGGCCAGGCGGCTGGTCTCCATCTCCTGGGCGCGCCGGAACTCGAACAGCATGTAGACGTGGTCGAGGTCGGCCGGGAGGAAGAAGGGCGTCCACCGGCCGGCGCCCAGCATGCCCTCGTCGTCGGCCACGTAGAGGCCCCGGCCCTTCTGCGCCCGCACCCGGCCGAGCGCCGAAAGGATCTTCACCGCCTCCCGCACCACCGTGCGGCTGGTGCCCAGGCGCTGCGCCAGCTCCATCTCCGTCGGCATCCGGTCACCCGGCCGCAGCCCTGATTGGCCGATCAGCTCCAGCACCTGTTCGGCCGCCACCTCGTATCCGGGCCGGTAAGGGCCCGCCGCCTGCTCTGCCACGCCCCAAGAGTACGACTCATCCCTCGCTAGCTCCGCATGGTCCAGCGCTGGTCGGCGCCGGCGTGGCAGGTCCAGAGCACGAGCTGGCCACCGGGCGAGCTGTGGGCGATCTCCGAGCGGGTGAGCGTGATGTTGCTCGCGCCCAGGCCGACGCCGCTGGTGTGGGCGTTGGCGTCGTTGCCGATGCCGACGGCGGTCTGCCCCGGCCATGTCGTACCGGTGAAGGTCAAACCGGAGAACGTGACGTGGTGGGCGGGCGCGTCGTAGGTGCCGCCGACCGCCACCAGCGACGGGAGCACCGGCGGCTCGACGCTGACGCCGCTCATGTTCTGGCCGGACGCCGGGATGGAGGAGAGGACGCCGGTGCCGGGGTTGAGGTACCACTCCCCCGCGCGGTGGGGGCTGGTGAAGGTGACGCCGGTGCCCACATTGGCCCGCCAGATGTTCCTGAACGAGTCGGCGACCGTCCAGCCGGTGACCGCCCTGGCCCCGGTGATCACCGGGCGGGTACCGGAGGCGGCCTGCCACCGCACGGTGTGGCCGTTGTCGCCCGAGTCGGCGGCCGTCAGCCGGAGCGGCGCCGTCAGCCGGAGCGGCGCGGTCAGCCGGTAGGTCCCCGCGGTCAGACCGGGCGCCGCGGTCCCGGGGAGGAGCCGTCTTCTCAGAACGGGGAGCATGGAACCTTTCCTTCGTGAAAGGGCGGCCCGGCTGACGACCGGAGTGGCACCACCGAGCATCAGCGAGGGCCGCCAGGAAATCTGGGGACATGTGTCGGTCTTATCTGGCCTCCGGAAGACCGTCTTCTCGTCGACGAGTCCTTGAAGGGATGCGGCGTGCCTCCCTGGACGATGTCGGCGATCACCGATATGTGAGCGTTAACAGGCCCACCTGTCCCCGCTGCTCCTCTCTCTCGGAAGGACCACCCAAAACAGGTCTTGCGTAGCAAACAACAGCCGATATGGCGCCGTCAAGAGTACGAAACATTCCATGAACAAAGCCGGGTCTGGGTGATGACCCGACATCACCCAGACCCGGAAGTGGACTCAGGCGTTACCGCTCCGGGTCCACCGCTGGTTGGTCCCGCCGTGGCAGGCGTAGAGCTGGACGCGGGTGCCGTTGCCGGTCCCGGCCGCGTCCAGGCACAACCCCGACTGCACGCCGGTGATGGTGCCGTCGGTGTTCACCCGCCACTTCTGGTTGGTGCCGTTGTGGCAGGAGTAGATCTGGACCCTGGCCCCGTTGCCGGTGCCGGCCGCGTCGAGGCACTTGTTCCCGTAGACGCGCAGCTCCTGCGCCGAGGTGAGGGCCCATCTCTGGTTGGTACCGCCGTGGCAGTCCCAGAGCTGGATCTGGGTGCCGTCGCCGGTGCCGGAGCCCGGGACGTCCAGGCAGCGTCCGGACGCCACGCCCCTGACCTGCCCGTCACCGGCCGTCGGTGTCGGGGTCGGTGTGGGGGTCGGAGTGGGGCTCGGCGTGGGGGTCGGAGTCGTGCCTCCGTCCAGGCCGAAGAACCTGATGGCGTGGGCGGCCATCCCGGTGTGCGGCAGGTTGTGGCCCGCTCCGGTGATCGTGTAGGCCTCGACCTGGCCCGAGCCGTAGACCCGCCGCGTCCAGCCCGACTGCGGGCTGGTCGTCGACGTGGGCGTCTGGCTCACGCCGTGGACGTTGGTGAACTGGTCGACCTCCTTCTGCAGCATGGTGAAGTTGAGGACGTCGTCCGCGGTTCCGTGCCAGGCCATCAGTCTCGGCCTGGCGCCGGTGTAGCCGGAGAAGGCGCCCCGCACCAGGTCACCCCACTGCTGGGGGGACCTGTCGCCACAGCCCGGAGCGCCGAGGCAGCCGAAGGGCACCCCGGCGAAGGGGGCCCCGGCCCGGAACACGTCGGGGTAGGTGGCGAGCAGGTTGACCGTCATCATCGCGCCCGAGGAGAACCCGGTGGCGAACACCCGGGAGGCGTCGCCGTTGTACCGCTGCACGACGTAGTTCACCATCGACACGATGGAGACGGGGTCGCTGCCGCCGTCGTGCCGGAGCGCCTCGTTCGACCAGACGTCGTAGCAGTTCGACAGGCCGTTGACGCTCTTGTTGGCCTGCGGGTAGATCACCACGAATCCGTACCGGTCGGACAGGGACCGGAACTCCGTCTGCTGGAAGAAGTCGGTCGCCCGGCCGTTGCAGCCGTGCATCGCCACCAGGATCCCGGGGCGCGGGGCCACGGTGTCGGGCACGTACAGGTGCATCTGGATGTTGCCGGGGTTGTTCCCGAAGCCGGTGATCTGCGTGAGCGACGCGGCCTTCGCGGCGGGTGCCTGGGTCACGAGACCGGCCAGGATGGCGACCAGGGCCGCGATCACCGCCGCGATCGGCACCCCGATCGGCACCGTCCGTGACGGGGTCACGTGCGCGACCACCTCTGGTTGGCGCCGTTCCAGCAGGAGTAGAGCTGGATCAGGGCGCCGTTGCCGGAGCCGGCGGCGTCCAGGCACAGGCCCGACTGCACGTTCCTGATCGAGCCGTCGGAGTTGAGGGTCCACTTCTGGTTGCTGCCGCCCCAGCAGGAGTAGATCTGCACCTTCGCGCCGTTGCCGGTGCCGGCGGCGTCGAGGCACTTGTTGCCGTAGACGCGCAGCTCCTGGGCCGAGGTGTAGGTCCACTGCTGGTTGGAGTTGGTGTGGCAGTCGTACAGCTGGACCTGCACGCCGTCGGTCGTCGAGGCGCTCGGCACGTCGACGCACCGGTTGGACTGCTGGCCGCGGATCTGTGTCCCGGTACCCGTGGTGGGCGTGGGGGTCGGGGTGGGCGAGCCGGTCGGCGTCGCCGAGGGCGACGGGTTGGGGGACGCGGAGTTGAGCGCGTTCAGGACCGAGGTGTAGGCCGACTTCTTGTTGCCCGAGGAGTCGAACAGCAGCGGGCTGGTGTTGGCGCCCAGCCAGGAGTCGCTGTCACGCACGCCCCACACCGTGATGCCGGTGCAGCGCGCCACCGCGAGACAGTCGTTGACGACGGCGGCGTAGGTCTGGGCCGAGCCGCCCTGGATGTCGAGCTCGGTGATCTGCACGTCCACGCCCAGGGCGGCGAAGCTCTGGATGGTGGTGCGGTAGTTGCTGTTGTACGGGCTGTTGGAGTTGAAGTGGGACTGGAGGCCGACGCAGTCGATCGGCACGCCGCGCGACTTGAAGTCGCGGACCATGTTGTAGACGCCCTGGGTCTTGGCCCAGCTCCAGTTGTCGATGTTGTAGTCGTTGTAGCAGAGCTTGGCGTTCGGGTCGGCGTTGCGCGCGGTGCGGAACGCGACCTCGATCCAGTCGTTGCCGGTGCTCTGGAGGTTGGAGCTGCGGCGCCCGCCGGAGTTGCCGTCGGCGAAGGCCTCGTTGACGACGTCCCAGGCGTAGATCTTGCCGCGGTAGTAGCCCATGACGCCGTTGATGTGGTCGATCATGGCCTGGCGCAGGTTGGAGCCGGAGAGCGACTGCATCCAGCCCGGCTGCTGGGAGTGCCAGGCCAGGGTGTGGCCGCGCACCCGCTTGCCGTTCTGCACGGCCCAGTTGTAGACCCGGTCGGCGTTGCCGAAGCTGAACTGCCCCCGGTTGGGCTCGGTGGCGTCGATCTTCATCTCGTTCTCGGCCGTGACCATGTCGAACTCACGGTTCGCGATCGTCGTGTACTGCGAGTCGCCGAGCCGGCTCGTGCTGATGGCCGTGCCGAAGTAGCGTCCGCTCTCCCGCGCGGCGGCGGCCAGCGTGCTCCCGGCGGCGTCCGCCGGGATCGACACCATCAGCGCCGCGCCCACGATGCCGACGACGCTCACCACCCCGGCGCCGAAGACCCTGCGGAGGGCGGATGCGGGTAATGCTCTCAAACCCATGCCTGACTCCATAACTGAAATCGCCGAAAGGGGATCCGGGCGGTCCCTCCGATCGCCAATTCAGGCCGGTCCGACCGCCTCGGAGACTTAGTTTGGAAACGCCTCCGAAACATGTCAACACTGTGGCGAAATTTTCGGTGACCATCCAGCCAGGCACGACACCCGACGAAAGCCTCGACAGCGGGGCGGGACAAGGCACTTCAGGCAGGGATGACGTCGAAATTTACGGGAAATTGGGGGCTGTAACTTTCACGTTCTTGGCGTAACTTACGGGGACCGACTCCGCTCGTCAGGGCACGGATGCGGCGCCGGGAGACCCCCGACCCCCTTGACGCCCTCCTGCCAGCTGTATTTACTCACGCAAGCACCACCGACGCCGGGATGCCGAAGGGAGGTCGCACTACGACGTGCTAGCGCTAACAGAGCCGAGTCTGTATGGCGCGACGTCGTAGGGCCTGGGTGGCACCAACACTCCCGGCTCCCCGTGTCCGCCGCTCTGCCTCCGCTGCCGGGAGGCAGAGCGGCTCCGGTGCCGACCGCTCCCCCGCACCCGCTGACGATCAGCTGGGCCGTAGTCCGAGAACCCAGGAGAGCACCCGCGCCACGCCGCAGCGAGGCCGCGGGCGATCTCCCCTGCCCACAATCGCCGCTGGAGGCGTGGATGTCGGCGTCACCACAACGCCTGGAACGTACCGACCCCTCGCGGGTCATCCTCCGGATGGAGGGGATCGGCAAGTCCTTCCTCGGTGTCCGGGTCCTCCGGGACATCGACCTGTCCGTCACGGCCGGAGAGGTGCACGCCATCGTCGGCGAGAACGGCGCCGGCAAGTCGACCCTCATGAAGATCCTCGCGGGGGTGCACCAGCCGGACGAGGGCACCGTCGAGATCGCCGGGGAACGCCGGGTGTTCGCCCATCCGGTGCACGCCCAGCGGGCCGGGGTGGCGATCATCTACCAGGAGTTCAACCTGCTCCCGGCGCGGAGCGTGGCCGAGAACGTCTTCCTCGGCCGCGAGCCCCGCGGGCGCGGCCTGGTCGACCGGGCCGCGATGGAGGCCGCCACGATCGCCCTGCTCGACGAGCTCGACGAGCACTCGTTCGGGCCGAAGGTCCTGGTCGGGGACCTGTCGGTGGCGCAGCGGCAGGTCGTGGAGATCGTCAAGGCGCTGAGCGTGGACGCGCGCATCGTCGTGATGGACGAACCGACCGCCGCGCTGGCCGAGCACGAGGTGGAGCTGCTCTACCGGCTCGTTCGCCGGTTGCAGGAGCGCGGCATCGCCGTGCTCTACATCTCCCACCGGCTGCGCGAGGTGTTCGACCTGGCCGACCGGGTGACGGTGCTCAAGGACGGCGCCTGCGTCACCACCGTGGAGACGGCCGGCGTCAGCACGGCCGAGCTGGTGCGGCTCATGGTGGGCCGGGAGCTCGACTCCTACTTCCCGCCCCGGGCCGGACCGTCGGCCGGCGGGGAACCGCTTCTCACCGTCGTGAACGGCGGCAACGGCAAGCTCGACGGCATCGACCTGGAACTGCGGGCGGGCGAGATCGTGGGCGTCGCCGGGCTCCAGGGGTCGGGCCGTTCGTCCCTGGCCAAGGCGATCTTCGGAGCCGAGCCGTTCACCCGCGGGGAGATGACGCCGCGACGCCCGCGTTCGGTGCGCGAGGGGGTGGCCGCCGGGTTCGGGCTGGTCACCGAGGACCGGAAGGCCGAAGGGCTGGCGCTGCACCAGCCCGTCCGCGACAACGCGCTCCTGGTGGCGCGTGCCGTCGGCCACCGCGCCCGGGCGGGCGTCGCGGGACTGCTCAACCGGGTCCGGCTGTCGCCGCCGCGTCAAGACACCGAGGTGCGGTTCCTGTCGGGCGGCAACCAGCAGAAGGTCGTGCTGGCCAAGTGGCTGACCGTCGGGCCGAAGGTGCTGCTGTTCGACGAGCCGACCCGAGGGGTGGACGTGGGCGCCAAGGCGGCCATCCACGACCTGATGCGGGAGCTCGCCGACGACGGCACGGCCATCCTGATGATCTCCTCCGAGCTGCCCGAACTGATCGGCATGAGCGACCGCATCGTCGTCCTGCGCGACGGCCGGGTGGCCGGGCACCTGCCCTCCGGCGCCACCGAAGAGGCCGTCATGGCGCTGGCCGCCGCCGACGGGACCGCCCGATGAACGCCCACGTGGCCCGGCTGGTCGCCACGCCGACCCGCGCCGTGTACGCCGCCCTCGTCGCCACCCTCGCCATCGGCTGGGCCCTCGTCGCCTTCGACGGCGGCACCTTCACCCTCAACGACCTCGTCGGCATCCAGCAGCGATCCGCCGCGCTCGGCATCGTCGCGGTCGGCCAGACCCTGGCGATCCTGGCCGGGTCGCTCGACCTGTCGGTGGCGTACCTGATCAGCCTGGTCTCCCTCGTGGCGGCCGAGACGATGGCGGGACAGAGCTCCAACGTCCTGACCGCCGTGTTCGTGGCTCTCGGGGTGAGCGCGCTGGTCGGGCTGGTCAACGGGGTGGTCATCACCCGGCTGAAGGTGCACGCCTTCATCGCCACGCTCGGGGTCGCGCTGGTCATCCGGGGCGTGCTCGACCACCTCTACGACGGGCCCGCGGGCGCCGTGCCGACGAGCTTCCAGCAGCTCGGCTACAGCCGGATCGGGCCGGTCCCGGTCGCGGCGCTGCTGTGGGCGGCGGTGGCGGTGGCGGTCTGGTTCCTGCTGCGGCGCACCCGGCTGGGCCACCACGTCTACGCCGTCGGCGGCGACGTCGAGGTGGCCCGCATGTCGGGCGTGCGCACCGACCGGGTCGTCATCGCGACCCACGTGATCTGCTCGCTGTGCGCGGGGGTGGCCGGGCTGCTGCTGGCCGCCCGCCTCGGCGCCGGAGCCCCCACGGTCGGCACCGACGGCGGCTACGACCTGGAGTCGATCGCGGCCGTGGTGCTCGGCGGCACCGCCCTGGCCGGTGGGCGCGGCGGCGTCGCCGGAACGGTCGGCGGGGTGCTCCTGCTGGCCGTCCTCGATTCGGTCTTCAACCAGCTCGAGGTGAACTCCTTCTTCAAGGACGTCGTGCGCGGCGTCGTCATCGTCGTCGCGGTCGCCGTCTACGCGCGCCGGACCACCCGGAGGGCGAAGTGAGACGCGCGCTGCCCATCTTCGTCGTGCTGGCCGGGCTGCTGGTGGCCATCGCGGTGGCCAACCCCTTCTTCCTGGAGCCGGCCGGGTTCCTGGCCTTCCTCAAGCGGGTCGCGCCGCTGGCGATCCTGGCCGCCGGGCAGTACTTCGTGATCGTCTCCGGCGAGTTCGACCTGTCGGTCGGCTCGCTGGTGACCGTCGAGGTGGTGGTCGCGGCGCGGCTCATCGACGGCGACGAGGCGGCGACCTGGCCGGTGCTGGCGCTGCTGATCGTCATCGGCCTGCTGGTGGGCCTGGTCAACGGGCTGGTCACCACGAAGCTGAAGGTGCCCTCGTTCATCACCACGCTCGGCGCGATGCTCATCCTGTCCGGAGCCGTCTTCCTCTGGACGGGTGGCGCCCCGCGCGGCGCGCTCTCGCAGGGGTTCCGGGTCTTCGGGCGCGAGGGCGTCTGGTCGGTGCTCATCCTGGCGGTCGTCGTCACCGGGGCTGTGCTGCTGATGCGGGCCGACTTCGGCCGCACCCTCGTCGCCGCCGGGGACAACGAGAGGGCCGCCCACCTGTCGGGGGTGCGGGTGGACCGGGCCCGGATCATCGCCTTCGCGCTGTCCGGGCTGTCGGCGGCGGTGGCCGGGATCCTGCTCGGCGGCTTCGCGGGGGTGTCCGCGCAGGTCGGCCAGAGTCTGGAGTTCCAGGCGATCACCGCCGTCGTGCTCGGCGGCGTGGTGCTCGGCGGCGGACGCGGCTCGGTCGTGGCCGCCATCGCCGGGGCCTTCACCCTGGAGGCCCTGTTCACCCTGCTCAACCTGCACGGCATCTCCGGAGCTCTGGAGTATGCGGTGCAGGGCGTGATCATCATCGCGGCCGTGGCGGCCGGCGGGCTGCGCCTGCCGGTCCTGTGGCCGCAACCCTCGAAAGTGTAAGGAGTACTGCCCATGCGTCGATTACTGGTGGCGGTCGCCGTGCTGACCCTGTCGGCTGCGGGATGTGCCAGTGATCTTCCCCCGACCGGTGCGAGCGCCGCTCCGACCACCGCCGCGAGCGCCGCGCCCGCCGAAACGGCCCCCACGTCGGCCGGGACCGGCGAGCAGTCGAAGTTCTTCGTCCAGGCCGACTACGACGCGCAGCTCGCCATGCGCACGCAGACGGCCGAGGGGCCCGCCGACAAGCCGTGGGAGCAGGCGATCGCCCCGCAGATGGTGGACACCGCGAAGTACAAGAAGGACGGCCCCTACCACCTGTGCTTCTCCAACGCCGCGGTCAACAACCCGTGGCGGCAGGTGGGCTGGACGACGATGCAGGCCGAGGTGGCCCTGCACAAGGACATCGAGAAGTTCACCGCCCTGGACGCCGAGGGCAAGGACGACAAGCAGATCTCCGACATCGCCGACCTCCAGGCCAAGGACTGCGACGCGCTCATCATCTCCCCCAACACCACCGCGACCCTGACCCCGGCCGTCGCCGGGGCCTGCCCCGAGGTGCCGGTCATCGTGTTCGACCGGGGCGTGGAGACCGACTGCCCGGTCACCTTCATCAAGCCCATCGGCGGCTACGCCTTCGGCGCCGACGGCTCCGAGTTCCTCATCGAGAAGGTGCCGGCCGGGGGCAAGGTGCTGGCGCTGCGCATCCTGCCGGGCGTGGACGTGCTGGAGAACCGCTGGGCCGCCGCCAAGGTCGCCTTCGACAACAGCCAGCTCGACGTGGTGGGTGTGGAGTTCACCGACGGCGACGCGGCCAAGACCAAGTCGATCGTGAGCGACTACCTGGCCCGGCACGGCAAGCTCGACGGCATCTGGATGGACGCCGGGGCGACCGCCGTGGCCGCCATCGAGGCGTTCGAGGACGCCGGGGTGCCGGTGCCCCCGATCGTGGGCGAAGACCAGCAGGACTTCCTGCAGAAGTGGAAGGACGGCAACCTCACCGCCGTCGCCCCCACCTACCCGACCTACCAGTGGCGTACTCCGGTCATCGCGGCCCTGAAGATCCTCAAGGGCGAGCAGGTCCCCAAGATGTGGAACCTGCCCCAGCCCAAGATCACGCAGGACACGCTGGGCACCTACCTGCAGCCGGACATGCCGCTGCTGCACTACGCGCTCTGCGGCTGCGAGTCCATGCCCGGCTTCCCCGGGAAGTGGGGCGGGAAGTAGATGTTCCCCATCGGCGTCAACACCTGGGTCTGGGTGTCGCCGCTGACCGACGGCGACCTGGCGGCGCTCGCGCCCCGGGTCGCCGGCTGGGGGTTCGACGTGCTCGAACTCCCCGTGGAGAACCCGGGCGACTGGGATCCCGGATGGGCCGCCGACGTCCTGGCCGAGAACGGCCTGACGGCGTCGGTGGCGCTGGTGATGCCCCCGGGCCGCGAGCTCGTGGACGCCTCCGCCGACGTGATCCGGGAGACCCAGGACTACCTGCGCCACGTGGTCGACGTGGCGGTCAGAGTCGGGGCCCCGGCCATCGGCGGCCCCGCCTACGCGTCGGTCGGCCGCACCTGGCCGCTCTCCGCCGACGAGCGCCGGGCCGCCTACCGATCATTGAGAGAGAACCTGACGCCCGTCGTCGACTACGCCGCCGAACGTGGCGTGCGGGTCGGGGTCGAGGCGCTGAACCGGTACGAGACCAGCCTGGTCAACACCATCGAGCAGGCACTCGACGCCATCCCGGACCACTGCGGGATCATGCTCGACTCGTACCACATGAACATCGAAGAGAAGAGTCCCGCCGGGGCCGTGCGCCTCGCCGGTGAGAGGGTCGCGCACATCCAGGTGTGCGGGACGGACAGGGGAGCGCCCGGAGACGACCACTTCGACTGGAAGTCCTTCATCGACGCGGTGACCGAGATCGGTTATTCGGGACCACTCGTGATCGAGTCGTTCACCGCGGAGAACCGCACGATCGCCACGGCCGCCTCCATCTGGCGGCCCCTGGCCCGGAGCCAGGACGCCCTGGCAACCGACGGGCTCGCTTTCCTCCGGGCTCTCTGAATCATCCCGCACCCTCCCAGGGAGCGACATGCGCAGGTACCTCATCGCCCTCCTATCCCCGCTCCTACTTTTGTTAGCGCTACCAGCACCGGCGGCGGCAGCGCCCGTCTTCCGGGCGCTGCTGTTCACCGAGACCGCGGGCTACGTGCACGACTCGATCTCCGCGGGCGTCACGATGGTCAACAACATGGCCGCCGCGAACAACTTCGAGGTCGTCCAGAGCAACAACTCCAGCTCGTTCACCACGTCCAACCTGGCCACGTTCGACGTGATCATCATGCTGCAGAACTCCGGCATGGTCTGGGACAACGACTCCCAGCGCCAGGCCCTGCAGAGCTACGTCGAGAACGGCGGCGGCGTCGTCGCCATCCACAACGCCACCGACATGGGGATCGAGTCGTCCTTCCCCTACTGGGACAACCTGATCCAGGCGGGCGCCCACATGCCCGCGCACTCCAACATCGTCCAGGGCACCGCCAAGGTGGCCGACGACGTCCATCCGTCCACGTCCGGGTTGCCTGACCGCTGGACGCGGACCGAGGAGTGGTACAACTTCGACCGCAGCATCCGGGGTGACGCGCACGTCCTGGTCACCGCCGACGAGACGACCTACTCCCCCGGCGGCAGCGCCATGGGGCACGACCACCCGATCTCGTGGTGCCGTGAGGTCGGCCAGGCCAAGGTCTGGGCGACGGCCATGGGGCACACCGCCTCGACCTACAGCGAGGCCTACTTCCAGCAGCACGTGCTGGGCGGCATCCGGTGGGCCGGCGGCGAACTGCCCGGCGGCTGCGGCGGCACGGTCTGGAACCGGTTCCAGAAGGTGTCCCTCGACTCGGCCCCCAACCAGCCGATGGAGCTGGACATCGCGTCCGACAAGACGGTCTTCTACATCAGCCGGGCCGGTGAGCTGAAGCGGATCAACCCGTCGAACGGGCAGATCTCGACCGTGCACACCCTCAGCGTCTACACCGGCGGTGAGGACGGCCTGGTCGGCATGGCGCTCGACCCGTCGTTCGCCTCCAACAGGTACATCTATCTCTACTACTCGCCATCGGGCAGCAGTTCGATCGTGCGGGTGTCGAGGTTCACGTACACGGCCGCGAACGCGCCGAGCGCACTGAGCAACGAGCAGGTCCTGCTCACCATCCCGGCCGAGCGCATCGACGAGCCGGGGCACACGGGCGGTTACCTGACGTTCGGCCCGAACGGCAACCTGTACATCGGCGTCGGCGACGACGTGAACCCGAACGCCTCGTCCGGCTACGCGCCGATCGACGAGCGCTCGGGCCGCGCCCACTTCGACGCGCAGCGTACGGCGGCCAACACCAACGACCTGCGCGGCAAGATCCTCCGCATCCACCCCGAGTCCAACGGGACGTACTCGATCCCGAGCGGCAACATGTTCACCCCGGGCACCGCGAACACCCGCCCGGAGATCTACGCCATGGGCTTCCGGAACCCGTTCCGGTTCTCGGTGAACAAGGAGAACGGCTGGATCTCGATGGCCGACTACGGCCCCGACGCGGGTTCGGCCAACTCCAGCCGCGGCCCGGCCGGAATCGTCGAGTACAACCTGATCAAGTCGCCGGGCTTCTACGGATGGCCCTACTGCATCGGCAACAACACCCCGTACAACGACTACAACTTCTCCACCGGCCAGTCGGGCTCGCAGTTCAACTGCTCGGCGCCGACCAACACCTCGCCCAACAACACCGGCCTCCAGACGCTCCCGGCCGTACGGGCGGCGAACGTCTGGTACTCCTACAGCGGCAACACCGCCTGGCCCGAGATGGGCAACACGGGCGGCGCGGCCCCGATGGGCGGCCCGTTCTACCACTTCGACCCGAACAACACCTCGGAGACGAAGTTCCCGCAGTACTTCGACGACACCCCGTTCTTCTACGAGTGGAGCCGGAACTACCTCGCCGAGATGCGCCTCGACAGCTCGGGCAACATGCTGAAGGTCAACCGGTTCCTGTCGTCGATGCAGTTCCGGTCGCCGATGGACATGAAGTTCGGGCCCGACGGCTCGCTCTACATGATCGACTGGGGTAGCGGTTTCGGTGGCAGCAACACCGACGACGGCGTCTACCGCATCGACTACATCAACGGCTCCCGGGCCCCGCTCGCCAAGGCGTCGGGGACGCCGACCTCCGGCCAGGCCCCGCTCGCGGTGCAGTTCTCCTCGTCGGGTTCGGCCGATCCCGACGGTGACGCGATCACCTACGCGTGGGACTTCACCGACAACGGCTCGGTCGACTCCACGTCGGCCAACCCGAGCTTCACCTACACCTCCAACGGCAACCACACCGCGCGGCTGACCGTGCGGGACGCCGGCGGCAAGACCGGCACTGCCACCGTGCCGATCGTCGTGGGCAACACCGCGCCGACCCTCCAGTTCAGCGCGCCACCGAACGGAGGCGCGTTCAACTTCGGGGACACGATCTCGTACACGATCACCGGTAGCGACCCCGAGGACGGGGCGATCGACTGTTCTCGGGTGCAGGTCATCGTGGCTCTCGGACATGACACGCACAGCCACGACACCGACCAGCGCACCGGCTGCTCGGCGACCATCACGACCGGTGAGTCGGGGCACGATCCGACCCAGAACGTGTTCTACGTGTTCTCGGCGACGTACACCGACAGCGGCGGTCTCACCAAGGGCGCCGAGCTGATCCTCCAGCCGAAGCAGAAGCAGGCCGAGCACTTCACGGCCAGTTCCGGGGTGAGGGTGGCCGACGTGTCCGGCGCCGAGAACGGCAGCCGCATCGCGGACATCTCCAACAACGACTGGATCTCGTTCGCACCCATGTCGACCCAGGGCGTGACCGGCATCTCCTACCGACTGTCGTCGATCAGTTCGGGCGGCTCCATCGAGCTGCGCGCCGGATCGGCAAGCGGCACCCTGCTGGCGACCACCAACGTCCCGAACACCGGAGGCTGGGACACCTACGTCACGACCTCGGCCACCTCGGTGACCGGGATCAGCGGCAGCCAGACGTTCTACCTGGTGTTCAAGAATTCGGCCGTCAACCAGTTCGACCTCGACTCCTTCACCCTCCAGGGGCAGGGGGTCGGTGGTGGCTCCTCCAGCAGCGGACCCGTGGCCGGAGGCGTCTACCAGCTCGTCAACGTCGCGGCAGGCAAGGCCGCCGACGTCGAGGGCGCCTCCTCCACCGACGGGGCCAGGATCGTCCTGTGGCCGTCCGGCAGCGGCACGAACCAGCGCTTCCGCATGGTCGACGCGGGCAACGGGAACTTCCGCATGCAGGCCGTCCACTCCAGCAAGTGCGCCGACGTGAGCGGCCAGTCCACCGCGTCCGGGGCGCTGGTCGCCCAGTGGACGTGTCACACGGGCGCGAACCAGTCGTGGCGGTTCACGGCGCAGGGCTCCGACTGGCGGGTCCAGGCGGTGCACAGCAACCTCTGCCTGGAGGCGCCGTCGACGGCCGACCTGACGCAACTGCGGCAGGCGACGTGTTCGACGGCGAGCAGCCAGACCTGGCGGCTGACCCGGATCAGCTGACCGCAGGCCGGCCCCCGGTGACCACCGGGGGCCGGTCCCTGCGGTGAAAGGTTCAGGGCTGACCTGCGGGTTCGCCCGACCGGGTTGCCGGGGGCGGGCTTTCCGGGGTGACGATCGGGGGTCGGTCTCCGCGTCCGGGAGGTGCCATGAGGCTCCTGCGCGTGCTTGTCGGGGTTCTGCTCGTGTTCGTCGTTCTTCCGGGGGTGGCGTGGGCCGCGCCGGGATGCGTGGTGACCTACGGGGCGAACTCGTGGCCGGGCGGGTTCACCGGGTCGGTCACCGTCAGGAACACCGGGGACCGGGTCGACGGCTGGACGCTGCGGTTCGACTTCACCGCCGGGCAGACGATCACCCACGGCTGGTCGGCGCGGTGGAGCCAGTCGGGCGCCCGGGTCACGGCCGTGAACGAGACGCACAACCGGGTGCTCGCCCCGGGCGCGACGGTGAACCTCGGCTTCAACGGCCGATGGACCGGCACCAACCCCCCTGCGGTCGGCTTCACCGTGAACGGCACCCCCTGTGGCAGCCCGGCGTCGCCATCACCCAGTCCCTCTCCTTCTCTTGTGCACGTGGACAATCCGTACGTCGGGGCGCGGGGTTACCTGAACCCCGACTACGTCGCGCGGGTCGATGCGGCCGCGACCGCCGCGGGTGGTGCGGCCGGGACCGCCATGCGGAAGGTGGCGTTCCAGCCGACCGCCCTCTGGCTGGATTCCGTGGCGGCGATCTCGTCCGTCAGGGGTGGCATGGGGTTGCGGCAGCATCTGGAGCGGGCGCTCGTCCAGGCCCTGTCGCAGGGGAACGCGGATCCCGTCGTGGTGACGCTCGTGCTGAGTGACCTGCCGGGGAAGGACTGCTCCTCGTGGTGGCCCACGGCGGAGTTCCCGATGACGGCCGACGGAGTGGCGGCGTACCGGAACCAGTTCGTGAACCCCATCGCGGCCATCCTGGCCGACCCCCGTTACGCCCCGCTCAGGATCGTCACCCTCGTCGAGCCGGAGACGCTGGGCAGCATGGTCGCCGGGAACCCGGAGCCCGAATGTGTGGAGGCGCGCACGTCGGGGGTGTACGTCCAGGGCGTCAGGCAGGCACTCGCCGCCCTCGGGCCGATCCCGAACGTGTACGTCTATCTCGACGCCGCCCGCTCCTCGGTCGCCGGGTGGGCCGAGGTCTCCGGGCCGCTGGTCGACGTGCTCAGGCAGGCCGTCGAGGGGACGCGGGGAGTGGACGGGTTCGTCACCAACGTCGCCGACTACGTCCCGGTGGACGAGGTCTTCCTCCCGGACACGAACAAGCTGGTCGGCGGCGCCCCGCTCTACTGGACCCGGTGGGTCGACTGGAACCCCCACATCGACGAGGACGACTACACCCGTTCCCTGCGCGCCGCCCTCGTCCAGGCGGGCTTCCCCGCCCACATCGGCATGCTGATCGACACCTCGCGCAACGGCTGGGGCGGCACCGCCCGCCCGACCGCCGTCAGCGTCTCCTCCGACGTCAACACCTACGTCGACCAGTCGAGGCTCGACCGGCGGGCCAACCGTTTCAACCGGTGCAACCAGCTCGAAGCGGGCATCGGCGAACGTCCCGCCGCCGCCCCGAGGCCCGGCGTCGACGCCTACATCTGGGCCCGGCCACCGGGCGAGTCGGACGGCGCGAGCGACGGCCCCAACCGCTGGTGCGACCCCACCTTCGCCCCTCCGATCGGGTCGTACCGTCCCTCGGGCGCGACTCCGGGCGCACCGGCCTATGGGATCTTCTGGCCGTCCTACTTCGGGACCCTCGTCCGCAACGTGTATCCGCCCCTCTGACCCGGCGATGCTCGGGTTCACAGATCGTTCAGTCCGTGGGAAGTCCGTTCCGGCAGGCTCGCGGCATGGGTGAAGTCGAGGATGCCGACGTCGTGGTGATCGGGTCGGGGATGGGCGGTCTCGCGGCGGCGCGGGCGATCGCGCAGTTCGGCGGGAAGCGGGTGCTCGTCCTCGAACAGCACTACACGCTCGGCGGCATGACGCACGAGTTCTCCCGGGCCGGACGCTTCCAGTTCGGCACCGGGCTGCACTACATGAGCACGGACGCCGGTCCGTTCCTCGACTTCATGACCGACGGACGGGTGCAGCTCTCGCCGCTGCCGGACGACTACGACGTCCTGCACTTCCCCGACTTCGACTTCGCCGTCCCGGCCACGAAGGAACGGTTCCGGGCCCGGCTCGCCGAACGCTTCCCGGCGGAGACCGGCGCCGTCGACGGGTTCCTGCGGTCGATCCGCCGGGCGATGGCCGGGCTGGCCGCCCGCAACATCCTCGCCGCGTCGCCTGCTGGAGTGCGCGTCGTCGAGCGGTTGTTCCCGGGGGCGTTCCGGACGTTGCGCGATCAGCTGACCCGCAGCTTCCGGGACCCACGGCTGCGGGCGGTGCTGGCGGCGCGCTGGGGGCTGTACGGCACGCCGCCGTCGCAGAGCGCGTTCGGCTATCACGCGGCGGTCCCGCTGACCTTCTTCATGAAGGGCACCGCTCATCCGGTGGGCGGGCCGAAGGAGCTGGGCCGGATCGTCCTGGAGATCCTCCGCCGGTACGAGGTGGAGCTGCGGCCCCGGCAGCGCGTCGAGCGGCTGGCCGTCGAGAAGGGGCGGGTGACCGGGGTCGACGTCGAGGACACGGCCACCGGGCGGCGCTACCACGTGCGGACGGGGACCGTGGTGTCGGCGGCGGGGGTGCGCAACACGTACAGGCTGATCGGGCGGGGTGAGGAGCTGGCCGACCTTCCGGCGGAGCCGTCTGCGCTCGTGCTGTTCCTCGGGATGGACCGCTCACCGGCCGAGTTCGGGCTGCGCGGCGAGAACCACTGGTTCATGCCCGACCTCGAAGGGACCCACCGCCCGGCGGGGGAAGGCGTCCTGTACGTCTCGTTCGCCTCCCTCAACAACCCGGCGGCCCGGTCGCACACGGTCGAGGTCGTGGAGCTCGTCGATCCGGGGATGGTCGACGAGTGGCGCGGGATTCCCGAGGGTGAGCGGCCGGAGAGTTACCGGCGGCTCAAGGAGGAGCTGACCGAACGGCTGATCGGCCGCCTGGAACGGCAGTGGCCCGGGTTCCGGGACGCGATCGCGTTCGCCGAGCTCGCGACGCCGCTGTCGTTCGAGACCTTCCAGCACAGCGTGCTGGGCTCCTTCTACGGCCTGTCGGCCACGCCGCAGCGGATGCGGTCGTCGCGCGCCGGATCTCGTACACCGATCAAGGGCCTGGTCGTGGCCGGGCAGGACGCCTGGGGACCCGGAGTGGTCGGGGCGCTGGCCGGTGGGCTGCTGGCGGCGAAGCGGGTGCTCAAGCAGCGGCAGCTCGGGACGATGTGGCGGACCATCCTGTCCAGGAAAGTGGCCGGAGACACCCCGTGGCAGGGGTATCTGCGGGTGGCCGCGATCGAGGCGCTGTCGCCGGCCGTGCGGCGGATCCGGCTCGAACCGCTGGCCGGTGGTTCGATGCCGTTCTCGTTCACGGCCGGGCAGTACGTCAAGGTCGAACTGCCGGTCGCGGTGGAGCCGATCGAGCGGTCCTACTCGATCTGCAGCGGCCCCGGCGAACGCGGCTTCGCCGAGATCGCGGTGAAGCACGAGCCGGACGGCCTCGGCTCCACGTTCCTGCACGAAGAGCTGGCGGTCGGCGACGCGCTGAGGGTCAGCGGCCCGCACGGCGACTTCACCTGGCGCCCGGCCCCGGGAGGACTGCTGCTGATCGGCGGCGGGGTCGGGATCACCCCGCTGATGAGCGTGCTGACCGCGGCGGCGGAAGAGGGACACACCGGCCGCATCGTGCTGCTCGCGGCCTTCCGAACCGAGGCCGACGTGCTGTTCCGGCCGGAACTGGAGGCTTTGCGGGAGCGGCTACCGGGGCTCGAAGTGTCGATCTTCGTGTCGGAGCTGACCGGATGGATCGGCGCGGAGGCGATCCGGCCCTTCGCCGAAGGGGTGCGCCGTGTGCATCTCTGCGGCCCGGCGGCGATGATGCAGGACCTGATCGGCCACCTGACGGACCTCGGCGTGCCCCGGGAGGCGATCCGCACCGAGGCGTTCGTGTCGGGCCGCAGCACGGAGACCCGCAGGGAACGGGCCCACGTCATCGCCCTCGCCGCCGCGGCGGCCGGTGTCACCGCGTACAAGATCGGCATGACCGGCGGCGAACCGGGGTTCGTCTGCCTGCCCGGACAGTCGGTCCTCGACGGCGCCAACGCCGCCGACGTCCCGCTGCCACAGTCGTGCGGCGAGGGCGCGTGCGGCACGTGCCGGGTGCGGGTGCTCTCCGGCACCTACGAGACCGACACGCGCGGCATGTTCTCCACGGCCGAACTGTCCGAGGGATGGCGGCTGGCCTGCCAGACCCTGCCCACCGAGGATCTGACGATCGGGCGCTGAAGAGATGGGCAGCCCGCTCCCTCAGTGTTTGACGGCCTTCTCGGCGATCACCGTGTCGGCCGGGGGCGGATTGACGATGACCTTGATGCCCCAGTTGTAGAGGCGGGTGTCGGAGGTGTAGTCGACGACGGTCCCGTCGACCGGCATCCGCAGCTTGACGCTGAGACGGGTGACGAGCCCCTCCTTGTTGAGCGAGAACGTGTAGGTGATCTTGGACGTCTTGCCCGCGGTCCCGAACTGCTTGCGGAACACCGGCGAGAGCGCCGCCATCTTCGCGCTCGTGGTGGCCCCCTTCACCACCCCGCCCCGGTTCGACGTCGCCTTGGCGATCAGCGTCTTGACGGTGTTCGGCTCGAACACGTCGATGATGATCCCGCTGGGAACCGGCGGCAGCGGCTTCGTCTTCCGCACCCAGTACTTGCCCGCCGGCAGCCCTTCCCCGGCCCGGGGCCCCTGCACGTAGGTCACCTTCGGCAGCGTGATCACCCTGCCGGGGCTCTCCAGCTTCTTCTGCGTGTCACGCTGCTCCTCGCTGAAGAAACCTCTGTCATAGCGGGTCTTCTCCGTGAGGTCGGAGGCGTTCGCCCCCTTCGGCCCGAACTGCACCGATCCCATCTCCTGGGTGACGGTCCCCTTCCCACCCTTGGGCTTCACCTGCAGCACCGTCTTGAGCTTGACCCCCCGCCCGGAAACGAACTGCGCCTTCAGCGCGGCGATCGGATCAACAGTGGCGTGCGCCGGACTCACGGGCACCAGTAAGGCACCGAGCATCACTAACGTCCCGACCATGGCTCGCTTCACGCGCGTTTCCTTTCGTCATCTTTTGCGCGCGAAAGTCTGGTCTCACCAGATCACACTCTGATCACGACCAGCGTGAACCCGCAGCCCCACGGGGGTGCCGAGGCCCGAGTCGACGCGAAGGCCGAGCCCGAGCCGGGTGACGCGGCCGCCTGCGGAGGTGTTGCCACGGGGTCGCGCGGTGCTGCGGCAGGGCGGACATCTGCTCAGTGTGGTCACGCACCCGATACAGCCGGACGGCTCCAGCCGATCCTCAACCTCGGTGAGGTTACGGTGGGGGCGTGGCGCAGATCTGGAACGACGACGACGGCGAGCGGTGGGCCGCCGATGCCGACCGGCGCGATCGCGTGCTGGCCTCGGTCGGGGAGGCCGTGCTGGCGGCGGCCGGGTTGAAGCCGGGCGAACAGGTCCTGGACGTCGGCTGCGGGTGTGGAGCCACCACGCTCCTGGCCGCCGACCAGGTCTCCCCCGGCGGAACGGCCACGGGCCTGGACGTCTCGGCGCCCATGCTGCGGGTGGCGCGCGCCCGTCAGGAGGGCGGGGCGGCCAATGCGGGGTTCGTCCACGCCAACGCGGAGACCGACCCGCTGCCCGGACCGGTCGACGTGGTGATCAGCCGGTTCGGCACGATGTTCTTCACCGACCCCATCCGCGCCTTCACCGCGATGAGCGGCGCTGTGCGGCCGGGCGGGCGGCTGGTCCTGGCGACCTGGCAGCCTCCGGACGTCAACGCCTGGCTCACCGTCCCCGGCGCGGCGATCATGCGGCACGCCGACGCACCCGTCGACCTGCGGGACCGCAGCATGTTCACCCAGTCCGACCCCGCCGTCGTCGAGGAGCTGCTGACGCGGGCCGGGTTCGCCGACGTCCGGCTGGAGGACGTGCGGGTGCCGCTCCACATCGGGGCGGATGTGGCGGAGGCGGCCGGATACCTCGCCGGCACCGGACCCGTCCGGGCTCAGCTGGCGGCCGTGGCCGACCTCGACGCCGCGCTCGGTGACGTGCGGGCCGCCCTCGCCGAGCACGCGGAGCCTGACGGGGTGCGGCTGGAGGCCGCGATCTGGATGGTCACGGCGTCGAGGTAGCCGCCCGGAGTGCCCGCGCCAGCCACTGGTAGTCGGGGGCCGTCGTCGGCCGGGGCTGTTCGCCCCGGATGCGCGCCAGCAGTTGCCAGTAGCGTTCGGCCTGCGCGTCCAATCCCGCTTCGAGCCGCTCCAGGACCTCGGCGCGGCGCGCGTTCGTACCGAGGAGTTCGTCGAGGACCCCCTCGGCCTCGGCCGACTCGGGGGCGACGCCGCGCTCGCGGGCGGGACCGACGAGGAGGGCGACCTTCTTGGCGAAGAACAGGTAGGCGCCGGGCCGGCGTCCGGGGCCCGGCTCGGCGCGGCCGGTGGCGTTGTGCCGGATCATGTCGCGCATGCGGCGGCGGAAGTCGGGGTCGGTGACCAGTTCGGCCAGTTCGATCCACGCGTCGGCCTGGTCCGAGGTGGGGTCGTCGGGCAGGCCGGGCAGGGTGGCGCGCATGCGTTCGTGGAGCTGCGGGTCGGCGTCCAGGCCGCTGAAGACCTCGTCGGCGAAGTCCTCGATGATGGCGGCGCGTTCCTGGGCGGAGAGTCTCGCGAGTCTGTTCATCAGTTCCATCTCCTCGGTGTCGGATTTCCGCCTGGCCACCGTGCTCAGCACGGCCCGGCTCAGGCGCAGGGCCCTGATCCGGGCGTCGAGGGCCCGCGCGTGGACGGCCGCGACGTCCGCCAGGGTCGTCTCGCGCTGGATCACCCGGCGCACCTCGCCATGGCTGAGGCCCAGTTCGCGCAGGGTGCGGATCAGCTGGAGCCTCGCGACGGATTCGGTGCCGTAGAGGCGGAAGCCGGAGCCGGTACGGGCGTCCGGGGGCAGGACCCCGATGTCGGACCAGTAGCGGATGGTGCGTACCGGCAGCCCGGTGCGCTGGGAGAGCTGCCCGATGGTGAGCAGTTCGTCGTTCACATGAGGAGTGTGGACCTTCCAGCCGCTGGAGATTCAAGCGCTTCCGCGCCTACCATGCCGCGTGGGAAAGCGTGGATCTTCAGGTCTGACGATGCTCGTCGCCGTGGGCGTCACCGTTCTCGTCTTCAATCCGGGCATGTACTGGCTGGGCGCCAGGGTCGAGGATCTGCTGGGAGTCGTCCGGCCTCACGACGAGCCTCCCCTGGTGGGGCTCCTGATCCTCGGCGCGCTGATCGTGGCCGGAGTGCTGGTCTACCAAGCGGTCAGAGTGCGGCGCGGCGGTGACGAGGTCGGCCCCGCCCTCCGGCGCTGGTGGGCAGGGTCGCGCGAACGCCATCTCACCCGGCCCGGCACGCTCGCCGCCTCGGCGACGGTGTTCGCGGCCTGGCTGTGCTTCGTGCCCGCCGTCGTCACGGTGTCGCTCGGCTTCGGTGTGCTGGACGAGGGGGTGCCGCCCGATCCCGGCGCGGCGGGCCTCGCGGCCGTCGTCGTCGGCGTGCTGCTCGTGCTGCTCTGGGCGGGGCTGCGGTGGTGGCTCGGCCCGGGACAACCACGGCGGTTCCTCGCCGCCAGCATGCTGCTGAGGATCTATCTGCCGATCACCGTCGGCCTCATGGCGGCGACCATCCTCATGGCGGCCGTCCAGGTGACGGACGAAGCCGCCTGGACGACGGTCAGCGTCCTCCACTTCGCCTGGATCGTCGCGGCCTTCGTCCCGCTGTTCAAGGTGAGGGATTCGCAGACCGGCAGTAGAGCGAGTTGATACTCTCCGTAGTCGCCAACGCGATCAACATAAACGGAGAGTGACCAAATGAAGAAGACTTTCGTCGTGGTTCTGCTCGCACTGGGTGCGGCCGGGATCGCCGCCCCCGCCCACGCGGCCGACGGTCCCGGGCTGCTTTTCGACGACGTCATCTCCATTCCGGGGAACCTGATCCAGGTCAACGTCCTGCCGATCTTCCCCGCCGGGGGCTGACCGCGTGAGGCCCGCGCCTCGGGGGCGCGGGCCGTCCGCCGGGGCCGGGTTCATCGTCAGGGACTGACGACCACCGCCACCTTCCCCCGCACCCCGCCGCCCGACTTCAGCGCGCGCAGCCCCTCGTTGATCGCGTCGACATCGCTGTCGATGGTCCGGCCCACGTGTGGGACGACCAGCCCTCGCTCCGCCCACTCCATCGCCAGTTCCATGCCGCGCCGGAGGAAGTCACGTGCCTGCTCGTCGAGCAGGGCGGGTTCGGAGAAGTAGCGCAGCAGGTTGACGTTCACCTGCTGAGCGCCCCGGTCCGCGAGGATCGCGTCGACCGGGCTTTGCGTCTCGGCCACTCGGGTGGTCCTGCCGGGGCCGACGCCGAGGACGATCCAGCTTCCGCCCTTGCGGACCGTGGCCGCGGTCTCGGCGAAGCCCCGCTCGCTGTACGTCGCGTCGAAGACGACGTCGGCGCCGCGTCCACCCGTCAGTTCGTCGATCTCGGCGGCGATGTCGTCGCGCTTGTAGTCATAGACGTGGTGGGCGCCCGACTCCCGCGCCAGGCCGATCGACTCCGGGGTGCTGCCGCTGCTGACGACCGTTCCGGCCTCCAGGGTGCGGGCCGCCATCTGCACGGCCAGGTGCCCGACGCCTCCGCCGCCGCCGGGGATGTAGACGGTGTCGCCGGGCCGGACCCTTCCGTACAGGCCCGCGAACGCGGACAGGAAGCACATCGGCAGCACGGCGGCGTCGCGGAGGCTCAGCGGCGGCGGTCTGCGGACGGTGAGGAAGCGGCGCGCGACCGCGAAGGAACCGCCCTCGCCCGCCGCCCAGCCGCCGTCGCCGTTCAGGTCGGCCATGGCGACCACCTCGTCGCCGACGGCCAGGTCGGTCACGTCGCCGCCGACCGCGGCCACCACTCCGGCGAGGTCGAATCCAAGGGCGACGGGAGGGGTGCGTCCCAGGAAGTTGAGCTCGGCCAGCTTGTATTCGAGCGGGTTCAGCGACGACGCCGCGACCCTGATCAGCACCTGGTCGGCCACCGGCTCGGGAACGGGCACGCGCACCGCCACCAGCGGCAGTCCGGCATGGTCGTGGACGTAGCCGACCCCGAGGAACGTCTCTTTCATGATCCGATTCCACCGGGGTCACGTTCGGGATCACGGCGCGCGACGCGCGGGTTTACCGCTCCATGGCCCGAAACGAGGCTTCCGGCCACGGCCACGAAGACGGCGGCGACGGCCGGGATGAGCAGCGCGGTCTGGAGGGAGGCGACCTCCGCGACGTATCCGATCATCGCGGGCCCGGTCAGGGCGCCGCCGAAGCTGATCGCGGTGACCGCCGACAGGGCGCGCCCGGGACGGCCGGCCATCGCGCCGACCGTACTGAAGATCACCGGCACGACCGTGGCCATGCCGGACCCGACCAGGCTCCACCCCGCGATCGCGCAGGCGAGCGCCCCCGTACCGGCGAACGAGGCGGCCAGGACGAGCGCGTAGCCGAGGGAGGCGACCGACCCGGCGAGCCGCATGGTGCGGGCGGGCCCGAGCCGGGCGCGCAGCGGGTCGCCGAAGAACCGGGTCACGGTCATCGCCGCCGCGAACGCGGTGTAGACGACGGACGCGGTGGCCGGTTCGGCCCCGAGTTCCCAGCGGGCGTGCACGGCGGCCCAGTCGGTGGCCGTCGCCTCGCTGAGATAGGCGGCGAAGACCACCGACCCCATGAGCACGATCGCGCCGGCCCCCAGCACGGCCGGCGCGCCCGGGTCCGCGACCTCGTCCCGGACCGGCGCGGAAGCGCTCAGCAGGTGGGGCCCCGGGATCAGCGACGCGACGATCATCGTGACCGCCACGGACACCATCAGCGTCCGCACGTCCGCGCCCGCCGCCAGGGCCGCGGTGATCACCGCGCCGCCGACCACCCCGCCCAGGCTCCACACCCCGTGCAGGCTGCCCATGACGGGTTTGCCGAGGTGCCGTTCCACCTCGACGCCCTGCACGTTCAGCGCGATGTTGACCACGCCCGTGACCGCCCCGAGCGGCACGACGGCGACCGCCAGCATCCCGTACGACGGCGCGAGCGCGACCCCGACCAGCACGAACGCGCACAGCGGCGCGGCGACCCGCAGCAACCGGCGGCTCCCCCACCGATCGACCGACCGCCCGGCGATCGGCAGCGTGGCGAGCGCCCCCACCGCCATGAGGAGCAGCAGCGTGCCGATCCGGCCCGGACCGAGGCCGAGCCGCGCGTCGACGGCGGGCAGGGTCGCCACCCACAACGCGTTGAGAACCCCCGACAACCCGTAGAAGACGGATAACGCCACCCGCATCTCGTCCACCCCCCTATTTTGTTCTAGGCGAGAGCATAATCAGGAGATGACGGCTGCCACAATGGGAGGCGTGCACGCGCCCACGACCAGCACCGAACTGCGGCTCCACAACCTGACCCGGCTGCTGCGCGCCGTGCACGCCGGAGGCGGGGAGCTCACCCGCTCCCAGCTCACCCGTGACCTCGGGCTGGCCAGAGGCACCGCGACCGTCCTGACCGGTGAGCTGGCCGCCGCCGACCTGGTGCGGGAGCGCCCCCTGGCCGACCGGCCACGCGGACGGCCGACCCACCAGGTGGGCCCCCACCCGCGAGGCCCGCTCGCCCTCGCCGTCGACCTGCGCGAGGACTCCTGGGCCATCTCGGCGGCGGCGCTCGGCGGCACGTCTGAGCTGCTGGAATGCCGCCACCACACCGCCGGGCTGGCCACCGACGTGCTGGCCGACCTGTCCGGCGAGCTACGGCGCCGCATGGCCGAGCTCACCGGCCGCGTGGTGGGCGTCGGCATCTCGGTCCCCGCCAGCGTGCGCGACGGCCGTTTCGTCGACGCGGTCCATCTCGGCTGGCACGACGTCGACCTGATCTCCCTGCTGGGCCTCGGCGAGGATCCCCTGGTCAGGTTGGGCAACGACGCCAACCTCGCGGCGCTCGCGGAGGCGCGCCGGGGCGCCCTGCGCGGTGTCGGTCTCGGCCTCCACCTGCACGTCTCCCTCGGCGTCGGCGGCGCGCTCGTCGTCGCGGGCCGCCCGCTGACCGGCGCTCACGGCATGGCCGGGGAGTTCGGCCACCTGCCGCTGGCGGGCGACCGTCACGGCCCGTGCGCCTGCGGCTCGACCGGCTGCTGGGACCTCGACGTGGGCGCGAACGCGCTGATCCGGCACCTCGGCCACGACGTCCCGGTGCACCGCCGCCTCCACCACGCCGGGCGGCTGATCGCGGAGGAGTCCACCGGCCCGGCGGTCGGCGCCGTCGCGCGGGCGCTCGGCCGGGGCATCGGCGCCCTCGTCAACGCGCACGACCCCGAGGTCGTGACCCTGTCCGGCCTGGGAGCCCGGCTCTACGAAGTGGCCGCCGACCCTGTGGAGGCGGGGTGCGCGGAGGCCCTCATGGCGTTCCGCCGCCCGGCCCCGATCACGGCCTCACTGCTGGGCGCCGAGGCCCCCCGCGTCGGCATCGCGGAAATGGTCTTCGACGCCTTCCTGACGGCGGAGGGCCTGCGCGCCTGGAGCTCTAGACCTCGGGAAGCGAAGGGTCCGGCGTCCACGGGGACGGCGCCGTGATGGCCCAGCGCTGGTGGTCGCGCCACGCCCCGTCGATGAAGAGGTAGTCGGGCGACAGCCCTTCATACCGGAAACCGAGGCGCCGGACCACGGCCAGCGACGCCGTGTTCTCCGGCTGGATGTTCGCCTCCAGCCGGTGGAGCCGCAGCTCCTCGAAGCCGTGCCGCAGCGCGAGGGTCAGCCCCTCGGTCATGTACCCCCGCCGGACCGACGTGGCGAACGCCGCGTAGCCGATGGACGCGCCCTGGTAGCGGCCCCGGATGATCGAGTTGATGTTGACCGTGCCGACGGCGGCGCCGGTCTCTCTGAGGCGGATCAGGTAGCCGCGGTTGGTGCCGTCGGCGAATCGGCCCATCCAGGTCCGGAAGGCGTCCGGGGTCGCGGGCAACTGCATCCACGGCATGTGGAGGTCGATGCTGGCCTCGACGAGGGAGCAGAACTCGTCCTGGTCGGCGAGGGTGAGCGGGGCCAGCTCGACCCGTGGGGGCATGTCGGACATAGGCCGACCCTAGGGCCTGTTCGTACCGCGCACACCGGCGGCAGTGGCTCTCGCCGGGCGTTCCTCCTGCCCGTTTCCTTGAGTGGACGGGGTTCGTCACAGACAAGGAGAAAAGACATGTCCTGGCCACGGGGGCTCATCGCGCTGCTGTTAGCCGGCGCGCTGGGCATATCGGCCACACCGGCGCAGGCCGCGCCGGACACCCAGGCGAGATCGTGGGGGCTCAACGAGTTCGGCCAGCTCGGCAACTCGTTCATCGCGCCCTACCCGAACGCCTACCAGGTCCGCGTGCACGACGGGGAGAGCTTCGTCCAGGTCGCCACCGGCAGCCTGTACGCCCTCGGCCGCGACGAAGGCGGGCGCATCTACCACTGGGGCCGGGCCTACGACCCCGACACCAGTAGCGTCCGCAACCTGATCAAGCCGCAGTTCCTCTTCCAACTGCCCGGCACGACCTCGATCGCCGCCGGCTACTCGTGGGGCATGGCCCTGCGCGACGACGGCACGCTGTGGACGTGGGGCTTCAACGGCGAGGGCCAGCTCGGCACCGGCGACCGCCTGAACCGCTACTTCCCGACCAAGATGACCGGCCTGCCGCCGATCTTCCGGATCTTCGCGGCCGAGAACCGGGCGTACGCGATCGACGTGAACAACCGGCTGTGGGCGTGGGGCGACAACACCCTCGGCCGTCTCGGCGACGGCACCGCCGTCGACCGCACCCGGCCGGTGCAGCTCAACGTGCCGCGGATGTCCCGGGTCTCCCCCGGCGCCAACCACACGCTGGCCGTCGCCGCCGACAACACCGTGTGGGCGTGGGGCGAGAACGGCAGCGGCCAGCTCGGCACCGGCAGTACCGTCGACAAGACCGTCCCGGTGCCGGTCAGCGGTCTGACCAACGTGAAGATGACGGCGGTCGGGGAGGCGCACAGCCTGGCCCTGCTCAACACCGGCGAGGTTCGGTCGTGGGGGCTGAACAACGCCCTGCAACTGGGGGTGACGGGCATCGTCTCCCGCTCGACCCCCGGCCCGACGCCGTCGAGGTCGGTGACCGACATCGGCGCCGGGAACGTGAGCAGCCACCTGCTCGTCGACCGCCAGCTGTTTAGCTTCGGCTCACCGGAGCTGTGCGGGCTGGGCAACTGCACCCTCACCCAGCCGACCGCCACGCCCGTCGCGATGCCCGGGATGAGGGGGATCCTCCAGTTCGACGTGGAGAACTGGCAGGGGCTGGTCGTCAGGGACACCACGGCCGGTCTCGGCGTGTTCGCCCAGAGCGACGTCGTGCACCCGGCGGAGGCGGTGATGGTGACCAATGACACGACCGACACCCGGACCTTCACGGTGGCCGAGCTGCCCGACGGGGTGAAGGTGACGTTCGAGCCCGACGTCGTGCCGTCGAAGGGGCAGACGAAGGTGACGGTGACCGGGGACGTGCGGGAGCCCACGCCGGTCGTGATCCAGGCCACGGCCGACAAGTCGGCCGACCCGGTGCTGCTGGTCACGCTGGTGCTTCAGCCCGGAGAGTGAAAGGACATGGCCGGCCCGGGTGCGATCCCGGGCCGGCCACGTCACGTTACGGCGCGGAGATCCCGTCGAGGATGCCCACCGCGTCGGTGCCCGGCGTGACGACGAGCTTGCGGGTCAGGGTGTACGACCCGCCCGCCGGCACGTCGACGTTGAACCGGCTCATCACCCAGTTGCCCGCCGCGTACACGTCGAAGGCGCTGGCCGGGGTGCCGTACACGAGGCCGAAGACCTGCGGGTCGGTGCCGGTCATGCCGATGTACGGCCTGGTCGGCACATAGGCCTGGTTCGTGCCCGGGACCACGATCCCGGCGCCCGGGATCACGCTGGCCTGGCCGGCCGCGTCGTGGTCCATGGCGTCGCCGGTCCACACCTTGAGGGCCGCCGCGCCGGAGTTCTTGAGCTCCGTCGCGACCGTGGCGAAGTTCTCGCCGGGCTTCAGGGTGTACGTCGTCGCCGCCGTCAGGCCCGCGATGCCGCTGACCGGCCCGGACACCCGGACGACGGCCTTGTCGCCGGTCGCCTGGACGATCTCGACACTGGTCGCCGCCACCGTGCGGATGTCCCACGCGCTGCCGCCGGTCGGCTGGGTCGCCGAGACGTAGGGCAGGTTGATCCAGTCGAACTGGTCGGCCATGCCGCGTACCGCGACGTCGACCGGCTTGCCGCGCGTGCCGCCGGAGATCTGCGCGTCGTTGTAGGCGTCGGCGATCGCCATGGAGAGCCTGTCGTTCTCCAGCATGACGTCACCCGCGCCCGCCTCGACCAGGCCGGAGGCGATCTGCTTGCCGTAGCCCGCCTCGACCGTGACCGGGCTCAGCGTGAAGTCGGCGGTGCCCGGCACGGTGACCGTACCGGTGGCCGACTGGTGGCCCAGCTTGGAGACCCGGACGTCGTACTGACCGGCCGGGGCCTCGATGCGGTATTCGCCCTTGGCGTCGGTGCTCGTGGTCGCGACCACCGCGCCCGACTTCTCCAGGACGACCCGGACGCCGGAGACGGCGGCGCCGCCCGCGGTGACCTTGCCGCTCGCGCGGGGGACGTCCGGGACGGCCGGGTCGTAGAGGTCGAGCTCGCCGGCCCACTTCGCGATGTTCAGGGTGGGGTCGCCACCCGCCGTCGCGTAGTCGGTCAGGTGGTAGAAGCTGAACTGCTTGCTCGCACCGGCGGTGAGCGTGGCGTCGTAGTAGAGGCCCTCGACGTAGCCGTACGCGCCGACGGCGGCCGGGGTGTCGAGCGCCCAGGCGAGGCCGTGGGCGGCCTGGCCGTTGGTGGTGGCGGTGTCGGCGCCGACGTAGACGTACTTGCCGGTCCAGCCCGTGGTCTTGATGCCCGGGTTGGTGCCGGCGAAGCCGGGGATCCGGCCGTTGTCGGCCGAGCTGTCGGGGTCGATCATGTAGTTGAAGTAGCCCTGGTAGCCCGTCGCGCCGGTGTTGGTCAGCTTGACCGTCATCTTCACGATCGGGGCGCCGGGCAGGGTCTCGTACCGGACCTGGGCCTTGATCGCCGCGTTGGCGCGGTACTGGCCGTTGCCGACCACGGCGGCGCCGTCGACGGCGAGGTCGGGGAAGTCGAGCTGGTCGGCCGGGCGGTCCCACGAGTCGGGCGGGGTGAGGCTCGGGCGCAGCAGCATCTCGCCCCAGTCGAGGGTCTCGGCGCCGTTGGTGTCGTTGAGCATGAGGTCGGACAGCGCGCCGACGCCGAGGCCGCCCGCGCCGTTGTTGGCGGCGGTGTACGGCGTGATCGACGCCCGGATCCGGTCGTTGGCCAGGTAGTAGTACTCCTTGCCCGCGACGAAGTCGGTGCGGGTGCTGCCGTTGCCGTAGTCGGGCGTGTAGACCGACTTGCCGGCGACCGGGTGGGTGACCTTGATCAGCTTCAGGTCGGCGGTCACGGTGCCGGTGGCGCCGACGGTGACCGAGGTCGCCGACTGGTCGTCGGCGATCAGGCCGCGCTTGGCCGCCGTGACGTTCCACGTGGCCGCCGCGAGGCCGAGGGTGTAGTGGCCCTTGGCGTCGGTGCTGGTCACGGCGGTGTCCTGACCGGCGGCGACGGCGGTGACCTTCGCGCCGGCGATCGGGTCGCCGGTCTCGGCGTCCTTCACGACGCCGGTCACGGTCGCCCAGCGCTGCGCGGACTCGCCGCCCGGCACGTAGGCGTAGAGGTTGCCGTCCCAGGCGCCCGCGACGACGGTGTTGCCGCTGACGGCCGGACCGGCGCCGACCCAGGTGCCGATCTCGTGGTTCCACAGGATCTGGCCGGTGTCGGTGGCCAGGGCGTAGAACCGGCCGTTGTTGGCGCCGACGAACAGCGTGTCACCGGCCACGACCGGGCTGGACATGACGCCGCCGTGGTAGACGTCGCCGGGCAGCGGGCGCTCCCAGAAGACGTTGCCGGTCTGGGCGTCGAGGGCGACGACCGCGCCGCTCGGGAAGCCCATGTAGACGACGCCGTCCTTGACGGCCGCGGCGCTCGGGGTCGAGCCGCTCGACACGAGGGCCGAACGCGGGCTGGTGTAGGTCCACAGGGTGGCGCCGGTCTTGGCGTCACGGGCGACGATGCCGTTGTTGGCGCCGATGAAGACCTTGCCCTCGGCCGCCGTCGGCACGCCGTCCTGCCAGCTGCCGAGCGCCTCGGTGCCGGTCCACTTGCGGGCGCCGGTCGCGAGGTCGTAGGCGAGCACGCGGTCGGCGGTCTCGTTGCCGACGAACACGGTGCCGTCCATGACGGCGGGGGTGCCGTCGCTCATGGTGGCGCCGGACATCGGCGAGGCCCAGATCTGCTTGCCGGTACGGGTGTCGAGCGCCTTCAGCACGCCCTGGCTGCCGATGCCGAACCGCGTCTGGTACGGCCAGAGCACCGTGTGACCCGAGACGGCGGGCGAGTAGTAACCGTAGGTGCGCTGGTTGTTGGGGGCCGGGGCCTGCTCGGGCACGGCCTTCCACTTCACGTCGCCGGTCTCGGCGTCGACGGCGTAGAGCTCCGAGCCGAGGGTCGGCGCGAAGATCAGGCCGTCACCGTAGGCGAGGCTGCCGTGGATCGACTGCGGGACCTCGACGTTCCACAGCTCGCGGCCGTTCCTGAGCCTGATGGCGTGGATGCGGCTGTTGCCGTCGCCGTTCTCGTCGCGGGTGCCCGCGTAGACGACGCCGTCGTGGATGACCGGCGAGCCGGTCAGGAAGGTGCCCTCGCTACGGAAGCTCCAGGCCAGGCGGCGGCCCGGGTCCTGGGCGGGGGCGACACCGGAGTGGCCCTGGTCGCCGTGGTGCTGCGTCCAGTCGTCACCGGCGACCGTCTTGAGCTCGGGCTCGTCGGTGAGGGTGAAGTCGGCCGACTTCGTCCAGACCTTGCCCGCGGCGTCGGTGACCTGCACGTCGATGCGGTGGGCGCCGGGGGTCTGCTGGCTGTTGGGCAGGTTGCCGTGCCAGGTGAACTCGCCGCTCTTGTAGAGCGGGCGCCAGTTCTTGTCGCCCGCGATCTGGAAGCGCGCCGAGACGACCTCGTCGCCGGTGTCGTAGGCGTTGATCTGCACGTCCGGCATCCCGGCGGCGGGGACCTTCGAGCCCGGGGCCGGGTTGACGATGGTGATGTGCTCGTTCTCGCCGTACATGCGGAACGGGTTGTCGAAGCCGGGGCCCGCCATGTGGATGTAGCGGAAGCCGCGCGGCGCGTTGTCGATCGTGTACGAGCTCGACACCGTCTGGATGTGCTTGGCGGTCGAGGCGAACGCCGACTTGTTCTCGACGTGGTTGGAGTGCTCGTGGCCGACGAGGATGAGCTGGGCCTTGTACTGCTCCAGCACGTCACCGAACTCGTCGTAGGTCGACGGCGAGCCGAACGGCACGTTCATCGGCTGGTGCGTGAGCACCACGACCTCGGTGTCGTCGTTGGGGACGGCGGCCGCGAGGTCGGCCTTCAGCCAGGCGAGCTCCTCCTCGAAGGGGGCGGAGCCGTTGTTCTCCAGCACCACGAAGTGCCGGTTGCCGTAGTCGAAGGAGTACCACTCCGGCCCGACGTTCTTCCGGTAGTTGTCGATCCGGTCGGCGTAGGCCGAGCCGCTCGCGTACTCGTGGTTGCCGACGGCCGGCCACACGCCCACGGTCGACTGCTGGGTACCGCGACGGTAGGTGTCGAACTGCGCCTGGCTGGCGTCGTTGGTGAGGTCGCCGCTGACCGCGATGAAGCGCAGGTCGGTGCCGGTGGAGTTGATCTCGCGGATCTGGTCGGGCAGCTGCGCGTTGACGTGCGGGTCGGCGATGTTGGCCCAGGAGAAGGTGTCACCGTCGGAGAGCTCGTCGCGGACCAGCGCGAAATCCGCGACCGGCGTGGCGTCGTCGGCGAGCTCGCCGAGGTTGGCCCAGAACCTGGGCTCCTTGTACTGGTCGAGGCCGAACCGGTAGCCGCGGGGCTGACCGGCCCACACGATGTCGGTCCTGCGGCGGTCGGTGGAGATCGTCAGGGCGTAGGAGCCGTCGGCGGCGGTCGCGGTGGTGACCGTGCCGTCGGAGACGCGGACGCCTCCCAGGCCGGCCTCGCCGGTGTCGCGCCTGCCGTCGCCGTTGGCGTCGACGTACACGACGCCTCGGACGGTGGCCTCCGGCGGGTCGATGGCTTCGGCGGCATATGTGGTGAGCGGACCCGCCACAACACTGAGGGCGAGCCCCAGCGTGACGGTGTACAGGACAACGCGCGCCCTATTTAACGCGAACAATTCAGGATCTTTCAGGTGAGGAGCGGGGATCGTTCGACGAACCAGACGAGACCGGCCCCGGCGACGACGACGGCCGCCGCGACGGTCCCGAGCATGAAGACGCGGGCGGTGACCACCCTGCGGAGGAACAGCAGCGCCGGGAAGGCGACCGCGATGAGCAGCAGCTGGACGAGTTCGATGCCGACGTTGAAGGACAGCAGGTTGACCAGCGTCGACAGCGAGGCGGGCCCGTCGACGCTGAGCGCGCCCGCGAACCCGAGCCCGTGCATCAGCCCGAAGGCGAAGACCACGGGCAGCCGGTGGCTCGATTTGGGCGAGAGCAGGTTGTCGAGGGCGACGAAGGCGATCGACAGCGCGATGAGCGGCTCGACGATCCACCCGGGCACGCTGACCCAGCCGATCGCGGCCAGCACCAGCGTCACCGAGTGGGCGACCGTGAAGGCCGTCGCGACCTGGACGACGTCGCGCAGCCGCTTCGCGCCGAGCAGCAGCGCCAGCAGGAACAGCACGTGGTCGAGCCCGAAGAGCAGGTGCTCTCCCCCGAGCACGACGAAGGCCGGGACCCCGCTGAACAGGCCGCTCTCCCCCACGGTGACGCCGGTCCTTTCGGCGTCGAGCAGCGTGGAGCCGCGCAGGCCGTCGACGTCGTAGGCCACCATCGTGCGGATGTCGTCGACCACGCCGTCGGAGGCGCGGAAGATGTCGCTGCGGACGGTGAGCGCGCCCGACGCCGGGCACTCGTAGGCGAGCGCGACCCGCACCGCGCCGGAGTCGGCGAGTTCGACGCGGGCGCCGTCCTGCGGCGTGCAGGCGATCGAACTGCGGCTCAGCCTCAGCCCTTCGCCGACGTAGGCGGCCACGTCGGCCGTGTGCGCGTCGAGCGAGGCGCGCCGCACCTCGGCCGGCACCTCAGGGACGGCGCCGTCGGGGTCGGGGGTCGCGACCCCGTCGAGACCCAGCAGGCGGCCCAGGACGTCGTACTCCACGTCGACCACGGCCGCCACGCCGTCACCCTGGCCGCGCAGGTCGACCGCGACCGAGGTCGTCCGGACGTGCGCCTGCGCCGGAGCGGCGGTCAGGAGCAGGACGGCGAGAGCGGAGAGGAAGCCGAGTAGACGCACGTCTACAACCTCCAGTGATCGCTCCGCGGGGGGCAAGACGCGCGAATTCCTATTCATCGATCTTTCGGCCGGCGGTCACCGCCCCGACCCCAGGGTTTCCGGCCGGAAAGACCAGGGTCCCCAGATCACCGGGGCGCTCCCACACTGATCGCATGCGCTTACGTTCGACGTTGTCCCGCGTGTTCGCCGCGGTCACGGTCGCCGCCGCCGTCGTGCTCGTCCCGGCGGGCCCGGCGTCCGCCGGGATCTGGCAGCTCACCGACGGGTTCGAGCCCTCCACCAGTCCGGAGACCAGGTGGGGGGTGGACGGCGAGGGAACCTGCTGGGGGCCCTACTACACGAGCACGACGAGGTCCGCCCGCACCGGGACCGGATTCGCCCACTGGCGGGTCCTCTACCGCCCCGACTGGTGCTCGATCGGGCGCACCATCCAGCTCACGCCGGTACCCGGCCGCACGGGCGTCCGGTGTACGGCGGGCATCTGGGCGAAGCTCCGGGGCGGCGGTCCCCAGCTGAACGTCGAAGTCATCGACCCCAGCACATGGACGTACATCGCGCTGAAGTCGGTGCCGTATCCGGGCTGGACCGAGAGCTGGACCCTCCACACGGTGAGCTGGACCGCGCAACGTTCCGACGTCGTGCTCCGCTTCGCCCTGGGCGCCACGGACAACGGCCCCTACCCCGCCGAGATCGAACTGGACGACGCGATCGTCCAGTGCGCCTACTAGCTTCCGGTGATCACGCCGCAGGCGATGCGGGCCCCGGAGTCGCCGGCCTTCAGGGTCTCGGCGTCGGGACCGTGGACGCCCTGCGCGTTCTGGTAGCGGTCGGGGATGTTCGCCATGTTGTCGGCGAGCGCGTGGATCATGATGGAGCTGCCGTCGGCGTCGAGGAGCTGGGCCACCCTGAACCGGTCGGTGACCGATGAGGCGGTGCCGGTGCCGTCGTCGCCGACCAGCAGGTTGGGCAGGTCGCCGGTGTGGTGGTCGTGCGAGTGCCCGCCGACGTCGAAGTGCCCGCCCGCGCTGAAGAACGGGGTGCCCGACGCGGGGTCGATCGACTTGGGGTCGCAGACGCCCTTCGCGTGGACGTGGAAGCCGTGATATCCCGCCGGCAGGTCCTTCACGTTGACCGTGATCCTGGACTTGCCGGTCCCGGCGTCCTCCAGCTGGAACGTGCCGATCGTCTGGCCCGCGACGTTCTTGATCTCGGCACCGGCGGGCGCGCCGCCCCGCCCCAGCGCGAACGCCCCGAGCGCGGAGGCGCCGACCATGAGGACTCCCAGAGGGGCGACCAGACTCAGGCGCGCTTTGCGAAGCATTGATGGTCTCCCGATGTGGCGACTTATACCGATGACGTCGCCACTGAGATTCCCCTCGAATTACCCGCTTCCTCAATGCCGCAGGCAAAAGTTCGGCGGAGCCCTTCCCGGGAAGGAAGGGCTCCGCGTTATTCATTCGGGTCAGCCCGGCGGGAAGGCGCCGTTCTTGGCGACCGGCAGGGCGAGCTGGCTGGCGCCGGTCAGCACGACCTGCTCCTGCGGGAGCCCGGCCAGCACGGGGTTGATGTGCCGGATGACCAGTCCGACCTGAGGCGTGGCGGCGACGTTGATGTCGAACTTCTCCAGGTCGATCCAGCGGACGATGTTGAGGACCGAGTCGGGGATGACGTCACCGGCCTTCTGCACCGGCACGCAGAGCTGCCGGGCGTAGGTGACCTGGGCCGCGTGGTTCGGGATCAGCGGGACCAGGACCGGGTTGAGCTGCCGCAGGCCGATCTGGGCGCCGAGCGGGTTGTTCGGGGTGATGGCGTAGCACTTCAGGTCGATGTGCCGGACGAACGCCAGCACCTCGGACGGCGGCACCACGTTGTTCTTGATCACCGGCACGCAGAGTTGCTGCGGGACCGTCATCGTCACCTGGGTGCGCGCGGCGCCCTGGAACAGCGGGTTGAGGTGGCTGAGAACCAACCCGGTGCCCACGTTGAGGCCGGAGATGCGGTAACAGGCCAGGTCGATGTACCTGATGAAGTCGAGCGCGGGCGACGGCGGCTGCTGGTTGTTCTTGGCGACCGGGACGCACAGCTGCTCACGCGGGCCGAGCTGGACGGTCTCGATGGGCAGGTTCGCCAGCACCGGGTTGAGGTGACGCAGCGTCAGCGTGGTGGCCGGCGGCTGGTACTGGTTGGTCTTGTAGCACTCCAGGTCGAGGTACGCCGTCAGGTCCTTCGGGGTCGGCAGGGCGACCGCGGCGGTGGCGGGCGGCACGCAGAGGAATGCCAGTGCGAGGATGGCGGCTCCGGCGGAGGTGATACGCCGGAGCACCGATTTCCTTCGGTCCATTGCGGCTCCAGAATCGAGGGGTCAGGCCTCTTCGCCCCCGAGTGTGAGCCGCTCCGGACCTACTTTCAATTTGCCGTTCCAACTTTTTTCCGCGGCGAAATTCCGGACCGCCGGTCCGGCGATTTAACTTCGCGCGAAAAGCGCTTGTTAGCTGTTCAACAATTTAATTCTGGAGAAATTCAGGAACCGACCGGCTCCCAGCGGCCCGACTTCATCGACAGGTAGCAGGCGTCGATGATCCGGTTGACGACCACGCCGTCGTCGAAGGTCTCCAGCGGGGTCTCCCCCGCCCTGAAGGTGTCCACGAAGTGGCGCATCTGCTGCGAGAAGCCGTAGGCCCTGGTCTCCTCGGGCACCGGGTAGACCCAGCCGGTCTCCGCGTCGGCCTTCTCCACCAGATAGCCGACGGGCTGGGTGATGAAGCCCCAGACGGGCGTCGAGGCGGTGTCGGTGACCAGGCGGCCCGCGCTGCCGACGAACTCGTGGCGCAGCTGCATGCCGCCCTTCTCCACCCATGACGACTCGATCGAGGCGACCTGGCCGCCCGCGAACTTCAGCAGCGCGATGGCGGTGTCCTCGCCGGTGGTCTTGTCCTGGTGGGCGAGGGTGGCGCCCCAGGCGAAGACCTCGACGACGGGGTTGTCCTTGCCGAAGAAGTGGCGGGCCGACTCGACCGTGTGGCAGCCCATGTCCAGCAGCGCGCCGCCTCCGGCGGTCTCGGCGTCCCAGAAGTGGGGGGCGTGCGGGCCCGAGTGGCCCTCGCGGGCGCGCATCCACAGCACGTCGCCGATGCCGCCGGCCTGGACGATCTCGTGGGCCTTGGCGATGTTGGGCGAGAAGACCGAGCTCTCGGCGTAGCCGTGCCAGATCCCGGCCTCGGTGACCACGCGGAGGATCTCCTCGGCCTCGGGGCCGGTGCGCGCGAGCGGTTTGGTGCACACGACGCCCTTGCCCGCGGCGGCCACGAGGCGGACCGCCTCCAGGTGCACCTCGTTGGGCAGGGCCACCACGACGAGGTCCACTTCCGGGTCGTCGCAGAGATCCTTCATGGTCTCGTGTGGTCTCGTGTTGCGTCCCGGTCGGGCGGCGAAAGCGGCGGCCCTCTCGGGGGATCGGGAGTAGTGCGCGACGAGCTGCGCGCCCTTCACGTCGTCGAGTGCGTCGGCGTAACACTCACCGATAAACCCTGCACCGAGCAGGCCGACACCGATCATCTGGTCCTCCGGACGCGGTTCGCGGCGGCAAGGGGCACGCCGTGGTTCGAAAGGTAGCATCACCGTAAACCAAAGCAATACCTCTTGTTACCACCGCGTTCGCATGTGTACGCTGCCGCATCAGGCGCTGGCCTCCGGGGGAGCCACGCGATGACAACGATGACGAGAGGCAACCCCATGCATGCAATACGTGCATCCGTTGCGTTGGTCGCGGCAGCGGCTGCCGTCCTGACCTCGGCCTGCGCGCCGTCGGCGACACCGGTGACCACCACGGGCGGGACCACCGCCCCCTCCGCCGCCGCGGCGGGCGAGAAGGTCGTGCTGACGCTGGGAAGCTGGCGCACCGAGGACCTGGCCATGTGGGAGGACGAGATCCTCCCCGCCTTCGAGAAGACCCACCCGAATATCGACGTCAAGTTCGCCCCGACGAACACCAACGAGTACAACGCGGCGATCCAGTCGCAGGTGGACGGCGGCACCGGGCCCGACCTCATCACCTGCCGGCCCTACGACGTGAACCGCTCGTGGATCAAGAAGGGCTACTTCGAGAAGCTCGACGGCAAGCCGATGCTCGACGCGTTCGAGCCGCTCGCGCTCGACCCGTGGTCGGACGACGCGGGCAGCCGCTACTGCCTGCCCACGGCCGCCGTGCTGGCGGGCTTCTACTACAACAAGGACATCTTCGCCGAGCTCGGCCTCCAGGTGCCGACCACCCAGGAGGAGTTCCTGGCGGTGCTCAAGAAGATCAAGGACGACGGGAAGTACACCCCGCTCGCGGTCGGATCGTCGGAGTCGTGGCAGCTCGCCTACAACGGGCTCTACAGCATCGGCCCGGCCTACTGGAAGGGCGAGGAGGGCCGCCAGGGCCTGATCAAGGGCACCAAGAAGGTCACCGACCCCGACTTCCAGCAGGCCTTCGACGCGTTCGCCGCGTGGAAGCCGTACCTGCCGAAGGGGTTCGAGAGCCTCAAGTACCCGGACATGACGCAGCTGTTCACGCTCGGCAAGGCCGCGATCCTGCCCGACGGCTCCTGGAACATCAACCAGGTCGCCGTCGACGGCCTCAACGTGGGCGTCTTCGGCCCGCCGGCCGCCACCGCCGGAGGTGACCGCTACCTCCAGGAGATGCCCGACATGGCCATCGGCGTCAGCGCGGGCAGCAAGAACAAGGCCGCCGCCGAGGAGTTCCTGGCCTGGACCGCCACCCCCGAATTCCTGGACGTGTACGTCAACAAGGTGCCCGGCTTCTTCTCGATGGCCAAGACGCCCGTGACGTACACCAACCCGCTCGCGCAGAGCTTCGCCGACCTGAAGCAGGGCGCGAAGCTCACCCCGCGCCTGGGCCTCGACCGCCTCAGCGCCGGCACCCCGCCGTTCGACGACGAGGTGTGGCGGGTGCTCCAGCTCATGCTCAACGAGGACCTCAGTACGCAGAAGGCGACCGAGGAACTCCAGAAGGGCCTGGCGAGCTGGTACACGCCGCAGCAGTGAGCACCGTGCCGGGCCCACGTCACTGGGGCCCGGCACGTCTCTGCGATTCGAAAGGCACCCCTTGAACCGGGCCCACTACCGCTACTTCCTCGCGTTCACGCTGCCCGCGCTCGTGGTCTATGTGGTCTTCGCCGCGCTCCCGCTGGTGAACTCCATCTGGTACAGCCTGTACGACACCGACACGGGCGTCGCCAGGTTCGTCGGCCTGGAGAACTACGTCTACCTGTTCACCAACCCGACGACCAGCGAGCGTTTCTGGAACGCGCTGACCAACAACCTCGAGTTCTTCGCCATCCACCTGCTCGTGGAGGTGCCGCTCGGCCTGCTGCTGGCCGCGCTGCTCACCTCCGGCACGCTGCGCAGGTCGACCGGCCTCTACCGGACGTTGCTGTTCATCCCGACCACCCTGTCGGTGGTGATCGTCGGCTTCGTCTGGCGCCTGATCATCAACCCGCTGTGGGGCCTGGTCGACTTCCCGCTCCTCGGCGACGAGCGCACGGCGCTGCCGACCATCTCGCTGATGTCGGTCTGGCAGTACGTCGGCATCCCGATGATCTTCCTGTACGCCGCCCTGCTGGCCGTCCCCAACGACGTGCTGGAGGCCGCCAGGGTCGAGGGGTCCGGAGCCTGGTCGACGTTCTGGCGGATCAAGTTCCCGCTGATCGCGCCGCAGTTCGGGCTGATCGCGATCCTGACGTACATCTGGACCTTCAACGGCTTCGACCTGGTCTTCGCCCTGAACGGCTCGGCCCCCGGGCCCAACTACAGCACCGACATCCTCGGCACGCTGTTCTACCGCACCTTCTTCGGATCGAGCGGGCAACTCTCCGACCTCGACCTCGGCGCCACCGTGGCCAGCGTGATCTTCCTGATCATCCTGATCGTCACCGCCGCCTATTTCGGGCTGCTGCACCGCCGGCTCAGGAGCTACGAACTATGACGTCCCATCGCGACCGCGCGGGCGCGCTCGTGACGCACGGCCTGCTGATCTTCTTCGCGCTGCTGGCCGTCGCGCCGATCCTGGTGATCGTGGTCAACTCGTTCAAGACCACCCCGGGCATCTTCGGCGAGCCGTTCGCGCTGCCGAACGCCGACACCTTCAGCCTCGGCGGATACGAGCGGGTGTTCACGCGCGGGCAGTTCGTGACCAACTACCGCAACAGCCTCATCGTCACGGTCGGGGCCACGGTGGCCACGCTCGTGCTGGCGACGCTGGCGGCGTTCGCGCTGACGGAGTACAAGGTCCGGTTCGCGCCGCTCGTCGGCGGGTTCTTCGTGCTGGGCATCATGCTGCCGATCCGCCTGGGCACCGTGCCGATCATCAAGACGATGATCTCCTGGCAGCTCATGGACACCCTCGTCGCGCTGATCCTCGTCTACACGGCGATGAGCCTGCCGCTGGCGATCGCGCTGCTCATGACGTATTTCAAGGCGGTGCCCACGGCCGTCAAGGAGGCCGCGCGCATCGACGGCGCAGGTGAGCTGCGCACGCTGTCGATCGTGCTGCCGATGGTCCGGCCCGGTCTCGCGGCCGTCGCGTCGGTGACGATGCTGCCGATCTGGAACGACCTGTGGTTCCCGCTGATCCTGGCGCCGAGCCGGGAGAACCAGACGGTGACGCTCGGCGTGCAGCAGTTCGTGGGGCAGTTCCTCAACGACTATCCGGCGCTGCTCGGCGCGCTGACGCTGGGCGCGGTGCCGCTGATCGTGCTGTTCGTGGTGTTCTCGCGGCAGTTCGTCCAAGGCCTGAGCGCGGGCATCGGCAAGTGAGGACCCCAGTGGTCGACGTGTCAGCGCTGGAACGACGTGCGCAACCGGTAGCGGTCTCCCCGGTAGCAGACCATCGAGGAGAACAGCGGCGCGTCGGCCGCGCTGAACACGAGCTGGCGCATCACCAGCACCGGCTTGCCCACCTCCAGTTGGAGGTGACCGGCCAGGTAGTCGTCGGCCTCGCGGGCCTCGATGGTGGCGTTGGCCTTGACCGGGGCCAGGCCCACGGCGGCGATCTGCTCGTAGAGCGAACCGGCGGAGAAGTCGAGGTCGGCGAAGCCGGGCACCAGCGCGGCCGGGACCTGGGTCAGGTCGACCGCGGTCGGCACGCCGTTGAGCAGGCGCACCCGCTCCAGCGTGAACAGCGGGGTGCCGGGCGCGATGGAGAGCTGCTCGGCCTCGTCGAGATTGGCCGGCACCACGTCGTGGCGCAGCACGGTCGAGCTGGGGGTCAGGCCCATCTGGCGGGCGGTCTCGGTGAACGACTCGAGGCTGTTGGGCCACTCGCGCGCGGGCGCTCCGGCGCTCGGCGCGACGTACCAGCCACGCCCGTGGGAGGGGCTGAGGATGCCCTCTTCGACGAGGGTGCGCAGCGCCTTGCGCAGGGTGACGCGGCTGATGCCGAGCCGCTCGCACAGCTCGCGCTCGGGAGGGAGCCGGCCGCCCGGCCGCAGCACCCCGGCGCCGAGCTGGTCTTTGATGAGGTTCACCGCCTGGATCCACAGCGGCTCGGGGTGATCGGCGTGGATCGACGTCGGTGTCGGGGCGTTCACGCTCGCATTATCGCGGAACCACCCTCCGATATGCAAACCACAGAAGACCAGATGAGTCCTGGTTTATCCCGGTCAGAATTTCGGACGAACGCGTAGACAAGGGCGGAAACAGGCAGGTCGGCCTGCCTTTTCGGCCGCCCGAATCGAAACATTCACGACAGTACTGGTATGGCGTGGTCTATATTTTGGTACTACTCTGGTTATGAGAGGAGTCATCGTGAGGGATAACAGCACACTCCGCGCCGAGGAGATATCGGCGGCGCGCGAGATCCTCGTCCGCGAGGGCCTGCTGAACGAGACGACCCACGTGTCGTACCTGGGCCTGAAGGAGCGGGACAAGCGTGGTCCTGTGAAAGCGAGGACCTTGCGCGCGATGCTCGTCGACATGGCCGACGGCCGCTCCCACGACGTGGTGGTGTGCCCTTCTTCGGCGGAACTCGTGTCGAAGGTCGAACTCGATCCGGCCGTGGACGGCCAGGTGCCGGTCATCATGCTCGAGTTCGCGATGGTCGAGGCGATCGTGCACGCCGACGAGCGCTGGCTGGAGGCCATGCGGCGCCGTGGCCTCACCGACCTGTCGAAGCTGCGCGTGCAACCGCTGTCGGCGGGCCGGGCGATGACCGAGGACGAGCAGGGCCGCCGCCTCCAGCGCACCCTGACCTTCCTCCAGAAGGACGAGCACGACCTGCCCTGGGCCCACCCGGTCGACGGCGTCGTCGCCTATGTCGACGTGATCGCGAAGACCGTCGTCGACGTACTGGACAACGCGATCCTGGACGTCCCCCAGGAGGACGGCAACTTCCACCTCGCCGATTTCAACGGACCTCTGCGTGAGGGCCTGAAGCCGATCGAGATCACCCAGCCGCACGGCCCCAGCTTCACCATCGACGACGACCACGTGCTCGACTGGCTCGGCTGGAAGGTGCAGGTCTGCTTCGACTCGCGCGAGGGCCTGGTGCTGCGCGACCTGTCGATCAACGACCGCACGGTCGTCGACCGCGCCTCGATCGCCGAGATGGTCGTCCCGTACGCCGACCCCAGCCCCCAGCGCTGGTTCCAGACCTTCTTCGACGGCGGCGAGTACCTGCTCGGCAACTTCGCCAACTCCCTCAAGCTCGGCTGCGACTGCCTCGGCGAGATCACCTACCTCGACGCCGTGGTCGCCGACAACGCCGGCAACCCGCGCGTGATCCCCCAGGCGATCTGCATCCACGAAGAGGACGCCGGGGTGCTGTGGAAGCACACCAGCCACTTCACCAATTCCAGCGAGGTGCGCCGCAACCGCCGCCTGGTGATCTCCTTCTTCGTCACGGTCGGCAACTACGATTACGGCTTCTACTGGTACCTCTACCTCGACGGCACGATCGAGCTGGAGGTGAAGGCCACCGGGGTGGTCTTCACCTCGGGCCACCCGAACCCGGGCGGCGACTACGCCTACGCCACCGAGGTCGCCCCCGGACTGGGCGCCCCGCACCACCAGCACCTCTTCAGCGCCCGCCTGGAGATGGCCGTCGACGGCCCCGCCAACTACGTCGAGGAGATCGACGCCGTCGCGGTGCCGCGCGGGCCGGAGAACCCGACCGGCACCGGCATCACCCAGCGGATCACCCGCCTCCGCAAGGAGAGCGACGCCCCCCGCCTCGCCGACGGCCGCAGCGGCCGGGTCTGGCGCGTGGGCAACCCCGAGGTCCAGAACAGGCTCGGCAGGGACGTCGCCTACGTGCTGCACCCGGAGGGCATGCCCGTGCTGCTCGCCGACACCGAATCGGACCTGTACTCGCGGGCGGTGTTCGCGAGCGGCCACCTGTGGGTCACCGCCTACGACCCCGACGAGCTCTATCCGGCCGGTGACCTGGTCAACCAGCATCCGGGCGGGGCGGGGATGCCCGCCTGGGTCGCCGCCGACCGCGACATCGACGGCGCGCCGATCGTGCTCTGGCACACCTTCGGCATGACGCACTTCCCGCGCCCGGAGGACTGGCCGGTCATGCCGGTGGACACCACCGGTTTCAAGCTCAAGCCATCCGGCTTCTTCGGCCGCAACCCGACGCTGGACATCCCGGCGTCCGGCGGCGCCACGCACTGCCACTCGTGATTCATCGATATCTGGGGAAGACATGTCAACGCCGAAAGAAGGTCACATCTCCTTCGCCTCCGCGCGAGCCGGTCAGGCCGACGCGCTGCGGGCCGCGATCGAGCGGCTGAGCAGGGACGTCACGGTCCGGCAGGCCGAGGGCTGGTTCCGGGGAGACGGCCCGATCTTCGTCGCCATCGGGGCCAGCCACGCCGCGGCCTGCGCGCCGGTGTGGACCCTGCGCGACCGGGGGGTGCACTCCTGGCGGCTGAGCGCGGGCGACCACCCGCTGCCGTTCCCGCGCAGCGTCCACCCGCTGGTCGCGGTGTCGCAGAGCGGGCGCAGCGCCGAGACGCTGGCCGTGCTGGGCACCGTCGACCCCGAACTCCGGTACGCCGTCACCAACGCCGCCCCCTCGCCGATCTCCGACCTGGCCGGGCGCGGGGTGTCGCTGGGCGGGATCCCCGACAGCTACGCCTCGACGATCGGCTACACCGCGACCGTCGTGGCCCTCGGGATGATCGCCGAAGCCTGGGACGGCGGGACCGTCGACCCCTCGTGGCACCTGCTGGCCGATCACGTCGACGCGCTGGAGAGCGCGCTGGCCGACCGGGCCGAGGCGCTGGCGGCGCCCTTCGCCGCGGCGCGGGCCGGTGACTTCGTGGGCGGCGGGCCCTCCGCCGGTTCGGCCGAGGCGGGGGCGCTGCTGTTCCGCGAGACCGTACGGCTCCCGGCGGCGGCGATGAGCACCCGCCAGTACCTGCACGGCGCGATGGAGTCGGCGGGCGACACCGTGCACGTGCTGTTCGGCGACGACCGCGAGATCACCCTCGCCCACACGCTGGCCTCGGCCGACCACCCGGTGATCCTGGTGACCTCGGCCGACGTCGAGCCCGGCCCCTCGTTGCAGGTGGTGCGGCTGCCGCAGGTCTCGCCGAGCCAGCGGGCGGTGCTGGAGGCGTTCGTCCTCCAGGCGCTCGTGGCCAGGACGGCCGACGACGCCGGCATCGACATCGAGGAGTTCGTGTTCGACAACACCGACACCAAGGTCGGGGCCGCGCTGTGACGGTACTCGTCGGCCTGGACATCGGCGGGACCAAGACCCACGTGCGGTTCGAGACCCTCGACGGCCGGGTGGTGGCCGACGTGGTCGACCCGACCGACACGTGGTCGGCCGCGCCCGTGGAGTCGGCGGCCCGCTGGATCGCCGGCCTGGTCGGCCGTCACCGCCCCGAGGGTGCCACGCTCGGGGCGATCGCGGTGGGCGCGCAGGGCTGCGACGACGAGCACCACTGCGCCGAACTGTCGCACGCGCTGTCGTCGGTCGCCGGGGTCCCGTCGGCGGTCACCAACGACGCCGCGCTACTGGTCCCGGCGGCCGGGCTGACCTCGGGCATCGGCGTCATCTCCGGCACCGGCTCGATCGCCGTGGCGGTGCGCCCGGACGGCGGGCTGATGTTCGCCGGCGGCTGGGGTTGGGTCATCGGTGACGAGGGCAGTGCGCCCGCCCTCGTCAGGGAGGCCACGCGGGCCGCGCTGACCAGGAACGACACCGGCGACGGTTCCGACGTGCTGCTGGCGCTGCTGGTCGAGGCGTTCGGGGTGCCCGACGCGGTCGGGCTCGCCCGCAGCGTCAACGACCTCCCGACCGCCGAGCACTGGGCCCCGAAGGCCCCGGCCGTCTTCGAAGCCGCCGCCCGGGGTTCCGCCGACGCCCGCGCGACGATCCGGGCGGGCGCCGAGAGCCTCGCGTCCCTGGTCGGCGTGCTGGCCGCCAGGGGCGCGGGCGTCACCGACGTGGTCGCGGCGGGCGGGGTCATGACCGGCCAGCCCGATCTCTTCTCGGCCTTCCGGGACGCGGTCGTCCGCGACCGTCCCGGACTGACCGTGCACCTGCTCAGCGAACCCCCCGTCACCGGCGCGATCGCACTCGCCCGGCGTCTCCGACCTGAGGAGCGGACATGATCTCCACCGACAAATCGACCGGCGAGACCCTGGGCACCGTCACCGAGTCGACGGTCTCCGACGTCGACGCCGCGGTCAGACGGGCCGCCGCCGCGCAGCCCGGGTGGGCCGAGCTGCCGTACACCGAACGCGCCGCCGCGCTGCGCGGCGCCGCCGCGAAGCTGGAGGCCAAGGCCGCGACGGTACGCGACCTGATCGTCCGCGAGACCGGCTGCATCCCCGGCAAGGCCGACTACGAGATCGGCGCCGCCATCGGTGAGCTGCACGCCGCCGCCGCGCTGGCCGCCCGGCCGACCGGCGAGGTGCTGCCGTCCAACCACGCGGGCCGGTTCAGCCTGGCCGAGCGGCTGCCCCTCGGCGTGGTCGCCGCGATCACGCCGTGGAACTTCCCGCTGGTCCTGGGCATGCGGGTGGTCGCGCCCGCGCTCGCCCTGGGCAACGCGGTCGTGCTGAAGCCGTCGCCGGAGACCCCGCTGAGCGGCGGCGCGCTGTTCGCCGAACTGTTCGACGGCGACGTGCTCCAGGTCGTGCAGGGCGGGCCCGAGGTCGGCGAACGCCTCGTCACCCACCCCGACACCGCGATGGTGCACTTCACCGGCTCGACCGCCGTCGGCCGGGCCATCGCCGCGCAGGCGGGCGGGCTGCTGAAGAAGGTGTCGCTGGAGCTCGGCGGCAACAACGCCCTGGTCGTGCTCGACGACGCCGACCTGGAGCAGGCCGCGATGATCGGGGCCTGGTCGAGCTTCCACTACCAGGGCCAGACCTGCATCACGGCCGGGCGCCACATCGTCCAGGCGGGCATCGCCGACGCCTACGTCGCCGAGCTGACCCGGCGGGCGGCGGCCATCAAGGTCGGCGACCCCTTCACCGGCGCGGTCGGCCTCGGCCCGATGATCAACGAACGCCAGTTCACCCGGGCCGCCGGCATGCTGGCCGAGGCCGTGGCGGCGGGCGCGTCGGTGCTCACCGGCGGTCCCGATGAGGCCCCGTTCTTCCGGCCCGCGGTCGTGACCTCGGTCGACGAGGGCATGCGGCTCTGGCGCGAGGAGATCTTCGCCCCGGTCGCCCCCGTGCTGGTCGTCGCCGACGAGGAGGAGGCGGTCCGGGTCGTCAACGACACCGAATACGGGCTGGTCAACTCGGTCGTGACCGCCGACCTGCGACGCGGCCTGGCGGTCGCCCGGAGGTTGCGCGGCGGCATGGTCCACGTCAACGACGCGACCCCGCAGGACGAGGCGGGCGTGCCGTTCGGCGGCGTCGGCCAGTCGGGGCTCGGCGGGCGTTCGGGCGGTGACGACAACCTGGAGGAGTTCACCACCCGCCGCTGGCTGACCACGACCGACCTGCCGGTGCACTACCCCTACTGATCGTCGGGGCGCGGGGCCGGGAGGGACCCCGGCCCCGCGTCTCCGATCAGGTCGTCGGCGAAGGCGGCGACGTCGGGGCCGATGAGCTCCGTCACTCCCCGGCCGGAGGCCGCGCCCTCCTCGAAGAACTCGAGGATCCCCCCGAGCGGCCGCCCGTCTTCCAGGTCGATCGCGCCGACCTTGAAGTAGTAGCGCTGGATCTCGTTGTAGACGATCTGGTAGTCGGGCGGCAGCGCCTTGATCCGGGCGACGTGCGCCCGCCACTGTCTCTTGCCGTCGATGATGTCGCGGATGCCCATGTCAGCCTCCCAGCCGGGCCAGTTTCCTGGCGACGTTCCTGTTCAACTGCTCGCGCCACCGGTCGCGGTAGCTGCGGGCGCCCTCCCCACCGGCGAGCGCCGCGCAGAAGCCCTGGATGTCGTCGCCCAGCACCTCGCGCACGCTCTGCCCTTCGGCCGAGGTCTCTTCGAGCAGGCCGAGCACGCCGTCGAGGATCGGCATCAGGTTGCGGCCGGTGAAGCTTCCGTAGGGGAACGCGTGGCACTGGACCTGCTCCCACGCCGCCCGGAAGTCGGGCGGCAGCGCCGCCGCCCGCGCCTCGAACGCCTGGTAGTCCCTGGTGAGATCGTTGCCGGTGATGGTGTCCCAGAAGTTCATCTCCCACCTTCCCTGAGCTTGTCGAGGCGCGACGTGATGTAGGCCCACTTCGCCCAGAACGTCGCGAGTTCGTCGCGCCCCGCGTCGTTGAGCGCGTAGAACTTGCGCGGCGGCCCCTTCTCGGACGGCCGTTTCGTCACCTGGACGAGCCCGTTCTTCTCCAGCCGCAGCAGGATCGTGTAGACGGTCCCCTCGACGACGTCGGCGAAGCCGAGTTCGTTGAGGCGGCGCGTGATGGCGTAACCGTACGTCTCCTCGCCGCCGATGATCTCGAGCACGCAGCCTTCGAGGGTGCCTTTCAGCATCTCCGTGAGGTCGTCCATCGTGGTCCTTCCTAGTACTCGGTGGCACCAAGTACTAGTATAAAGTACCACAGAGTAGTGAACCTTTCAGAGACGACCTGGGATTCTTCCGCCCGCAGGCGTCGTCGCTGGCCAGGCCGCGAATACGGGCGGACCATCCGGCCATGAAGCCGCGCCTCGCCCTGGTCGCTGGAGCCCTGCTCGCGATCTGCCTCCCCGCCCCCGCCCTCGCGGCCGCCGACACCCAGCCGCCGACCCAGCCGGCGAACGTGCGGGACGGCTGCCTGTGGGACTTCCCCGGCACCGCGTTCTGCTGGGACAGGTCCACCGACGACGTGGCCGTCACCGGCTACGACGTCTACCGGCAGCTCGCCGACGGAAGCTGGCTCAAGGTCGGCAGCGTGGTCGGCAACTACACCTTCTTCAGCGAGGGCGGCCTGGTCACGGGCCAGTACTACACCTACACCGTGGCCGCGAAGGACGCCGCCGGGAACATCAGCCCCCGCTCCCTGCCCGCCCGCATCCTGGCCCGGCAGGGCCTGCCCACCCCCTCGCCGTCCCCGACGCCGACGGCCGGCGCGTGCGAGGTCGGGTACAACTCGTCGGCCTGGCCGACCGGGATGGGCGTGTGGATGAGCCTCAAGAACACCGGCACCGTGGCCGTCAGCGGCTGGACCCTGGCCTTCGACTTCCCCGACGCCGGTCAGCGGTGGGTCTCGGGCCACAGCGCGACCTGGTCGCAGTCGGGCCGCCGCGTGACGGCGCGCAACCTCTCCTTCAACGGCACCATCAACCCGGGCGCGACGGTGACGATCGGCTTCAACGGCGCCCACACGGGCGCGAACCCGTCGCCGACGGCCTTCACCATCAACGGCCTGACCTGCACGATCAAGCCCTAGACAGGCACAGAGCCCGGCGTGCCGTGACGGCAGCCGGGCTCTGTGTGACGGGGTTATGCGAAGGGCAGGCGGATGACGCTCTGGTTGCCGATGCCGAGGTTGGTCGTGGTGGAGCCGATCGCGCTCCAGACCTCGACCCGCACCGAACCATTGGCCAGGTTGCCGAGGGCGCCGGTCGCCGTCTTCACGCCGGCCGCCTGGGTGTAGTGCTCCCAGCCGGCCACCGGGTCGGTGGCGAAGTAGGTGTAGGTCTCCACCCGGTCCCAGCTGCCGTTGCCGGTCAGGTCGTAGCTGACCCTGACCTGCGTGGCGTTGCCGACGTTGGTCCCGGCGTCGACGAACACGTCGAACGTGGTGGCCGCGCCGCTGTAGGTGGCGGTCAGGCCGGTGGCGTTGTAAACGGCGGCGTTGGTCGGGACGCCGTCACGGTTGCCGTTGGCGGCCGCCAGGGTGACGCTGCCGGCCGTGCCCGTCGTACCCGGCAGGGTGCCGTTCGACTGCGGGTAGCGGTTGGCGGCGAAGTTGCCCGGCGGGGGTGAGGGGGAGGGCGACGGGCTGGTGGGGCAGCCGCCTCCGTACACCTTGAACTCCCAGAGCGAGTAGCCCCAGGCGGTGCCGCGCGCCGTGCCGTAGACCCGAACGTAGCGGCCCGAACCGGACACGGTCAGGTTGTCCGTGCCGCCGTCACCCGTGGTGGTGGTGTAGACGTCGGTCCAGGTCGTGCCGTTGGTGGAGGTCTGGATCTGGTACGACCTGCCGTACGCGGCCTCCCAGGTCAGCTGCACCGAGGAGATGCTCTGCACGGAGCCGAGGTCCACCTGGATCCACTGCGGGTCGGCGAACGCGCTGGCCCAGCGGGTGGCCGCGTTGCCGTCGACCGCGAGGTTCGCGGTGTAGGCGGCCTCGACGCTCGACGCGGTGGCCGGGCGGCCCTGCGAGAGCAGCGTGGTCGCGCACGGACTCGGCGAAGGCGACGGGCTGGGTGACGGGCTGGTCGGCGGGTTGCTGGTGCCGTTGGCGTTGCCGCCGCTCCAGGTGAACAGGCCAGAGGTGACGGTCTTGCCGGCCGGCGCGGTCAGCGTCGTGCCGTTGGAGAAGGTCACCGTGATCGGGCTGTTGGTGATGTTGGAGGCGACGTAGGTCCGGGTGCCGTTCTTGACGAAGACCTTCGCCAGCGGGTGGCTGGCCGTCACGGTGGTGTCGACCGTGCCCAGCGAGGCGAGGTTGCGCAGCCAGTGGAAGGTGTGCGCCTTGCTCTCGCCCTCTTCCGAGGTGAAGTTCGGGTTCGCCTGGAAGGCCGCCAAGGCGGCCGGTCCGTCGGCGAGGGCCCGGAACTCCTGGATGATGTCCTGCCAGACGGTCGGTGGGCCGCCGTTGTTGGTGACCAGCTCGTTGTAGTTGATCAGCACGTTGGCCGGCCACTCGCCGAGGTAGAAGTGGCCGCCGGTGATCGGCAGCATGTTGATGCCCTGGATCATCTCGGGCTCGCCGCTGAACCAGGTGGCGTAGGCGCCGCCGGAGCCCCAGACCATGCCGACCGTGTTGTGGCCGAAGGTCGACGGGAAGTTCTGGTTACGGACGTCGAACCAGTACTCCTGGATCGCCGCGCTCTGGGTGGCGTAGATGAACACGCCCGCGTCGCGGACGGCGGTGTTGCCGGTCGCCTGGCCCCACTGGATCAGGGCGTTGGCGAAGTTCATGCCCTCCGACGACGACTCCTGGTTGTTGCCGGAGCCGAACGCGCCGTGCCCGGCCGCCCAGTCGTGGCCCGCGTAGATGTCGAAGTCACGCAGGTAGGGGAAGCGGGTGTCGTTGCGGTCGTAGTTGTTGGCGTCGCGGATCAGCAGGTCGACCATGCCGCCGTACTGGGCGTTGGTGGCCCAGGTCGGGTCGAACTTGGCCAGCGTCGCGGCGGCGGCGATGTAGTAGCCGTAGTGGAAGTGGTGGTCGTTGAGCTCCTGGTCGGAGCCGTAGGAGGCGGGGTAGCCGATCAGGGTGCCCCACTGCTGGTTGTAGTAGAAGACCCGGCTGGTCTTGCCCGCGCTCGCGGTGAACCAGTCGTTCAGCCTGGTCCTGATCCGGTTGAGCGCCGAGTCGCGCACGGCCGTCAGGTTGAGCTGGTCGGCGATCTCCGCGATGCGCGCCGCCCGGCCCAGGCCCTTGCCGGTCCAGTAGGTGTCGTCGCCGAGACCCGCCGTCGGGTCGCCCAGTTCCGCGTTGAGGTAGTTGGTGATGGTGGTCAGGTCGCCGCCGGAGCTGTCGCCGACGGCCGGGATCTCGGGCAGCACGCCCTGGAACTTCATCGTGGTGCTGAACGAGGTGCCGGTGACCACCTTCATCTGGCCGCGCGCCGAGATGTAGGTCTGTGCCAGCGGAGTGGAACCGGTCAGGTAGTTCCACTGGTGCGGGTACAGGGCGATCACGGTGCCGCTGGCGCTGCCCTCACGGGCGGTGGTGGTGAAGGTGTACGTGGTGCTGACGTTCGAGTTGCTGGGGTTGTACGAGTAGGACACCCGCGTTCCGGTGACATGGGCGTGGGCGTACTGCCCGTAGGTGCTCGCCAGGCTGGTGCGGGTGGCCGCCGGGGTCGACGGCGTGGTCGGCAGGACCGCGACCGAGAAGTAGTTCTGGCCGTTCAGCGTCGAGGAGATGCTGGTGCCGGAGACCGTCCAGGTCGAGCCGCTGGGGGCGAAGCCGAGGTAGTCCTTGCCGTTGACGGTGAACCCGATGGTCCCGCCGGTGTTCGACCACACGGTTGGGGTGCCGCTGGTGGTGATCTGGGCGTTGCCGCCGGTCTTGGTGAAGTAGGCGAACGGCAGGCCGTGACCGATGGTGGCCCGAAGGGTCCGCGTGCCGTCGCTCCAGTAGGGGGAGACCGTCCAGTCGGTCCAGCCGTCGACCTTGGCGTCAGGGGAGTTCAGGCCGGTCACGCCGACCAGGATGTCCTGCACGTACGGGTAGTGGTACTCCCCCACGCCCGTCGCGGTGCCGCTGATCGCGGCGACGGTGTTGTAGGAGAAGCCGAGGCCGCCGGCCGTCGTGTCGTAGGAGATCGGGTGGGCGTGCAGCGGCTCGCTGTAGGCGCAGTCGAACTTCTTGAACAGCAGCGACGACCACCAGTCGTTGGTGGGCACGGCGCCGGCCGGGGCGTTGGCGGTGACGTAGGCGCGCGGGTTGGTCGACAGCGATCCACAGCCGACCGGCAGGGCGCGCCCGGCGGGCAGGGTCTCGGTGTACGACCCGGCGCCGACCGTGGCGGCCTGGGCGGCCGGGGTGCCGGCCACGAACGCGAGCATCGCGGCGATCATCGCCAGCACGACGCCGACGACGACCGGGCGCGAGACGGGTCGGCCGGGCGGCGAGGTGCCGGGTAACTGAGCCCCAGTGGGCTGGTCCATTTTTCCTCCGTGGGGGGACGACCGGGGGGTGACGGGAGTCGGGGGTTCGGACGGATCGGGGCCACAGCGGGACGGGTTCATCCCCTCCCAATGAGAGCGCTCTCTCAGCGCGGAAACTAGTGCCCGGAACACCTCTCGTCAATGTTTCTGACTGATTGCCCGGAGGTTAATCCCACTCGTGCAGGTCAATGCGGTGCGGTGTCGCCGCGCGAAATCCGGCACAGCGCCCGTCGGGGGACACCGCCCGCACGGACGGAGGCGCTCCCCCATTGCCCGGCGGCGGATCGCCGCTTACACTGCGAGAGCGCTCTCTTTTGGCCGGAACAAAAATCCGGCCCACACCCCTCGGGTGCGAGCCGGATGATCGGGCGGTCAGGTCCAGTTGCGCAGCCTGATCGACGTGACGCAGTTGCTCGACCACGCCTCCAGCCGGTACTGGTGGCCGATGCTCAGGCCGTTGACCTTGAACGTCGTGCTGCTGGTGGCCAGGGCCTTGACGCCGCCCGCCGCCCAGGCCCAGTTGTTCGTGATGTCGTAGAGCGTCCAGGTGACATGGCAGATCAGGGCGCCCGTGGGGTTGAGCTTGACCTCGAGCCAGCCCTGCGAGCTGTGCGGCTCCAGCGTGCCCGCCCCGCACGTGATGAACGGAGGGGCGGTGTTGCAGGTGCGCGTGCCGTACGGCTCCGCCGAGGCCGGTCCGGCCGCCAGCATCGTTCCCACCAGGAAGACCGCCACGGTGATGACCGCCGTGACCAGCCGTCGGAATGACAGGTGCGTTGTCACATCGTCTCCTTGTCCGTTTCGCCCCATCGGGGACGTCGGCACGAGGATCGGAGACGGCGGTATAGGTCCGGTATAGGCCCTGGTGAGGTCCGTCAGGCGGGGTGGGGGTCGCCGAGGTACGGGAACCGGTCGAGCGTGTCGGTGTGCGGCGACAGCCCGGTCGGCGGGGCCTCGTTCTTGGTCAGGAACGCGACCCGGATGTCGATGACGTCCTCGACGAAGGTCCGGCCGTTGGGATACGCGGCGGGCCTGGCCGGGTCGAAGCGCAGCACGTCGGGCAGGATGCCGTGCTCGTCGAGCGCGGCGATCGCCTCCTCCCGGGAGTAGCCGCCGGTGTGCCCCAGCAGGTGGACGAACTGGTCGGTCCATCGGGCCCGGTCGTTGACCGGCTCGCTGGCGTTGTACTCCTCCTTCGTGTCGTCGGTGTTGAAGAAGCTGCTCACCGACGGGTGCCCGGCCCGGTCTGCGTGGACGAGCTCGCCACCCTGCAGCACGCTGCACCGGCCCCAGACGTTCAGCGCGGGCCGGGGCGAAAGCTCCGCCGTCGGCAGCTCGATGGCCATGGAGAAGACGTTGGCCGTGGCGTTGGAGTCGTAGCCGGTCCAGGGCGACTTCCCGCTCAGGTGCGGGGCGGTGAAGTTGCGGTTGCCGCTGGTGTCGAACAGGTTCTGGATGCCGTCGAAGTCGAAGAAGAACGCGTCACTGCGGCTGCCGGCGGCCACCTTGTAGTCACCGCTGGAGATCACGTTGGCCCGGGGGCCGAAGGAGACGGCGGCGTCCGCGACGATCTCGGTGCCGGTCGCCTCGGGGTTGCGCGAGTCCGCGCCGGTCGCCATGAAGACGCTGTAGGTCTGGGAGCCGTCGGCCGCCGGAGGCGAGAAGACCCAGCTGAAGGCGACGTCGGTCAGGTAGTCGCCGTCGTTGTCGATGTTCAGCCGGTAGACGGCGTCGGGGTGCAGGGCGTCCGCGTTGGGATTGGCGTTCAGGATGAGAACGGTCCTGGTGGGATCGCCGGGGGCCGTGAAGGCGTAGAGGTCGCACAGGTCGAGACGCTGGTCGCCGAGGGGCGGCCCGAGGCTGAGGCCGGTGAAGTGGTTGGACATTTCCGCAGGTTAAGCGGCTGGAGTCCGCCCGATCGGCATCCGTCCGATTCACCCCGATACGGTGAGCGCGTCGCGGCCGGAGGCAGAAGCGGATCATGAGCGGGGCGAGGAAGGCCATCTCGAACAGGCGCAGGCTCTGCACGCTGGAGATCAGCGGCAGGTTGGCGTGCGCGGCGGAGGCGGCGGCCAGCACCGCGTTGATCCCGCCGGGCGTGGTGGCCAGATAGGTGTCGCCGAACGGCAGGCGCGTCATGGCCGAGACCGCCCAGGCGAGCAGCGCGCAGGCCGCGCTGACGGCCACGACGCAGCCGATCGCGGCGGGCAGGATCCGCCGTAGCCGCCACACGGTGTGCCGGGAGAAGCGCAGCCCGACGTCCAGGCCGATCATGGTGAACAGCAGCGACCGCATGATCCCGTCGGGGGCGAAGCCGTGGGCGAGCCCGGTCGCCGAGACCACGGCCGACACGAGCATGGCGCCCATCATCGCCGAGCTCGGCAGCCGCAGCCGGGGCCCGATCAGCACCCCGAGCAGGGCGACCAGCCCGAGCACGACCAGGCCCCCCAACTGGCCCGGCCCGGTCACCAGGTGCCAGGCGCTCCCCTCCCGCGCCGGGGCGCCCCCCGCCGCCGCGGGCAGTACCAGACCGAGCAGCAGCGGCGTGCTGGCCACGACGAAACCCAGCCGCAGGTACTGCATGAACGCCACCTGGCGGCCGTCGGCGTCCAGATCCCCGGCCGAGGCCACGGCGGCGGCCGACCCTCCGGCGATCATGCCCAGGGTGGCCGTGGCCCGGTCGACCCCGCCGAACCGCACCATGGCCCACGCGGCGCCCTGGCAGACGACCAGCGTCAGCAGCGTCACCACGACGAGCGGCACGATCGAGGCCGCCACCTGGCCGAGCGCCGTGACGTCCAGATAGGTCCCCATGAGCACGCCGAGAAGCGCCTGCGACCCCCTGTTGAGGACGGCGGGCGGCGACCGGCGCACGAGCCCGGTCAGCGCCGCCGCCAGCCCGAGCAGGAGCGGGATCAGCATGTGCGGGGAGGGCAGCAGAGGCTCGCCCAGTTCCCCGGCCACGATCAGCACCGGCAGGATCAGCACCCACCCGGCGAGTTCGCGGACTCGCTGCGGAACGCGCATGCCCCTGACGCTAGTTCCGGCGAGGACATCGCCAGGTTAGAGGGCTCTTACCTGCGGGTTAGGGCCAGGAACTCGGTCCGGCCGAGGAAGAACGCGGCCCGGACGTTGTCGGCCCCCACCCGCCGTTCAAGGTCGGTGACCCCCGGGGAGACGGGACCGGCGGAACCGCCCATCGCCACGACGACCTGGGCCGCGAGCAGCTCGACCAGCCCCTCGGCCAGCCTCGGATCCACCCCGGCGATCAGCCCGGGATGGGCCAGCCGGTGCACCAGGCCGTGCGCCAGATCGGCGAGCAGGCGGGACCGCCCGTCGGCCGGGACGGTGAACGGGACGTACACGGCATCGACGGAATGGGAGACGGAGTTCAGGATGACGTGCCGCACCCGCTCCGACAGCCCCGGATCGCCGGTGAGATCGCGGCGCAGCACCTCGGGGTCGGCGCCGGTCCGCCGGTGGAGCTCCTCGGCCTGGGCCCCGAGCCCGGCGGGGCGCTCTTCGGAGCTCAGCAACCCGGTGGCGAGGTCGTACCCGCCGGTCAGAGGGCCGTGGGGGCGGGCCGTCGGGTAGGGGCCGAAGCCCGCGGCCAGGTGATCCTGGACCTGCCCGGCCAGCTCGGCCACCCGGAGGGGATCTTCGGCGGCCAGGGTCACACCCGGCGGACGCAGCGCCAGGTCGGCGGCGAGAGGCCGATCGTCGACGCGCACCTCCGGCCCGGTCGCGGGGATCCGGAGCCGGGCGGGCAGCGCCTCCGCCCGCCAGCCGCTCACCGCCAGCACCTCGGCCTCGAACGCCTCCCCGGAGCCCGGTTCGGTGGCCCGGCGGGTGGTGTGCCGGACCAGCCGGGCCAGCGCCGCCGCCCGGTCGAAGCCGGGGCCCGCCTCGGCGGCCCGGCCGCGCAGCAGGTAGGCCGCGTGGATCAGCCACGACCGCTCGACCAGCGACATCGCCGCCACCGTCGGCCCGTGGGACATCGCTTGGGACATCGCCGGCCCGGCCCCGGCCCCGGCCAGGGCCGACTCCAGGGTCAGGAACGCCTTCTCCGCGCCGTCGCGCAGCAGTTCGTCGAGACCCTGCTCCGGCCCGGTCACGCGCTTGCTCTTGGTCAGCGGCACCATCGGGCTCACTTCCGCTTCTTGAGGCCGGCGAAGGACACGCCGCCGAGGAAGAAGGCCGCCAGGACGTTGTCCATCCCGACGATGTCCGCGATCTGCTGCGCCTTCGCCCCGGCCTCGTCGTATCCGACCTTGAACAGGTCGTCGTCCGGCCTCTCGAACGCCACGTCCGGCCCGAGGATGCTCCGGCAGATCCCCGGGTCCCCCTCGGCCGCCTCGACGAGCGCCTTGAAGATGTGCAGGGCGACGAGGTCGGTGAAGCCCTCCTGGAGGATCTGGTCGTGCTCCACGAACGTGGCCGCCGCCAGCAGGTCGGGGTGGCTGAGCCGGTGCATGAACTCGTGGATCATCGTGCGGACCAGGCTCCAGCGCCTGGCCGCCACGGAAAGGGACGCGCCGAAGACCGGGCAGAGGTAGATGAACCCGGCATCCCTGTCGTGGCGGCCGGTGACCCTGATGAGGATCTTCACCGACTTCACCAGTTCGGAATCGGCCAGCATGCCCTGGAGCACCTGCTCGAGGATCTCCCGGTCTCCGGGCCGTCCGGGGTGGTATCCGGCGGTCTCGAAGGGTTTGCCGACCTTCGCGCTCCAGCCGATGAGCTCCGCCCGGTTGCGCAGCATGCCCAGGACGGAGGCCTCGCCGATGTCCAACGTCAGGGTGCTGGCGACTGTCTCGGCATAGGGAAGCAGGGTGAAGAACGGCCCGGTGGCGTCGGCCGACGGGAACGGGCCCACGCTCTCGTAGACGAACCGCTCGACGACGCCCGCCACCGCCTCGACGTCGGTCCAGGGGATCTGCGTGCGGTCGGGCCAGGCCGCCACGACATTGGCGGCATGGGTGTTGAGAATCTTGGTGAGGGTCGGGACGAGCGCCTCGGTGAGCTTCTGCCGGTCGACGAGGCCGTCCGGGACCTCGGGTTCCGGCCCGTCTTCTCCTTCGACGAAGACGAAGGCCACGGGCATCGGGTCCAGGGCGACCGTATAACTCGGGTTGCAGAGATTGTGGACGCGCACCCGCTCCAGATCGGTCGGCCGTCGCCGCGTGCTGAGCAGGTGGCAGGACAGCCAGCCGCTCGCTTTGATCACGTCCAGTTCGAACCCGGGGTTGTTCCTCGGCACGGCGCGGAGGGACAGGCACCGCTTCACCAGCCGAAGGAACACCTGGCTCTTGACGAGCCCCGCGCCCTCGGCGGCCGTGAGGTTGCCGAGGATGATCGACAGGGCGTCGACCAGCCACCGGATCTGCGCGGGCGAGAAACGGCCGAGGATCTGCGGGACGGCGTCCGCGCTCGCGAACAGCAGCAGCCGGGCCGCCTTCTGGATGAACTCCGGCCGGTCGTTCACTCCCAGGACGGCGAGCTTGGCGTAGTCGACCGTCGCGGTCAGGCCGGCCACCGTGACGGTCTGGTGGGTCATCGTCAGCGCGGAGGCCACGGTCGGCTGGGCGGTCGGCTGGACCGCCGTGCGCGGGAGGGTGACCATGGTGAGCTGCGGAGCCGACTCGAGCGTGCCCTCGCCCTTCGTCTTCTCCAAAGGGGCGCCCGGTTCGGAGGTCACCTCGACGGACTTCCGATTCTTCCTGCCGGATTTGCGCACGGGTCCCTCCTCTGCCGCGTTGCACGAGGAGGGAACGTTCCACTCCCAGGGCGTACGGGATCTTGGGTTCATGCTCCAGCACAGGCGGGGGTTGGCCAAACTAACCAAACCGCCACATTGTCGCGCGGACCCTCAGCAATCGATGGAGGCCGTGGTCAGAGGCCGGCCCGAATCGGGGTGCAGCGCGATGGGGATCGTCCGCCCGTCGCCCACCCGGATCCGTACGGAGTTCGGCCCCGTCCACGTGATCGAGTCGAACGAGTCGTCGGGGACGTCGTTGTTGAAGCAGGCGAGAGGCCATTCCCTGCTGAGAAGCCCGTCGTCCTCGCGGAGGCTGAGCCATGTCACCGCGTCCGGTCCGATCCCCGCCATCGTCAGCTCGACGCGGACCCGGTAGGGACCCGGTCCGTCGACGAAGCCCGCTTCTCCGATGGGCGAGAACAGCAGGGCGGTCATCCCCGCGAACAGTGCGGCGGTCGCGCACATCACGGTGTAGACGACGGCCAGGGCGCGCAGCCACATCAACTGGACCCCGGCGGCGGCCAGTCCCGCCAGGAGGCAGGCCAGCGCGCAGAACACGAAGGGATGGTTCAGATGCTCCCGCAGGAGCACCAGTTCGAAGGCGTCGACGTACCCCAGGACCGCGAGCCCGACCAGGCCGAGCGAGAGGAGCAGCAGCACGAGTGAACGAGTCGGCATGGTGGGGATCCCGTCGGTGAGGCGCCGTCAAGATCATGGCGGCACCGCCTGGCCACACCCGGACCGTGCACGGAACCTCGACAGAGCCCGCATGAAGACCTTGCGTCCTGCACTACGACCACACCGATCAAAGCGCCGGACAGCGGCCTCTAACGGTCTCCTCTCCGGAGCCAGAGCAGCGCCCCCGCCAGCAGCACGGCGCCGCCCAGCAGCCAGGGGGCCGGGCCCGGCGGCAACGCGCCGGCGATCAGGCCGATCAGGGCACCGAACAATTGCAGGGCGAGGGACTGCACCGACAGCGCGGTGGCCCGGCCCGCGCTGGTGACGCGGCGGTGCAGGAGGTCGTTCTCGTTCGGGCCGGCCGCGCCCAGGCCGAGGTAGACCACCCCGTAGCCGGTGGCCGCGAGCACGGCGGCGGGCACGCCGGTGGTCGTCACGGTGACGCCGAGGAGCAGGAGGCCGAGGGCGCTCGTGCCGAGGCTCGCCAGGACCGCGCGTTCGCTTCCTCCAGTGATCGTGGCGACGCGCGGGGCGAGGGCGCTGCCGAGGCCGGAGCAGAGGAAACCGGCGCAGGCCAGGGCGGCGTAGAGGACGGCGCCCGTCTCCGACGTGCCCGCGAGGGTCGCGGCACGCCCGGGGGTCAGCAGTTCGATCGAGGCCAGGGCGCCGCCGGTGGCGGCCGCGCTGAGGAGGACGCGGCGGACCATCGCGTCGCGGGTGCCCAGCCGCAGGCCGCCCCCGACGGTGGCAGGGACGTCGCGCAGCACGCCCCTCAACGTGGCCGCCGGGCGGGGGAGTTCGCGAATGCCGACCACGACGTACACGACGAAAAGGATCTCGACGGCGGCGCCGAGCAGGAGCGGGACCGACAGCGGCAGGACCGGCCCGGAGGTCGCGGGGCCCAGGAGCCAGGGGATGCCGCCGCCGAGCAGGGTGCCGGCGGCCAGGGCGAGGGATGTCGCCGAACCGCCCCGGGCCAGGCCGGTGCGGAGTTCGGCTTCGGGGCCGGAGTGCGCGTGGACGGTGTCGACGTACCAGGCCTCGGCGGGGCCGCTCGACAGGGCCCGGCCCGCGCCCATGAGGACCATCCCGGTGACCAGCACCCACGGCACGGTGCCCAGACCCAGGAGGGTGAACGCGGTGAGGTTCAGCAGCCCGGCGGCGGCCAGGACGACGCGGCGGCCGAAGACGTCCGACAACCCGCCCGTGGGGAGTTCCAGCGCCGCGGCGGTGAGGGAGTGCGCGGCGATGAAGCCCGCGACGGCGGCGAGCGCCAGGCCGCGCTCGGTGAGGAGCAGGACCAGGGGCGCGATGGTCAGCCCCAGCGGAAACCAGAAGAGCGCGCAGACCGTGACATAACGGCGCCGTGCCTCACGTGGGGTCATGACGCGGGCGAGGCCAGCGGCAGCCCGGCGGCGACGAACACGACCTTCTCCGCGCGGGGATCATCGGCGTCGCGGGCGACGAGCTCCTTGAGCGTGTGGTCGAGTACCTGCCACAGCTCGGTGAGCGACTCCGGCGTCAGCGCGGGGAGGGAGTCGGTGATCCCCGAAGGTTCCACCCATTCCGGGCCCAGGCGGCCGCTGGTCATGTCGTCTTCGTGCCGGACCAGGGACGCCTCCAGGTGTTCGATCTGGCGGCGGCGGGCGAGGCCGACGAAGGCGCGGCTCCCGGCGAAGGCCTCCATGGCCGTGTTGCTCCACGACGTCACCAGGTGGACCGCCCGCCAGCGGCGTTCCCGCCCGTCGCGGTGCTCGGCCTCGGCGACGAAGGCGTGCCGGGCCAGCACCCGCAGGTGGTAACTGGCGGAGGCGGAGGTCTCCCCCGTCTTGGCCGCCAGTTCGCTCGCGGTGGCGGGCCCGTCCTGCCGGAGCAGGCCGAGCAGCCGGATGCGCAGCGGATGCGTGAGCGCCTTCAGCGCGGCGGCGTCGTGCTCCGGATCGAGGACCCGCTTGTGCTCATCGGTGACCATGCCAGCACTCTAGGTTTCCCAAAGTATTTTTGCAAAACTTCTTTGGGAAAATCGCGGCGATCTGCTTTACCGTGGATCTCGTGGAAGAGCCTGTGTTCCTCCGGCGGGCGGACGTCATCGACGCCGACGCCGTACGTGAGGTTTTTCTGTCGGCCACGGCCGGCAAACCCCATCTCCTGGCCGACGAACCCGACGCGGGCCGCCCGGAGTGGATCGCCGCCTTCCTCGACTGCGGCTACATGCACGAACTGTGGGTCGCCGAGGTCGACGGCCGGATCGTCGGCTTCGCGACGCTCGCCATCGACCAGCTCGGTCACCTGTACGTCGCGGCCGAGTTCCAGAACCGGGGCGTCGGCTCGGCGCTGCTCCGCAACGCCCAGCGCGTCAGGCCGGAGAAGCTGACCCTCTACACCCACCGGCACGACGTGGACGCGCGCCGGTTCTACGAGCGGCACGGCTTCACGGTGGCCGAGATCGAGGACGACGAGGTCTTCTACACCTGGAGGCACCGCTCACCGAATTGAGTTGCGCCCCACCTGATCTTGACGACACCCTTCGGGATCATGCAGCGTCTTTTCGCCCTCTTCTTAGCCGTGCTCGCCGGCGTGACACTCGTCGCGAGCCCCTCACCGGCCACCGCCTCGGCGGCGGGCCAGATCAAGATCAACTGGTCGAACAGCGACTCCGCCGACCTGGGCAGGCTGCGGATCTCGGTCACGTCCACCCTGCCCATCGCCGCGCTGAAAGCGCACATCATCGCCTCCGACGGCACCGAACTCGCCACGGCCGACGACTTCGCCCTCACCTCGGGCACCACCGTCAACGGCGTCTGGACCACCGTGTCCCGGATCCAGATCGGCCGGCTGGGCTTCTTCCGCGTCGACGTCGAGGCGACCGACACCGAGGGCACGCACGTGCGGACCGACCGGGCGGGCAACCTCAGCTACTACGTGGCGACCGTCTTCGAACCGCTCCGGTCGACCCCCTCCGCTGTCAAGTACGACCGCAGGGAGGTCACCGTCAAGGGCAGGCTGCTGGGCCGCCACCCTGGAACGGGGCAGCTCACCTCCTTCGCCGGAGCACCCGTCTCGCTGAGCATCGCCTTCCGCAACAGGATCGGCGGGTACGACGGATTCGCCAACGCCGAGGTCACCACCGACGACCGGGGCCGGTTCGAGTACACGCGCACCCTCCCCCAGGGCACCGAGTTCACCGCCACCTACCCCCAGAACAACGCGTTCCCCGGCTACCTGCGGGGCACCTCGGACAGGCTCGTGGTCCTCGTCGACCCGGCGCGCACCCAGGTGAAGGTCGACACGGACACCGCCCAGATCGCCGAGGGCTCGGCGGTGCGGATCTCCGGCCTCGCCCGCTGGCGTTCGCCCGACGACGGCTGGCAGCCGCTGGCCGGCAGCCGCCTGGTCGTCTTCGTCGACTACGGCGCCAGTGGAAGCGGCTCCCCCGAGTCCGTCACCACCGGCCCGGACGGCCGCTACTCCATCGACCTCACCCTGTACCGCAGCGGAACCGTCATCGTGAACTTCCCGAGCGACGACCCGTTCAAGGCCGACGCGAGGGAGACGGTGGCGGTCACCGTGCTGCATCCGGCGGCCTTCACCGAGTTCACCGCGGGCCGCGCGGGCGCGAACGTGAACGTCTCGGGCGAGATCGACTACCCGGGCAACACGAGCGCCTACAGTGCGGAGTTCGCGGTCGAGTTCTCGGCCGACGGCCGGACCTGGACCCGGCGCGCACTCCTCCCGGGCGAGCAGGCCGGGCGCGGTTTCTCCTTCACCACGTCCATCCCCGAAACGGCCGCCGGGTACTGGCGCGCCACCTACAGCGGCGCCCCCCACTTCCAGGACGCCGCGAGCCCGGCGGTCGCGGTGAGCGCCGTCCCCTAGTGCGTGGGGCTTCCGTTAAGAGAGCGCTTTCTTCGTCCGTAGGCCGTCACCTGCGGGTTCGAGGATGCCAAGTCGTTATCCGGCCGAGGGGTGCATGATCCAAAACGCCGTGTTACAAAATGCGTGATCGTTTCCGTGACGACTGTCCGGGCGGACGACTCGGGGCACCACCCCGGGTCGCGGGACGGGTGGCACCCCGTTCCGTCGCCCGGTCGTGTCACGGCCGAGAGCTCCGGGTGCGGCGTCCGCGGCACCTCATCGGGCAGCGGTCCCCGACCTGGCATCATGCGCGGCGGCGCGCGCCTTGCCTGACTTACCCCTCAGTCAGGAAGGTCACCATGTCACCTCGTCTCCGGCGATGGGCAACGCTGTTATCCGTGGCGGCCCTGGCGATCACGGGCACCGTGGTCGTCTCCGCCCCCGCCCAGGCCGTCGACATCCCCGCCGCCGACTACCAGCAGGTTCCGCTGGCCGTCGGCAGCGCGAAGCTCGGCGAGGCCATGTCCCTCGCCGTCCTCCCCAACAGGAACGTCGTGCACACCGCGCGTGACGGCTGGGTGCGGGTCACCACTCCGGCCGGCATCACCAAGAACGCGGGCAAGCTGAACGTCTACACCCACGACGAGGAAGGTCTCCAGGGGGTGGCGGCCGACCCTGAGTTCGCCACCAACCGGTGGATCTACCTCTTCTACTCCCCCCGCCTCGACACCCCCAACGGCGACGCCCCCAAGGACGGCACCGCCGAGCAGTTCGAGGCGTGGAAGGGTCACCTGAACCTGTCGCGGTTCACGCTCAACGCCGACGACACCCTCGACCTGGCCAGCGAGAAGGTGATCCTGGAGGTCCCGAACGACCGCGGCCAGTGCTGCCACGTCGGCGGTGACATCGACTTCGACGCCCAGGGCAACCTCTACCTGACCACGGGTGACGACACCAACCCGTTCGAGTCGGACGCGTACACCCCCATCGACGAGCGCACCACGCGCAACCCGCAGTTCGACGCGCAGCGCTCCTCGGGCAACACCAACGACCTGCGCGGCAAGGTGCTGCGCATCACGCCGCAGGCCGACGGGACGTACACGATCCCGAGCGGGAACCTGTTCGCCCCGGGCACCGCGAACACGCGGCCCGAGATCTACGCCATGGGGTTCCGCAACCCGTTCCGGATGAGCGTCGACAAGGCGACCGGCGTCGTCTACCTGGGCGACTACGGGCCGGACGCCGGTGGGCCGAGCGCCAGCCGCGGGCCCGCCGGGCAGGTGGAGTTCAACCGGATCACCACGCCGGGCAACTACGGCTGGCCCTACTGCACCGGGACGAACACGAGCAACGAGGTGTACAACGAGTACACCTTCCCGAGCGGTCCCTCGGGCTCCAAGTACGACTGCGCCGGCGGCCCGGCGAACAACTCGTTCCGGAACACCGGGCTGGCGACCCTGCCTCCGGCCGTGCCCGCGTGGATCAAGTACGGCTTCGAGGGCTCCCCGACCGAGTTCGGCGGTGGCTCCGAGTCGCCGATGGGCGGGCCCGTCTACCGCTACGACGCGGACCTCGAATCGAACGTCAAGTTCCCGCAGTCGCTCGACGGGCGGTTCTTCGCCGGTGAGCTCGGCCGCAAGTGGATCAAGGCCATCGAGGTCAAGGCCGACGGCACCCGCGGCGAGATCGCGCCCTTCCCGTGGACCGGCCAGCAGGTCATGGACATGGCCTTCGGTCCCGACGGCGCCCTCTACGTCCTCGACTACGGCAGCGGCGCCGGTGACCAGGCGATCTACCGCATCGACTACCTGGCCAACAGCAACCGCAGCCCGGTGGCCCGGATCGTGACCGACCGCATCTCCGGCGTCGAGCCACTGACGGTGCAGTTCACCGGCACCACCTCCTCCGACCCGGAGGGCAGCGCGCTCACCTACGCGTGGGACTTCGGCGACGGCGGCACCTCCACCGAGGCGAATCCGACGCACACGTTTGAAGACGAGGGCGTCTTCGACGTCGTGCTGACCGTGACCGACCCCGACGGCGCGACCGGCAGCACCAACATCACGATCCACTCGGGCAACACGCTGCCGGTGGTCACGCTGAAGTCGCCGATCGCGGGCGCCCTGTTCGACTTCGGCGACACGATCCCGTTCGAGATCGAGGTCACCGACCCCGAGGACGGCGACATCGACTGCTCCCGGGTCGAGCTCGACTACTCGCTGGGCCACGACCAGCACGCCCACCTGATCACCTCGCGGACGGGCTGCACCGGCACGATCGTGGTCCCGGCCGACGGCGAGCACGACGCGGCGGCCAACCTCTACGGCGTCTTCACCGCCCGCTACATCGACGAGGGCGGCCTGGAGAACACCCAGACGATCACCCTCCAGCCGAAGCACCGCCAGGCCGAGCACGCCGCGCAGATGCAGGGCGTGCAGATCACCACGCCGGGCGGATCGCAGGGCGGCCGGGCCACCGGCCACACCGACAACAACGACTGGATCATGTACGAGCCGTACGCGCTCGGCAACGCCACCAAGATCACCGTGCGCACCGCATCCGGCGGCGTGGGCGGCACGATCGAGGTGCGCGCGGGCTCCCCGACGGGCACCCTGCTCGGCTCGGTCGCCGCGCCGAAGACCGCGGGCTGGGACCAGTGGGTGGAGAACACCGGCGACCTGGCCAACGCCCCGGCCGGGACGACCAAGCTCTACCTGGTCTTCAAGGGCCCGAGCGGCGCCCTGTTCGACCTCGACTGGTTCGACTTCACCACGACCGGTGAGCTCGACGCCACCACGGTCGAGGGCGAGTCGTTCACCTCGACGCTGGGCGCCCAGGTCTCCTCGCACGCCCCGGCCAGCGGCGGCAAAGCGATCGGCTACACCGACCCGGGCGACTGGGCCGGCTACGCGCCGATCAACCTGACCGGCGCCACCACGTTCAACGCGCGGATCGCCTCCGGCGGCCCCGGCGGCACCCTGTCGATCCGGCACGGTTCGGCGACCGGCCCGCTCATGGGCACCATCACGGTCGCCAACACCGGCGGCTGGGAGAACTACATCGACCTGTCGACGCCGCTCACCAACGCCCCCACCGGGAACGGGCAGATCTTCCTGGTCTTCGACGGCCCGTCCGGGCGGGGCGCGCTGTTCGACGTCGACTACTTCACCGTCGTACGCGGCCCGGTGGAGCCGGAGCCGGAGGACAAGATCCTGGTGTTCTCCAAGACCGCCGGGTTCCGGCACGGCTCGATCGGCGTCGGCGTCCAGGCGCTCACCCAGATCGGCGCGGCCAACGGGTTCGAGGTCGTCAACTCCGAGGACGGCGGCGACTTCACCGCGGCGACCCTGTCGCAGTTCAAGGCGGTCGTCTTCCTCAGCACGACGGGTGACGTCCTGAACGACACCCAGCAGGCGGCCTTCGAGGAGTACGTCGACAACGGCGGCGGCTACGTGGGAATCCACGCCGCGGCCGACACCGAATACGGCTGGTCCTACTACGGCGGCCTGGTCGGCGCCTACTTCAAGGGTCACCCGGCCACCCAGCCCGCCAAGGTCGTCACCGAAGACCACGACCACCCGGCGACCGCGCACCTTCCGGCGGAGTGGACGCGTACCGACGAGTGGTACAACTACCGCACCAACCCGCGCGGCTCCGTGCACGTCCTGCAGACGCTCGACGAGAGCAGCTACACGGGCGGCGACATGGGCGCCGACCACCCGATCACCTGGTGCAAGACGCAGGGTGAGGGCCGGTCGTTCTACACCGGCCTGGGCCACACCGACCAGTCGTACAGTGAGCCGGCTTTCCGGCAGCTGCTGCTCGGCGGTGTCGAGTACGCCATGGGCCGCGAAGAGGCGAACTGCGCCGCCGACGCGACCGGGCCGACGGTCTCCGCCGTCACCACCCCGGCCGCTCCCGACGGCGCGAACGGCTGGTTCACCTCCAGCGTGACCGTGACGATCAGCGCCGACGACCCCTCGGGCGTGGAGAAGACGGAGTACCGCCTCGACGGCGGCGCGTGGACGACCTACACCGACCCGGTGAGCGTCCCGTCCGACGGCACCCACACCGTCGACTACCGCGCCACCGACACCGGCGGCAACACCACGACCGGGACGCTGCAGGTCAAGAAGGACGCCACGGCGCCCCTCACGACCGCGCAGTTCGCCCCGGCCAACGACGACGGCTGGCACAACGGCGGTGTCCCGGTCACCCTCACGGCGACCGACGCCACCTCTGGCGTCCAGAAGGTCGAATACTCGCTCGACGGGGGTGCGTGGACCTCGTACACCCAGCCGGTCGACGTCAGTGGAGAGGGCACGCACGACCTGCTCTACCGGGCCGCGGACAAGGCCGGGAACGCCGAGACGGTGAAGTCGGCCGTCATCAGGATCGACGGCAGCCGGCCGACGGTCCTGATCTCCGGCATCGCCGACGGCCAGATCTACGGCGACAGCCAGGACCTGCGCATCACGTGGCAGGCGGTCGACGCCACCTCCGGCGTGAAGACCCTGGTCGGTGAGCTCGACGGCACCGCGATCCAGTCGGGCCTCCTCCGTCCCCTGTACGAACTGGGTCTGCGCACCCACACCCTCAAGGTCACCGCGACGGACAAGGCGGGCAACCAGACCGTCGAGACCGTCGTCTTCGGTGTCACCACGTCCACCCGCGACATCGGCAACCTCATCGACCGCTTCACCGCGACCGGCCGCCTCACCCAGAGCCAGGCCGGAAAGCTCCACAAGGAGCTGACCAAGGCGAAGAAGGCCGAGGCCGACGGCGACGACGCCAAGACCGTCAAGGCGCTGACCGACTTCAAGGAGGAGGTCGCCGGCACCGCCACCGAGGCCGAGATCCGCGACGTCCTCACCCGCGACGCCGACGCCGTCATCGCCCGCCTGGGCGGCGCGGAGCCGGAACCGGGCGAGACCGCCTGCACCGCCACCTACCGGGTCACCCAGACCTGGAACGGCGGCTTCGGCGGCGAGGTCGCGGTCAAGAACACCGGCGGCAGGAAGCTCACCGGCTGGACCGTCACCTGGACCTGGCCGAACGAGCAGGTCGTCACCAAGCTCTGGAACGGCACCCACACCCAGACGGGTGCGGCCGTGACCGTGGGCAACGCCGCCTACAACGGCGCCCTGGCGGCGAACGCGCAGACGACCTTCGGGTTCAACGCGTCGTACCAGGTGCTCAACGCGACACCTGAGCCGACCTGCACGGCGGTCTAGAACACGGGCCCGGCCTCCCGACGGGAGGCCGGGCCTCTCACGTGCCCAGGTAGTGGAGCACCGCCAGGACGCGGCGGCTGTAACCGGTCGTGTGCGACAGGCCCAGCTTGTCGAACAGCGCGTTGACGTGCTTCTCCACCGCACTCTGCGAGACGTGCAGGGCCTGGCCGATCGACGCGTTGGTCAGGCCCTGCGCCATCAGCTCCAGCACCTCCCGCTCCCGGGCGGTCAGCCGGGTCAGCGGGTCGGCGTGGCTGGTGCGGGCCAGAAGCTGCCGCACCACCTCGGGGTCGAAGGCGGCGCCACCGGCGCCCACGCGTTCGAGGGCGTCGAGGAAGTCGCCCACCTGCGCCACCCGGTCTTTGAGCAGGTAGCCGACGCCCTCGACATCGGAGCTCATCAGCTCGGTGGCGTACTTCTTCTCGACGTACTGCGACAGCACCAGCACCTTCACCTCGGGCCAGCGCCGCCGGATCTCCAGGGCGGCGCGCAGTCCCTCGTCGGTGTGGGTGGGCGGCATGCGCACGTCGACCGTCACCACGTCGGGCCGGTCGGCGGCCACCGCCTCGATCAGGGCGGCGCCGTCGCCGACGGCGGCGAGGACCTCGTGGCCCTCCTCGGCCAGCAGCCGAACCAGCCCCTCGCGCAGCAGCGTCGAGTCTTCGGCCAGGATCACCCGCACGGCAGCTCCGCCGTGATCGTGGTCGGGCCGCCCGGCGGGCTGGTCACCGTGAACCGGCCGTCGAGGGCGGCCACCCTGCGGGCCAGCCCGGACAGGCCGCCGCCCGTGGTGTCCGCTCCCCCGATGCCGTCGTCCCGTACGCGCACGACGACCATCCTGTCGCATCGCCGCACCTCGACCGTGACCTCGCCCGCGCGGGCGTGTTTGGCCGCGTTGGTCACCGCCTCGCTGACGACGAAGTAGGACGCCGTCTCCACCGGCATCGGCGGACGGTCCGGCAGGTCGCAGACCACTTTCACCGGGACGCCCGCCCGCTCGGCCACCCCGGCGAGGGCGTCGGCCAGGCCGAGGGAGTCCAGCCCCGACGGGTAGACCCGCCAGGCCACCTCGCGCAGGTCGGCGAGCGCCTGCTGCGCCTGTTCGTGGGCGGCCTCCAGCAGTTCGGGGCGGCCTCTGCGGGCGCGGCCGATGAGCAGCGACAGCGCGACGAGCCGCTGCTGGAGACCGTCGTGCAGGTCGCGTTCGATCCGGCGCCGCTCGCCGTCGACGGCGGCCAGGGCTCCGGCCCGGCTCTCGGCCAGTTCGTCGATGCGGCGGCGCAGCGCCTCGGTCGGGTCGGGCGCGAGCAGCCGCAGGGCCAGCCGCCGTTCCAGCGCCCGTACGCCGACCAGGCCCGACAGGTCGAGGAACAGCAGCACGGATCCCGACACGAAGGCGTACACGAGCAGGCCGGGGTTCGGCGTCATGCCGTCGACCGGCAGCCCTCGCGACCATGTCCAGGCGATGGCGACGGCCGCCCCGGCGCCGAGGACGAGCAGGAAGACCACGAGCCCGCCGAGCACCCCGACCGGCACCCGGGCGGCCAGATAGCGCAGCTCCCGCCCCTCGGGGGCGAGCTCCGCCGGGTCGAGCCCCAGGCGGCGGGCCTCGAACGCGGCCAGCCGCCGGGCCGCCGCCCGCACGCCGGGACGGCCAGCGAACGGCGCCGCCCCGAGGAGGAAGACCAGGCCGAGCAGGGCGGTGACCGTACCGAGGAGCACCACCCCGAGCAGCCGCAGGCCCTCAGCGATCAGCCGCATGCCGTCCCTTGCGCCGCTCGATGACGCGGACGACGGCGAACACGAGCACGGCCAGCGCCACCACGGCCAGGACCACCTTCGATCCGACGCCCGCGTAGGTCTCGACCAGCGACCAGTTCTCCCCCAGGGCGTATCCGGCCAGCACGAAGATCGTGTTCCAGACGAGGCTGCCGAGCGTGGTGAGCAGGGTGAAGATGCCGAGCGGCATCCGCTCGACCCCGGCCGGGATCGAGATCAGGCTGCGGAAGATGGGGATCATGCGGCCGAAGAAGACCGTCTTGCGGCCGTGCCGGAGGAACCAGGCCTCGGTCCTGTCGATGTCGGAGAGCTTGAGGAGCGGGATCCGGGCGGCCAGCGCCAGCGTGCGGTCGCGGCCGAGCAGCGCGCCGATCCAGTAGAGGGCCAGCGCGCCGGCGACCGAACCCGCGGTGGTCCACAGCAGTACGTCCAGGAGACGCATCTCGCCCTGGGAGGCGGTGAAGCCCGCGAGCGGGAGGATCACCTCGCTGGGGAGGGGCGGGAAGAGGTTCTCCAGTGCGATCGCCAGCCCCGCGCCGGGCGCCCCGAGGCTCTCCATGAGTCCGATCAACCAATCTGTCATGGGGCCACACGCTACGAATCCTCAGGATAGGGGCGGAATGAGGCGCGTCCCCGGTTCGTCCCTGAGGTAAACCACAGGGCCGGAAAACGCGTTGCCCCATGGGGGCATCGACCGTAAGGTCTTGCGCCCGTGGTCACAGTCGTGGAGAAAGTCCTCCCCGCCCGGCTCGGGCGGGGGTTCCGGTGGTTGCTGGCGTCGAGCTGGCTGACGAATCTCGGCGACGGGATAGCCGCCGCGGCGGGCCCGCTGCTGGTCGCCTCGCTCACGAGCGACCCGCTCATGATCTCTCTGTCGGCGCTGGTGGCCTGGGCTCCCCCGCTGGTCTTCGGGCTGTACGCGGGCGTGCTGTCCGACCGCCACGACCGGCGCCGGATCGTCCTCGTCGCGAACGCTCTGAGAGCGCTGGTACTGACGGCGCTGATCGTGCTCACGGCGACCGGGACGGTGACCGTGGTGACGGCGCTGGCGCTGCTGGCGCTGCGGGCCGTCGCCGAGGTGTTCGCCGACAACGCGACGACCACGCTCACCCCGATGCTGGTCGGCCGCGACGACCTCGTCGTCGCCAACGCCCGCCTGGGCACCGGGTTCATCACGCTCAACCAGCTGGCCGGGCCGCCGGTCGGCGCCGCGCTGTTCGGGCTGGGGCTGGCCTGGCCGTTCGCCGGTCAGCTCCTCATGGTGGTGGCGGCGATCCTGCTGGTCACGCGCATCTCGCTGCCGCCGCGCACCGAACCCTCCGCCCCGCCGAACGCCTGGCGCGAACTCGTCGACGGGTTCCGGTGGACGTTGCGCCACCCGGCGGTCCGCACCCTGTCGCTCACCATCCTGATCTTCAACTTCATGTTCGGCGCCGCCTGGTCGGTGCTCGTGCTCTACACGCAGGAGCAACTCGGGCTCGGCGCCATCGGGTTCGGGCTGATGACCACGATCGGCGGCATCGGCGGCCTGATCGGCACGGGCCTGTACGGCGCCATCACCCGCCGGGTGAGCCTGGGCGCCCTGATGCGGATCGGGCTCGTCATCGAGACGCTCACCCATCTCGGCCTGGCCCTGACCCACTCGCCGTGGGTCGCGGGCGGCATCTTCCTGGTCTTCGGCGCGCACGCCTTCATCTGGGGCACGACCTCGGTGACCGTGCGCCAGCTCGCCGTCCCGGCCGAGCTGCAGGGCCGGGTCGGCAGCGTCAACACCGTCTGCGTGTACGCCGGTCTGGTCGTCGGCTCACTGATCGGCGGCGCCCTGGCCACGGGGTTCGGCGTCGCGGCGCCGTTCTGGTTCGCCTTCGCCGGTTCGGCGGTGTCGGTCGTCGTGCTGTGGCGGCAGCTCCTGCTCATCGCCCACGACGACTGAGCTACCCCAGGACCTTGAGCATGTCTCCGGCCAGCACACTCGCCGACGCGGGGTTCTGGCCGGTCAGCAGGTTGTGGTCGACCACCGTGTACGGCTTCCACGCCGGCCCCTTGGTGAAGTCGACGCCCAGCTTGACGAGCTCGTCCTCCAGCAGCCACTTGGCCATCGACGCGAGCCCGACCCCCTCTTCCTCCTCGTTGGTGAACGCGGTGACCTGGTAGCCGGCGAACGGCGACTCGCCCCTGATCCTGGTCGCCAGCATCGCGGCGGGCCCGTGGCAGACGATCGCGAGCGGCTTCCCGGACGCGAGCGCCGCCGTCAGCAGCCGCCCCGCGTCGGCGTCCTCGCACAGGTCCTCCATCGGACCGTGCCCGCCCGGCAGGTAGACCGCGTCGTAGTCCTCCAGCCGGGCCTCGGAGAGCCGGATCGGCCGCCGCAGCTCCTCGGCGCGCCGGATGGTCGCCTCCAGGTCGAGCGCCTCCTGCGCCCCGCCCGCCATGTCGGGCCGCAGGCTCATCATGTCGACGGTCGGGATCACCCCGCGAGGAGTGGCGACGACGATCTGATGACCCGCTTCGGTGAATATCCGGTAAGGGGCCGCGAACTCCTCGGCCCAGAATCCCGTGGCGTGCCGGGTGCCGTCTTTGAGCGTCCAGTACGCCGCCGCGGGCATCACGAAAAGCAACCTAGCCATGGGCGATACGCCCCCCGTCCGGTGTCGATTCGGCAGGCATAGGTCTTCTACCAGCCACTTTATCCCCGGGCGGGTGGTACGTCACGGGACCAGACCGGTCTCGTACGCGATGATGACCAGCTGCACCCGGTCGCGCGCGTCCAGTTTCACCAGCAGCCGGGTCACGTACGCCTTGACCGTCGCGGCGCCGATGAACAGCTCGGCCGCGATCTCCCCGTTCGACCGGCCGCGCCCGATCAGCGTGAGGACCTCGCGTTCGCGGTCGGTGATCCCCGTGAGGGCCTGCGGGACCGGCCGATCCCCCGTGAACGCGGCGATCAACCGGCGGGTCACCCCCGGCGCGATCAGCGCGTCTCCGGCGGCGACCACGCGGATGGCGGCCAGGATGTCGTCCAGGGCCATGTCCTTGACCAGGAACCCGGCGGCGCCCGCGCGCAGGGCGCCGTAGACGTTGGCGTCGTCGTCGAACGTCGTCAGCACCACCACCTGGGCGGACGCCGACGCCCGAGTGATCCGCCGGGTCGCCTCGATGCCGTCCATGCCGGGCATCCTGATGTCCATCACGACCACGTCGGGGGTGAGTTCGGCGGCCAGCCGCACCGCCTCGGCGCCGGTGCCGGCCTCACCGGCGACCTCCAGGCCGGGCGTGTCGGCGATCACCATGCGGAGCGCGGTCCTGATCAGGGGCTGGTCGTCGGCCAGCAGCACCCGTACGGTCACCGGGCCACCACCGGCAGCCGCGCGCTCACCCGGAAGCCACCCTCGGGCCGGGGGCCCGCGGTGAACTCGCCGTCGAGCAGGGTGGCCCGCTCCCGCATCCCGGCCAGGCCGAACCCCGGCACGATCGGGCCCCGGACGCCCCGCCCCGCGTCGAGGATCTCGACGGCCAGGTCGGCCTCCCGGTAGTCGACGGTCACCACGCACGCCCCGGTCGCGGCGTGCCGGGCGACGTTGGTGACGGCCTCCTGGATGATCCGGTACGCCGCCGCGTCGACCTCCGGCGGGAGCTCCCGCCGCCCGCCGAGCTCCCGGATCTCCACGCTCACCCCTGCCGTGCCGAGCCGGGGCAGGTCGGCCAGCCCGGCGGCGGGGGACGGATCGCCGTCGCGCAGGGCGATGAGCATGCGGCGCAGGCCCGCCAGCACGTCGCGCCCGGCCGTCTCGATCTCGCCGAGCGCCGCCGCCGCTTCGGCGGGCCGGGTCTCGATCACCCGCCGAGCCGCGCCCGCCTGGAAGGCGATCACCCCGATCGAGTGGGCGACCGTGTCGTGGAGCTCGCGGGAGATGCGCAGCCGTTCGTCGGTGACCGCCTGGGCGGTGGTCCAGGTGACGCGGTCTGCCGTGTGCTCGCGGGCCTGCCCGATCGCCCGGCCGAGCAGCCAGGCGATCACCGAGACCAGCACCAGCACGAAGGAGATCCGGAGCGCCGACAGCAGGCAGAGCACCTGCACGACCAGCGCGCTCCCGAGGGCGACCGAGGCGACGCGCAGCGAGGCGGTGGCGGCGATCCGGTAGAGGGCGAAGGCGACCACAACGAACTGGGTGAACGGCAGGGTCCCGACCGAGATGTAGCTCCCGAGCGGAAGGGTGACCAGCAGCACCCCCAGCCCCGGCAGCGGACTGCGGTCCAGCAGCAGCCCGCCCGCCACGACCAGCACGGTCGTGACCGCCAGGACGGCGAGATCCCGGGCGCTCACGGAGCCGCCCCGGGACAGGACGATGACGAGCACCCCCACCGCCCACGGAAGGGCCGTCCAGAGGCCCGCTCTCACCTGGTTCATGGTGCCGATCGTAGGTCGGGGGCGGCCTGCGGGGATCAGACCGTGGTCGTCCACCCCCTGTCCGATGTGTCCCAATGGGGGCGTTCGGCATCGTCCCCGGCATGAAGCGTCTCCTCCTTGTCCTCGTGGCCGTGGCGTTGCCGGTGAGCGGCCAGGGCGTGCCCGCGCCGCCGGGGACACCACTCGGGTTCGGCCCGGCTCACTACGCCCTGACCAGGCAGGCCATCGCCGAGGCCGCCCGGTTCGCGGCGGAGCGGGGGCACCTCACCCGGGCGGCGTCGCTGCGCGCGATGGCCGTACACGACCGGACCTTTCTGGCTTTCGACGGCGAGACGGCGGTCGAGCTGTTCGGCGGGCTCCCGGCGCGGACCGTCGCGGTCGTCGTGCCCGGCGCGGGCACCACGCTCGACGCCTACGGCCGTCTCCGGGGCGGCGCGATGCGGCTCCGGGCCGAGCTGGGCGAGGGGGCGGCGGTCGTCGCCTGGCTCGGCTACCCGACCCCTCGCCTGATCGGTCTCGGGTCGGTGACCACCGCCCGTGCCGACACGGCCGCTCCGCGTCTGCGCGCGTTCGTCACCCGGCTCGCCGCCGCGTATCCGCAGGTCAGGATCTCGCTGCTGTGCCACTCCTACGGCGCCGTCGTCTGCGCGCGGGCCGCGCCGGATCTCCCCGCCGACAACCTCGTCCTGTACGGCACCTCGAGCGTCCCCGCCTTCCGTTCCCCGGCGACGGTCTGGGCCGGGCGTGGCCGCCGCGACTGGATCGCCCACGTGCCGGCCGTCTTCGGTCCCGACCCGCTGGCCCCCGGTTCCGGCATCCGCCGGTTCGACGCCGGAGACGCCGGGCACGGCGACTACCTGCTGCTGGACGTCTCCCTGAAGGCCATCGCCGGGATCGTCGCCCATGCGTGACCGGGGCATCGACGCGCTGCGCGCGATCGCCATCGCGGGAGTGGTCTGCGGCCACTGGCTGGTCACCGCGCTCGTCGCCGACAGCGGCACGATCAGGGTGACGAGCCCGCTGAAACACCTGCCGGGTCTCGCCCCGGTGTCGTGGCTCCTCCAGACGATGGCGCTGTTCTTCCTGGTCGGCGGCATGGTCGCGGCCCAGAGCGCGACACCGGTACGGCTGCGGCTGGCCCGGTTGCTGCGCCCGCTGCCCGCGCTCGCCGGGGTCTGGGGTGGGGCGGTGGCCGTCATGCTGATGCTCGGGACCGACCCGGCGACGGTGGCGGCGCTGGCCAAGCTGGTGTGGGCGCCGCTCTGGTTCCTGCCCGTGTACGCCACCCTGATCGCGCTGACCCCGCTGGTGACGCGGCTGCATCCGGGCTGGCCGGTGGCGGTGGTGGCGCTGGTCGACCTGGCGCGGTTCGGGCTCGGCGCACCCGATTGGGTGGGCTGGATCAACGTCGGGGCGGCCTGGCTGGTGCCGTTCTGCGTCGGGCTGTCGTGGCGGCGGTTCAACGGGTGGGCGCTGCTGATCGGCGGGGTCGTGGCGACCGGTGTGCTGATCGGGGTCGGCGGGTATCCGGCCGCGATGGTCGGCGTGCCGGGTGCGGCCGTGTCGAACCAGTCGCCGCCCACGCTGGCGGCGGTGACGTTCGGGCTGGCGCAGGTCGGGGCGGCGTTGCTGCTGCTCGGGCCGCTGCGCGCGGCGATGCGGCGGCCGGTGCTGTGGGCCGGGGTGGCGGCGGTGAACCTGTCGGCGATGGGCGTGTACGTGTGGCACCAGACGGCGCTGATCGCGGTGACCGCGCTCGCGCTGCCCGCCGCGCCGCTGGCCGGGCTGCACACCGTGCCCGACCACCCCGGCTGGGTGGTGGTCCGGCTGGCGTGGTTGCCCGTGTTCGCGGTCGCCCTTGTATGTACACTTCGGGCATCGCGTTGACTCTCGTCGATGGCTCGGGCGTGCCGATGAACGTCCATGACATGAACGTTTTCGAAGGGGTTCGCCCCCTGGGCCGGTGAGCGGCCGTTCGGTCCGGATCCGGACCCCGAAGGATCTCCGTGGTCAGCGGCGCCGTCGCGCGCCGAACTGCCTCGACCACCTCTACGCCGCACCCCTGTGGCCGCTCCACCACGCCAACCTCGGCACGTTGCTCCGGACCTGCGACGCCGTCGGCGCCTGCCTGGCGGTGCCGAGGCTTCCCTGGGTGCCCGAGGCGCTGGCGCGGGGCAACACCCTGCGGCGGCGGACCTGCGTGCACTGGGTCCGCCCGCTTCCCTGGCTGGCCGAACAGCGGAAGGCGGGGGCGCGGGTGATCGGCGTCGAACTGGCCGAAGACGCGGTCAGGCTGGCCGACCTGCCCGCCGCCCGGCAGCCGACCGTCGCCGTGCTCGGCCACGAGCAGGAGGGCATCCCGCCGGAGGCGCTCGACCTGCTCGACGACGTCGTCGAGATCCCCATGATCGGCACGGGGGCCAGCCTGAACGTCGCGGTGGCCGGGTCGCTGGTGCTCTACAAGCTCGCCGGGATGATCTAGCGTGGCTTTGTCGGTGCCAAGATCTACTGTCTCGGCCATGACGAACCTTTGGGCCGAGATCACTGATCTGGTCGTCCGCAACCAGGTGACCACGTTGACCGACCGGCTGGTCGCGCTCTCCGATGCCGAGCGGGCCGAGATCGGCCCTCGCCTGCCCGGCCTGGTGAAGGAACTGCGGGGCCGCTTCGCCGCCAGGTATCCCTCCTGGGAGGTCGACTCCTGGCTCGACGACCGGACCAGGGCTCTCCTGCTGGTCGGCGTCGGCTGCATCGGCGGCCCGGCCGCGGCCGTGACCTGGGTGACCGGCCGTGAGGTGAACCGCCGGTGGGGCGGGTCCCTCGACGTCGCGCCGGTCGTCCGGGTGGCGGCCTCCCGTTCCGAAGAATGGCGTCGCGACATGTCGGTGCGGCTGGCGCGGCGCATCCGGCGTCCCGCCGACCGCATCGCCCCGCTGGCCGTGGCGCTGCTGCGCGACTCGGGCGCGACGCCGCCCGACCACGATCCGCTGGTGGCCGCCTGGCTGACCGCGCCGAGTGTGGCGGGCGACCCGCTGACGCCGCTGCTGCTGCCGCGCGTCTTCGACGCCGACGGCGCCGGACGCGTCCTTCGCGACGAGCAGCCGAACCCCCGGCCGACCCGCTGGCTGGCCGCGGCCTCGCGCGACCTGCCGAGAGAACGGGCACTCGACGGCTGCGTCAGCCGGTTCCTGAGGGGCGGCGATATCCAGGACCTGCGGTTCTTCGTGCGGCTGCACACGCTGCTCGCGCCCACTCCGGAGGAGTCGTCGTCGCGGTTACGCGACTACCTGCGGCTGCTCCCGTCGGCCCCCGGCACGGTCGCCGAGCTGGCCGCCGGACAGGTGCGCCAGGCGATGCCGCTCGACCCCTTCGACCTGGTGGAGGCGGTCGAGGCGCTGACGTTCCGGGCCGAGGCGAAGCTGGCCGTCACCGGCCTGCGCTGGCTCGACCAGTCGATCAGGTCCGCCCCGGAGACCGCCGCCGACCTCCTGACCGCGCTGACGACCGCCTACGCCCACACCTCGTTCGACGTGCGCACCCGCGCCGCCGACCTCACCCTGAAGCACGCCGACGCCTTCGCCGCCCACACCGACCCGATCCTCGACGCGCTCACCCATCTCGGCCCCGAACTGAGCGCGAAGGTGGCGGCACGGTTCGGCGGCGAGATCCCGCCCGTCGAACCGGAGGAGCAGAAGGAGTTCCCGCCGCTTCCCGACGTGCCCGAGGTGGGCCGTTTTCCGGAGCCCTCGCTCTCCCCCGACGACGAGGTGGGCTGGGTCCGCCGGGAGCGCTGGCTGGCGGCGTTCGTGGCCGGAGTCGCCGACGACCCGTCGAAGGTGCGGCGCGACCTGCGGCCGTGGGTGCGCCAGGAGCCGTCCTACTGGCGGGACGACGAGATCCGCACCGACCTCGACGAGTGGCGGGTCGTCCTGTCGGACGAAGTGGTGAACCCCGCCGGCCTTACCAGCCGGCTACCGGCCCCGGGTGCCGTCACGCCTCCGCACGCGTTCCTCCTCCACCGCCACTTCGAGCTGCTGACCGCGCTCCGCGCCGACGCGCTGCCTCCCGTGCTGCTGGCCACGCCGACCTGGCTCAACGGGCATCTCGACCCCGACGTGCTGGTCACCCGCCTGGAGACGTGCGCCGCCGCCGGTGTGGAGCCGCCGCCCGCCGACCTGGCCCAGGCCCTGATGCGGCTGCCCAGGGGCGGCCACCCGGGTGCCGCCGAGCGCGCCTCGGCGATCGATTCCGACGCCGCCCGCGCGGTGGCGCGATGGTTGACGGGTGGCGGTCTGGCCGACCCGGAGATCGTCCTCGGCTGGACCCGGGGCGACGACGGCCGATGGGTCGCGCTCGGCGACGACGAGACGGTGGAACCCACGAGGGTGCGGCTCAAGCCGGTGCTGCGGGCAGAGCCCACCGGCCATCCGCTGATCGACGAGACCCTGATGGGCCGGCCGCGCGAACGCACCTGCTCCGCCGATTCGCTGGAGACGTGGGCGGCGATGACCCCCTCCCACCGGGAGGTCGCCGCCGTCCACTCCCTCCCGCAGCTGCTGCGCAGCCACTGGAACCGCGCGCGGCAGGCCAATGAGCTGGCGGGGCTGGTCATGGCCGACGGGCCGCTGGGCGAGGCCACCGCGACGATGCTCGGCGTGCTGCTGGCGGAGAACGTCCACCCCGACGTGGTCCCGATGATGCTGCGGCTGGCCGCGAAGGGGGAACTGGCCGCCGAGTCGATCGGACGCCAGATGGCCCTGGCGATCGGCCGCACCTCCTGGCTGGAGATCCGCCCCGCCGTCGCGGCCCTCACCGAACTGGCCGAGGCGGGGGCGCACCACGAGGTGTGGCGGATCGTGCGGGCCATGCTGCCGGGACTGCTGCCCCGCGAGGGGCAGCGCGTCACCGTCTCCCAGACCGAACTCGTCGCCTTCGCCACCGACGTCGCCCGGTGGACGGGCGCGCGGGAGGAGATCCCGGCGATCGCGGAGTTGGCGAGGAGCCGCCGCAAGGCCCGCCTCATCCACGAGTGCCGGCGCCTGCACGCCCAGCTCACGGGGCAGGTCTGATCAGGTCACCCCCAGCCGTTCGGCCACCAGGCAGGCCAGGGCCACATCGCAGGCCGCCACTCCCTGGACGACGGCCAGCACCCGGTCGTCGTCGCTCACCCGGCCCTTCGCCTGGCCGGTGATCACCGCCGGGAGGTCGGCCGTCAGGCGGTCGGCCAGGTCGGCCCTGGTCAGGCCCGTGCGCAGCCAGCCGGCGACCGAACCGACCTCCTGGGCGTAGGCGAGTTCGTCCACGAACAACTGGTCGGCGGACGACAGGGTCTCGGCGGCGATCTCGGGACCGCCGCCGAGGCCGATGACCGTGCCGCCCAGGGCCAGGTGGCGGGCGTGGACGATCGGTTCGATGGCGCTCGTGATCGAGATGATCACGTCGGAGCCGGGGGCGGCCTCGTCGAGGGAGGTGGAGAACGTACCGCCGAAAGGGGTGGCCAGGGCCGCCGCGGATTCCGCGCGGCGGGCGACGACGCGCAGTTCCATGCCGGGGAAGGCCGCCGCGAAGGCGGCGGGCACCAGTTCGGCGATGCGGCCCGCCCCCACCAGCGTGAGCACGCGGCTGTCCGGGCGGGCGAGCAGGCGGGCGGCGACGACGGCCGAGGCGGCGGTGCGCAGGCGGTGCAGCCAGGCTTCGGCCACCCCGACCAGAGGACGGCCCGACGCCGACTCCAGCACGAGGCACCAGCCGTTGCGGCCTCCGGTGTGCGTGGGGAGCACGCGGATGCCCGCCACGCCGTAGCGGTCGAGGATCGCCGCCTTGAGCGCGAACCCCCGGGTGTCGTCGCCGAGCCGGGTGACCTCCGGATCGGACAGGGCCAGACGGCCGGCGCCCAGGTCGGCATAGGTCTGTTCGACGACATTCAGGGCGTCGTCGACCGTGACCACCGAGCGGGCCTGCTCATCGCTGACCAGCGGGAGCGTGTTCATGGCCGGACGATCGCCACGCACAGGCCGCCGCCGTCGGCCGCCTGGTGCAGCGAGCCCGCCGTCACGAACATGCGGCCGTCGCCCAGCACCGAACCCGCCGTTCCGCTGAGCACCGCCCGCACGTGCTTGTCCGGATCGAGATGGCTGGTCAGGACCGTGATCCGGTTCCCGCGCAGGGTGCCGTCGTGGCGGTGCCCGCCCTTGACCAGCAGCGCCGCGACCCGGGAGGGGTCGGCGACCACGCCATCGTCGGTGAAGGTCGCGCCCGCCTCCCGCAGCACGCGGCGCACACCCGGCGCGTCGAGCATGTCGGCGATCGGACCGGTGGCCACCCGCAGCCCCTCACCCGAGCCGCCCAGCACCAGGACCTCGACGAACGTCGCCTCGGAACTGGAGAAGACCATCGTGCGGGAGGAGTACAGCCCGAGATCCCGGCCGAAGGCCTCGGGCACCACCCGCTCCCGCTCCACGTCGCCGAGGGCCAGCGCGGAACCCAGCGCGCCGACCGCCTTGGCGTAGGCGGAGGTGATCCCGCCGAGCGGCGTCTTCACCACGACCAGCGCGACGTCGCCGGCGGTCAGCCCGGCGTCGGCGATCGCCTCCGCCACGGTCCGTTCCACCGTGGCGGCGTGCGCGAGGGTCCCCAGGTCATGGGCCTGGACGACCCCACTGCGCGCCACCCCGACCGACAGCCCCTCCCGGGGGCCGACGTCGGCGATGAAGTAGCCGAACGGGGTGATCGCGCCCTCCGAACCCGTGGAGTGCAGGAACACCGTGCGCTCGGCCAGGTCTTCGCCGCCGTGCGCGACGACGGCCTCGCGGGCCCGGTAGGTGGCGTGTTCGCGGGAGAAGTCGTTGCGGTCGGCGCTGCCCTCGACCTTCACCAGCAGCGCCAGCCGCCGGATCTCCTCGGGGGGATGGGCCTTCAGCAGGGCGATCAGGCCTTCGGTGTCGCCAGGACCCGACGTGTCGAACGCCTCGACCGTGACAGTCATGCGGTGGAGCCTCTTTTCGGGTACGCCGCCCCGTAGGACCGGGCGACGGAGAGCAGAAGACGGTCGGCCCCGAACGGGCCGACGAGCTGGAAACCGATCGGCATCCCCTGCGAGGGGCCGGGGACGCTGATCGCGGGCAGCCCGGTGGCGTTGGCGACACCGGTGAACACCCGCTGGTACGGGGGCGCGAGCTCCTCCGCCCGCCACGGCATGGCGCCCGCGACGGGGGTGAGCAGCAGGTCGGCGCCCTGGAAGAAGGTGGCGAGCTGGGCGTAGTTCGCGCGGAAGGCGTCCAGCGCCGCGACGTAGTCGACCGCGGAAAGGGACTCGCCGTGGGCGACCATCGGGGGGTAGATGTCGCCGACGAGCTCTTCCCAGCCGGGGTGCTCCCTGAGCATCCAGGCCAGCCCGGCGGTACCGATCGTCCGCCAGTGCTCGTCGAACGCCGCGAAGTCGAAGGGCGGCGGCCCTTCCTCGACGTGATGCCCCATCAGCGCGAACCGTTCGGCGACCTCCGCGACGGACGCGGCGATCTCGGGTTCGACGGGATAGTCCCCGAATTGGGGCGTGTACCGAATCCGCAGCGGCCTATCGGATGAATCCAGGTCCGGGAAAGCGGCCAGTGAGCGCCGGTCGCGGAGGTCGGGACCTTCCAGTGCCGTCAGCAGCATCGCCACGTCTTCCACGGTCTGGCCGATGGGGGCGATGACCTCGAAGTCGTGGAGGATCGTGGGGAGGCCGTCGAGACGGGGGATGCGGCCGACCGTCGGCTTCAGGCCGATCAGGCCGCAGTAGCTCGCGGGCCAGCGGATCGACCCTCCGCCGTCGGTGCCCAGGGCGATCCGGCCGATGCCCGCCGCCACCGCCGCCGCGCCGCCGCCTGTGGAAGCGCCGGTGGTCAGAGCAGGGTCGTGAGGGTTGCGGGTCGTGCCGTGGAGCAACGTCGAGACGTTGCCCAGGCCCAGGGTGAATTCCGAGACGTTGGTCTTGCCGAGGATCACGTAGCCCTGGGCGCGGAGACGGGCCACGGCGAGTTCGTCGCTCGCCGCGATCCGGCCCTCGAAGACGCGGCTGCCCCACTCGCAGGGCAGCCCCGCCACGGGGATGTTGTCCTTGATGGTGATCAGCGTTCCGTCGCCCGGGCCGAGGAGCGCGCCGCGAGCCCGCCGCTCGTCGCTGGCCTCGGCCTGGATGAGGGCCTCGGCGAAGGACTCGTGGGAGAAGACGTTGAGGTCCCGGACCGAGGCGGCCACCTGGATGGCCGCCTCGACCGCCTCGACGGCACTCGTCATCGGGAGGGCCCCAGGGCCCAGTACAGGACCACCGGCTCGGGGGTGAAAGTCAGGTTCGTCACGCTCTCGGCGCTCACCATGGTGCGGCCGGTGATGGCGATCGGCAGGAAGGCGGCGTCCTCGGCGACGACCTGCTGGATCTTCTGGTAGGCCGCGTCGCGGTCGGGGCCGGGGGCGGCCATCGCGAACTCGCCCTGGAGCTTGTCGACCTCGGGCAGCTTGCTGCGGCCGAAGTTGACCACGCCGCCCGAGACGCTCCACAGCTTGACGGGGGTCTTGGCGTCCTCGACGTAGGTGGTCAGGGAGAACAGGACCATGCCGTCGGTGGGCGCGCCGTCGGTCTTGGCGGTGGCCCGGCCGATGATGGCGTTGAACATGGCGGCGGAGGTCTGCGGCTCCAGCGTGACGTCGATGCCCAGCGGCTTCAGGGCATCTTTGACCAGTTGGGCGGTGGTCGCGTAGGTGGGGTCTTCGCTCGGATAGCGCAGCTTGGTGGTGATCTTCGGGTTCCCGGCCTGGGCCATCAGCGTGGTCGCCTGGGCCGAGTCGCCGTACGCCGACCACGACGGCGAGTAGCCCGGCGCGGCCTTGGCGACATAGGAGGCGGCGCGTTCGGCCTGGCCGAAGTAGACGTCGGAGATCACCTTGTCGTAGGGCAGCGCGTTGGCGACCGCCCGGCGCACGAGTGGGTCGGCGAACGGGCCGACGTCGCTGGCCATCTGGAGGTAGAGGTAGGCGGAGGTGTCGGCGTGCGCGACCCGGAACCCGGCGGTCTTCAGCGCGCTGGTGTCGCGGGGCGACAGGCCGTAGAGCGCCACGTTGACGCTCTTGCCGCGCAGCAGCGCCGGAACGTTCCCGTCGTTGACGACGCGCGCGGTGACGGCGGCGAACTTGGGGGCGTTGAGCACCGCGCCGGGCACGGCGGCCAGGTCGATCGACTGCCCGGCCTGGCGTGACTTGACGTAGTAGGGGCCGCTTCCGGCGACGTTGGCCTTCAGCCACTCCTTGGCGATCGGGTCGTCGGCCGTGGCGTGCTGCTGGGCGACGGCGCTGTCGATGACGCCGTACCAGCAGGTGCGCAGGGTCGCGATGTTGACCTCGCTCGCCTTGACCGGCTTGCCCGCCGCGTCGGTGTACTTGATGACGACGTGGGTGTCGTCGGGGGCGGTGATCTGCTCGGGCTTGAACACGCCGCTGTTGTTCAGCTCGACCGCGCCGTTGACCTGGAGGGCGCGCTGGAGCGACCAGACGACGTCCTTGCTGGTCAGGGTGTTGCCCGACGGGTGGAACTTGATGTCGGTGCGCAGGGTGAAGGTGACCGTGTCGTCGGCGACGTCCCAGGAGGAGGCGACGCCGGGGACGGAGGTCAGGCCCTGGCTGGTCGCGTGGTCGCCTTCCGCATCGAGCTGGTAGCCCACCAGGTTCTGGTAGACGTTCATCGCCAGCTCTTTGTCCTGGTCGGTCCGCGCGTCACCGGGGTCCATCGTGCTGACGTCGCTGGGCCAGGCGGCCACGAGCGCGGCCGGGGCCGCGGCGGGAGCGGAGGTGGTGCCGTTCTGCGTGGCGGAGCAGGCGGCCAGGGCCGGCGCCGCGGCGAGAACCATCGCCATCAGTGCCAGACGCAGGGTCCGGGGGGTGTCCTTGCTCATCGCTTCGTTCCTTCTCGTACGTGGATCGCATGGGTCACGGGGCACGCGGCGGTGTGCGCCGGGCCGAACGGGAGGAGGTCGGGCCTGGTGGCCGCGCAGTCCGCCACGGCGAGCGGGCAGCGCGGCTCCATCGGGCAGCCGGCGGGGATGTGGAAGGGACCGGGGTTCTCGCCGCTCAGCCGTACCGCGCGGACATGGCCGCGGTAGGCCGCCACGGGGGCGGCGTCGATGAGCGCGCGGGTATAGGGGTGGGCGGGCCGGTCGAGCACGTCGTCGGCGGTGCCCGACTCGATCACCCGGCCCAGGTACATGACGTCGACCCGGTGGGCGACGCGGCGCACGGCGTGCAGGTCGTGGGAGATCAGCAGGTAGGCGACCCGGGTCTCCTTCTGGAGCCGGGCGAGCAGGTCGAGCACGACACCTCGGGTGGAGGCGTCGAGCGAGGCGGTGGGTTCGTCCAGGATGATCACCTTGGGCTCGACGGCGAGCGCGCGGGCGATCCCGATGCGCTGCCGCTGCCCTCCGGACAGCGCGGCGGGCAGCCGGTCGAGCACGACGGGATCGAGTTCCACCGCGTCGAGCAGCTCTCGGATCCTGGTGTCGCGCTGGGCCGCGGGCATCCCGAGGTGCAGTTTCAGGGGTTCTTCGAGGATCGACCGCACCCGCTGGCGCGGGTCGAGCGACGACCGGGGGTCCTGGAAGACCATCTGCACGTCCCGGAACAGATCCTTCCTTCTCTTGTACGACTCCACGGACCGCCCGCCGATCTCGACGGTGCCCGCGCTCGGTTCGACGAGCCGCAGGATCGACCGGGCCAGCGTCGACTTGCCCGACCCGCTCTCCCCGACGACCGCCAGGGTCTCGCCCGCGTCGACCGACAGGGACACGTCGTCGACCGCCCGGAGCACGCCCTTGCCCCGGGCTGTGAACTCGGTGCGCAGGCCCGCCACCTTGAGGACCGGGGTCATGACGCCTCCAGCAGCAGCCGCGAATACGGGTCGGCGGGGGCGCGGAAGAACGTCTCGGTGGTGGCGCGTTCGACCACCCGGCCGTTCCGCATGACGACCACGTGGTCGCAGCTCTCGCCGACCACGCCCAGGTCGTGGGTGACCAGGACGGTGGTCAGGCCCTCGGCCCGGGTGAGGTCCACGACGAGTTCCATGACGTCGGCCTGGGTGGTGACGTCCAGACCGGTGGTGGGCTCGTCGAGCAGGAGCAGCCGGGGCTTGCAGATGAGCGCCATCGCGATCATCGCCCGCTGCGCCATGCCGCCGGAGAACTGGTGCGGATACTGCGCCATGCGGCGGCGCGGGTCGGGGATGAGCACCCGCCGGAGGGTCTCCTCGACGAGCGCCTCAGCCCCTTTTCTGCGAAGGCCGTGGTGGAGCCGGGCGACGTCGGTGAGCTGGCGGCCCACGGTGAGCACCGGGTTGAGGGCGGCGCGGGCGTCCTGGAAGACCATGGCGATCTGGCTTCCGCGCAGCTTCCGGTAGTCCTCCTCGCCGAGGCCGAGCAGTTCGCGGCCCTCGAACCGGACCGAACCCTCGACGCGAAGGCCGGGGGGCAGCAGGCCGAGCACGGTCAGGGAGGTGAGCGACTTGCCGCTGCCGGTCTCGCCAACGATCGCGGTGATGCCGCCGCGCGGCACCGCGAAGCTCACGTCGTACAGGACCTGATTGTCGCCGAAGCGGCCGGAGAGCCCTTCGACGGTGAGGAGGGGGCTCATCGGTGGTCCCGTTCGATCAGGCCGTCGCCGAGCAGGTAGAAGGCGGCCGACAGCAGGAGGATGCCGATTCCGGGGAACAGGGAGATCCAGTAGGCGTCCGGGGCGTCGCGGCCGGCCGCGATCATCGAGCCCCATTCGGGGCTGCCCGGTTCGATGCCGACGCCGATGAAGCCCAGGCTGGAGACCACGATCGCGACCCAGGCCGCGTTGATGGCGGCGTAGGAGACCAGCGGGGTCAGGCTGTTGGGCACCAGGTGCCGGGTCAGCACCCTCGGCCCGGTGTTCCCGGCGAGGATGGCGGCGTCGGCGTATTCAAGGCGTTTGCGGCTCATCACCTCGGCCCGCAGCAGCCGCAGGTAACCGGGCAGGCCGACGAACGCGACCACCACGATCACGTTGAGCAGCCCCGACCCGAGCGTGGTGACCAGCAGCATCGCCAGCAGCAGCGCCGGGAACGACTGGAGCACCTCCGTCACCCGCATGATCACCGCGTCGGCCCAGCCGCCCCAGTATCCGGCGATCGCGCCGAGCAGCCCGCCGACGGCGAACGCGATGGCCACGGCCACCACGGTCAGCCACACGTCGGTCGCGGTGGCGGCGACCGTCTTGGAGAACACGTCGCTGCCGGCGTGGTCGGTGCCGAACCAGTGGACGCCCGACGGCGGCAGGAACGGCGCGCCCGCGCCGCTGGCCTCCGGGTCGAAAGGGGTCCAGATCTGGCCGATGACCGCCACGGCCAGCAGAGCGGTCATGAGCCCGAGGCCCAGCCTGCGCGGGTTCATGAGCGGATCCTCGGGTCGGCGAAGGAGTAGGCCAGGTCGACCAGGGCGTAGAGGACGACGTAGACGACCGCCGCGTAGAGCACGAAGCCCTGGAGCGCGGGGAAGTCCGACTGCTGGACGGCGGTGAGGGCGTACTGGCCGATGCCCGGCCAGCCGAACACGCTCTCGACGAGCACCGCGCCGGTGAACGCGAAGGCGACTCCGTTGGCGACCATCGTGATCACCGGCAGCAGCGCGTTCCTGAGGGCGTAGCGGGCGTTGATGACGCCCCGCCCGAACCCGTAGGCGGCGGCGGTGCGCACGTAGTCGCTGCGCAGCGCCTCCACCATGCCCGACCTGGCCACCCGCGTGATCGGCGCGAAGATGCCGCACGCGAGCACGAACCCCGGCAGCACCAGCTGCAGGAGGGCCAGCCGGGCCGTCTCGAACTGCCCGGACAGCAGTGCGTCGAGGACGTACGACCCGGTGATCCCTTCGGGCGGCGCGACCCCTGCGGGCAGCCGCCCGAGCGGGCCGGGCAGCCAGCCGAGGTTGACGAAGAAGAGCGACAGCAGCATGAGGCCGAGCCAGAACTGCGGCATGGCCAGCGCGGCGACCGTGAAGGCGCGGATCGTGTGGTCGGTCAGTCTCCCCCGGCGGACCGCCGAGAGCACCCCGAGCCCCGTGCCCGCGAGCACCCCGACGATCAGCGCGGGCACCGCCAGCTCCAGCGTGGCCGGGAACCGCCCCATGAGGTCGGCGGTCACCGCCTGGCCGGTGCCGAAGGAGACCCCGAGGTCGCCTCTGAGCAGGTCACCCAGGTAGATGAGGTACTGCTGGAACACCGACCCGTCGAGCCCGAGGTCGGCCCGGACGGCCGCCATGGTCTCGGGGCTGGCGCCCGGCGGCACGAGCAGCGCGATGGGGTCGGGGGCGACCACCCGCGCCACGACGAAGGTGAAGGTGACGACGCCCCACACGACGAGCAGCGCCCCGCCCAGCTTGCGCAGGACCAGCCAGACCGGCCCCGGCACCCTGAGCCGGACGGCGATGTCGGCAGCGACCACGACACCTCCTTTCCATTAATTTCCGTGTGACGGAAACGACGTTTCCATCAGTGCGATTCGCACAGTATTGGGACGCCGTTAAGAAAGTGTCAAGAGTCTTGGCTCGTCACAGGCCTGCCCTTGATAGGGCCATTGACATGCGCGTCAGGCCGACCGGATACTTCGAGGCAACAGAACGGAAATGTAAATTCCGTGTAACGGAAAGGGTTGCCTCGATGGGCGAGAAGCCGATGCACGTCGTGGTGCGGGCGCTCAACGTGCTCAGCCACCTGGCCGCCTACCGGCAGGGCCTGACGCTGCAGCAGCTTCACCAGCAGCTCGACATCCCGGTCGCGACCATGCACCGCCTGCTCGCGACCCTCGAACACGAGGGCTACGTCAGCCGGTCACCGACCACCAAACGCTACGTGCTCGGACCGGATGCTCTGAAGCTCGGCCACGTGGAGGACTACGAGTCGTTCCTGATCCAGCCCCCCGCCGCGCTGGTCGACGCCGAACGCAAGATCGGCGAGAGCGTGATCCTCACCCAGCTCATCGACGGCCGCGTCGTGGCGGTCTCCATCGCCGGCTCGAAGCGTCCGTTGCGCCTGTTCGTGCGGCTGGGCCAGGAGGTCCCCCTCCACGCGGCGGCCTCGGCCAGGGCGATCCTCGCCTACCAGGACCCGGTCTTCGCCGAAGCCCTCCTGGCGTCCTATCCCCGGGCGTCGTTCACGAGCGGGACGGTTCGCGAGCTGAACCGGATCATCGACCACCTGGCGCTGGTCCGCGCGCGCGGCTTCGACGTGTGCAACAACGAACTCGACGAGGGCGTGTGGGCGGTGTCGGCGCCGGTGCGGTCGGGGCTGGGTGGGCGTGTGCAGACGGCGGTCACGGTGTGTGCGGCATGGTCCCGGGTCGAAGACCCTGCTGTCCGCGCCACGGCGACGCGGCACGTGCTCGACGCGGCCGAGCGGTTGTCCCGCGAACAGGGCTACGAGGGCCCGATCGACCCCAACCCTTCCGAGTCGGAACTGACCGAACTGCTGGCGGGGGCACAGGAGTTGTCGCTGGGGAGCAAAGCATGAAATTTCGGTACGAGATGCCTCCGGCGATCAGTCCGGAAAGCGTCCACACGGCGGGGCGAAATCGCGAAATATCGGGCGTGGCTTCCGCGGCCGGGAGGTCGTCGTGACGTTGCCGGGTTTGGGGCGGCCGCCTGCCGATCGGGATGTCGAGTTGGCGGCTGATCTCTTTGCTGCTGGGTCGGCTGTCGAGTGGTTGACCAGGCCTTCTCTCTTGCGGCGGATCGCTGACGGTTTGGCGGCCGCCATTCCTGCTACCACTGATCGGATTCTGGCCACTGGGGTCGGGGCCGCTGCGCTCGGGGCGGCCGTCGCTCTGCGGACCGGGTTGCCGTTCGCCGTTGACGGGCTCGGGGTGGTTCGGGCGGGTGAGGAGGTGGCCGTGGTGGCGGTCGAGCCGGTGGAGGTGCCGGGGGCTCATCACGTGTTCGTGGTGGGTCACATCGTGCGGCGGGACGGCGATCGCCTCGTGCCCGCCGGGCTGGAGGGACACGCATGATCATCGAAGATCCCGTCTCGGTGGAGGGCATCGGCGAGGAGCTCGCGGGGCTGGCCCGCGATCTCGCCCCCGAGGCCGTGGTGAGCTGGGATGACACCGCCGATGTGCTGCTCGCGCATGTCGTGGCGCGGCGGCTCGACGTCGGGCGGCTGACCATCGTCGCCGATCTCGGGCGGCTGAGCGTCGTCGGGACCGGGCGGCCGTCGAGGGTGGTGCTGGTGGCGGCGGCGTTCGACCGGGAGCACGCCGTCGAACCGGCCGTCGCTCTGCTGGCCCGTCAAGGTGCGCAGGTCGTGGCGGTCTGTTCTGCGGATGCCGGGGTCGTGACCCCGTGATCATGCGAGACCGTATCACCGGGCATCTCGACCGGTTCGCCGCGATCAGTGAGCCGGGGGCGGGGTGCACGCGGCTGGCGTACACGAAACTGGAGCGCGACGCCCACGCGGTGTTCGCCGCGCACATGTCCGGGCTCGGGCTCGCCGTGCGCACCGACGAAGCCGGGAACACGATCGCGGAGCTGCCCGGTCACGGGCGGGCGATCGGCACCGGCTCCCATCTCGACACCGTGCCCAGCGGCGGTGGGTTCGACGGGATCGCCGGGGTCGCGGCCGCCATGGAGATCGCCGAGGTCATGGCCTCGCGTGACCATGTCAGGCCGTGGCGGTTCGTGGCGTTCGCGGCCGAGGAGGGCGCGCGGTTCGGGCAGGCGTGCAACGGCAGCCGGGTGGCCGCGGGGCTGACCCGGGCCCGTGACCTGGAGAACTTCACCGACGCGACCGGTACGACCATGGCCGAGGCGATGACCCAGGCTGGGCTCGACCCGGGCAACGCCGACCGCGCGCGGTGGAACCCGGCCGAGTGGTACGCGTTCGTCGAACTGCACATCGAGCAGGGCGAGGTCCTGGAGTCCCGGGGGGTCGGGGTCGGCGTGGTCGATCTGATCTCCGGCAGCACCCGGCTCCGGGTCCGGCTGACCGGGCGGGCCACCCACTCCGGGGGAACTCCCATGCACTTGCGGCACGACGCGCTGGTCGTGGCGGCCGAATGCGTGGTGCTCGGCGATCGGCTGGCTCAGGACCCGGCCCACCACGGCACGCGCGTCACGGTCGGCAGGCTCGGGGTCGAGCCGGGGTCGATCACCACGATTCCGGGGGCGGCCGAGTTCTTCGTGGACGTCCGTGACGTCGACACGGTCCGTCAGCGGGAGACCGCCGAGGCGCTGGCCGACGGCTTCACCCGAATCGCCGAGGGCCACGGGGTGGCGATCACGGTCGACGTGCTGGCCGACACCTCGCCGGTCGTGCTGCCCGCCTGGATAGCCGACCACACGCGCGCCGCCTGCGACGGGCTCGGCCTGCCCTATCGCGTGCTGCCCAGCGGCGCCAGCCACGACGCCCAGCAGCTCAACCGGGTCGTACCCGCAGGGATGATCTTCGTGCCGAGCCGCCACGGGCTCAGCCATGTCCCCGACGAGTACACGACCCCGGAGGAGATCGCCACCGGCACCGAGGTGCTCCTGGAAACCCTCCTGCGCCTGGACGCCGCCGAATGATCATCGAGAACGTGCGCATCCCCGGCCGCGAAGGTGCCTTCGACGTCACCGTCGACGACGGGAAGTACTCCGCGATCATCCCCAGGAGCGGCCCTCATCAGGACGTGCTGCTCCCCGGGCTCGTCGACCTGCACACCCACCTGCGCGAACCCGGGGGCGAGGTGGCCGAGACGCTCGACTCCGGCACCCGTGCCGCCGCCGCGGGCGGCTTCACCGACGTCTTCGCGATGGCCAACACCAGCCCCACCACCGACACCGTCGACCGGGTGAGAGAGGTCCGGCGGCGGGCCGAGAACCTGGCCGCGCGGGTCCACGTGATCTCGGCCGCGACCTACGGCCTCAACGGCGAGGAGGTCGTCGACGTCGACGCCCTGGCGGCGATCGGCGTGCGGCTGTTCTCCGACGACGGGAAGTGCGTCAACGACGACGGCCTGTCGTGGCGGCTCCTCCAGGCCATGGCCAGAAACGGCACGATCTTCGCCCAGCACGCCCAGAGCGCCCCCATCGTCCGCGACGGCGTGATCAACGAACGGGTCGCCGACGACCTGGGCGTGCCGGGCTGGCCGGTCGCGGGCGAGGAGGCGATCATCGGCCGGGACATCGCCCTGGCCGCCGCCACCGGCGGCCGCCTCCACGTCTGCCACGTGTCCACCCGGGGCTCGGTCGAACTGGTGCGCTCCGCCAAGGAACGCGGCCTGCCCATCACCGCCGAGGTCACCCCGCACCACCTGATCCTCACCGACCACGACGCCGCGACCGCCGGCCCGGCCTTCAAGGTCAACCCGCCGCTGCGCTCCCCCGACGACGTCACCGCCGTCCGCGAAGCGCTGAAGTCGGGCGTGATCGACGTCGTCGCCACCGACCACGCCCCACACCCGAGCCACACCAAGACCTGCGGCTGGCGCGACTCGGCCTTCGGCCTGACCTCGCTGGAGACCGCCCTCCCGATCGTCGCCGAAGTGCTGGAGGAGGACTGGACCCTGATAGCCGAGGTCATGTCGTTCCGCCCCGCCGACATCGGCGGCCTGACCCGGCACGAGATCGAGGTGGGCCACCCGGCGACGTTCTGCGTCGTCCGCCCCGAGCCCTGGACGGTCGGCCCCCAGGTCAGCCGCTCGGCCAACACCCCGTTCCCCGCCCGTGCCTTCGGCCACCGGGTAACCCTCACGGTCATGGACGGCCGGATCACCCACCGGGCATAGGGTCGATCAAGTGACGTTGCGACTCGTGCAGGTGAATTTCAAGGCCCGGGACGAAGTGGCGCTGGGCCGGTTCTGGGCAGAAGCTCTCGGCTGGGGGATCGACAGCGAGGGGCCCGGGGTGACCAACCTCGAACCGATCGGTTTCACCTGGCCCGACCCCTCCGCCGTGTGCATCGACCTCGTCCGCGTTCCCGATCCCGAGCAGGTCGACTACCGCGTCCACCTCGATCTGGCCACCACCTCGGAGACCCACCAGAAAGAGCTGGTCGCCCGGCTGATCGAGCTCGGTGCGACCCCCGCCGACATCGGGCAGGGCGACGTTCCCTGGACGGTCCTCGCCGACCCCGAGGGCAATGTGTTCTGTGTGCTGGAGCCCCGGGAGCTCTACCGCGACACCGGCCCGATCGCGGCCGTCGTGGTCGACTGCGCCGATCCGCGTGCGATGGCGCGGTTCTGGGACGAGGCGATCGACTGGACCCTCCACGAGGTGACCGACGACCACGCCCGGCTGCGCGCCTCCGAAGGGGTCGGGCCCTATCTGGAGTTCCTCCGCAGCCCCGGCGGGATCAGGCATCGCATCCACATCGACCTGCGGCCGGACCCCGTCGAGGCCAAACAGGCCGAGGTCGAACGGCTGCTGGAACTCGGGGCGACGCTCACCGACGTCGGTCAGGGCGGCGACGTCCCGTGGACGGTCATGACCGACCCTGCGGGGAACGAGTTCTGCGTGCTGGGTCGCCACTGATCGCCTCGCCGATCGCGCGCAGGAGGTCTGCCGAGGCCATCCCGGCGTGATACCAGTGCAGGTCCCGGGCCTGCCGATACCTCTGGACGAGCTCCTGAGGGTCGGCGCCCAGGGCCTGGACGTAGGCGGCCACGGGCAGCCCGAACCTCGACAACGCCTCGACGCGCCGTTCCCCGTCGGGGCCCCAGCAGTTGGCGACCAGCACGTCCACGCCCTTCGGTGCCTCGACCACCGCCGACGACGGCATCGCCGCCCACGGGTCGGGGTTGGCGTGCAGGGCGATCGGCACCCTGCCGCCGACCACCTCGACGACCTCGTCCCGCAGCCGCGTCGACAGGGACACCCGGATCTCCCGCACCCGGTCGGCCAGATCGCCCAGCGCCTCCTCGGGTGGGAGCCCCGCGTCCACTCCCGCGCGGACCCGCCGCCGCAATTCCTCGGGTTCGGGCAGGACGAGCAGGCAGGCGGCGCAGAAGCAGATCGACAGCAGCGCCGCCTGCACCGGAGTCCAGAACGTCTTGTCGTGGTGTCCAGCGTGGGTCACCCCGAGCGGTCCGCAGGCTTCCAGCAACAGCCCGTCCGGTTCGCCCAGCTCCAGCACCTCCCCGACCAAGGCGCGGCAGTAGGCCCTGACCTCCTCCGCGCTGGGGCACAGCGCGTATTCGTACAGGTCACCGAAGGCGTTGACGACGGCGAGGTCGGGGTGGGCGGTGCCCAGCGCCGACGAATGAGTGAGGACCGTCCAGGCGTGGACGGGCAGGCCCCGGAGCCGGGCGCGGGTCTCCGCGAAGGCGTTGCGCGAGGTCCAGGTCGGTTCCGCAGGGACCAGCCTGGCGTACTTCTCCCGGCGGACCGGCACGTAACTCGCCGCGTGCGGCGCCGTCACGTGCCGGTGGGCGGGATGGCGTGGGGTCGCGGCGCGGACCGAGTGGTACGACGCCGCCAGCATCACCCCGTCGACGCCCAGGTCGGCCAGGCCGTCGGTGACGTCCCAGGGATAGAGGTGGACGAGGTTCACCAGCGCGGCCGTTCCGCCGAGAAGCCGGGCTCGACCGACTGGCGGTAGGCGGTGTCGGAGCGGGAACGGACGCCGCAGTGCAGGTAGGCCTCGTGCATGCGGGCCAGCGCGTCGCGGTCGAGTTCGACGCCCAGACCCGGGCCGGCGGGTACCGGCACCGCACCGTCGACGAAGGTCAGGGAGCCGGGGGCGATGACGTCCTGGCCGTCCTGCCAGGGGGTGTGGGTGTCGCACGCGTGGGTGACCGCCGGGGTGGCGGCGGCGAGGTGGGTCATGGCGGCCAGACTGATGCCCAGGTGGGAGTTGGAGTGCATGGAGACCTCGATGCCGAACGTCGCGCACAGTTCGGCGATCCGCTGGGCGCGGACCAGCCCGCCCCAATAGTGGTGGTCGACCAGCAGCACCCCGATCGAGCCCCGGCGGATCGCCGGGGGCAGGTGCTCGGGGGTGACGACGCACATGTTGGTCGCCAGCGGCATCGGCACGCGGGCCGCGACGGTGGCCATGCCGTCGAGGCCGGGCGTCGGGTCCTCCAGGTAGTCGATCACGCTCTCCAGGGCGCGGCCGACGGCGACCGAGGTGTCGACGGTCCAGGCGGCGTTCGGGTCGACGCGCAGCGGATGATCGGGGAAGGCGTCGCGCAGCGCGAGCATCGCGTCGATCTCGACGCCGGGCGGGAACACCCCGCCCTTCAGCTTCAGCGACCGGAAACCGTAGTCACTCACCAGCAAGCGAGCCTGGGCGACCAGGCCGTCGGCGTCGAGTGCGGCGCCGAAACCGTCGTCGGGGGCGCCGGGGTGACCGGCCCATTTGTAGAAGAGGTAGGCGGCGTAGGGGACCGCGTCGCGGACCCGCCCGCCCAGCAGGTCGACGACCGGACGGCCGAGCGACCGGGCGCGGATGTCGAGGCAGGCGACCTCGAAGGGGGCGTACACCCGGTCGGCGGTCTTCTCGCCGGTCCGGCCGGTGACGGTGGTGGCGCCGACCGACCGGACCACCGTTCCGTACATCTCGGAGGTGTGGAGGCAGTCGAGGCCGATCAGGTCCTTGGCCACCGCGCGGACCTTGTCGAGGTGGGCCAGGTCGCCGTAGGTCTCGCCGAGGCCGAGGAGGCCCTCGTCGGTGATCACCTCGACGATCGTGCGCAGGGCCCAGGGTTCGTGGACGCCCGACGCGTTCAGCAGTGGCGGGTCCCGGAAGGCGACCGGCGTCACCACGATGTCCTGGATCCTCATGACACGATCTCCAGGCCCCGCTCGATCAGCCGCTCCAGCTCGGCCACGTGGTCCTGTGAGGCGTCCACGAGAGGGGGCCGGACCCCGCCGACGTCGAGACCGCGCAGACGTACACCCGCCTTGACCAGCGCCACCGCGTAGCCGGCCTTCCGCGCGCGCAGTTCCACGAGCGGCCGGTAGAACTCCCCGAGCAGCCGCTGGGCGAGCATCTCGTCGCCGCCGACGACGGCCTTGTGGAAGCCGAGCGCGATCTCCGGCGCGAAGCAGAACACGGCCGAGGAGTAGAGCCCGACCCCGATCGCCCGGTAGGACAGCACGGTCATCTCGGCGGTCGGCATGCCGTTGAAGAACGTGAAGTCCTTCTCCGCGCCGGAACGCACGGCCAGCACGATGCGCTGCATCAGGTCGAGGTCGCCCAGCCCGTCCTTGAAGCCGGTGACGGTGGGGATCTCCGCCAGCGAGACCGCCGCGTCAGGCGTGAACCGGGCGTTGCCGCGCTGGTAGACGATGACGGGCAGGTCGGTGGCCGAAGCGGTGTCGGCGACGTACCGGACCAGCCCTTCGACCGGCGCGGTCACCAGGTAGGGCGGCAGCAGCAACAGTCCGTCGGCACCGGCCTCGGTGGCGGCCCGCGCGCAGGAGCGGGCGAACGGCAGCGAGCCGCCCGCGCCCGCGACGACGGGCACCCGGCCGCCGGTGGCCTCCACGGCCACCTCGATCACCCGCGTGTACTCATCGAGGCCGAGGGCGTTGAACTCGCCGGTGCCGCAGGCGGCGAAGACAGCCCCGGCCCCCGCCCCGACCCCGGCGTCGATGTGCCGGGCCAGGGACTCCTCGTCGACGCCGGAGGAACCGAACGGCGTGACCGGGAAGAACAGGACTCCATCGAGTCTCACTACGGCTTTCACCCCTTCACCGCGCCCGCGACCAGCCCCGAGAGGAAGGTGCGCTGGAAGGCGAGATAGACGATCAGACTGGGCAGCAGAGCGAGCAGCGATCCCGCGAGCAGCGCGCCGGGCCCCACCGAGGGGTCGGAGCGCAGCGACGCGAGCGCCACGGTGAGCGTGTAGTCGTCGGGGGTCTCGGCCACGATCAGCGGCAGCAGGTACTGGTCCCAGATCATGTTGAAGCCGAAGATGACGATCACCCCGATCGCCGGACGGCAGAGCGGCAGGATCACCTGGCCGAAGATGCGCATCTCCGAGGCGCCGTCGACCCGGGCCGCCTCTTCGAGTTCGCGGGGGATCTCCTTCATGAACTCGCTCAGTACGAAGATCGAGAACCCCCACCCGCCCAGGGGCAGGATCACCCCGAGCAGGGTGCCGCGCAGGTCGAGCCCGAGCAGCGGCAGATCCGAGATGACCAGCGACAACGGGATCGCGATGACCTCTTCGGGCAGCATCATCGTGGCCAGGATCGCCAGCAGCACGAACGCCTGCCCCCGGAACCGCTTGCGGGCCAGGGCGTAGGCGGCGAACACGCTGACGGCCACCTGGAGCAGCAGCGCTCCCCCGGCGACGATCAGCGAGTTGGCGAAGAACCGCCAGAGCCCCTGCTCGGCCGCGATCTCGAAGTTCTCCAGAGTCGGTCTGGACGGCACCAGCGACAACCGGCTCGGATCGGCGGCCTCGTCGAACGCGCCGGAGAACACCGCCAGCAGCGGGCCGCAGAAGACGACCACGACGACGGCGTACAGGAGAACGCGCAGGCCGGTGGCGACGGGATGGCGGCGGCCCCAGCCCCAGCCGAGTGCGGAGTCGAACATCTCAGAGCTCCTTCCGGCGCCGGTAGAGGGTGACCGCGACGGTCAGGACCAGCGTGGTGGTGAACAGCACGACCGACCCGGCCGAGGCGAACCCGAGGTCACCGGCCTCGAAGCCGAGGGCGTAGATGCGGGTCATCACGACGTCGGTGGCCCCGGCGGGCCCGCCGCCGGTGAGCACGAAGACCTCGGTGAACACCCGCAGCCCCCGGATGCAGGCCAGCGTGACGAGGATGGTCACGACCGGCCGCAGCGCGGGGATGGTGATGAAGCGGATGCGCTGCCACAGCCCGCAGCCGTCGAGCGCGGCCGACTCGTAGAGCTGCCGGTCGATGCCCGCGAGCCCGGCGAGGATGATCATCATGTCGTACGGCGCGTGCTTCCAGATCCCGACCACGATCACCCACCAGAGGGCCTGGTCGGGGTCGTCGAGGAAGCCGGACGGCCCGAAGCCGAGCGCGGTGAAGACGCTGTTGAGCATGCCGTGCTCGCCCGGGAAGTAGAGCATCCGCCACACCTCGCCGACCACGGCGACGGCGGTGACGACCGGCAGGAACGCCGCCGACCGCACAATCCACAGCGTGCGCGCCCGGCCTTCGAGCAGCAGGGCCAGGACGAACCCGATGGCCATCGCGCCGAGCGTCTGCGACCCGGCCAGGATGACCGTGTGGCCGATGGCCGACCGGAACGACTCGTCGGTGAAGACCTTGCGGTAGTTCTCCAGGCCGATCCACTCGTCGCCGAGGAACGGCTGGACCTTGAAGAAGCTCATCCACAGGCCGCGCGCCATCGGGATGTACTTGAAGTACAGGAAGACCAGCAGCGCGGGGACCAGGAACAACCATGGGATCAGGGCCCGGCCGAGCGGCGCGCGCGGGCGGGCCCGTTTTCCCACGCTCACCCGGCGACCTTCTGGCCGTCCAGTTCGGTGCGGAAGTCGCCGGCGAGCTTCGTCAGAGCGCCCTGGACGTCGCCGTCACACGTCGCGAACAGGCTGTTGAGCGTCTCCGAGGCCTTCTGGCGGAACGGCTGCCAGTTGGGGACCTGCGGGAACAGGCGCCCGGAGTCCTGGTAGATCTTGGCGACGGTGGCCCAGCGTTCGTCCTTGCGCTCGGCCATCATGTCGACGCCGTTGTTCACCGGGATGCGGACGACGGGATTGGGCGCGGTGCCGTTCATGCCGATGCGCTGGCCGGCCGGGCTGATGAGGAACTCGGCGAGCTTCTTGCGGTCGGCCTCGTGCTTCGACCCGGCCATCCAGTAGATGTTCTCGCCCTCGCCGAGCACGGCCTGGCCGCCGGGGCCGGGCGGGTTGGCGATGACCTCGTACTTGTCCTTGCCCAGGCTCTCGTCGAAGCGGCCCATCATCCAGGGACCGGTCAGGTAGATCCCGGCTTGGCCGTTCTCGAAGAAGGGGTGGGCGTCGTCGGTGATGAGGGTCAGCGCGCCCGGGACGACGACCTTCTCCTTGCAGAACAGGTCCTGCAACCAGGTGACGGCCTGCACCGACTGGGCCGTGTCGATCGCGGGGGTGAACTTGCCGGGGCCCTGCGGGGTGAGGAAGTCGCCGCCGCCCTCCCAGATGTAGGAGGCGGCCCACCAGGCGGTGTAGCCGCGCTGGGTCGAGCCGGGCACGAGCATGCCGTAGGTGTCGGCCTTGCCGTTGCCGTCGGGGTCATTGGCCTGCATGTCCTTGGCCAGGGCGACCAGGCCCTCCCACGAGGTCGGCACCTCGTGGCCGAGTTTCTCGCGCCAGTCCTTGCGGATGAACGTGGCCATCGCCTGGACGGAGAACGGCACGCCGTACTGCTTGCCGTCGGCGGCGGTGGCCTGGTTCCAGGCGCGTTCGAGCAGGTCGCCCGACCCGGCGATCGACGCCTTGTCGACGGGGGTGAGCAGCCCCTGGCTGACGGCGTTGCCGAGGAGGCTCACGTCGGTGATGACGGCGTCGGGCAGCTTCTTCGCGGCGGCGGCCTGCTGGATCTTCTGCTCGAAGTTCTCGTAGACCGGGACGTAGGTGACCTTCACCCCGGACGTCTTGGTGAACTCGGCCAGGATCTTCTCGTAGACCTTGGCGGAGGCGGGTGTGGACCTCGTCCACAGGGTCAGGGGCTCGTCGGATAAGGCGGTCTCACCGGACGAACACGCCGTGGCGGCCAGTGCCAGCGCGGCGAGTCCGGCGATGAAGCGGCGGGGGGTGGGCATTCCGCGTTCACCTCGTTCATGTATATGAATGATGGTCAGATTTGTGAACGATGCCCGCAAACTGTAAGAATCGGGGATCGGCGCTGTCAATAGCGCCGTCTCACAGTCGGGAATGGAGCGCGTTAATGCCTGACAGCCGGCCCGCCGAGGCCGAGGGCCGCAAGAGCCCGGTCAAATCCGCCGACCGGACCGTCGAACTCCTGGAGGCGCTGGCCCGCGCCGAACGATGGCTCACCCTCGCCGAACTGCAACGTGAGCTGGGCTATCCGAAGTCGAGCCTCTACATGCTGTTGCAGACGCTCATGGGGCGCGGCTGGGTGCAGGCCGACCCGACCGGTTCCGCCTACGGCATCGGGGTCCGCGCCCTGCTCGTTGGAACGTCCTACCTCGACCGCGACCCGATCGTGCGGGTGGCGGCGCCGATATTGGAGCAGGTCAGGGCCGAGATCAACGAGACCGTCCACCTGGCCAGGCTCGACGGTTCCGACATGGTCTACCTGGCCAGCCGCGAGTCGCAGCACCACCTGCGCTCGACCTCGCGGGTCGGCCGCCGCCAGCCGGCCTACGCCACCGCGCTCGGCCGGGCGGTGCTGGCGATCAGGCCCGACGCCGAGGAGCACATCCCCGCCGAACTGGCCCCGATCACCCCGCAGACCATCGTCGACCCGACGCTGCTGCGGGCCGAGCTCGACCTGACCCGGCTCCAGGGCTACGCCCACGAACGCGAGCAGAACGTGACGGGGCTGTGCTGCTTCGCGGTGGCGCTGCCGTACACGTTCCCGGTGACCGACGCGCTGAGCGTGTCGGTGCCGGTGGTCCGCCTCGACGACGACCACGCCGCGCAGATCGTGGCCGCGCTGTCGAACGCCGCCCACCGGATCGGCGACCTGCTGCGCACCGGCGCGGTCACGTGAGCACGCTGCTGGTGACCGGCGCGGCCGGGAAGGTGGGCTCGCTGCTGCGCCCGCTGCTGGCCCGGCCCGGACGCACGCTGCGCCTGCTCGACCTGGCCGAGCTCACCCCCGGCGACGGCGAGGAGGCGATCAGGGGCGACCTCACCGACCCCGCCGTGATGCGGACGGCGCTGGCCGGAGCGGACGCCGTCGTGCACCTCGGCGGCCTGAGCCGGGAACGCGACTGGGCCTCGACGGTGGCGATCAACATGACCGGCACCCAGATCCTCCTGGAAACCGCCCGTGACCTGGGCGTCAAGCAGGTCGTGCTGGCCGGGAGCCACCACGCGGCCGGGTTCCTGCCGCGCCCCGAGGAGGGCGAACTGCCCGACGGCCTCCCACCCCGGCCCGACACGTTCTACGGCGTGAGCAAGGTCGTCATGGAGGCGCTCGGCAGCCTCTACCACGACCGGTTCGGGCTGAACGTGGTCGTGATCAGGATCGGCTCGTGCGCTCCACGGCCGCCCGACGTGCGGGGGCTGGGGACGTGGCTGTCCCCCGGCGACTGCGCCCGGCTGGTCGAGGCGGCGCTGACGGCGACCGGGTTCCACGTCGTGTGGGGCGTGTCGGACAACACCCGGCGCTGGTGGTCGCTTGAGGCGGCGCGGGCCATCGGCTACGAACCCCTCGACGACGCGGAGGACTACGCGACCGAACCGCCCGAGGCGACGACGGATGTGAGCGAGCTGGTCGGCGGCCCGTTCACCACTCGTGAGCTCGGTGGGGCCTGGTAGGCGAATTGTCCGTTCACATACAGGAACATCATTCACCTACTTGACTGGAGTTAGTTAAGGAACCTACCTTTCGGACACCGCGGTAGTGAGCCATCCGCCGCCCCGCACCCGGAGTCGCCGACGCCGTCGCTCCGGGGCGGGCCGTTCCGCAAGGACCCCACGATGAGGAAAACCCTGATCATCACGGCGGCCGCCGCCATAGTGGCCACCCTCTTACCCGGGGCGGCCGGAGCCGCCGTCCCCGACCTGACCAGTGCCAACCGGCGTGTGCCACTCGCCGGACTGCCCGACTGGAGCAAGGCCGGATACCGCGGCGGCGTCGCCCTCCCCACCGACGCCCAGGTCACTCCCGACGAGAACTGCAAGATCACCCCCGCCGAACTCTCCTCCGTGTACGGCGTCCGCCCCGACGACGGCGCCGACGACTCCACCGGCCTCCAGCGGGCCATCGACTTCGTCCGGACCTCGTGCGCCGGAAACTACTCCCGGTTCTCCCTGATCACGCTGCCCGCCGGGCGGATCGACGTGACCAGGCAACTCGGCCTCGACGCGGACCACCTGATCGTCCGCGGCGCCGGGGCCGACTCCACCCGGCTGGTCTTCCGCCCCGACGTCAACACCCGTTACGACGCCCTGACCGCCGACGGCGGCGACTGGGACGAGGACGGCATGGTGTCGGGACGCGGCAAGGGCGGCTGGACCTGGCCGGGGCGCGGCCTGCTGCGGGTGCAGACCCGTGAGGTGGCGGCCACCTACGCCGCCGAGTACGCCGCCGCCCCGGCCAACCGGAAGGACATCTTCGAGGGAAGCGTCAACCAGCACTGGGCGGGCGGGGTGCCGCTGCGGGCCGCCTCGGCGACCGGGTCGACCACGATCTCGCTGGCCACCAGCGCCGACATGGCGCGGTTCCAGGCCGGCGGCTTCCTGTGGGTGGGCGCCGCCAACTCGGTGAAGTTCTACCAGCAGCAGACCGCGACCGACTCCTCGAAGTACCTCAACCAGCACATGCGGCAGCAGATCTTCCAGATCTCCTCCGTGAACGCCTCGACGCGGACCCTCACGATCGACAAGCCGCTCGAGTTCGACGTGCCGGTCGACTCGACCTCCGACGGTTCGGCGGCCATCGCCGGCACCGTCTACCCGAGCCGGGTGACGCCGCTCAAGGTCGTCCAAGGCGTCGGCATCGAGAACCTGACCATCTCCCAGGAGATGACCAACCTGCCCAAACTCGGCGGCGGCACTTACAACCTCAACACCGCCGCCGCGAAGTTCAACTACGGCAACATGGCGCCCGAGTACGAGATGCACGGCATCGTCCTGAAATGGGCGGCCAACTCGTGGGTGCGGGGCGTGAAGACGTCGATGACGGGGTCCCACCCGATCGTCACCGAGAGCGCCAAGAACATCCAGGTCCAGGAGTCGACACTCGACGGCTCGTGGAACAAGGGCAAGGGCGGGAACGGCTACTTCCGCGGGTCGCGGGTGTGGGACTCGCTGTACGCGTACAACACCAGCCGGAACCTGCGGCACTTCACGTTCCAGTGGTCGGCGTCGAACAACGTGGTGCTCGGCAACGACTTCGACTCCGACCTCAACCTGCACGGCGGCTGGGAGCGCCGCAACCTCTTCGAGGGCAACGTGGTCAACGTGCCGTTCGAGCACGCCTCGAAGAACTGCGTTTCCAACTGCGGCGAGGAGGGCGACACCGGCGGGGCGCCGGTCGACAACTCGACCTGGTATCCGATCTGGTGGGGGGCCGGGCCGAAGGCGCTGAAGTGGTCGGGGTCGTCGGGGCCACAGAACGTCTTCTACAACAACACCCTGCGCAAGCAGCTCACGGCCGGTGGTCCCTTCACCGACTACGCGCCCTATGCCGACAGGCAGCGGATCTACCAGTTCGGCAGCTCGGCGAGCAACCCGGCGCAGTTCCAGCACCTGTCGTCGGGCGGGACGACGATCCCCGACTGGGCGTCACGGGAGACGCTCAACTACACGAACGCGGGGGTGAACGCGTCGCGCACCGAGACGTCGGGTTCCCTGTTCCTCCGGACGGGCGGCCCGCAGCCCTCGCCTTCTCCTTCACCCTCGCCGTCGCCTCCGACGGGCAACCTGGCGTGTGGGAAGACCGCGACCGCCTACTCCAACTCGGCTCAGGCCGGGCTGGCGGTCGACTGCACCGTCTCGACCGCCTGGCAGTCGAGCAGCGCCAAGCCCAACTGGCTGACCGTGGACCTCGGCACCGCACGACGGGTCACCCGCATTGTCGTGAAGTGGGGTTCCGCCTACGCCACCACCTACAAGTTCCGCAGCTCCGCCAACGGCACGAGCTGGTCGACCTTCGCCAACGGGAACGCCTCCGGTGAGGTCGCCACGGATGAGACCGCCCGCTACTTCCAGCTCTACCTGAGCAAGGACTCGGCGGGCACCGGCTTCAACGTGCGGGAATTCGAGCTCTACTAACAGGAAGGCCACGATGGACGTCCGGCAGGCGACCGCCCCCGACCAGATCCCCACGCTGACCACCGACGGGCTCCGCGCCCGCTTCCTGGCGGAAGACCTGTTCCGTCCGGGCGAGGTCGGCCTGGTGTACACGCACGAGGACCGCATGGTCGTCGGCGGCGTGTGGCCTGACCGGACGCCCCTCGCGTTACCCGACCCGCCCGGACTGCGATCGGCCTTCTTCCTGGAGCGCCGCGAACTCGGCGTGATCGCGCTGGGAGAGGGCCGGGTGAACGGCCACGACCTCGCGGAGAAGGAGTGCCTGTACGTCGGCCGGGGCACCCCGGAGGTGATCTTCGAGGGCGGGCCGTTCTATCTGGTGTCGACGGCGGCGCACCAGACGTACCCGACCATGAAGTCGAGCCTCGACGACGCCGAGCCGGTGCGGCTCGGCGGGCGGGCGGGCTCCAACGAGCGGACCGTCTACAAGCACATCCACGCGGGCGGGGTGCGGAGCTGCCAGCTGGTGCTCGGGGTGACCGTGCTGGAGCCCGGATCGATGTGGAACACCATGCCGTGCCACACCCACCAGCGGCGCACCGAGGTCTACTTCTACTTCGGCCTGCCCGCCGGCGCCCGGGTCTTCCACCTGATGGGCGAGCCTTCAGAGACCCGGTCGCTGGTGGTGGCCGACCGGCAGGCGGTGATCTCGCCGCCGTGGTCGATCCACTGCGGGTTCGGTACGGCCGGGTACACGTTCGTGTGGGCGATGGGCGGCGAGAACCAGGCCTTCGAGGACATGGACCACGTCGCCATGGAGACCCTGCGATGACCCCGTTCTCCCTCGCGGGCCGCACCGCCCTGGTGACCGGGGCCCGCACCGGCATCGGCCGCGCCATCGCCGACGCCCTCTCCGAAGCGGGCGCCACGGTGATCCGGCACGGCCACCGGCCCGGTGACGAGTGGGTGCTGGACCTCGGCGTTCCCGGGGACATCCCCGCCGCGGCCGAGCGACTGTTGCGGGAGCGGCGGGTGGACGTGCTGGTCAACAACGCCGGCATCATCCGGCGGGCGCCCGCCCATGAACACTCCTACGACGACTGGCGGGAGGTGCTGACGGTCGATCTGGACGCGGTGTTCCTGCTCTGCCGGGCCTTCGGCGGGCCGATGCTCGAACGCGGCGACGGGAAGATCATCAACATCGCGTCGATGCTGAGCTTCCAGGGCGGCCTCACCGTCCCCGGCTACGCCGCCGCCAAGCACGGCGTGGCCGGCCTGACGAAAGCCCTCGCCAACGAGTGGGCCGGGCGGGGCGTGAACGTCAACGCCATCGCACCGGGCTACATCGAAACCGCCAACACCGAGGCCCTCCGCGCCGACCCTGACCGGGATCTGGCCATCAGATCCCGCATCCCGGCGGGCCGCTGGGGCCGCCCAGAAGACCTGGCCGGCGCGGCCGTCTTCCTGGCCTCTTCAGCGGCCGACTACGTCCACGGCCACGTGCTGGCGGTGGACGGCGGCTGGCTGGCCCGCTGACGTGTACCGCAACCCACCACTGCCCCGTCTACCACTTACCCGATCTACCGCTGGGCCGTTCACCCACTCCTCTGCTCGCTCTCCGGCCCGTCTGCCCACTGGCCCGTTCATCCAGTCTCCGGTTATCTCCTCCCCCACTTGCTCTCTGGACGCCGGCCCGTATGCCCGTTGACCTGCGGATCCCTTGGCCTGTGGATCCGTTGATCGGCAAAACCGTTTATCCGCTGACCGTTCTACAAGGAGACCTCACATGCCCAACATCACCGTCGAGCTGCTGTCCGGACGTTCCCCTGACCAGCGGCGGGAGTTCGTCGCGGCCGTGACCGAGGCCGCTGTCGGCATTCTCAAGGCGAAGGAGGCGGCGGTTCGCATCGTGTTCTGGGAGATCGAGAAGTCCGACGTGGCCAACGGCGGCATTCTGGAATCCGACCGCTAGAACGCCCTCGTCAGCCCGCATCGGAACCCTCGGTGCGGGCTCACGTTTCGAAGGTCTGCACGTGGTCGATGGCGGCTGTCAACGCGTCGCGGAGGGGGGCCACGCCGCCTTCGATCTGGGCGAGCAGCATGCCGCCCTGCATGGCGGCCAGCAACAGGGTCGCCAGTTGCCCGGGGTCGGCGTCGGGGCGGAGGCGGCCGGTGTCGCGCATGCGCTGGAGGCCGGCGCGCATCAGGTCCTTCCAGCGGGCGAAGTCGGCGGCGAGCCGGTCGCGGACGTCCAGGTCGGCTTTCACGATCTCGGCCGCCAGCGAGCCCAGGGTGCAGCCCTCCTGGCAGACCCGCTCGTGGGAGACGTAGAAGGCCGCCCATTCGCGCAGCGCCTCGATGGTGTCGAACCCGGCGAAGGTCGATCCGGCGTGCAGGTCGAGGATCTTCTCCGTCTGCCATTCGATCACCGCGCGGACGAGGCTCTCCTTGTCGGGGAAGTAGTGGGTGAGCTGGGATCCGCTCACTCCCGTCGCCCGGCGCAGCAGCTCGTTGCTGGTGCCGTGGACTCCGTGGGTGTAGATCAGCTCCGCGGCGTGCTCGATGATGCGCGCCCTGGCCGCGAGCCCCTTGGCCGTGAAGCCCCTTTGACCACCCATGACACTGAGCGTACCCCGATATTGGGTTTGACAGCCCAATCCGGGGGCTGCTTGACTGACACTGAGTGGGCTGACCAGCCCATAAATGTCGAGAGGGCAGGAACCATGTCCGGTAACACGTCGCGCGATCGCTACGAGGCCTTCGCCGCACTGCACGCCCAGAACGACACGTTCGTCATGCCCAACGCCTTCGACGGCCTGTCGGCTGCGGTCTTCGCCGACGCCGGGTTCAAGGCCGTCGCCACCTCGTCGGCGTCCTTCGCCGCCACCCTCGGCCGCCTCGACGGCCGCCACGCGGTGAGCCGCGACGAGCACCTCGCCCACGCCCAGGTGCTGGCCCGCACGAGCGGGCTCCCCGTCAACGGTGACTTCGAAGACGGCTACGGCGAGACCCCCGACGACGTCGCCGCCACCGTCGAGGCCGCCATCGCGGCGGGCCTGTCGGGCATCGGCGTCGAGGACACCTCGGCCAACCCCGCGAAGCCGATCCGCGACTTCGACGAGGCCGTCGAGCGGGTCCGCCGTGCCGCCGAGGTGGCCAAGGGGCGGATCGTGCTGACCGGCCGCACCGACAACTTCATCCAGGGGCGGCCCGACCTCGACGACACCGTCCGCCGCCTGACCGCCTTCGCCGAGGCGGGCGCCGACGTGCTCTTCGCCCCCGTCCTGCCCGACCTCGACGCCGTCGCGCTGGTCGTCAAGGCGGTCGCGCCCAAGCCGGTGAACGTGCTGCTGGGCTGGTCGTCGGGTAAGTACACCCTCGACGAGATCCGGAGCACCGGGGCCCGCCGCATCAGTCTCGGCGTCGAGCCCTACCTCCACAGCCTGAGCGCCCTGCGCGCGGGCGCCACCAAACTCGCCGGCGGCGACCTGGCCGCCTTCTCGATCACGATGGGCTTCGACCTGCTCAAGGAGTCATAAGTGCCATGCCGGGCCGACTCGCGGACATCCTGGCCGACGGCCTGACCGCCGTCTTCATCGGCATCAACCCCGCCCCGGCGTCGGTCGCGATCGGCCACAGCTTCGCGACCCCGGGCAACCGCTTCTGGCCCGCCCTGCACACCTCGGGTTTCACCCCGACGCTGCTCCGGGCCGAACAGGAGCGCGACCTGCTGTCGTTCGGCCTGGGCCTGACGACCATCGTGCGCCGCCCGACCCCGCAGGCCGCCCAGCTCACCCGGGCGGAACTCGCCGAAGGCGGCCGCGACCTGGCCGAACGCCTCGCGGGCCTCCACTGCTCGTGGGCCGCGTTCCTCGGCGTGACGGGCTACCGCGCCGCGTTCGACGCCCCCCAAGCGCGCCCCGGCCTGCAACCCGGCACGATCGGCGGCGCGAAGGTGTGGGTGCTCCCGAACCCGAGCGGCCGCAACGCCCACTACCCGCCCACCGCCCTGGCCGCGGAATTCACCCGCTTCCGCCGCGAAACGGGACTGCCGGACCAGCGGCCTTAGAAAAGGAGGCGGGCGCCCGCGCCCTCTTCGCTCAGGGTGTCGTCGGGGTTGATCAAGGCGCATTCCTTGAAGGACAGGCAGCCGCAGCCGATGCAGCGGGTGAAGCGGTCGCGCATCTGTTCCAGGCGTTCGATGCGGCGGTTAAGTTCCGTGCTCCAGCACTCTGATGCGCGTAGCCAGAACTCCCTGGTCGGGGCCTGGTCGTTGGGGAGCATGGCGAGGGTCTGGCCGACGACCGACAGCGGGATGCCGAGCGCCTGGGAGGCGCGGATGAACGCGACCCTCCGCAGGGTCTCGCGGGCGTATCTGCGCTGGTTGCCGGTGGTGCGGCGGCTGTGGATGAGGCCCTGGCGCTCGTAGAAGCGCAGGGCCGAGGCGGGCACGCCGCTGCGTTCGGCCAGGTCGCCGATGGTGATCTCCGGCGGCAGTGAGGTCATGCCGGCCAGCCTAGCTTGACTTAAACCCTTGTTTAAGTTTCAGGATGGGGCCGTACCCGAGGGAGAAGGAGATCGGCATGCGGCTCGCGGTGATCGTCGGCAGTACCCGGCAGGGCAGGTTCGGGCCGACCGTGGCGCGGTGGTTCGCGGAGCATGCGGAGCGCAGGAGCGGCCTCACAGTCGATGTCGTCGATCTGGCGCACGACAACGATCTGGATACCCGCTTCACCGAGGCGGACATGTTCGTGGTGGTCACGCCCGAGTACAACCACAGTTTCCCCGGCCCGCTGAAGGAGGTGATCGACCGCTTCATGGTCCCGTGGGCGGCCAAACCGGTGGGGTTCGTCTCCTACGGCGGCCTCTCCGGAGGGCTGCGGGCGGTCGAGCAGCTCCGGCCGGTCTTCGCCGAACTGCACGCCGTCACGGTCCGCGAGACGGTCAGCTTCCACCAGGCGTGGGACCGCTTCGGGCCCGACGGGGCGCCGATCGATCCGCTCGGATGCGGCGAGGCCGCCGAGCGCCTGCTCGACCAGCTCACCTGGTGGGGGCGGGCCCTGTCCGCCGCCCGCGCCACCACGCCCTACGGAGCTCCCGTTGCCTGACACGATCCTCATCGCCGAATCGGCCACTCCGTGGGAGCCCGCGCCCTGGCCTGAGGGGCTGCTGGAGTTCCGGGTGTACGCCACCGACGACGTCCACCTCGCCTACACCCGCTGGAGCGTCCCCGACCCCGTCTACCTGCGCGGACTCACCGGTTCCGAACCGGTCGCGTTCCACCCCTACCGGAGCGCCCGCCGCGACGACCCGCCCGAGGCGGGGTGTCTGGTCCTGGTCGATGTGCGGTTCGACGGCCCCGATCCGGCCAGGCTCCGCCGCTGGATCGACGCCGTCTTCACCGCGCTGGAGGCCGAGACCGAGCCCCATCCGGGCGGCATCTCGGCCGACTTCCTGGTCTCCGCCGACGGCACCCGCGTGCTCAACTTCGCCGAATGGACCAGCGCCGAAGCGCACGAAAACGCCGTGGCCGGGGGGAACGGCATCGGCCGCAACCCCGAATGGCGGCACGTCCACGACTTCCCCGGAGTGACCGGCAGCGGCTTCCGCCGGTTCCGCACCCCGGTCGGATAGTCAATTCGTTGAATAGGTATGGTGTTGGGCATGTCTCTGCGCCACGCCGTCATGGCCGCCCTGCTGGAGGGTGAGGCCAGCGGTTACGACCTGGCCAAGGGCTTCGACGCCTCGGTCGCGAACTTCTGGATGGCCACGCCCCAGCAGCTCTACCGCGAGCTCGACCGCATGCACGAGGAGGGTCTCGTGCATGCCCGGGTCGTCCATCAGGAGCGGCGTCCCAGCAAGCGCCTGTTCTCCCTCACCGACGACGGACGCCGCGAGCTGCACGCCTTCACGCGGGAGCCGACCCGGCCCGGGGCGATCAGGGAAGACCTGTTCGTGCAGGTCCAGGCGGTCGACGTGGGCGATGCCGCCGCCGTGCGCGCGGCGATCGAGGAGCGGCTCGGGTGGGCCGAGGCCAAGATCGCCCGGTACGACCGCCTCCGGGCCCGCCTCCTCGACGGCCGTACCGAGGAGGAGTTCCTCGACCACGCCGACCGCATCGGGCCCTACCTCACGGTCACCCGAGGGCTGGCCTTCGAACGCGAGAACCGCCACTGGTGCCAATGGGCCCTCAAGGCCCTCGACCGCAGAACGGCCAGATCACGATGACCTACCTGCGTTACGTCGCCATCGGCGACAGCCAGACCGAGGGCCTCAACGACGGAGACGAGATCTCCGGCTACCGGGGCTGGGCCGACCGCCTGGCCGAACACCTCGCGGCGGCCGATCCCGACGTGCGCTACGCCAACCTGGCGGTGCGCGGCCGGCTCGCCGGGCAGATCCGGGCCCAGCAGGTGGCTCCGGCGCTCGCGCTCAAGCCCGATCTGGTGTCGGTGATGGCGGGGATGAACGACATCCCGCGTCCGGGGAGCGATCCGGCCGTCGTCGCCGGGGAGGTGGAGGAGATGATCCGCGCGTTCACCGCCACCGGCGCGACCGTGCTGACCTTCACGTTCCCGAACATCGCGGTGATCGCGCCGATGGCCCGGCGCTTCCTGCCCAAGGTCCTCGACTTCAACGACCGGCTCCGCGACGCCTCGAAGCGGCACGGCGCGATCGTGGTCGACACCTTCCCCTACCCCGTCTCCACCGACGCGAGGTTGTGGAGCCGCGACCGGCTCCACGCCGCTCCCCTGGGCCACGAACGCATCGCCGCCGCCGCAGCCCACGCGCTGGGCCTGCCCGGCAGCGACCTGGCCTGGGCCGGGGAGCTCCCGCCGGTGCGCCGCCCGAACGCCCTGCTGCGCACCGGCGCCGAGGTGCGCTGGGCGGCGGCGTTCCTCGGACCATGGGCGATCCGCCGGATCAGGGGCCGCTCCTCCGGCGACGGCCGGACCGCCAAACGCCCTGACCTGCTGCCGGTCGTCAGAGCAGGGTCGACAGCTCCGCCTTGGTGAAGGTCAGCTGGGCGACGCGGGTCTTGGGTTCCTTCAGGAACTGGACGTACGCCGCCAGGTAGAAGGGGTCGTTCACCACGAGGTCCTTCACGTGGTCCTTGCCGGGCGAGGTGGCGCGGTGGCGCGCGAACCACGGGTCGATGACGAAGCACAGGTCGCCCCACTGGTCGACCTTGTCGGCGTCGCCGGTGCGGTCGCGGCCGACGACGGCGAAGGCGTGCCCTGGGCTCTTGTCGATGTGGGCGAACAGCTCGACGACGCCGTCTTCTGGGAGGAGATCGGCGTGCTCGGCGACCCAGCCGATCGCGCCGCAGGTGAACATGGTGCAGACGCCGCCCTTCATGTCCTTCAGCAGCTGACGGCCGTAGGTCAGGTACTCCTTCTTGGTCTGGACGCGTAACTTCTCGACGATCTCGTGGGTCATCTGCCCCCAGGTGCCTTCGAGATCGAGGAGCCCGGCCTTCTTCGCGAACGCCACCAGGTTGAGTTTCTGCTGGCCCGGCGCGGCGTAGGTGATCTTGTCGGCGACGAACTCGGGCACCCCTGAGACCCCGGAACCACCGGCGAACGGCGGGGCCGACTCCTCGGTGATCGACTTCGAGGCGTTCCACACTTTGGCCTTCGCGAGCGGGGTGAGCAGCAGCCCTTCGTTGATCGACGCCATCGCGTTGGTCTTGGCCTGTGCGGGGGTGGTCATGAATCCTCCAGGTTCGCCGGAAACGCCTGCGCAGCTTCTCACCCGGGCCGCCACGCGACAAGGACCGTTCCATTCCCGGATGATCTCGGTTTGTCGGTGGCAAGATCTAGTGTCCCGGCCATGACTTCAGCGACGCAGGCGTACTCGTACGCCGCGCCCTCCTCTCTTGTCGACGGTCGTCTCGGATTGGCGACCTCCGGCGGCCGGGCCCTGTCCGGTCCGGCCGTGGCCCCCCGGTTCTTCAGCGGGGTGGTGACGCAGACGGCACCCGCCGCGGCCGCCCTGCTCGGCGTCGCCGATGTGGCGCTGGCCCGCTACCACCAGCCGCAGGCGCGGCCCGGCTGGGTGCGCGACCCGGTGGTGACGTGCAACGGAGACCGGTTGCGGTTCGAGTCGTTCTCGGCCTGCGGCGGCGTCTACGCCCGGCTCGATCTCCTGCAAGGCGCCCTCGACGGCGAGGTCTTCGACCGGGGCACCACCAACGTCGACGTGAACGCCCCGCTCCGCGAGGCGCTGGCCCGCATCGGCGCGCGCGACCCGATGCACCTGGGCGTCGGGCTCGACGAACTGGTCGTGACCACGATGGACGGCGCCGTCGTGGAGAAGAAGGTGCCGCTGCCCGAGCGCTGGCTGCGCGGCTTCGCCGAGGTGCAGGTCATCGCCTCGGGCATGGACCAGCGCGGTGAGCTGACCGGGATGGCGGCGGTGCGGTTCCTGCGCGGGCTGCCCAGGAAGGGCACCGTGTGGGTGGCCCAGTCGGGGCGCGACCTGAAGGTCACCGACCGCCACGTGCCGGGGTCGGTGCAGCTCGCCGGTCCGAACCGGCTCGGCACCCTCCTGCCCCTGCTTCGCTTCGCGAAGTCCCTTCGTGTGTACGGCCCGAGCGACGCCGCCTCCAGCGCGTGGGAGCTGGAGCTGCCGGGCATGCGGTACACCCTCACCCTCTCCCCCGAACGCTGGCGCGGTTTCTCCGGCGAGGGCGCGGTGCTCGACGACCTGGCCACCGACGAGGCCGAGAACGACGCCGACGTCGTGGGCATGCTGCTCAACTTCGAGCCCGAGGTCGAGATCGGCCTGCTGGCCGACCGCGCGGGCATCCCCGCCGACCGGGTGCGGGCCGCGCTGACCCAGCTCGGCGCGGCCGGCCGGGTCGGTTACGACCTCTCCGAGGCCGCCCACTTCCACCGTGAGCTGCCCTACGACAAGGACAACGTGATCCTGCTCAACCCCCGGCTGGCCAAGGCGCGCAGGCTCGCCGACGCGGGCGCCGTGCGGCTGGAGGGCGAGCTGGCCACCGTCCGGACCGATGGCGGGATCCGCCGGGTCTCGCTGTCCGACGGTTCGTGCACCTGCGAGTGGTGGTGGGACCATCGCGGTTCGCGGGGGCCGTGCAAGCACGTGCTAGCCGCCCGGATCGTCAGCCGCACCGCCGTGGCGGTGCCGCGATGACCCTCTGGACGGAGATCCGCGACCTCGTCACCGGCGAGCGGCTCGGCCCGCTGGCCGACCGGCTCGTCGCCCTCACCGACGACGAACGCGCCGAGCTGGCCGAGAGGTTACCCGGCCTGGTCGAGGAGCTGCGCGAGGCCCGCGCCGAGCAGACGCGCCTCACGTATCCGGACGAGTTCGAGGAGATGGTCTCCTGGGAGATCCGCGACATGCTCGACGAACTGGCCAGCGCGCTGCTGCTGGTCGGGGTCGGCGTCATCGGCGGCCCGGCCGCCGCCGTGACCTGGATGATGGGCCGCGACGTCAACCGCCGCCGGGCCGAGACCATCGACGTCGCCCAGGTGTGCCGGGTGGCGGCCACCCGCCCCCTCGAATGGCGGCGCGACGTCGCGGTCCGGCTGGCCCAGCGGATCCGCGTCTCCGGCGACCGCGTCGCACGACTGGCCGTGGCGCTGCTGCGCGAGTCGGGCGCGGTGCCGCCCCACCACGACCCGCTCGTGGCGGCATGGCTGACCACACCGCCCGTGGCCGGCGACCCGCTGGCCCCGGTGCTGCTGCCGCGTGTCTTCGGCGCCGAGGGCGCGGGCCGCGTGCTGCGCGACGAGCGGCTGGAGCCGGAGCCGACCCACTGGCTGGCCACCGCCGCCCGCGAACTGCCCAGGGACGAGGCGCTCGACGGGTGCGTGAGCCGGTTCCTGCGCGGCGGTGAGGCGCAGGACCTGCGGTTCTTCGTCCGGCTGCACACCCTGCTCGCCCCTTCGCCCGAGGAGTCCGAGCCCCGGCTGCGCGACTACCTGCGGATGCTGCCGTCGGCCCCGGGCCCGGTCGCCGAACTGGCCGCCGGGCAGGTGCGCGGGGCGGCGCTCGACCACGCCGACGTGGTCGAGGCCGTCGAGGCGCTGACCTTCCGCGAGGAGGCCAAGTTCGCCGCGATGGGCCTGCGCTGGCTCGACCAGACGATCCGGGCCACCCCCGAGGTGGCCGCCGATTTCGTTCCGGCGTTGACCACTGCGTACACGCACAAGTCGTTCGACGTGCGCAACCGCTCGGCGGAGCTGACCCTGAAGCACGCCGCTCTGTTCGCCGGCCACAGTGAGACGCTCCTCGACGGCGCCCGCCACCTGCCCGCCGAGCTCGCCGCGAAGCTGGCCGAGCGGTTCGGCGGCGAGGCCCCGGCCGAGGAGTTGCCGGAGGCCAGGGAGTTCCCGCCGCTGCCCGAGGTGCCCTCGCCGGAGCCGTTCCCCCAGCCGTCGCTCCTCCCGAACTACCACGAGCGGTGGATCGGCTGGGAGCGCTGGATGGCGGCGTTCGTCGCCGGGGTCGCGGAGAACCGCACGAACCTGCGCCGCACCCTGAGGCGGCACCTCGACCAGCAGCCGCGGCACGAGCGGAACCGGGATCAGATCACCGACCCCGACGACTGGCAGACCGTGCTGACCGAGGAGATCGTCACGCCCGGCTCCCTGCCGGAGATCCCTCCTCGTGGCCCGGAGAAGTTCTGGGACGACGCGAGCCATTCGGTCTCGGTCCGCGCGGTCACCCGGGGCGAGGAGCTCCGGCTGGAGCCGCCGAAGCGGCGGATCACCGTGGCGGGCCGCTGGCGTCCCGGCCGCTACCTCGACGACGACACCCCGCTGCGCGTCATCTTCATCACCTGGACCAGCGACGACGGCCCGGCCGGAGCCGTGGCCGTCGAGCGCGGCGAACGCGTCCCCTTCGCCAACGGCCGCGTCCACCTGTACGGAAGCCCCTCCGACGACGTTCCCGAGCCGACCTACGACGAGTTCGACGAATACGACATCGACGAGGAGGACGACGAGGACTTCGACGAGGTACCCCGCGAGCGTCACCCGGTCGAGCCCGGAGTCCTCTACGACGACTCGGTGGAGGCCATGCCCGGGCACGCCCTGTACGGCGTCTGGGAGCGCATGGCCGAGCTGGGCGTCAGCCCGGCCCGGATCCACGCCATGAAGAGGGGCCTGCCTGCGCCCCCGCCCGGCCCGGACGAGCCGCTGGTGGCGGTCACCGTCGGCTTCGTCCCTCCCCGGTTGCGCTCCTTCCAGCCCGCCGAACTCCCTCCTCAGCACGAGTGGCGCCGACGGCACCGGCTTCCGCACCCGGAACACCTCTCGCCGCCGTCCGACTTCCTGGTCAACCGCTACGCGGAGCTGTACGAGGCGCTGATCGCCGGAACGCTGCCGCCGGTGCTGCTGGCCACGCCGACGTGGATGACCGGACACCTCGACGCCGACGTGCTGGTCGACCGGCTGGAGACCTGCGCCGGCGCGGGCGTCGAGCCGCTGCGGGCCGACCTGACGCAGGCGCTGCTGCGGCTGCCCCGGGGTGCCCACCCGGCCGCCGCCGACCGGGCCGCGAAGGTCGATTCCGCAGCCGCGCGCAGGGCGGCCGCCTGGCTGGCCGGGCCGGGTATGCCCGACCCGGAGGCCGGTTTCCAGTGGACTCACATGGACGGCGCGTCGATGGTCCCGTTCGGTGACGACGAGCCCGAACACTTTCACGAGGTCCGGCTGACGCCGGTGCTGCAGGCCACGTCCACCGGCGACGAGCTGATCGACGAGGTCCTGCTGCGGCAGCCGCCCGACTGGGCGAACGAGGAGCTGGGCAGCGGACTCGAGGGGTGGCCGTCCATGCTGCCCTCGCACCGCGAGGTGGTGGCGGTGAACATGCTGCCGTTCCTGCTCCGCGACCGCTGGTACGCGAGGGTGACCACGCGCGAGCTGTCCCGCCTGGCCGCCTCCGACGGGCCCATGGGCGAGGCGACCGCGGTGATCTTCGCCTACCAGCTGGCGGGCCGCGTGCCCGGGACGATCCCGGTCATCCTGCAGATGGCGGCCAGGGGCAACCTGCCCGCCGAGGCGATGGGCCGCCAGCTCGCGCTGGTGATCCGGCGCACCTGGATCGAGACCCGGCCCGTCATCGCGGTGCTCACCGAACTGGCCGAGGCCGGTGGTCACCACGTGGTCTGGCGCATCCTGCGCGCCCTGCTGCCCGAGCTGCTTCCGGGCGAAGACCAGCGCATCACGGTCACCCACTCCGATCTGGTCGCCTTCGCCGCCGACGTCGCGGTGTGGTCGGGCGCGCGCGACGAGATCCCGGTGATCACCGAGTTCGCCGCGAGCCGCCGCACGATCCGCTTCATCCGTGAGTGCAAGCGTCTGCACGCCCAGCTCACCGGAGCCACGTCATGAGCCCGGTCTGGGAGGAGATCAAGGGTCTCGTCCAGAAATGTGATCTTGACGGGCTCGCCGCCCGGCTGCCCGCGCTGACCGGCGACGAGCGCGCCGACGTCGCGGCCCGGCTGCCCGGCCTCTTCACCGACGGGACCGCCTGGCCGCTGCTGAGCGGCTCGTTCACGTTCGGCGAGGTCGACTGGGTCGGGACGGAGGACGTTCCCGGCGGCACCGAGGCCCTCATGACGGTGGGCGCGGCGACCATCTCCGGGGCCGCCGCCGCGGTCACCTGGCTGATGCGGAGCGAGTTCCACCGCCCGTGGTCGCCCACGCCCGACGCGCGGCGGCTGAGTGCGGCGATCTCCGGGCGTCCGGAGAAGTGGCGGGCCGATCTCGTGACGCGGCTGGTGCGGCGGATCCGCCGGACCGACGACGATGGAGTGCCGCTGGCCCTCGGGCTGCTGCGCGAGACGGAGGTGGTGCCGCCCGACCACGAGCCGCTGCTCGCCGCGTGGCTGGCGGCCGAGGTGGTCGTCGGCGACCCGCTGACGCCCCGTCTGCTGCCGCAGATCTTCGAGGCGGCGGGGGCGGGGCGGGCCCTCGTCGAGGAGACGCTCACCCCGGAGCCCTCGTGGTGGCTGGCCCTGACCGCCCGCGCGCTGCCCCGCGCGACCGTCCTGGACGGGTGCGTGAGCCGGTTCCTGCGCGGTGGCGAGCCTGCGGACCTGCGGTTCTTCGTCCGGCTGCATCACCTGCTCGACCCCTCGCCCGAGGAGTCCGCGCCCCGGCTGCGCGACTATCTGCGGCTGCTGCCGTCGGCGCCCGGCCCGGTGGCCGACCTGGCCGCCACGCAGGTGCGGCGGTCGATGCCGCTGGAGCACGCCGACCTGGTGGAGGCGGTCGAGGCGCTGACCTTCCGGCCCGAGGCGAAGATGGCGTCCTCCGGGCTGCGGTGGCTGGCGCGGTCGATCCGCACGTCGCCGGAGACGGCGGGCGATTTCGTGGGGGCGTTGACGACGGCGTACGCGCACACGTCGTTCGACGTCCGCGACCGGGCGACCGGGCTGACCCTCAAGCACGCCGACCTGTTCGCCGACCACGCGGAGACGATCCGCGAGGCGATCCCGCTGCTGACCGCCGACCATGGGGCGCGCCTGGCCGCCCGGTTCGGCGGTGAGGCCCTCGTCGAGGCGAAGGAGTTCCCGCCGCTGCCCGAAGTGCCCGAGATCGGCCGGTTCCCCGCGCCGACGCTGTTCCCCGACGAGCCGGAGAGCTGGGTCGGGCGGGAGGGCTGGCTGGCCCGGTTCGTCGAGGAGGCCGCCACCGATCGCGATGCCCTCCGGTCCCGGCTCGACGTGCCGCCGGACGACGGATGGTACGGCGACGGGTCGCGCATCCGCATCGGCCAGTGGCAGGCGTTGCTGGCCACCGAACTCGTGACGCCCAGCGCGCGACCGGAGGTTCCCCAGGCCGAGCCGCAGCGGTACTGGGAGGGCGGAAGCTACTCGACCCTGGTCCGACCTGCTGTGCGCGGCGAGGCCGAGACGGAACAGGCGGATTCGATCCAGACGGTCCTGAGCAGCGGCACCTGGTTCGAGCGCGGCCACTTCCTGGAGGACGACGCCCCGCTGCGCACCATCGTCGTCACCTGGACCAGCGACGAGGGCCCCACCGGTGCGGTCGCCCACGAGAACGGCGAGCCGGTGCCGATGAAGATCAAAAACTGGCACCCCCACCATGGCTTCCGCACCCCTGGGACCGACGACCAGCAGCCCGATTCCGACCTGGGCGAACTGCTCGAAAAGTTCTACTCCGGGCCCGAGCAGGGCTCGGAGATCGCCATCGACATGGGCGCCGACATGGGCGAGCTGATCGAGTTCGGGCCCGACGGGGAGTCGGAGATCTCCTTCGGTACGAGTGAAGCCGAGGGATTCAGGGGCGAAGTCGGCCCGGACATCGACATGAGTGCTGGGCGTGTCATGCGTGGTGCCGGGTTCCCCGCTGAGGAGATCATGCCGCTGTTCGTCCTGGACGACATCTGGGAGGAGCTCACGAATCTCGGGGTCCGCCCCGACCGGGTCGCCGCGATGCGGGCCGGTGCTCCGGTGCCGCCGCCCGGGCCCGGGGAGCCGTTCGCCAGGGTCACCGTCGGATACCATCCGCCGCGGCTGCGTTCCTTCCAGCCCGCGCCGCCGCCTCCCGACGAGGAGCGGCGCCGCCGGAACCGCATGCCGTACCCCGGCCAGGTCTCGCCGTGTCACGAGTTCCTGATCCACCGCCATCTCGAACTGCTGGAGGCCCTCCGTGACGGCAGGCTGCCGCCGGTCCTGCTGGCCACGCCGACCTGGCTGAACGGCCATCTCGACCCCGACGTGCTGGTCGACCGGCTGGAGGTGTGCGCCGCCGCCGGGGTCGAGCCCCTGCCCGCCGACCTGGCGCAGGCGCTCCTGCGCCTCCCCCGGGGCGGTCATCCGGCCGCCGCCGAGAGGGCCGCGGCCATCGGGTCGGCGGCGGCGCGGTCGGCCACCGTGTGGCTGGCCGGAGAGGGGATGCCCGATCCCGAGGTCACGCTCAGGTGGACCTACGTGAAGGGCGGGAACGCGGTCGAGTTCGGGGAGGCCGACTCCGGCGCGTTCGATCACATCCGGCTCGAGTCGGGGATGCGGGCGGCGCCCACCGGCCATCCGCTGATCGACGACCTGCTGCTGCGCCCGTCGCGACCCTGGCGGGACGACTACCACGGCGGCGCGGCCGGAGGGTGGCCGTCGACGCTGCCGTCGCACCGCGAGGTCGTGGCCGCCCACTTCCTGCCGTTCCTGCTCGGGGCCCGATGGGGTGGCAGCCTCGACCCGGTCTTCCTCGACCTTCTGACCATGGCCGACGGCCCGGTCGGTGAGACGACCGACGTGATGGTGGCCGTGCTGCTGGCCACGGCGCCCGCCGGGACGATCCCGCTCGTCCTGCGCATGGCGGCGGCCGGTGACCTGCGCGCCGAGGGGGTCGGCCGGCAGCTCGCGCTGCTGGTCCGCCGCACGTGGATCGAGACGCGCGCGGTCGTCGCGGCCCTCACCGGCCTGGCCGACCAGGGCGGCCACCGGCAGGTGTGGACGATGCTGCGCGTCCTGCTGCCCCAACTGCTGCCGCGCGGAGGCCGCCGCGTCACCGTGGCCGACGCCGAGCTGGTCGCCTTCGCCGCCGAGGTCGCGGCCTGGACCGGCGCCCGTGAGGAGATCCCGGGGATCCGGGAGTTCGCCGGTAGTCGACGCAAGAGCCGATTCGTCCACGAGTGCAGGCGCCTGCACGCCCAGCTCACGGGAGCCTCCGCATGACCGGCATCTGGGACGAGATCAGAGAACTGATCGTCCAGCAGGATGTGCACGGCCTGTCGTTCCGGCTGCCGACGCTGACCGAGGCCGAGCGGGCCGAGGTCGCCGCGCCGCTGCCGGGACTGCTCCGCGAGGTGCTCGAAGACGACGATCAGGACGCCTTCTGGTTCGAGGACGACACCGGGTGGATGACCGACCATACCGAGGCGTTCATGATGACCGGGGCCGCGACCATTTCAGGCGCCGCGGCGGCGGCGACGTGGCTGGCCCGGCGCGACTTCCAGCGGAGCTGGTCGGCGCGGGCCGACCCGGCCCGGATGGTCAGGGTGGTGTCGGGCCGTCCCGTGGCCTGGCGGGCCGATCTCGCGGTGCGGCTGGCGGGGCGGATCCGCCGTCCCGGCGACCGGATCGTGCCGGTGGCGCTGGCCCTGCTCCGGGACAGCGGCGCCGAGCCGCCCGACCACGAGCCGCTGGTGGCGGCCTGGCTCGCCGACGGACGCGTGGCCGGAGATCCGCTGACGCCGCACCTGCTGCCGAAGATCTTCGAGGCGGCCGGGGCCGGGCGGGCCCTCCTGAACGAGAGCCTCACCCCCGCGCCCACCCCGTGGCTGGCCCTGGCCGCCGGGGCGATGCCGCGCGAGCAGGTCCTCGACGGTTGCGTGCGCCGGTTCCTGCTCGGCGGCGACGCGCTCGACCAGCGGTTCTTCGTCCGGTTACACCGGCTGGTGGCGCCCACGCCCGAGGAGTCGTCGGGGCGGGTGCTCGACTACCTGCGGCTGCTGCCGTCGGCTCCGGGCACGGTGGCCGAACTGGCGCTGGAGCAGCTCCGCGGGGCCGGGCCGCTCGACGAGCACGACACGGCCGAGGCGATCGACGCGCTGACGTTCCGGCCCGAGGCGAAGCTGGTCGTGAAGGGCCTGTCCTGGCTCGACCGTGAACTGAAGGCCCACCCGGAGCTCGGCCCCGGCTACCTCACCGCCCTGACGAATGTGTACGGCCACACGTCGCAGGACGTACGGGACAAGGCCGTGACCCTCACCCTCAAACACGCCGCGCTGTTCACCGACCCCGAGCCGATCCTGGCGGCGGCCGACCTGCTGACCCCGGCCCTGGCCCGGCCCCTCGTGGCGCGCTTCACCGAACTCCCCCTGCCGGAGGGCGGCTTCTCCCCCGGCGCGCTGCCCGAGGTGCCGCCCGCGCAGCCGCTCCCCGTCTCTCTTCTGGACGAGGGCGCCCACGAACTCCACCGGTGGGCGGCCGTGGAGTCGTGGCTGGCGGCCTTCGTGACGCTGGCCGCCACGGACAGGGAGGAGCTGGTCAGGCGCCTGTCGCTGCGGTTCGGGAACACCTTCCGGACCCACTTCTACGAGCAGGACACCTGGCGTCGCCCCTTCCACTGGTGCGCCGCGATGGCCAGGGAGATGGTGCGCCCCGGCGACGACATGCGGATCTCGCGCGTCGACCCGGAGCACGTCGTCCACGCCGACATGGCGAAGGAGGCGTTCCCCGGCCTGTCGCAGGAACTCCAGATGGGGCTGTACAGCTCCATGCAGAGCATGGCGACGATGGCGATCCGGCTGTTCCCCGGCTTCCGGACCCTGTTCCCGCTGGAGGAGCTGCCCGAGTGGATGCGCACCGAGATCGTGGCGGCGGTGAAGGCCGACACCCTCGGCTGGGCCCGTGGGCACACCCTGACCTCACGGCTCCCATCGCCGGAGACCTGCTCCCGGCCCGACCACCTCCTGCTCTCCCGCTTCGACGAACTGCTCACCGCGACGAGGAACGGCGCCCTGCCCCCGGTCCTGCTGGCCACCCCGACGAACACCGATGGCCATCTCGACCCGGAGGAACTCGTCCACCGCCTGGAAACCTGCGCGGCGGCGGGCCGCGAACCCCTGGACGCCGACCTGGCGCAGGCGCTGTTGCGACTGCCGCCCGGCCCGCACCCTTCGGCGGCCGAGCGGGCGGGACGGATCGGCTCGGAGGCGGGGAAGGTCGTGGCCGACCTGCTCCGAGGCGGCGGCGTGCCCTCCCCGGAGGCGCGGGCGACCTGGGTGAGTGGCTCGGTCACCGTCGGGTGGCAGGCGCCCGAGCCGACCGGGGTGCCCCACCTCGACGCACTCGTGAAGCCGCCCGTCGCCTGGGCGGACACCGCTCGGGAGCATTCGCGGGACTGGTGGCCGCGCATGCTGCCGTTCCACCGGGAACTGGTCGCCGCCACCATGGTGTCCGGTCTGACCGACCCGCACACGCCTCCGGACCTGACCGAGAACGACCTCCACCGGCTGGCCCGTGCCGACGGCCCGGCGGGTGAGGCGATGGGGCTGCTGGTGGCGGGCCTGCTGACCACGCGCGGCAACACCGTGGTCCCGCCGCTGCTGGAGATGGCGGCGCGCGGGATGATCCCCGCCGATCACGTGGGCCGTCAGCTCGCCCTGCTGGTGCGGCGCACCCGGCTCGAAGCGCCGCCCGCGCTGTCGGCCCTGGAGAACGCGGCCCGGCGCGGCGCGCACGCCGAGGTCTGGGCGATCCTGCGGCACTTCCTGCCGGGCTACCTGCCCGCGCCGGGTGAACGCGCCACCCGCGCGCACACCGAGGTGGTCGGCCTGGCCGCCGACGTCGCCACCTGGGCGAACGCGAAGGGAGAGATCCCGGAGGTCGCCGTGCACGCCGGACGGCGCGGTTCCAGCGGGTTCCTCCGCGCGTGCAAACACCTGCACGCGCTGCTGACCTCAGCGTGACCCTCCCGGTCGCCCGCCCCCGCCGCGCAGGGCGAGGGCGAGCGACCGGGCCCACGGCTCGGTGAACGAGGGCTCCTCGGCGAGGATCCGGGCGATCCGCTCCCGGACGTCGGGCGTGCGCCCCCGCTCGACGAAGCCGATGGCCTGCGCGAGCGCGTCGAGGGTGGGATCGTCGTGCGCCGGGGAGGTGACCGCCTCGTCGGCCCAGCGGGTGCGCCGGAACGAGGCGGTCAGTTTGGGCTGGTAGTTGCCCAGATAGTCCCAGGCCCGGGGGGCGATCGACACGTTGGTGACGTTCCTGCGGGGCAGGTCGGCGGTCCAACCGGCCTCCTGCCACCAGCGCCAGGTGTTCGGGCTGGTCTTCTTCGCCTCGGTGATGCCGAGGAAGCGCAGCTTGAGGCGGATCACGTCCCACGATTCGCGCTCGTCGGCGATCCAGTCGCGCAGGAAACCGTAGAGGTGGGTGAAGGTGTGTCCCTCGTAGACGAGGTCGGCCAGCACGAAGGGGGTCTTCCTGCGGGCCAGCGCGTGGGGGGTCAGGCCCAGGGCCGCCATGTTGGCGCGCAGCTGGCGGATCTCGTGCGGGCCGAGCGGCTCCTCCCAGCGGTGGGAGTAGGGCAGCAGCCGGACCCGCCCGGGACGGCCGGTCGCCGACAGGGCGCCGGAGAGCAGGTCGAAGACGCTGTCGGCCGACCGCCCGACGAAGTGGACGTCACCGTCGCCGCTGCGGGCCAGCACCTTCGCCCCGCACTCGACGATGGTGTCGAGATAGGGCAGGTAGGGTTCGGGGCGCCCGTCGAGCAGGGCGCCGAGCTGATCACGGCGGATCAGATCCCACCGGAACGGGAGATTCGGGGTGGTCATACTCCGGCAAAGTAGTGGCTTTCCTTGAGGTCGGCGGTCAGGGTCGGGCGGGTCGGCTCCCAGCCGACCAGCTCCCGGGTGATCCGCGCGGAGGCGGGCCCGTCGATCCCCCAGAAGCCGCCGAGCCAGCCGAGGTGGTCACCGGCCTGATCGGGGGTGACGGAGACGGCCGGGATGCCCAGGCGGGTGGCGAACGCCTCCGCGACCTCGCGGATCGGCACACCCTCCTCGCCGACCGCATGCAGCACCGACCCGGCCGGCGCCGATTCCAGCGCGAGCCGGAACAGGCGCGCGGCGTCGTCACGGTGGACGGCGGGCCAGCGGTTGGCGCCGTCGCCGACGTAGGCCGCCGCCCCCTTGGCGCGGGCGAAGCCGATCGCCGCCGGGATGAACCCGTTGTCGCCGTCGCCGTGCGTGGCCGGAGGGAGCCGTACGACCGAGGAACGGACACCGCTGTCGGCGAGCGCGAGGGTGTGGCGGGCGTTGTCCATCCGCCCCTGGCCACCGGCGAGCGGGCTGTCGCGGTCGCCCGCGTCGGCCAGCCCGTCGCGCTCGGTCGCGACCACGCCGGGCGGAAGCCCGAGCACGCCGAGGATGCCGGACGCGATGACGAAGGGCTTCCCGGTCAGGGCCGCCCCGAGCGCCTCGATCGCCGCGCGGTCGGCGGCGGACGCCGCCGCGTAGTCGCCGGAGAAGGCGAGGTCGTGCTTGAACGCGAGGTGGACGACGCCCTCGGACGCGGCGGCGGCCTCGTGCAGCGTGGCGAGGTCGTCGGGACGACCCGTGGACCATCGGCGGCGGGCCGACCTGCTCGACGCGGTGGTCGACTACACCGTCGAACACGGCTTCTCCGACCTGTCGTGGCGCCCGGTCGCCGCCGCGCTCGGAGTCTCGGCCACCACCCTCGTGCACCACTTCGGCGCCAAGGAACAGATGCTCGAAGCCATCCTCGGACGGCTGCGCGAACGCATCGTCGAGGCCACCCGCGACCCGTCGGGGGCGGCCCCCGACCTGGCCACGGCGGCCCGCACGGTCTGGGCCCGCACCTCCGCCCCCGAAAGGGAACCGGAGTTCCGCCTGTTCTTCGCCGTCTACGGCCGCGCCCTCCAGGCCCCGGCGCAGTTCACCGGCTTCCTCGACCACGTCGTGGCCGACTGGATGCGTTCCCTGATCGAGGCGCAGGGCCCGGCCGCCGATCCGGCCGAGGCGGCCCGCCGGGCCACCCTGGTGATCGCGACCATTCGCGGCCTCCTCCTCGACCTCCTCGCCACCGGCGACCGGGCCCGGGTCGGCGACGCCGCGGAGACCTTCCTCGCCACCCTCAGGCGGTGAAGCCGAGTTTGCGCAGGAGGTCCTGGTGGGCGAACTGGCCGTAGTACTCCAGCATGTGGGCGATGCGGCCGTCGCGGAAGGTGACCCGGATGATGAGGCGGTTCTCGTAGTGGTCGCCGTTGAGGAGTTCGGCGACCATGCGCTCCTCGACGATCGCGACGTCGGGGTCGTCGGTCTGGTGGAAGCGCACGTCGTGCACCTCGATGCTCTTCGCCGCGGCGACCAGGCCGGTGAAGGTCGCGTGGAGCGCCTCGTGGCCGGTGACGACGGGCGGCAGGCCGGGCACCGGGAGGGCGGCCTCGTAGCTGGCGTCCTCGCACCACGTGTCGACGAAGGCGTCGATGTCGCGGGCGTAGAGGTGGCTGCTGGAGCGGCGCCAGGCGTCCTCGTTGCGGGCGCGGGCGTCGGTGATCTGGATGGTGGTCATGGCAGGACTCCTTGGCTGGTGATGACGCCGACGCCTCGCGGCGGCGTGGGGGTGCCGTGGACACGGCGGGCGTAGCGGCGGAACGCGCGGCGACCCAGTGGGGGCAGCAGGCGGCGCAGGGGGGCGGGGACCTTCCGCAGTTCGAGCGCGATGGCCTCGGGGTCGCCCTCGTAGATCATCATGCCGAAGCCGAGGAACATGAGGCGTTTCGGAATCGACGCCATGCCCCTTTCGGTGAACTCCGCCCACTCCCCCGGCGTGATGTGCCTGGCCATGAGGGGGAGGAGGTGGGTCTCCTCGGCGTGCAGGTGCTCGAACAGGGCCGTACACAGATCCGACAGGACGACGGCGAGGGCCTCGCCGTCGGGCGCCGACGCGGTGCGGCGCCACTGCTCCACGCCCGCCCGTGCTCGGGCGAGCAGGGTCTCGACCTGTTCGTGCTGGCTCTGCATCACCTGGACGAGCGGGGCGAGCTCGCCCGGGATCCGCTCCAGGAGGGCGGCCCACAGCATCTCGTCCTCGATGGTGTGGTGGTGGTGCAGCAGCGACAGGAACAGGGTGGCGTGGTCGGCGACGATCGCCGTCCGGCGGCGGTCTCCGCCGGGGACCGCGCGGATCGCGGCCGGTGACAGGCCCAGTTCGCGGCGGAAACTGGAGTGTGCCACCCGCATCATCCGGACGTCGGTCATTGCGTCTCCCTTCTTCGGTACGCACAGCCTGCGGTGCCCTACTTGGATGTCATGCGGGCCGGACTTGGACGGGACTCACGCGCCCGTTAGCTTGGCCGGGTGCGGTTTCAGGTGCTGGGCCAGGTCGAGGTTCTCGACGTCGAAGCGGGAAGCGGTCCGGCGCAGCTCGGCGGGCAGAAGCAGCGCGCGCTGCTGGCCCTGCTGCTCGCCGCGGGCGGGCGGATCGTCTCGGTCTCCCGTCTCGTCGACGAGCTGTGGGGTGAGGAGCCGCCGCCGAAAGTGCTGTCGTCGGTGCAGGCGTACATCTCGAACCTCCGGCGGACGCTCGAACCCGACCGGGCGGCGCGGGCGCCCGCCCGGGTCCTGCTGACCCGGCCGCCCGGCTACGCGCTGGCGGCCGAGACGGTCGACGCCGTCACCTTCGAACGGCTGGCCGCCGAGGGGCAGAAGGTCCTCGCGGCCGACCCCGCCCGAGCGCTCGACCTGCTCCAGCAGGCGGCCGGGCTGTGGCGGGGCGAGCCCTACGAGGACGTCGCGGCGCTGGCCCCCGGGCTCACCGCCGAGGCGGCCCGGCTGACCGAGGTGTGGCTGCTGGCGACCGAAGACCGGTTCAGGGCCGAGCTCGCCCTCGGGGTGCACCGGCGGGTGGTGGCCGAGATCGAGCAGCTGGTCGCGGCGCATCCGCTGCGCGAGGCGGGCTGGGGGCTGCTCGCGGTCGCCCTCTACCGCTCCCAGCGGCAGGGCGACGCGCTCGACGCGCTGCGCCGGGCCCGGCGGGTGCTGGCCGACGAACTCGGCGTCGATCCGGGGCCCGAACTGCGGCGGCTCGAAGCGGCGGTGCTGAACCACGAACCGTCGCTCGACGCCATGCCCGCGCCGGTGAAGGCGGTTCCGGTGCCGGTCGTCCAGCAGGCCGACGGGCTGGTCGGCCGCGACGACTGGCTGGCCCGGCTGACCGGGCACCTGGTCGACACCTCGGCGGGCCGGGGCACACTCGTGCTGGTGACGGGGGAACCCGGCGTCGGCAAGACCGGGCTGGCCCGCGCGCTGACCGCGACCGCCGCCGCGATGGGCCTGCGCACCGGCTGGGGCCGCTGCGAGGAGTCGGCCGGTGCGCCGCCGCTGTGGCCGTGGTCGCAGGCGCTGGACACGACCGACCTGCTGCCCGGTGCCGACGGCACGGCCGCCGACCTCGACACGGTCGCCTTCCGGCTGGCCGAGGCCACCGCCGCCCTGCTGCGCGAGGGCGGCCCCGCCCTCCTGGTCCTGGACGACCTCCACTGGGCCGACGGCGACACCCTCCACCTGGTCCGCCGCATCGGGCCCATGCTGGCCACACTGCCGGTCGTCCTGCTGCTGACCAGCCGCGACGCCGAGGCCGACGTGTCGCCGGAGCTGGCCGAGGCGCTGGCCGACCTGGCCCGTGCCGACCTCGTGCGGGTGGGGCTGCGCGGGCTCGACCAGGAGGGGGTGCGCGACTACGTGGCGCGGCGCCACGGCGTGGAGATCCCCGACGAGGTGGCGGCGGCGCTGCGCGAGCGGACCAACGGCAACCCGTTCTTCATCGGCGAGCTGGTCCAGCTTTTGGCCGAGGAGCGGCGTCTCACCGATCCGGGCGCGCCCGCCGCGCTGCGCGTGCCCGATGGGGTCCGCGACGTCGTCCGGCGCCGGATCTCCCAGCTGCCCGACGACGTCGAGCCGCTGCTGTCGATGGCCGCCGTGTACGGCCGGACCTTCGACGCCGACCTGGTCGAGGCGGCGTCGGGGCTGACCGGCGAGGCGGCGATGACCGCCACCGAGGCCGCCCTGCTCGCGGGCCTGATCGAGGAAGAAGGAGAAGGCCACCGGTTCACCCACGCGCTGGTCCGTGAGGCCATCTACGCCCGGCTGCCCCCGGGCCGCCGCCGTCTCCTGCACGCCGCGCTCGCCAGGGAGATCGAGGCGCGCTCCGCCCGGACCCGCTTCACCGAACTTGCCCACCACTACGGCCGGGCGGGCACCGAACACGCCCGCGCCGCCTGGACCTACGCGACCCGGGCGTCGGCCGTGGCCGCCCGGCAACCGGCCCCCGCCGAGGCGGCCCGCCTCCAGGAGGCCGCGCTGGCGGCGCTGTCCCGCGACCGCACCGCCACCGACGCCGACCGCCACGAGGTCCTGCTCGACCTCGCCCTCGCCCGCAAGCGCGCCGGTTACGAACGCCAGGCCTGGGAGGCCGCGCGCGAGGCGGCCGAGGTCGCCCTGGCGGGCGGCGACGTGGTCGCGGCGGCCCGCGCGGCGGTCACCACGACCACCGACGCGATCTGGAGCTGGCGCGAATACCAGGTGGTGGACGTCGCCGCCACGGCCCTGTTCGAACGGCTCGCCCGGGAGCTCCCCGCCGGACACGAGCCGCTGCGAGCCCGGCTCCTGGCCGCCCTCGCGGGCGAGATCTACTACGGCCCCGGCACCGCCGACCGCTCGGTGGCCCTGTCGACCGAGGCCGAGACCCTGGCCCGCGACCACGGCACCAGAGCCGACCTGGCCCGCGTGCTCGAACTCCGCCACGTCGCCTACGAACGCCCCCAGCTGCTCGACGAACGGCTCGCCGCCTCCCGCGAACTGGTCGAACTCGCCGAGACGGCCGACGACCCCGCCGCCCGGGCCCGCGCGCTGGTCTTCCGCGGCCGCGACCAGCTCGAACACGGCGACGTCGGCGCCGCCCTGCGCCACTACCGCGCCGCCCGCGAGCTCGCCGAGCGGCACGCCCTCGCCCCCGCGCTCGTCGTCCTGACCTGGGCCGACGCGATCCTCGCGGTCGCCCGCGGCCGGTTCGCGGAGGCGGAGAAGGCCATCGCCGACGCCAGGGAGTTCCATTCCGGTACGACCGTCCCCGGCGCCACCGAGATCCCGTTCGCCCTGACGGCGACCCTGAACCTGGCCCGTGGCACCCTCCCCGCGATCGCGCCCCTGCTGGCCGGAGGCGCCGAAGCGACCGGCCTCCCGCTGCTGCGCGAGTGGCACGCCCTGGCCCTCCTGCGTGACGGCCGCGCCGACGAGGCCCGCGCCGCGCTCGGCCCGTGGCGGCAGCAGCCGGAGGTGCCGCGCAACTACATGTGGCTGACGCACATGGCGATCCGGGCCGAACTCTGGTCGGAACTCGGCTCCCCCGACGCCGTCCACGACCTCTACGCCGACCTGTCCCCCTACGCCGACCGCATCGTGATCGGCGGCACCGGCATCACCTTCGCCGGCTTCGCCGGACACCACGTGGGCCTGCTGGCCAGGGCGGCCGGCGACCGGGACACCGCCGTCGACCTCCTGAGGGCGGCACTCCGCCACAACGAGGACGCGGGCTTCCGCCCCTTCGCCTCGGCGACCGCCCGCGAACTGGCCACCACCCTGACTCCATAGGTACGACCTTCCGGATATGGCAGTTCGGGATGACGTTCGTGCCGCTGTCGCGGCGGCCGGGCGGGGTGCAGGCGTTCAAGATGGTCATCCCGGCGGCGCCGGTGCCGCTCGTGCCGGCCCCGCAGACCCACGACGGGTTCGAGTGGCTCTACGTGCTCAACGGGAACCTGCGGCTGATCCTCGGTGAGCGCGACCTGACGCTGCCGCCCGGGGAGGCGGCCGAGTTCGCGACGTCCTCGCCCCACTGGCTGGGCAGCGCCGACGGTGGTGTGGTCGAACTACTGATCCTGTTCGACCCGCAGGGGTTGCGGAGCCACGTACACTGAGCCTTCAGTAGCCAAATTTGGCTAGTCAAAGGAGAAGCGTGGCCAACGAGAGAACCGTCCCGTTACTGCCCTGCCGGTCGATCGACGAGATCGCCGAGTTCTACGGCGCGCTGGGCTTCAAGCAGATGTACCACCAGACCCGCCCCAACCCCTACGTGTCGATGAAGCGGGAGGACCTCCAGCTCGACTTCTTCGGGATGCCCGACGGCTTCGAACCCGCCGATTCCTACGGCACGTGCCTGGTGCTGGTGCCCGACACGGGCGAGCTGTTCGCCGCGTTCGCCGAGGGGATGCGGGCCGCCTACGGCAAGATCCTGGTGTCCGGGATTCCGCGGGTCACCCGGCCGCGCAAGAGGAAGAACACCGACGACCTGACCGGGTTCTCGATCGTCGACCCGGGCGGCAACTGGATCAGGATCTTCGCCGAACCGTCCGGGCCTTCCACCCCGGAAGCGGCTCCGGGCAAGCTGGCCGTCGCGCTGCAGAACGCCGTGGTGCAGGGCGATTCCCGGGGCGACCACGCGCAGGCGGCCAGGATCCTCGACACCGCGCTCCGCCGCGAGCAGGACACCGCGCCGCCGGCCGATCTGGTGGAGGCGCTGACCTACCGGGCCGAGCTCGCCCTGCGGCTCGACGACCACGACCGCGCCCGCGAGCTCATCGCCCAGGCCCGTGAGCTCGCGTCGTCCGACGCCGAGCGGGCCGCACTCGACGACCTGTCCTGAGAGGACCTGCTCACATGTCCGTGGTCCGGCTGCTGGTGCTCGGCGCGATCCGGAGGCGGGGGCGCTCCCACGGCTACCTCGTCCGGTCCGACCTGGAGACCTGGGGGGCGCACGAGTGGTCGAACGCCACGTCCGGTTCGATCTACCACGCCCTGAAATCCCTGGCCGGGGAGGGGTGCCTGCTCGTCCACGAGACCACTCCCAGTGAGGCGGGCGGGCCGCCGCGCATGGAATACGAGCTGACCGGCGACGGCGAGCAGGCCTATTTCGCGCTGCTGCGCAAGGCGCTCTCGAGCCGGGACCCCCGGCTCGACCTGCTCGCGGCGGCCGTCGGGCTCATCGACGACCTCCCCCGCGCCGAGGCGATCGGCCTGCTCAAGAAACGCGCCGAGGCGATGGACCGGTGGCGCGACAGCGTCACGCGGGAGATCCCGCCCGGCACCGACCTCGACGACTGGGGGCCGGTCGGCGCCGTGCTCGAACTGTGGCTGCACACCGCCGACAGCCGGACCACCTGGACCCATCGAATGATCAACCGCCTCGAACAGGGCGCGTACCGGATGGCCGACGACGAATCGTGAGCTACTGTTCTAGAACAGTAGCTCACGAGAGAAGGCGATCATGGACGTGATGACCGACCCCGGGACCACCGGGAGGTTCGGCGCCTACGGCGGGCGATTTGTGCCGGAGTCGCTGATCCCGGCGTGCCAGGAGATCGAGGCGGCGTTCCGGGAGGCGTGGGCCGATCCCGGGTTCCGCGAGCGACTCGGCCTCCTGCTCACCGTCTACGCCGGGCGGCCCACGCCGCTCACCCCGGCGTGGCGGCTGTCGGAGGAGCTCGGCGTCACGCTGCTGCTCAAGCGCGAGGACCTCACCCACACCGGCTCCCACAAGATCAACAACGTGATCGGCCAGGCGCTGCTCGCGCAGCGGATGGGCAAGACACGGATCCTGGCCGAAACCGGCGCGGGCCAGCACGGCGTCGCCACCGCCACCGCCGCCGCGCTGCTGGGCCTGCGGGCGACCGTGTTCATGGGCGAGCGCGACATCGAACGGCAGGAGCTCAACGTCCTGCGGATGAACGTCCTCGGCGCGGAGGTCGTCCCGGTCACGACCGGGAGCCGCACCCTCAAGGACGCCTGCAACGAGGCCATGCGGAACTGGGTGTCGGCGGTCGACGACTCCTACTACTGCATCGGCTCCGTGATGGGCCCGCACCCCTACCCGTGGATGGTGCGCGAGTTCCAGCGGGTGATCGGCACCGAGGCCCGCGCCCAGTGCGCAGAGGTGCCCGACTACGTGGTGGCCTGCATCGGCGGCGGCTCCAACGCGGTCGGCACCTTCGCCGGGTTCGTCGACACCACCGCCCGGCTCGTCGGGGTCGAGGCCGAGGGCGGCGCGGCGGCGACCTTCGGCCGCACCGGCGTGCTGCACGGCTTCCGCTCCCTCGTCCTCCAGGACGAACACGGCCAGGTCACCGAGGCCCACTCGGTCGCGGCCGGCCTCGACTATCCGGGCATCGGCCCCGAACACGCGTTTCTGCGCGACGACGGCCGCGCCCGCTACGTGACCGTCAACGACATCGAGGTGGTCGCGGCGCTGCGGCGGCTGGCCCGCACCGAGGGGATCCTGGCCGCGCTGGAGTCGTCGCACGCCCTGGCCTGGGTGATCAGGGCCGCCGAGTCGGGTGAGATCGCGCCGGGGTCGACCGTTCTGATGACCCTCTCCGGCCGGGGCGACAAGGACATCGCGTCCATCAGGGGGCTGCTGTGACCACGTCACTGGAAGAGTTCCTGGTCGCCCGCCGCGACGCGGGCCGGTCGCTGCTGGTGCCCGGCGTGACCGCCGGGGTGACACCCCGCTGGCTGGACGTCGCCCGCGCCTACGCCGACGCCGGAGCCGACGCCATCGAGGTGGTGTTCCCCTTCTCCGACCCCATGCTCGACGGGGTCACGATCCAGGAGGCCTCCGACCGCGCGCTCGCGGCCGGGACCACCGTCAGCGGGATCCTCGACGAGCTCGCCACGCTCGACGTGGGGGTGCCGCTGGTCGCGATGGCGTACGGCAACCTGGTCTTCCAGCGGAGCGGCGCCGCGTTCTGCGCGGCGCTGCGGGCGAGCGGGGTGGGCGGGCTGATCGTGCCCGACGCGCCGCTCGACGAGGCCGGTGAGCTGGCCGACGCGGCGAAGGCCGAGGGGGTGGATCTGGTCCTGCTCGCCGCGCCGTCGGCGTCGCGGGAGAGGCTGCGCGCGATCACCGCGCGCAGCAGGGGTTTCGTGTACGCCGTGACCCGCATGGGCACCACCGGCGAAGGCGGCGGCATCTCCGAACAGGCCGCCAGGCTGGGCCGCGAGCTGAAGGAGCTCACCGACCGGCCGGTGCTGTTCGGCTTCGGCGTCGCGGGCCCGGCGCGGGCGGCCGAGCTGGCGGAGCACGCCGACGGCGTCGTGGTGGCCTCCGCGCTGATGCGCCTGCTCCTCGACGGCGGCGGCCCGAGCGAACTGGGAGAATACGTGGCGAGCATTCGACGCGTCCTCGACCAGGGAGCCAGATGGGCAGTACACCCCGCTACCGCGCCATCGCCGACGACCTGACCAGCAAGATCAGGTCGGGCGTCTACCGCGCGGGCGAGGCGCTGCCCGCGCAACGCGAACTCAGCGCCTCCTACGGCGTGACCATGATGACGCTCCGCCAGGCGCTCCAGGTCCTCAGCGGCGAGGGCCTGATCGTCCAGCAGGCCGGCCGCGGCACGTATGTGGCCCCGGCCAGCGCGGAGTATCCGCTCGACACGCTGCGCAGCCTCGGCGACGACCTGCGCCGCCAGGGCTACCCGCTCCGCACCGAGGTGCTGTCGGCCGCCCTGCGCCCGGCGCCGCGCTCACTTCCAGGCGGCGGCCGGGCTCTGCGGCTCGTTCGGGTACGCCACCTCGTGGGCCGCCCCGCCGTGCATCAGATCTCCTGGATCGCCGAGCCCCACGCGTCGGCGATCAGGGAGACCGACTTCACCGAGACCCCGCTCTACACCGCCCTCACCGGCGCGGGCGCCCGCGTGCACCGCGCGACCGAACGGGTCAGACCGGCCCTGCTCACCGCCCAGGTCGCGGCCCTGCTGAACCGGCCGGAGGGCGACCCGGTGTTCGTCAGCGAACGGGAGACCTACGACGACCGGGGCGCCCTGCTCGTCGTCGACCACGCCACGATCCTCGGCGAGTGGCTGGAGATCAGAACCGAACGGAAGGCCACCGACCTGTCCCTCGCCTGGGAATCCACCGCGACCTAGGCGACCTTCGCCGGGCTCGCCGTCCAGGTGTTGCAGGCTCCGGCCTTGCCCGACTGGTAGCCCTTCTTGATCCAGTAGAGGCGGTTGGCGGGCTTGCCGTTCCACTTGTAGCGGGAGTACTCGGCAGGCTCCAGCCCCGCGACGAACGCCTTGACGTCGGTGACCTTCCGGCCCAGGCCCTTGGCGGACACCCCGGCCAGGCAGTCGCTCTGCAGGAAGTAGCGGTGCGTCTGCTCGTCGACGTCGGCGTCGGTCCGGTCGTTGGGCAGGGCCCAGTAGGCCTGACCGATCCCGGTCTGGCCCTGGACCACTCCGCTCCACGCCTTCATGACGGCCGCGAACGCCTTCACGTCGCTCTTGGCCTTGATCCAGTCGTTCGCCAGCCGGACCTTGACGGTCGTGCCGCAGATCTCGGCGAAGGACCCGGCCATGTCGACCCCGCTCGCGCACGACTCCTTGTCGGTGGTGAACGTGACCGGTACCGCCTGGAAGTCGTCGATGGTGCCCTTCCAGGCGGAGTTCAGGCAGGAGACGAGCTTCTTGACGTACTTCTCCGTCGAGGACTTGGTGGTGCCCTTGGCGGTCTTGCAGGTGACCTTCGGTAAGGCGGGCTTCTTGTAGATCGCGTTGTGGGTCAGCGTGGGCTCGCCCTTGATGGGGGCGGCGTGGGCGGTGCCGGCGAGCAGGGCGAGGGCCGCGGCGGCGGTTCCCAGGGATCGGATGATCATGGATCGGGAGAATAGCGCGACGGTCTGGCAAGATCAGGAACTGCTCAGTCTCCACACAGAACCTCCCCAACCGGAGGCCGCCCGATGCTCACCTATGCCGCTTTCGTCGACCTCGCCACCGCCGACCCGGCCGTCGTCGGTCTCGTCCTCAAGGGCTCCCACGCCCACGACGACATGGTCACCGAGCATTCCGACCACGACCTCTACGTCGTCGTCGCCGACGGTGCGACCACGGATCTCGTCCGGTTCACGGGCCACCGCTCGCCCTACCTCGACCTCGTCGTCCTGTCCCTCGCCGAGTTCCGGGAGGTGCCCGCCTTCGAGCGGTACGCCCTGGCCCGCGCCCGGGTCGTGCTCGACCGGCTCGACGGAGGCATCGCCGGCGTCTTGGCGGCCATCGCGCGGGTCGGCCCCGATGAGGCCGGTCAGTGGCTCGACGCCTACGCCAACTCCCTCTACCGCTCGGTCAAGAACGACCGCGACGGGCACGCGCTCGCCGCCCGCCTCGACGCCGCCGACGGCATCCGCTTCCTGCTGGAGGCGCTGTTCGCCCTCGACGGCCGTCCCCGCCCCTACAACAAGTACCTGACCTGGGAACTCGCCCGATATCCGCTGCCCGGCTGGGACACCGCCGCGCTGCTGGAGGCCGTCGGCCACATCTCGGCCACCGGCGACGCGCTCGCGCAGCAGCGGCTCTTCGCCCAGGTCGAGGCGGCGGCCCGGAGGGCGGGGCACGGCGCGGTGCTGGACGCCTGGGGCGACGACCTCGACCTCATGCGACCGCCGTAGCCGACGCCGCACGTCACAGGGCTTGACCTCAGACGAGGCGGGCCAGCGCCACCAGCAGGATCAGCAGGGCGAACACGGTGATCAGGATGGGGGTGCGCAGGCGGCCCGCGTACACGATCGCGGCTCCCGAGACGGCCCCGGCCACGAGGCCGCCCGCGTGGGCCGCGACCGACATGCCGGGCAGGGCGAAGGTGGTGACGATGCCGAAGGCGAGGAGGATCAGCGGGACCCAGAGCGCGAGTTTGCGCTGGATGCTGACCACCAGCAGGGCGGAGAACAGGCCGAAGACGGCGCCCGACGCGCCGGCGGTCAGCACGTCGTGGGCGGTGTAGTAGACGGCCACGCTGGCGGCCAGGCCCGACAGCCCGTAGGTGATGAGGAAGTCGGTGGTGCCCACCGCCGGTTCCAGGATGCGGGCGGCGACCCAGAGCATGATCATGTTGGCCAGCAGGTGGAGCAGGCCGTAGTGCAGGAACAGGGTCGTGACGAGCCGCCAGTACTCCCCGTCGTCGACGGCCGCGCCGCTCATCTCGCCCCATTCGTGCAGCGGGCTGACGCCGTCGAGGAGGATCAGGCCGGGGTCGAAGCCGTCGGCGGCGGCGATCAGCACGCTGGCGACCAGGGCGATGAGGACGTTGACGGCGATCAGGGCGGTCGTGGCGGGGTGGCGGAGGCGGGTGGCCACGTTCGTGTCGGTCATGGCTTCTCCTGACGGGGCTACATGGGGAGGCGGAGGCCGGCGTCGTTGCGCAGGGCGACGTCCTCGACGGCGCGGCCGAGGGCGATGTCCAGGACGGACATGCCGAACGGGTTGCTGAGGACGACGTCGTCGGGGTGGGCGCGGCCGGGGTGGGCGCCGGTGAGCAGCGCGCCGAGGGTGGTGTCGACCGGGCGGGCGTGGTCCCGCGCGGTGACGCCGGGGCGGGTGGTGCCGTCGGGGGCGAGCAGTTCGCCCGAGCGGTACATGCGGCCGAGCAGGCGGCGGGGGTCCTGGCTGACCAGGTCCCAGTCGTCCACGACGACCAGGTCGGCGCCGGTGACGACGTCGGGGAGCACGTCGTCGAGGGAGACGTGGGCGACCAGCGCGCCCGGGGACAGCCAGGCCATCGGCAGCCAGCCCTCGGTCACGGTGGTGACGGTGATGACCAGGTCGCGGTCGCGCACGCACGACTCGGCGTCGGCGGCCACGCTCACGTCGAGGTCGTCGGCCACGGCGTCGGCCAAGGCGTTGGCGCGGGCCTGGTCCAGGTCGTACAGGACGACGTTGTCGACGGGGAGCAGCGCCAGGTGTGCTTTGGCGAGGGTGCCGCAGCCGACGACGGCGGCGCTGGAGAGGCCGGGGCGGCCCAGCAGGCGGGCGCTGACGGCGGTGACGGCGGCGGTGCGCATCGCGCTCAGGTAGGCCGATTCCATGATCGTGCGGGGCCAGGCGATGTCGGGGTCGAACATCATCAGCAGGCCCTGCGAGCGGGCCAGGCCGAGGGCGGGGTTGCCCAGGCTGGCGTTGATCGTCTTCAGGCCGAGCGTGAGGGTGTCGCCGTCGCGGAGCGCGCCGGGCATGGCGAGCGCACGGGCCGGATCGCCCTTTCCGGTCTGCCAGCCGAGGTAGGCCTCCTCGGGGAGGATCGTCTGGCCGGAGCCGTGCCTGACCAGGGCGTCCTCGACGACGGCGGGCAGGTCGATCTCGGCGCAGCACTCGATGACGGTGGCGCGCGGCAGGTAACGCAGCTCGGTGGCGGGGTACTCGGTGAACAGCGTCATGCGTAGGCGCCTTCCAGGTGGAAGCGGACGCCGTCGGCGCGGAACCGGGCCTCGGCGGCGGTGGTGGGGCCGATCAGTCCGTGCGCGGTGAGCCAGCGGTCGTCGTAGAGGGTGTCGGCGTAGGCGACGCCCGAGTCGGGGCACAGGCACAGCGGGCGGCGGGGCGGGTGCGGGGCGAGCAGGTCGCGCAGGCAGGCCGCCACGACGCTGCCGCTGGAGCCGCCGAGCGCCATGCCGGTGTCGGTGCGGAACAGGCGGCAGGCCGCCGTCGCCTCGGCGTCGGGCACCCGGTGCGCGCGGTCGTAACTGCCGGGGGTCAGGAACGCCGAGGGGCGGCTGGCGCCGATGCCGCTGATCAGGCGGGGGCCCGCCGACGCGCCGGTGGCGAGCGAGCCGACGGCGTCGACGGCCACGACATCGATGCCCCGGCCGAGTCCGTGGAGGTGGGCGGCCACGCCCGCGAGGGTGCCGCCGGTGGAGACGGCGACGTAGACGGTGTCGAGGCCGGGGTGGGCGGCGATCTCCGGGCCGGTCGTCTCCTGGTGGATCTTCGGGTTGGCGGGGTTGTGGTACTGGTCGGTCCAGCGGTGGCCGGGGTTGGCGTCCAGGATGCGGCGCACTTCTCTCAGCCGGGTGAGGAGGTAGCCGCCTCGGCCGTCGGGCTCGGTGACCTCGTGCAGCTCTCCCCCGGCGGCGGCGATGGTGCGGCGGGTGGCGCGCGGGGTGTTGGGGTCGACGACGGCGATGAACCGGCAGTCGAGCCTGGTCAGCAGCCGGGCCAGCGCGAGGCCCAGGTTGCCCGAGGTCGATTCGACCACGACCATGCCGGGCCGCAGCGGGCTCTCGGCGTCCAGGGCCATCAGGAGTCCGGCGGCCGTCCGGTCCTTGATGGAGCCGGTCGGGTTGCCGCTCTCCAGCTTCAGCAGCACCTCGTGCGTACGCCCGCGGACCGAGACCTCCGCGACGACGACGGGGGTGCCGGGGATCGCCGAGCGGAGCACCTCCTGCGCGGTCGTCGTCATGGCGCGTCCCTCCACCGGCAGGATCGGGGCCGGGGCGGAGATCGGGAAGAGCGGTGGCGAGTTGTCGCCAGTGATGACTCACGTTTCTGACGAAGGTTGACACTGAGCGTCACTTTGTCGCGAACTCTTCCCTTTTCGGTCGCGATTCGTCAGTAATTGATCACGTGAGTCGCATAGCGTTCGGTGCGCTCGGGCCGCTGGAGGTCGTCGTCGACGGCCGCGTCCGCTCCCCAGGTGGGGGTACGCAGCGTGCGCTCCTCGCCGTCCTGTTACTGAACGTGGGACGGGTGGTGCCGGTACGCGAGCTGATCGACGCCCTGTGGGAGGAGCCGCCGGACACCGCGCTCGGCCAGGTCCAGACCCGGGTGTGGCGGCTGCGCACCCTGCTCAACAGCGGCGCGGCCGACCCCTCCGCAGGTGCCGAGCTGGTCACCCGGCCGGGCGGCTACGTGCTGCGGGCCGAGCGGGCCGCCCTCGACTTCGCCCGTTTCGAAGACGGCGTGGGCCGGGCCAAGGCGCTGCTGACCGAAGGCGGCACCGCCGCGGCGGCCGATCTGCTGGCCGAGTCGCTGTCGCTCTGGCGCGGGCCCGCCTTCAGTGACGTGGGGGTTCCCTCTGTACGATCCGCCGCCGCCGGACTGGAGGAGCTGCGGCTGCTGGCCGTCGAGGAGCGCATGGAGGCCGCCCTCACGCTGGGCCGCCACCGAGACGTGGTGCCCGAACTCCAGGACTGGGTGGCCAGGTCGCCGTTCAACGAGCGGCTGCGCGGCCTGCTCATGCTCGCCCTCTACCGGTCGGAACGCCAGGCCGAGGCGCTGGAGACCTACCGGGAGGGCCACCGCCTGATCGTCGCCGAACTGGGCGTCGAACCGCAGCGCCCGCTGCGCGACCTGCACCGCGACATCCTCACGTCGTCCCCGCGCCTGGACCGGTCCGCGCCGCCGGGCCCCGTGCAGGCCACCCGGCCGCAGCGGCCGCGCGAGCTGCCGCCCGACATCGCCGGGTTCACCGGGCGCGCCGCCGTCGTGGAGGAGATGGCCGCGCTGCTGTCGGACCCGGGTCCGGTGCCGGCGGTCGCGGTGGTCTCGGGGCGGGCCGGTACGGGCAAGACGGCGCTGGCCGTGCACGTCGCCCACCGGGTGCAGGAACGGTTCCCCGACGGCCAGTTCTTCGTCGACCTGCGCGGGCTCGGCAACTGCCCGGCCGACACCTCCGTCGTGCTGGCCCGGCTGCTCCACCGCCTCGGCGTCGAAGACGAGGACGGGCCCTCGGCCGGGAGCGACGCGGCCGACATCTCCGAGCGCAGCGCCCTCTACCGCGCCCACATGGCCGACCGCCGCGTGCTGCTCGTGCTCGACAACGCCGCGGGTGAGGCGCAGATCCGGCCGCTGCTGCCGGGCGGGCTGGGCAGCGCGGTCGTCGTCACCGGGCGGCGCCGGTTCGGCGGCCTGGAGAACGCCCGCTCCTTCGACCTGGACGTGCTGACCGAGGACGAGGCCGTCGACCTGCTCGTGCAGACCGTCGGCCCCGACCGGGCCGCGCGTGGCGAGGAGGCCCGGCGCATCGTGGGCCTGTGCGGCCGGTTGCCGCTGGCGATCCGGGTGGCCGGGGCGCGGATGCGCGGCCGTCCGCACTGGCGGCTGTCGCGGCTGCTCGACCTGCTCGCCGACGAGCGCAGCCGCCTCGACACCCTGCACGCCGGGGACATCGGGGTGCGCGCCAGCGTCGCCCTCAGCTACGAGGGCATCGACGAGGACGCCGCCCGGCTGTTCCGCCTGCTCGGCATGCTGGCCGCGCCGACCTTCGCCGGATGGGTGGCCGGGCCGCTCCTCGACCTGCCCGACTGCCGGGGCGAGGAACTGCTGGAGACCCTGGTCGAGGCCCGCCTGGTCGACGTCGCCCACGTCGACGAGGACACCGGCGCGATCCGCTACCGCATGCACGACCTCCTCCGCCTGTACGCCCGTGACCGCGCCCTGGCCGAGGAGTCGCGCGAGTCGCTCGACATCGCGCTCGGCCGGGTCTTCGGCCGGTTCCTGTTCATCGCCGAACACGCCCAGGCGGGCCTCCCCCGGGGCGGCTCGCCGCTGGCCTGGGGCACCTCCCCGCGTGTGCCGCTCCCGGAGGCGGAACTGGCCCGGCTGACCGCCGACCCGCTGGCGTGGTTCGAGGCCGAACGCCAGGCCCTCGTGGCGATCTGCGCCCAGGTCTGCGCCCGCGGCCTCGACGAACTGGCGTGGGAACTGTGCTGCTGCGTCAGCCGCTTCCTGGAGGTCCGCTGGTATGTGGACGTCTGGCTGAGCGTCAACAAGCACGCCCTCGACACCGTCCGCCGGGCCGGGAACCGGCGCGGCGAGGCCCACCTGCTGCGGTCCCTGGGCGAGCACTACCTGGAACTCGACCGCTATCCCGAGGCGCTGGAGTGCGCCGAGGGCGCCGCGACCATCTTCACCGACCTGGGCCTGCTCGGTTTCGCCGCGCACGCGAAGGTCCTGGCCGGGCTCGCCTACGGCCGCGTCGGCCGGCTCGGCACCGCGCTCCGGGCGCTGCGCCGCTCACTGGCGGTCTTCACCGATCTGGACGACCAGGCCGGCGTCATCCGCACCCTGCGCGCCCTCGGCATCGTCCACACCGATCTCGGCCGGTACGACGAGGCGCTCGACTGCTACCGCCGCTGCCGCGACGGCTACACCGAACTCGGCGACCGGGTCGGCGTGGCGATCTCCGACCGGTGCATCGGCGCCCTGCACCTGGCCAAGGGCGACCTGGAGGCGGCGGGCCCGCCGCTGCGCCGCAGCCTGGAGGAGCTGCGGGCCTGCGAACACGACGTCGGCGAGGGCTTCACCCTGGTCCAGCTCGGCGCGTTGCACGGCGCTCTCGGTGACAAAGATGCGGCCCGACGGGCCCTGGCCCGCTCTCTGGAGATCTTCGTCGCGACCGGGGATCGGTATGGGCGTGCACTCACACTTCACCACCTCGGCGTCCGATATGCCGAGGAGGGCGAACGGGTGCGGGCCCGCGACTGCCTCGACCAGGCGGCCCGGCTGTGGGCCGATATTGGAGTGGCGTTGTGGGAGGCCCGCACCAAACAGGCCATCGACGAACTCTGACCGACCATTAAGGCATGCCGGGCTCTACCAAGGCAGTTCACCGTTTTCGTCGGAGAAGGTCCCGGTCGGGCCGTCGAGGGTCGCCAGTCTGACCACGGTTGCGGCACTCTCCTCCGGTGACCGGCCGCCGCCGAAGTCCTTGGTCAGGTCGGTGGCGGTGAAGCCGGGTTCCAGGGCGTTGAACCTGATGCCCGGGTGCGCTTTGGCGTACTGGAGGGTGAGCATGGTGGCCGCGGCCTTGGAGGCGGAGTAGAGCGCGGTCGTCAGGTGGAACTCCGGCCGGTCGGGGTTGGTCACCGCCCAGAACGACCCGGCGCTGCTCGACACGGTCACCACGGCCGGGTTCGCCGACCTGCGCAGCAGGGGCAGCGCCGCTTCGGTGACGCGCACGATGCCGACCGCGTTGGTGTCGAAGACGCGGAGCGCGGTCGGGCCGTCGAGGGTCGCGTATTCGAGGATGCCCGCGTTGTGGACCAGGACGTCGAGCCTGCCCTCGGCCGCGTCGATCGCCGCCAGTGCTTCGCGCACGGACGCGTCGTCGGTCACGTCCAGCTGGACGAATCTCGCGCCGAGCTCCGCCGCGGCCTTCTCGCCCCGCTCGGCGTCGCGGGCGCCGATGTAGACGACGTGGCCCAGCTCCAGCAGTTGTCTGGCCGTCTCGAAGCCGATGCCCTTGTTGGCCCCGGTGATCAGCGTGATGGTCATGGGTTCCCCTTCAGGGTTCTGTAGCGATCGCTACAGAACTGGACTGTAGCACTTCTGTAGCGATCGATGCGGAAGCGGTAGGGTGAGGGGGTGGAGACGAAACAGGGCGGGCGTCCGCGCGGCTTCGACGCCGACGCGGCGCTCGATCGGGCCATGCTGGTCTTCTGGGAGCACGGCTACGAGGGGGCCAGCCTCGCCACGCTGACCCAGGCGATGGGCATCTCCACCACCAGCATGTACGCCGCCTTCGGCAACAAGGAGGAGCTGTTCCGCCGCGCGCTGGAGCGCTATACCGACGTGCCGAGCGCCTACCTGGTCGAGGCCCTCGCCGAGCCGACCGCTCTCGGCACCGCCACGGCGATCCTGGCCGGGACCGTCCGGACGACCACCCAGCCGGACAACCCCCACGGGTGCATGGGCGTTCAGGGCGCATTGGCCGTCGGCGACGCCGGGCAGGCGGTCCGCGACCTGCTCATCGCCTGGCGGCAGAACGGCTACGCCCAGGTCAGGGCACGCTTCCAGCGGGCGGTCGACGAGGGGGAACTGCCCGCGGAGTGCGACCCGGGGCTGCTGGCCCGCTATGTCACGACGCTGGCCTACGGCATCGCCGTCTCGGCCGCGACCGGGGTCTGCCGCGAGGAACTCCAGGCGCTGGCCGACGCCGCTCTCCGCGCGTGGCCGATCCTCTGAAAGTGGTGAGAGCGGGGCGAGAGCGAACGTAGAGGACATGGGTGATCAGCGCGCATACGGTACGCCGTATGGGCCACTTGTACCCTCGTGAATTCGCCGGCAGACCCCTTCCCGAGCACCTTCGACTGGTCCTCGTCCAACTCCTCAGCGGCGCCACCGACCAGGCCGCGAGCAACCGCCTGGGCATCTCCGCCCGAACGTACAGCCGCCGGGTGTCCGAACTGCTCGACCACATGGGCGTGCAGAGCCGCTTCCAGGCCGGGGCGGAGGCCAACCGGCGGGGCTGGGTCTAGGCCAGGCAGTCCTGGGGGCGCCAGCGTTCCACCTGGTTGCTGTCGTAGGCGTTGACCTCGTGGGTGTCCATGACGTCGAAGACGGCGGGCAGGCCGCGCAGGTCGTGGATGTACTCCGACGCGAGCCTTCCCGGGTCGAGCGCGAGGTGGTAGGCGGCGCCGATCGGTCCGGGCCTCAGGCGGGGGCACTTCTCCATACGGGCGTAGACCTCCCGGCGGTGGTCGGCCGGTTCGAAGTAGATCGCTCTGACGCCGGTCAGGGTGCGCAGCTTCGCCTCGATGGAGCGGCGTTCGTCGTCGGTCACCTGGCCCCGGTCGTCGCAGGGGAAGGTGTTGTTGTTCCTGGCCGGGCAGACCAGGATCGTGACGTCGGCCTTGTCGTGCCAGAAGGAGGTCCGCTCCACTCGGACGGCGGAGAGGCCGGGCACCGCCGCCAGGCTGCGGCGCGTCGCCACCACGTCCAGGCCGGGGGCGAGCTCCAGGTTGTAGCTGGCTCCGTTCGGCGGGGTGCCGGGATGTTCCGCGTCGAAGCGGACGTCCACCACATGGGGCAGGTTCCGCATCGTCTCTTCGATCTGTTCCCGGGGCGGGCAGATGTCGCCCTCGCCGCAGATCTCCACCGTCGCCCTGAGGGTCTGGGGCCAGGGGCCGTCGGGTGGCGGGTGGATGTCGCCTTCCCCGCTGCAGGCGGCCAGGGTGGTGACGGTCAGCAGCGCGGCGAGCAGCTTCCCGATCATGCGGGGAGGCGCTTGAGGAACTCCACCAGCACCCGGTTGACCAGCGCCGGGCGTTCCAGGAAGCCGTAGTGGCCGCAGCCGGGGATCTCCGTGTACGTCGCCCCGGGGATCGCCTCCGCCACCTCGCGGCCCATGAACGGGGGCATCAGCAGGTCTTCGGCGAAGGCGACCACCAGGGCCGGGCAGGTGATGCCGGTCAGGGCCTTGCGGCGGTCGCCCGCGACGGTGGCCTCGTATTGCAGGGCGGGGCCCTCACCTCGTACGGGGAAGGCGGACATCAGGTCGAACCAGTCGGCGGCGACGGGTTCGTCGGCGAGGGTGCGGGCGGAGAAGAGCTGGATCATCATCGCGACCGGGTCACCGGCCGCCGAACGGACCCGGGCGGCGCTCGCGGCGGTCATCTTCTCGCGGAAGAAGTCACCACGGGCGCGGGTGCCGAGCAGGGCGATGCCGCTGACCAGCGACGGATGCGCGAGGGCCAGCTCCTGGGCGACCATCGCGCCCAGCGAGGCCCCGGCGACCGCGACCGGGCCGAGGCCGAGCGACCCGATCAGACCGGCCGTGTCGTCGGCGAAGTCGGACAGGTCCCAGGGTCCGGGCGGGCACGACGACGGCGCGGTGCCCCGGCTGTCGAAGGTGATCACGTGGTGGCCGGCCTCGACGAGCGCGGGGACCTGGTGGAGCGACCACATCCCCGACGACGACGCCGCCGGGTTGATCAGCAACACCGGCGGGCCGGAGGGGTCCCCGTGCCGCTCGTAGGCCAGGGTGATTCCGTTACTGCTCGTCGTCGGCATCGTCCATGCTCCCCGTCTTGCTCCAGAGGCCCGTGTCGAGGCGGGTGATCGCGATGACGAAAAGTATGACGATCATGGCGGCGCCCACCAAAACGGGCGTGCGCAGGCCGAACTCGCGGCTGCCGCCGACGCTCTCCCCCACGGTCACCAGCAGGCCGCCGACCGCCGCGCCCAGCGGGAGCGGGCCCCAGGAGATCAGGCGGTAGATGCTGTTCACGCGGCCGAGGAGCCGTTCCGGGACGATCCGCTGGCGGTAGCTGATGGTGATGATGTTCCAGGCCAGGCCCAGCCCGGCGCTCACCGACAGGGCCAGGGCGACCACGATCCCGCTGCTGGCGAAGCCGACGACGGTCAGCGCCAGCGCGCTTCCGGCCAGCGACAGGAGCAGGACCTTTCTCGGGCCCAGCCGGGTCTCCAGCCACGGCGTGGCCTGGGCGCCGACCATGCCGCCGACGGCGCCGACCATGAACAGCAGGCCGTACTGGAGGGCGGACAGACCGAGGATCTCCTGCGCGAACAGCACCTGGGTCGCGATGGCGATGGCTCCGGCCACGTTCAGCGCCGACAGCAGCAGGCCGAGGGCGCGCAGCGGGCGGTGGTCCCAGAAGAACCGCAACCCTTCGGCGACCTGGGCGCGCATCGGACGCGGGTCGTCGGGGATCTCGGCGCGGGCGACCGGGAGCAGGGAGACCAGCAGGCCCGACAGCAGGAACAGGCCCGCGTCCACAGTGAACGGGATGGCGAGCGCGACGCCGACGAGCAGGCCGCCGACCCACGGGCCGACGAAGACCCCGGCCACCGTGTCGGCCACGGTGAGGCGGGCGTTGGCCCGCTGGAGCTGACGCCTGCTCACCAGGCTCGGCAGGATCGTCTGGGCCGCGTTCTCGTTGGCGACGGTGAGGGTGCCGAGGGCGAACGCGACGACGTACAGGACCGGAAGAACCATGTGCCCCGTGTAGAGGGCCGCCGCTACGGCGCCGACCAGGACGGCCCGGCCCCAGTGGGTGACCGCCAGGACGCGGCGGTGGTCCGCGCGGTCGACGATGGCGCCGATCGGGAGGCTCAGCAGCAGCCACGGCAGGTCGGCGGCGACGCCGATCAGGGCGATCAGCATGGGGTCGCGGGTGAGCGAGGTGGCCAGCCAGGGGAAGGCCACCGAGCCGATGCCGGTCCCGAGGTTGGCGACCAGGAAGCCGGTCCAGAGCAGCCAGAACCGGCGGCCGAGCCGATGGGACGTGATCGGAGAGGTCACCACGGTCGCCAGCGGACCGCGCCGCGCACCCGCCCGTCAACGGCGCTGGCGACTTGTCGCCAACGGCCTTGCCCCTGCTCGCGGCGTCTCCCAGCCTGGTCCTTGCCGGTGCCCGGATGATCACATCAGGAGCGCACGTGGAAGACACGACCAGACATCACATCGCGATCGTCGGCATGGCCGGGCGGTTCCCCGGTGCGCACGACATCGAAGAGTTCTGGCAGAACCTGGTGGCCGGGGTCGAATCGATCACGTTCTTCACCGACGACGAGCTGCGCGCCGCGGGCACGCCCGACGACCTGCTGGCCTTCCCCAACTACGTGCGGGCCGCGCCGATCGCACCCGGCACGGAGGACTTCGAGCCGGCCTACTTCGGCATGTCGACCCGCGAGGCCGAGATCCTCGACCCCCAGCACCGCCGCTTCCTGGAGGCCTCCGACGCGGCGCTCCAGCACGCGGGCTACGACCCGGCGCGCTACGAGGGCCGGATCGGCACGTTCGGCGGGGTCGGCATCAACCGCTACCGCGAGCTGAACGTCATCCGCAACAGCGACGCGATCAGGCTGATGGGCCACTTCGCCATCGACCTGTCCAACACCAGCGACTACGTCGCCACCCAGACCGCCTACCGCCTGGGCCTGCGCGGCCCCGCCCTGACGACGCTGACCGCCTGCTCCACCTCGCTCGTCGCGGTGCACACCGCGATCCGCTCGCTGCTGGCGGGCGAGTGCGAGATCGCCATCGCGGGCGGCGTGGACGAGCCGCTGCCCAAGGTGTCGGGCTACTTCTACGAGGACGGCGGCATCTTCTCCCCCGACGGCCACGCGCGCGTCTTCGACGCCAAGGCCAAGGGCACGATCTTCGGCAGCGGCGTCGGCATCGTCGTGCTGAAGCGGCTGGACGACGCCCTCGCCGACCGCGACACGATCCACGCGGTCATCCGGGGCTCGGCCATCAACAACGACGGCTCGGCGAAGGGCGCGTTCGCGGCGCCCAGCGTGCAGGGCCAGGTCCGGGTGATCACCGACGCGCTCGCGCGGGCCGGGGTGAGCGCCGACGACATCGGCTACGTCGAGGCCCACGGCACCGGAACCCTCGTCGGCGACCCGATCGAGGTCAACGCGCTCACCGAGGCCTTCAGGGCGTTCACCCGGAAGACGGGAGAGATCCCGATCGCCTCGGTGAAGTCGAACGTCGGCCACCTCGGCGCGGCGGCCGGGGTGACCGGGCTGATCAAGACCGTGCTGTGCCTGTCGCGGCACGCCCTTCCGGCCAGCCTCAACTACGAGGAGCCGAACCCGGCGATCGACTTCGCGTCGTCGCCGTTCTACGTCAACAGCGAGCTCGCGCCGTGGAAGCGGAACGGGCATCCGCTGGTGGCCGGGGTCAGCTCGTTCGGCGTGGGCGGCACCAACGCGCACATGATCGTCGAGGAGGGGCCGACCCGGCCTGCGGCGTCGTCGGAGGGGCCGTACCGGCTCATTCCGCTCGCCGCCCGCACGCCCACGGCGCTGACCGAGCTCGGGGCGCAGGTCGGGCGGCATCTGGAGGAGCGACCCGGCGACCTCGCCGACGCCGCCCACACGCTGAGCGTCGGCCGCACCGCGCGGGCGGTGCGCGGGTTCGTCGTCGCCGACGATCCGGGCGCCGCCGCCGAACGACTGGTCGCCGGGGTCGCGGCATCGAACCCGGCGCTCACTCCGCCGCGCGGCGGGGCGCGCGAGATCGCGTTCCTGTTCCCCGGGCAGGGCGCGCAGTACGCCGGGATGGGCCGGGACCTCTACGACACCGAGCCGGTCTTCCGCGCCGAGATCGACGCGCTGGCCTCGCTCGTCACCGAGTGGGACCTGCGGGAGAAGCTCTGGGGCGGCGAGGGCCTCAGTGAGACGTCCGTCACCCAGCCCGCGGTCTTCGCGGTCGAGTTCGCGCTGGCGACGCTGCTCCGCTCGTGGGGGCTGGAACCGGCCGCGATGGTCGGGCACAGCATCGGCGAGTACGTCGCCGCGACCCTCGCCGGGGTGTTCACCCGCGACGAGGCGATGAGGCTCGTGCTCGCGCGGGGCGCGCTGATGCAGGCGCTGCCGCGCGGCTCGATGCTGGCGGTGCCACTGACCGAGGAGCTGCTCACGCCCCTCCTCACCCCGCAACTGGACCTGGCCGCCGTCAACGCGCCCGACCTGTGCGTGGTCTCCGGGCCCGACGACGAGATCGCGGAGCTGCGCGCCGTGCTGTCGCTCCAGGGCGTCGAGGGCCGTCCGCTGCACACCTCGCACGCGTTCCACTCGGCGATGATGGATCCGATCCTGGACGAGTTCAGCGCCGCCGTCGCCGCCATCGGCCCCCGCGCTCCGGAACTGCCCTACATCTCCAACGTGACGGGGACCTGGATCACCGCCGAGCAGGCGACCGATCCGGCCTACTGGAGCGAGCACCTGCGCCGATGTGTGCGCTTCGGCGACGCGGTGGCGGTGCTGACCGAGGGGCGCCGCCGGGTGCTGGTCGAGGTCGGGCCGGGGACGACGCTGACCACGCTGGCACGGCGTCGGCTTGACGCCGAGATGGCGGGGCTGGTGGTGCCCGCGATGCGGCATCCGCAGCAGCGCACCTCCGACGTCGCGGCCCTGCTGACCGCCGTGGGGCAGGTGTGGCAGGCGGCCGGTGCGCTCGACTGGGACCGGTTCTGGGCGGGCGAGGAGCGGTCGCGGATCCCGCTGCCGGCGTATCCGTACGAGAAGCAGCGCTGCTGGGCCGAGCCCGACCCGGGCTCCGCTCCCCAGACGGCGGGGCCGGTGGACACCGGGCCCTACTACGTGCCGGTGTGGCGGGAGACGCCACTACCCGCTCCGGCGCCCGCCGACGAGCGGACGTGGATCGTGTTCTCGCCCGGTCATGGTGTGGCCGAGGAACTGGTGAAGCACCGTCGTGCGGCCGGACTGCCGGTGATCTCCGCAGGGCCTCAGGATGACATCACCGACACTTTGGCGAAGGTGTCCGGCGAACGGTTGATGATCGTGCACGCCCTGTCGGCGGCCGACTCCGCCGATGGGCCGCAAGGCTGGCTTGACCTGGGGTTCTACAGCGTTCTGAGCCTCCTTCAGGCCATCGCCCGGCGCCGGAGCGGGGCCGAGGCCGACCTCGTGCTGGTCACGACCGACATGAACGACGTATCCGGAAGTGATCCGGTCGAGCCCGCCAAGTCGGCGCTGCTCGGCCTGCTCAAGCTGGTGCCGAAGGAACTGACCGGCGTCACCTGCCGGGCCGTCGACTTCTCCGGCACCGGGAACGCCGCCGCCGACGCCCAGAGACTCACCGCTGAGATCACGGCCCAGGAAGAGGATCAGGTCTCCTACCGGGGCCGCAAGCGCTGGGTCTGGGGCTACGACCAGGTCGACCTCAACGCTTCGGGAGCCGGCACGGGACTGCGCGAGGGCGGGGTCTATGTCATCACCGGCGGACTCGGCGGGCTCGGTCTGGTGCTGGCACGAGACCTGGTCTCCAAGGTCGACGCGAAGGTGGTGCTCGTCGGGCGACGCGGGTTGACCGAGGATCGGGCTCAGGTCGTACAAGAGCTGGGAGACAGCGCGCTCGTGGTGGCCGCCGATGTCGCCGATGTCGAGGCGGTCCGGGAGGTGCGGCGGCAGGCGGAGGAGCGGTTCGGGCCGGTCAACGGGGTCTTCCACGCGGCCGGTGTGTCCGGTGGCGGCATGCTGGAGACCCGTTCCCCGCTGGACGCCGCCCAGGTCTTCGCCCCCAAGGTCGGTGGCCTGTACGCCATCGAGGAGGTCTTCGGCGACTCCCTCGACCTGCTGGTGCTCTACTCGTCCATCGCGGTCATCTCGGGCGACTTCGGTCTCGGTGACTACTGCGCCGCCAACGCGGTCATGGACGCCTACGCGCACGCCAAGGCGAACGGCCCCACGCGGGTCCTGTCGATCAACTGGCCGATCTGGTTCAACATCGGGATGGCGCACGACACGTACGCCCCGGCGGTCCTGACCGACTTCGAGCGTGGCGACCGCTACGAGCCGGTCGAGCACCCGCTGCTCGACAGCCGCCTCCACCAGCTCTACTCCGACGAGATCGTGTTCGTGAAACGGCTGACGGAGGCCGACTGGACGGTCGACGAGCACCGTCTCCAGGGCCTGCCCACGATGCCCGGCACCGGCCTGGTGGAGATCATCCGCGCCGGGTTCGAGCTGGGCACCGGCGTCGCCGACGCCGAGATCCGCGACGTGATCTTCATGCGCCCGCTGACGTTCGAGCACACCCGCAACATCCGCGTCGTCTACCGGCCGGACGGCGAGGGCGGCTTCCACGTCAGCGTCGGCGACGCCGAAGAGGGCCCCGAGCAGAACGAGTACACCCGGGCCAGGGTCCGCCGCGCCCCGGCCGAACCGGCGCCGACCCACGACCTGGGCATGCTGAAGATCCTCTGCGACCGCGAGGACACCCCGGCGTACGACCCGGTGATCGGCGGCCTGACCGTCGGCGCCCACTGGGACAACATCCGGGGCCGCTGGCGCGGTGACGACGCCGAGCTGGTGCTGGTCGAGCTCCCCGACGCCTTCCGGCACGAGGCGGCCGACTACGGCCTGCACCCCTCGCTGCTCGACAGCGCCAACGCGCTCGGCCAGAGCATCGCCGCCGACGCCCGTTTCCTCCCGTTCGGCTACGACCGCATCGTCGTCCGCGGACGTTTCCCCGACCGCGTCTACAGCCACATCCGGCACCGCGACGACACCACCGGCGACATGACCCGCAGCGACATCACCATCGTCGACGACGCGGGCCGCGAACTGGTCGCGATCGAGGGCTTCACCCTGCTGGCCTACGACACGGGCGGCCAGGCCGAAGCGGTCCCCGACGCTCCCGTCCTGACCGCGGGGCCGTCCGCCGCCGCGGACCTGGAGCTCAGGCTGCTGCGCGAGGCCGACCTGGAGTTCGGCATCCAGCCGGAAGACGGCTCGGCGGCGCTCTGGGAGATCCTCGGCAGCGGCGTGTTCCCGCAGCTCATCATGTGCCCCGACGGCCTGGGCGAACGCCTGCGCCGGGCGGCCGGGGTCACCCGGGAGGCGCTCCGCGAGCAGATCGCCCAGGCCCCGCAGCGGGCCGCCGCCGTCACCGCCCGCAACCTCGCCACCCCGTACGTCGCCCCGGCGAGCGCTTCGCAGCGCGCACTGTCGGGGTTCTGGCAGGACTCGCTCGGCGTCGACCAGGTCGGCGTGGACGACGACTTCTTCGACCTCGGCGGCAACTCGCTGATCGCCGTGCAGCTCGTGGCCCGCATCCGCGAGCACTTCAGGACCGAGCTCGCGGTCGCGGTGCTGTTCGAGTGCCGGACGGTCCGCAACCTCGCGGGCGACATCGAGGACACGCTCGCCGAGCGGGTCGCCGGAATGACCGACGAGGAGGCCGCCGCCCTCCTCGCCACCCTGGAGTAGGGAGACCACGTTGTTCGAGGACGACGACGACCGCGACTACACCGTCGTGATCAACCACGAGGAGCAGTACTCCATCTGGCCGGTCCAGCGGGCGGTGCCCGCCGGATGGTCCGAGGTGGGGCGGACCGGGCCGAAGGCCGACTGTCTGTCGTACATCGAAGAGGTGTGGACCGACATGCGGCCCAAGAGCCTGCGCGAGCGGATGGGCGGCTGAGCGTGCCCGCGCCGGGGACCGGAGTGGTGATCCACGGGCAGGACCTGCCCGTGGCCGAGATGCTGGAGCGGGCCGCCCTCGCCGAGAAGATCGGCGTGGACGCGGTCTGGCTCGTGCAGCTCCCCAGCCTGCGTGACAGCGCCGCGGTGCTGGCCGCGCTCGCGGTCGTCACGTCCCGGGTCACCCTCGGCGCCGGCGTGCTGCCCTTCTACACCCGCCCTCCGGTGACGCTGGCGCAGACCGCGCTGACGGTCGACGAACTGTCGGACGGCCGGTTCGCGCTGGGCGTCGGCAGCGGGCACCGGATGACGGCCGAGTGGATGCTCGGCGTACCGATGGGCCCGCCGGTGGATTCCATGAGGGAGTACCTGTCGGTGGTGACGTCCCTGATCCGCGAGGGGGAGGTCTACCAGACGGGTTCGTGGTTCAAGGCCCATGCGGTGTACGCAGGTGCGCGCCGCCCTGACCTGCCCGTCTACCTGGGGGCCTTCGGGCCGCGCATGGCCGAGCTGGCGGGCGAGAGCGCCGACGGGCTGATGCTCTGGATGTGCACGGCGCCGTACGTGCGAGAGGTCGTGATGCCCGCCCTGAAGCGCGGGCTGGCGCGGGCCGGGCGGTCGCTCGACGGGTTCCCGGTGATCGTGATGGTGCCCGGAGCGGTGAGCACCGACCTCGCCGGGGACCGTGAACTGCTGCGGCGCTACCTGGCGGCCTACGCGCGGGTGCCCACCTACCGGACCATGTACGAGCGCAGCGGCTTCGGCGCCGACCTCGCGTCGGGAAAGGTCGGCGACGCGATGCTCGACGGCATCGCCGTGCTCGGCGACGAGGGCGCCGTGGCCGAGATGGCCGACCGGTACGCCGAGGCCGGGGCGACCCAGGTGGTCATCACGCCGATGGCGTCGGCCCACAACGACCGGGCGCTGTTCGTTCGTACCGTCGAAGCCCTGGTGAACCGGTGAGGACCCTCCACGAGCCGATCGTGGCCCGCGCCCGGCGCCAGCCGGACGCGGTGGCGGTGCGCTGCGGCGACGACGTTCTGACCTACGGCGAACTCCTGGCCCGGTCGGCGGCGGTGGCGGGGTTCCTGCGCTCGGAGGGCGTCGGGCCGGAAGACGTGGTGGCCGTCCGGATGCCGCGTGGGGTCGGGTTGCCGGTGGTCCTGCTCGGGGTGCTGCGGGCGGGGGCGGCCTTCCTGGCGATCCCCGTCGGCGTGCCGTACGGCTCGGGGGCTCGTCTGACCTTGGAATCCGAGGTCGGCGGCCCCTTCCAGGAGGTCGACGTCGACCCGCTGACCTCCGCCTATGTCGTGTACACCTCGGGGTCGACCGGGGAGCCGAAGGGTGTCGTGGTGCCGCACGAGGCGGCGGCCGGGCACGTCGCGGCGATGCGGCGGTGGTTGCGCCTGCGGCGGGCCGACCTCGTGCTCCAGTACGCGCCGGAGGGCGTGGACGTGTTCGTCGAACAGCTCTTCTGCGGGCTGGCCGCCGGGGCGACCGTGCTCATGCGCGGGGCCGAACCGTGGGGGACGGCGGAGGTGCGCACGGCCTTCGCGGCCGGGGTGACCGTGGCCGACCTGCCCGCCGCGCTGTTCGCCGAACTGACCTCGGGACCGCTCGACGGGCCCGCCCCTCGCGTGCTGACGGTCGGCGGCGAACGCATGCCCGCCGAGGCGGCCCGGCGGTGGGTCGAGGCGGGGCACTCCCTGGTCAACGCCTATGGGCCGACCGAGGCGGTGATCACCGCGAGTGCGCATCGCGTCCGGTCTCCGGGGTCGGCGGTGCCGATCGGGCGGGCGGTCGGGCGGCGCCGGCTGCGGGTCGTGGACGGGGAGTTATACGTCGGGGGCTTCGAGCTGGCGCGTGGCTATCTGGGGCGTCCGGCGGCGACGGCGGAGCGGTTCGTACCGGATCCGGATGGGGCGCCCGGTTCGCGCATGTACCGGACCGGAGACCTGGTGACGGACTCCCCCGACGGGCTGGTGTTCGTCGGGCGGACCGACGACCAGGTCAAGATCAGCGGGTATCGGGTCGAACCCGGCGAGGTCGAGGCCGTGCTCGGCGCGCATCCCGGGGTCACCTCCTGCCGGGTCACGGCGGTCGACGGCCGGTTGATCGCTTTTCTCTCCGGTTCCGTGGACGTCGCATCGTTGCGCGACCGGGCCGCGGAACGGCTGCCGGCGTGGATGGTGCCGTCGGCGTGGCACGTACACGACCGGCTGCCGGTGACCGCGGCGGGGAAGGTCGACGTGGCCGGGCTCCGGGCCTCGTGGGACGACGACGTCCACCGTCGGGTCGCGACCCTGTGGGAACGAGTGCTCGGCACCGGACCGGTCGGGCCCGACGACGACTTCTTCGGCCGGGGCGGGACCTCGCTGGCCGCCATCCGGGTGATCGCCGCACTGCGCGCCGAGTTCGGCTGCGAGCCCGCCCTGCGCGACTTCTACGCCGCTCCGACCGTCGCGGGGATCGCCCGCCTGCTGGCCTCCCGGCCGTCGACGGCCGCGCCGATTCCGGTGGTGGACGACGTGTGCGCGCCGCTGTCCCTGATGCAGGAGCAGATCTGGTTCCTGGAGCAGCTCGAACCGGGAAACATCGCCTACAACGCCCCGACGACCTTCCGGTTCGAGGGTCCGCTCGACGCCGATCGACTTTCTGCGGCCATCACCCGGCTGGTCGAACGGCACGAGATCCTCCGCACGACCATCGAGACCTCCTCGGACGGGACGCCGTTCCAGCGGGTGCACCCGCCCTATGTGGTGCGGCTCCCCGTGGTCGAGACCGTCGACCCTGAGACGGTCGTGCTGGCCGAGTCGCGGCGGGCGTTCGACGTGTCGGTGCTGCCGCTGGCCCGGTGGACATTGCTGCGGCTGGCCCCTGACCTGCACGAACTGGTGCTCGTCGAACATCACCTGATCCACGACGGCTGGTCGTTCGCACTGCTCGCCGAAGACCTGGCGGCCTTCTACCGGGGAGCACCGGTCTCCGCTTCCGGGGCGCGCTACCGGGACTTCGCGCGGTGGCAGCGCGACAACCTCGCCGCCGGGCAACGGGCGTACTGGACGGAGCACCTCAACGGCGCCGACGACGCCCTCGACCTGCCCCAGGACCGCGCCCGCTCCGCCGAACACACCTTCGCCGGCGGCACCCACCGGGTCGAACTCCCGGCGGACCTGTGCGAGCGCGCGCGTTCCGCCAGCCGGGCCGCCGGAGTGCCGCTGTTCGCGACCCTTCTGACCGCTTATGTGGCGTTGCTGCATCGGGCCGGTGGGCGGCGGGACCTTTGTGTGGGCTCGGCCTTCGCCAACCGGCGGGTGCCCGGGACCGAGGCGACGGCCGGCATGTTCGTGAACCCGGTGACCCTGCGCTTCGACCTGCCCCCTGGGATGACGTCTTCGGAGCTGTTGACCCAGGTCGCAGCGGTGGTGCGCGACGCCCAGGAGAACCAGGAACTCCCCTTCACCCGGGTCGTCGAAGCCCTGTCTCCGGTACGTGTGCCCGGCCGCAACCCCCTCTTCTCCGCCATGTTCAACATGGACGACGCGCCCCTCGGGCCACTCGACTTCGGCGACGTGTCGGCGAGCTACCTGGAGCGGCACAACGGCACCGCCAAGCTTGACCTGTCGGTCCTCGCGGTCCCCCGGGCCGAACGCCAGAGCACCCTCCCGGAAGCCGACCGCGACCGCCGCATCACGATGATCTGGGAATACCGCGCCGACCTGTTCGACCCCTCGACCATCGCCCGCCTGGCCACCCAGTACGCAACCCTCCTGTCGGCCCTCCTCACCGAGACGACCCCGATAGAGGAACTGTCCCTCGCCGAGCGGCGCCCAACGGCCGAACCTCCCCTCACCGAACCTTCTCTACCTGGCCGCTTCTCCGAGGTGAGCCTTCCCGCCGCCCGGTCGACGGCCCGACTCACGGAGCCCGGCCTGGCCGAGGATGTCGTCACCCTGTTCCTCCGGCGTGCGGCCGAGGCCCCCGAGTGGATCGCGGTCCAACTCGCCGGAGGTCCTTCGCTCAGCTACCGGGAACTCGATCGGCGGACCGGTGTCGTGGCGGGGCTGCTGGAGGGGATCGGGCCCGAGGATGTCGTGGGGGTGTGCGTCGATCGGGGCCTCGACCTGCCGGCCTTCTTCCTGGGGGTACTCCGGTCCGGGGCCGCCTACCTCCCGGTCGACCCTGCGTGGCCCACGGCGCGCATCGCGGAATTGCTGTCGGCCGCAGGAGCCAAAACGGTCCTGACGACCGCGCTCCACCGCGACCGTCTGGAGACGACGTGGGCCGCCGAGCCGCCGTCACCCGCCGATCGAGTCCGAGTCGTTGCGCCTGGCCGAGACCGGAAAATCGTCGCGCCGGATCGCGATCGGAGGGTCGTTGTACCGGACTGGGATCTGGAGGTCATCGCCCCGCCGGTCGTGGTGCCCGGTCCGGAGGTGGCGGCGTACATGATCACTACCTCGGGGTCGACCGGGGAGCCCAAGCGGGTCGTGAGCACGCGAGGGGGGCTCGCCGCCGAGTATTCCGCCTGGGAAAAGGCGTATCGGCTGGAGCCCGGAGGGCATGCGCAGGTCGCGTCGGCGGCGTTCGACGTGTGTACCGGGGAGATCGTGCGGGCGGCGGCGAGCGGGGGGACGCTCGTGGTCTGTCCGCCCGAGGTCGTGCTCGATCCGGCCGCGTTGTATCGGGCGCTGCGGGAGCACGACGTCCACTACGCCGAACTGCTGCCCTCCGTCGCCCGCTTGCTCGCCGACCACTGCGCGACCGCTGGGGACTCGCTCGGGTTCATGCGGCTGATCGCCGTCGGTGGCGAGCCGTGGACCGCCGCCGAACACGCCGCGCTGGTCCGGGTCGCCGGGGCGTCGACCCGGGTTCTCAATGTGTACGGCGTCACCGAGGCCACCGTCGGCAGCACCCTGTGGGAGCCCGCCGGACCTCCCGTCGAAGGCTGGCTGCCGATCGGCTCGGGGCTGCCCGGCGTCGGGGCGCGGGTGACCGACGCGGCGCTGTCCCCCGTTCCGCCGGGGATCGCGGGGACGATCTGCCTGTCCGGCCCCACGCTCGCCCGCGGCTACCACGGCGATCCGGCCCGCACCGCCGACCGGTTCCGCCCCGACCCGGCGGGCCCGCCCGGTTCCCGCCTGTACGCCACCGGCGACCGGGGCCGCCTCCGCCCCGACGGCGCCATCGAGTTCCTCGGGCGGGACGATCGCCAGGTCAAGGTGCGTGGCTTCCGGGTCGAACCGGGCGAGGTCGAGGCCGCGCTGCGGGGAGCACCGGGAGTGCGGGACGCGGTCGTGGTCCCCGCCCGCGACGAATCGGGCCGGGTTTCCCGGCTGGCGGCCTTCGTGCTCACCCGGTCCGAGGGCGTGGACCTGCTCGGCTGGGTCAGGGAGCGGTTGCCGGCGCATCTGGTGCCGGGCTCGGTGACGGTTCTTGAAGCGTTCCCCCGGACGGCCACCGGCAAGATCGACCGAGCCGCGCTGGCCGCCACCGCACCGGTCCGCAAGGTCGAATATGTCGCGCCCCGGGACTCCGCCGAGCAGGTGATCGCCGGGATCCTCGGCGAGGTCCTCGGCGGGGTGCAGGTCGGCGCGTTCGACGACTTCTTCGCGCTCGGCGGGCACAGCCTGCTGGCGGCGCGGGCCGCCGTCCGGTTGCGGGAGGCGCTCGGGCGGCACGTGTCGGTCCGTGACCTGCTGGCCGCACCCAGCGTCGCCGCCCTCGCGCTGAGGCTGGCCGCCGCCGCGCGACCCTCCGCGGGCCCGGGGCGGGCCGATCGGAGCGCCTACCGGGTGGACGCGGCGGCCTTCGACGACGCCGGGGAGGTGGCCCGATGACGTCGGTGGTGGCGGTGCCCGCGTCGTACGCACAGGAACGCCTCTGGCTGGCGGAACGGCTGGTGGGAGGGCGTGCTCATTACGTACACACGGCGGTGGAACTGACCGGACCACTCGACGTGCCGGCCTTCGCGACGGCGGTGCAGCGGGCCGCGAGCCGGCACGAAGCCCTGCGCACGACGCTGCGTCCCATCGACGGCCGCCCCCACCAGCTCATCGCCGACCACCTCACCCTGCCGACGCCCGTCGTGGAGACGGCGAGCGAGGTCCGGCTGGACCTGGCGGGCGGGCCGGTCGTGCACAGCGAGCTGGTCCGGGTCGGCGCCGACCGTCATGTGTGGCTGCTGACCGCTCATCACGCGGTCTGCGACGGCTGGTCGCTCGGTGTCCTGCTCGACGAGATCGGCGCCGCGTATCGGGGCGAGCCACTCGCCGAACCGACCCTTCAGTACGCGGACTACGCGATCTGGCAGCGCGACCTGGGCGACAACGGCGGCCTGCACGAGGGCCTGGCCCACTGGGCGCATGTCCTCACGGGTGCTCCTGCCGCCCTCGACCTGCCCACGGACCGAACCCGCCCCACCGACCGCACCCTCCAAGGCGCGCTCCTGCCGCTCCCCCCACTACCTGTTGGCCTCACGGCCATGGCGGAGTCGGAACGGGTGACACCCTTCGCGGGCGCTCTGGCCGCTTTCGCCCTGCTCCTCCACCGCCTCACCGGCGCGGAAGACCTGGTCATCGGCACCACCCACGCCGGACGCGACCGCCCGGAGACCTTAGGTCTGGTCGGCTGTGTCGCCAACACGCTGCCGTTGCGGATCACCGTGAACTCCCGGATGACCTTCCGCACCCTGCTGCACCAGGCCGGAGCCGCCGTCCTGGCCTTGCACGACCACGCGGATGTCCCGTTCGACCGGATCGTCCACACCCTCAATCCGGACCGTGCACCCGGCTGCCACCCGATCTTCCAGGTCATGCTCGACGCCGAACCCCCCTCGTCCGACCGGCTGCGCCTCCCGGGCATCACCGCCAGGGCACTCCCCGCCCCCGACCGAGGCGTGTCCCTGTTCGACCTGAGCCTGACCCTGGGCCGAGACGGCGGCCCGGTCCTCGAATACAGCACCGACCTCTTCGACGCGGAAACCGCCCGCTCCTACGCCACCTGCCTGACCACCCTGACCCAATCAGCGATCACCACCCCTGACCTGGCCCTACGCGACCTGCCAGCCATCGCAAAAGCAGACCGAACCCGCCTCGCCCAGACCACCCCCTCGACCGCATCGCCCCTCGTTCCGGAGTTGATCGAGGCGGCGGCTCTGAGGCACCCGGATGCCCCTGCCGCTGGGGAGCTGACCTGGCGGGAGTTCATGGGCCGAGCCGCGTGGGTGCAACGGGAGTTGGCGCGACGTGGGGTGGGGCGCGGTGATGTGGTCGCCCTGGTGGCGGAGCGGTCACCGGAGGCGATCGCCTGGATTTGCGGTATTCATCGTGCCGGAGCCGCCTATCTCCCCCTCGACCCTGCGCTCCCCGATGCCCGGCTGGCGGACCTGCTGTCCCGGATCCGCCCCGCCGCCATCGTCGGCGGCAGCGCGGGTGGCTCGATCGTCCCGGGGAACCGCACAGCCACCATCAGCCCGGCGGTTGCCATTGAGCCGATGGATCTCGCCTATGTCATGTTCACCTCAGGGTCGACCGGGGAGCCGAAGGCGGTCGAGGTGACGCACGGTGGGCTCGCCGCTTATGTGGCCGCCCACCTGGAGCTCTACGGGCTGTCGCCCGAGGACAGGGTGCTCCAGTCGGGATCGTTGAGCTTCGATCTCAGTGCGGAGGAGATCTTCCCGTGTCTCGCCGCCGGGGCGACGCTGGTACCGCGTACCGACGACATGCTCGAAGGACCCGACGCGTTCCTCGCGGGCCTGGACCGGCTCGGGGTCACGGTCGCCCATCTGCCCACCTCGCTGCTGCCCCCGCTCGACGGGCCTCCGCCCTCGGCGCTCCGGCTGGTGGTGGTCGGCAGCGAGCCCGCCGATCCCGCCCGGCTCCGGCCGTGGGCCGTCGCGCCGGGGGTCAGGCTCGTTCACGTGTACGGCGTCACCGAGTCCTCCATGGTCTCCACCGCCGCCTTCCTGGACGACCTCCCCGACCGCACCCGCCCGACCATCGGTCACGCCATCGCGGGAACCGAAGTCCACGTCCTGGATGCCGCTCTCGAACCGGCCCCCGACGGCGTGCCGGGAGAGGTCTACATCGGCGGCGCGGGTCTGGCCCGTGGCTACCGGGACGACCCCCGCCGGACCGCCTCCCGGTTCATCCCTCATCCCCTCGTCCAAGGGCGGCGTCTCTACCGCACAGGCGACCTGGCGCGGCGGAGACCGGACGGCTCGCTGGAACACCTCGGCCGCCGCGACCGTCAGCTCAGCCTGCGCGGATTCCGCATCGACCCGCTGGAAACCGAAGCCGCGCTACGCCGCCACCCGGCCATCGCCGACGCCGCCGTCACGGTACAGGGCGACCAATTGGCCGGATATGTCGTCGCACACAGAGAACCCGCCAAAGCGCACGAACCGCTCACGCCCCTGGCCGACGCGTCGGGGCCCGTAATGGCTCACGAGCCGCATGCCCACCTGACCAGCGCGTCGCCGCGTGCAAAAGCGCACGAGCCGCAGGGCCGCCTGGCCGGCGCATCGCCGCCTGTAAACGCGCAAGAGCTGCGCGACCACCTGGCCGACGCGTTACCACCCCACCTCGTTCCGAGCGTGTTCGTCTGGCTGGACGCGCTCCCCCGAACCGGCAGCGGCAAGATCGACCTCGCCGCCCTCCCGGCTCCACCCCGCGAGCAAGCCGTGGCCACACGCCCGTTGACCGGCGCAGCGCAGATCGCCGTCGCGGAGGTCTGGCGGGCCGTCCTCGGCGTCGACACCGTCGGTCCCGATGACGACTTCTTCCAGCTCGGTGGCCACTCGCTCCTCGCGGGCCAGGTCGCGGCCCGGCTGCGCCGTCACTTCGGGGTCGCGGTCGCGATGACCCTGATCTTCCGGCATCCCCGTCTCGGCGACCTCGCCGCCGCCGTCGACCGCCTCACCGCCAAGACCGCGCCGTCGTTCGGGCGACGCACCGACACGGCCGGCGCACTCCGGGCGGCCGTCGGGGACAGCGGAGAGCTCGCGGAGCTCATGCGCGATCTGGGGGTGGGACGTGACTGAGACAGCGAAGATCGTCCCGGTCTCGCGCGGGCAGCGGCGGCTCTGGTTCGTCGATCGGCTGGCGGGCGGCGCGCGGGAGTACAACGTCGTGCTCGCCCTCCGGCTGCACGGCAGCCTCGATGTCGACCGGCTGGTCGAGGCCGTCTCGGGGGTCGTCGCCCGGCAGGAGGCGCTGCGGTCGCGGTTCATGGCCGTCGACGGCGAGCCTGTGATGATCGTCGATCCGCCCGGGCCGGTCGCCGTCGAGCGGGTGCGCGGCGATCTCGATCCGGTGCTGGCCGAGGCGGCCAACGGGGTCGATCTGTCGGTCGGTCCCATCGCCCGGTTCTGGCTGGTCGAGCCGGAGAACACGCTCGTCGTCGGGGTGCATCACATCGTATTCGACGGCTGGTCGGCGTCGGTGTTCGTCGACGACCTGGCCGATCTCTACTCGGGCGCGGAGCCGCGTGACCTGGCGGCGGGGTTCGCCGACTACGCCGTCTGGCAGCACGAGTCGGGTCTGTCCCCCGACGGGCTCACCTTCTGGCGGGACACTCTGCGCGGCGCCCCGGCCGTGCTCGACCTGCCGCTCGACCGGCCGCGCCCGGTGCGGCGGACCGGCGCGGGCGAGCGCATCCCGCTCACCATCACCCCGGACGTCGCGGAACGCCTGGCCACCGTCTGCCGCGACCACGGCGCGACCACGTTCATGGGGCTGCTGGCCGCGCTCAACGTCGTCGTCGCCCGCTACTGCGGCACCCCCGACGTCGTGGTGGGCACGCTCACCTCCGACCGGGTGCTGCCCGAACTGGAGGATCTGGTCGGGTTCTTCGTCAACACGGTCGCGCTGCGGACCGACCTGTCGGGCGACCCGGGGTTCGGTGAGGTCGTGGCGCGGTCGCGGGTCACCGCGCTCGACGCGTTCGGGCACCAGGACGTGCCGTTCGACCGGGTCGTCGAGGAGCTCGCGCCGCCGCGCGCGGCGGGGGTCACGCCGTATGTGCAGGTCGCGGTGGCGCTGCAGAACGTGCCCGAGCCGCAGACGCGCCTCGGCGGCGGCGTGACGGCGACGCCCGTCAAGGTTCCGGTACGTGTTGCGGCCTTCGACCTGTCCGTCCAGGTCTGGCCGGAAGACGGAGGGCTGACCGGGTTCGTCGAATACGCCACCGAGTTGTTCGACCGCCCGACCGCCGACGGTGTCGTCACCGCCTTCCTGCACGCCCTCGACCAGGGCACCGCCGACCCGGCCACCCCGATCTCCCACCTCACCCTGACCACACCCGACCCCCCGGCCGCCGACCCGCCGACGGCCCGCTGCCTCCACGACCTGGTCGCCGACGTCGCGGCCCGCACCCCGGACGCCACCGCCGCGACCTGCGATGGGGCCGAGCTCACGTACCGGGAACTGGATCTGCGCGCCCGCGCCCTGGCCGGACGCCTGCGCGCCCGAGGCGTGGGTCCGGGTTCGATCGTCGGCGTCTGCCTGCCCCGCTCGCTCGACGTGCCGGTCGCCCTGCTCGGGGTGCTGCACGCCGGGGCGGCCTACCTGCCGCTGGAGGCCGACTATCCGGCCGAGCGGCTGGCCTACATGCTGTCCGACTCCGGCACCACGGTCGTGATCACCGACCGGACCGACCTGCCGGGGACGGCGATCGCGCCCACCGGCGACGCCGAACCGGCCGTGCTCGCACCCGTCGACCCCGAGAGCCTGGCCTACGTCATCTACACCTCCGGCTCAACCGGGCGCCCGAAGGGCGTCGGGGTCGCGCACTCCGCCGTGGCCTGCCGGGTGCACGAACCCGCGTGGCTGCCGCTGGGCGCGCACGAGGTGTTCATGCTGGCCACGCCGCTCTCCTTCGACGTGTCGGTGCTGGAGCTGTTCGGCTGTCTCGTCAACGGCCACACGCTGGCGATCCTCCCGGCCGGCAAGGCGCTGCCCGAACGCGTGGCGACCTTCCTCGCCGACGAGCCGGTCACGGTCACCTGGCTGACGGCGGCGCTGTTCCATGCCGTCGTCGACTGCGCCGAACGCCCCTTTCCGACCGTGCGGCACCTGATCGCGGGCGGCGACCAGCTCTCGGCCGACCACGTCACCCGGGCCGCCGCGCTGGTCCCCAACGGCCAGGTCATGAACGGCTACGGCCCCACCGAGGCCACGATCTTCACCACCACCCACGCCATCCCGCGCCACCACTCCGGCCGCGTTCCGATCGGGACCGCGCTCCCGTTCACCGGGACGCACATCGTCGGGCCCGACCTGACCCCGGTCCCCCCGGGCGTCATCGGCGAGCTGCTCGTGTCGGGCGCCGGGCTGGCGCGCGGTTACCTCGGCAGGCCCGCCCTCACCGCCGAACGCTTCGTGCCCGCGGAAGGCGGCGGGCGCCTCTACCGAACCGGTGACCTGGTGAGACGCCGGGGAGACGGGCTCATCGAGTTCCTCGGCCGGGCAGACCAGCAGGTCAAGATCCGCGGGTTCCGGGTCGAGCTGGAGGAGATCGAGCAGGTTCTCCGTCGCCATCCCGGCATCAGGGACGTCGTCGTCATCGCCCCCGAGCACGACGGCGACCGCCGGGTGATCGCCTACGTCGTGCCGCACGGTGACGGGCCCTCGCTCGCCGAGATCCTGCGCCACTGCCGCGAGGAACTGCCCGACTACATGGTCCCGGCGCTCGTCGTCACGCTGGCGGCGCTGCCGGTCAGCCCCAACGGCAAGGTCGACAGGGCCGCGCTCCCCCGCCCAGCCTCCGAACGGCCCGCGCTCGACGGCTACGCGCCGCCGCGCGGGCATGTGCAGCGGGCGCTGGCCGAGCTCTGGACCACCCTGCTCGGCCTCGACCGGATCGGCGCGCACGACCACTTCTTCGACGTCGGCGGGCACAGCCTGCTGGCCAGCCGTCTCCTCGCCCGGGTGCGCAAGACCTTCTCCTGCGAGGTGCCGCTGGCCGACTTCCTGGCGACGCCGACCGTGGCGGCGCTGGCCGATCTCGTCCAGGACCGGTTGACGGCGGCCGACTCGGTGACCAGGGGGCGTCCGGCGCTGGCGCGGGCCGCGCACAACGGAACCGTGCCGGTCTCGCCGGGGCAGCGGCGGCTGTGGTTCGTCGACCGATTGGCCGGGGGCGCGCGGGAGTACGAGGTCGTGCTGGCGCTGCGGCTCTCCGGTGAGGTGGACGTCGACCGGCTGGTGGCGGCGGTGTCGGGGGTGGTGGCGCGGCAGGAGGCGCTGCGGTCGCGGTTCATCGAGGTGGACGGCGAGCCCGTCATGGTCGTCGACCCGCCCGCGCCGGTCACGGTCGAGCGGGTGCACGGCCCGGTCGAGCCGGTGCTGGCACGGGCCGCCGCCGGGGTCGACCTGGCGGCCGGGCCGGTGGCCCGGTTCTGGCTGGTCGAGCCGGAGAACACCCTGGTCGTGGGGGTGCACCACATCGTGTTCGACGGCTGGTCGGGGTCGGTCTTCCTGGACGACCTGGCCGCCCTCTACGCCGGTCGCGACCTGCCCCCGCTGACGGCGGGGTTCGCCGACTTCGCCGTGTGGGAGCACGAGTCGGGCGTCTCCCCCGAAGCCCTCGACTTCTGGCGCGAGACGCTGCGCGACGCGCCGCCGGTGCTCGACCTGCCGCTCGACGGGGCCCGTCCGGCCCGGCGGACCTGGGCGGCCGACCGGGTGCCGGTCAGGATCCCGGCCCGGGTCGTCGCGGCGTTCCGGCGGGCCGGGGCGACGCCGTTCATGGGGGTGCTGGCCGGGCTGAACGTGGTGCTGGCGCGGGCCTGCCGGACCTCGGATGTCGTGGTGGGCACGTTCACCACCGATCGGGCCGCGCCCGAACTGGAGGAGCTGGTCGGGTTCTTCGTCAACACCGTCGCACTGCGGACGGATCTGTCGGGCGATCCCGGGTTCGGTGAGGTGCTGGCCCGGTCGAAGGCCGTCACGGTGGCGGCGCTGGCCCATCAGGGGGTGCCGTTCGACCGGGTCGTGGAGGAGGTCGCGCCGCCGCGTGCCGCGGGGGTCACGCCGTTCGTGCAGGTCGCGGTGGTGGTGCAGAACACGCCGGAGGCGCCGGTCGAGCTCGCTCCCGGGGTGCGGATCGAGGCGGTCCCGGTGCCGGTCACGACGTCGGCGTTCGACCTGTCGCTCCAGCTCTGGCCCGAACCGGACGGCGGGATGACCGGGTTCGCGGAGTACTCCACGGAGCTGTTCGACCGCGCGACCGTCGAGAGCGTGGTCACCGCTCTGGACCGGGTTCTCGGCCAGGGAACCGCCGATCCCACGCTGCCGGTGGCCGAGATCTCCCTTCACGCCGAGCGCGGACCGGCCGAGGTGATCGCCGCGCAGGCCGCCCGGACCCCGGACGCCGTCGCCTTCCGGGCGGGGGCGGGCGTGCTGACGTACCGGGAGCTGGATCGCCGGGCCCGCGCGGTGGCCGAGCGCCTGCGCGCCCGGGGTGCGGGCGCGGAGACGGTGGTCGGGGTCCGGCTGGCGCCCGGACTGGAGCTGCCGATCGCGGTCGTGGGGGTTCTGTACGCGGGTGCGGCCTATCTCCCCCTCGATCCCGCCCACCCGGCCGAGCGGCTCGCGGCGCTGGCCGACGACGCGGGCGCGCTGCTGGTGATCACCGAGGTCGGCGACGAGAGGTCCGATGCGGCGATCACTCCGGCCGATCCCGAGAACGTCGCCTGTGTCATCTTCACCTCCGGGTCGACCGGGCGGCCGAAGGGCGTGGCGCTCACCGGGAGGTCGCTGCTCAACCGGCTGACCTGGATGCGGCGGGCGGTGCCGTTCGCGGCCGGTGAGGTGTCGTGTGTGAAGACGCCGATCGCGTTCGTCGACTCTCTGTGGGAGCTGCTCGGGCCGCTGACCGGCGGGATGCCGAGCGTCGTGCTGAGCCCGGAGGCGGTGCGTGACCCGGTGGCCCTGGTCGGCGAGCTGGCCGACGCGGGGGTGTCGCGGGTGCTGATCGTGCCGTCGCTGCTGCGGGTGCTGCTGCGGTCGGTGCCCGATCTGGCCGGACGGCTGCCGAAGCTGACCACGTGGGTGAGCAGCGGCGAGCCGCTGACGCGTGACGTCGCCCGGCTGTTCGCCGACCTGCTGCCGGGGCGGCTGCTGCTCAACCTCTATGGATCCTCCGAGGCCTGGGACTCCCTCTGCCCCGACGGCTCCCCCGACCCGCGCGAACCTGCCTCGGGGCTGTCGCCCGGAGTTCCGGTCGGGCGGCCGATCGACGGAGTACGGGCGGTGATCCTGGACGAGGGGCTGCGGCCGGTTCCTGACGGATTCCCTGGCGAGCTCTACATCGGCGGGCGGGCCTTGGCGCGCGGCTACCTGCACAAGCCGGGGCTGACCGCCGAGCGGTTCGTGCCCGCAGAAGGTGGCGAGCGGCTCTACCGGACCGGTGACCTGGCCAGACTCAGGGCCGACGGGCGGTTCGAGGTGCTGGGGCGGACCGACCACCAGGTCAAGATCAGAGGCGCCAGGGTCGAGCCCGGCGAGGTCGAGGCGGCGCTGGAGGAGCTCGCGGGCGTCCGGCAGGCCGCCGTCGTGGCGGCCGGGGGCGAGCTGGTCGGGCATGTCGTCGGGTCGCGTGAGCCCGTCGAGCTGCGGCGGGAGCTGGCCGGGCGGCTGCCCGCGCATCTGGTGCCGGCCCGGATCGCCGTCCACGACGCGCTGCCCCGGACGGCCACCGGGAAGATCGACCGGCGGGTGCTGGCGGCGTACCCGATCGAGATCGAACCGGAGACGGCGCCGATGAACGGGCTGGAGCGGCGGATCGCCGCGATCTGGGCCGAGGAGCTCGGGCGCGAGGTCGGGCCGCACGACGACTTCTTCGACGTCGGCGGCCACAGCCTGCTGGCGCCCGTCCTGGTCGGGAAGCTGGCCGCCGAGCTGTCGGTGGAGCTGCCGCTGAGCTGGTTGTTCGACCATCCGACCGTGCACGCCATGAGCATGTCCCCGCAGCTCACGGGAGGACCGCATGAGTGATCCGAGGAACCCGTGGCTGGCCCGGCTGCGCCCGGCGGCCGACGGCGACGTGACCCTGGTGTGCCTGCCGCACGCGGGCGCGGGCGCCGCCGCCTTCCGCGACTGGGCCGCCGACCTGCCCTCGGGCGTCGACCTGTGCGGCATCCGGCTGCCCGGCCGGGAGAGCCGCCTGCGGGAGCGGCCGCACACGCGGCTGTCGGAACTGGTCCCGGTGCTGGCCGACGCGCTGGCCACCGTCGTCGACCGCCCCTATGCGCTGCTCGGCTACTGCTCGGGCGCGCTCACCGCCTATGAGCTGGCCGATCACCTGATCGCGGCCGACCGGCGACCGCCCGAGCTGCTGGCGGTGTGCGCGTTCCCGGCGCCCGCGCTGGTCGAGCCCACGATGGTTCACACACTGCCCTCCGACCAGCTCGCCGGGCACCTGAAAGGGCTGGGCATCGTGCCCGACGCGATCCTCGCCGACCCCGCCCTGTTCGGCATGTTCGAGCCGGGGGTGCGGGCCGACTACGAGGTGCTGGAAACGTGGCGGCACCGGGCCCGGCCGCCGCTGCCGATCCCGATCTCGGTGTACGGCGGCGACACCGACCCGAGCGTGACCGTGGAGGAGCTCCAGGGCTGGCGGGCCGCCACCTCGGGCACCTTCACGCTGCGCGTCTACCCCGGCGGCCACGGGTTCTTCACCGCCGACCGCAGGGCGATCGCCCAGGGCGTCGCCGCCGATCTGGCGGTGCTCCGATGACCTCGCCCCCGATGTCGGATGTCAAGCGGCGGCTGCTCGCCCGGCTCGCCGCCGGTTCGGCCGGTCCGCCTCCGCCCCGGGTACCGCGCCGTTCCGGGACGGGCCCCGTTCCTCTCTCGTACGCCCAGGCGCGCGTCTGGCTGATGGACCGGCTGGCCGGGGAACTGCCGTTGTTCAACCTGGTCATCGCCGGGCGGCTGCCGATGGACGTCGACCGCGAGGAGCTGACCCGGCGCCTGGCGGTGATCGTCGGGCGGCACGACGCGATGCGGATGTCGGTCACCGAGGTCGCCGGGGAGCCGTTCCTGCACGTCGCCGAGCAGGTGCCGGTCGACATCCCGCTGGTCGACCTGTCGGGGGTGGCCGCCGGGCAGGCGGAGGAGATGGCGTTCCGGCACGCGTACGAGACCGGGATGCGGCCCTACCGCCTCGACCGGGCACCGCTGTGGCGGGTCGAACTGGTCAAACTGGGACCGGCCGACCACGTGCTCGTCATCGCCGCCCACCACATCGCCGTCGACGGCACCTCCCTGACGCTGATCCTGCGCGAGCTGGCCGGGTTCGACGAGCCGGACCTTCCCGTCGGGTACGCCGACTTCGCCGCCTGGCAGCGCGGGGCAGGGGTGGCCGAGCAGGACAAGGGGCTGGCCTACTGGACGGAGCGGCTGGCCGGGCTCGAACCGCTCGACCTGCCCGCCGACCGGCGGCGACCGGCCCGGCCGACGTATCGGGGCGACTCGCTCCAGGTGGTGCTGGATCCGGCGCTGGTGGCTTCGCTGACCGGGATCGGGCGGGTGGCGGGGGCCACGCCGTACATGACCGTGCTCGCGGCGTTCTGTGTGCTGCTGCATCGGTACACCGGGGTAGGGGACGTGTCGGTCGGGGCGTTCGTGTCGGGGCGGACCGAGCCGGAGCTGCACCCTCTCGTCGGCATGTTCAGCAACATGATCGTCGTCCGGGCCGACCTGGGTGGGGGACCGGGGTTCCGGCAGGTGATCGAGCGGGTCAAGTCGGCCCTGCTGGGGGCGATGGCGCACCAGGACGTGCCGTTCGAGCGGCTCGTGAGGGAGCTGGGCCATCCGGGTGGCGGGGACCGGTCGGCGCCGCCGCTGGTGCGGGTCGCGTACAACATGCCGGCCGAGGCGGGCGCGCTGCCGCCGATCGGGTCGTCGCTACCACTCGACTTCACCCATCGGGGGTCGCAGCTCGACCTGACCCTGCACATGATCGAAGAATCCGGGACGATCCGCCTCACCTTCGAATACGCCACCGACCTCTTCGACGCCGCGACGATCGACCGCCTGAGCGGCCACTTCTGCACCCTCCTCGCGGGCCTGGCCGCCGATCCCGACGCCCCGATCGCCCGAGTGGCCATGACCAGTCCGGACGAGGACCGGCGTCTGGCCGCCTACGAGCAGGGCACCCCTTATGACAGCCAGGTCGTGATGCCTGTCGCGACAAATCACCTTCACATGAGCAAATCGGCCACTTCTGGCAGTGGCTTCCAGGCGCTCCACGAACTGGTCGCCGAGCAAGCCCGGCGCACACCGGACGCGGTGGCCGTGGCCGGGGCGTGCCGACCGCGCACCTATGCCGAGCTGGAAGACGACTCCGACGCCATCGCCCACCACCTGCGCGAATCCGGGGTCGGTCCCGAAACGCCCGTGGGCGTCTTCCTGCGTCGAGGGGCCGCGCTCCCAGCCGCGCTCCTGGCTGTCTGGAAGGCGGGCGGCGCCTACGTCCCCCTCGATCCCGCCCATCCCCGCGACCGCCTGGCCACGGTCACCGCCGACTGTGGTGTGCGGGTCGTGGTCACCACGCCCGACCTGGCCGGACGCCTCCCCGACGGCCTGACCACCGTCTCCGCCGACGACACCGTTCTGCCGGGGGTGTTCACGCCCGAACCCGGTGACCCCGACCGGGCCGCCTACGTCATGTACACCTCCGGCTCCACCGGCCGCCCCAAGGGTGTCGTGATCAGCCACGCTGGGATCGCCAACCGGGTGCTCTGGACCGTCGCCGAGCACGGTTTCCACGCCGGTGACCGCGTCCTGCAGAAGACGCCGCTGACCTTCGACGCGGCAGGCTGGGAGTTCTTCGCGCCACTGGTCTCCGGTGGCACGGTCGTGCTGGCCCCCGAGGGCGCCGAACGCGACCCCGGTGCGATCGTCGCGGCCGTGGGCGATCATGACGTGACGGTGCTCCAGGTCGTCCCGGCGCTGCTGCGGCTGCTGGTCGAGGAGCCCGGCTGGGAGCGCAACCGCGCCCTCCGCCTGCTGTTCTGCGCGGGCGAACCCCTGCACGCCGACCTGTGCGCCCGCCTGCGCGAGCTCAGCCCGGCCAGGATCGTCAACACCTACGGCCCCACCGAGTGCTCGATCGACGTCACCGCCCACGAGGTCGGCCGCGAGACCGGCCCGATCCCGATCGGACGCCCCATCGGCGGCCTGCGCATCCGCGTCCTGTCCGACGGCGAACGGGTGCCCGAGGGCGTGGTGGGCGAACTGATGGCCGGCGGCGCCGGAGTCGCCCGCGGCTACCTCGCCCGCCCGGCGCTCACCGCCGAACGCTTCGTCCCCGACCCCCACGGCCCGCCGGGCTCCCGCCTCTACCGCACGGGTGACCTGGCCCGATGGACCGGCGCGGGGGTCCTGGAGTTCCTCGGCCGCACCGACGACCAGATCAAGATCAATGGTGTACGAGTAGAGCCCGCCGAGATCGAAGCGGCACTGGCCGCCTGCCCCGAGGTCGGCGCGGCCGTCGTGACCACCCGGACAATGCCGTCGGGCGGGATCCAGTTGGTCGCCCACGTCACCGCACGCACCGGCCCCCTAGTCGTGGACGCCCTCCGCGAAGCGGTCAGAGCCCGTCTCCCCGAGGCGATGATCCCCGCCGCGATCGTCGAACTGCCCTCCTTCCCCCGCACCACCAGCGGCAAGATCGACCGCCTCGCCGTCGCCGCCCTGCCGGTGACCGTCGACGACGGCCCCCGCACCCCACCGAGAACCGCCACCGAGAAGACCGTCGCCTCGGTCTGGACGACCCTGCTCACCCTCGACCCCGGCACCGTCGCCCTGGAAGACGACTTCTTCCGCCTCGGCGGCCACTCGCTGCTGCTCGCCCGCCTGGCCGCCCGCCTCGCGGAGACCACCGGCCGGGCCGTACCGCTCCCGGAACTGTTCACCCGAACGACGGTCCGCGACCAGGCCGCCTACCTCGACGGCCCGGCCCGCCAGGCCCCGCCGCCGCTGGTCCCGGTGCCGCGCACCGGACGGCTCCCGCTCTCGTTCGGCCAGCGCCGCCTGTGGTTCCTCGACCGCCTGCGCCCCGGCTCGGCCGAATATGTCGTCCCGCTGGTCGTCCCCGCGCCGGGCACCTGGGAGGCCACCCGCGAACGTCTCCTGGACGTCGCCCGCGCCCACGACATCCTCCGCACCCGCTACGCCCCCGGCGCCGGCGACCCCTACGCGATCGTGGACGACGAACCGGCCGTCCTCCTGGAAGAGGCGTCGGCCACCTCCGCCGCCGAGGTGACCGCACTGATGGCCGCCGAGCTGGAGCGCGGGTTCGACCTCGAACGCGGCCCGGTGTGGCGGGCGTTGCTGGTGCACGTGCCCGACGGGGCCGACCTGCTGCTGGTGACCGTCCACCACATCGCCTGCGACGCCCGCTCGATGCGGGTTCTGGCCAGGGCGCTCAGCGGCGACCCGGCGGCCCCCCGGCTCGGCTACCCCGACTTCGCCGAATGGCAGCGCCGCACCCTCACCGGGGCTTACCGGGACAGGCTGGTCGCCCACTGGAAGGACCGCCTGGCCGGGCTCACCCCGCTCGACCTCCCCTCCGACCGCCCCCGCCCGCCGATCCGCGACGCGCGCGGCGCCATGCACGCGTTCTCGGTCCCCGCGCTCGGCCTGCTCGACCGGGGCCGCCGGGCCGGAGCGACGGCGTTCATGACGGTACTGGCCGCTTTCGCGGTGTTCCTGACGCGGCACACCGGCCGCACCGACCTGCCGATCGGCGTCCCCGTCGACGGGCGGGACCGGCCGGAGCTCGACGACGTGCTGGGCTTCTTCGTCAACACGCTCGTCCTGCGCGCCGACCTGTCGGGCGACCCCGGCTTCGACGCCCTCCTCACCCGCATCCGGGAGACCGCCCTCGACGCCTTCGCCCACCGCGACCTCCCCTTCGAGCTCCTGGTGGACGAACTGCGCCCCGACCGCGACATGTCCCGCCTCCCGATCACCGACGTCCTGTTCGACCTCCAGACCGGCGACGACGACCCGTGGTCGGGTGACGAGGGGTCCCTGACCGCCTGGCACACCGCCAAGGCCGACCTGACGCTGATGGCCCACCTGTCCAGGAACGGCACCCTGACCTGCCGTTTCGAATACGCCACCGCCCTCTTCGACCCGGCCACGATCACCGCCTTCGCCGACCGCTTCACGTGCCTCGTCACCGCCCTGGCCACCCCCACGGGGAACGCCGACCTGCTTCCGCCGGGTGAGAGCGCGGCCCTGTCGGGCTACGAGTCGGGTGGTCCCAAGGGCGCGCCCGGCACGCTTCACGATCTGGTCGCCGCTCAGGCCGCCGCCACTCCCGGCGCGCTCGCCGTGACCGCGCCGGGTGCCGCCGGGCTCACGTACGGAGAGCTGGAAGAGCGGGCGGCGAAGCTGGCGGCGCGGTTGCGGGCGGCGGGGACCCGGCGGGGTGACGTGGTGGGGGTCTGCCTGGAGCGCGGGCCCGAGCTGGTCGTGGCGCTGCTGGCGGTGCTGAAGGCGGGGGCCGCCTATCTGCCGCTCGACCCCGACGACCCGCGCGAGCGGCTGGCCTGGCTGGTCGCCGACACCGACGCCGCCGCCGTGGTCACCGTGTTCCCCGACCGGCTCCCCTCGGTCGTCCCGCTGCTGGCGCCGACCGGCGAGAGCGGCCCGGAGATCGAGGGGGACCAGGCCGGGCCCGGGGATCTCGCCTACGTCATCTACACCTCCGGGTCGACCGGCACGCCGAAGGGCGTGATGATCGAGCACGCCGGGATCGTCAACCGGATCCGCTGGATGCAGCGCCGCTATGGGCTCCGTGCCGGAGACAGGGTCCTGCAGAAGACCCCGGCCACGTTCGACGTGTCGGTGTGGGAGTTCTTCTGGCCGCTGATCACCGGCGCGACGCTGGTCGCCGCCCCGCCCGGTGCGCACCGCGACCCCCGCGCCCTCGCCGAGGTGATCGCCGGCGAGGGGGTCACGCATCTGCACTTCGTCCCGTCGATGCTGGAGGCGTTCCTCGCCGTCGTCCCGGCCGTCCCGGACTGTGTGCGGGAGGTGTTCGCGAGCGGTGAGGCGCTGACCGCGTCGGCCGCGCGGGCGTTCCACGCCGCCGCACCGCGCGCCCGGCTCCACAACCTGTACGGCCCCACCGAACTCTCCGTCGACGTCACGGCGATCGAGGTTTCCCCAGGTCAGGCCGATCCGGTGCCGATCGGCGCCCCCATCGACGGCATGCGCGTCGTGGTCGTCGACTCCCAGGGCCGCCGCGCCCCCATCGGCGTGCCCGGACATCTGCTGGCGGGCGGCATCGGCACCGCGCGCGGCTACGTCAACCGCCCCGGCCTGACCGCGGACCGCTTCACCCCCGACCCCGACCGGCCCGGCGAGCGGCTCTACCACACGGGGGACCTGGCCCGCTGGACCCGTGACGGCGTCCTGGAATTCCTGGGCCGCGCCGACGACCAGGTCAAACTCCGTGGTGTACGAATCGAGCCCGGCGAGATCGCCGCGGTCGCGACCACGTTGCCGGAGGTGCGCGAGGCCGTGGTGACCGTCGCCGGAGACCGCCTGGTCGGCTACTACGTCCCGACCGGACAGCCGCCCCACGACCACGACATCGTCGCCCACTGCGCCCGGCGGCTGCCCGCCGCGCTCGTCCCGGCCGTCTGGATCGGGCTCGACCGGCTGCCGGTCGGCCGCAACGGCAAGCTCGACCGGTCGGCGCTCCCGGCCCCCGGCCCGGCCGCCGTCGAGGGCGACCGCCCGCCGGAGGGCGTCGCCGAGGAACGCGTCGCCGCCGTCTGGGCCGAGCTGCTCGGTGTCGAACCCGGCGCCCACCAGGACTTCTACGCCCTCGGCGGCCACTCCCTGCTGGCCGTGCGGGTCCAGCACCGCCTGGCCGAGGAGTTCGACGTCGACCTCCCCCTGCGCGCCCTGTTCGAGGCGACCACCGTCGCCACCCTGGCCGAGGCCGTCGAGACCGCCCTGTCCGCCCAGATCGACGACCTCACCGACTCCGAGGTCGACCGCCTCCTCACCGAAGACAGCGGACGGAGCCAGACATGACGCATGACACGGCCGCCGAGAAGCGGCGGGAGCTGCTGCGCCGCCGGCTCGCCGGGGCACGCGGCACATCTGCGAGGCTGCCCCTGGCCGACCGATCGGGCCCGCTGCCGCTGTCGCCCGCGCAACGGCGCCTCTGGTTCCTTGACCGCCTCGAACCGGACGGCGTCGCCTACGTGGTGCCCCTGGTGCTGCGCTTCGCCGACCGGGTGCCCGCCGCCCGGCTGCGGGAGTGCCTGTCGGAACTGGCCGCCCGGCACGAGGCCCTGCGCACCCGGTTCGTCCCCGGCGACGACGAGCCCCGCCAGGTCGTGGACGCGCCGTCGACCGTGAAACTGACCGTGCTCACCGCCGCGCCCGAGGAGGTCGACGGGGTGGTGGCCGACCTCGTGTGGCGCCCATTCGACCTGGCCGGCGGGCCGGTCTGGCGTGCCGCGCTCGTCGAGGTCGAAGGCGGCGGATGCGTGGTGGTGCTGGCCGTCCACCACATCGCCTGTGACGGGATCTCGCTGGAGATCATCTCCCGTGAGCTGCTCGCGTTGCTGGCGGGAGGGGAGCTGCCGCCGCGCCCGCGCGTGCAGTACGCCGACGTCGCCGCCTGGCAGGCGTCCCGCCCGGCGGCGGGCCCGGAACTCGACTACTGGCGGGAGCGCCTGGCCGACCTGTCGCCCCTGGAGGTGCCCACCGACCGCCCCCGCCCCGCCGTGCGCGGCACCGCCGGTGGCATGGCCCTGTTCGGGGTGCCCGCCGAGGTGGCGGAATCGGTGGCGGCGTACGGGCGGAGCCGGGGCGCGACGCCCTACATGACCCTGCTCGCGGCCTGGGCACTGCTGCTCGGCCGCCACGCCGGACGGCTCGACGTCGCCGTCGGCACCCCGGTGGCCGGGCGGAACACCCCCGAGGTGGCCGATGTGGTCGGCTGCTTCGTGAACATGCTGGTCATGCGCCTGGACCTGACCGGGAACCCGACCTTCGGCGACCTGCTCGACCGCGTTCGGCAGACCGCGTTAGGCGCGTTCGCGCATCAGGACGTCCCCTTCGAACGGCTGGCCGCCGACCTCGAACCCGGCCGCGACCTGACCAGGAACCCCCTGTTCCAGCACGTCTTCGCCTACGAGGAGGACCCCGAGGGCGAACCGGCCCCCGTCGAGGTGCTGCCCCTGGCCTCGGTGAGCGCCAAGTTCGACCTCCAGCTCACCTTGCGCAGGCAGTCCGACGGCGCACTCACCGGCGTCGTCGAATACGCCACCGACCTCTTCGACCACCCGACGGCGGAGGCGATGGCCACCCGCCTGACCCGCCTCCTGGCGGCGATCGCCGCCACTCCCTGCGCACGGATCGCCGACCTCCCGATCCTGACCCCCGCCGACCGCGCCACCCTGCTGACCTGGAGCACAGGAGGACCGGAACCGGACGGCCACGCAGTCCCGCCAGAGCCGGACACCGTGCCGACCTCGATCCCGGGGGCGGCCGAATCCGATGACCGCACGCACGACATCGTCGCGCGTTTTGAGCGGCAAGCTCGTTCGCGCCCAAATCGGATCGCCCTGGTCGCGGGGAGCGAGCGCCTCACCTACGCCGGCCTCAACGCACGCGCCGACGCGCTGGCCCACCGGCTGCGGGCCGAGGGCGCGGGGCCCGAGGTCCGGGTGGGGGTCCGGCTCCCGCGCGGCGCCGACCTGGTGACGGCGCTGCTCGCGGTCGCGAAGTCCGGTGCCGCCTACGTCCCCCTCGACCCCGGCCATCCCGAGGCCAGGCTCGCCGGGATCGCCGAGGACGCGGGGATCGTGATCACCCTCGATCTCGTCCGTCCCGAGGTCCGGCTCGCCCGGATGGACGTGAACGCGGGAGCCGTTCTCGATCCCGCCCGTCCCAAGGCCAGGCCCACTCCGATCGCCGGGATCTCGATCACCGTCGAGACCCCCGGAACCGCGCCCGCCACCGAGCCCACGGTGGACCGGCTCGCGTACGTCATCTACACCTCCGGGTCCACCGGGCGCCCCAAGGGGGTCGAGGTCGCCCATCGCAACCTTGGGCGGCTCGTCACCGCCGATCGGGACCGTTTCGGGTTCGGGCCGGACGACGTGTGGGCCATGTGTCACTCCCCCGCGTTCGACTTCTCCGTCTGGGAGATGTGGGGTGCGCTCGCCCACGGCGGGCGGCTCGTCGTGGTGCCGCACGACGTGGCCCGTGACCCCGAGGCGCTGGCCACGCTGGTAGCCGAACAAGGCGTCACTGTGCTCAACCAGACGCCGACCGCCTTCGCCGGGCTCCAGGTCGCGATGCCGGTGCCGCCGCCCGCGCTGCGGATGGTCGTCTTCGGCGGAGAACGCCTCGACGCCGCCACGCTGCCGCACTGGCCGGGCGTCGAGCTGGTCAACATGTACGGGATCACCGAGACCACCGTCCATGTCACCCGACGCGTCGTCACCCCGGCCGACGTGGGCAGCCCGATCGGACGGCCTCTCGACGACATGCGCACCTATGTCGTCGATGTCTTCGGCGACCTCGCCCCACCCGGTGTCATCGGCGAGCTCTACGTCGGCGGCGCCGGTGTCGCGCGTGGCTATCTGGGACGCCCGGCGCTGACGGCCGACCGTTTCACCCCCGATCCGTACACGGCGGGAAAGCGCGTCTACCGCTCCGGGGACCTCGCGCGCTGGACCCCCGACGGCGAGCTGCGGTTCGCCGGGCGGGCCGACCAGCAGGTGAAGATCCGGGGCTACCGGATCGAACCGGGCGAGGTCAGGGCCGCGCTCATCGCCCACCCGGAGGTCGCCGACGCGGCCGTCATCGCCCGTGAGGACACCCCGGGCCATCGCCGCCTGGTCGCCTACGTCGTGTCGGGCACCGATCCGGAGGAACTCCGCGCGCACCTGCGCCACGTGCTCCCGCCCTACATGGTCCCGTCGGCGATCGAGACGGTGGCCGGTCTGCCGCTGACCTCCACCGGCAAGCTCGACATCGCCGCGCTGCCCGCCCCGGGCGCCGCCCGCAGAAGCGCCGCCGAACCGCCCGTCACGGCGACCGAGCGGCGCATGACCACGGTCTGGGAGCGGGTGCTGGGGCAGCGGGTCGTCGGGGTCGGGGACGACTTCTTCGAGCTGGGCGGTGACTCCGTCAGGGCGGTCGCGCTGGTCGGGGCGCTGCGCGCGGAGGGGTTCGACGTCGCGGTCAGGGACGTGTTCGAGGACCGGACCGTCGCCGCGCTGGCGGTCCGCGCCGCCGGGCGCACCGCCGCCGCGCCGCACGTCTCGGTGGCGCCGTTCGCGCTGCTCGAACCGGGTGAGGCAGCGCCAGTCGGGGTCGTCGACGCCTATCCGCTGTCGCGGATCCAGGCCGGCATGGTGTACGAGATGCTCGCCGACGCCGAACGCGGCAGCTACCACAACGTCACGAGCTTCAGCATCACCGACGACGCCCCCCTCGACGAGACCGCGCTCCGTCGGGCCGCCGACCTGCTGGTCGCCCGGCACGAGGTGCTGCGCACGTCGATCGACCTGGCCGGGGCCGACCGGCCGCTCCAGCGGGTGCACGCCACCGCCGTCATGCCCGTCCACGTCGGCTCCCTCAACGGTGACGACGAACTGACCGCGTTCCTCGACGCCGAGCGGGCGACGCCCTTCGACCTGCTGGTGCCGCCGTTGCTGCGGCTGGCGGCCCATCGCACGGGCTCGCGCACGTGGCGGCTGTCGCTGACCGAGTGTCACGCCATCCTCGAAGGCTGGAGCTACCACTCGCTGCTGATGGAGCTGCTCACCCTCTACCGGGCGGTCCGCGACGGGCGGGAGGTGCCCGCCGCCGATCCGCCGCCCGTGCGGTACGCCGACTTCGTCGCGGCCGAGCTGGCCACCGTCGCCGACCCGGAGGCGCGGGACTACTGGCGTGAGGTGGTCGACGGGCACTCGACGCTGGCCCTTCCGGCCGCCTGGCGGGATCCGGAGGGCGGGCGGGCACCGTACAAGATCTCGATTCCGCTCTTCGGGCAGGACGCCGGGCTGCGGCGGCTGGCCTCGGCGGCGGGCGTGCCGTTGAAGAGTGTGCTGCTGGCGGCGCACCTGAAGGTCATGTCGGGGCTGACGCACGAGCGCGCCTTCCACACCGGGCTGGTCTGCGACACCCGGCCCGAGGTGGACGGCGCCGACCGGCTGGCCGGGATGTTCATCAACACCGTCCCGTTCCCGCACGCGCCAAGCGCGGCCGACTGGCGCGGGCTGGTCCGCGAGGTGTTCGCGGCGGAGACCGCGATGTGGCCGCACCGCCGCTTCCCGCTGCCCGAGACGCAACAGCGGTTCGCGGGTGGACGCCAGCTCGTCGAGGTCTACTTCAACTATCTCGACTTCACCGTCGTCGACACCGATCTGGTCGACCTGACGGGCAGCGTCGACGTCAGCCCGAACGAGTTCCCCCTGTCGGTGACCGTCCTGGCCGGGCTGCTAACCCTCACCTCCAGCCCCGACGTGCTCGCCCGCGACCAGGCCGAACGCCTGGCCGCCTGGTATGAGGCCGTTTTGGACGCGATGGCCGCCGACCCCTGCGGCGACGCCTTGGCCTCCTACCTCGCCCCGGGTGAGAAGGAGCGGCTGCTCCAGGGGCCGCCCGAGCTGCCGCGCCCGCCGGTCACCGTGCTGGAGGTGTTCGAGGAGACCGCCCGCCTGCTGCCGGGCGCCGAGGCCGTCACCACCTGGGACGGCCGCTCCCTCACCTACGCCGAACTCGACGCCCGCGCCAACCGGATCGCGCACGCGCTGCGCGCCCACGGCGCCGGACCGGAGACCGTGGTGGGCCTGTGCCTGGAGCGCGGCCCCGACCTGGTGGCCGGGATGCTCGGCGCGTGGAAGGCCGGAGCGGCCTACACGCCGCTGGAGCCCGCCCACCCGGCCGACCGCTGGGGGAACGTGCTGGCCGACGCCGGCGCCCTGGTCACCCTCGCCGATCCCGAGCACGCGACGGCGCTGGCCTCGGTCTTCGAGGGCACCGTGCTGACCGCGAAGACCTGGGAGGACGCGCCGTCGACCCGCCCGCCGGGGGCGCCCGACCTCGAAGGGCTGGCGTACATCATGTACACCTCGGGGTCGACCGGGCGCCCGAAGGGCGTGCTGATCGGGCATCGGGGGCTGGCCAACTACCTGTGGTGGGGTGTCGAGCGGTACGCCGCGCACGGAGTCGGCGGGGCGCCGCTGTTCTCGTCGGTGGCGTTCGACATGGTGGTGCCGAACATCTTCGTGCCGCTGATGCTGGGCCAGCGGGTGCACCTGCTGCCACCCCGCGTGGAGCCGGGCGAGCTGGGCGGGCTACTGGCCGACGGGGGGCCGTACAGCTTCGTGAAGCTCACGCCCGGCCACGTCGAGCTCCTCACCCACCAGCTCGACGCCGACCGGGCCGCCGCGCTGACCGAGCTGCTGGCCATCGGCGCCGACGCCTTCCCGACCGGCATCCTCGACCGCTGGCAGGCCGTCGGCGGCGACACCCGCACCCTCAACGAGTACGGCCCGACGGAGATCTCGGTCGCCAACAGCACCTACGCCATCGACGGCCCGGTCCCGGGCGAGGTCGTCCCGATCGGCGTCCCGATCCCCAACACCACCATGTACGTCCTGGACCGCCAGCTCGAACCGGTCGCGTCCGGCGTGGTGGGCGAGATCTACATCGGCGGCGCGGGCGTCGCCCGGGGCTACCACGCGATGCCGGGCCGGACCGCCGAGCGCTTCGTCCCCGACCCCTACGGCGTTCCCGGCGACCGCCTCTACCGGACGGGCGACCTGGCGTCGGTCCGCGACAACGGCGACGTCGACTTCCTCGGCCGCGCCGACGACCAGATCAAGATCCGCGGCTACCGCATCGAACCGGGCGAGGTCCAGGCCGTGTTGACGGCACACCCGGGCGTGCACGAGGCGATCGTCCTGGCCAGGGACGAACGCCTGGTGGCCTACTGGGTGCCCACCGAGGCCGGGACCGATGAGGTCACGCTGCTCGACTGGTGCCGGGAGCGGTTGCCCGACTATCTCGTCCCGGCGCACGCCATCGCCATCGCGGCCGTTCCGCTGAACTCCAACGGCAAGGTCGACCGCAAGGCGCTTCCCCTTCCGGGATCGGCCGGGGAGCGGGTGTCGGTCGCGCCGCGCACCGAGGTCGAGCGGCGGGTGGCCGAAGTCTGGGCGGGGCTGCTCGGTGCCGAGCCGGGTGTCACCGACGACTTCTTCGCGCTCGGTGGCCATTCGATCATGGTGGTCCGGATGGTCTCCCGGTTGCGGGAGGCGTTCGGGGTCTCGCTGCCGATGCGCGCGGTGTTCGACCGGCCGACCGTCGAGGGCGTCGCCCGCCTGGTCGCCGAGGCCTCCGGGCCGCAGCCGATCCCGGCCACGCCCCGTACCGGACCGGTGTCGCTGTCGGCGGCGCAGCGGCGCCTCTGGATGCTGGACCGGCTGAACCCGGGCAGCCCCGAGTACCTGGTCCCGATGGCGGTCCGGCTGCGCGGCGTCCTCGACCCGGCGAGGGTCCGCGAGGCGTGGGAGCGGCTGGTCGCGCGGCACGAGATCCTCCGCACCCGATACGCCGTCGTCGACGGTGAACCCCGCCAGATCGTCGACCCGGCCGGCCCGATCGACTTCACGGCGACCACCGGATCGGAAGAATCCGCGCTGGCCGTCGCCCGGCAGCCGTTCGATCTGGCCGCCGAATGGCCGATCCGCGTGAGGCTGATCGAGCTCGGCCCCGACGACCACCTGCTGGTCGCGGTCCTGCACCACATCGCGTGCGACGGCTGGTCGACCGGTGTGCTGCAGCGCGAGTTCACCGCCCTCTACCTCGGCGACGACCCCGGCCCGGCCCCGGTCCAGTACGCCGACTACGCCGCCTGGGTCACCGAGGGCCCGCTCGGCTACTGGCGCGAGCACCTGGCGGGGCTGGAACCCCTGCCGCTGGCCACCGACCGGCCCCGGCCCGCCATCCGCGATTGGGCCGGTGACACGGTCACCTTCGCGGTGCCGGACGAGGTCGGCGAACGGCTGAGGGAGATCGCCCGTGCGCACGGCACCACGATGTTCGTCACCACCCTGGCGGCCGCGCAGATGGTGCTGGCCCGCCAGACGGGGGCCCTCGACGTCCCGCTCGGCACCCCCGTGGCCGGGCGGGACCACCCCGACCTCGCCGGGATGGTCGGCTGCACGGTCAACACCCTGCTCATCCGGGGCGACCTGCGCGGCGATCCCGCGTTCACCGATGTGCTGCGCCTGGCGAAGGAGACGGTCGCGGGGGCGCTGGCGCACCAGGACGTCCCGTTCGAGACGCTCGTCGAGGCGCTGTCGCCCGACCGCGACCTGTCGAGGAACCCGCTGTTCGACGTCATGTTCGCCCTCGACCACGTCGACCGCCCGCAGGGGGAGCCGGTCGTCCTGGACGGCGCCGTCGCCAAGTTCGACCTCACCCTGCACCTCGACGACCACGGCGACACCCTGACCGGCCTGCTGGAGTTCGCCACCGCCCTGTTCGACCGCACCACCGCCGAACGCCTGACCGCCCGCTTCCTCCAGGCGCTGGCCGAGATCGCCGCCGACCCGTCGATCCGCCTCTCCCGCCTGGCGATCCCGGTAGCCCCCGCCGGACTCCGGAAGGCCGCGCAGGTCGAGGCCGCCATGTGGGAGACCACGCCGGAGGCCATCGCCGCGCAGGTCGCCGCCGCTCCCGATGCGGTCGCCGTGATCGCTCCTGATGGCACCGCGATCTCGTACAAGGAACTGGATCTGATGGCCCGCCGGGTGGCGGGCCACCTGCGGGCCGAGGGCGCCGGACCCGAAGACGTCGTCGGCGTCTGCCTCGGGCGCGGGCCGCACCTCCTCGCCGCGCTGCTCGGCGTCTGGTACGCCGGGGCCGCCTACCTGCCGCTCGACCCGTCGTGGCCGCCACTGCGCCGGGCCGCGCTGGTCGAGGACATGCGGGTGAGGATCGTGCTCGACGAGCAGGTCGAGGGCCCGGAAATCGAACCGGTGCGTGTCGACCCGGACACCCTCGCCTACGTCATCGCCACCTCCGGCTCCACCGGCCGCCCGAAGGGTGTGGCGGTCTCCCACCGGTCGCTGGCCGCCTACCTGCGCGACGCCGCCCCCCGCTACGACGCCGCGCGAGGTTCCGCAGTCCTCACCTCACCGGCCTACGACCTGGCCGTCACCACCCTGTTCGCCCCGCTGGTGGCGGGCGGCCGGGTCAGGCTGCTCCCCGCCGACCTGGACCTCGCCTCGCTCGGCAGGCTCCTCACCCAGGGCGGCCCCTACGGCTTCGTCAAACTGACCCCGGGCCACCTGGAGGCGCTCCTGGCCTCCCCATCAGGTGACCTGCCCGAGGCAGGACACGTCGTGGTCGGCGGCGAGACCCTCACCTCCGCCCTGGCCGCACGCTGGCCCAAGATCATCAACGAGTACGGCCCCACCGAGGCCACCGTCGCCTGCACCATCCACGCCGCGGGCGCCGAGCAGGGCCCCCGGGTGCCGGTCGGAAAGACGATCGCGGGCGCGTCGGTACGGGTGCTCGACCTCTGGCTCGACCCCTGCGCGCCCGGCACCCCCGGCGAGGTCATGATCGGCGGCCCGGGTGTCGCCCGTGGCTACCACGGCCGCCCGGCGCTGACGGCAGACCGGTTCGTCCCCGATCCCTACGGCCCGCCGGGCTCGCGCATGTACCGGACCGGCGACCTGGGCCGGGTCCTGGACACGGGCGACCTTGACCTGATCGGCCGCACCGACGACCAGGTGAAGATCCGCGGTCACCGCGTGGAACCGGGCGAGGTCGCGGCCACGCTGGCCGAGTCGGTCAAGGACGCCGTGGTGGTCGCCCGCGAAGGCCGGTTGGTCGCTTATGTCGTACCGGCGGAAGAGGGCTTCGACGAGGACGCGCTCATCGGCCGGCTCAGGGAACGGCTGCCCGCCCCGCTCGTGCCCTGGCGGGTGATCCCGGTCGCGGCGATCCCGCTCACCCACGGCGGCAAAACGGACCTGCGCGCACTCCCCGCCCCGGCGGCGGCCGTGACCCGCACGCCACCGGGCACCGCCGCCGAGCGGCTGCTGGCCGGGATCTGGGGCGACCTGCTCGAGACCGCCGAGTTCGGGGTGCACGACGACTTCTTCCGGCTCGGCGGCCACTCGATCCTGGCGGTGCGGCTGCTGGCCCGCGTCCAGGAGGTCTTCGAGGTCGAGCTGGCCTTCCGGACCGTGTTCGAACACCCCTCCGTCGCCGGGCTGGCCCGCGCGGTGGAAGAGGCGATCCGCGCCGAGGTCGCGGGGCTCACCGATGCCGAGGTCGCCGTCGAGGCGCAGCGTCAGAAAGGCAGCACACCATGACCGACGCCGTCCGTGAGGAACTGATCCAGGCCCGGCTGGCGGGCGGCACGACCGGCCGCCGCCAGACGATCCCGCGGGTGCCGCGCGGCGGGCCGCTGCCGTTGTCGTTCGGGCAGCGCCGCCTGTGGGTGCTCGACCGGCTCGACCACGACGGCGCCGAATACCTGGTGCCGACGGTGATGCGGATGCCCGAGTCGCTGGACCCCGAGGTGGTCCGCGCCGCCTGGCAGGCCCTCGCCGACCGGCACGAGGCGCTGCGCACCCGGTACGTGCTGGTCGGCCAGGAGCCGATGCAGGTCGTCGACGAGACGGGCGAGATCGACTTCGAACTCCGCGACCTGTCCGAGGAAGAAGCGCTGGCCTGGTCGGAGGAGGCGTCCCGCACCCCGTTCGCGCTCGACCGCGACTGGCCGGTGCGGGTGCGGCTGGCCCACCTGCGCGAGGGCGGATATCTGCTGGTGATCGTGCTGCACCACATCGCCTGCGACGCCTGGTCCAACGGCGTCCTCGGCGAGGAGTTCGGCCTGCTCTATTCGGCGATCAGCGCGGGGGTGCCCGCGACCCTGCCCGACCTGCCGATCCAATATGCCGACTTCGCCGTCTGGCAGCGTGAGCGCCTCACCGGCGACCTGCGCGAGCAGATCCTCGGCTACTGGCGCGAGCGGCTCGACGGGATCCCCCGGCTGCGGCTGCCGCTCGACCGGCCCCGCCCCGCACTGCGCGGCGGCACGGGCGGCACGGTCCCGTTCCGGGTCGGCGCCGAGACCGCCGAACGGCTGCGCACGCTGGCGAAGGAGCACGACGCCAGTCTCTACATGGTGCTGCTGGCCGCCTTCCAGGGTCTGCTGGGGCGGCACTGCTCGACGCGGGACGTCGTCGTCGGGACGGTGGTGTGCGGGCGGACCCGTCCGGAGGTCGACCACATGGTCGGCTTCATGGTGAACACGCTGGTCGTGCGGACCGGCTGGACCCCGGACGCCGACTTCCACACCCTGGTCGACCTGACCCGCGAGGCGGTGCTGGGGTCGCTCGACAACCAGGACCTGCCCTTCGAGCAGCTCGTCGAGGAGCTCCAGCCGGAGCGCGACCCGTCGCGGATGCCGCTGTTCGACGTCATGTTCGGCTCGCAGACCGACGACTCACTTCGGGTCGGCCTGGACGAACTGGACGCCACCCAGGTCGTCCCCGACTCCCCCGTGGCCAAGTTCGATCTGAGCGGCTACGTGGAGGACGTCGCGGACGGCTCGCTGCTGGGGCGGCTGGAGTTCGCGACCGAGATCTTCGACCGGCCGACGATCGACGCGATGGCCGCCCGGTACGTCCGGCTGCTCGACCTGGTCGCCGCCGACCCCCGGGCGGTCGTGGCGCTGGCCCCGATCTTCGGCCCCGGTGAGGTCTCCACCCTGGAGGTCGCCGCCGACCCGCCCGACCTGCTGGTGCCGGACGCGGTCGTGGCGCAGGCCCGGCAGACCCCGGACGCCACCGCCGTGACCTTTCCTGGCGGGAGGTTGACGTACAAGGAGCTGATCGAACGCGCTGGTCGAGTGGCTCACGCTCTGCGAGTGCTTCACCAGGGCCCGGAGAGCGTCGTCGGGGTCAACCTGGGCCGTCACGAGAACCTGATGCCGGCGCTGCTCGGCTGCTGGCTGGCCGGGGCGGCCTACCTGCCGATGGACCCCGTCTTCCCGGTGGAGCGGCGGCGGCTGATGCTCGCCGACGCGGGCGCGTCGGTGGTGCTCTGCGAACCGGTCACCGACGACCTGTCCGGTACGCCGGGCCTGACGGTCGTGGACGTCCCGAGCCTGGAACCGGGGCTCGTCGAAGAACCGGCCGTCCACGACCCCGACGGGCTCGCCTACGTCATCTACACCTCCGGCTCCACCGGCCGCCCCAAGGGCGTGATGATCAAGCACGACGCGCTGGCCGACTACGTGAGGCACTCCGCCGGATACCACCGGGGCGAGGGCGGGGTGCCGCTGTTCCTGTCGGTCGCCTTCGACATCTCGGTGCCGAGCCTGTGGCCCGCGCTGACCAACGGCAGGCACGTCGCGATGGTCCCCGACGACGTCGACCTCGCCGACCTCGGCCGTGCCCTGACCGCCTGCGGCCCGCACGCCTTCATCGACCTCACCCCCTCCCACCTGGAACTCCTCACCCACCAGCTCAGCCCGGAGGAGGCGTCGAACCTCAGCGGCGCCTACGTGCTCGGCGGCCAGGCCCTCCCCTACGCCCGCGTCCGCGCCTGGCGCGCCCTCGACCCGGACAGCCCGCTCATCAACGAGTACGGCCCCACCGAGGCGACCGTCGGCTGCCTGCGCCAGTACGTCACCGAGCTCGGCCCCGACACCGAGACCGTCCCGATCGGCATCCCCCTTCCTGGCGTGACCGCGTCGGTCGTCGACGAGGAACTGCGGCCGGTCCCGCCGGGGGTCGAAGGCGAACTGGTCATCGCGGGCCCCCACCTGGCCCGTGGGTACCTGGGCCGACCCGGCCTGACGGCCGAACGGTTCGTGCCCGCCCCCGGCGGTGGCCGCCTCTACCGGACCGGTGACCTGGTCGCCCTGGTCGGCGGTGTGATGGAGTTCCGGGGCCGGGTCGACGACCAGGTCAAGATCCGCGGCCACCGCATCGAGCCCGGCGAGATCGCCGCCGTGCTGCGGGAACATCCGCTGGTCAGGGACGCCGTCGTGGTCGCCCGCGACCAGCGCCTGCACGCCTACGCCACCGGCGAGGCCACCTTCGACGACCTGCTCGCGCACTGCCGCGCGAGGCTGCCCGAATACATGGTCCCGTCGGCGTTCGTCGCCGTGGACACCATCCCGCTCACCCCGCACGGCAAGGTCGACACCGCCAAACTGCCCGTCCCCGACCCGTCGGCCGGCCCGACGTCACGCGCACCGGAGACCGAGACCGAGCAGGTCGTCGCCGACCTGTGGGCGGAGGTCCTCGGCGGCGGCGAACCGGGCGCCCACGACGACTTCTTCGCCTCCGGCGGCGACTCGATCAGCGCCATCCGCATGATCGGCAGCCTCCGCGACGCCTTCGAGATCGACCTGCCGTTCCGCGTCTTCTTCGCCGGCCCCACGGTCGCCGCGCTCGCGGTGGAGGTCGAGGAGGCCGTACGGGCCGAGATCGAGCGCATGACCCACGACGAGCTGCACGCCGAACTCGCCCGCGAGGAACTCTGATGACCGTCGACGCGGACCTGCGCGAGGAGCTGATCCGGCGGCGGCTGGCCGGCACCCGGCGCCGCCGCCAGGGCATCCCCCCGGCCGACCGGTCGGCGCCGCTGCCGCTGTCGTTCGGCCAGCGGCGGCTGTGGCTGCTGCACCTGTTCGACCCGTCGAGCCCCGAATACCTGGTGCCGATGGCGATGCGCCTGCGCGGCGACCTGTCGCCGGCCGCAGTGGTGAGGGCATGGGAGGCGATGGTCGCCCGCCACGAGGTCCTGCGCACCCGCTACGTCGACGACACCCAGGTCATCGACCCTCCGGGACCGCTGGAGGTCCGCGAGACCGACCTGTCGGCCCTGCCGGAGGACGAGCGGCTGCCCGCCGCGATGGAGATCTTCGAACGCGAGGCCGCGACCCCGTTCGCGTTGGACCGCGACTGGCCCTTGCGGGTCTGGCTGGTGACCCTGGGCGAGAACGACCACGTGATGATCACCGTCTACCACCACATCGCCTTCGACGGCTGGTCGCTGGGCGTCATCGACGCGGAGTGGCCCGCCCTGTATCTGGGCTTCGCCCTGGGCGAGCCCGACCCGGCTTCGGGGTTGCCCGAGCTGCCGGTCCAATACGCCGACTACGCCGCCTGGCAGCGCGACCGCCTCGCCGCGGGCGGCGCGCTCGACCGCGAGCTGACCTACTGGCACGAGCGCCTGGCCGGACTTCGCCCCCTGGACCTCCCCACCGACCGCCCCCGACCGGCGGTGCGCGACTGGGCCGGAGCGAAGATCGAGTTCACGGTGCCGCCGTGGCTGGCCGAACGCCTCCGGAAGGTCGGCCGCGACCATCAGGCGACGCTGTTCATGGTCCTGCTGACCGCCTTCCAGACGTTGCTGTCGCGGCTGACCGGCCAGCGGGACATCGCCATCGGCACCCCCGTCGCCGGACGCACCCGCCCCGAACTCGCCCGCGTCATCGGCTTCACCGTGAACACCCTGGTGATCAGGGCGACGTGGCACGGCGACCCCGCCTTCACCGAGGTGCTGGGCGACACCCGCTCCGCCGTCCTGGACGCCCTCGACCACCAGGAAGTCCCGTTCGAGCGCCTGGTCGACGACCTGGAGCCCGGCCGCGACATGTCCCGTCACCCGCTGTTCCAGGTGATGTTCGGCCTGCACAACGAGGAGTCCGGCGCAGGCGACTACGGCATCCTGACCGCCGAGACCCTGCTGACCGAGAGCGCGGTCGCCAAGTTCGACCTCAACCTCCACTTCGAGGAGACCGCCTCGGGGGGCCTGTCGGGCGTCCTCGACTACGCGACAGCCCTGTTCGACCACACGACAGCCGAACGCCTGGTCTCTTCGCTGACCCGAATCCTCACCGAGGTCGCCGCCGACCCGGCCCGGCCGGTCTCCGTCGTCACCCACACCGCCGTGCCGGTCCCGGCCCCTTCGGAGGTGCGGGACCTGACTTCGGTCCCGTCCCGAATCCTTCTGTACGCCACCACGCACCCAGAGGCGATCGCGGTCACCGCCGGGGGCGTCTCCCTGAGCTACGGCGACCTGGTTGAGCAGGCCGAGAGCGTGGCGGCCCGACTGCGCTCGGCGGGGATCGGTCCGGAGGACCGGGTGGCGGTATGCCTCCCCCGAGGACCGTTACTCGTTCCGGCGCTGTTGGGAGTGTGGCGAGCTGGCGCCGCCTACGTCCCGCTGGACCCGACGCACCCCGACGCCCGCCTGCACGCGATCGTCGCCGACGCGAGCACCCGCCTCGTGATCACCGACACGGATCTTGCCACCCGTTTCCCGGGCCACCCCGTGCTCGACATCATGGATCCGGAACCGGCTCCCCGTTTTCCGGATCTTTCCGGGCCGGATCTCGACTCGGCCGCCTACGTGATCTACACCTCCGGATCGACAGGGGCGCCCAAGGGTGTCGTGGTCACGCATCGGAACGTGGCCCGGCTGCTCGCCGTCACCGAGGGCCCGTTCGGGTTCACCTCGGAAGACGTGTGGTCGTGCTGTCACTCGGCCGCGTTCGACTTCTCGGTGTGGGAGGTCTGGGGTGCGCTGGCGACCGGTGGGCGGGTCGTCGTGGTGCCCTCCGACGTGGCGCGGCTCCCCGACGAACTGCTGGACCTGCTGGGGTCGGAGCGGGTGACCGTGCTCAACCAGACACCGTCGGCGTTCGGCGGGCTCGTCGCGGCGGCCGGGCGGGACGACCCCCGGCTCATCGGCCTGGCGCTCCGCCTGGTCGTCTTCGGCGGCGAACGGCTCGGCACCGCCGCCCTCGCGCCGTGGTTCGCCCGGTTCGGGACCGGCGGCCCCCGGCTGGTCAACATGTACGGCATCACCGAGACGACCGTCCACGTCACCGCCTGCGACGTCACCGGCACCGAGGAGGGCGCGGGCAGCCGGATCGGCCTTCCCCTGGACGACCTGAGCGCGGTCGTCATCGACGCCTACGGTGACCCCGGCGCCCCCGGCGTCGCCGGTGACCTGCACGTCGGCGGCGCGGGCGTCGCCCGTGGCTACCTCGGCCGCCCGGCCCTGACCGCCGAACGGTTCGTCCCCGACCCGCACGGCCCGCCGGGCTCCCGCCGCTACCGATCGGGCGACCGCGCCCGCCACCGCGCCGACGGGATGCTGGAGTTCCTGGGCCGGGTCGACGACCAGCTCGCCCTGCGCGGCCACCGCATCGAACCGGGCGAGGTGGAGGCGGCCCTGACCCGCCACCCGTCGGTCGCGGGAGCCGCCGTGCTGGTCCACGACGCCCGGCTGGTCGCCTACGTGGTCCTGCGATCCGACGCCGTCGACCTGCGCGACCATTGCGCGCGGACTCTTCCGTCGTACATGGTCCCGGCGCTGTTCGTCACCGTGCCCGACCTGCCGCTCACCCCGAACGGCAAGGTCGACCGCCGCGCCCTCCCCGCACCGGAGCCGCCGGAGGTCGCCGAAGCGGGCGCCCCTCGCACACGGACCGAGGCCCTGATGCTGGCCGCCTGGACCCGGGCCGTCGGACGCGGCGGCGTCGACGAAGACTTCTTCGAGGCCGGTGGCGACTCCCTGCGCGCGGTCGCCCTCATCGGCGAGCTGCGCGCCGCCGGATTCGACGTGGCCGTCCGGGACCTGTTCGAACGCCGCACCGTCGCCCGCCTCGCCGCCTTGGCCGACGAACGCCCCGCCGCCGAGCAGCCATCACCCGTCGAGCCCTTCGCCCTGATCTCCCCCGACGACAAGGCCCGCCTGCCGGAGGGCGTCACCGACGCCTATCCGCTGTCGCAGATCCAGGCCGGCATGGTCTACCAGTCGCTCCTCCACCCGGACCGGCGCCACTACCACGACGTGATCGGCTTCTCCGTCCAGGGCGCCTTCGACGAGACGGCCCTGCGCGCTGCGGCCGAGACGGCGACGCGACGCCACGAGAACCTCCGCACCTCGGTCCACCTGGCCGGATATTCGACCCCGCTCCAGCTCGTGCACGCGACCGCGACCCTCCCGATCGAGGTGGAGGACCTGCGCGACCTGCCCCCGGAGGCCCGCGCGTCCGCCGTCGAGACCCGCCTGTCGCGGGAACGCGCGACCGACGTCGAGTTGCCGGCGGCGCCGCTGATGCGCCTGACGGTCCAGATCGAGTCCGACGACCGCTGGCGGCTGTGGATGACCCTCCACCACGTCATCGTCGAAGGCTGGAGCCACCATGCGTTGCTGATGGAGTTGGTGACGGGCGACCCGCCGGGCGACGAGGAGGCCGTCACGGTCCGGCACGCGGACTTCGTCGCCGCCGAGCTGGCCGCCCTCGACTCGCCCGACGACCAGGCCCACTGGGCCGGTGTCCTGGCGCGGCACCACCGCTGGGACATCCCCGACGCCTGGGGCGACCCGACGGCCGGCGACGAGGTCGACCAGGTGCACGTCGACCTGCTCGACGCCTACGAGGGCCTGCTCCGCCTGGCCGCCACCGCACAGGTGCCGCTGAAGAGCGTCATGCTCGCGGCCCACCTCAGGGTCCTGGCCGCCTGCACCCCCGACACCGCCTTCCACACGGGCCTGCTGGTCGACGCCCGCCCCGAGGTGGCCGGAGCGGACCGCGTCCACGGCATGTTCCTGAACATGGTCCCCTTCCCGTTCACACTGCGGGCCGGGACCTGGCGGGATCTGGTACGCGAGGTCTTCGCCACCGAGGTGACTCTGTGGCCGCACCGGCGCTTCCCGCTGCCGGAGATGTCCCGCCGCTGGGGCGACGGCCGGGACCTGCTCCCGGCGTTCTTCAACTACCTCGACTTCCACATGGTCGACGCGGAGGTCGTCGACCTGGGCGAGAGCGTCGGCGAGGTCCCCAACGAGTTCCCTTTGATGGTCACCACCTCCAACGGCGTCCTCACCCTCACCACCCACCGCCGCGCCCTGACCCCTCACCACGCCACCCGCCTGGCCGCCGCCTACCGAACCGTCATCACCGCCATGGCCACCGACCCCGAAGGCGACCCCCTGGCCCCCTGCTTCCCACCCGAGGCAGCAGGCGCCATCGCAGCAAAGGCGGAGGCGCTGCCCACTGAGAGCACCCCGTCGAGCGGGCACGCTTCAAGGCTCAGCGCTAGCACTGCCCGAGTGCCGCAGACCTCCGGCGCCGTGATGGTCCCGGGCGTGGAGGAAGAAAGTGTTCGGAGCACCCTGCCGGACTGGCGGGGCTCGGTGCCCGCGTCGATCGCGATACAGGTGCTCCGGACCCCCGATGCCGTGGCGGTCTCGGTCGCAGAGGGAGGGGCCGAGGCCGTCACCTACGCACAACTACATGAGCGGGCGCGGCATGTGGCGGGGTTGCTCGCGGCGGCGGGTGCGGGGCCCGAGAAGGTCGTCGGCGTGCGGCTCGGGCGTGGGCCGGACCTCGTGGCCGCGCTCCTCGGCGTCTGGTACGCCGGAGCCGCTTACCTCCCTATCGACCCCGCTTGGCCTGCCCGGCGAGTCGCGGGTGTCCTGGCCGATGCGGGGGCCGTCGCCGTTCTCGGCGATCTCCCTGCTTCGGAGGGCGCGCTGGTGTTTCCCGTGTCGGCATGGCGCGAGGCGGGGCCGGTCGATCCGGTGGAGGTCGAGCCCGGGACGCTCGCTTATGTGATCTTCACTTCGGGGTCCACCGGGCGGCCGAAGGGGGTGGAGGTCAGTCACCGCAACCTATGGGGATATATCCGGACAGCGGCGGCTCGGGGGTCGGCTCCGCTGATCTCCTCGCCCGCCTATGACATGGCGGTTACGTCGCTCTTCGTTCCGCTGGTCGCGGGTGAGCGTGTTCATATCCTCCCCGACCGACCCGAGGACCTCGGCAAGCTTCTCGCCGACGGGGCGCCCTACGGGTTCGTCAAGCTCACCCCCTCTCACCTGGAGATCCTCGCCACCACCTCGCACGAGCCCACGACATGGCTGGTCGGTGGCGAGACCCTCACCACCTCGTTGGCCCGACGCTGGCTGGCCGCCTCCCCCGGATCGGTGATCGTCAACGAATACGGCCCCACCGAGGCCACCGTCGCCTGCGCCGTCCACACCGCCGCCGCTCCCGCCGAACTGGGGGGCGGAGAGCGGGTGCCGATCGGGCGGCCGATGCAGGGTGCCACGGTTCGCGTGGTCGACCAGTGGTTCCACGCCACGCCTCAGGGCGTTCCGGGTGAGGTCGTCATCGGGGGTGCCGGGGTCGCAAGGGGGTATCGGGGGCGGGCAGCCCTGACCGCCGAACGCTTTGTCCCGGACCCGGATGGGCCACCCGGATCCCGGATGTACCGGACAGGTGACCTCGGGCGCGTTCTGGAATCGGGCGACCTCGACCTCATCGGGCGCACCGACGACCAGGTGAAGATCCGGGGCCACCGAGTGGAACCCGGCGAGACCGCCGCGCTCCTGGCGACCCACCCTGCGGTCCGGGCCGCCGTGGCCATTCCCGTGGACGGGCACCTCGTGGCCTATGCGGTGTCTGCCGAACTGGCTCCGGCACCGAGGTCGCCAGAAGGGTGGGCGGGAGCCGTAAAAGAACCCGCTTCTGACCAGACATCGCACCCTGCACGGATCGCCGGAGCAGACGATGAGCGACCTGCACCCGCCTCAACCACCAGGGACGAACGGCGCATAGGGCGTGAAGAGGACACCACGCCGGGAGAAGCTCAGGAGGAGGATCTGCTCGCCTGGTTGCGGGAACGGCTGCCCGCGCCGCAGGTTCCCTGGCGGATCGTCATGATCGACGCCATTCCCGTCACGTCCGGCGGGAAGCTCGACCGGGCCGCTCTGCCCTCTCCCACGCCGCTGACCCGGACCCACGCCGTTTCGCCGGAGACTCCCACCGAGCAAGCCCTCGCCGCGATCTGGCAGGCGATCTTCAAGCGGGACATCGGCGCCGAAGACGACTTCTTCGACCTGGGCGGCCACTCCCTCCTGATGCTCCGCGCGGTAGGCCTGGCCACCGAGCAGGGCATCCCACTACGCGCCGCCGACATCCTTGAGCTCCGCACTCTGCGCGCCATCGCCGCCCGCATCGCCGCCCCCACCACCGACAGCCCGCTGTTCCCCCTCACCACCGGCGAAGGCGCCCCCCTGATCACGGTCCACCCGGCCGGCGGAAGCTCCCACTGGTACCTGCCGCTCGCCGAGCGGCTCACGGCCCCGGTGGCGGCATTCGCCGTGCCCGACCTGGACACGGCCGCCGATATCGCCGCCCTCGCCGACCACTACCTGCGCCACCTCCCCGCAGGGAAGCCCCACCTGTTCGCCTGGTCCTCCGGCAGCGTCATCGCCTGGGAGCTCGCCCGCCGCCTCATCGCCCAGGGCCGACCCCCCAGGCTCACCCTCGCCGACCCGATGACCGACCTCCCCGGCAGCGACGTCGGCGCCGCCACGTTCGACGAGCTGGAACACCTGCTCGCCCACCCCGGCACCAACCGCCTCGCCCGCGGCCTCACCGGCTACCGCGCCCAGCGCCTGCTCAACGATCTCGGCATCGCCGCCCGGCGCGACGACCTGACCTCGCTCACCGACGAGATCCGCCTCTGGCGCACCCTCGACGCCGCCACCGCCGCCTACCGCTTCACCCCACTCCCGCTCCGCGTCACGCTGATCGCCAGTGACGACGCCGCGAGCGGACAGCACAGCGTCACCGGACACCTGCCCTACCCCGACTATCTCGCCCGCTGGCGTGAGCTCGCGCTCGGCGGGCTCGCCGTCAGCCGCCTCGGGAGCAGCCACCGAGGGCTGTTCCACCCGCCCTACGTCGACACGCTCGCCCGCATCACCAGTGAGGTGACCCATGACGACCACTGACGCCGCACTGGCGACCCGGCCGCGCAACCTGCTCACCCTGGGCGACCTGCCCGCCCCCGACCTCGACCACCTCGTCACCCGCGCCCGCACGATGGCCGAGCGCCTCGCGGCGCGCGACCCGGACCTCACCGACACGCTGCGCGGGCGCGTCGCGGGGATCTACTTCACCCGCACCTCCACCCGCACCCGGACCGCCTTCTCCAGCGCGGCCCTGCGGCTCGGCGCCGGGCTCATCTCCTATGGACCCGGCGACCTCCAGGTCAACACCGGTGAGACCCTTGAGGACACCGGGCGGGTCCTGAGCGGGATGCTCGACCTGCTCGTCGTGCGCACCGCCGGGCCCGTCGCCGACATGGCCGCGCTCGCCCACCCGGGCATGGCCGTGGTCAACGCCATGAGCGCGGAGGAACACCCCACCCAGGCGCTCGCCGACCTCACCACGCTCCACGCCCACTTCGGCGGCGTCGCCGGATTGAGGGTGCTTTACGTCGGCGAGGGCAACAACACCGCCACCGCGCTCGCGCTGGCCCTGACCCGCTACCCGGGCGCCGAGCTCCACCTGCGCACCCCGCCCGGCTACGGCCTCCCGGCCGACACCGCGCAGGTCGCCGCCATCCAGGCCGCCGACACCGGCGCGATCCTCACCGAACGCCACGACATGGACGACCTCCCCGCCGACGTCGACGTCGTCTACACCACCCGCTGGCAGACCACCGGCACCACCAAACCCGACCCCGACTGGCGGCGGATCTTCGCCCCTTTCCGGGTCGACGAGCACCTCATGGCCCGCTACCCGGACGCCGTCTTCCTGCACGACCTGCCCGCCCACCGCGGCGAAGAGGTCACCGCCGACGTCCTCGACGGGCCGCGCAGCCTCGCCTTCACCCAGGCCCACCACAAGCTCCACAGCGCGATGGCCGTGCTCGAATGGGCGGGCGGCGCATGGTGACCACCCCCGGACTCCACCTCGACCAGAAGGTCACCATCCGCGGCGAACGGCTCCTCGCCGACATCACCCGCCTCGCGGCCATCGGCGGACGCCTCGACGGCGGCGTCGACCGGGTCGCCGGGTCGGCCGCCGACCACGCCGCCCGCGACTGGCTCGGCGCCCGCATCGCCGAGGCGGGGTGCGTCACCTGGCGCGACCCCACCGGCAACATCTTCGGCCGCGCCCCCGGCGCGGCGCCCCACGAGCGCCTCCTCGCCGGGTCGCACACCGACACCGTCCCCGGCGGGGGCAGGCTCGACGGCGCCTACGGCGTGCTCGCCGCGCTCGAAACGCTGCGCACCCTGCACGAACACGGCCACCCGGCCGCCCGGAGCCTCGACATCGTCAGTTTCTGGGACGAAGAGGGCGCCGCCCCCACCTCCACCGGCGGCCTCACGGGCTCCACCGCCTTCTGCGCCGGAGACGACGTCACCCGCGTCGCCGCCTTCCTCGAACCCCACATCGAGCAGGGCCCCCGGATGGAAGCGGCCGGAATCGACCTCGCCGTCGTGGACGGCATCGTCGGCATCGACCGCCACACCGTCACCCTCACCGGCGAGACCAACCACGCCGGCACCACCCCCACCGACCGGCGCGCCGACGCGGGCCGGGCCGCCGCCCGCACGCTCCTGGCCGCCCGTGACATCGCCGCCGGCACCGACCCGGGCATGGTCGCCAACGTCGGCTGCGTCGACGTCCAACCGGGCGCGCCCAACGTCGTGCCTGGTCAGGCCCGTCTCGTCGTCGAGTTCCGCGCCGCCACCCGGGCCGCCCTCGACCACGCCGCCGCGCAGCTGTCGGCGTGCGCCGACGACGCCGCCCGCGCCGAACGCTGCACGGCCACCGTCACCCCGCTGTCCAGCAAACCGGAAGCCCGCTTCGACCCCGGCCTGCGCGAACTCCTCGCCGGGGTGTGCGCGGCACTCGGAGCCCCGACCACGCATCTGATGAGTTTCGCCGGGCACGACGCCGGCGTCCTGAGCAGGCACGTCCCCACCGCCATGCTCTTCGTCCCCAGCACCGCGGGCATCAGCCACGCCCCGGCCGAGCACACCCCCGACCGTCAGCTCGTGCTCGGCTGCCAAGCCCTGCTCGACACGGTGATCGCTTGGCACACCACGAGAGGAGAACGGCAATGACCGCCGTACGGGTCAGAGGACTACAGAAGCGCTACGGCAAGACCATCGCAGTGGACGGCATCGACCTCGACATCCAGCGAGGCGAGGTGTTCGGCCTGCTCGGCCCCAACGGAGCCGGCAAGACCACCACCGTCGAGATCCTCGAGGGCTACCGGGACCGCGACGGCGGCGAGGTCGACGTCCTCGGCGCCGACCCCGGCCGCGCCCCCAACTCCTGGCGCGACCGCATCGGCGTCGTCTGGCAGAGCACCGCCGACGCCCCCGAACTCAGCGTCGCCGAGATCACCCGCAACTTCGCCACCTACTACCAGCACCCCCGCGACCCCGAGCAGGTCATCGACCAGGTCGGCCTCACCGAACACGCCGGCAAGAAGGTCTACCACCTGTCCGGCGGCCAGCGCCGCCGCCTCGACGTCGCCCTCGGCATCATCGGCGACCCCGAACTCCTCTTCCTGGACGAACCCACCACCGGCCTCGACCCGGAGGCCCGCCGCAAGTTCGCCGACCTCATTCTCGGCCTCGCCCACGACGGCACCACCATCCTGCTGACCAGCCACTATCTCGACGAGGTCGAGACCCTCGCCGACCGCATCGCCGTCATCGCGCGCGGCACCATCGTCGCCGAAGGCACCCCCAAGACCCTCGGCGGCCGGGCCACCGCCGTCAGCACCGTCCAGTGGATCGGCGAAGACGGCCCCCAGTCCCTCGAAACCGCCACCCCCGCCCAGGCGATCGCCGACCTCTACGGCACCCACGGCGAGATCCCCGGGCTCACCGTCACCCGCCCCACCCTCGAAGACGTCTACCTCCAACTGATCGGAGCCGAGAATGAGTGAGCCCGCCACCCTCACCGCGGCAGAGCCGTCGAGCAGCCGCCCACCCGCACGGCTCCCCCGCATGGAACCGGCCCGAGCCGTCCGCCTCGGCCTCGGCCGCGCCGTCCTCGAGACCAAGATGTTCTTCCGCGAACGCGACCAGATCGCCTTCGTCTTCTCCATCGCCGTCGTGATGCTCATCATCCTGGGCTCGATCTTCACGACCCGCTACAACGGCCTGAACGTCACCGTCTCGCAGGTGTACGCGGCGGGTCTCATCGGCACGGGCATCATGGCCGTCAGCTTCCAGAACCTCGGCATCGCCATCGCGGTCGAGCGGGACCTGGGCGGGTTACGGCGCCTGGCCGCCACCCCGATGCCGCCGAGCGCCTACTTCATCGGCAAGGTCGGCAGCGTCTTCGTCGTGGCGGTCATCCAGATCGCCATCCTGCTCGCCATCGGCGTCGCCTTCTACGACCTCCAGCTGCCGTCGACCGTCGGGACCTGGTTCACCTTCACGTGGGTGTTCGTCATGGGCCTGGCGGCGATGACCATGCTGGGCATCGCCGCCAGCAGCGTCCCCCGGTCGGCGCGCAGCGCGACCGCGGTGATCACCCTGCCGTTCGTGGTGCTCCAGTTCATCTCGGGGACCTTCATCCCGCACACCGACGTGCCCGACTGGCTGCTGAACGTGTCCGCGGTCTTCCCGCTGAAGTGGCTCTGCCAGGGGATGCGGTCGGTGTTCCTCGGGCCCGAGGCCGCCGTCCTCGAAGTGGCGGGGAGCTATGAGCTGGGGAAGGTCGCGCTGGTCCTGGCGGCCTGGATGATCGGCGGCCTGGTGCTGTGCCTGCTGACCTTCCGCTGGCGCGACAACCGCACGAAGTGACGTCCCGCGCCGGTGGCCCCCGCAGGGCCACCGGCGTATCGAATCGGCCACCAAACGACCACGAAAAGTGATATTTCTGCTACGGCGGAAACACGTGCTTTCAGGTCGCTTTGGTGGAGGCCGACATCGAGCAGTCCCGCGACACGCGGGCCAGGGTGGCGGCGGCCGTCGTCCGGCAGGCGGGTGACGGAGCGCTGCGGCTGACGCCGCCGTTGCTGCTCGCCACCCTCTGCGCCAGTGCGCTCACCCCGCTGGCCCTGGACGCGCCGGACGTCGCCCTCGCCCAGGTCGTCGCCGGAGTGGGCGTCAACATCCTCAGCCAGGTGATCGGCGACTCGATCACCGCGCTACGCGCGAGGGCGAAGAAACCCGAACCGGAGGTGGCCGAGCAGGAGCTGACCACGCGGATCGCCCAGCTGCTCGACACCGGCTCGGCCCAGGCCAAAGAGCTGCGGATCGAGATCGCCGGAGTGCTCCGCGAGATCGACGCGGCCGGTCTCACACTGGAGGCGATGATCAAGACCGGCGACCGGGCGCTACAGTCGCAGATCGCCGGCGCGTTCACCGACCTGAGCGCCGAGTTCTCCGAGTTCGGCTTCCTGCTCACCGGCCTCGAGGACACCGCCGACCAGACCCTGTCCGAGCTCCGGCGGCAGGCGGCGGAGCTCCGGTACGACCGCGACCAGGCCCGGCACCGGTCCGACCAGCTCGTCCTCATCCGCGACGAGCTGGCCCGGCTGCGGCGGGTGCGCGGCCACGACCCCGAGACGGTGCGATGGGAGAACGGAAGCCCGTACCGGGGGCTGCTGCCGTTCGAGGCCGACCACGAGGCGATCTTCTACGGACGCGAGCAGCTGACCGCCCGGCTGGTGGGCAAGGTGGGCGAGCGGCTCACCGGCCCTGGGCTGGTGATGGTGACCGGCGCGTCGGGTGCGGGCAAGTCGTCCCTCGTCCGGGCCGGGCTGCTGCCCGCGCTGACCCGGGGGCGGCTGGCGGCGGCCGGGTCGGACACCTGGCCGCGCCTGCTGTTCACCCCGACCGCGACTCCCCTGGACGAGTTCGCCGCCCACCTGTCCGCCGCCGGAAGGCTCGACCCGGTCACCACGATGAACGCGCTGGCCGAGCGCCCCGGCCGGGCGGATCTGCTCGTGCGGCAGTGCCTCCTGACCCAGGGCGCCCCCGAGCGCCTGGTGATCGTCGTCGACCAGTTCGAGGAGGTCTTCACCCTCGCCGGAACCGCGCAACGGGAGGCGTTCATCACGGCGCTGGCCTCGATCGTCGCGCGGCCGACGGGCCTGGTCATCCTGGTCATGCGCGGCGACTTCACCGAGCGGTGCGCCGACCATCCCGTGTTAGCCGAAGCGCTGATGGACGGACAGTTCGTCGTCGGCCGGACCACCCGGTCCGAACTGCGGCTCGCCATCACCGGCCCGGCGGCGGCGGCCGGTCTGACCCTGGAGCCGGGCCTGAGCGAGGCCATCCTCGACGAGCTCGGCCCGAGCGTCCACGAGGCGGGGGCACTGCCGCTGTTGTCCCAGGCGATGCTGATGACCTGGGAGAACAGGGACGGCGACCGGATCACCCTCCGGGGATACGAGCGCGGCGGGGGCGTGGAGTTCGCCGTCCAGACCAGCGCGGAGGCGGTGTTCGACGGTCTCTCCCCCGACCGGCAGGCGCTGGCGCGGCGGCTCTTCCGGCAGATGACGCAGGTGTCCCACGACGGCCACCTCGCCCGGCGGCGGCTGGGCCGGGCCGAGCCGCCGGACCGGGCCGACGTGGACGCCGTCCTGAACGCCTTCGCCGCCCGGCGCCTGATCGTGCTCACCGCGACGGACGCCGAGATCAGCCACGACTGCCTCCTGCACGCCTGGCCACGGCTCCGCGACTGGCTGCGGGAGGACCAGGCCGTCCACGCCGAACACGGCCGGCTCACGGACGCCGCCGCCGTCTGGGACGCCCATGGCAGGGACGCGTCCTTCCTCTACCGGGGCGTCCGGCTGGCATCCCTACGCGCGGCCCGCGATGTCTGGACGGCCCATCCCGGACGCTTCCCCCCGGTCGGCGAGACGGCCCGGGACTTCCTCGACGCGTGCGAGCGGGCCGCCGTGAAGGCCGAGCGGTCCGTCGTCCGCCGCAGGCGGCTGACCCGGCTGGTCGTCGCGGGGACGACCGTGCTGGCGCTCGTCGCCGTGACCGGGGCGGTCCTCGCCGTCAGGTCGGCGGACGAGGCCGAGACCGGGCGGCTGGAGGCGCTGTCGCGGCAGCTGTCGGTGCAGAGCGTCACCCTCGCCGAGACCGACCCCGTCGCCTCGGCGAGGCTGGCCCTGACGGCCTGGGACCGGGCCGAGACCGACGAGGCCCGCCACGCGGTGCGCAACGCGCTGGCCTCACCGCTCCGAGGCGTCCTCACCGGCCACACCGACGCGGTCAGGGCGGTGGCCGTCAGCGCCGACGGCAAGCGGGTGGCGACGGCGGGAGCGGACGGCACCGCCCGGCTGTGGGACGCCCCCACCCACCGGCAGATCGGCGCACCTCTCACCGGCCACGCCGGCCCTGTCTCGGGAGTGGCCTTCGGCGGCGGCCTGCTGGCCACCACGGGGACCGACCGGACCGTCCGGCTCTGGGACCTCGCGACGCAGCGGCCGGCCGGCACCCTGCGTAGCGAGGACGTCGACCTCTCCGGCCAGGTGGCGTTCGGCCCCGGCGCCACGACGGTGGTCGCCACCGCGACCGACGGAACCGCCCGGTCGTGGGACGTCGCCACCCTGCGGCCGACCGGCCCGCCCGTCGGTCGCAGCCGGGCCCTCGCCGCCACGGCCCTGAGCGGTGACGGCGGGACGCTGGCGGTGGCGGGAGCCGGAGGTTCCGTCGTCCTGTGGGACGTCGCCACCGGAAAGCGCGTCGGAGCCGGTCCCCTCGGCGACACCGGAAACGTGCGGGCCCTGGCGTTCCACCCCGGCGGCGGCCTGCTGTGCGCCGTAGGAACCGACGGCACACTCCTTCTCTGGGATGTACGCACCCGGAAGCGGCTCGGCGACCTGGTCTCCACCGAGCTGGGAGCGCTTTTCGCGGTCGCGTTCAGCCCCGACGGCGCCACGTTCGCCGTCACCGGCGACGACACCGTGCAACTGTGGGACACCGCGACCCGCAGGCGGATCGGCGCCCCCCTTGCCGATGGCATCGGTCCCGTGGAAGCGATGACCTTCGACCCCGCAGGAACGACGCTGATCACCGCGGGTACCACGGGGGTCGTCCGCCGCTGGGACACCCGCGTCCACCGGCAGATCGGCCCCCCGCTGGGCGGCCACGAAGGCTACGTGCTCGCGATGGCCCACGACGACGATCACGACCTCCTGGCCACAGCGGGCGCCGACGGGAAGGTCCGGTTCTGGGACGTCACCACCGGCGAGCAGACCGGCAGGACCCTGCCGGACCACGCCGGTGCCGTCTACGCGATGGCGTTCGACCCCGAAGGCACGATCCTGTCCACCGCCGGATCGGAGGGAGAGATCCATCGCTGGGACGTCCGCACCCGCCGCCCGGCCGGCGCCGTCCTCCGGACCGGATACCTGGCTTCATCGGTACGGTTCAGCCCCGACGGCACCCGCGTGGCCACGACCGGCGCCGACGGCAAAGCCCGCATCTGGGACGTCCCCGCCCGCAGGCAGATCGGCCAACCGGTCAGCGGCCCGGAGGCCATCGACACCGTGGCGTTCGGCCCCGGCGGAACGACGCTGGCCACCGCCGAACGCGACGGCACGATACGACTGCTGGACGCCGTCACCCACAAGGAGCTCACCCCACCTCTCGCCGGCCATGTCGGCAGGGTCAGTTGGGTGGGCTTCAGTCCTGACGGGACGACACTGGTCTCCGCCGGTCTCGACGACACGACCCGCCTGTGGGAGGTCGCCACCGGCGAGCAGCTCGGCACACCTCTCGCCGGTGGCGGAAGGGTCGCCTCCGCAGAGTTCAGCCGCGACGGGACGACACTGGCCACCGCCGGGGTCGACGGCCTGACCCGCCTGTGGGACGTCCCCACCGGGAAGCAGATCGGCGCGCCCCTCGCGGGCCACACCGACACCGTCCAGCTGGTGGCCTTCACTCGCGACGGAACCACGCTGGCGACCGTGAGCAACGACGCCACCGCCCGCCTGTGGGACATCGCCACCCCCACCGGGATCTGCGCCGTCGCCGGCGGCTCCCTCACCGAGGAAGAGTGGTCCAGATACCTGCCGGACGAGCTCTACCGGCAGCTCTGCTGAAAAGGGTTGGACGAGGTGGTGATCGGGCTTGTAGCTTGCAGGCGACCGCGACATCGCCCGAGGAGGTGAGACCCATGAACGTATCGACGTGGGTGCTCCCCCTTCCCATCACGGTCGGGCGATCGACGTAGGTGTCGCCGGGAGCGCCGCAGACCAGGCACTCCCGAAAGGCACCACCTATGCACTACGACGTGATCATCGCCGGATGCGGCCCCACCGGCGCGATGCTGGCCGCCGAACTGCGGCTGCACGACGTGCGGGTCCTCGTCCTGGAGAAGGAAACCGAGCCGACATCGTTCGTCCGCATCGTCGGGCTGCACATCCGCAGCCTCGAACTGATGGCGATGCGCGGACTCCTCGACCGCCTCCTCCCCCACGGCCGCCGCCGCCCCGCCGCGGGCTTCTTCGCCGCCATCCCGAAACCGGCACCCCAGGGCCTCGATTCCCCGTACGACTACCTCCTGGGCATCCCCCAGCCGGTCATCGAGCGCCTCCTCGAAGAACACGCGACCGAACTGGGCGCCGAGGTCAGGCGCGGTCACGCGGTCACCGGATTCTCCCAGGACGACGAAGGCGTGACGGTCGAACTGGCCGACGGCGAACGGCTCCGTTGCCGCTACCTGGTCGGCTGCGACGGCGCGCGCAGCACGGTCCGCAAACTGCTCGGCGTCGGCTTCCCTGGCGAGCCTTCACGGAACGACACCCTCATGGGCGAGCTGCAATTCAGCGCGCCACCGGAGGAGATCGCCGCCAAGGCCGCCGACCTCGGCAGAACCCTTCAGCGGTTCTGGCTCAGGCCCTTCGGCGAGGGGATCTACAGCGTCCTGATCCCGGCGGCGGGAGTCAGCGACCGCACCGAACCACCCACCCTTGAGGACTTCCGACAGCAACTGCTCTCTTTCGCCGGTACGGATTTCGGCGCCCACTCCCCCCGCTGGCTGTCCCGTTTCGGAGACGCCACCCGGCTGGCCGAACGCTACCGAGTAGGGCGGGTGCTCCTGGCCGGTGACGCCGCGCACATCCACCCGCCGACAGGTGGTCAGGGCCTGAACCTGGGCGTCCAGGACGCGTTCAACCTCGGCTGGAAGCTGGCCGCCCAGATCCAAGGCCGGGCACCTGAGGGCCTACTCGACACCTACCAGGCCGAACGCCACCCGGTCGCTGCGGAGGTCCTCGACAACACCCGCGCCCAGACGGAGTTGTCGTCCCCCGAACCAGGCCCCCAGGCGGTCCGCAGACTGCTCACCGAACTGATGGACTTCGACGAGGTCAACCGCCACCTGATCAAGAAGATCACCGCGATCGACATCCGCTACGACTTCGGCGCGGGCCCCGACCTCCTCGGCCGCCGCCTCCCCGACCTCGCCCTGAAACAGGGCACCCTCTACAGCCACCTGCACCAAGGCCGCCCCCTCCTCCTGGACCGCACCGAACACCTGACCGTCGACGGCTGGTCAGACCGCGTCGACCATCTGCCCGATCCCACTCCCGCCCTGGACGCCCTCAGCGTCCTGCTCCGCCCCGACGGCCACGTGGCCTGGATCGGCGACGACCAGCAGGACCTGAACGTCCACCTCTCCCGCTGGTTCGGCGAGCCCACCGACTGATCCCCCACAACTAACCGTGGTGCTCTGACGCCGAAGCAGCGGCCGAAGAGCACCACGAGTTGATCGGCGCCGATGTCGGCGGTCTGCGCCACCTCGCCATCGTGACCACGTCCTGGCCCGCGGGACGGACAGGCCACTATCGGCGAGCACCTGGAACTCCGCGCCCGATGCCTGCGATCATGACCCGGATGGACGCTCGCTTCCTCGGTATCCCCGACCTGGCCGAACCCCCGTCAGTCGCGGTCGTCGTGGACGTCATGCGTGCCTTCACCGTCGCCGCGTGGGCCTTCGCCCGAGGCGCGGAGAAGATCGTTCTTGCCGCGTCGCTGGACGACGCCCTGGCGCTCAAGGCCCGCCACCCTGGTTGGGCCGCGATCAAGGACGGCCCGCCCGCGCCCGGGTTCGACGCCGTCAACTCGCCCGGACTGCTGCGATCCATCGATCTCGGCGGTCGCACCGTCGTACAGAAAACAACCGCCGGAACGGTCGGTGCCCTCGCGGTCAAGGACGCCGATCTGGTGCTGTGCGCGAGCTTCGTGGTGGCGGAGGCGACGGTCCGGATGCTGCGGACGCACGAGCGCGTCACCTTCGTCGTGACCGGTGAGGACGGGCGGGCCGATGAGGATCTGGCATGTGCGCAGTACATCGCCCGGGGGGCCACCGGCCCCGCGGCCGGCTATCTCCGGCGGGCCGCCGAGTCACGGGCCGCCTTCGAGCTGAGGGAGGGGGTGCGCGAGGGCGTCCATCCCGACGACGTCTCGCTCTGCCTGGAGCTCGACCGGTTTCCCTTCGCCATGGTGGCGGCGCTGGAAGGTCCGCTCATGGTGCTGCGTCCACGGCACTGAACCTCTGACGATCTCCACCCGTCTCGGAGGCATGAGAGGTTTGTGGCCCCTGGCCGCCATCGCGGTGCTCGCCGCCTGTGGGACGGCGCCGGCCGACACCACCGCCACCGAGCGACGGTACGAAGCCGACGCCACCGTGCTGTCCGACCCGAAGCACGGGCCCCAGCTCTGCATGATGGTCGCCGAATCGTTCCCGCCCCAGTGCCAGGGCCCCGACGTCGTCGGATGGGACTGGGCCGCCGTCCGGCACACCGAAGAGCGCGGCACCCGCTGGGGGCTGTACCACGTCGTCGGCACCTGGGACGGCGAGCGCCTGACCCTCACCGAACCGCCCCGCTCCCCCGAGCCGCCGGCCTCGCCGCCCGACGACACGCCGATCACCACTCCGTGCCCGGAACCCGAGGGGGGCTGGCGTCCCGCCGACCCCGCCAAGGTGACCCAGAAGACGATGGACGCGGCGCTCGCACGAGCTCAGTCGATCCCCGGGTACGCCGGAAGTTCGCTCGACCAGAGCTACCTGAAGGAGATCGAGGGCTACGACCCCGGCGACGTGAGGTCCGTCGAGCGGTACGCCAACGATCCTCAGCGCGTCGTGCTGACCCTCCTGTTCACCGGCGATCCGCAGGTCCACGAACCGGCGATCCGGGAGATCTGGGGCGGCGCGCTGTGCCTCGCCGCGGCCCCGCGCAGCCAGAGCGACCTGTGGGCCCTTCAGGACAGGGCGTTCGACGAGATCGAAGGCGCCGTCTCGGCCGGCTCGAACGAACGGACCGGCCAGGTCGAGATCACGGTCTGGGTGGCGACGCCGGAGCGGCAGCGCGAGGTCGACGAGAAGTACGGAGAGGGCCGCGTCCTCCTGACGGGCTTCCTCACGCCTGTGGACTGAGGCGCTCCGCCGCGAGGGACGCGCTGCTCACGAGGGCCGCGATGACGATGAACAGGAAGCCGTTGCGGTAGCCGTCGAAGCCGTCTCCCGCCGCCAGGAGGGTGACCAGGACCGCGACGCCGATGGCGCTGCCGACCTGGCGGGACATGTTCAGCACGGCGCTGCCCGTGGTCGAGCGGTCGGGCGGCAGGGTGCTCGCGGTCGCGAACAGCGGGGCCTGGGTCATGCCGACGCCGCTGCCCGCGACGATGAGTCCGGGCAGGAGGCCGGCGACGTAGTCGGGGTGGGACGGGGTGACCAGGAACCAGAACAGCCCGGCGGCGGCGACCAGCAGGGTGCCGACCATGGCCGTGTTGCGGCGGCCGAAGCGGGCGGTGATGCGTCCGGCGTTGACGGCGAGCAGGCCCGACATGATCGGGCCTGGGGCGATCGCCAGACCGGCCTGGATGACGCCGTAGTGCCAGACGTCCTGGAGGAGGAGCACCGTCAGGAGCAGCCAGGCGGAGAAGGCCAGGAAGAACAGGAACAGCGCGACCGTCGCCACGGTGAACTGGCGGCTCTGGAACAGCCGCGCCTCGATCAGCGCGTGCGGGTGGACGATCGACCGCCGGAGCGTGACGATCCCGGCGGCCACGGCGACCGCGAGGAGACTCAGGGTGCGGGCGTCGGCCCAGCCCCACACCGAGCTCTGCACCAGCGCGAACGTCAGCAGCGCCAGGCCGACGACCAGCGAGATCACCGACACCACGTCGGGCAGCCGGGCGCCGTCGCCGGCGCGGCTCTCGGGCAGCAGGCGCAGCCCGGCGACGATCGTGGCGGCCCCGATCGGGACGTTGATCAGGAAGATCCAGCGCCAGTCGAACTCGACGAGCAGCCCGCCGACCGTGGGGCCCGAGGCGGCGGCGACCGCGGCGACCCCGGCCCAGATGCCGACCACGAGGGTGTGCTCGTTCTTGGGGAACGACGGGTAGAGCAGTCCGAGCGACGTCGGCACGATCATCGCGCCACCGGCCGCCTGGAGAATCCGCCCGATCACCAGGACCGGCAGCGTCGGGGCCACGGCGCAGATCACCGAGGCGACCACGAAGACCGCGACACCGATCAGTAGCAGGCGGCGTCGGCCGACGTGGTCGGCCAGCCGTCCCATCGGCACCAGCAGGGCGGCGAAGGTGATCGCGTACGCGTTCAGCACCCACGACAGGTCGTTGAGCCCCGACTGGTCGAAGCTCCGCGCCATCGCGGGCAGCGCGATGTTGACGATGAACAGATCGAGCTGCGCCATGAACGCCACGGCGGCCAGCACCGCCAGCACGGCCCACCGACGCCTCGACGGCGCCCCGACGACCGTCGCCGAGGTCTCCTGGTCGATCATGCAGCCCTCCGGTTGAGTGAGGATCTAACTCAACTAGACCATAACAGAACACCTCCCGGCTCGGACAATGTGATCTACCAGACGGAAACGAGGTAAGGTTCCTCCGTGACCATGGTTCCGGCGTCAACGGTGCTGAGCTTCGTCAACACGCGCTTCGACGGAAAGGGCGGCCACGTCGAGCGGTTCGGCGACGCCGCCGACTTCGCGGCCTGGGCGGCCGAACACGGCTTCCCCACTGACGAGACGATCAGCGAGTCCGAGGCCTTCGCGGCCCGAGAACTGCGCACCGCCCTGCTCACCCTGCTGCTGAGCCACAACGACCACCCGGATGTCACCGAGGAGGAGGTCAGGGCGGCCGAGCGCCATCTGGCCCACGCGGGCGAGCTCTATCCGATCCGCGTCGTCCTCACCGCCGACGGATCACAGTCCGCCGGCCAGCGCCGAGGAGCGGCCGGCGTCTTCGGATCGGTGCTCGCCGCCGCCGACCAGATCGTCCAGCAGGGGCGGTGGCCCCGGATGAAGGCCTGCTGCAGCGCGCCCTGCCGCCACGGCTTCCTCGACCGCACCCGCAACGGCACCCAGCGCTACTGCGCCCAGCGCTGCGCCTCCCGCGCGGCGATGAGGGCGATGCGCGACCGCCAGAACGACGGAACAGGGGCACCTGAGCAGGCCGAGCGCGGGCGAAACCTGGCGGCCGGAAACTCGCCGTAGGCGCTCAAAAGGCCGGGAACCGCCGCCGAAGCAACGCCCCGCAAATCCCGAGATCAGATGGACGCCTCGTAGCGGGTGACGATCGCCGCTGCGCGGTCGCGCAACGTGTCGCGGAGCCACTGTGGCGTCAGGGCCTCTCCGTTCGTGCCGAGTTGCCACAACGCCCATTCCGCATGCCGCCGGTCCTGGAAGTCCGCTTCCAGGCGGAGCCAGCCGTCCGGGTCGGTCTCCTCGAAGCGGATGGCCAAGGCGGTAGCCACCAATTCCTCGCGCCGGGCCGGATTCAGCCGTACCAGCACGGTCACCTGGTCGCCTCCCGCCCGGAAGCGGGTGCTGCGTTCCTGCCACGCCCGGTCCAGGTCGACGCGGTCGGCGCGTTGCGCGGGTTCGGGGAGTTCCTCGGCGGCCGAGATGCGGGACAGGCGGTAGGTGCGGTCGGCGCCCGAGCGGGTGGCGAGCAGGTAGCCCTTGTCGCGCACGGTCACCAGGCCGATCGGGTCGACGGTGCGCCATTCCGGCGTCTGCCCGAAGGCCTCGTACAGGATCTTCAATCTGCGGCCGGCGAAGACCGCGCGCAGGACCTCGGCCACGACGGCGTCGGGGGCCTCCTCGTCGGCCAGGCGCCGGGACAGCAGGTCGGTCTCCGGGTCGATGAGCAGGCGGCCGGCCGCTCCGGCCGCGGTGGCGCGGTAGCCGGCGGGGAGGGCGTCGACCACCTTCAGCATCGCGGAGGCGAGGGCGGAACCCAGGCCGAACGCCTGGGCGCCGCGCCGCGATCCGGCGACGAGCAGGGCGAGTGCCTCGTCGTGGTTGAGGCCGGTGAGCTCGGTGCGGAATCCGGGGAGCAGCGCGAACCCGCCGTGGCGGCCGCGTTCGGCGTAGACCGGGACGCCCGCCGCCGACAGCGCCTCGATGTCGCGCAGGACCGTGCGGGTGGAGACCTCCAGCTCGCGGGAGAGCGCCGCAGCCGACAACCGGCCGTGCTGACGGAGCAGCAGGACCAGGGAGACCAGCCGGTCGGCGCGCATCCGGAAACTCTACGGAATACACGACACAGGGTGTCGTGATTCCCCGACAGGCTGATCGTCATGACAACGAAGCGAACCGCGGTGAACCCGTGGGCCTGGTCGACCGGGCTGGGCTACAACCAGGGCGAACTCGTCTCCGGACACACCCGGACCCTCTACCTCTCGGGGCAGACCGCGATGAGCGGCGACGGCAAGCCCCAGCATCCCGACGACATGGCGGCGCAGCTCGCGCTGACCCTCGACAACCTGGAGGCCGTGCTCGCCGAGGCGGACATGTCGCTGGCCAACCTGGTGCGGCTCAACGTCTACACCACCGACGTCGACCGTCTTTTCGAGCACTACGGCGTGCTGGCGGGGCGGCTGGGCGCGGCCCGGGTGGCGCCGTCGACGACGATGCTCGGGGTGTCACGATTGGCGATCCCCGACCTGCTGGTCGAGCTGGAGGGGACCGCCGTGGCGTGACGACATCACCCGCTCGGTCAGGGCCAGCACCGCGCGGACCGTGCGCGGGTCGAGGCTCGGCCGATAGGCCGGTACGGGAACGGCGCGCGGCCCGATGACCAGCCCGGTCTCCAGCGAGGGATCGGTGGCGGCGGCCAACGAGGGGCGGGCCGCCACCGAGGCCGGGCCCGAGGTCGAGCGTTCGAAGACCCGGCGGACGAGGGGCCACAGCAGGCGGTAGCCGGGCTTGACGATCCGGGGCGAGCGCATCGTCCCGTCGGTCATGGGGGTCGCGGCGCCGCCCGGGTCGGCGGCGAAGACCGCGGTGGTCCCGCGCAGCCGTCCGGCCAGGTCGAGGGTGTAGGCGAGGTGGGCCAGCTTGGCCCTGCCGTACCAGTGGAAGCCGTAGTAGCCGCCGGGCGGGTCGACCTCGTCGAAGACGTTCTTCGCCGCCCGGACGGCGCCCGAGGTGACGTTCACGATCCGGCCGCCCCTGACGACGTCCAGGAGCAGTTCGGTCAGCAGGTAGGGCGAGAGGTGGTTGACCGCGAAGCTCGCCTCGATGCCGTCGGCCGTCTCGGTGCGGTCGGGGAACATCGCGCCGACGTTGTTGACCAGCACGTCGATCGGGCCGTCATCGGCCAGCCGGGCGGCCAGGGCGCGGACCTCGTCCAGAGAGGAAAGATCGGCCTGGACGAAGGTCGCGCCGCCGATGCGTTCCGCGGCGGCCCGGCCGCGGGAAACGTCTCTGCCGACCACGGTGACGTGGTGGCCGGTCGCGGCGAGGCCGATCGCGGTCTCCAGGCCGATGCCGCCGGTTCCGGCGGTCACCACTGCGCGTCGAATCATGGCATGCCTCCACTAAACGGATAACCATCCGCTTAGTACGGTAGCACGAAGCGGATAGCTATCCGCTTTCGCGCAGGCCCTGGAGAAGCACGTCCAGATAGAGCTCGGACCGGCCGGGAGCCACGCCGATCGCATGGACGACGCCGCAGACCAGATGGACCACATCGCGCGCGTCCACATCCGCGCGGACCCGCGCCCGGACGAGCAGTTCGGCCGCCGCCGCGCCGAACTCGGCCTTCATCGCCGAGGTCTCCGGATCGGCGTCGTCGGGCGCGTCGAGCACGGCCGCGAACCCCGGGTCGGCCACCGCCCGGCCCACGATGGAGCGCAGCAGATCGCCCAGCCCCGCCACGGGATCGTCGGCGGACGCCGCCGACCGCGCCTCGGCGACCAGGTCGCGGAACCGCTCGGCCGTCAGCGCCTCCAGGAGGGCGAGCCGGGTCGGGAAGTGCCGGTAGACCGTGCCCACGCCGACCCCGGCCAGCTTGGCGAGGTGGTTGAACTGGAGCGACTCATCGCCGGCCTCCCACTGCTCGCGGGCGACCCGGAGCACCAGAGCGCGGTTGCGGGCGGCGTCGGAGCGGGGTCTGGTCACCCGGCCAGCCTAGTGACCCTTGATCGTAAGGACTCCTTCCCGACTCCCCCGGTTACGAGTTGATGTCGCCCATTGACCCTCATAGTGGCCAGACCTAAGGTCCATTGAAAGTTAGGAAATGTTACTAACTTTCCGTGCACGACGGGTCTGAGGAGAAACCACGTGCGCTTCATCTCTCTCGCGGCCGCCGGGTGTCTGGCCCTGACGCTGACCGCATGCACCGCCGGCAAGGAGGCGCCGCCCTCGCTCGGGGCCCAGGCGCCCAATCCGGCCTCGTCCGCCGCCCTGCCTCCCGCGACGCTGGAGTTGTGGCACGGCTTCTCGACCGACGTCGAGACCAAGGCGTTCGAGGAGGCGATCGCGGGCTTCACCAAGAAGTTCCCGCAGATCAAGGTCACCACGAAGAAGGGGATCCAGGACGACCAGATCACCCAGGCGATCCGGGGTGGCCAGGCGCCCGACGTGGCGGCGTCGTTCACCACCGACAACGTCGCCCAGTGGTGCAAGAGCGGGGCGTTCCAGGACCTCACGGCGGTCATCAAGCAGGACGGCCTCGACCTGGGCGTGCTGCCGGCCGCGTCCCGCGCGTACACGGAGTTCGAGGGCAAGCGGTGCACGATGCCGCTGCTCGCCGACGCGTACGGGCTCTACTACAACAAGGCGCTCATGCAGGGCGAGGAGCCGCCGAAGACCCTGTCGGAGCTGACCGAGCTGACCAAGAAGCTCACCGTCCGCGACGCCGACGGGAACATCGAGGTGGCTGGGTTCATCCCCAGCTTCCAGTACTACGAGAACTCCCCCAGCCACCTCGGGCCCATGGTCGGCGCGAAGTGGTACAACGACGACGGCACCTCGGCCATCGGCTCCGACCCGGCGTGGAAGGAGCTGCTGACCTGGCAGAAGGAGCTCGTCGACTGGTACGGCTACGACAAGCTGGAGAAGTTCCGCAAGGGCCTGGGCGACGAGTGGGGCGCCGAGCACCCGTTCTTCGAGGGCAAGGTCGCGATGGTCCTCGACGGTGAGTGGCGCAACGCCATGATCGCCGCCGACCCGAAGGCCAAGGCGCTCGACTACGGCACCGCGCCGCTGCCCGTCTCCGACGCCAAGCCCGACCTGTACGGCAGCGGCTTCACCGCCGGAACCGTCATCGGCGTGCCGAGGGGCGCCAAGAACCCGCAGCAGGCGTGGGAGCTGGTCAAGTATCTGACCACCGACACCGCGTCGCTGGTCACCCTGTCGAACGCGCTGCGCAACGTGCCCACCACCCAGGCCGCCATGAACGACCCGGGCCTGGCCGAGGACGCCAACTTCGCCACCTTCCTCAAGATCTTCGCCCACCCGAAGACCTCGACGCTCCCGGCGAACGTCAACAGCGTCTTCAACCAGGACGCCTTCTCCACCTTCCTCATCCAGTGGGAGAAGGGCGCGGTCAAGGACCTCGACGCCGGGCTGGCCGAGGTCGACAAACGGATCGACGACAAGATGAAGCTGTCCGGAGGCTGATCGATGGCCTCCACGCGCGGGGAGGGCGTCCGCGCCCTCCTCTGGCTCTCCCCCTGGCTCATCGGGATCGCGATCTTCTTCGTCTACCCGCTGATCTCCACGGTCTACTTCTCCTTCCAGCGCTACGACCTGTTCACGCTGGAGTTCATCGGCCTGGACAACTGGCGCTACGCCTTCCACGACCCGCGCCTGCTCCAGTCGGGGCTCAACACGCTCTGGCTCGTGGTGTTCATGGTCCCGGCGCAGGTGCTGTTCGCACTGGGCGTGGCGCAGCTGCTGACCAAGATCAAGAGCGGGTCGGGCGTCCTGCGCACCCTGTTCTACCTGCCCTCGCTGGTGCCGACGGTGGCGGGCACGGTCGCCTTCGTCTACCTGCTGAACCCGGCCACCGGCCCGGTCAACCAGGCGCTGTCGTGGATCGGGATCACCGGCCCCGACTGGTTCGGCAGCGCGGCGTGGGCCAAGCCGAGCGTGACGCTGCTGGCGCTGTGGGGCGCGGGCAACACCGTCATGATCTTCCTGGCGGCGCTGCTCGACGTACCGAAGCATCTGTACGAGGCCGCCGCCATCGACGGCGCGGGCGCGTGGCGGCAGTTCCGCAACATCACGCTGCCGGTCATCTCCCCGGTGCTGATGTTCTCGGCGGTGACCGGGGTGATCTACGCGGTGCAGTACTTCACCCAGGCGATGATCGCCTCCCGGGTGGCGTCGGGGGCGACCGACTCGGCGGGCACCTCGTTCACGCCCGGCTACCCCGACGGCGCGCTGCTCACGCTGCCGCAGCACCTGTTCCAGACCGGGTTCCGCGACTGGTCGATGGGGCTGGCCTGCGTCCACGCGCTGCTGCTGTTCGCGGTGTCGATGCTGTTCACGCTGGTGCTGCTGCGCCAGTTCAACCGCGCGGAGGCGGCCTCATGACGCGCAGACGCGGTCTCTACTGGATCGCCCAGCACGCGCTGGCGATCGCGCTGTCGCTGATGTTCCTCGGGCCGATCGTGTTCATCGCGCTGACCGCGCTGATGACCGACGAGCAGGCCCTCACGAGCGCGCTCTGGCCGGAGCAGTGGAACTGGGGCAACTTCGCCGAGGTGTTCGCCCGGTCGGAGCTGCTCACCTGGACCTTCAACACCTTCGTGTACGCCTCGCTCGCGACGCTGTTCATGCTGGTGTCGTCGATCCCGGCGGCGTACGCGCTGTCGCGGTTCCGGTTCCGGGGCCGGAAGCTGGCGTTCCTCGTGGTGATCAGCGCGATGATGCTGCCGCCGCAGGTCGTCGCGGTGCCGATCTACCTGGTCTGGGCGCGTCTCGACCTGACCGACTCGCTCTGGCCGCTGATCCTGCCGATGCTGTTCGGCGACGCCTTCTCGATCTTCCTGCTGCGTCAGTTCCTCATCACGATCCCCCGTGACTACACCGACGCGGCGAAGGTCGACGGCTGCTCCGATGTGCGCATCCTGTTCACCGTCATCCTGCCGATGGCCCGCCCCGCCATCGCGGCGGTGGCGCTGTTCTCGTTCTTCTACTGCTGGAACGACTACTACGGTCCTTTGTTGTACGCGGGGGTGGACCAGGAGAATTGGACGCTGTCGCTGGGCCTGGCCACTTTCAAGGCCTTCCACAGCGTGCAGTGGAACCTGACCATGGCGGCCACCCTGCTGGTGACCGCGCCCGTGATCGTCGTCTTCCTCTTCGCCCAGCGGGTCTTCATCGAGGGCGTCACACTGACAGGAGTCAAAGGGTGAAACTTTCACGACCGGTCCTCGCGCTGACGCTGATGGCCTCCGTACTGGCCAGTCCGGCGCAGGCCGACGCGTCGCCGTCCCACGTGAGAGTCGACCAGGTGGGCTACTGGCCGAACGAGAGCAAGCACGCCTACCTGATGACGGCCGGTGGGAAGGGCCGCTTCACCGTGGTCGACCACCGCGGGAAGACCGTGTTCACCGGGCAGGCGGGGGCCGACCGGGGGTCGTGGAACGGCGCCTACCCGCACGTCTACGAGCTCGACCTGACCAAGCTGCGCACGCCCGGCCGTTACCGGATCAAGGCCGGTGGCGCCGTCTCGTCGGAGTTCCAGATCGCGCCGTCGCGCACTCCCGTCCACGACATCCTGCGGTTCTTCGGCATCCAGCGGGACACCACCCACCGCAACGACCGCGCGGCGTCCGTCTACGACTGGCCGGTGTTCACCGGCCCGGACACCGACCAGACCAAGGGTGAGCTGAAGAAGGTCGGCGGCCCGGTCGACGTCGAGGGCGGCTGGTTCGACGCGGGCGACTACCTGAAGTTCACCCACATCCTCGCGTACGTCGACACCATGCTCTGGGCCGCCCAGCGCGACGGGAAGGCCGACGTCCGCGACGAGGCCGCTCACGGCCTGAAATATCTCGACAAGATGTGGGACGAGAAGTCCAAGACCCTCTACATCCAGGTCGGCGTGGGCGCCGGGAACGAAGAGGGCACCTTCGTCGGCGACCACGACATCTGGCGCCTCCCCGAGGCCGACGACCACGACACCGCCGAGGGCCACCAGTTCATCCGGCACCGCCCGGTCTTCCGCGCCGCCGCCCCCGGCCAGCCGATCAGCCCCAACCTGGCCGGCCGCACCGCCGCCGCCTTCGCCCTGGCCTCCCAGCTGGAACCCGACCGCCGCCGCGCCGCCCGCCTGCTCGACGAGGCCGCCTCGGTGTATGCCATGGCCAAGACCGAGAACGTCGGCCAGCTCGTGACCTCGCTCCCGCACGCCTTCTACCCCGAGAGCGTCTGGCGCGACGACATGCAGCTCGGCGCCGCCGAGATGACCCTGGCCGCGCAGCGCCTGCGCGACCCGCGGGCCAACCGCTGGCTCGCCGACGCCGCCCGCTGGGCCCGCGCCTACCTCGACGAGGAGCAGGGCGACACCCTGAACCTGTACGACGTGAGCGCCCTGGCCCACGCCGATCTCGTCAAGGCCATCCGGGCCGCCCGCGCGTTCGACCTGGCCGTGACGGAGGCCGACCTGGTCGCCGGTCTGAAGGCCCAGCTCGACCTCGGCGCGGAACGCGCCGCCGCCGACCCCTTCCGCGCCGGTGCGGAGCACGACCAGTTCGACGCCGTCCCGCACGCCTTCGGCCTGGCCGCCACCGCCGGTCTCTACAAGCGGGTGACGGGCGAGCGCACCTACGACGCCTTCGGCACCCAGCAGCGCAACTGGACGTTCGGCGCCAACCCGTGGGGCGTGTCCTTCGTCGCCGGGGCGGGCGCCAACTCCATCGGCTGCCCGCACCACCAGATCTTCAACATCACCGGCAAGCCCGCCACCGGCGCCGTCGTCAACGGCCCGAACAGCGCCGACCTGTTCGAAGACGGCCTCGGCGACCACTTCGAGGAGATGCCCCCCTGCCCCGCCGACGGAAAGGACCGCTACGCCGAGTTCACCGGCCACGGCAGCCGCTTCGTGGACGACGTCCGCTCCTGGCAGGCCTCCGAACCGGCCGACGATTTCGCCGCGATCGCGCTGTACGCTTTGAGCCTGATCTCGTCATGAACCCGCACGCGGAGTTGATGTGAAGCCTCCTCTGCACGGGACCCCCAGCCTGATGCGGGCGATCAACAAAGGCCGGGCCCTGCGGGTCCTGCTGGAGCGCGGCCCGCTCACGCGTCCCGAGATCGGCGAGCTCACGGGCCTGTCCAAGCCGACGGCCTTCCAGCTCCTGGCCCGCCTCCACGAGGCGGGCCTGGTGGTCGCCGACGGCATCCGCGCCGGCCAGCCGGGCCCCACGGCGGAGGTCTACCGGATCAACCCCGACGCCGCCTACGTCGCCGCCCTCGACGTCACCCGCGACCGGATCAGCGTCCGCGTCGCCGACATCACCGGGCAGGTCCGAGGCGAACACACCGTCACCGTCCCTTCGGAGGCCCCCGCCCCGCTGGTCGACCGCCTAGCGTCGGCCATCGCGGCGGCGGGCCCGCCGGGCCCGCTGCGCCGGGTGGTGATCGGCGTCCAGGGCGCCGTCGACCCGACCACGGGCCTGCTCAGTTACGCCACCGACGAGGACCTGCCCGGCTGGAAGGTCCCCGACCTGCTCCCCACCCTGCGCACGGGCCTGGGCACGGCGGTCGACGTGGAGAACGACGTCAACCTGGTGGCCCTGGCGGAACAGGCCCACGGCGCGGCCTCCGACTGCCCCGACTTCGTCCTGTTGTGGGCCGACGAGGGCCTGGGCTCGGCGCTGGTGATAGGCGGCCGCCTGCACCGCGGCTTCTTCGGCGGCGCCGGAGAGGTCGGCTACATGCCGACCCCGGGCGTGGCCACCGCACGCGACGGCGGCCGCTTCGGCCACCACGGCTACCAGGCGCTGGTGGGCGGCCCTACCGTCCACGACCTCCTGCGAACGTACGGCGTCGAGGCCCCCGACTTCCGCCGGGCGGTGACCTCGGCCGTCACCCTGGCCCAGGGCACGGACCTGGCGGCCGAAGAGGCGGGCGCGGGCCTGCGCATGGTGGCGGCCAGACTCGCGGTCGGCCTGGCCGCCGTTGCGTCGGTCGTCGATCCGGGGCTGATCGTCCTCGCGGGCGGGCTGCCTACGGCGGGTGGCGAGTATCTGCGGGACCTGGTGGAACGGGAGCTGCACGCGATCACCCATTCGCGGCCGCAGGTGCGGTTGTCGGCGCTGGAGGGTAATCCCGTGTTGGCGGGGGCGCTGGACCTGGCGCTGAAATCCGTCCAGGAAGAGCTCTTCGAGCTGCTGATCTGACCTGACTCAGCGTGGGGCGAGGATGCGGAGTTGGAGCATCGCGGCGAATCGCTGTTCCGGGTCGGTCAGGTCGATTTCGCCGACCTCCGTCACGCGTTTCAGCCGGTAGCGCAGGGTGTTCGGGTGGATGAACAGGGCGCTGGCCGCCTTGGCCACGTCGCCCAGAGCGTCCAGCCACGCCTCCAGAGTCTCGACCAGGCCTGCGTTGTTGCGGGCGTCGTAGTCCATCAGGCGGGCGATCGCGCCGGCCGGGCGTTCGTCGCGGGCGGCGGCCAGGTCGCGGAGTTCCAGGACCAGAGCGAGGGTCTGCACGTCGTCGAGGCGGGCCACCCGCAGGTTGGTGTGGCCTTCGCGTATCACCCGCAGCACCCGGTCGGCCTGGGCCTTCCCGTGGACGATCGCGCTGATGTCCGAGCCCGCCGGGGCCACCGCCACGATCGCGTGGAGGTTGCCGTCGACCCGGTCGACGAAGTCGGCCGCCAGTCGGGCCGCGCGGCCTTCGGGAGCGTCGCCGACGACGGGGAGCAGGCCGTAGACCGTGCCGCCGACCGCCGCCACGGCCGATGACGGCACGGTCGCCGACAGGTGGACGGACAGCGCGTCGGCCAGCCGTTCCAGGTCGGTGTGGGGGTCGCCCGGCAGGAGGCCGGCGCTGACGATGACGAGGCGGCGGGCCGACAGGCCCAATCGCGCGAGGGCGTCGCGGGCGCCCGCGCCGCCTTCCAGGACGGTGCCGATCAGGTCGGTGCGCAACCTCCGTTGCACGTCGGCGCCGGCCCGCAGGCGCAGTAGATGGAGGGCGACCAGCTTCGACGCGTCCAGCAACGCCTGGGTGCGTTCGGCGTCGACCTCGCCGTCCATGGCGGCCCAGATCGAGCCCAGGACCTCGTCGCCCGCCCGCACCGCGATGGCGACGCGTTGCACGGTGATGGCCTCGTAGCCCAGGTCCTGCGGGCGGACGACCACCGGCGCCTGGTGGCGGTAGAGGTCGCGGAAGACGCCCAGTTCGGTGAGGCGCACCGCGTACCGTTCCGGGACCTGGCGGCCGATGACGGTCTCCACGCGAGACGGGTCGGCCTCGTCCTGGCGGCCGGAGAAGGCCAGGACGCGGGAGCTGCGGTCTTCGATCGTGATGGGGGCGTCGAGGAGGGCGGCCACGGCGTTCGCGACGGCGAAAAGGTCGCCCGACGGCAGGCCGCCGAGGGACTCGTGGTCGGCCACCCCGATGTCGCCCTCGGCGAGCATCGCGCGCAGAAGGGCGGTGAGCTGGGCCCAGGTCGCGCCCCGGCGCAGGCCGATCAGGGCCACGCCGCTCTCCTGGATGGCGGCCCGCAACTCGGGGGTCAGCGCGACCGGGGCCCGGACCACCAGGCCCACCGTCGAGTGGGCGCCGAGCGCGCGGAGCAGCGACGGCAGGGTGCCTCCGGCCGGGTCGACCCCCACGCCCAGCACCAGCGAGCGCGGCGCGAGGACCGGTTCGTCCAAGGGGTCGAAGATCACCAGGGCGCTGATGCCCTCGGGGTGGTCGACGTCTCCGGCGACGAGTTCCAGGAGGGTGGAGCCCAGGTCGTCGAGGACCCGCCCGAGGCTGGCACGCGGTCGCTGACTCACGCCCGGAGTATAGGCGCGGCGATCAGAAACCGATCCACTCCGTACCGGTCGTGAAGCGTTCGAGCAGTTCGGGGATGGGGGTGACGCCCAGGCCCGGACCGGTGGGGACGGTGACGTGGCCGTCCACCAGGACGATCGGCTCGGTGATGTCGGTGCGGTAGAAGCGGTCGGAGGCCGAGACGTCGCCGGGGAGGGTGAAGCCGGGCAGGGCGGCCAGGGCGATGTTGGCGGCGCGGCCGAGGCCGGTCTCCACCATGCCGCCGCACCACACCGCGATGCCGTGGGCGGCGGCCAGGTCGTGGATCTTCCTCGCCTCCAGGTAGCCGCCCACACGGCCGGGCTTGATGTTGATGATCTGGCAGGCGCCCAGCGTGATCGCGGCGGCGGCGGTCTGGGCCGACACGATCGACTCGTCGAGGCAGATCGGCGTCTTCAGTTGCCGGGCCAGGGCGGCGTGGCCGAGCACGTCCTCCTCTTCCAGCGGCTGTTCGATCAGCAGCAGGTCGAAGGCGTCGAGTCTGGCCAGGTGGCGGGCGTCGCGGAGGGTGTAGGCGGTGTTGGCGTCCACCTGGAGGAGCACATCTCCCCCGAAGCGGTCGCGGACGGCGGCGACCGGTTCCACGTCCCAGCCGGGTTCGATCTTGAGTTTGATGCGGGCGTAGCCCTCGTCCAGATAGCCCTCGACCGCCGTGAGCAGCGCCGGGATCGAGTCGTGGATGCCGACCGAGACTCCGCTGGGCACGCGGTCGGCCACGGCGCCGAGTTCGCGGCCGAACGAGCGGCCGAGCGTGCGCAGCTCCGCGTCGAGGAGCGCCATCTCCACGGCCGCTTTGGCCATGCGGTGTCCCTTGTACGGATGCAGCAGGCCCGCCACCGCCCCCGCACCCGACCTGGCGATCGCGGCCGTCCCCTCCGGCGAGGCGAGCTTGGGCAGCAGGAAGCGGCGCAGAACGTCCTGCTGCGACTCGACGTATTCGGCCGAGTAAAGCGGGTCGGTCAGCGCGACGCACTCGCCCCAGCCCTCGGCGGCGTCGGTGACCGCCCTGACCAGCAGGATGTCGCGGTCGACCTGGGTGCCGAACGAGGTGCGGAACGGCGAGACGAGCGGCATCGAGAGGCGGCGGAGTTCGATTCCGCGCAGTTTCATGGGTTCTCCAGGTCGACGAGGTAGCCGAGGTCGCGGTCGAAGTCGACGACGCGGCCCCCGGCCGCCATCAGGGGCGCCAGGTCGTCGCGGAGGCGACGTCGCCAGGCTACGGCCGCCGCCGGGTCGTCTTGACGCAGGGCCTCGATGTCGGCGGGCGCGGCGACCCGGCGGGCCGAGGGTCCGGCGGGCGGGGGCTCGAACGGCTTTCCCTCGCAGGCGGCGACGACCCTCGGCGAGAGCAGGTCCCAGCGCACCAGCAGGCGGTCGGTGTCGTCGGTGCCGTTGATCGCGTCGTGCATCGCGCCGTAGAAGTTCGTGAGGTACTCCACCGGGAGCGCCCCCAGCTTGACGATGTTGAAGTAGGCGTTGCGGCCGACCAGCGGGTCGAAGGTCCACTCGATCGTGGGGATGTCGCGCGCCAGGGCCCACGACCGCTGGTGGATCTTGAGCGCCGTGCCGACGCCGCGCCCCGCCAGGCCCGGCGCGACCCCGGCGACGTGGCTGTGCAGGGTGCGGGCCGCCGGTTCCTCGTGGAAGCCGATGCAGACGCCGACGAGGCGCTCGCCCTCCCAGGCCCCGGCGGCGTAGTTGCCCGCCCTGGACAGGGCCCGGAGGAACTCCACCGTGATCAGCGGACGGCCCCAGATCGCCACGAGCAGGTCGATCATGGCGTGGGCGTCGGACAGGTCCCGCAGATCCCTGATCACCAGCACGGTCAGCCGAGCCTCTTCGGGGTCGCGCGGGCGCCGTAGTGGACGTAGTCCTCGCCGCTCGGCAGCGAGTAGAACGTCACCGGCACCCACGTCTCCAGGCCCTCGGGACGCACGGCGTAGACGCCGGGTTCGACCGGGGTCATCTCGTACGTCGCGACCGGGTCGCCCTCCAGCCCGGCCAGCGGGCCGGTGACCGTGGTGCGCAGGGTGGGCTTGCCGTCGTCGTCGAACACCTCCATCCGGACCGACTCCCTCTCGTAGGTGCCGACGAAGGGGGACAGATCGGTCGTGACCGGCTCGGCCGGGGGTTCGAACGCCTCGGGGAGCCGCACTCCGGTGAGGGCGGCGAAGATCTCGTCGTACAGGTCGGCGTAGAGGGCGTGGGTGTGGCCGCCGTTGGTGTTGAGCGCGACCGCGACCCCGGCCTCCGGGAGCACGCGCAGGAACGCGGCCTGGCCGATGGTGTTGCCGTCGTGGCCGTAGGCGCGGTGGCCGTGCCAGTCGCAGCGGAACCAGCCGAGCCCCCACGAGTCGCCGAGCAGGCGCTTCTCGGGGCAGTCGGTCTGGTACGACGACATCGCCGCGGCGCTCTCCGCCGACAGGATCCGGGTGCCGTCGCCGGCGATCCCGCCGCGCAGGTGCATGCGGGCGAAGGCGAGCACGTCGGTGACGGTCGCGGTGACCAGCCCGGCCGGGCCGACCGCGCGCGGCAGCCCCCACACGGGCGCGAGCACCGGGTCGGCGCCGCCCTTGACATGGCCCATCGCGTGGCCGAAGACCATCGCGTCTTCGGGGAGGGTGGTGGTGTGGGTGAGGCCGAGCGGGGTGAACAGCTTCTCCCTGATCGCCTGGTCCCAGTTCTGGCCGGTGACGGCCTCGATGATCCGGCCGAGCACCGAGTAGCCCGCGTTGCAGTACGACCAGGTGGCGCCGATCGGGTGGTTCAGCGGGACGTCGGCCAGCAGGGCGACGTACTTCTCCAGAGCGTCGTCGCCCCGGCCGGTGTCGGTGAACAGGTCGCCGTCGATGCCGCTGGTGTGGGTGAGCAGGTGCCAGACGGTGACGGCGGCGGTGGTCTCGGGGTCGCGCAGCCGGAACCCGGGGAGGATCTCGGCGACCGGGGTGGCGAGGGTGAGCCGGTCGTCGTCGACGAGTTGCATGATGACGGTGGCCGTCCACACCTTGGAGATCGAGCCGATCTGCCAGACCGACTCGGCGGTGGCGGGCTGGCCGGTGCCGGCGTGCAGCACCCCGGTGGCGAGGGTGACGACCTCGTCGCCCTGGAGGATGCCGAGCTGGGCACCGGGGACACCGTGCTTGGCGGCGAGTTCGTCGAGGCGGCTCTGCCAATGGGCCTGGTCGATGGTCACGTTGACTCCTTCACAGCGAGCAGATGACGGGTGTAGGGGTGCTGAGGTGCGCCGAGCACCTGGGCGGTGGGGCCGTGTTCGACGATGTGTCCGTCGTGGAGGACCGCCACGCTGTCGGACACGTAGCGGACGACGGCCAGGTCGTGCGAGATGAAGAGGAGGGACAGGCCCAGGTCGCGGCGCATGTCCCTGATGAGGTTGAGCACGGCGCCCTGCACCGAGACGTCGAGCGCGGAGGTGATCTCGTCGGCGAGGATCACCTCGGGCCGGGCGCCGATCGCGCGGGCCAGCGCGACGCGTTGACGCTGGCCGCCGGAGAGCCGTCCGGGCCGGTCGCCGGCGCGGGCCGGGTCGAGGTGGACGAGTTCGAGGAGCCGGGCGATCTCAGCGTGACGCTCTTTCTTGGGGAGCCGATCCGGCAGGGCTTCGGCGATGGTCTCCCCCACGGTCATGCGGGGGTCGAGGGAGGAGTAGGGGTCCTGGAAGACCATCTGCACCGGGCGGCGGCCCCGGCGCGGGAGCGGTCTGCCGTCGAGCAGGATCCGGCCGCCCGTCAGGGGCGCCAGTCCCACGGCGGCGCGGGCGAGGGTCGACTTGCCACACCCTGATTCGCCGACCAGGCCGACGGTCTGACCTGGAGGGACGTCCAGGCTGACATCGGTCAGGACGGAGTGCGCGCCGTAACGTACAGAAACGTCGTGGAAGCTCAGCATGGTCACCGGCCGCTCTTGTGGCACGCGACGCCCGCCAGGAGCGGGGGTTCGACGGTGCGGCAGTGGTCGTCGGCGAGCGGGCAGCGCGGCGCGAAGGAGCACCCCACCGGGATCCGCGCGGGGTCGGCGGGCAGTCCGGGAATGACGGCGAGCGGGCGTTCCAGGTCGGTCTCCAGGTCGGGCACCGCCGCGACGAGCGCCCGCGTGTACGGATGCCGCGCCTGCGCCCGCAGGTCCTTGGCCGGGAGCTCCTCGACGATGCGACCGGCGTACATGACCAGCACCCGGTCACAGACGTCGGTCACCACCGAGACGTCGTGGCTGATGAGCAGCAGGGCGGCGCCGGTGTCGCGGCGCACGTCGGCGAGCAGTTCGAGGACCTGCCGCCGCACGGCGACGTCGAGGGCGGTGGTCGGCTCGTCGGCGACGATGAGCCGGGGATTCCCCATGAGGCCCATCCCGATCATCGCCCGCTGCCGCATGCCGCCCGAGAACTCGAACGGATACTGCCGCGCCCGCCGCTCCGGCTCGCCGATCCGCACCGCGCGCAGCCGGTCGACCGCCCGCGCGAACGCGGCCTTGCGGCCCATCCGCTGGTGGACGCGGCTCACCTCGGCCAGCTGCGGCCCGATCCGGTGGGCGGGGTTGAACGAGGTCATCGGGTCCTGGAACACCATCGCCACTTCGGGCACGACCAGGCGGGCCGCCTCCACCTGGATCGGAGCTTCGAGGAGCCCGGCCACCGCGAGCGCGGTCACCGACTTCCCCGACCCCGACTCGCCGACCACCCCGACCGCCTCGCCCTCACCGACCGAGAACGTGACGCCCCGCACGGCGTGGACCGGACCGGGGATGGTCACCCGGAGGTCGTCGACCACCAGGGCGGAGCCCGGAACCGGAGCCGCCATCAGATAAGGCCCAAGGGGGCGGACGCGTTCGGGGGCCGTGGCGAAGGCCTCGCCGGTCAGGTTGAACGCCAGCCCGGCCAGCACGACCGCGATGCCGGGGCCAAGAGCCGCGAGCGGGTGGACGTAGATGCCGTTCAGCCCGTCCTGCATGAGCTTGCCCCAGTCGTAGGCGGGCGCCTGCACCCCCAGCCCCAGGAAGGAGAGCCCCGCGAAGGTGAGCAGCACCCCGCCCGCCGCCATCGTCGCGTTCACGATGAGCGGTTCGGCGACGTTCGGCAGGATGTGCCGCCACAGCACCCGCAGCCGGGAGACCCCGGAGATACGGGCCGCCGCGACGAAATCGCGCTCGGAGACGGCGGCGACCAGCGTGTGGCAGAGCCGGGCGAACGCGGGCGCCCCGGCCAGGCCCACCGCGAGCGCGGCCCCCTGGGCGCCGACGCCGAAGATCACCGCGAAGAAGAGCACGAGCAGCAGCCCCGGGAAGGCCACCAGCACGTTGACCGCCGAGGTGATGAGACGGCCGAGCCGCCGCCCGACCAGCACGGGCGCGGCCCCGAGGGCGATGCCGAGCGTCAGGCTGATCGCGGTCGCCGCCAGCGCCAGCAGGATCGAGAGCCGCGCCGCCACCAGCACCCGGGCGAACAGGTCGCGGCCGAGGTTGTCGGTGCCGATCCAGTGCTCGGCCGACGGCCCGGCCAGCAGGTTGCCGGTGTCGACGACCATGGCCCGCTCGCCCCAGAACACGGGGCCGAACACGGCGGCGCAGACGACCAGGGCCAGCAGTCCGAGCCCCACCCGGCCGACGGGCCTCATGCTCTCTCCCCGATCGCCGAACGCGGGTCGAGCAGCGTGAGCACCACGTCGACCAGCGTGTTGATGAGGAGAACCCCGATGCCGTAGACGAGCACGGTGCCCTGGACCAGCGGATAGTCCTTGGCGACGATCGAGGAGACGATGGACGACCCGAGCCCCGGCCAGGCGAACACGTTCTCCACCAGCACCGTCCCGGCCACGAGCGAGCTCAGCAGCAGCCCGCCGATCGTGAGGGTGGCGGTGACGGCGTTGGGAAGGGCGTGGACCACGTACACGCGAAGGGGCGTGAGCCGTTTGGCCCGCGCGGTGCGGATGTAGTCGGCCTCCATCACCGCGAGCATCTCCACCCGGACGATCCGCGACAGCACCGCCGCAGGGCCGACCGCCAGCGCCAGCACCGGCAGCACGTAGGAGTCGGGCCCGGCCCGCCCGGCCACCGGGAAGACGTTGGTCTGGACGGCCAGCAGGTAGACGAGCCCGACGCCGAGCAGGAAGTCGGGGACCGCGCTGACCACGACGTTCGTGCCGGTGAACGCGAGTTCCACGCGCCGCCCCCGGCCCCGGCGGGTGATGACCGCCATCACCACGCCGACGGGGATCGCGACGGCCACCGACAGCAGGAACGCGGCCACGGCGAGCTCGGCCGTCGCGGGCAGCCGCTGGGCGATCGTCTCGCCGACCGGGAGCCGGGTGGAGATCGAGGCGCCCAGCTCACCGGTCAGCAGGCGGCCGAGGAACCCGAGGTACTGCTGCCACAGAGGGTCGAGCAGGCCGAGCTCCTCCTTGTGCGCCAGCACCAGTTCGGCCGGGGCGGTCGGCCCGAGCGCGGCGCGCACGGGGTCGCCCGGCACCAGGTGGATCATCAGGAACGAGGCGGTCACCAGCACCCAGAGCGACCCCAGCAACCGCCCCGCACGCCGGAGTGCGAACCGCGGCCTCAGCTCGTCATCCTGATGCTGGTCGGGACGACGCTGCCGATGATCGACAGCTCCGCGCCCTTGACGTACATCGGGACGACGCTGTTCGCGAACGGCACCACGTCGGCGGCCCGGTAGAGCGCCTGTTCGGCGGCGAACCAGTCGGGGCAGCCCTCGGCGCCGGTCGCGGCCATCGCCTTGGTCGCGGCGGCGGTGTAGCCGTCGTTGTCGATGGCGGCGAAGTTGGTGCCCTTCGGCGCGGCCGGGCCGGAGACGAACGGCATGACCTGGTCGGGGGTGCTGACGTTGAGGGGCACCCAGGCGACGTCCCAGTCACCGGTGCCGAAGACCGCGCCGGAGATCTGCGTCGCGTTCTGCTGGACGGCCTTGGCCTCGATCCCGACCGCCTTCCACGCCGCCACGGCCAGTTCGGCCGCGCCGCTCCCCGCGGCGCCGAGCGCGCCGTCGTAGAGGAGGGAGACCGAGAGCGGCTTGCCGTCCTTGGCCCGCACCCCGCCGGCGCCCTTCGCCCACCCGGCCGCGTCGAGGGCGGCCCCCGCCGCCGCGGCGTCGAAGGAGGGCACGTGGCCGGTCACGGCGTCGCCGGTGCAGCCGGACGGCGCGAGCACCGCGAGCTGGGTCGCCGGGACGCCCTTGCCCGAGGTCATGGCGACCTGCAGCTGCTTGAGGTCGACGGCCTGGGTCAGCGCCATCCGCACGGCCGGGTCGGAGGTGGGGTGTCCTTCGGCCTGGTTGTACCACTGCTGGCCGATCAGCGCCTGGGTGCCGACCGAGGCCAGGCCCGCCCCGGCGAGGCGGTCGCCGTCGGGGCCGATGACCTGGACGGCGTTGATCGTGCCGGCGAGCAGTTCGTTGGCGGAGGTGGTCTCGTTCGCGACGACCTTGACGACGACGGTGGCGGGCATGCCCTTCTCGGCGGTGGTCGCGCCGCCGGGACCCCACGTGTAGCCCTCGCGCAGCCGGTAGGTGTAGCGGCTCGACGGCACGGCCTCGGTCAGCACGTAGGGGCCGGTGCCGTTGGTGGCGGCTTTCAGCGTCGCCCGGTCCTTCATGCCGGCGTCGCACACCATCGGCAGGTTCGAGAACGCGTTCAGCGCGAACGGCGCGGGCGCGGCCAGCTTGACGGTGACCTTCGAGCCGGAGGCGGAGGCGGTGGCCCCGGCCGGGATGAACACGCCCAGGAACGGGCTCTTGTTCTCCGGGTCCTCGACGTAGGAGATGTTGTCGACCACCGTCTGGGCGGTGAACGGGGCGCCGTCGGCGCAGGTCACACCGCTCTTGATGTCGAAGGTGAGGGTGGTGCCCTCGACCGTCCACGCGCTCGCGAGCTGGGGCTCGATCGTGCCGTCGGCGGCGACGGAGACCAGGTTGTCGTAGGCGAACTGGGTCAGGCCGAACAGGGCGCTCACCGCGGAACCCTGCGGGTCGAGGGCGCCGGGGTCGGACGCGATGTTCAGGGTGAAGGTCGCCGCCGGGGCTTCCGCGCCGCCGCCACCGTCACCACCGGCGCCGCCGCAGCCGGCCAGGCCGATCAGGGCGAGGGCCGAGAGCGCCCTCGTGCGTAAGGGACTCATGCGCTGAGGCTAGATCGCGTTCCGGCCGTCGTACTCAGCCGATCGCACAACCCCTCCCCGCCCGGGTTGTGCGATCGGACAATGGCTCTATTTCCAGACCTGGGCCGCCACCCGCCGGAAGTTGCCGCCGAGGATGCCGCGCACCGTCTCCTCGGGATAGCCGCGCGCCATCAGTTCCCGCTCGACCAGCAGCGTCGTCTCGGGCTCGACGAATTGGATCACGCCCCAGCGGGTGTACTCCTCGGGGAACAGCTCGGGGTTGTCCTCCAGTTCGGCCATGATGTCCTCCGCGTCGAAGGAGTAGTCGCTGCCGATGCCGACGTGCTCGGGCCCGACCAGTTCGACGGCGTAGTCGATGTGGGCGACGAAGGCGTCGAGGGTCGCGGTGTTCTCGCCCAGGAAGATGCCGACGCCGGGGATGCCGATGACGCCGCCGGTCGCCGCGCAGGCGCGGGCCTGCTCGTCGGTGATGTTGCGGGGGTGGTCCCAGAGCCCGCGCATCGCCGAGTGGGAGTAGATCATCGGCTGCTCGGAGAGTTCGGAGAGGTCCAGTCCGGTACGAGATCCGCAGTGCGACCCGTCGACCAGCATGCCGACCTCGTTCATCCGCCGCACCAGGTCGCGGCCCCAGCCGGTCAGCCCCGAGTCGACGGCGTCGAGGCAGCCGCCCCCGGCCGCGTTGCCGTTGTTGTAGCTCGGCAGCAGCGACTTCACGCCCAGGTCGTAGAAGGTGCGCACCATGTCGAGGTCGCCCGCCAGGGGGCGCGAGTCCTCCAGGTCGAAGGCGACCACGATGCGGTCGTCCGGCACCGCCGCGTCGATCTCACCGACGGTCGTGGCGAGCTCCAGGTCGGGGTGGGCCTCGATCGCGCGGGTGAAATGGCCGATGTAGGCGAGCGAGTCCTCACGGGAGTGCGGCGCGTAACCGACGTTCACGCACACGTAGGCACCGCCGGGCCGCCGGTAGCGCAGGAGGTCGGCGACGTCGGCGTCGAGGGTCAGGGGCAGACAGGCGTGCTGCTCCCAGAAGGCACGGGTCATGCGGCACATCCTGCACTCATCCGCCGCGCAGATACTCCCGGGCCCGCTCCAGCGGGGACACGCCCCACTCCTCCTCGACCGCCGACGCGATCAGATGGCAGAACAGGTGCCGCTGGATCGGGGTGACCCCGAGCCGCGCCAGGTGCGCGTAGAGCAGGTTGACCGCGAGCCGGTGGGCCCGGAACCAGTCGGATTCGAGGACCTCGGTGCGGTAGCGGTCGGTGGACATGAGCACGTCGAAGTAGTCGACCGGATGGCGGCGCGGATCGGCCGGCTGGCCGGGCGTGTCGAGGTCGATCTCCGCGTTCGCCAGCAGCGGGAGCGCGCGCTCCTTCTGGCGGTGGGTGAAGGCGATCCAGTCCTGTACGTGTTGCGCGGGCTCGCCGTCGTCGATCGTCCTGACCACGTCGACCACGGTCGCGCGCAGCCCCCGGGCGTTCTCGCGGTATTTGGCGTCGAACGCGACGGTGATCGCGTCGGGGTTCTCGCTGGCCGCGATGGCCGCCGAGACGTGGGAGCGATACGACATGTAGCCCCGGCCGATCGGCGGCACGCTCACGTGCGCGACCGCGACCATGAGATCGATGGCGACCCCGAACAGCGCGAGCTCCCCTGTGCGGATCCGGTCGAGCGTGCCGAAGGCGAGCAGGGAACTCTCCGCGGCGGCGGTGTCGACCAGGTCGGCGAGAGGCCGCCCGCCGAAGATCCGCATCCGGTCGTCGTGGGGCTCGGCCTGGAGGGTGTTGTCGGGATACCACGGCGTCAGCGGCCCGGTCTCGTGCTCGCGAATGGCGAGGAGGCGGTGCGGTTCGAGGTACTCGTCCGGGTCGAGGAGAGTCGTGGACGGGTGCTTTCTCAGGTAGCCGGTGATCGCCTCGGTCACGACGAGGAGCCGGTCGTCGGAGGCCGCCCGGAAGTCGAGCCGCAGGTGCGGCCCCCGCCGCCAGTGCCGGACGAAGGACGGATCGTCGAGGTGCTCGAACAGAGGGCGGACGCAGTCGAGGATCAGCCCGGTCTTGTCCGGGTCGTAGTAGCGGATCTGCAGACTGTGCCGGGTCACGGGGTCCCCGCCTTCTCCAGGGTGGCGGCGGCCAGGTAGCGCAGGTGCGCCTCTTCGGCGATGGTCAGGCCGAGCCGGTTGCAGAACAGGTGGACGCACCGGTCGAGCACCCCCTTGTCGGGCACCTGCTCCCTGAGCGTGGAGATCGACCGCCACCAGCTTCCGCCCGAGGCGGCGATCCGCCGGCAGCGTTCGGCCTGGGCGGCCAGGGCCTCGTGCTGGGCCTCGAAGATCTCGGCGTGCCGGGCGCGGGCCGGGGCCGGATCCCAGCCGTCCCGGTTCGCCGCCAGCAGGGCGGCCAGGCGGACGGGGTCGGGCTCCCAGGCCATGAGGGTGAGCATCGTCGCGGTGAGGGCGTGGCCGAGCCGCCGCCGGTGGTCGGGCTCGCCGCGCAGGATCGCCAGCGCGATCCTGCTGGAGTCGGTGAAGTGCCGTTCGACGGCCGCCGAGTGTTCGGACCGGTAGGCGATCGCCTCGACGTGGTCGTCGGGCCGCAGCCGTTCGTCGTATTCGGTCAGGCCCTCGCGGCGGGCGAACTCGCGGGCGAGCCGGGCGTAGTCCTCCCGGTCCCAGGTGGTGAGCGTCGGATGGGCGGCCAGGTGGTCTTCCAGCACCTCGACGGCGCGCTTCTCGATCGTCTCGGCGTCGCTCGCGAAGACCGGCAGCAGGCGGAGCCGCACGTGCGGGCCGCCCTCCCAGTAGCGCAGGAAGAAGAACCGGTCGAGGCGCCCGTCGAGCTCCCTGATCAGGCCGTCGACGGCCGTGACCAGTAACGAGTCGGGGTCGCCGTGATGGAAGACGTGCAGGGAGATCCAACGGTCAGGCATGGTTCACCTCGACGACGTACTCGGTCACATGGCCTCCGGGCGCCGCCTCGAAGCCGGGGAGCTGCTCGTGGAAGACGACCATCGGCCCGCACGTGTCGAGCCCTCGGTCGAACAGCGCGACCAGCGCGGGATCGGCCAGATCGAGGAAGGTCGGTTTGCCCGGCCGCCTCCCCGGGTGGCGCGAGCCGACGAAACACCGTTCCGGCATGCCGTGCCCGGCGAACCAGGCGGCGAGCCTGAGCAGGTGCGCCGCGCCGGAACCCTTGCCCCGTCGCGGGATCTCCCCTGTCGGGACGTACCAGGCGGCGCGCGCCACGGTGACCCGGCCGACCGACACCCTGCCCGTGCGCTCGACCCGATCGGGCACCGACTCGGGCGGCCGGGAGAAGATCGCCTCCAGGCCGACGGCGGGGCTGGGCAGATCGCCGAACAGCTGGAGCAGCAGGCGGGCCGTGCGGGGCAGCAGCATCGGCGCGAGCATCCCGGTGTAGACCGGAAATATCCGGATCCCGTCGTGGACGAGAACCAGACCGCCCGGCTCGTGCCGGACGACCAGGTTGCGCAGGTCAAGAGCCGGGCCACGCGGGACCACGCCGGGATAGCCGACCTCGTGGGCGGCGACCGGGGACCGCAGGTTGACGTTGCCGCCGAACAGCCCGCTGATCTCCACCGGCAGACCGCGCTCGTCGCCGAGTGCGCGGTTCGGGCCGACCGGCACCCCGGCCACCCGCAGCAGGCGGTGCACGCGGCTGCGCATCGCGCCGTATCCCGGCCCGATCCCGTTGAGCACCAACCGCACCGGCGTCTCATCCGGCGGCCCGATCGTCTGGACAAAACAGGACACCGACCCCACCGGCCGAACCTTGGGGAACCCGGCCCGGCGACTGGCGGCCGCATCCCAGAGCCCAGGCCCCGGGTTCCGCTCGGGCCGCGGGTTCTGCCCAGGCCGCGGGTTCTGCTCGGGCCTGAGGTTCTGCTCAGGCCGTGCGTTCTGAAAGGGGTGTTCCTCCCAGGGGAACAGGAGTGCGTGCAGGTCGTCGCCGGGGCCGGTGCGCTCCGCCAGGGTTCGGTGGAAGCGGCCGAAAGGGACCTGGGCGCCTTCGCCGAACCATTCCGCGAACAGGTCGGCGGCGAGGCGCTTGGCCGTGGGATCCCGGTCGAAGGTCGCGGCGAAGCGGACGATCTCCGACAGGTCGTCGAGCGCGGGGGCCCAGGCGGCCCGGCCCAGCCGGGGGCCCGGGGTGGTGACCACGGCGTTCTCGTGGAAGAGGTTGCGGTCGGGCAGCAGGTCGGCGTCGCCTCCGGCCAGTTCGGTGAACGCGGCCCGCACCCGTGCGGCCAGCGCTTCGCGTTCCGGCACACCCGGGGCGTCGGGGTAGCGGGCCAGCGCCTCCTGGACGTCCGCGAGCACCTTCGCCACCGGATGCGGCCCGAGCCGGTCGACGAGGTCGGTGAGGTGCGCGTCGGCCTGGTCGGCGACCGGTGGCCGGAGCTCCAGCAGGCCCAGCTCGACCAGCCGCCGCCGGGAGACGTCGTAGGGCGGGGTCAGCAGCGCCCGCAGCGGCTCGGACACCGCGACGCCCTGGTAGGCGCCCTCCTCGCCGGTCGGCCACCACAGGCGTCCGCCGTCTTCCTCGAGGGCCGGGTTGAGCCTGATCTCGAACAGCTCCGCGAGCGCCGCGTCGTCGCGGGCCAAGGCGGTGAGCAGCCGGAGCAGCAGCGGCACGTTCGGCTCGACCGCGCTCCGCACCGGCCTCGGCCCGTCGTCCCAGGTGACCGGCTCGGCGCCGTCACCCCACTCCCCCAGCGCCGCCGTCATGAAGGTCGCGTGCGGGCTGGTCTTCGCCACCACCCGGGCCAGGTACTTGTGCAGCCGGAGCGCCACCCGGCGCGGCGGGTCGGGCGACCGGCTCAGCGCGGCGGCCATCGACGGCCCGGCCTGGAGCAGTCCGTACCGGAAGGCGTCGGTGCCGGTCCAGCGGCGCAGCACCTCGCGGGTGTCCCGTTCGAGCAGGCGCGGAAGGTTCCGGACGAGCGCCTCGTGCCGGTCGAACTCCGCGACCCAGGACGCGATCTCCGGAGGCCAATCGGCCGGGCGTCTGACGTTGTAGAGGTCGCGCCGCAGCGCCACGAGCGCCACCCGTTCCGGCCCGGGGCCGGTCGAACCGATCACCGGCTCCAGCGCGAGAGCGAGCCGCCGCCCCTCGGAGGCCAGGCGCGCGCGGAGGGCCAGGATCTCCTGGACGCATCCCCAGGTGACCGTGCACCTCAGCTCCGCGAGGGCCGTCACCGGCAGCGCGGCGGTCCTGACGACCGCCGTCGCGTCGATCTCGACGCGTCCCGGCAGGCCACGACGCGTCGAGACCATGGTCGGGACCTCAGATGACCCAGCTGGTACGGCCGATGCCGGAGGCGCCGACTTCGGTGTTGCCCAGCCCCATGCCGAGGGCCTTCACGAGGTCCTCGCCGGGGAGCTCGACCGTCATCACGTCGAGCGCGTCGAGGTCGAGGTGAAACGGTTCATTAGTCGCCATCTACTCTCCATTCCACGGGCTTTACCGGTGACGTTCGTCACGGTAAGCGGGGGTGGAGAAGTCGTCCATCGGCGATTCACGAACGGAAAGTGCGGGGCCGAATACGAATCGAAACTCGGCCCCGCCACGACCAGCGGGTGTCACCGTCAGCGATATGTCCCTACGGGCGATTCCACGACGGTGAGACAATGCTTTTGTCAACGCGCGGAAAGGACCTCGTCGTAGTCGACGAGAAGGTGGCGCGGCCCGCGCAGGATCGGGCTCGGCCGATAGGGCGGCGGGTCGGCGACCAGCCGGGGATTGCGCAGCCGCCTGACCAGTTCCGTCAAGACGATCTGGGCCTCCAGCCGGGCCAGCGGCGCCCCGAAGCAGTAGTGGATCCCGCCGCCGAACCCCAGGTGCTCGTTGCGCTGCCGGTCGAGCGAGAACGTGTCGGGATCGGCCACGTGCTCCGGATCGCGGCTGCCCGCCGCCACGGCCAGCACGATCGGCGCCCCGGCGGGGATGACGACCCCGCCGACCTCGATGTCCTCCAGGGCGACGCGCGAGGAGATGAGCTGCACGGGAGGTTCGTACCGCAGCAGTTCCTCCACCGCGGGGACGATCAGCCCGGGGTCGTCGTGCACGCGGGCCAGGATGTCGGGGCGGCGCAGGAAGGTGAGCATGCCGTTGGCGATGAGGTTGATCGTGGTCTCGTGCCCGGCGATCAGCAGCAGCACGCCGGTCCTGACGATCTCGTCCCGGGTCATCTCGCCGTCGGCGATGAAGCCCGACAGCATGTCGTCGCCGAGCTTGTGGCGCCGCTCGTCGACGAGTTCGCCGAGGTAGTGGTCGAGTTTGGCGGCGACCTCCCGGCTCTCCTCGAGGTGCTCGTCGCCCGGTCCGAGGAGCTCGATCAGCCGGTCGGCCCAGGCGTGGAAGGTCGGTTCGTCCTCGCGCGGCACGCCGAGCAGGCGGCAGATCATCGCGACGGGCAGCGGGTAGGCGACCTCGTCGACCAGGTCGGCGCGCTGCTTGCCGGCCAGGTCGTTGATCAGGCCGGTCGTGAGGGCCAGCATCTCGGGGCGGAGCGCGTCGATCCTGCCGGGCGCGTGCGGCGGGCCGAAGTGGCGCATGGCCAGGCGGCGCAGCCGGTCGTGCTCGGGCGGGTCGAGGCCGATGAAGGCGGGCGTGCGGTCGAAGCGGCGCCGGGTGGAGCTGACGCGCGGGTCGTGCAGGAGGGCGACGATCTCGCGGTAGGTGCTGACGACGTATGTGCCGTCGTCCTGAAGCGCCACCGGGGTGGCGCGCAGCTCCGTGAACAGCGGATACGGGTCGGCGCGGTTCGACGGGTCGAGGATGCGGTGGAACGGGCAGCTCATGACGTGCGGCCTCCGGGCAGCAGCGAGACCCGCCGTTCGGCGGGGTCGTGGCCGGTCACGACCACGGTCGCCTCGGTGGCGGCGGACAGTTTCTCCGGGACGCGGGCGGGCCGCGCGTTCGCCGAAGGGAAGGGCGCGGCCTGCTCGATGAGCCGCTGGTAGTGCTCCAGCCACATGCCCTGGTCGAAGGTGACCGCCGCGGTGATCCGCCCCTGGTAGCCGTAAGCGGCGACGAACCGGTGGTCGGCCGTCGACCCCTGGGTGACGGCGACCTGGTCGGCGAAGGTCGGCACCCCGACCGACTTGATGTTGACCCCGAACTGGCTCGACCAGAAGACCGGCACCGCCAGGTGCGGCCAGCGGTGCGCCTGGTCGCTGATCATGTTGTGGGCGGCGATCTCGGCCTGCGCGACCGCGTTCCCCCAGTGCTCCAGGGTCATGAACTGGTATTGGTAGAGCGGGTGCGGGAAGCGCGCGATGTCCCCGGCCACGAAGACGTCGTCCAAGACCAGGCCGTTGAGGTCGACGGCGCGGCAGCCCGCGTCGCAGGTCACGCCCCACACCCCGGCGGCCAGCCCCGAGCCCTCCAGCCACTCGACGTTGCGCACCGAGCCGAGCGCGACCACGGCCACGTCGGCCTCGACCGTGCTGCCGTCGGACAGCCGGGCCCGCCGGAAGCGGCCGTCGGCGTCGCCCTCCAGTGAGGTGACGGTGGTGTCGCACCGCAGGTCCACGCCGTGCGCGCGCTGCAGCGCGGCGGCCACGTCGCCGATCACGCCGCCCAGCGCGCTCGCCAGCGGGGCGGGCCCGCGCTCCACGACGGTCACCGGGAGGTCGAGCTCCCGGCAGACGGAGGCGATCTCGCTGCCGGTGAACCCGGCGCCCAGGATCAGTACCCGCTTCGGCCCCGCCTCCAGCGCCTTGCGCAGCTCGGCGGCGTCCTGCGCCGATCTCAGGGTGTGGACGCCCGCCAGCGCGGCCTCGGCCGGGTCGTGCCACGGGCGGGCGCGGGTGCCGGTGGCCAGCAGGACCCGGTCGAACGGGATCTCCCGCCCGTCGGCCAGCAGCACCTTCTTGGCCTCGATGTCCAGGCCGGTCGCGGGCGTACCCGACAGCCACTCGACGTCGACCTCGATCAGGCGCGGGAAGACGGTGTGCCCGGCCGCGACCTGCCCGGTGAGGACCTGCTTGGACAGGGGCGGCCGGTCGTACGGCTCGCCCTCCTCCTCGCTGATCACCGTCAGCGGCCCGGTGAAGCCCTCCCGCCGCAGCCTCCCGACCGCCCGCGCCCCGGCCAGCGAGCCGCCGACGATGACGATCCGGCCCTGGTAGGTGCTCCCGCCGGGCTTGAAGTCGGGGACCGGGCGCATCGCCGTCCAGTCGAGATGGATGGCCTGGACGGGACAGGCCGCCGCCGCCCTCAGCACGTGGTCGCGCTGCTGGTCGGAGGGCGCCAGGTCGTACAGCAGGGATTCCTCGCGCATGCGGAAGACCTCGGGCGCGAGGAACACGCACTGGCCGTAGCCCTGGCACCGCGTCAGATCGACGACCACTCTCACGAGGTCGGCCGTGCCCGCCCGCGCGGTGCGGCATGTGCCCGTGCCGACGATCTTTTCCTGATTTTGTACGATGCGGCTCATGTCCCATCCCGAGCCGTTCACCTCGAAGACCACCCTCGAAGAGCTCGACGACCTGCGGAACCGCCTCCGCGCGACCCGATGGCCGGTCAGCCCAGAGGACGCCGGATGGTCGATCGGCACCGACCTCGACTACCTGCGCGAACTCGTCGACTACTGGTCGTGCGGCTTCGACTGGTCCGCGCAGGAGGCGGCTCTCAACACCCTGCCCCGCTTCCGCGCGACGGTCGGCGGGCTCGGGATCCACTTCGTCCACGCCAAGGCGGCCGCCCCGGCGCTGCCGCTGATCCTCACCCACGGCTGGCCCGACTCGTTCTGGCGCTACCAGAAGGTCATCCCGCTGCTGACCGACCCGGGCGCGCACGGCGGCGACCCGGCCGACGCGTTCGACGTCGTGGTGCCCGACGTGCCCGGCTTCGGCTACTCCGACATCCCGCGCGGCCCGGCCCTGGACGCCGTCGCGGTCGCCGGTCTGTGGGCCGGGCTGATGACCGATCTGGGCTACGAGAGGTTCGGCGCGGTCGGCGGCGACATCGGCAGCCATGTCAGCCGCTACCTGGCGCTCGACCACCCCGAGCGGGTGGTGGCGGTGCACCGTACCGACGCCGGTCTGCCCCTCTACCAGGGCGATCCGGCCGACCTGTCGCCCGAGGAGCGCGCCTGGATGGAGGGCGCGGCGGTCTGGGGCCGCGACGAGGGCGCCTACGCCGCCATCCACCGCACCAAGCCGCAGACCGCGGCCGTCGGCCTCACCGACTCCCCGGCGGGCCTGGCGGCGTGGATCGTCGAGAAGCTGCACGCGTGGGGCGACACGCCCCTGACGATGGACGAGATCTGCACCAACCTCACGATTTACTGGCTGACCGGCACGATCGGCTCGTCGATGCGCATGTACCGCGCGAACGCCGCGATCCCCCCGGCGCAGCACGCCAGGAAGGTCGAGGTCCCGTCGGGCTTCGCGATCTTCGCGGGCGACGTCGTGCGGCCTCCCCGCGCGTGGCTGCACCGCGTCGCGAACACCGTCCACGTGAGCGAACCTCCGCGCGGCGGCCACTTCGCGGCCTTCGAGGAGCCCGAGCTCTACGCCGAGGACCTGCGGAACTTCTTCCGCCCCTACCGCTGAGACGAAGCGGGACGACTCCGGGACGTCGCCCCGCCGCTCCGGTCAGATCGTCACGCGGTGGACGTGTACGACACGAACGAGGTGTTGTTGACGCGCGTCGTGCCGACCCAGCAGACCACGTTGCGGACGATGGCGATGCCGCCGCTGGTGAACCACGGCATCTGGATGTTGCAGTAGGCGGGGTTGTTGGCGGACGCCGTCACCTGCACGTGGTCGATGGGGTAGCCGACCTTGGGGAAGGTGATCATGCGGAGCCCCGTCCCGGAGCTCTGCACCGTGTTGATCGCTCCCTGCGAGTTGTAGTTGAGGCCGGCCGCGGGCGCGTAGGGGCCGGGGTTGGACGGGTTCTGGTCGAAGGTGTACGCGAACGCCTTCGGCGGCACCCAGCGCCCGTTGATGTTGCGTTCCCGCTGGTAGGTGAAGCTGAAGCCGGAGTTCTGCGGCGTGTTCGCCGCGTCGAAGCACCGGACCTCGGCCTGCTGCGCACCACCGGACGGCACCCAGTTGACGACCTTGCACCGGGCGGGCACGAGATCGTTGACCGCCGTGACCTGGATGTTCCCCGCCGCCGACGACGAGCCCAGGCCGGGCATCGTCACCTTGTACCAGCCGACGCCGAGGACGCTGACGATGTTGCCCACGAGGGCCGAGTTGTACTGGGTGACGATCCCGGCGTTGTAGTGGACGTAGCCGAAGGCCGCCGTGGCCGGTCCGCCCATGACCCCGGTGCTCTCGGAGTAGGTGACGGTGAACGGCACGGCCTGCGGGGTACCGGTGCCGAACTGGTGACACCGCACGTAGGCGATGATGTCCGTCCCGATCGGCACCCACTTGGCGACCTGGCAGATGACCGGGCCGTCGTACACGGCCGTGGCGTGCACGACCCCGCCCGGCCCCGCGATCTGCGGGAACCGCACGACCGTCTCACCGGGTATGCCGGGCAGCACGCTGACGTTGAACCCCACCGGCCAGCTTCCAGCCTGGTGGGCAAGGCTGGGGACCCCCGACGGGACGTTGACGTAGGCGTACCCCCACCGGTTCGGCACGGCGGCCTGCGCGGGGGTGACGGCGACCTGGACGAGCCCGAGCGCGACCAGCACGCCCATCAGGACCCTCGATAATCGCGACATGTGTTTCCTTTCGGTGTGAACAACTTGTCACGCCGTTCATAAATCAGAAACACAGGTGCGAGATAGAGGGATTCCGCCACGTGAGACGTTCATTCTGAACGGTTCACGCATTCGATCCGGCGGCGTTTGTCAAGCCCACGAATTCAGGGTTTCGGCCTCGGCCGGATCGCCGAGGCCGACGCTCGTCATTCGGTCATCTGAGAGCTAGCAGGCGATGAAGATGCTCTGCCAGCCGACCGGGGTCCGCTGCTCGGCGTTGCGGGCGCTGTCGAGGGTGAAGTGGGAGCGGCCCTGGGCGTTGGGCTGGTTGTACATCACGCCGCTCTGACCGTCGCCGTACCACTTGTACGAACCATGGAACGGAATGTTGGACACGCCGCACGCGGTGATCACGACGCTGCGGCCGGCGAAGCCCGGGAGCTCATAGGCGACGTACTGCGAGGCGAAGGCCGCACCGGCGGTGCCGAGCGTGACGGCGGCGGCGAGCGCGGACGTGAGGATCAGCTTCTTCATGATGATCACGATAAGTGATCTTGTCGTGACGGTCGGCTGTACACGCCGTGGGCCGGGTTCCCGGGAATGCCGGGCGCTGAGAGGATGGCCCCATGGCCAGTGAGAACGCCGCCAAGCTCGCGGTGCTCATCGACGCGGACAACGCGCCCCCGGCGATCGTGGAGGCGCTGCTCGCCGAAGTGGCCACCTACGGCACCGCCCACGTCAAACGCGCCTACGGCGACTGGACCGGCACCAGCCTGCGCGGCTGGAAGGCGCAGCTGCTCACGCAGTCGATCCAGCCGATCCAGCAGTTCGCGTACACGACCGGGAAGAACGCCACCGACGCCGCGCTCGTGATCGACGCGATGGACCTGCTCTACACCGGGCGTTTCGACGGATTCTGCCTCGTCTCCAGCGACAGCGACTTCACCCGCCTGGCCGCCCGCATCCGCGAGTCGGGCCTGACCGTCTACGGCTTCGGCGAGCGCAAGACGCCCAAGCCGTTCGTCGCGGCCTGCGACAAATTCGTCTACCTCGAGAACCTCGGCTACTCCTCCGCCACGCTGGCCGAGGTGCCCATCGCCCCGACCCCGCGCGCCTCGACCGCGAAACTCCGCGGCGACACCGCGCTGGTGAACCTGCTCCGGCACGCCGTGAAGGCCGCCTCCGACGACGACGGCTGGGCCGGGCTGGCCACGATCGGGCACATCATCACCAAACAGCAGCCCGATTTCGACGCCCGCACCTACGGCTACACGAAACTCAGCGACCTCATCGCCGCCTCGACGCTGTTCGACATCGACCGCAGAACCCTCGGCGAGGGAAAACCCGCGGTCGTGTACGCCCGCGACAAACGCCACCAGAGCAAAAGCCAGCCCGAATAGCACACCGCGGCTCGTAGGGGTTCTAGGGGATAGGCGCCGCCGTTCCGGGTTGTCAGCATGGAATCACGGATCGCGATCTCCAGATATCAAGGAGTCCCCCCATGCGAACGAACAACGCTTCCGTTCTCGACGGCCTGGTCGACGTCATTCTGGAAGGCGGGCCGGCCAGCTGCCCCCGCCGGACGCGCGTGGAGCCCCACGCCGGCAAGGTGAAGATCCCCAACCAGGGCGGCTACGAGCACTTCGAGCGGGTCGAGTCGGGCCACCCGGAGTGGATCTTCCGCTGGACCATGCGCACCAAGATCGCCGAATAGAAGCACGTCCCATACAGCAGAGAGCTCGGATGCCCGCGGCCATCCGAGCTCGCTCCGGCTTTCACGAGAGCGGCGAGATCCCACCGGGCACGGTTGAGAAAGAAGAGGAACGGGCCGATACCGAAAGCCCTTTCCCTTGCGCCGGCTCATCCTGCCTGTCCGCCGCTTTTCACGAGAACGGCGATGTCCCCTCAGGTTGCGAGCCGGTTCACCGCCTCGATGACGGGCACCGCGCCGTCTTCCGCCGCGACCCCCGCGGACAGTTCGCGAGCCCGCCGCAGGTAGGCGGGGTCGGTGACGGCCGTGGTGAGCGCGGTGGCCAGCCGCTCGGGAGTCACCCGGCGGAACGGGATCGCGGCCGGGGCGACCCCGAGGGCCACCAGCCGGGCCGCCCAGAACGGCTGGTCGTTCATGACCGGCAGGGCCACGGCGGGCACCCCCGCCCGCACCCCACTCCCGGTGGTGCCACCCCCGCAGGCGTGGGCGACGGCCGCCATGCGGGGGAACAGCCAGTCGTGCGGCACGTCACCGACCGCCAGCACGTCGTCGGAGAGACGCCCTTTCGCACCGGTCTGCACCACCCCACGCAGCCCCGCCTTCCGCAGAGCTTTCAAGGCCAGTTCCGTGTACCGCTCCGCCCGCGTGTCCGCCAGGCTGCCGAACCCGACGTAGACCGGCGCGGGCCCCGAGGCCAGGAAGTCGTCCAGCTCCGGCTCGGGCCGCCATCCGGCAGACCGGTGTGCCCACCAGTAGCCGGTGATCTCCAGCCCCGCCCGCCAGTCGGCCGGACGCGGCAGCACCAGCGGGCTGACGCCGTGGAACACGGGCAGGCGACTGCTCTCGCGGCGCCGATAGTGGTCTCGGGGAGTCATCGGGGCCAGCCCGAGCCGGGCCCGCATCGGCGCGCTCAGCCCCGCGATCAGCGGCCCCGCGGCCGGGACCTCGAACGCGAGCCGCGCCGCCCTGCGGTTCCCCCACCGCCCAAGCGACGGGCGGAACATGCTCAGAACGGGCGGAAAGTCACCGGTGGGCTCGATCGGCTGCAGGTGCACCCCCATGCTGGGCACCCCCATCGCCTCGGCGACATGGTGCCCGAGCGCACCGGCCACCCCCACGAGAAGCACATCGGCGTCCCGCTGGGCGATCGCGCTCAGGCCGTCGAGCAGATGCCCGCCATATTCCTTGTACGCACTGACGGAGAACCGTCCGGTCAGGAAGAAGAGCGGATCCCCCGGAAGCTCCAGATATCCGAGCCCCGCCCCGGTCACCAGAGCGGCGTAGGGCGCGTGCGCGGCGACGAGCACCTCGTGCCCCGCCTCACGTAATCGCACCCCCAGCCCCGTGTAGGGCGCCACGTCCCCCCGCGTGCCGACCCCGACGATCAGAACCCGCATCCCCATCTCCCCTCGTTTCCTGCTTTTACCATGCGTGTGTACGAAAAGAGGTGGGCCATCCCGAAGATCGTCAACCATGACGAACGCGGCGGCACATCGCCGAACCCGTGCACCGCGTGGCGGTCAGCTTGCGAGAAATGGCCACCGAGGCGGGCATGTCGATGGGCGCGGTGCAGCACTACGTCACGACCAAGAACCACATGCTGCTGCTCGCGCTGGAGCACATCGGCATCTGGATCGGCCAACGGGTGACCGCCGTCGCCGCCCGCGAGTCGACCCCCCTCGACCTGGTGCGGACCGCCGTGCTGGAACTCCTGCCCCTGGACGAGTAGCGCAGCTACCTCAACCGCATCGGCTTGGCCTTCCACGCGAGCTCCGTGGTCGACGGCGAGCTGGCCACGGCGATGCGACTCGGCCTGCCCCTCCTGCTGTCGTTCTTCGCCGACCAGATCGCCGCCGCCCAGGCGGCTGGCCAGCTCGCCGCCGACCTCGACCCCGCCAAGGAAGCGAGCATCCTGTACGCCTTCGCCCAGGGCATCGTGAACGCCACCCTGGTCGGCCACTACACACCCGAAGAGGTCACGGCGCTACTCGACTATCACCTGGCCCGGCTCCGGTGACGGTCACGATGTCCCCCGCCACCAGAGGCATGTGCTCGTCCAAGGTCACCCGAACGCCGTTGAGCGTGATCACCACGTCGCGATCGGAGGTGAGCCCGGCCACCGCCGCCCCGAGGGTCGCCGCCCGGACCTCTCCGACCTGCGGCGACGGCCGGTCACGGGCCGCCGCGTAGTCCTCGGGAGAGTTGACGTTCACCACCGACTCCAGCGTCGGATCGAGCCGGGCGAGGTCGGCGTCGGCCAGCAGCTCCTCCTCGGTGAGCCGGGCCACCTCGCAGCGCTCGAAGAGCATCCCGGGCCGGAGAGCACCCTCGGCCAGAAGACGCTCGACCAGCGGAACCAGCGAGGTACGGTAACCGGCGGCCAACGGCTGCCGGAACCCCCGCGCCACCGGAAGCGCGACATCGACCCCGGGGGCCAGCCCACGCAGCACCCGCCGGACGAAGGCCGGGTGCAGGAACGGCATGTCGGTCGAGCACACGAACGCCGCCTCGGCCCGGTCGGCCACCGCCGCGAGCCCCACCGCCAGCCCCTGCACCGGACCGCGCCCCTCGACGGGATCCTCGACCACCGTAACGTCGCGGGGCAGCGGCGGGAGCTCCTGCCCCGGTGCGGCCACCACGACGACCGGCCCGTCGACACTCCGGGCGAGGATCGCGGCGGCACGGTGGAGCAGGGTCGACCCGTGCCACTCCAGCCAGGCCTTGGACTGTCCCATGCGCGAGGAACGCCCACCGGCCAGCACGACACCCGCAGCGGTCAGCATGTCCGCACCCTAAGCCACGGCGTCACACCGCCCATCGGCGGTGAGCCAGGAGCCGTCACCGAGAGGGTGGAGGTCGTAGGGGTTCCCGTTACGGCCGTCGAACGGCGGCCCGATCCGGCCGGAGCGCAGATCGACTCGTCCTCCCGCGCCAGAACAACGATCAAGGTGTCGGCAGTGAGGAATCCGCCTGACCATTCGAAGAGGGTCTCGTCCTCTGCCGGGAGCTGAAGGAGTGTTTCACCACCCGGATAGGCGTGGACTGTTGCGTCGGCCTGGTCGTGGCCGATCGTCAGGAACCAGGTGCGATGAGGCACCGGTCGTTCCACGGGTAGCGTCCGAGAGCCATTCCGTCGGTGGGTGTCAGTGTCGCCCGGTGGATGACGGTGCCATCCTGGCCCTCTCCGACGTCGAGCAGGACGTGACCGTCTGACGGATGAACGAGATGCCGGGCGCCATGGCCGACCGTCTCCAGGTCGGCGTGGGCGAGAGGTGCTCCGGTTCGGGCGTCGAGGGCGACCCATCGGTCGGGGAGGTGGCGTCCGGCCATCGCGTCGGGCCGGTACACCCACACGGTCTTCTGATCCGTCGAGAGGGCGCAGCCGGGTCGATGGCCGTACACCCGATCTGACCTCGGCTCCAACCCCGACCGCCAGACCTCGGCCCCGGCATCGGTGACGCAGACGACCGCGTTCAGCGTCGTGTAAACGGCCCTCTTCCCATCGTCGAAGACCACGTACTCCCCGACCGCATCGCCGGGCGAAGCCGAATACACCGCGACGGGAGCCAGCAAGCCCCAGGCCTCGGGCGTCACGACATAAGCGCAAATCTCCCCGTCGACCAGACGTGTGATGATCTTCGATGGAGTCGCGGTCAGGACCATGGCCGGAGGCTAACGCCCAAAGAGATCTTCCAAAAGCCAGACCTCCCAGTCCAGCACGTCTTCCCAACCGGGACCCTCAACCCTGTACCACGGCGAAAAGAGAGCACCTCACACGTCCTCCAAACCTGACCGACAGCCCGGCACTACGCCGCTCGTAATCCCGGAAACCAGACTCTCGGCCCTTGGGCAGAAACAGCCCGCCACACACCCTCCGAAATCCAAGACCCCCGCCCAGCAACCAGCACCGTGCGGAGTCTCCAACCCGAGGCCCTCACCCACGGCAGGAAGCCGGCCTCCCTAGAACCGAACCCTCAACCCAGGGCGAGATACCGGCGCCCCATGCAGTAGCTCAGCTCTGCGGCTGGTAGGCCACGATGGTCTGTTCCTGGCGGCCGAGTCCGTCGATCTCCATCGTCACGACGTCGCCCACCTTCAGGTAGGGGAAGCGGCCCGACAGGGCGACGCCCTCGGGGGTGCCGGTGCTGATCACGTCGCCGGGCATCAGGAGCATGTAGTGGCTCAGGTGGTGGATGATCTCGGCGACGGAGAAGACCATGTCGGCCGTGTTCGAGTCCTGCCGGACCTCGCCGTTGACCCACGACCGCAGCCGGAGCTTGGCAGGGTCGAGTTCCGAGGCGGGCCGCAGCACGGGCCCCAGCGGGTTGAACGTCTCGGCGCACTTGCCCTTCGACCACTGCCCGCCCGACTCCTCAAGCTGGAAGGCCCGCTCGGACAGGTCGTTCGACAGGGCGTATCCGGCCACATAGTCGAGGGCCTCCGACGGGTCGGCCAGGTAGCGCGGGGTGCGCTTCATGACGACCGCAAGCTCGACCTCCCAGTCGGTCTTCGCCGAGTTGGGCGGCAGGATCACGTCGTCGTCGGGACCGACCACGCAGCCTGGATGCTTGAGGAACACGATCGGGTAGGGCGGCGGGGCCGCGCCCGACTCGGCCGCGTGGGCGGCGTAGTTCATCCCGATGCACACCACGGCCGCCGGACGCGCGATGGGCGAGCCGATGCGCCGCCCCGCGGTGTCGATCTCGGACAGCTCACCGGCGGCCAGCGCGGCGGCGACGCGTTCGATGCCGTCGGCCGCGAAGAAGCCGCCGTCGAGGTCGGCGGTGACCGGCGTCAGGTCGAAGTCACGCCCCTCATGACGGACGGCGGGTCGTTCGGACCCGGCGGGGCCGTGGCGGAAGAGTTCCATGTTCCTGTCCTCACACGTCCTCACAGCCCGTGCGCAGCGGGCCGGACGTCGTTGATGGTTCCGGGGACCTCAGAGGTTACGCAGGACCGAGACCACGATGCCCAGCACCACCGCCTCATCGCCGTCGATGACGTCGAAGGCGGGGTTGCGCGGCTCCAGGTACACGTGACCGTCGCGGCGCCGGAACACCTTCACGGTCGCCTCCCCGTCGATCATCGCGGCGACGATCTGACCCGAGTGTGCCTCGGGCTGCTGCCGGACCACGACGATGTCACCGTCGCAGATCGCCGCGTCGATCATCGAATCGCCCCGTACCCGCAGCCCGAACACGGTCCCCCGGCCGGTGAGATCGCGCGGCAGGGTCAGCGCGTCGTCGACGTACTGTTCGGCCGGGATGGGGACACCCGCCGCGATGTCACCGACCATCGGCACGCTCACCATGTCGGCGGCGGGCTTGGGCGCCGGGTCGCGCAGGAACAGCCGAACGTCGATCGGCCTGGTCATGGCCGTACCCCGGCGGAGGAAGCCCTGTTCTTCGAGGATCTTGAGATGCTTCGACACCGACGAGGACGACCGCAGCCCGACCGCGTCACCGATCTCACGGGTGCTCGGCGAGTATCCATATCTGACCACCCAGTCGCGGATCGTCACCAGAATCCGCTGCTGGCGCGGCGACAACGCCGAGGAATCCAGGTAGTCGAACACGTCGGCATCGTCGTAGGCGGTCATCCGCCACATGTTAGGGCCCGACACGCCTCGTGATGGCCAGTGACCACCCCGTGTCCGCACACGAACACGACCACCCGCACCCGTCCACGCACGGCAGGCCGCAGACGTGGGCCCTTCACTGCGGCCGGACCGCCTTCCGCGTGCTCGACGCGCTCGTTGTCGCCACAGGAGCCTCGCGTTCGCGGTAGGGAGATGCGGCAACTAGCCGGGCGTAGAGCTCCTAACAAAATGGCTCAGGTGCCCGACAACTCGCCGTTGCCAAGCGCCGCCTATGCAGGTGACTCATCGCGCCCGTCCGGCGAGGCGTGACCTCGGTCTTCTTCGCCAGGTTCCTGCACGGTCCGATGGCCAGGTCAGCGCATGCGGTAGAAAGTGGGACGTGACGCGATATGTGGCGCTGCTGCGCGCGGTGAATCTCGGCAGCCACAAGAAGGTGTCCATGCCCGACCTGCGCGCGGTGTGCACCGCCTTGGGCCACGACGACGTCGAGACCTACCTGCAGAGCGGCAACATCGTCTTCACCTCGGCCTCGTCGAGCTCTGAGGAAGTCGCGGCCCAACTCGAAGAGCGCCTGGCCGCCGAGCTCGGCCTGACGACGGAGGCCATCCTGCGAACCGCCGCCGACCTGCGCTCCCTGGTCGACGACAGCCCAATGACCCCCGACGACCCGACCAGGTATTCAGTACTGTTCCTGCTCGATCCGCCAGCGGAGGGATGGCTCGACGGTTTCGACGCCACACCGTTCGCCCCCGAGCAGATGTGGACGACCCACCGCGAGATCTACCTGAGCCTGCCGAACGGCACCGGCCGCGCCAAACTCCCACCCGCACTCGGCCGTCGCCTGAAGACCCCGGCGACGATGCGCAACTGGAGAACCGTCACCAACCTGCTGAACCTGGCCGAAAACTAGAAGACCGCCGAACTCCGCGACAGGCAGGCCCTCTGGACGTTCATCGGACGCGAAGCGACAATTGCCGCCGACAAGGGTGATCCACTGACATCGGGGGCAGAGTGCGGCACCGCGACCAGACGGATGGTGTGGCGGCCTCGCCCCGCGAGTCTCGTACAGACGACGTTTTCACCCGATGAGCGGCGCCGCACCCCGGGAGGAGAGCTGGGCCCCGTTCCGGCACCGCGCGTTCGCGCTGCTGTTCACGGGACGATTCATCGCCTTCGTCGGGAATGCGGTCGCGCCCGTGGCGGTGGCCTTCGCGGTGCTCGACCTGACGGGGTCGGCGGGCGACGTCGGCCTCGTGCTGGCCGCGCGCAGCCTGGCGCTAGGCGTGTTCGTACTGGTGGGCGGCGTCTGGGCCGATCGGTTACCGCGCGATCTGGTACTCGTCGTGTCGAACGTGGTCAGCGCGGGCAGCCAGGCCGTAGCCGCGACCGTGGTACTGACGGGAAACGCGAGCGTCCCGGCACTGATCGGGCTGGAAGCGCTCAACGGCGCGGCGGCGGCGTTCGTCCTGCCCGCCGCAGCCGGAGTGATCCCGCAGACACTGCCGCCGGCGCTGCTCCAGAAGGGCAACACCCTGCTGCGCGTCGGCACCAACGCGGCGGCCGTCGGCGGCGCGAGCGCGGGCGGCTTCGTCGTCGCGGTCATCGGACCAGGCTGGGGCCTGGTGATCGACTCCGCCGCATTCCTCCTGGCGGCCGGGATCTTCACCTTGATGCGGCTCGACCGATCCGTACCGGAGGAGAAGTCGGGCTTCCTCTCCGATCTCCGGGCAGGCTGGCGCGAGTTCACGTCGCGAACCTGGCTGTGGGTCGTGGTCGCCGCGTTCTGCGTCATCAACGCCGCCTTCGCCGCCGCGTTCTCGACCCTCGGCCCAGTGGTCGCCGACGCGTCGATCGGCCGCGCAGGATGGGGCGCCGTCGTCGGCGCGGAGGCCGCCGGCTTCCTGCTGGGCGGCGTCATCGCGCTGAAACTCCGCGCCGACCGGCCACTGCTGGTGGCCATGGTCGCGATGCTCGCGACCGCCCCAGTGCTGTTCGTCCTCGGCCTCGCCCCCGCACTGGTCCCGCTGATCGCGCTGTCGGTTCTGGCTGGCGTCGCACTGGAGGTCTTCGGCGTGCTCTGGGACACCTCCGTCCAGAGCAACGTGCCACAGGCCGTCCTTTCTCGCGTGTACGCCTACGACGCCCTCGGCTCCTTCGTCGCCATCCCAGCGGGCCAGGCCATAGCCGGACCCGTATCGGTCGTCTTCGGCTTCGGCCCCACGATCGCCTTCTGCGGCGGCCTCGTCGTCGCCGCAGTGGCCGCCACGTTGATCGTTCCGGGAGTGCGGCGCCTACGCCTCAACTGACCGACATGACCGCCGTCTTAGAGCTCATTTCAGAATGAGGTGCGTAGGCGTCGGAGGCAGATGATGCTGCAGGCCAGGAGCAACAGGGCGTGATGAAGTCTGGCCTGGCGTTCGGAGCGGACGCGTAAGCGTTTGAACTGGTGGAGCCAGGCGAGGGTCCGCTCGACGACCCATCGGACCTTGCCCAGGCCGGAACCGTGCGGTGTGCCGCGGCGGGCGATCACGGGGATGACGCCTCTGGCGCGGACCAGCGTGCGGTATTTATCGTGGTCGTAGCCCCGGTCGGCGAACAGCCGGCGAGGTCTTCGGCGAGGGCGGCCGCGGATGGGCTGGATGGCCTCCAGCAGCGGGATGAGCTGGGTGACATCGTTGCGGTGGCCTCCGGTGACCGAGACGGCCAGCGGTGTCCCGTGAGAGTCGACGATCAGGTGGTGCTTGGATCCGGGTCGTCCCCGGTCGACCGGCGAGGGTCCGACGTGGTCCCCCCTTTGAGGGTCCGTACGTGGGAGCTGTCGATGCACGCCCGCTCCATGTCCAGCAGGCCGACGGCGCGTAGATCGCACCGTCGTGTCTCGTCGGGTGCCGTCGTCATGGCCGCGGCAGTCTTGCCCTAGTCATTCCTGGGCGATGACTGCGGCTCAATCGAGCATACGACCGTAGCTCCGTGACGATGGCCTGGTCGTGGCCGCAAATCATTCTGGCGGTTCGGGTCTACTGACGGACACGATCGACGCCCTGCGAGAGGTCTCCGCCGTGGTCCCGCGTTGGTCGTTCCCAGGCAGGATGCGTGGCCTGCGCCTCAACCGGCTCGCACCATCGTCGTCCCCGGCGTGATGGCGTCGTCATGGCTGCGATGACTGCGAGGTTGAGCGTTCCGGAGGTGCGACGGCTACAGCTCATTTGGCCGACACGATCATCGCCTTGGCAAGGCTGCCCTGGTGCTGGTCAGCTGACGGGCACGATCATCGCCTCCGTGAGGATGCCGTCGTCGATGTGCAGGACGCCCAGGGTGCCGTGGGGCTGGCGGCGTTTGTCGGTGGGTGAGCCCGGGTTGAAGATGCGGAATCCGTCGGCACTCTCGTTCACGGGGATGTGTGAGTGGCCGTAGACGACCAGTTCGGCGTCGGGAAAGCGGCCCCGCATTCTGGCCATGCGTCCTTTGGCCGGGCCGCTGTCGTGGATCATGGCCACTCGCAGGCCGCCGAGTGTCAGCTCCAGCGTCTCGGGGGCCTCGACGTCGGGGCCGTCGTTGTTGCCCTTGACGGCGTGGACAGGCGCGTAAGCGGCCAGGTCATCGAGCACCTGGCCGACGCAGACGTCACCGGCGTGCAGGATCGCGTCGGCGCCTCGAAGGTGCTTGGCCACGGCAGGCGGGCAGGCCTTCCAGAAGCGCGGCGCGTGCGTGTCGGACAGGACGACGATCTTCACAGCGGCTCGACGTGGTGGCAGTCGTAGGGGAACAGGTCGTCGCCGTAGTCGACGACAGTGCTGCACCGGTGGCGGACGATCTCGATCATCCAGTCGGCCTCGGGTTTCTCATCGCCGTCGACGTTGTAGCGCAGCAGGCCGTCGGTCACGTAGTCGCGGCGCATGTCGGTCCGCCACTGCGAGTTGTGCCCCCAGCCGTGGGAGAGGTCCTGGACCGGACGCGACCCCCGCCGAAAGGTCCAGTAGAGGGCCGACCGGTCGGCGACCCCGGCGACCAGGTGTTTCTCCCCTGCGGTGACGACGACCCCGGCCCGCGCCAAGAGCAGGTCTCCCATCAGGAATCCGGGCCAGCGCTCCTCGACGATCGCGGGCGGCTCGTCGGGGTCGGCGGTCTGCCGGACCTCGACGATCTCGTGGAAGAACGGATGGAAGCCTTCTCTGTCGATCCGGTGGGCGCCCAAGGCCTCACAGAAGGCGGGATAGACCCCGGGACGAAGCTCGATGAGGAAGTCGAGGATGCGGCTGACGGCGTACAGCCGCTCCAAGGTGCTGTATCTGTCCGGGAGATCGACCAAGCGTTGCTCCCGACCGGCCTCGCGCACCTCGGCCACGTGGGCCGGATGCTCCTCGAGCCACCGCCACAGCATGTCGGTCTCCTCGCCGGAGCAGAGGGCCTCGTAGAGGGTGCGCCAGTGGTGGCCGGAGTAGACGTCATCGCTCACACACCCCACCCTACCAAACAGTTCGATGCTTGACAGTTAGAAGTCGAACAATTAGTTTTCTCATCATGGACGCACCGAACCTCACCGGCCCCCTCGACCTGGTCCGCTGGATCATGTGGGCTCAGCGGAAGGCCGCCGAAGACTGGATCCGGGCCCGTGACCTCACTCACGAGCAGAGTTTCGCGCTCGGTTATCTCGTCCAGAACCCGGGTGCGATCCAGAAGGACATCGCGCAGATCACCCGCACGAGTGCGGCGAGCGTGTCGAGCCTCCTGCAGGGGCTCGAACGCCGCGGGCTCGTCGAGCGGCGCACCGAGCCGGGCGACGAACGCAGTAAGCGCGTCTACGCGACGGCGGCCGGCGCTGAACTCATCGCCGGGTTCGAGACCGCGCTGTCCGAGGTCAACGAGTCGATCCTCGGCCCGTTGAGCCCGGCCGAGCGGGCCACCCTTCAGGCCCTGCTCTCGAAGATCACCGCGGAGCTGCCGCAACCGACGCGGTAACCCCGCCCCACCTCCACGAACATCCCCGCCTCGCCGGCGGTTCCGTCGGCGTGCGCTCGACCCTGCCCGGAAAGGGGCGGTCATGACCACTCAGAGTTTCGAATCCCCGGGAGCCGTCGGCACCAACCGCTGGTACCTCTCGTCCGCACCGATCGTGCGCGCGCTCGTGCACCTGTGCGTGCCGATGGCGGCCGCGATGATCGTCGGCGCCGTCTACAACCTCATCAACTCCGGTTTCGTCGGCTCACTCCACGACACCGCGCTGCTCGCCGCGATCACGTTCGGCGCGCCGGTGCTCGGGCTGGTCATGGCGGTCGGCGGGGTGTTCGGCGTCGGCGGCGGGGCGCTGATCTCGCGACTGCTCGGCGCGGCCGAACACGAACCAGGGAAGGCCGCCGAGATCAAGTACGTCTCGTCGTTCGCCCTCTGGGGTTCGGTGCTCGCCGGGGCCGTGTTCGGCGGGGCCGGGCTGCTCCTGCTGGATCCGTTCGTGGCACTGCTCGGCGCCGATGCGGCAGCCACGCCCGCGACCAGGGCGTTCGTCGGGGTCATGCTCGCGTTCGTACCGGTGCTCGCGGCCGCGTTCTGTCTCGAACAGCTCGTCAGGGCCGAAGGCGCGGCCCGTCAGGTGATGATCGGGATCATCGCGTCCACGATCGCCAACGTCGTGTTCGACGTGCTGTTCATCCTGGTGCTGCACTGGGGCGTGGCCGGGACGGCGCTGGCGATGGGGCTGTCCAACCTGGGCATCGTCGGCTATTTCGCCTTCTGGCTACACCGCAACAGCGAACACGTGAGCCTTGCGCCGCGCTGGTTCACGCTCTCCCCCGCCGTGGTGCGGCCCGTCTTCGGTGTGGGCGTCGGCGAGCTGCTCCAGGCCGGTTTCCTGATCGCCACCACGCTGGTGCTCAACAACCTCGCCGCCGCCTACGGCGACCACGCGCTGGCGGCCATGGGGGTCGCGGTCCGCATCGCGCAGGTGCCGGAGTTCCTGGTGATGGGGGTCACGCTCGGGGTCCTGCCCCTGCTCGCCTACTCCTACGGCAAGGGCGACCGGTCCCGCCTGACCGCCGCCCTGCGCGGGTCCGCGATCGCGGTGGGCGCCGTCGTGCTGATCTTCTCCATGGTGGTGTACGTCTTCCGCGAGCAGGTGTTCGGCACCTTCTCCGCAGACCGGTCGGTCCTCGCGATCGGCGTCACGGTCCTCACGGCGCAACTCGTCGCGATGATCGTCAATGGGTTCGCGGGGCTGATCACGTCACTGTTCCAGGCGACCGGCCGGTCGGCAGCGGCGATCGTGATGTCGGTGGCGCACGGAGTGCTGTTCGTCCCGATCGTGATCCTCGGGAACCTCTGGTTCGGGCTGGGCGGCATCATCTGGGCGCTGACGGTCACCGAGGTCATCGTCTTCCTGGTGGGCGTGGCCCTGTGGTTCGCCGCCCGCCAAGCGATCGCTCTCGGCCTCGCCGACGGCAGCCCCGAACGCGCCGAAGAAGCACTGGCCGAGGCCTGAAGAAGCCTCCTCAGCTATGCGCCACTTCCCTCTCACGGGCCAGACCTACGCCACACCGGAAATACTCCCCAGGTGCACGTCGAGTCTGCGCAGATCGGATTCACTGCGCGGCACAGAGGCGAATCGGCTCAGCCAACCTGGTCCGCCCCAGGCCAGCTAGACCGGCCGAGCATCGACTCCAGTGAGCCGGGACAGCGGGTCAAGCCGACGTCGTCTCTGGGAGGACCTCCTCATCGCGGGCCTGGCCGCCATCACACCCGAACCTCCCAGCGCCCTCCCTGGAAAGAGCTACCAGTCTCGGGCTGAGTCGAGGCCGTCGATGAGACTCTCGCGGGCTTCGTCGAGGCCGGGGCCGTGGATCGCCTCGGCTTCGTCCATGATGTGGTCGAGGGCGGCGTAGAGCTCCTCGCGCTCGACGGTCTCGATGAACTCCGCACCCTCATCCAGCTGGTTGAACACCTCGCCGTAGTCGGCGCCGATCTGTTCGAGGAGGGCCGGGCGGGCCTCCGGTGGTTCTTTGGCCAGTACTCGCAGGACCGTCTCCCGTGTGGTCGTGTACTGGGCGAACGCGATCGTGTACGTCGCTCCGTTGATCCCTTCGCGGCCGTCCCAGTCGCGGAGCGGGTTGTTCCGGTTCTCTTCGGCCCATTCCCGCGTGCGGGGGCGGGAGATCGACACGTAGGTGCCCGCCGGGATCTCGGGCTGCCAGGTGCGCTGCATGGCCAGGGCGTAGTCGGCCTGGACGCCGTAGAGATGGACGTGTTCCAGCTCGGGTACGCGCTCTGGTCGTAACCGGTCTTCTTCGGTCATCCCGAACAGGTCGGCGATGTCGATTCCCCGGAGTGAGGCCAGGGTGTTGAGTTCGCCCGCGTGGGTGAGGAGGCCGAGGCGTCCGTAGAGCCGCAGCCAGGTCAGGTTGGGGAAGCGGCGGACGAGCAGGGCGCAGTCGAGGGTGTCGATGTCCCTGATCGTCAGCTCGGTGATCTCGGGCATCGCCTCGCCGGGGAGCGCCGTGTGTTCGGCCTGCCACTCCGGGGCCGGGTCGTCGTGGATCCCGGCGTTCCAGCGCTGTTGAAGGGCCAGGTGGTAGCCCAGCCGCCACGTCCGGGCCCAGCTGTTCGGCGGTTCGTCGTGGAGCGGGGGCAGGGTTCCGATGACCTTGTGGCTGCGGGGCAGAAGCCAGTCGTGGTTGCAGAAGGACAGGTCGCCGCCCCACGAGTGGTGGGTGCGCCTCAGCGGGGTGACGTCGCCGAGGTCGGACACCGACGACGGCTCGGGGCCGGACCAGTCGAGTTCCAGTACGGCCGCCGACTCGGTGTCGGCGTCGAGGTGGATGATCTGGGCGGCCGTCCACTCGCCGAGGTGGGGTGAATGGGCGGCCACCACGTCACCGACGTTCAGGGGCCTCGGCGGCTGCTTGTGTCCCGGCATGTCGTGATCTTAGGGATGCGCGTGCGATGACGTACACGAAAAGGATGGCCATGACCACCGCGCCCGACCACATGGACTGGCGCCAGCCGTCGACGAACGCCTCCTTGGCGGCCTGGGCGGTGGGGCCGTCGGCGACGGCGAGTGCGTTGGCGATGCCGGCGCGGACGGCTTCCGGTGCGGCGTCGAGGCGGGAGTCGATGGCGCCTCGGTATCCGGAGGTCAGGACCGCGCCGAGGAGGGCGACTCCCAAGGCGGTGCCGAGTTCGCGGGTGACGTCGTTGAGCGCGGAGGCGACGCCCTGCCGTTCGCGGGGCAGCGCCGAGGTGATGGCCTCGGTGGCGGGGGTCATCGTCAGGCCCATGCCGAGTCCCATGGCGAGCATGCCGGGCAGGATCGAGAGGTAGCCGCCGTCGACCGAGACGAACGTGGCCATCAACGCCAGTCCCGCGCCGCCCAGGAGGATTCCGGCGGCCATGGTCGAACGGGGGCCAATGCCTGCGGCCAGCCTGGGTGCCAGGCCGGAGGCGATCATCATCAGCAGCGCCATGGGCATGAGCGCGAGGGTGGAGAGCAGGCCGGTCCAGCCGACGACCGCCTGGAAGTAGGGGAACAGGACGACGAAGATTCCCGCCTGGACACCGAACACCGTCAGGAGCGAGACCGAACCACTGGCCAGACCGCGTTTCCGGAAGAGCCGCACGTCGAGGAGTGGGGACCCTGTCCGCAGCTCCCAGGCCACGAACCCGGCGGCGGCGACGATTCCGATCAGGAGGGCGAGGAGGGTCGGGGGTGCGGTCCAGCCTCGTACGGGACCTTCGTGCAGGAAGAAGACGACGCCGACCACCGCGACCACCGACGTCAGCGACCCGATGATGTCGAACGGATGCGCGGCCGACTCCCGCGAGTCGGGGATGGCGCGCAGCGCCATGACCGCGGCGACGACCACGAGCACGACCGGCAGGACGAACAGCCAGCGCCAGGACGCGAAGTCGACCAGGACAGCCGACAGGTACATGCCCAGGATGCCGCCGCCACCGGCGACGCCGGTCCATATGCCGATCGCCTTCGAGCGTTCGTTCTCCGGGAACGTCGAGGTGATGACGGCGAGCGTGACCGGCATGATCATCGCCGCGCCGACGCCGCTCAGGAACCGCGCCACCAGCATGATCTCGGACGTCGGCGCCAGCCCGGCGGCCGCGCTGGCCACCCCGAAGACGAGCAGGCCGGTCAACAGGATCGGGCGGCGGCCCAGCCGGTCACCGATTGCGCCGAGTGGCAGGAGCAGCGCGGCCAGGGTGATCGTGTAGAGGTTGATGAACCAGAAGATCTCCGTCTGCGAGGCGCCGAATGCTACGGCGAGCTCGGGTTGGGCGACGTTCAGCCCCGACACGGAGGCGATGACCGCCATCAGGGCGACGCAGACACCGACCAGGATCGCACGACGGCGCCTCGGATCGTGGACGGTCGGGTCGGGGGCTTCAGAATCACCGCTAGACGGATCCGGGCCTGTAGCCGTGACGGGAGACTCATTACGTCGGCTCGGCCCCATGGCCATAGCCAGGATCCCTCCGCGCCGGCCCGTCCCGGCAACCGTGGCCGGAAACGCCTTGCCCCAGCTCGGCCCGACGACAACAGCCGGAGATCTTTCACGCCATTTCCGCCAGGCGACCATGACCGGAGTCCCTTCGAGCCGGCTTGGCCCGTCAGCCGTGGCCGGTGGCCCTGTGCGCCGGTTCGGTCTGTTACCCGAGACCTTCCACATCGTCGATGGGAAGTCGGCTCTGGAGTCGAATGTGTTCACGGTGTGTCCTCCGCGTTCGCGTGTTCTCGCCGCTCATCGTGGTGACGAGGCAGGCGGATACGCAAATGCTGTTGCCGAATGGCAAAATGGGAGGGTGGATGACACCATCGACCGCACCCTCGACGCCGTCGGGCCGAGGCTGAAACGCCTTCGGCTGCACCGCGAGGTCACCCTCGCCGACCTCGCGGCGGAGACCGGCATCTCGACCAGTACCCTGTCCCGCCTGGAGGCGGGCCTGCGCCGCCCCACGCTGGAGCAACTCCTCCCGCTCGCCCGCGCCCACGGCGTCACCCTCGACGAACTCGTCGACGCGCCGCCGACCGGCGATCCGCGTGTGAGTTTGCGTCCGATCCCCTGCGGTGACGGTTCGGTCGTCCTGCCGTTGACGCGCAGGCCCGGGGGCATCCAGGCCTACAAGTTCGTCCTCCCGGCCGGGCGCGACGGCGCCGAGCCCGAGATGCGCACCCATGAGGGCTACGACTGGGTGTTCGTCCTGAACGGGACGCTCCGGCTCGTGCTCGGCGAGCACGACCTGATCCTCAAGGCCGGCGAGGCCGCCGAGTTCGACACCCGCATCCCGCACTGGTTCGGCGCCACAGGCGCGGGTCCGGTCGAGTTCCTGAGCCTCATCGGGAAGCAGGGGGAACGCGCCCATGTGCGCGCAGCCCCAAGACGGCCCTGAACGACCACTCTCTGTAGTTAACTACGGAGAGTGATGATCATGATGAAGACGGCTCTGCTCGTACTCGGCGCGGCGGCGATCGCCGTTCCCGCCCACGCCTCCGACGACCCCGACTCGAACTTCGGCCCCGGGGTGAACGCGGCCAACAACTGGAACTTCTCCGCCGCGTCCGTGTGCTTCCAGGAACTGGCGGTCGTTCCGGTCGGGGCGCCGTGGACCGGCAACACCACGAACCACTGCGTCAACGGCAACGTGCTCAACCACGGCGGCAACTAGTACTCCGGCCGTAGATCGTGTTCTTCATGCTTGAGCGACTTGTCGTCGGTAGCGGCTGGTCTGGGATCGGGCCGGGTGGCGGCGCTGCCAGACGGACCAACCGGGCCGGTGGACAGGGTCAAAGTCGCGTCGGATGACGAGCGTGATGAACAGTCGTTGAATCTCGTTGCAGGGTGACAGATGACGGTCGTGTTCGTTCGCACGGACGACGGCGAGGAAGGCGTGCGCGAGCATGGCCAGGGTGACCCGACGGGACCAGGACGAGTAGCGCCGGACCTGGTGCTCGTCGAAGGCCGCCAAGCCCTTGCCGGACTGGAAAACTCCTCGACCCGCCAGCTTGATCCAGCGACGCGTACCAGGGTGGTGGGCGGCAAGGTGGCTGGCGGGTAGCAGCGTACGGTTGCGGCGGATCAGCAACTGCCGACTCCCAGGCGAGGGTCGGTGAGGTCGATGACGGCCCAGTCGTAGAAGCGGTGGCCCTCGGCTTCGACCTCTGCGGACAGCTTCTGCCAGGCCCTCTGGGCACCCTCCTGGCCAGCGTGTCCGCGCGGAACTTGCCGGCGCCTGTGGTGACTTCGTGCGAGCAGACCACCGCTAAGAGCTCCTAACAAAATGGGTCCGGTACCCGACAACTCACCGTTGCCAAGCGCCGCCTACGCAGGTGACTCATCTCGCCGCACCGGCGCCAGATTCAGTTGGCTTCATTTTGTTAGGAGCTCTAAGAGCTCATTTCAGAATGAGGTGCGTAGGCGTCGGAGGCAGATGATGCTGCAGGCCAGGAGCAACAGGGCGTGATGGAGACGGGCCTGGCGTTCGGAGCGGATGCGTAAGCGTTTGAACTGGTGGAGCCAGGCAAGGGTCCGCTCGACGACCCACCGGACCTTGCCCAGGCCGGAACCGTGTGGCGTGCCCCGGCGGGCGATCATCGGGATGACGCCTCTGGCGCGGACCAGCGTGCGGTATTTGTCGTGGTCGTAGCCTCGGTCGGCGAACAGTCGGCGGGGTCTTCGGCGGGGACGGCCGCGGATGCCGCGGATGGGCGGGATGGCCTCCAGCAGCGGGATGAGCTGGGTGACGTCGTTGCGGTGGCCTCCGGTCACCGAGACGGCCAGCGGTGTCCCGTGAGAGTCGACGATCAGGTGGTGCTTGGATCCGGGCCGTCCCCGGTCGACGGGCGAGGGCCCGACGTGGTCCCCCCTTTGCGCGCCCGCACGTGGGAGCTGTCGATGCTGGCCCGGTCCATGTCCAGCAGGCCGGCGGCGCGTAGTTCACCCAGCAGGGCCTGGTGCAGGCGGGGCCACACCCCGGCCCGGGTCCACTCCTCCAGCCGCCGCCAGCACGTCACCCCTGAACAGCCCACCACCTGCGCGGGCACCTGCCCCCAGGGGACGTCCCTGGTCAGCACGTACACGATCCCGGCCAAGGCCACCCGGTCCTCCACCCGCCGCCGACCCGGATGACGAAACCGCCGCGGCGGCGCCGGAGGCAGCAGCGGAGCCACCCGCTCCCACAGATCATCAGGCACCAAGACCACGCCCATATCCCAGACGATGACCCGGCCCCAGCCCCTCTACCAGTCACCAACCAGCCTCATTCTGAAATGAGCTCTAAGACGTAGCCGGTGCCGCGTTCCTCCAGCGCGGCACACAGCCTCGGGTTACCGCCTTAGATTTCGTCTCTCGCGACCCACGCGGCCCGGTGGCCAGCATCCAGGTGTTGGGTGACCATGCGGGCGGCCGGCTCTGACTTGGTCGCGAACTCCGTCTTGTCACCGAGTCCTCGACCCGGCAGCGGTCGAGGCTGGAGGCCCAGGAACGCGGAACATGGAGTTCCCGGTCGATCGCCGCGTGCCCTCGCGGGGTCGAGTATGGCGAGGTAAGCGGCTACCTGGCTGTTCTCGACGCCTCCGGCGGCGCCGGTGTGCTGGCGCCGGACACCGACAGTGTCGGTGCCTTTCTTCACGTCGCCGGTCTCGTCGACCGCCAGCACCGCCACATCGTCGCGGACCTGGTCGGCCCGCCCGCGCAGGTGCCACATGTCGTCAGGGTCCTGTCCCCGGCCCACTCGGCGATAGTCCGGAAGGTCCGACAGCGGGTCGAATACCGGCTTCCGGGCTCGGCGCCGGGATTCGACCCGCGTGAACCGTCCCGCTATCCGGCTCATCAAGCCCTCGAACGCCTCCTGCCAGCAGGCAGGGCTTACTCTGTGGCCTGCGGCCACGGCGTGATCTCAGTCTGGCCGCACCCGTCTCCACAGCGTGTCAGGCTCGCGCAGCGTCTGTCCGCCGTCCTGTGTCTGGAGGACTCGTGCAACGTGGCGAAGTCTGGTGGGTCCAGTTCGACGAGCGGAGGCTGGTCGTACTGCTGTCGGGAGACGACACCTCGGGGATCAGGGCGATGCAGGTCGTCGCTCCGGCGGGCGTCGACCTGAGCGGTCTGGGCATCGAAGTGAGCGTGGGCGCCGGTGAAGGAGTGCCGTTCGAAGGCGTGCTGCGGCTCGCGTTCCCGCGTCCGGGCTTCACCCCTTGCACGTGGCTGACCACCGTGTCACGGGAGGACCTGATAGAGCGGGCGGCCGTCCTGTCCTCGGCCAAACTCAGCGAGATCGACGATGCCCTCCGACTCGCCGAACAACCGCAGGAGCAGACCCCGGCGACGACCGCGAAGCTCAGCGAGATGAGGGACGCCCTCCGTCGCGGTGAACTCGGGTAGAGGGAGAAGAAGCCGATGGCGTGTCGACGCTGCCCGACTGTCGCCCCGGCACCCATCGCGATCACGATCTTCGGCTGGAGTGTGAGCCGCCCAAAGACCCAAGCCGTGGCTCAAAAGCCCAACAGAATCGGACGCCTGTCCCGAGAACGGCCAATTATCAGGCGGAGACCGCGTCAGAGGGAAATCAGACCGGCGAACTCCTCAGGAGTCGCAATGCGCGCACCCAGGCTCAAGCCGGCTTGAGAGAACAGCCCGGCCAGATCGGCAGTCTCCTCGGGCTGGCGATGCGATCACCCAAGCTCTCAGTTTCGCCCTGACCTGAGAAGAACACTGAGATCAGACCGGCGCGCTTCCAGCAGACCCTAAAGGAACGCCGCAACCAGCTCGGCGAACTCCTCGGGAGTCGCGATCCGGACGCCCAACCCCTCGGCCTTGGCCCGCTTCGAGCCGGCCTTCTCCCCCGCCACCACCAACGAAGTCTTGGCCGACACGCTGGACGACGCCTTCCCGCCCGCCCGCTCGATCAACTCGTTCATCTCGTTACGCGACAGCGCCTCCAGCGGCCCGCTCATCCCCCCGGTCACCACGACCGACATCCCCGCCAGCGGCGACTCGGCAGACCCCTCGCCCGGTTCGTCGGCCTCAGGCGTCCAAGCGGTCACGCCAGGCTCGACCATGTTGACCCCGGCGAGAATCAGCTTGTCGATGAGCGGCCCCACCTCGATCAGCTCGGCGACAACGACAGGAGCCTTTTCAGGCCCGATCCCCTCGACCCGCTGCAGATCCTCGGACGTCGCCGCGCGAATACCGTCCATGTGAGCGAAGTGCCGGGCGATACGCCGCGACATGCTGCGCCCGGTTCCCCGCACGCCCAAAGCACAGAACACCCGGCTGAGAGGCTGCTCCTTGGCCTTCACCAGCGCCGCGAGCAGATTGTCCGTACTCGTCTCCCCCATCCGCTCCAGCCCCAGCAACTGCTCCCGGGTCAGAAAGAACAGGTCGGCGAAATCGACGATGAGACCCGCGTCGAGCATCTGCTGGATGCGGTTGACCGCCAGCCCCTCGATGTCGAGCTGGTCGCGCCCGGCCGCATATTCGATCGACGCGATCGCCCGGCAGGCCCGCCCGCGCACGCACCGCCACCGTTCCTGGCTGGCGTCGATCGCGTCGCCGCACGACGGACACACCTCGGGGATCGGAATCGGCCGCTCGTCGCCGGTGCGCAGGTGGACGACGGGCGCCTCCACGCGAGGAATCACGTCGCCCGCCTTGTAGACGGTCACCGAATCGCCCAGCATGAGCCCGCGCCGCCCGATGTCGGCCGCGTTGTGCAGGGTGGCGTAGGTGACGATCGAGCCGTCGAGCTCAACCGGTTCCAAAACCGCGCGCGGGGCGATGATGCCGGTGCGGCCGGTGTTCCACTCGACGCCGACCAGCTTGGTGATCTTCTCGGTCGCGGGCAGTTTGTACGCCACCGCCCACCGCGGCGCCCGCGAGCTGAACCCGGCCAGCGCCTGGTCGGCGGCCAGGTCACACTTGATCACGATGCCGTCGATGCCGAACTCGAGGTCGGCGCGCGCGGCGGCGATCTCCTCGACCCGCGCCTGCACCTCTTCCAGCGTGGCCACGAGAACCCCGGCGACCGGCGTGACGGCCGTCGTCTGGACGCCCTGGCCCGCCACCCACTCCATGATCTCGCTGTGCGGCAGCTCGCTGAGGCGCGTCTCGGCACCCTCGAAGGGCAGGGCGCCGTACCCGAAGAAGGTCAGCTCGCAGACGTAGGGGCGCTCCTTGGTGCGGAGGGTGCCCGCCGCCGCGCTTCGGGGGTTGGCGAAAGTGGTGCCGTCGTGGGCCTGCCGCTTGGCGCACGCGTCGGCGAACTGGGCGGCGGTCATCATGACCTCGCCGCGCAGCTCCACGGTGACCGGTTCGGCCAGCCGGCCGGGCAGTCCGACGATGGTGCCGATGTTGTGGGAAACGTCTTCCCCGGCGACGCCGTCACCGCGCGTGATCAGCTGGACCAGCCGCCCCCGCCGGTAACGCGCCGACACCGCCAGCCCGTCGAGCTTGGCCTCCACGCTCCACGCCTCGACCGGACGCCCCAGCCGCCGCTCCAGCGAACCCGCCCACGACACCAGTTCGTCGGGGCCGAAGACGTTGTCGAGGCTGAGCATCGGCACCGTGTGCGGCACGTCGCCCACGACCGCGCCGCCCGCGACCTTCCCCGTCGGGGAGTTCGGCAGCACCTGCTCGGGATGGGCCGATTCGAAGGCCTCGATCCCGCGCACCAGCCGGTCGTAAGCATCGTCGTCGAGGGTGGAGGTGCCGTCGGCGTAGTAGGCGGCAGCGGCGTCGACGGCCAGCTGGACGGCCTCGGCGTAAGCGGTCTCATCCGAGATCAGCGTCATCGGGGGCGTTTCGTTCATGATCCCATCCTCTCGAACGGCACTGACATTTTCCGGCTCCGGAACGACGAACGATACGACTGCGGTGTGACGCCGACGACGCGTTTGAACCTCTCACGGAACGCGGTCGCCGAGCCGAATCCGGACCGTGCGGCTACGCGTTCGACCCCCTCGTCGGTCGTTTCCAGGAGGAACTGGGCGCGCCGCACCCGGGCCCGCAGCAGCCACTGCACCGGTGTGGTGCCGGTCTGCTCGCGGAAGCGGCGGCTGAAGGTGCGCCCGCTCATCCCGCCGCGCCGGGCCATGTCGGCCAGTGTGACCTCGTGGTCGAGGTTGTCCTCGATCCACGACAGCACCGGGTCGAGCAGCGATCCCCGCGGAACGGCGGGCCGGGTGTGCGGGACGAACTGCGCCTGCCCGCCCTCGCGTTCCAGCGGCACCACCGACACCCGGGCCGAGTCGGCGGCGACCTCCGAACCGAAGTCGCGCCGCACCAGATGCAGGCACAGGTCCAGCCCGGCAGCCGCTCCGGCCGAGGTCAGGACGGCGCCGTTGTCGACGTACAGGACATCGGGTTTGACGTCCACGAGCGGAAACCGCCGCGCGAGCCGGTCGGCGGCGGCCCAGTGGGTGGTGGCGCTGAGGCCGTCGAGCAGCCCGGCGGCGGCGAGGGTGAAGGCGCCGACGCAGATGGAGGCGATCCGGGTGCCGCTCGCGGCCGCCGCGCGCAGCGCGTCGAGGACCTCCTCGGCCGGCGGCGAGGCCTCCTCGGAACAGCCCGGGACCACGATGGTGTCCGCCTCCCGCAGCGCCGCGAGGCCGTGCGGCGCGATGAGGGTGAAGGCGGTCCCGGCCACCTGCGGTGCCGGGGCGCAGACCAGCACTTTGTACGGATTGCTCCCGTCGCCCAGCCGCGCCCGCCCGAACACCTCGATCGGCGTCGCGAGGTCGGCCGCCACCACATGGTCCTGAGCCAGGACCGCCACCGTGTGCATGCCGACCACCGTAGAGGTGGCGAGAACCCGGCGGAGATTGTCGATTCACCCCGTGGGGCGCCCACGCGCGGCCGATCTAGCCTGCCGCGCATGGACATCGTCATGCCGATTCTCATCGGGCTGGTCTTCGTCGCGGTCATGTCACTGTTCCCCGAACCGCGCCGCCGTCACGTCAACGCCGTGCTGGTCGGCGGCGCGGGCGCGGCCTATCTGAGCGGCGGCGGGCTCGGCTACTGGGAACTTTTGCTACCCGTGGTGATGACCTTCGTCGCGTACAAAGGGCTCAACAGCTGGACCTGGATCGGTGTCGGCTGGCTGATCCACACCGCCTGGGACGTCGTCCACCACCTGAAAGGGAGCCCGATCCTCCCCTTCTTCGAGCATTCGTCCTTCGGCTGCGCCATCTGCGATCCGGTCATCGCGCTGTGGTGCTTCGTCACAGCGGCCAGGACTCGCGGCGCCACGCCGCGTCCCAGAACATCCACTCATAGCGGGCCGTGGTGGCGAAGTGTTCCGCGGCCCGCGCGCGCTGCGCCTTGGTGGCCTCCTCGCCGACCCGGTCGGTGAGGGTCACCACTCTGCGGACCGTGTCCTGAAATGCCTCGTTCCCGTACGCCTCGATCCACCGCCGGTAGAGCGGATCAGGAGATGACCGCTTCAGCAGGTCCTCCCCCACCCGGGCGTAGATCCAGTAGCAGGGCAGCACCGCCGCCAGTCCGTCCAGGAACGAACCCCCGTAGACCGTGGCCAGGACATAGCTGGTGTAGGCCCGGGTGGTCGGCCCGACCGGCGCGGCGGCCGCCTGTTCGGCCGAGCCGCCGAGGTCGGCCATGAAGGCGGCGTGCATCTCGCGCTCGGCCGCGATGGCCCCGGCGGCATCGCCCGCGAAGGCGCTGGTGGTCTCGTCGTCGGGCGCCTTGGCCGCGCACACGGCCAGGGCGCGGGCGTAGTCGCGCAGGTAGTGGGAGTCCTGCTCGACGAAGTGGCGGAACGCCTCACGGGGCAGCGTTCCGTCGACGAGCCCGGTGATGAAGGGGTGGTCGAGAATCGCCTGGTAGACGCGGGTGTCCCATAAATCTTGGCTGTACGTCACTACGGACCTTCTCCCTACGCCGGCATGACCCGGTCAGGTTCGAGCGGTCTGTGGCCGCCTCAGCCACACTCTCAGCCCGTTGCGCGGGCTCCCGCGATGTCGTGATCGAGCCTAGACCACCCCGCCATTTTCCGGCAAAGCCCGGTGCCGCCTCCGGCCAGCGGGAATGGGCAGGTGGGGGCGATGCGGCATGACATCTCACGACCCTCCCGAGGGGCCCGTCGAGCGGGCGGCGGAGAAGGCGAACGCGGCGGCGACCGAACGGCGGCCGTTCGGCGAGCAGGGGCGGCCGTTCAACCGGCGGTCGCCGTTCCACGTGGGGATGATGGCCGCGGCGGGCGTGGCGGTCACCTACGGGGTGATCCTGCTGCTGGGGGCGGCGAAGGACGTGCTGATCCTCATCGGGCTGGGGCTGTTCCTGGCGATCGGGCTCGATCCGGCCACGAACTGGCTGGTGCGGCGGGGGGTGCCGCGCTGGGCCAGCGTGCTGATCATCGTGGTGGCGACGCTGGCGCTGGTCGGGGGCTTCCTCGCACTGGCCATCCCGGTCGTCGTGGCGCAGGTGAGCCAGTTCGTCCACGACGTGCCCATGTATCTCCAGCAGGCGACGAACCAGAACACGCTCGTGGGGCGGCTCAACACCCGGTTCGACCTGGCCCGCGTGATCCAGGAGCTCGGTACCGGTAAGAGCGAGATCTCGCTGGTCGGCGGGCTGCTGGGCGCGGGCGAGGTGGTGGCGGGCGCGGCCTTCTCGACGGTGATCGTGCTGGTGCTGACGATCTACTTCCTGGCCGACCTGCCCCGGATCAAGGCCACCGCCTACCGGTGCGTACCCAACTCGCGGCGCCCGCGCGCGATCCTCATCGGCGAGGACATCCTCAGCAAAGTAGGTAGGTTCGTGCTCGGCAACCTCGTGACGTCGACGGTCGCCGGGGTGCTGACCTTCATCTGGCTGGTGATCTTCAATGTCCCGTACGCGCTGTTGCTGTCGCTGTTCGTCGCGTTCATGGACCTGATCCCGGTCGTGGGGTCGACCCTCGGCGGACTGGTCGTCTTCCTGGTGGCGCTTTCGGTCTCCTTCCCCGTCGCGCTGGCCACCGCCGTCTTCTTCGTGGTCTACCGGCTCTTCGAGGACTACGTGCTGGTCCCGCGCATCATGGGCGCGGCCGTCGAGGTGCCCGGCGTGGTCACGCTCGTCGCGGTGACACTGGGCGCGGCCCTGCTGGGCATCCTCGGCGCGCTGTTCGCCATCCCGATCGCGGCGGCGCTGCGGCTGATCCTGCGCGAGGTCGCCTTCCCGCGCCTGGACACGTCGTGAGGTTCAGGCGCGCCAGACCCGCCGCAGGTTGAGGGTGTCGCCGATGGTGACGGTCGGGTCTCCGTCCACCAGAAGGAGATCGGCCCGCAGACCTGCGGCGATGCGCCCCCGGTCGGTGAGCCCGAACCGCCGTGCCGGGACGGAGGTCGCCGCGCGCAGCGCCTCGATCGGCGTGAGCCCCGCCTCGACCAGGTAGCGCAGCTCACGGTGGAGGCTGGCACCGTGCACGACGCCGCCCAGGAACGGCAGCGGCGCGGGCGCGGCGTCGGTGCCCGCGAGCAGGTCGACCCCCGCGTCACGCAGCGCCTTCACCGAGGCGAGCACGTCGTCGAGACGGCCCTGCGGATAGCGGTCGTAGCTGCTGCGCAGGGTGGCGGTCCAGGCGGCGTCGAGCCGCGATCCCACGCGCGGATCGTCGGCCAGATCACCACCGGTGATCCCCATCATGGACGCGTTCAGCACCACACACGGCACCACGAACGCCCCCGAGGCGGCGATGACATCGATGATCTCGGCGGTGTGCGGCTGATCCATGAACAGGTGGGCGAACCCGTCGATACCGGCCTCGGCGGCCATCCGCGTCGCCTCGACCGTGAGGGTGTGCGCGATGGCGAGCAGCCCGTGCCGGTGGACCTCGGCGACCCCGGCGTTGAGCGTGGCCTGGTCGAGCATGGGCAGACCGGGATGGCCTTCGACCGAGCCGTCGTCCACCATGAACTTGATGTAGTCGGACCCGTCCGCGACCAGCCGCGGCACGAACGCGACCGCCTCCTCCGGGGTACTGGCGAACGGCATCAGCGGCAGGTCGGGCCCGGCCGCGGGCTCGAAACCGGGCGGGAACAGCTCGCTCGGATGCCCACCCGGCGGCGTGATCCCGAACCCCGACGAGCGCACGTCGGCGACCGTGTCGGGCAGGTGCGCACGGCCTTTCTTGGTGTGCAGCCCCTGCATCTCCAGCTCGGTGGTGACCCCGAACCGCAGCGCCAGCGCAAGCGCGGGTTCGGAGGTGTGGACGTGGGCGTCGATCAGCCCGGGTAGCAGCGTGCCGCCCTGGGCATCGACGATCTCCGCCCCGTCGGGCGGCGGGGTGCCGACGGCGGCGATCAGCGCGCCGTCCAGCAGGACGGTCGTCTCCTCACGGACGCGCTCGCCGTCGAACACACGGGCGTTGACGATGGCCGTGGTCATGGTGCCTCCTCAAGTATGCATGATGCAATTACATGCTTAATAGCACATATATGCACCTTGTGGTAGAAAGGCGATGTGAGCGCAACACCGCAGGAGGAGCCGCTCCTCGACGCCGTGGGCATGGCCTTCGCCCGGCTCCGCCGCCGCACCATGCAGGCCCCCGTCGACGGCCCCGTGGGCCGCAAGGACCTGACGCGCAACCTGGTCCTCAACATCGTCGACGAAGCGGCCGAGGCGGGCCGCGAGATCACGATCGGCGCCCTGGCCGACCACCTGATGGTCGACGCGTCGGTCGCCAGCCGCATGGCGACCGACTGCATCAGCAACGGCTACCTGGTGCGGGCCGCGTCCCAGCTCGACGGGCGTCGCACCGTCCTTCAGCTGACGGGCGAGGGGGTGGCGCTGCTGGCCCTGTTCCGCCACCAGCAGCGCCAGGCCTTCGAACACATCACCCGCGACTGGCCTCGGGCGGAACGGCTGGAGTTCGCCCGGCTTCTACTGAAATACGCCGACGCCACCGCCCGGCTCCCGGCCCCTGACGCGTCTTAGGAGAACCCGCGTGGACCTCGGCTCGTCCTTCGGCACGGCGGCACCCGCTTATGCGGAGCACCGCCCGGATTATGCGCTCGCCGCCGTCCGCTGGGCACTGGAGCCTGCGCTGGGCTCTGACATGCTCGTTGTTGAGCCTTTGCCCGGCCAGCCGGCGGCGGATGCCGACGCGATCGCAGCCGAGCTCGCACCCAATCCACACGTCCTGGACCCAGGCACCGAGTCGCGGACCAGCATGATCGTCGTTGGGCCTATGCCCGGCCCGCGCATACCGGACCTGGGCACCGAAACCGACATGCTGGCCGCAGCGGATAGCGACGCGATCGAGCCCGCACCCTGTTTTGGTGTCCCCAACCGAGACACCGAAAGCGGCACGCTAGCCGCAGTCGATGCCGACATGATCGCGGTTGAGCCCACATCCGGTCCGCGCATCCTGGACCTCAGAGCCGGAGCCAACGCGATCGAGCCCGCACCCGGTCTGCGTGCACTGGACCCCGGCGTCAGAACCGACACACTCGCCGCGGCCGATGCCGACACGATCACTACCGAGCCGGCACCCGGTCTGGGCGCGCCCAACCGGGTCACCGAAAGCGGCACGCCAGCCGCAGTCGATGCCCGCCGAATCGCAACTAAGCCCACATCCGGCTCGCGCGTCCTGGACCTCGGCGCCGGAACGGGCAAGTTGACCGCCGCGCTGGTCACGGTCGGCGCCGATGTGATCGCGGTGGAGCCCGATCCGGCGATGCTGGCCGAGTTGCGCCGTTCGTTGCCTGGTGTCCGTGCGCTTTTGGGCAGTGCCGAGGCGATCCCGTTGCCCGACGCGTCGGTCGACGTCGTGGTGGCGGGCAATGCGATGCACTGGTTCGACATGGACGTCGCGGGTCCCGAGATCGCCCGGGTCCTGGTACCCGGCGGCGTGCTGGCCGGGCTGTGGAACGTCCTCGACGACGAAACCGAGTGGGTGGCCGGGCTCGCCCAGGTCAGCGGGGGCGCGGCCATCGGCCCCCGTGACACCCCTGCGAGCTGGCGTAACGAGACCGCCGGGCTGCGGATTCCGCCGGTGTTCGGCTCGGCGGAGCGGGCCGAGTTCCCGCACGGCCAGCGGCGCACCGCCGATTCACTCGTCGCGACGCTCGCAACCCGCGCCGGGCTGCTGGTCATGCCGGAGCCGGAGCGTCGAGCCACGCTCGCCCGGATCCGCGACTACCTGGCCGACCGCCCGGAGACCGCCGACGGCGAGTTCACTCTCCCGATGCTGACGGCGGTACTGCGCGTGGTCACCAGGGGATGACGCCCGCGTCGTCGGCGAACGTCCCGGTCGGGCCGCCGTCGGGCAGCGTCGCGTACCTGATCGCGACGGCCGCGCCCTCTTCCGGAGTGCGGCCCACGAAGCCGGTGAAATCGGTCGCGACCAGCCCTGGGCAGACGGCGTTGATCAGGATGCCCGTCCCGGTGAACTGCCGGGCGTAGTGCACGGTCACCGCGTTGAGGAACGACTTCGACGGCGAGTAAGCCGCCATGATCGGACCGATCGCGACGTCGGGGTCGGCCTGGCGGGTCACCGAGGCGACGCTGCTGGAGACGTTCACGATGCGCGGTGACGCCGAGCGCCGCAGCAGCGGCAGCATCGCGTTGGTCACCCGGATCACCCCGATGACATTGGTCTCCACGACCGTCCTGACCACGTCGAGGTCGAGCGTCGTCGGATCCTGCTCCCAGCCCGGCCCGGTCGGCCCGGAGATTCCGGCGTTGTTGACCAGCACGTCGAGCCGATCGAGCCCGGCGGCGGCCTCGGTGACGCTGCGGTCGTCGGTGACGTCCAGGAGCACCCCGAAGGCATCGGCCCCGGCGGCGCGCAACTTCTCGACGGCGCTCTCCAGCCGCGCCGCGTCGCGGGCCCCCACGCCGACCCGGTAGCCGAGGGCGCCCAGCCCGGCCGCGATCTCACATCCGATTCCCTTGTTCGCGCCGGTGACCAGCGCGACCTTCGTTTCGCTCATGGCCCGATGCTCGCGCGCGGCCGGGCGGCCCGGCCAACACCGATCCGGTCGCCTGTGATACCCGGCGGGTATGGTGGTGGGCGTGGACAGCCTGGAAACGCGGGAATTGCGCTACTTCGTCGCGGTCGCCGAGGAACTGCACTTCGGCCGCGCCGCCGAACGCCTCGGCATGGCCCAGCCGCCGCTGTCCCGCGCGATCCAGCAGCTCGAACGCCGCCTCGGCGTCTCGCTCCTCGATCGCAACCGCCGCGGCGTCGCCCTCACCGGCGCCGGAGAAGTGCTCCTGTACGAAGGCCGCGCCGCCCTCGACGCCACGGCCGCGGCCGCCCGGCGCACCCGCCGCGCCGGTGGCGCCGACAGCTCCCGCGACCGATTGGTCCTGGCGGTCAAGGCCGCCGGCGTGCACGAACTCCTCCAGAAACTCCTCGACGCCTACGCCGCCCGGCCCGGCGCCGCCGAGATCGAGGTGCTGCTGTGCGGCTTCTGCGACCAGGAGGGCCTGCTGCGCGACGGCCGGGCCGACGCGGCGCTCATGCACACCCCATTCAACTCCCTCGCCGGATTCGACAGCGAGGAACTCATGAGCGAGGGCCAGATCGCCATCCTGCCCGCCGGTCACCCCCTCGCGAGCCGCCCGGCTCTCTCGACGGCCGAGGTGAGCGACATCCCCGGCCTGCCGCTCGCCCGCTGGCCGAACCGGGGCGTCTACCCGCCCGGCCCCGGCCCGGAGATCCGCGACCAGACCCAGCTCGCCCAGCTCATCGCCCTCGGACGCACCGTCACGATCCTGCCCGACTCGGCCCGCCCCTGGCTGTGGGCCGACCACGCCGCCGTCCCGCTCACCGACGCGCCCCGCGTCGTCACGCACATCGCCTGGCCCGCTCACAGCCGCTCCCTCCCCCTTGCCGACCTGGTGCGCACCGCCGTAGAGCTATGACCCGCCGCCGGGGGTGACCAACCCGGTCTCGTACGCCACCACCACCGCCTGCACCCGATCCCGCAGCCCCAGTTTCGACAGGATGCGCGCGACGTGGGTCTTCACCGTCGCCACGCTGAGGTTCAGCCGGTCGGCGAGCTCGGCGTTGCTCAGACCGGTGGCGAGCAGGCGCAGCACGTCCACCTCCCTGGACGTCAGCCGCGACAGCTCCCGATGCAACGCGGGCGCGACGTTGTCACGGCGGGCGAAACGCTCGACCAGCCGTCGGGTGATGGTCGGCGCGAGCAGCGCGTCACCCGACCGCACCAGGCGGACCGCCGCGACCAGGTGCTCGGGGGTGACGTCCTTGAGCAGGAACCCGCTCGCTCCGGCCGCGAGCGCGGAGTAGACGTAGTGGTCGAGGTCGTAGGTGGTGAGGATCAGCACCCGGGTGTCCCCGGCGCCGGCCCCGCTCGTGAGGATCCGGCGGGTGGCTTCGAGGCCGTCCATACGCGGCATCCGGATGTCCATGAGCACGACGTCGGGCCGGGTCCGCCGCACCGCCGCGACGGCCTCCTCCCCGTCGGCCGCCTCCGCCGCCACCTCGATGCCGTCGGCGGCGAGGATCATACGGAACCCCGTGCGGACCAGGGCCTGGTCGTCGGCGATGACGGCACGCAGCGAATCGGTCATGGCGCGCTCCCGGGGACGCCCGCTTGGGCCTGGAACGGACCAGTATTTTGCGTGCACTCGTAGACGGAACCCTCATCAACCGTTCGACCGGCCTTCAAGATGACGCCATGAACGGCGAGCCGCACGGTCGAAGCGTGATTCGAAACCTGCTGCTGGTCTCCCGGTTGTCGCAAACGGCGGGCGGCCCGGTCATCCCCTAGATCCGTGGAACCCCCGTCGCCCATCCAACCTGTCTCCAGCGGGCTGCCTACAAACCGTTCGATCATGGCGTGAACCCAGAATCCTCCATCGGCCATCCAGGCGACCCCCAGCGGGCCGCCGCAGACGGCCATCCGCTCGATCATGCCGTGCCCCGTCTGCAACGTGCCGTTATGGATGGAAGAGCACCAGGTCACGGGGTGCTCCAGGGGACACTCACTTTGACTCGGAATCCCCCCTCGGCTGTCCGACCGGCTTCCAGTGTGCCGCCGTAGACGGCGAGGCGCTCGCGCAGGCCGATCAGCCCCCGGCCGTCGCCCGAGCGTGGCCCTGTGCTCCGGATTCCGCCGGTGTCGGTCACCTCGATCTCCAGCCGGTCGTCGTCTCCGCCGATCGTCACCGTCGCGGCGGCGCCGGGCGCGTGTTTGATCGTGTTGGTCAGGGCCTCCTGGACGACGCGGTAGGCGGCGAGGTCGATCCCGGGAGGCAGCGGCCCCGGCGGCGACACCTTGGCGGTCACCGGGACTCCGGCGGCGCGGACCCGTTCAATCAGGTCGTCGAGCCGGTCGAGGCCCGGCTGGGGTTCGAGCCCGTCGGCCGGGCCGTCGAGGCGCTCACCGCCGGGACCGGCGAGCAGGCCCATGACGTGGCGCAGTTCGGCCATGGCGGCCCGGCCACCCGACTCGATCGCGAGCAGCGCCTGTTTCGACTGCTCGGGCTCGGCGTCCATGACCTTGCGCGCCGCCCCGGCCTGGATCACCATCACGCTGACATTGTGGGTCACCACGTCGTGCAGTTCGGCGGCGATCCGGGCCCGCTCCTCCGCGACGGCCCGGCTCGTCGCCTCCGCCTGATCCCGCGCCATCTCGGCGAACCGATGCCGCCAGAACCGGACGAAGCTCCCGACGACCCCCACGCTCAGCAGCACGACGAAGGGCCCCATCCAGCTCGGCAACCCCGGCGCGACATCCTTGAAGGCGCCTCCGGCGAGCCCCGCCGCGAGCACGAGCGCGACCATCGCCGGGAACCGGTTCCGGGCGTGGACGACGGCGCCATATGCGGCGATCGCGCAGGCCAGCACGGTGATCCAGGTCGCGGAACCGGAGGTGGCCAGGGTCGCGGCCAGCACGATCCAGAACACGGCGAGCGGAAACCGGCGCCGCACCGCCAGCGGCAGCGCCGTCATCGCCACCAGGAACACGGGCGGCTGACCGGAACGCACGGCCGGACCGACCTCCAGGCCGGGGATGGGCATGATGTCGGGAACCGGCGGCACGGGCGGGACATCCTGCCGGAGCCGCAGATATTCGATCACCTCGGGCTGGGCCGCGACCTGGCCGGTCCCAGGAAAGCGCACCGACAGGGCCACCGCGACGACCGTCAGGAAGATCGCGACCACCACGTCGACGGCGACCGCCCAGCGTGGGGCCCTCGGGCGGTCGTCGTCGCGCCGGGCCCGATGTTCGAGCACCCGACGCCAGCGGCGTGGTCGTTGACTGGTCTCCACCGGCACATTCTCACGCCCGCCCGGGACCTCCCACATCCGCCGCGATGACGGCACTCGTCGCCGCAGGGCGTACATCGCAGGGATGACGTGGCGGCGGTTCGTTCTCGGGACGTACACGATCTCGGCACGACGACCGACGCGCCCCGGCAGGGGCGGTACCTAGTTTCGTCGCGTGACTTCCGTCCTACGGGCCCAGGCACTGGGCAAGAGCTACGGCCGGCGCTGGGCGCTGCGCGAGTGCACGATTGACATCCCGGCGGGCCACGTCGTCGGGCTGGTCGGCCCCAACGGCGCCGGCAAGACCACCCTGCTGAAGCTGGCCAGCGGCCAGCTCCACCCCAGCACCGGCGACATCACGGTGCTCGGCGGGCGGCCGGGCAACACGCCCGCGCAACTGGCCAGGGTCGGGTACGTCGCCCAGGACACCCCCGTCTATGCGGCCCTGACCGTCGCCGAACACCTAAAGCTGGGAGCCGCGCTCAACCCCCGTTGGGACGCCACGCTCGCGCGGAACCGCATCGAACGCCTCGGCCTCTCCCCAGGCCACCGGGCGGGCCGGTTGTCGGGCGGGCAGCGAGCCCAGCTCGCCCTCACCCTCGGCCTGGCCAAACGCCCCGAGCTGCTGATCCTCGACGAACCGGTCGCCTCGCTCGACCCGCTGGCCCGTCGCGAGTTCATGCGGGCCCTGACCGAGGCCACCACCGGACACGACCTGAGCGTGGTGCTCTCCTCCCACCTCATCTCCGACCTGGAACGCGTCTGCGACTACCTGATCGTCCTGGTCGACTCCCGCGTCCGCCTCGCCGGCCGGGTCGAAGACCTGCTGGCCGCGACCGAACCCGACCGGCCCAGCCTGGAGGACCTCGTCCTGGCCCACATGGACGCGCCCGCGGAGGCGCGGCGATGATCTGGCTGACCTGGCGCCAGTTCCGCGCCTCGGCCGCGATGACGGCCGCCGTCCTGGTAGTGCTCGGCACCGTCCTGGCGTTGACCGGCCCGAAGCTGGCCGCCGACTACGCCGCCGGGGTCGCCGCCTGCACCCCCGACGACACCTGCCTCGACTTCTTCGACCGTTTCTTCGGCGCGTACGACCTCGTCTTCCTGGCTCTCACCCTCGTCGTGCTGGTCCTCCCGGCGCTGATCGGCCTCTTCTGGGGTGCGCCGCTGGTCACCCGCGAACTGGAGGCGGGCACGCATCTGCTGGTCTGGAACCAGAGCGTTACCCGTGGCCGCTGGCTGGCGGTCAAACTCGGGCTCATCGGCCTGGCGGCCGTGGTGGCGGCGGGGGTGTGCGGTCTCGCGGTGACCTGGTGGTCCGGCCCGCTGGACAGATCGGCCGTGCCGGAGATGGCGCAGATGGCCCCCGTCGTGTTCGGCGCACGAGGGATCGCTCCGATGGGATATGCGGCCTTCGCCTTCGTCCTCGGAGTGACCGTCGGCATGCTGGTCCGCCGCACGCTGCCCGCCATGGCCCTCACTTTGGCGGTCTTCGTGGCGGTTCAACTCGCCATGCCGCTGCTGGTCCGACCTCACCTGATGCCGCCGGTCGCCGGGACCTTCGAGCTCACGCGGGAGAACATCGACGGCATGGGCGGGCCGCAGGGCGGATCCCTCCAGATCTTCCTCAGGACCTCGGCCGTGCCGGGCCATCCGGGCGCCTGGGTGCTGTCGAGCGAGCTGGTGGGCCCGTCCGGGCAGGCGGTCTCCGGCGGTGGCACCGATTCCGGCCCGTCGTCGACGGTCGTGCGGACCGTCCCGGTCTCCACGACGTCGGGACCGTGCTCTCCGCAGGGGCTCATGGCGGGCGGGTGCCTGGCCGAGATCAACCGGCTCGGCTACCGCCAGCAGGCCACCTACCAGCCCATCGACCGCTTCTGGCCTTTCCAGTGGATCGAAACGGGGATCTACACCCTGCTCACGCTGGGCCTCGCGTGGTCGTCGCTGTGGTGGATCAGGAAACGCCTGTGATGTCCGCCGTCCGAGCCGTGGCCGCCGTGCTCGCGCTCGTGCTGGCCGCCGCCTGCTCCGCGCCGACGCCGCCGCGCGGCCAAGCAGAAACCTCCTCCGGTACGGTCTGCGCGCCTCCCTCGGGAGCGCTCGAACCCGAGACGTCCACCACCATCGACGTCGTCGAACACGCCTACTTCTGCATCCTCGACACCTACGACGGCACCGCCACAATGGACACCCGCTCACTGCTGACCGCCGGATTCGCCGCCCTGACCCGGCGGCTCGACCACGCCGGACGCGATCTGCCTGTGGCGACCATGCCCGCCCTCACGGGTGACCGGAAAGCCGACTGGGCCGCCTTCGAGACCACCTTCCGTGAGATCACCGACATGGTCCCCGACCTGCGCGAGGAACTCACCGAAATCACCCTGCGGGCACTCGTGGCCGCCCTCGACGACCGGCACGCTACCTGGACCCACCAGGACAAACGGCATCCCGATGCCTATGACGGCGACGGCTACGGCCTGGGCCTCGACACCGGCACCACCTCCCCGCTGTTCATCACCGCCATAACCGGCGGCGCCGCTCAGGCCGCCGGTCTGCGCCCCGGCGACGTCATCGAAACGGTCAGCGACGGGGCGCCCTTCATCGACGGAGCACCTTCTTCCGCGCTCCGTCCCGAATACCCGGAGGCCCGGCCGGTGCGGCTGCGCGTCTTCCGGCAGAGCACCGGCCGCCGCTGGAGCGTGACGCTCCAGCCCGGTCTCTTCCCGCGCGATCCCGCCGGTCTGCGAGTGGTGCAGTCGAGGCTGCTGGACGACGTCGCCTACGTCCGGATGACCGCCTTCACCCCCGACTCGGCGAACCGGGTCCTGCGTGCGATCACCCGGCTGCGCACGAGCCGGACCCTGTCGGGGGTCGTGCTGGACCTACGCGGCAACGAGGGTGGCGTCCTACTGGAGTCGACCCGACTGTTGAGCGCGTTCGTCCACGGCGCGACCACCGGCTACCACTGCACCGCCGACGACACCTGCCAGGCCATCCCGACCGACGACACCGTCGACCTGCTCCACCTACCGCTCGTGGTCCTCGCCGACCGTGGCTGCGCCTCGACCTGCGAACACTTCGCCTCCGCCGTCAAGGACCTGCACCTCGGGCGGTTGGTCGGCACCAGGACCGCAGGCATGATCTCCGGCCCGGTGCAGACCTATCTCCTCGCGAACAACACCCTGCTGCACCTCCCCACCCGACATCACCTCGGGCCAGATCGCGAGGTGATCGATGGGATTGGCGTGGCCCCCGATCATTACGCGTCCCCGACCCCAGAAGACGCAGCCACCGGACGCGACCCCACCCTGACCAAGGGCCTGACCTTGCTTCGCCCCTGAAGAGACCCTCCGCCACGAGAGAGGTGCCAACACCGTGAAGAGAGTCCGCTGCAAAGACTCCAGTGCAATGACCTCCGCCGTGAGACTCCTGGCTGACCTGAGCCCGCAAGGCACACCCGCCTCAAATGACACCCGGCCGCGCTGAGCCCACCCCCTGAGGGACCTCACCAAAGAAGCCTGCTGAGCCTGCGATGGCACCTCTGCCGTAAAGATCTCGGCCGCGCTGAACTCCGTGAAGAGACCTCCGCCATAAGAAGCCACTTGGCCATGCCGAACCCCGTGAGGAGAACTCATGACAACAAGACTCTTCGAGCTGCTGCAGCCGTGCAGTGACCGCCGCCGCATAAAGACTCCTGGCCGCATCCGGCGTGGAAGGCCCGGTCGTGCTTTAGAGGTCCTAACAAAATGACCTCGGCACTCGGGCTGCTCGCCGTTGCCTTGCGCCGATTATGCAGGTGAAGCACCTCGCCGCACCGGCGCCGAGACCGGTGACGCTCATGTGTTAGGAGCTCTAAGTCCGCTGTAAAGAGCCCCGCCGTAAGAAGGCTCCCCGCCCCGGCTGAGCCTGCGATGGCACCCCTGTCGTGAAAAGACTCCCGGCCGTACCGACCCCATGAAGAGAGATCGTGCAAAAGCCTCCAGGTGGTACTGAACCCGTGCAGTGACCACTTTCGTGAGAAGACTCCCGGCCGTACCGACCCATGAAGAGAGCTCGCGCAAAAGCCGCCAGGTGGTACTGCACCCGTGCAGTGACCACTTTCGTGAGAAGACTCCTGGCCTTGCTGCGCCTTCGAAGGCACACCTCGCCATGAAAGGACTGCCCGCCCTACTGAAACCCCCCGCCCTTGCTCAGCCTGCGAAAGGACCTCACCGTGAAAAGACTTCTGGGCCTCGTTGCGGGACTGGTCGTCATCGCCGTATCCGCCTGTTCCGCCCCCGCGCCACCTAGGGCAGATGCCCCGCAGGCCAGCCCGCCCGGCCCCGTCATCCTGCCCGCCCCCACCGGGCCGCACGCGGTCGGTACCACCGCACTGCATCTGACCGACACCTCACGTCCCGATCCCTGGGACCCCGATGTCGGAGCTCGGGAGCTCAAGGTCACCCTGTGGTATCCGACCGAGCAGCGCGATGGGGAGTCGGCGCCGTACATGACCATTGAGGAAGCGGAGCTCCTTCTGAGGGACTCGGGGCTTTCCACCGCGCCCGCCGCCACTCTGAGCGGGACCCGGACCCATGCCATCGCGGACGCTCAACCTTCCGGCCGCGATCTGCCGCTCGTGGTGCTCTCGCCCGGTTTCACCAAGCCGATGAGCACGCTCACCTCTCTGGCCGAGGACATCGCGAGCCGGGGTTATGTCGTGGCGGGTATCGACCACACCTACGAGAGTTACGCCACCACGCTGTCCGACGGACGCGTCGCGGAATGCCTCGCGTGTGACAGCAACACCGACCCCGGGTTCGGCATGGGGCTCGTTCAAGGCCGGGCGGCCGACGTCTCCGTTGTTCTCGACCGGCTGACCGCTACCTTGAAGCTGATCGACTTCGACAGGATCGCGATGGTCGGTCAGTCGATCGGCGGTGCGGCCGCGTTGGCGACCATGGTCGCCGATCCCCGGGTCCGGGCCGGGGTCGATATGGACGGGACCGCTTACGCGCGGATTCCCAAGGGTGGTCTCTCCCGGCCCGTCCTGTTCTTGGGTGCGAAGGAGCATGTTCCGGGTGGTCTCGACCCTTCGTGGGATCGTGACTGGACGCTGCTGACCGGGTGGAAACGCTGGTTAGTGGTGCCGGACGCCGAGCATCAGACGTTCACCGACGTTCCTCTGCTGGCGGAGGTCCTCGGGCTCGAGCCCCTCCCGGGCATGCTGCCTGCCGAAAGAGGTGCCGAGCTCACCCGCACCTATGTGGCGGCCTTCCTCGATCTACATCTGAAGTCGCGGCCACAGTCGATCTTGGACACGTCATCGTTGCGCTATCGGCCGTAGCGGCGGTTGCGGCCCGCGTAGGCGCGGAGGGCGCGCAGGAAGTCGATCTCCCGGAAGTCGGGCCAGTAGCACTCGCAGAAGTGCATCTCGGCGTACGCCGACTGCCACAGCATGAACCCGGACAGGCGTTGCTCACCGCTGGTGCGGACGATCATGTCGAGGGGCGCCTGGGTGGCCGTGTAGACGTGGCGGGAGATCAGTTCCGCGTCGAAGCCCTCCAGGATGTCGTCGAGCGGGATGCCGAGGGCGCGCTGCTCTCCGATCGCCGAGCGGACGGCGTCGGCGATCTCACGCTGGCCGCCGTATCCGATCGCGACGTTCACCCGGGCGCCGCCGGTCCTGGCGACGGTGCGGGCGGCGGCCTCCTTGATGCCGAGGGCGGTGGCGGTGGGCAGCAGGTCGAGGGTGCCGATGGGGGTGATCTGCCACGGATTGCCGGGCTCCGCGAGCTCTCCGATGACGTCCTCGATGATGGCCAGCAGGGCGGTGAGTTCGGGTTCGGCGCGGTTCAGGTTGTCGTCGGAGAGCAGGTAGATCGTCACCTGCTCGATGCCGTAGGCGTCGCACCAGCGGAGGAAGGTGGGGATCTTCGCGCCGCCCGCGCGGTGGCCGTCGGCGGGGTCGGGGAAACCGGCCGATCTCGCCCAGCGGCGGTTGCCGTCGACCATGATCCCGATGTGGCGCGGCATCAGGTCGAGCGGGAGTCGTCCGGCCAGCCGCCTGACATAGATCCGGTCGAGGACACCTCTGAGCCGACGTCGCATCCACAGCATCAGGTCATCGTCGACCCGGACACCATTCCGGACAACCCGTTGCACCGAACCCTCACGGAAAAACGACAAGCGCTGATTTGATATCTGTCTAATCAAGGCCTAACCTGATTAGACAACCCTCTAAGCAAGGTGGTCATCATGGTTCCCGTGGTCGTCATCGGCGCCGGTCCCGTCGGGCTGGCCGCCGCCGCGCACCTCGCCGAGCGTGGGGTCGGCTTCGTCGTTCTGGAGAGCGGCGCGAAGGCCGGGTCCTCGGTGGCGAAGTGGGGGCACGTGCGGGTGTTCAGTCCGTGGCGCTACAACATCGACGGCGCCGCGCGGCGTCTCCTGGAATCCACCGGGTGGACGGCGCCCGACGACGACCACCTCCCGACCGGTGCGGAGATCGTCGGCGACTACCTCGGTCCGCTCGGCGAACTGCTCGGGGTCCAGGTCGGGGCCGAGGTCGTCGCGATCAGCAGGCTCGGTTACGACAGGGTCCGCACCGATGGGCGGGAGTCGGCGCCCTTCGTGCTGCGTCTGTCGGACGGCCGGGAGGTTCTCGCCAGCGCGGTGATCGACGCGTCGGGGACGTACAGGAACCCCAATGTTCTTGGGGCGAGCGGGCTGCGAGCCTTCGGCGAGGAGACCGTCGCCGAGCTGATCGACCATGCGCTCCCTGATGTGCTCGGCGCCGACCGCGACCGCTACGCCGGCCGTCGCACCCTGGTCATCGGCGCAGGTCATTCGGCCGCGACCACCGTGCTGGCTCTGGCGCGGCTCGATGACACGCCGATCACCTGGGCGGTCCGCACGGGGAATGCCGACCGCGCTTACGGCGGCGGGGAGGCCGACGCGCTGCCCGCTCGGGGTGCTCTCGGCACTCGTCTGCACGCTCTGGTGGCTTCGGGTCGGGTCCGGTTGGTGACGGGGTTCTTCACCCATCGGGTCGCCGCCCATGCCGATGGTGTGGAGGTCGTGAGCCGCGACCCGCAGGGCGTTGAGCAGTCGATCGTGGCCGAGCGTGTCGTCGCCGCCACGGGTTACCGGCCTGATCACTCGATCGCCGAGGAACTGCGCCTCGATCTGGATCCCGTTCTCGGCAGTACCCGCGCGCTGGCGCCGCTGATCGATCCCAACGTCCACTCCTGCGGCACGGTGCCTCCGCATGGGGTCGACGAGCTCACTCATCCCGAGCCGGGCTATTACGCGATCGGGGTCAAGAGTTACGGGCGCGCGCCGACGTTTCTGATGGCCACCGGCTATGAGCAGGCGCGTTCCGTGGTGGCCGCGATCGCCGGGGATTGGGAGGCGGCGCGGGCGGTGGAGCTCGACCTTCCTGAGACGGGGGTCTGTTCGTCCGAGCTCGCCGAGGCGCGGGGACGACACGGTGGTTTGGTCGGTACGCCACTCGTGCTCGCCGGCGCTTCTTCCGACGGCGGCGGGTGCTGCGGCTGAGAGGAGCGTGGCCCAGCTTCCGGCGGGCGGGACCGAACTTGGGGGACCACTCCGGGAGGGGAGATCTGATCGACTCCACCCGAGGACGAACGCTAGCGGCGTGGCTCGCCGTCACGATCGTGGCCGGACTCGCATCGTCGATCTTCCTGTCGCTGACCGGGTGGTTGCTGTCCCGCTTCAGCTGGCGCCCGGTGCTGGTGATCCTGGCCATCGTGTACGGCCTGACTGCGGTCCCGCTACACGCCCTCGTCATCTGGCGAGGGCACCGCCCGAAACGGCAGCCGAGCGAGAGGCGGTGCGGGGTCGCCCTTTCCGCCTTCTGCGCCGCCATGGCCGTGATCAGCCCGCTGCCGCTGGTCGCCAGGCTGTTCGGCGTTCTCGGTCAGCGGCCACCTGGTCACCACCGGCCCGCCACGCAGGTGGGCGGCGTCGGCGATCGCGGGAGTCCTGTTCGCCGTCCAGACCACCGGAATCCTGCTGCGTGGGCATGATCGCCTTCCCCACCTGCTCGCCGAGAGGTAGGGCACCGCCACCTTCTTTCGCCTTCGGCGCGCGTCGGTTCCGGTGACCGCCGTCGGTTCTGTGTGGCATCGCGGTGTTCTTACTCTTCGGGTACGCGCGGCTATGATTTCGAAGGACGTCTAAGCAGGGGAGGGCATCATGACGATCGAGTGTTGTCCGCCGCTCACCTGTGTGCCGCTGTCGGAGCAGGACGCCGAGGCGCTCGCCTCCCTGCTCAAGGCGGTGGCCGATCCGGTCAGGCTGCGGCTGCTGTCGATGATCGGGTCCCATGAGGGCGGCGAGGCGTGCGTCTGCGACCTGACCGACGCCTTCGACCTCACCGCCCCCACGATCTCGCACCACCTGAAGGTCCTGCGCACCGCGGGCCTCATCGACGGCGAACGGCGCGGGACCTGGGTGTACTACCGGGTGATCCCCGAAACGGTGGCCCGCCTGGGGGCGATCTTCAGCCCTCCGGCTCGCTGAAGACGACAGATCTGGGGCATCGCTGATCGTCTCTTCTTGGGGCCGGACTCGCAGGACGATCGCGGATCACTTAGAGCTCCTAACGAAATGAAGCCAACTGAACCCGGCGCCGGTGCGGCGAGATGCGTCACCTGCATAGGCGGCGCTTGGCAAAGGCGAGTTGTCGGGCACCGGAGCCATTTTGCTAGGAGCTCTTAGTGATCACCGTGATCCCGATCCCGCTCGCGACGGCGGGGCCAGAGCGGCATCGGCGCCAGACACGGTCAACAGCCGGCAGATCGCCCAGATGGGGCAACGCCACATCCGCATCGACTATGGGGTCAGGACGATGCGGCCGGCGACGTCGCGGGACTCCATGCGCTCATGCGCGATGACGGCCTGGTCGAACGGGAGGACGTCCACCTCCATCTCGCCGAGCCCGGCCGCCACGACCTCCAGGGCGGCGTCGAGTGCGGGGCGGACGACCTGTGGGTGGGTGGGCAGGTAGACGCCCGCGTTGAATCCGGCCACGGTGATGGCGCCCAGCCACAGCTGGTTGGTGTCCACGTGGTGGTTCCAGTCTCCGCTGGCGTTGCCGCCCACGATGATGCGGCCGCCCGGCTTCACCAACGACAGGCTGTGCGTGCGGACCTCGCCGCCGACCGCGTCGATCACGACGTCGAACTTCTCGTCGCCGAACACCTCCGGCAGACCGGCGGAGTCGACGACCAGGTCATAGGGCAGTTTGGTCGTGGACGCGGCCGCCAGTTTCCCGCTGCGGACGGTCCCGGCGACGCGTGACGCGCCCAGTCGACGCGCCATGCCGGGGAACGCCGCCGCGAACCCTCCGAGCGCGCCGTGGACGAGGACGCTCTCGCCCTCCGCCAGGTGGGCCACCTCCTTGAGCGCGGCGTAGGCCATCGCCGCGTTCGGGACGACGGCGACCGCGAGGGCGGGGTCGAGGCCGTGGCGTTCCGTCGACGCGACACGCGAGGCGTCGGCCAGGTAGATCGACGCGTAGCCGCCGGTGCCGGTGCCGGACATCGAGACGACCCGCTCCCCCACGGCGAATCCGGTGACACCCTCGCCGAGGGCACGTACCGTTCCCGCGACCTCCAACCCTGGCACGAACGGCGGCTGCGGCATGCCCGGACGGTCGCGGTAGAGGCCCTGCCGGAAGAACAGGTCGATCAGCCCGACCGCCGAATGGGTGACGTCGACGGCGATCTGCCCCGGCCCGGGGGTCGGGTCGGGCAGCTCGGTGACCGACAGGACGCTCGGGTCTCCGAACGCGGTGACCTGGACGGCTTTCACGTGGTGTCGCCTCTTTCATCGAGTTAACGCACTAAATGATGCGTTAACTGAGCACTGTAACGCACCTCGCGATGCGTTAAGGACGACGATGCGAGATGCCCTAGGCTCGCGGGCATGCGGCAGAGGGCTCGATCGAGCGAGGACAAGGAACGCCGGGCCGAGGAACTGCTGAACGCGGCCGAGGAGCTCGCGCTCGAACTCGGTGGCGTCCGCCACGTCACCCTGGCCGCGGTCACCGAACGGGCCGGGCTGCACCGGACCGGCGTGCGCCGCTACTACGCCGGCAAGGAACAACTCCTCCTGGAGCTGGCCGAACGCGGCTGGGGCCGGTGGCGCGACGCCGTCACGGCGGACGTCGCAGACCGCACCGCGCTCGACCCCACGCAGACCGCGGCGGTGATCAGCCGGACGCTCATCTCGCTCCCGCTGTTCTGCGACCTGCTGACCCACGTGACGCTGCACCTCGAAGGTGACGTCGACATCGAGACCGCGCGCCGGTACAAGACCAACGCCTTCGCCGCCCACAACGAGATCGCGGCCACGCTGGCGCGGGTGAGCAGCCTGACGGCCGAGCAGATCGTCGACCTGCTGGCCGTGTCGGTCGTCCTGGCCGCCGGCTTCTGGCAGGCGTCGCATCCAACCCCGACGCTCGCCGCGCTGTACGAGGAGGTGCCGTCGTGGGGCCACGCGGTCCTCGACTTCGGCCCACGCCTCGACCACCTCTTGCGGACCTTCGCCAACGGGCTGACGGAAACGACCTCGACATAGCGGGGCGTCTCCGCGCATGGACGATGTCTCGCAGCTGAGCTCGATCAATCCCTCAGCACGCCGCACTGAGGGCTGTTTCAGTACATGGTCAGGGGTTCAGGGCGACGGTGGCCTTCTGCCAGTCGGTCGACGCCGGCACGTCCACCGAGGAGGTGGCGCGGACGCGCCAGCGGATCTGCCAGCCGTCAGACAGTTTGCCCGCCGGCACGGTGACCGTGCGGAGGCCGCCCGCCAGGTAGCCCGGGCCGAAGCCGCCGGTCCAGATCAGGCCGGTGCCCTGTTCGGGCACGTCCGGATCGTGTTCGACCTCGAAGCGGACCGTCTCCAGGTCCTCGTAAGGGTGGGTGACGACGGCGCGCAGCTGCGGGGTGAGGCTGGAGACCACCGTCGTGCCGCCGGTCTGGAGCGCCGGGAGGATCTCGGGTGAGGCGATCTCCGGTGGGGCGAGGTGGACGACCTGGACCTGCCAGGGCGTCCAGCCGGACACCGTGCCGGCCGTGAGGTTGTGGGCGCGGGCGCGCCAGCGGATCTGCCAGCCGTCCTGGATCAGTCCCGGCGGGACGTTCGTGTGGATCAGCCCGCCGGATCTCGTGGTGCCGGAGAAACCGGTCCAGATCTGACCGGCGGCGGGGTCGTGTTCGATCTCGTACTCGCCCTTCATGGTGCCGCCGAAACGGTCGGACATCTTCAGCAGGAAGCGGGGAGCGGTCCTGAGCAGCATCATGGTGCCGTCGGGCGCCTGGTAGGAGGGGGTGAGGACGACCGTCCGGACCTCGGGGGCCGAGGTGATGGTCATCGTGATCTCGATCCGAGGCTGGGGAAACCCGTAGTTCGCCATCGGCGTGAGCAGCGAGTAGCCGTCGTCGAGACTCTCGTCGGGGTGCTGGAGCACGATTCCGTGGTTGGGGGCGCCGTCGACCCAGTCCTGAACGATGTCCTTGAGCTGCCACTCCACCGACTCCGCGTGGACGCCGCATTCGACCGCGGCGAGGTGCGCGCCGTCGGGTGTGGAGTCCGGCTTGTTGCCCCAGTGCAGGAAAGCGGGGTCATAGGGTCCGGTGAGCCGGCGCGCCTCGATCCCCTCCCCTGGCTGGCTCCCGCACGTCGGCGCAGTCAGGTTGCTGAACCGGAGCGTGGCCGAGGTGACGACGCCGGGAGGCAGCATCGCCGTGCCGAACCTCAGGTAGGCCCGGTTCCGGGAGCCGCCGGGCAGGGCGCCGACGAGGAGGAGGTCGTCATCAGTCGTCGCCGGATCGTTCGCGTTGGTGTCCGAAGGGACGGTGATCTCGTCGCCAGGGAACACGGTGATCGCGAGCTCGGTCGTCGCCGGGTCGGAGGCGTGCGAGGGCACGGCCGGGAGGGTGACGAGCCCGGCCGCCGTCACGGCCGTGGCGAGCAGGGAGAGTGCCCTCCTCCGCAGGAGGGATGGTGCAGACATCATCGAGCTCCTCGGGTCGCGGAGATGATCATTGGCATCGCCCAAGGACGGTAACAAAATCCCTTACCAAAATGCACCTGGAAATGTTCGACAAATCCCGCCTATTTGCCGTGAGGGATGGCCATGAGCGTTTGACCGGCGGCCTTCAGGGGGCGCGCGCCCATTCCCGAAGTGATCCGGCTTCCCGCGGGAGTGCGGTCGCCGAGCAGACGGCCCGAGGACGGTGGCGGTGTGGCGACCTTGACCACATGCCCGCACACTGCCTTGATGCGCCGAGTCCGACCGAGACCGCTAGCGAGGTCCAGGTGGGCCGATCTCTGCCCCGGCAACGCATGGAGCGCGACTCATTTGCGAGAGCTCTCCGTCAATGACTCGCATCACAGCCCGATCGCGAGCGAATGCCAGAAGTCTCGGCCCGAATATGGCGAGAAGACCAATCGACCCACCTTTACTAAGTATATTAATAACAAATTAACATACAGAAAATTCGAGGGCCGCAAGATGCCACTTGCGCTCGGGGCTGATCGTCGGGTTATAGTTCCGGCTGTAGGTCATGAGTGCCAGCGCATAGCCCCGGCTTGCTGGCCGGCAACCCTCGCGTCCGCGGCGGGGTGCCCCGGGTGAGGACCTGGTCCGTCGCGTGGTGCGGCGGGCAAGCGCGTGGCCTCTGGAGGCACTGTGTCCGCCGTGTTGTCCCTTGATGTCCCGGTGCGCGGTGGCGCGCTGGTGTCCTACGCCAATCTCGACTACGCGGCGAGCGCGCCCTGTCTCGAGGCGGTCAGCGTCGCCGTGGCCGAGGCGCTGCCCGCCTACTCCAGCGTGCACCGCGGCGCGGGGTACGCCTCACAGCTCACGACCGCGCGGTACGAGCAGGCGCGGCGCACGATCAAGTCGTTCGCAGGGGCCCGGCCCGACGACGCGCTCATCTTCACCCGGAACACCACCGACGCGATGAACCTGCTGGCCAGGAGCCTGCCGGAGGGGACCACGGTGGTGGTCTTCGACACCGAGCACCATGCCACGCTGCTGCCCTGGTCGAAGCCGGTCCGGCTCGCGCCGCCCACGCTGCCCGGTGAGGCGGTGCGGGCGGCCGACGAGGCGCTGGCGGCGATCGACGGGCCCGCGCTGCTGGTGGTCACGGCGGCCTCCAACGTCACCGGGGAGCTGTGGCCGATCGCGGGGCTCGCGCACATCGCGCACCGGCACGGCGCGCGGATCGCGGTGGACGCCGCCCAGTTCGTGCCGCATCGTCCCCTCAACCTGGCCGCGCTCGACCTCGACTACGTGGCGTTCTCGGGGCACAAGGTGTACGCGCCCTTCGGGGCCGGTGTGCTGGTGGGGCGGCGTGACTGGCTGGAGGGTGCCGAGCCCTACCTGAAGGGCGGCGGGGCCGTGGTCGCGGTGGGCGACGAGGCCGAATGGCAGAGCGACGTCGAGGCCCGGCACGAGGCGGGCACCCCCAATGTGCTGGGCGCCATCGCGCTCGCCGCCGCCTGCGAGCACCTGGCCCGGACGGGCTGGCCCAGCCTCGTACAGGAGGAGGAACGCCTGCTCACGCGGCTGCGGGCGGGGATCGCCGCCATCGACGGCGTGCACGAACTGGGGCTCTGGCCGGCCGATCATCCCCGGGTGGGGATCGTCTCCTTCGTCGTCGACGGTCACACCGCGCGTGAGGTGGCGGAACGACTGTCCGAGGACCACGGCATCGGCGTCCGCGACGGGAAGTTCTGCGCCCACCCGTTCGTGCGGCATCTGCTGGGCGTGGGCGAGGGCGGCTGCGACGACATCGGCGGCGCGGTCCGCGCCTCGATCGGCATCGGCAGCACCGACGAACACGTCGACCGCCTCCTGGCGGCACTCCGCGAGCTGTAGTCATCTAGGGGGCGAAGGGGGCATCCGCCCCCTCGCGCTCCTCGGTGGACCCGCACCGCCGGACGCTAGACGACGGCGACCAGGCCGCCGTCCACCACCAGGTCCTGTCCGTTGACGTAGGACGCGTCGCCGGAGGCGAGGAAGGCGACCGCGGCGGCGACGTCTTCCGGGGTGCCGAGGCGGCCGGCCGCGACTGTGGTGATCACGGCGGCGGCCGCTTCGGCGGAGATGTGCTCGTGGAACATCGGGGTCTCGATGTAGCCGGGGCTGACGGAGTTGACCCGGATCCCCCTCGGGGCCAGTTCCGCCGCGAGGGTGCGGGCCAGGTTGTGCACGGCCGCCTTGGTGGCGGCGTACAGGGAGGCGCCGGGCATTCCCCGGTGCAGCGCCCACGACGCGTTGATCACGATCGCGCCGCCGTCGGCCAGCAGCGGAAGCGTCGTGCGCAGGGTGAGGAACACGCCTTTGACGTTGACGGCCAGGAGACGGTCGAACTCGGCTTCGGTGATCTGGTCGAGGGGCTGGAACGTGGCCATGCCCGCGTTCGCGAAGACGACGTCGAGATGGCCGTAGTCGGCGAGGTCGGCGGGGTTCGCCACGTCACCGCGCACGGCCCGCACGCGCTCTCCCCCGCCCAGGTGCTCCACGGCGGCGTCGAGTCTGCGCTTGTCGCGGCCGGTGACGATCACGTGGGCGCCCTCGGCGAGCAGCCGCCGGGCGGTCGCCAGGCCGATGCCGCTCGTGCCGCCGGTGATGAGTGCGATCTTGCCGTCGAATCGGTTCATGGGGTTCAGCCTGGCGAGGGGCCCGGGAAGTGAACAGTGCGCACGTATCCGGGGACCGGTACCACCACCCTCAGCGCGGGAGGTAGAGCTCCAGGTACCAGTACGGGCGGCCGACCACCGCCAGGGTCGTCAGGTCGAAGAACAGGTCGCCGTCGTCGGGGTGGCGCACCGCCTTGACCGCCTGGACGGGCGGGCCGACGTCGTGGCGGGTCCACAGTTCGGCGAACTCGGGGCTCACCGCGCCGAGGTCGTCGACCAGCCGGGCGAACTCGGGGTCGCCGGGCGCGTGGGCGGCGTCGGCGCGGAAGGCGGCCACGACCGACGGCGCGACCGAGTCCCACTGCACGTGCATGGCCCGATAGCGGGCGTTGGTGAAGAAGCTGACCAGGCAGTTGTGGTCGGTGCCGTCGTAGCCGAAGACCCGGCGCGCGGCGTCGTTGACCGCGAGCCGGTTCCAGTAGCGGTCGCGCAGGATCGCGGGGGGCGCCCAGCCATCGAGCACCCGCCGCAGTTCCGGGGTGATCTCGGCGCCGGGTGCCGCGCCGGCCGGGGGCGGATTGAGGCCGGCCAGCAGGTAGACGTGGGCGCGCTCCGGTTCGGTCAGCCGCAGCGCGCGGCCGATCGCGTCGAGGACGCCCGCCGAGACGTTGATGTCGCGGCCCTGCTCCAGCCACGTGTACCAGGAGACACCGACCCCGGCCAGCACGGCGACCTCCTCCCGCCGCAGCCCCGGGGTGCGGCGGCGGGCCGCCACCGCCATGCCGACGTCGGCGGGGGTGAGCCGGGCCCGGCGGGTGCGCAGGAAGTCGCTGAGGAGTTCGCGGTTCGGGCGGGTCATCGGAGCGGGCTGATTCCGGTGAGGGTCAGGCCCAGCAGCCGGGTGGCCTCGGCGGCGGGGTCGGGGTGGTGTTCGGTGGCCAGGGCTATGCCGGTGATCAGGGCGAGCAGGTCGGTGATGGTGATGCCCGGGGTCAGGTCGGCCTCGGCCCGGTGGAGCAGGGGCTCTCCCGCTTCGGTCAGGCGGGACGTGGCGCAGTGGTCGTGCGGGGCGTCGGGGTCGGACGCGCACATGCGGTTCAGGGCGACGGCCAGGCCGCTGATGGTGGCGCCCGACACCGTGACGGCGCTCAGCCACTCCAGGAGCGCGGCCCTCGGATCGGGGCGGTCGCGCAGCTCTTCCGCGTGGGCGCACAGGGAGTCGACGCGTTCGCGGAAGACCGCCGCCAGCAGCGCGTGACGCGTCGGGAAATGGCGGCGTACGGTGCCGGACCCCACGCCCGCGACACGGGCGATCTGTTCCAGGGATGCGTCGGCGCCGTGGAGGGCGATCTCCTCTTCGGCCACGGCGAGCAGGCGCGCGTAGTTGCGCTGGGCGTCAGCGCGCATGGGCTTCACCTCGGGGATTGCTAAACGGCGGGGTCCTCCGTATCGTACCGGAGAACGGAAACGGCGGGCCCCGCCGTTTATTCTGACAAGGAGTCCCCATGTCTTTCGTGCTGGTCACCGGTGCCACCGGACAGCAGGGCGGCGCGACCGCCCGTGCGCTGCTCGCGCAGGGCGTTCCCGTGCGGGCCCTGGTCCGTGACGCCACCACCGAGAAGGCCAAGGCGGTCCAAGCGCTCGGGGCCGAGCTGGTCACCGGCGATCTCACCGACCGTGACTCGCTCGTCGGGGCGGCGCAGGGGGCTCGGGCGGTGTTCTCGATGCAGATGCCGCCGATGGTCGACGGGCTCCAGGGCGCCTCCATCGACTTCGACGGCGAGCTCGCGCAGGCCGTCAACCTCATCGAGGCCGCGCGGAGCGTGGGGGTGCCGCAGTTCGTGCACACCTCGGTGTCGGGGGCGGGGCAGCGGATCACCGCCGAGCGGTGGCTGGGGCTGGATCCCTACTACGCCACCAAGGCCGCCATCCAGGATCGGATCAGGGAGGCCGGGTTCACCCACTGGACGCTGATCAAGCCAGGCTGGTTCATGGAGAACTTCCTGCCCTCGGCCGCCTACCTGTTCCCCCGCGGCGTCGAAGGCGGCCTGGTCACGGTGCTGAAGCCGGACACGAAACTCTCGCTGGTCGCGGTCGACGACGTCGGCCGGGCCGCCGCCGCGGCCATCGCCGATCCCGCGCGGTTCCACGGGATCGAGCTCGAACTGTCGGGCGACCACCGGTCGATGGCGGAGATCGCCGCGGTTCTCTCCGCCGCGCTCGGGACCGAGCTGGCCGCGCCCGATCTGACCGAAGACGAGGCGATCGACCGGGGGATGCCGGTGTGGGCCGCCGTGTCCCACGAACGGACCGGGGTCGTGGGACAGCCCGCGCGTCCCGAGTACGCGCGGGCGTTCGGCATCCCCGTGACGACCTTCGAGGAGTGGACGCGCCTGTACCTCTAGCCGTCGATCAGCTGGTCGCGCAGCGTCGTGCGGACGTCGCAGTTGGCCAGCGCGAACGAGTCGGCCAGGGCGATCAGCTCGTCGTCGGTCAGGCCGCGGAACAGCTCGGCGTACTCGTAGGCGAGCGGCTGGGCGACCGTCAGGTTGAGCAGCAGGGTGCGCACCCAGTCGTACTGGCCCCACGGGTAGGGGTCGAAGCCGGGGAACTCGTCGGCGATCATCTTGTAGTAGGGGCCGGTGACCTCGGCGACGCCCTTGCCGTCGCTCCCCCACTGGTCGGCGCCCAGACGCACCTTCTTGGCGACGAAGTCGCCGAACCGCTTCATGTACGGGGAGTCGGGACGCACCATGACCAGTCCCTGGCGGCCCAGGTCCTTGTACATCCAGATCGACCAGCCGGCGTCGTCCCGCTTGAAGATCTCCAGCTGGTCGGCCAGGAGCTGGCGCAGTTCGGCGTCGCGCGGCTCGCTGCCGGTGTAGATCGGGCCGAACTCGCCGACCCACACCGGGGTGCCGGTGCGGTTGCTGTACTCGGTTCGCTCGGCGTACTTCTCCTCCAGGGTCGACTTGTCCCAGTGCTTCCCGGCGGTCTCGCCCGGGTAGGGACCGCCGCCGCCCAGGCCGGGTGCGGCGTAGTCGTGGGCGGCGTACACCGTGTTGTCCCACGGCTCGTCGAAGACGTCGAACTCGGTGGAGTAGGTGTTGCCGTCCAGGAAGAGGATGTGCCGGTCGTCGATGGCGCGGATGGCGTTGACCAGGCGGGTGTAGACGGGGCCGACCACCTTGCGCGACTCGTCGGCGGGCTCGTTGATCGGGTTGTAGCCGGCCACCCAGGGGTTGTCCTTGTAGTGCTCGGCGATGTGCTTCCACATCTCGACCACGCGGTCCTGGAAGTGGGGGTGGTCCCAGAACAGGGGACGGTGGGTGATGTTGTCGGAGTGCCAGTGGTGGTTCTGCGAACCGGGCAGGGCGTGCAGGTCGATCACGGTGTAGATGCCGTGCTTGGCGCACGCCTCCACGGCCCGGTCGAGGTGCTTGAAGCCCTCGGTCTTGAACTCGAAGGGCCGCTCGTCGTCTTCGAAGTGACGGTAGTTGACGGGGAGACGGACGCAGTTCATGCCCATCTCGGCCAGCAGCTTGGCGTCGTCCTCGTTGAAGAAGGCGGTCAGGAGGCGGTCGAAGAACAGCTCGTACTTGTCGTCACCGAGGACCTCGCGCACCGTGCTGCGCATGAGCGCCTCGTTGGCGGCGTAGCCGGTGATGAAGTTCTCCATGTTGAGCCAGCCGCCGACCGCGACGCCGCGCAGGCGGATGGCGGCGCCCGACTCGTCGACGATCTGGCGTCCTTCGACCCGGAGGAAGGTCATTTTTACCGTGTTCCTTTACTTGATGGCGCCGGCGGACAGGCCGCGCTCGAAGAGGCCCTGGAGGCAGAGGTAGGCGAGGATCTCGGGGATCGCCGTGATCACTGCGCTGGCCAGGACCTTGGTCTGGTCGTTGCTGAACTGGCTGACGAAGTACTGCGGCAGCAGCGTCACCGTCTGCTGGGCCGGGTCCTGGATCAGCACCAGCGGCAGCAGGTAGGAGTTCCACGAGCCGATCAGGGTCAGCACCACGATCGCCGCGGCGATCGGACGGGTCATCGGCAGGACGATGGAGCGGAAGGCGATCCACGTGCTGGCGCCGTCGATGCGGGCGGCGTCGAACAGCGCGTCGGGCACCCCGTCGACGAACCGGCGGGCGATCAGGACCGTGAAGGGGATCTGCAGCGCGGCGAGCGGCAGGATCACGGCCCAATACGTGTCGTAGATGCCGAGGGACAGCGTCGTGGCGAACAGCGGGGTGAGCAGGACGACCTCGGGCAGCGTCAGCGCCGCCAGGATCATCCAGAAGAACACCTCTTTGTTGCGGACGCGCAATTTGGAGAATCCGAAGGAGGCCAGCATCGTCAGGGCGTACACGATGGCGATCGTGCAGATCGAGATGATGACGCTGCTCTTGAAGAACGTGCCGATGGCGCCGACTTCGAAGACCGCTTTGTAGTTGCCCCAGCCCTCACCCGACAGGGAGCCCTGCACCATGACGACCAGGGGGAACAGGTAGGGGATCGCCAGAAGGGTGACGAGAACCTGGAGCAGGAGTTTCGTCGACAGGCGGCGGGCCTCAAACACCCGTGTCACCGTCCTTCCGGTTGGATCGCGTGGCCACGAGGATCGCGCCGAGCAGGGCCAGGATGAGGAGCATGACCGACAGTGCGGCGCCGTAGCCGACGTGGGCGCTGGGGATGCTCATCCGGTAGATGTAGGTGCCGAGGAACTCGGTGGCGTAGTTGGGGCCGCCGATCGTCACCAGGTAGGGCACGTCGAAGGTCTTCAGCGCGCCGATGACGCCCAGCATGGCCAGGGCCACCGTCGTCCCGCGGACGCCCGGCCACACGATGCTGACCAGGGTGCGGAAGTTGCTGGCGCCGTCGGTCCGGGCCGCTTCCAGGATCTCCGGGTCGATCTGGCCCATCGCCGCGTAGTAGAGGATGAACGTCAGACCTGTGTAGTTCCAGACGGTGATGAACATGATCACCGGCATCGCGGTGCTCGACTGCGCCAGCCAGGGCTGCGACAGGAAGTGCAGGCCGAGGAAGTCGAGGAAGCTGTTCAGCTGGCCGTCGGCGGCGAACATCTGCCGGAAGACCGGTGCCATCGTCGCGGGGGCGATGACGACCGGGGTGAACACGATCACCTTGTAGAAGGTGCTCAGCTTGATCTTCGAGTGGAGCAGCGCCGCGAAGCCGAACCCGAGCGCGGTCTGCACGGCGAAGGTCACGATGAAGAAGATCACCGTGTGCCAGATCGCCTGGTAGAAGATCGGGTCCTGGAAGAGCTTCGTGTAGTTGTCGAAGCCCACCGGGGTCGGGTTGGGGTTGACCCCGTCCCAGTCGAGAGTGGAGAGGTATCCGGTCTCGATGATGCAGTAGTAGAGGATTCCGACCACGAAGACGAACGCGGGCAGGATCCAGGGAAGGCCGGAGGGGCGGGTCGCCCCGCTCCGGGCCTTGCGGCCCGGAGCGGAGTGACCGGAAGGACGGCGCCCGGTCTTCGATGTGGTCGTGGAGGTCAAGGGTTCCGTCCTCGGGGGTTACTGGATCTTGGAGGCGGTTTCCTGCAGCGTGGCGGCGGCCTCTTCTGGCGTTGCCTCGCCGGCGGCCACGGTGGTGGACGCGACGCCGATCGCGGTCTGCAGGTCGGCCTTGACGGTCGCCAGGCGCGGCTCGGACGACTTGCCGGCGTCGGCGATGAGCTGCTCGAGGGCGGGCTTCTGCACCTCGGGGTTGACCAGCTTCACGTTGTCCCAGTTGGGCTGGGCGGTGACCAGGGCGGGGATGTCGTTGAGGATGTCGGCCACGACCTGCTGGCCCTCGGCGGTGGTGCCGAGCCAGGTGGCGAAGGTCGTCGCGGCGGCGATGTTCTTCGACTTCTGGCTGACGGCCAGGCCGAAGTCGGCGTCACCGTAGACGCCGCCGACGTTGCCGGTGCCGGCGATGTCGGGGAAGCGGATCGGCAGCTGGGTGAACGGCTTGGGGTCGGCCACGCCGGCGCCGGAGATCGCCGCGGTCATGCCGTCGACGGTCGAGTACTGCATGTACCAGGAGCCCATCATGACCATGGCGTACTTGCCGGACATGAAGCCGTTGTTGGCGTCGGGGTACTGCTGGGTGCCCAGCGCGCCCTCCTGCATGATGCCGTCGTCGAACAGGCCCTTCCACAGGGTCAGCGCCTTGACGATCGTCGGGTCGGTCCACGGCACCTCACCGGCGATGGCCTTCACCCACACGCCCGGGGAGACGTTGTTGGAGATGGCCTGGAGGGTGTCCTCGTTGAACGCGGTCTGCGCGGCGCCCTGCACGAAACATCCGACGTTATTGGCCTTGAAGGTCTCGCAGACCTTCTTCCACTCGTCGAGGTTGGTCGGGGGCTGGAGGTTGTACTTGTCGAACAGGTCCTTGTTGATCCAGACCGTGCCGGAGAACACCGAACCGACCGACAGGGCGGCGAGCTTGTCGCCGTTCTTCAGGCTGGACACACCGATCGGAGCGAGTTTCGACTCCCAGTCGGCACCCAGCGCCTTCTCCACGGCGGGCTTGAGGTCCACGGCGTTGACGCCGTAGATGTCGACCGAGCCGTTGGCGGAACCGGGGGCGACGTCGAAGACGTCCGGGCCGACCGAGGAGGCCAGGGCGGGGCGGATCGCCGCGTCGTAGCCGTCGATGGTCAGCTTCTTGAAGGTCACCTTGATGTTCGGGTGGACCTTGTTGAATTCCGCGATGTATTTGTCGGCGACGGCCTGGTCGGGCGTCCAGCCCCACCAGTTGACCTCACCGGAGTCGGCTGATCCCTGGTCGGCACCCTGAGCCGCGTTCTGGGCGGGAGTGCCGCCGCCGGCGCAGCCGGCCAGCACCAACGCTCCGCTCATGAGGGCGGCGGCGAAGCCGAGGGGACGACGCTTCCAGATCCGCGAAGATCCCAGCATGTGAACTCTCCTTGCGCGTGGTAGGCACGCACCGTGGTACTGACGCCGTTCCGCGCCCCAGTGAGAACTGTCGACGGATTCGACCGAACGACGAGAGCCGGATCAGGCAAGGCTTCCGAAAACTCCGAAAGTTTCGAAAGCGGTCTCGAAAGAGAGAAACATCGAGCTCTCGGCAGTGTCAAGAATCTGAGCTAAATTGTTTCCGTTGAGTTTCGAAACTCTGGATCTTGTACGGCCCCTCACCCGCCCACCATATCCGGGCCATCCTGCACAGACATCCGAGTTTTCGCAGTTCAAATGCGCTCTAGACGGCACCGACCCTGCCGGTGCTACGGTGTTAGAAAGTTTCGACAGATCGAATCTACGCATGATGAGGTGTCGTGCCTAAGCGGGCCGCAGCCAGCCGAGCCGACCGGGTGACCATCGCGATGGTCGCCACGGAGGCGGGGGTATCCGTACCGACCGTGAGCAAGGTGCTCAACGGCCGGGACGCCGTCGGCCCTGCCACGCGCCGTCGCGTGCAGGCTGCGCTGGAGGCCACAGGCTACCAGCGAAGGGCCAGGTCAGAGCCGCGCAAAGTGGGTCTGGTCGACTTCGTGATCACCGAGCTCGACACCGCCTGGGCGAGCGAACTGCTGCGCGGGGCGGAGCAGGAGGCCTATCGGCTCGGCGCCCGGCTGGTGCTGACGGTGACCCACGACCGGCAGGCGAATCCCCGCGAATGGCTGTCCGCCATCGCCTCCCGGCCGACCGACGGCGTCGTCCTCGTCGGATCGGGCACCCAGCATCTGTCGGCGACCCGGTTGCGCACGATCGACGCGCCTTTCGTCGTCATCGACCAGGTCGGCGGTTACGACAAGGACATCCCGACGATCGGCGCCACCAACTGGGCCGGCGGCTTCGCGGCCACCGAGCACCTGATCGACCTCGGCCACCGGCGCATCGGGATGATCACCGGACCCGACGGCGTGCCGTGCAGCCTGGAGCGCCTCGACGGCTACCGCGCCGCGCTGCGCCGCGCGAACCTGCCGGTCGACGAGTGCCTCATCAGGCCCGGCGACTTCTATCCGGAAAGTGGCCGTCGCGGCACCGCCGAGCTGCTTGACCTGCAAGAACCCCCCACCGCCGTGTTCGCCGCCTCCGACCAGCAGGCCGCCGGGGTGTACGAGGAGATGCGGGCCAGGGGCCTGCGCGTGCCCGAGGACCTCAGCGTCGTCGGCTTCGACGACACCGAGCTCTGCGAGTGGCTGGCCCCGAAACTCACCACCATCCGCCAGCCGCTGGCGCAGATGGCGGTGCTGGCCGTCCGCAACGTGCTGGAGGTGGAGCACCCGGGCGGAGAGCCGCTGCGGCTGGAGCTCTCGACCAGCCTGGTGATCAGGGACAGCACCGGTGCGGCGTCCGAAACTTCCTCGAAACAGCCTTGACGTCCCGGAAAGACAGCTCTACGTTGTCACCGAACGATCGGAGTTTCGGATAATTCCCGAAACTTTCTTTAAGGAGTCCCAGTGCCTCTCGTGCAGATCGACCTTGACCGTTCCCTCGCCGAACGGCTCGGCCCGCAGATCAGCGAAGGCGTCCATCAGGCACTCGTGGACGGGCTCGGGATGGACCCGACCGACAAGTTTCAGATCTTCCGCACGCACGCCCCCGGCGAGCTCGTCGCGGACCCCGGGTACAACGGTGTCGACCGCCGCGACCTGATCAGCATCCAGATCCAGATGGTGCACATGTACGACGTGTCCACCAAGTGGGCGACGTTCGACCTGATCGCGAAGAACCTGGCCGACCTCGGCATCCGCAACGACGACCTGCTGATCAGCGTCGTGGAGAACGGTTTCGAGGACTGGTACGCCGGCAAGTCGCGGAACTAGAGGAGTCCACCATGAAGGTTCTCTACATCGGCGGCACCGGCACGATCAGCTCGTCGTGCGTGGCCGAGTCGGTCGCCCTGGGTCAGGACGTGTACGTCCTGAACCGCGGCCAGTCGAGCAAGCGCCCCGTGCCCGAGGGCGTCACGCCCATCACGGGTGACGTGCAGGACCCCGCGTCCCTCAAGGCGGCGTTCGAGGGCACCGCCTTCGACAGCGTCGTCAACTTCCTCAGCTTCGGCGCCGACGACGCCGCCCAGATGGTCGGCCTCCTGGAGGGCCGCGTCGGGCAGTACGTCCACATCAGCTCGGCCTCGATCTACCACAAGCCGGTCCGGCAGTGGCCGGTCACCGAGTCGACGAACCGGCGCAACCCCTACCTCGCCTACGCGCGCGACAAGATCGCCGCCGAGGACGTGCTGCACGCCGCCTACGCGGAGCGCGCGTTCCCGGTCACGATCGTCCGCCCGTCGCACACCTACGACGACGCCAACCCGCCGCTCCCCGGCGACTGGACGGCCTGGGACCGCATCGCCCGCGGCGACGAACTGCTCGTCCCCGGCGACGGCACCAGCCTGTGGACCCTCACCCACGCGCGCGACTTCGCCGTCGGCCTGGCCGGTCTGGTCGGCAACTGGCAGGCGCTCGGCGAGGACTTCCACATCACCTCCGACGAGTCGCTGACCTGGGACGAGATCTACGGCATCATCGCCCGCACGGCCGGTGTCGAGCCCCGTCTGGTGCACCTGCCGTCGGAGTTCCTGCCGAAGGTGGCCCCCGACTGGTTCTGGTCGACGCTGATCCTCGGCGACCTCGCCCACACGGCGGTCTTCGACAACAGCAAGATCAAGCGCTTCGTCCCGGCCTTCAACCCCACCACCACCTGGTCGGAGGGCGCCCGGCGGCTGCACGCCTGGCGGGAGGCCAACCCCGAGCAGACCCGTCCCGACGCCGCCACCGACGAGGTGCTCGGCCGGCTGGTCCGGGCGCACCATGCGGCGCTCGACGCGGTCACCGCGCCCGCCCCGTGAGGCCGGAGGTCTGGCTGGAGGTCGGCGGCGTCCACCTGGAGGGCGTGACCTGGGACGACGTCGCGGGCCTGCTCCGGTTCGTCGACATCCCGAGGGGCCGGGTGTTCGCGGACGCCGACTGGGTCGAGTTGCCCGCGCCGGTGACCGCCGTCCACATGACCACCGACCCGGCGACCCTGCTGATCGCCGACGGCGACGGGATGGCGCTGACCTCGGGCGGCGTGATCACCGAACGGCTGGCCTCGCCACTGGCGAACCGGCCCGAGATCCGCATGAACGACGGCGGCGTCGACCCGGCCGGTCGTTACCTGGCCGGGAGCATGGCCTACGCCTTCACCACCGGCGCCGCCGAGCTCTACCGCCTCGACGCCGACCGCTCGCTGCACACCGTGCTGACCGGCGTGACGTGCAGCAACGGCATCGACTGGTCGGCCGACGGGACCCTCTGTTATTACGTGGACACCCCGACCAAGAAGATCGACGTCTTCGACTACGACGTGACGACCGGCGCCCTCACCGGCCGCCGGACCTTCGCCGACACCTCCGACCTCTCGGGCATGCCCGACGGCCTGACCGTCGACGCCGACGGCGGGGTGTGGGTGGCGTTCTGGGGCGGCGGCCGGGTGGTCCGCTACGTGGCCGGTAAACCCGACGTGATCATCGAGCTGCCCGTCTCCCAGGTGACGTCGTGCGCCTTCGGCGGACCCGATCTGGACGTGCTGTACATCTCGACGTCCACCGAAGAGCTCTCCCCCGACCAGCTCCGAGACCAGCCCGCCGCCGGTGCGATCTTCCGGGCCGAGCCCGGCCACCGGGGCCGACCCGCGAACAGGTTCGTGATCTGACCATGGACACCAGGCCCTTCGGCCGGACCGGCCTCAGTGTGACGCCGATCTGCATCGGCACCAGCCCGCTGGCCAGCATGCCCGCCCTCTACGGTTACGCCGTCGACGACGAACGCGCCGAGGCCACCGTGAGCGCGGTGTTCGACGGCCCGGTCAACTTCCTCGACACCTCCAACAACTACGGCGCCGGTTCGGCCGAGCGCCGCATCGGGGCCGTCATCCGGCGCCGGGGCGTGCCCGACGGGTTCGTCCTGGCGACCAAGGCCGACGCCGATCCGGACACGGGTGCCTTCGACGGCGAGCGGGTGCGCCGCTCGGTGGAGGAGAGCCTGGAGCGTCTCGGCGTCGACTTCGTGCCGGTCATGTACCTGCACGACCCCGAGTTCCACATCACCTTCGAGGAGGCGATGGCTCCGGGCGGCGCGGTCGAGGCCCTGGTCGCGCTGCGCGACGAGGGCGTGATCGGCCACCTCGGCATCGCGGGCGGGCCCGTCGACATGATGAGGCAGTTCGTCGGCACCGGGGTGTTCGCGGCCGTCATCAACCACAACCGCTGGACCCTGGTCGACCGCTCCGCCGGGCCGCTCATGGACGACGCCGTCGCCCAAGGCGTCGCGTTCGTCAACGGCGCCCCCTACGGCGGCGGCATGCTCGTGAAGGGGCCCGACGCCCAGCCGCGCTACGCCTACCGCGAGACCGCCGAGTCGGTCCGTGAGGCGGTCAGGGCGATGCAGGCGGCGTGCGCGAAGTACGACGTGCCCCTGTCGGCGGCGGCGCTCCAGTTCTCGCTGCGCGACCCGCGCGTGACGTCCACGATCGTCGGCGTCTCCGAACCCGGGCGCGTCGCCGCGACCCTGGCGCTCGCCGACCTCCCCCTTCCCGCAGATCTGTGGGACGAACTCGACCGGCTCGCGCCCCCATCCGGCGGATGGCCGGAATGACCCCCGGAATGACCTGCTGTATCAATCGGAGAAACACATGACCATCACCACCACACCCGCCCCTTGGAAAGACGCGGGACGGTCCCCAGAGGAGCGGGTCGAGGCGCTGATGGCGCGGATGAGCCTGCCCGAGAAGATCGCCCAGCTCTACGGCGTGTGGGTCGGCATCGACAACACCGACGGCGAGATGGCCCCCCACCAGCACGAGTTCACCGCGCTGCCGATCCCCTGGGACGACCTGGTCAAGGACGGCATCGGGCAGCTCACCCGGCCGTTCGGCACCACGCCGGTCGACCCGGTGAAGGGCGCGGCCACCCTGGCGGCGGCCCAGCGGTCGCTCATGACGGCCGGGCGGCACGGCGTGCCCGCGCTCGTGCACGAGGAGATCCTGACCGGCGTCGCCGCCTGGCAGGCGGGGGTCTACCCCAACCCGCTGTGCTGGGGCGCCACATTCGACCCCGAGCTGGTCGAGCGGATGGGCGCCCAGATCGGCGTCACCATGCGCCGTCTCGGCGTCCACCAGGGGCTGGCCCCGGTGCTGGACGTCGCCCGTGACCTGCGCTGGGGCCGGGTCGAGGAGACCATCGGCGAGGACCCCCACCTGGTAGGCATCATCGGGAGCGCCTACATCAGGGGTGTCCAGTCGCAGGGTGTCGTCGCCACGCTCAAGCACTTCGTGGGCTACTCGGCGTCCAAGGGCGGGCGTAACCTCGCGCCGGTGTCGGCGGGCCGGCGGGAGATCGCCGACGTGCTGCTGCCGCCGTTCGAGATGGCGCTGCGCGCGGGCGCGGGGTCGGTGATGAACTCGTACGCGGACATCGACGGCACCCCCGTCGCGGCCGACGCGACGCTGCTGACCGACCTGCTGCGCGACACCTACGGGTTCACCGGCACGGTCGTGGCCGACTACTTCTCCGTCGCGTTCCTCCAGACGCTGCACCACGTGGCCGACTCGCCCACCGAGGCGGCGCGGCTGGCGCTGACCGCCGGCATCGACGTCGAGCTGCCGACCGTGAACACCTTCGGGCCCGCGCTGGTCGAGGCGGTGGAGAAGGGCGACGTCGACGTCGCGCTGATCGATCGCGCGCTGCGCCGGGTGCTGGTGCAGAAGGTCGAGCTAGGCCTGCTCGACGAGGACTGGAACCCCGAGCCGCCGATCCTCACCGAGGACGACGTCGTGCTCGACGGCCCCGAGGTCCGCGAGCTCGCCGGTGAGCTGGCCCGCCGGTCGATCGTGCTGCTGCACAACCGGGACGCGACGCTGCCGCTCGCGCCGGGCGTGAAGCTGGCCGTGGTGGGCCCGCGCGCCGACACCGCGCAGGCCATGCTGGGCTGCTACTCGTTCCCGATGCACGTGGGCGTGCACCACCCGGAGACGGGTATGGGCGTCGAGATCCCCACCCTGCTCGACGCGCTCAAGAGCGAGTACGACGTCGCCTACGCGCAGGGCGTGCCGGTGACCGGCGGCGACGACGAGGGCATCGCGGCCGCGGTCGCGACGGCGGCCGACGCCGACGTGGTCGTGGCGGTTCTCGGCGACCAGGCCGGGCTGTTCGGGCGCGGCACCTCCGGTGAGGGCTGCGACGCCCCCGGCCTGGCGCTGCCGGGCCGTCAGGAGGAGCTGCTGGAGGCGCTGCTGGCGACCGGGAAGCCGGTCGTGCTGGTGCTGCTGGTCGGCCGTCCCTACGAGCTCGGCCGTCAGATCGACCGGCTGGCCGCCGTGGTCTGCGGGTTCTTCCCCGGCGAGGAGGGCGCCTCGGCGCTCGCCGACGTGCTGTCGGGGCGGGCCAACCCGGCCGGACGTCTTCCGGTCAGCTTCCCGCGCGACGGCGGCAACCAGCCCGCGACCTACCTCGGCGCGACGCTGGCCCAGAAGAGCGAGGTCAGCAACGTCGACCCGACCGCGCTGTTCGCCTTCGGCCACGGCCTGTCCTACGCGCCCGTCACCTGGGGCGAGGTCACCGGTTCCGGCGAGTGGGCCACCGACGGCACCTTCGACGTGAAGGTGACGCTGAGCAACGAGAACGAGCGGGCGGCCTCCGAGGTCGTCCAGGTCTACCTGCACGACCCGGTCGCCGAGGTGGCCCGGCCGCTCCAGCAGCTCATCGCGGCACAGCGGGTGGACCTGGCCCCCGGTGAGAGCCGTGAGCTGACCCTCACCCTGCACGCCGACCAGACCTCCTACACCGGGGCTTCGTGGCGGCGGCAGGTCGACCCGGGTGCGGTCGAGCTGAGGGTGGGTGCGTCGAGCGCGGACGTCCGCGCTACCCTCTCCGTCACGATGACCGGTTCGCGGCGCCATGTCGGCTTCGAGCGTGTCATGGAGGCGTCCGTCACCTGCGCGTGACGGACATCAGGGGGGTGGTCCGTTGGTCGGCGACGGGGCCACCCCCTTTTCTTACTAGGGAGACGTCATGAGTGAACCGTTGCGCTGGGCGATCATCGGCACCGGCGGCATCGCCGCCGCCTTCGCCAGTGACCTGCGCCTGACCGACGCCGGTGAGCTGGTCGCCGTCGGGTCGCGGACCGCCGCCCGCGCCGAGGCCTTCGCCGCCGAGGTGGGCGCGCCCCGTTCCTCCGGTGACCTGGCCGCGATGCTCGCGGCCGACGACATCGACGCCGTGTACGTCGCCACCCCCCACCCCGCGCACCACGCGGGCGCCCTGGCGGCGATCGAGGCGGGCAAGGCCGTGCTGGTGGAGAAGCCGTTCACCATCAACCGGAGCGAGGCCGAGGAACTGGTCGCCGTGGCCAAGGCCCGGGGCGTGTTCCTGATGGAGGCCATGTGGACGCGATTCCTGCCCCACATGGTCCGCATCCGCGAACTGCTCGCCGAGGAGCGGCTCGGCGACGTGCGGCTCGTGGTGGCCGAGCACGGGGTCTGGTTCCGTCATGACCCCGTACACCGGATGTTCGACCCGCACCTCGGCGGCGGCGCGCTGCTCGACCTGGGCGTCTACCCGGTCTCGTTCCTGTCGATGGTCTTCGGGGCGCCCGACACGGTGACCGCCTCGACCCAGTTCGGCGACACCGGCGTCGACGGCCAGACCTCGGTCATCACCGGCTACTCGGGCGGCCGCCAGGGCGTGGCCGTCAGCAGCATGGAGGCGTTCCTGCCCAACCGCGCCTCGATCGCCGGGACGGACGCGCGCATCGACCTCGACCCGTGGTGGTACCGCCCGACGTCGTTCACGCTGACCGAGCGGAGCGGCGCGGTCGAGCGCTACACCTTCGAGGTGCCCGGCAACGGGCTGCGCTTCCAGGCCGAGGAGGTCGCCCGCTGCGTGCGGGCCGGCCTGCTGGAGAGCCCGATCCTGACTCTGGCGGAGACCTGCCAGATCATGGGGACGATGGACGAGGTCCGCGCCCAGGCCGGGCTGGTCTACCCCAGCGAATGACGGCGAAGCCGACGACCAGGAGCGTGGCGGCGCACAGGATCGTGGGCCGCCATGGCCAGGCGGGGCCCGTCAGCGTCAGGTGATCGGCTGGATATTCGGTGAACTTGGCGGTCACGCGGGCGGTGGCCCGGTCGGTGTGGACGGCCAGATCGCGCAGGACGGGGTCGAGGCTGAACTCGCCGGGCCGCCGGGATACACCGGGGACGACCGTGCGGTCGACGGCCGGGGGATCCGGTTCGGCGACCAGCACGGCGCCGTGCCGGGTCGTGACCGTCTGCCGGGCGGCGACGGGGACCGCGCGGGTGGCGAACGACGTGCCCGAATAGGCCTCGAAGGCGGCGGCGACGTCGATCTCGCCGACGCCGTCGGCCAGCTCGATCCCGGTCGTCGGCCGCCACCACGGGAAGGCGGCGTTCAGCGCGTAGGGCAGGTCCGAGAGGGCGAACCGATTTTCGGCGATCGCGGTCGGACCGTCGAGCGACCAGTGCGGGTAGGCGATCTCCTTCCCCACCCGCTCGGCCTCGGCGGCCCCGGCGAGCTGCTCCACCAGGCGCAGCGCGCCCACCGCGCCTGAAGTCACGCCCGCGGTGGTGGTGATCGGCCCGTCCTGGACGTAACGCTCCCCCGCGACCCAGGAGACCTCCGGGTGGGACCGCCGGAGCGGGTCGATGCCGGCCCAGAACGACGTGGCGCGGCGGCCGTCGAGCACCCCGGTCGCGGCCAGGAACTCCGCTCCCGCGCACACGCCCAGGATCCGGGCGCCCCGCGCGGCCTGCCGGGCGATCCACGCGCGGAGCGGTGCCTCCCGCTCTCCCGTGGGATCGACCACGGCGGGCACCACGACCACGTCGGGGTCGCGGTCCATCTCGTCCAGCGCCCGGTCGGGCAGCAGATGAAGGCCACCCGACAGCGGCACGGGCTCCCGGCGCACGGACACCGTGGAGACGGCGAAGCGCGGCGAGCGGGCGAACACCTCGTAGGACGCGAGCACGTCGGCGGCGACCGAACCGGTGTCCCCCACCACCACGGCCACGACGGTCCGCCCCGGCGGGATCGCGGCGGCCTCCGGCCAGCCTCCCGGTGGAGCCGTGGCCGACGACGGCCGGAACGAGTCGTGCATCGTCACGGCCACCCCCGCGGCGCCCACCCCCGCGATCGTGAGGATTCCGAGCAGCACGAATACCAGCATCCTGACCATGGGGGATCTCCGAATCAGTGGTTCTTGGGGCGCAGGGCCGAAGGGGAACTTCCGTAGCGGGCGCCGAAGAGGCGGCGGAAGTGACGGGCGTCGTGGAAGCCGCACCGGGCCGCGATCTCCTCGACGGTCAGTTCCGTCTCGGCGAGGAGGGTGGCGGCCAGGTCGAGCCGCAGGCGCTGCCGGTATTCGAGAGGGGTGATCCCGATCGTCGCGGTGAACGCGCGGCTCAGCCCCCGGGGGGACAGGTGCGCGACCGCCGCGAGGTCGGCGAGGGTGTGCTGGGCGTCGAGGTGCTGCGCCAGGTGGTCCTGCACGCGGTGCACGGCCGGATGGAGGTGCGCGCGGTGCTCCAGGAACGGGCTGATCTGCCCGTGTGACCCGGTGCGCCGCAGGTAGACGACCAGCTGGCGGGCGACCGACGCGGTCAGGGCGGGGCCGTGGTCGTGTTCGACCAGCGACAGGGCGAGGTCGATGCCGGCCGAGATGCCCGCGCTGGTGCTGACCGGGCCGTCGTGGACGTACAGGACCGCATCCTGCACGCGGGCGGCCGGATAGCGCAGGCGCATCGCCTCGATGAGCGACCAGTGGGTCGTGCAGCGCCGCCCGTCGAGCAGCCCCGCCTCCCCGAGGGCCGCCGCCCCCGAGCAGACGGACGCGATCCGCGCGCCGTCCCGATGGGCGGCCCGCAGCCAGCCGACCACCGTCGCGGGCACCAGCGGACGCTCGGCGGTCGGCGCCCGCAGCCGGGGGCCCGGCACCAGCACCAGATCTCCGGCGGACACATCCGGCAGCGCGCCGAGACCGGCCAGCCGCAACCCCTGCGCGGAGACCACGTCGGCCCGGTCGGCGACGTACTCCACCCGGTAGCCCGCGCCCTCATGGGCCGCCGCGTCGAACACCTGCACGGGACCGGCGAGATCCAGCAGGTTGACCTCGGGCAGCACCACGACCAGGACCCTCATGACGACCACGGTAGGCCCGCGGGGAGACCCGGCGTCAGGGCCGGGCCGGTCGGGTGACCGGACGGATCAGGCACTCACCGGGCCGGTGCTGCCCCGGACGACGAGCTTGGTCGACAGCTCGACCCGGCCCTCGGTCATCTCGGTGCCGTCCTGATGCCCGAGGAGGGAGCGCACGGCGAGGGCGGCCATCTTCGCTATCGGCTGCCGGACCGTGGTCAGCGGCGGGGTCATCCACTGGGCCATCGGCACGTCGTCGAACCCGACGACGCTGACGTCGTCGGGCACCCGCAGGCCCCGCTCCTGGATCGCGGCGTAGACGCCGAAGGCCTGTTCGTCGTTGCCGGTGAAGATCGCCGTGGGCGGGTCGGGGCGGCCCAGCAGGGCCAGGGCCAGCGCGAACCCGCTGGCGTAGTGGAAGTCGCCGTGCTGGACGAGGTCGTCGTCGAGCGCGATCCCGGCACGCTCCAACGCCGCGCGGTAACCGGCCAGCCGCGCCTGGCTGCACAGCAGCCTCATCGGCCCGGTGACGACGCCGATGCGGCGGTGGCCGAGATCGACCAGGTGTTTCGCGGCGGCCATGCCGCCGCCCCAGTTGCCCGCGCCGATCGACGGAATCGTCCCGTCGGCGTCACCGACCGGGTCGACCAGCACGGCCGGGAGCCCGAGTTTCGCGATGCGGGCGTGGTCGCCCGGGGTCAGCTCGGACAGCGCCAGGATGATGCCGCCCGGCGCCCGGTCGGCGATGTCTTCGAGCCACTGCTGCCCGTGACCCGGGGCGCTCTCCAGCACCGACACCACGATGCCGACCCGGGCCGACCTGGCCTCCATCTCGGCGCCGCGGATCATCTCGGCGGCCCACGGCGACCCGGCGTCGCTGACCACCAGCTCCAGCAGGCCGCCCCTGCGGGGTGTCGTCCTCGGCAGCGGCAGGTGGAGGGGCCGTTTGGTGCGCTTGGTCGGGACGTATCCCCGGGTCGCGAGCAGCGACTCGATCTGCGACCGGGTGGCGGGCGCCACGTCCGAGCGGCCGTTGAGCACTTTCGAGACCGTCGCCCTGGACACCCCCGCCTCGGCGGCGATGTCGGCGACGGTCACGCGAGAATCTAACGAGTCGGACACCAACCGATCGTACCGAGGTCAGTGCGAGTCGCGCGGCACGGCGCTGCCACGTCCGCCGACGAGGAAGTCGAAGTCGGCGCCGCCGTCGGCCCCCAGCACGTGCTCCCGGTAGAGCCACCGGTAGCCGCTGTCGTCCTCGTGCTTCTTCGGCGCCCACGCGGCCCGGCGCTCCGCCAGCTCCTCGTCGGAGACCAGCAGGGTCAGGCTGCGCGCCGGCACGTTCAGCTCGACGCGGTCACCCGTGCGGACCAGCGCGAGCGGGCCGCCGACGGCCGCCTCCGGGGAGACGTGCAGGACGACGGTGCCGAAACCGGTGCCGCTCATCCGGCCGTCGCTGATGCGCACCATGTCGGTCACCCCGGCGCGCAGCAGCTTGGCGGGCAGCGGCACGTTGGCCACCTCGGGCATGCCCGGGTAGCCCTTCGGCCCGGCGCCCCGGATGATCAGGATGTCGTCGGCGGTGACGTCGAGGTCGTCGTCGTCGGCGACCGCGTGGTAGGCCTCGGGCGAGTCGAACACCAGGGCCCGGCCGACGTGGGTCATCAGCGCGGGCGAGGCCGCCGACTGCTTGATGACCGCGCCGTTGGGGGCGAGGTTGCCGCGCAGGATCGCGGTGCCGGTGCCGGCGGGCTGGAGCGGCGTGGTCATCGGGCGGATGACCTCGGTGTTCCAGTTCTCCGCGTCCGCGACGTTCTCTCCCATGGTGCGGCCGGTGGAGGTCAGCGCGCCCGCGTTGAGCAGACCCGCCTCGTCGAGCTGGCGCAGCACGACCGGCAGGCCGCCCGCGTAGCAGAAGTCCTCCATGAGGAACCGGCCCGAGGGCATCAGGTCGACGATGGTCGGGACGTCGCGGGCGAGGGTGTCGAAGTCGTCGAGCGACAGGTCGACGCCCAGCCGGTTGGCCAGCGCGGTCAGGTGGACGATCGCGTTGGTCGAGCCGCCGATCGCGGCGTTGGCGCGGATCGCGTTCTCGAACGCGGCGCGCGTCATGATCTGGCTGGGCTTCAGGTCCTCCTCGACCATGGCCACGATGCGCTTGCCCGCCTCCTGGGCGACCTCGAAGCGGCGGGCGTCGACGGCGGGCCAGGAGGCCGAGCCGGGGAGCTGCATGCCGAGCGCCTCGGCCAGGCACGCCATCGTCGAGGCGGTGCCCATCGTCATGCAGTGGCCGTTCGAGCGGGCCATGCAGCCCTCGGCCATGTAGCCGTCTTCGACCGACATGCGGCCGGCCTTGATCTCGGCCTCGAACTTCCACACGTGGGTGCCCGAGCCGACGTCCTGGCCCCGGAACTTGCCGTTCAGCATCGGGCCGCCGGTCACCATGATCGACGGAAGGTCGACGCTGGAGGCGCCCATGAGCAGGCCGGGCGTGGTCTTGTCGCAGCCCGACAGCAGCACGACGCCGTCGAGCGGGTTGGCCCTGATCAGCTCCTCGGCCTGCATGGCGAGCATGTTGCGGTAGAGCATCGCGGTCGGCCGCAGCAGCGTCTCGCCGGTCGCCATGACCGGGAACACCAGCGGGAAGCCGCCCGCCATCCAGACGCCGCGCTTGACGGCGTCGGCCACCCGGTCGAGGTGGGCGTTGCACGGCGCGAGCTCCGACCACGTGCTGGCGATGCCGATCACCGGGCGGCCGTCGAAGACCTCGGCGCCGAAGCCCTGGTTGCGCATCCAGGAGCGGTAGAGCATGCCGGAGCGGCCCTCGGCGCCGAACCAGTGCTGGCTGCGCCTCTTCGCGTTCTCGTTCACATCATCCATCCGGCGTCCACGATCCAGTTCTGTCCGGTGCACATGGCACTGTCGTCGGCGGCCAGCCACAACACGATCCGCGCCACGTCGGCGGGGTCGAGGTTGTCGGGCAGGCACTGCAGCTCCGCCAGTTTCTCCCGGACCTCCGGGGTGACCCAATGGGTGAGCTGCCGTTCGGTGAACACCCAGCCGGGGATGACGCAGTTGACCCGGATGTGGTCGGGGCCGAGCTCGCGGGCCATCATCTTGGTCAGGCCCTCGATGGCCGACTTCGACGAGACGTAGGCGGGCAGCCCGAGCAGTCCGACATGGGGGCTGACCGAGCCGAGGTTGATGATCGAGCCGCCCCCGAGGGAGCGCATCCCGGTCAGAACGGCTTGGGCGGCGAAGAACTGGTGGCGCAGGTTGACCGCGATGCCCTGGTCCCAGTCGGCGGGTTCGAGCTTCTCGATGCCGGTGCGGGTGTCGTTGGCGGCGTTGTTGACCAGGATCGAGATCGGGCCGAGCGCCGCCTCGATCATGCCGATGGCGGTGCGCAGGGCGTCGATGTCGGTGACGTCGGCGTGGAGGTAGAGGGCCCGGTCGGTGAGCGCCTGGGCGCCCTCGTCGTCGATGTCGACGAAGGCGACCTTCGCGCCCTGGGCGGCGAGCTGGGCGACGAACTCGGCGCCCAGGCCGGTCGCGCCGCCCGTGACGAGGGCGACCTTGTCGCGCAGGCTCGGGTAGCTGGCGTATGCGGTCACAGCACGATCACCCCTCGGCCGACGGCGCCCCCGGTGAGGTCGGCGAACGCCTCGTTGATCTGGTCGAGCCGGTAGCGGTTGCCGACCAGGAGGTCGAGCGGGAGCCGCCCGGCGAGGTAGAGGTCGAAGAGTTTCGGCAGGTCGATGAGGGGGTTGGCGGAGCCGTAGAGGCTGCCGACCACCCTCTTCTCCCGCTGGACGAGCAGGTTGACCGGCACGTTGAAGGTCTGGCCGACCTTGCCGAGCCCGACCGCGACCAGGGTCCCGCCGGGCCGGAGCACCTCGAAGGCCGTTTCCAGAGTGCTGGGCCGCCCGATGGCCTCGATCGCCCACTCGGCGCCGCCGGGGCGGATCTCCAGCATGCGTTCCTGTACGTTTTCCGCCGAGGCGTCGATGGTGTGGGTGGCACCGAGCCGCTCGGCCATCTCCAGGCGCTCCGCGACGACGTCCACCACGATGATCGGATTGGCGCCCGCGAGCACCGCGCCCTGGACGGCCGACAGGCCGACCCCACCCGCGCCGAAGATGACGATGCCGTCACCGGCGCACTCGCCGATCGCGTTGAGCACCGCGCCGACGCCCGTGATAACCGCGCAGCCCGCGATGGCGGCGATCTCCGGCGGCACCCCGTCGGGCACCGGCACGACCGCTCGCTCCGAGACGACGGCGTATTCGGCGAAGCAGGAGACGCCGAGCAGGTGGTGCACCTTCTGGCCGTCGGCGCTGAGGCGGGTGGTGCCGTCGAGCAGGCCGCCCGAGCCGACCATGATCCCGGCGGCCTCGCAGAGTGCGGGCCGTCCGACGAGACAGTTGCGGCACTGGCCGCACCTCGGCCGCCACATGAGGCAGACCCGGTCGCCCGCCTTGTAGCGGGTCACCCCCGGCCCGACCGCCTCGATCACGCCGGTGCCCTCATGCCCCGGCACGACCGGAAGGGGGCACTTGAGGTCGCCCGCGAGGTAGTGCTGGTCGCTGTGGCAGACGCCCGCGGCCTCGATCCGCACGAGCACCTCTTCGGGCCCCGGCGGATCGAGATCGAGATCGCGCACCACGAGAGGCGCCCCTACCTGTTCCAGCAGCGCAGCTCTCATCTGACCCCATCCCTCTATGTGCGACCGATCGCAGTAAACGTAGATGTAACGAACGTTAGGGTCAATAGTTTCGAAACTTTCGACTCGACACAACCGGGGCGTGACGGCCGGTTGATCGAGGACGGCAAGGTGGCGGCGTGTTACACGGCACCGAAACTTTCTTGACGTAGCTTGACGTTCGCAAACTCCGTAGCAACTACCGATTCGCCGCGAGGGCGTGGACGGGAGTCTTCAGGCAGCAGGAAACACCTCTACACACAGGAGCTGCACCGTGAAGATTTCCACCAAGCGCGCCCTGGCCCTGTCGGCCGGCTTACTCGCCTTCCCCCTGACGCTGCTCGGCGCCTCCCCCGCCCAGGCGACCACCGGGGTGTCGATCGGCAGCGGCGGCAAGCTGACCGTCGCGGCGAGCAACGTCAACAACTCCATCGTCGTGAGCACGGACGGCGCGTTCATCGTCGTCACCAACCCGAACGACACGATGAACGCCGTCACGCCGGGCTGCGTCAAGCCCAACGCCGCCACCGTGCGCTGCCCGAGCGCGGGCGTCACCAACATCCAGATCAGCACGGGCGACGGCCACGACTGGGTCGAGAACCGGACGTCGCTGCCCGCCAGGGTCTTCCTGAACAGGGGCATCGACATCTACCTGGGCGGCTCGGCCCGCGACACCGTCAACGGCGACGAGGACGACGACATCCTGATCGGCAACGGCGGCGGCGACGAACTCATGGGCGGCCCCGGCCTGGGCGACTACGCCGAGGGCGGCGCCGCCACCGACTTCTGCTCGGCGGAGACGGTCGTCACCTGCGAGCTGTTCTGACCGCCCCTAAGCTGACTCCATGATCACGTGGAGTACGGCCTGGACCACGGCCGCCGCACACGACGAGGACGTCTGGGCGGCGGCCGTCGTCGGCGACCGCCGCACGGCGGTCACCGTGGGCAGCGAGGGCACCGCCCACCTCTGGGACCTGGCCGATGGCCGTCGCCTGGCCACGTGGGCCGGCGACGGCCGGTTGTGGTCGGTCACCGTCGCCGACATCGAGGGCCGCCCGCACGCGCTCATCGGCAGCGACTGGTCCCTGAGCCTGTGGGACCTGACCACCCTCTCGCCCGCCGGTGTCCTCGACGGCATCGAAACCGAGGTCTGGGCCGTCGCCGTCGCCCAGCTCGACGGCCGACCCCACGCCCTGGCTTCGGACGACGACCAGACGATCCGCGTGTGGGACCTGACGACCCGACAGCAGACGGCGGCCCTCACCGAATTCACCACATTCGTCATGGACGCGGCGGTCATGGGAACCGACGCCGTCACATCCCACGTCGACGGCGAGATCAACCTCTGGGACCTGACCACCGGCAGCCGCACGGCGACGTTCACGGGTATGAAGGCGGAGTGCTGGTCGGTCGACTTCGATGCGGCCTACGTGGTGGGTTCCGGCCATGACGAGACGGTCCGCGTCTGGTCGCGGGCCACCGGCGAGGAACTCGGCCTACTGACCGGCCACGAGGGCACTGTGGGCGACGTGAAACTCATCACCACGGCGGAAGGCACCCGGGTGATCACCGGCGGCGAAGACGGCACGATCCGCACGTGGAACCCCGCGACCTTGAAGGAATCGGGCCCACTCTTGCGGCTACCCAGCCCCATCCTCGCCCTGGCCCCCACCCCTGACGGGCACCTGCTCACGGGCTACGGCGACACCCTGGCCCTACTCCGATAGGTCCCAAGCAGCGATGCCGGGGTGCAGCGACCAGCGCATGGCGGGCCAGATGTGTTCGCGCGGGCTTCCGGCTTCCGCAATCCTGACCGTCGACGATCATGCGCTTTCCGCGACGGGATTTGACGATCACGGCATGAGGCCGAACTCGTACGTATGGCAGCTGCCGAGTTCGGTGCCGGTCGAGTTGAGCCAGCGCGAAAGACGCACCTTTCCTGACGTGGGGCGCCGGGCGCATATACACGAAATGTAGCCGCCGGAAGGAGGATGCGACTGCGTACACCGAAACGGTCCACCGGAGGAGAGAAAATGCTCGGACGCAGGGCAATGGCCGCAGCGTCGATCGCGACACTGCTGGCGACGGCACTTCCCTCCTCGCCGGCGGCGGCGGCCGGCGGCGGTTGCGCCACCAAGACGGGGAGTGGCTGGAACATCGGTATCTGTACGGCGGACAACGGCGTCACCGTCTTCGCCGACCTGTACGTCAACGCACGGGGAAGCATCGGTTCGACGTGCCAGATCCTCCGATGGATTCGGCGCTTCAGCTCCTCGGGAGCCCAGGAGAACATCATCTATCCGAGCAACGGCAAGACCGAGGCCTGCACCGTCGGATACAAACCGGCCATCACCGCGCCCATGGTGTCCGGCAAGCGTTACAGGCAATACGCGTCCGTCTGGGTGAACGGCATTTTGATCGTCGACGGATACAGCAAGGATTACACCTATTGATCGCGCCGACCCGTCGGCGAACCATCCGCTGACGAGGAACGCCCGGCCTATTCGCCGGGCGTTCGTCGTGTGGGTGGAATCCGTGGCGGGATGCGAAAATCCGATACGCCGCTTTGTCGGCGTGCGCTCGACGCGGAAGGCCGATCCGGGAAGCGCGACCTAGTGCGTCAGCACGATCTTCCCCGGGGCGTGGCGTGACCCCGCGAGCCGGTGTGCCGCCACGACATCCTCGATCGGGAACGACGCCGCGACCGGGATCCGTAGCCGACCCTCGGCGGCGAACGCTACCGCCATGGCGAGGCCGTGCCAGGCGACCGGGTCGGCCGCGCCCACCGGGCCGCCCGGTTCGGCGGCGACCGCCCCATGGGACATGTGCACCCCGTGGGACTTCGCCGTGATGTCGGCGATGGTGACCACGCGCGCCGGGTCTCCCGTGATGGCGATCAGGTCGGGTAGCGCGCCCCCGGCGCAGTCGAAGACCGCGTCCACTCCATCGGGAGCCAGTGCGTGGACTCGCTCCACCAGACCCGGGCCATACGTCGTCGGGACCACCCCGAGGGAGCGCAGGAAGTCGTGGTTGTGCTCGCGGGCCGTCCCGATGACGACGGCGCCCCGGGCGACCGCGATCTGCACCGCGACCGCTCCCGTGCCACCGGCCGCACCCTGTACGAGCACCGTCTGCCCGGCGCCGACGCCCAGCCGGTCGAGTACCCGGGTCGACGTCTCGATCGCACCTGCCGCGCCGGCCGACTCCTCCCACGTCCACGACGCCGGTTTGGCCGACCACGCCGTCAGGACCGTGAAATCGGCGTTGGCGCCCCGCCTGCGGGGGTCGGCCGCGCCGAACACCTCGTCGCCGATACCCACACCTGTGACGCCGTCGCCGATCTCGTCCACGACACCGGCCGCGTCGAAGCCGGTGCGGTAGGGGAAGACGACGGGCACCACGTCGCGCAGGGCGCCCGAGCGGATCCGGGTGTCACCGGTCACGACCCCGGAGGCCCGCACCGCGATGCGGATCTCCCCAGGTCCGGCGTGGGGTTCCGGAACTTCGGTCACGTGGACGACATCGGCCGGGCCGTACTCGTTGAACTCGACTGCTCTCATGCCGGGGACCGTAACGGAACGCCCCGTCCGTTTGGCTAAAGTGAGAGCGATGACGGCTGAAGTGGGAACGAAGCTCCGTTCGGACGCCCGTGACAACCGCGAGCGCATCCTCGCGGTGGCCCGCCTGGCGTTCGCCACCGAGGGCCTCGACGTGCCGATCCGCGAGATCGCCCGGCGGGCCGGGGTCGGTCCCGCGACCGTCTATCGCCATTTCGACACCAAAGACGCCCTGCTGGCCGGGGCGTTCGCCGAGCAGATGGCGATATGTTCTGCGGTCATCGAAGAGGGGCTGGCGGCGACCGATCCGTGGGTGGGGTTCCGGCTGGTGGTCGAGCGGCTCATGGAGATGCACGCCCTCGACCGGGGGTTCGCCCGCGCCTTCACCTCGCCGCTCCCCCAGGCGATCTTCGCCGCCGAGCGTGACCGCTCGCTGTGGATGCTGCTCGAACTCGTCCGGCGGGCGAAGGAGGCGGGCCCGCTGCGGCGCGACTTCGTTCTCGACGACCTCGTCATGGCGCTGATGGCGGGCGACGGCATCCGGGCCGACTCCCCCGAGACGCGCGTCGCCGCCACCCGCCGCTTCGCGGCCCTCATGCTCCAGTCGTTCATGGCCGACCCGGTCCCGGCCCCACTGCCCCCGGCGGTCCGGCTGCCCCTGCCCACGGTCGGAGCCGTCACGACCTGAGTTGCGGCGAAGACCCGCATATGGCGTTAAATCCTGGTGCAGAACCTGCGGGAAGCAGAGTTCACCTCGTACATTCCGATCCACCACGGGACTTCACGCCCGCGCTTTCATCAAGGTTCCGGCGGACAGGATCCACAGTTGGTCGGGAGGATCAATGACGCGCCGCGGGCTGGTCGTCGCTTTCAGCGCCACCGTGTTATTCGCCGCTGCGGGAATCGTCCTGTGGACAGGCGGAGGTCTCTCCCGGGCGGGAGATGGCCTCTCCACCAGCGGTAGTTCAGCTCTCAGCGGCGGCCCGTCTCCCAACGGTGGTCCATCCGTCGGCAGCGATCTGTCCATCAGCGGCGGCCCAGCCCCCACCGGCGGTCCGTCTCCCAGCAGGAGTCCATCCGCCAGCCGTGGTCCGTCTGTCAGCGGGCTCTCCGGCACTCGTTCAGTGCCGGCCGAGAGGCTGCTCATCCCCGACGCGAAACTTCCTCGTCCGGCGGCCGTCGCGGAACTGGTGGCAGGTCGCCAGGACGATCGCATCGGCGATTCCCGGCTGTCCCATTTCGGCGCGAACGAGTCACTCACTCGCGCCTGGGGAAGAGCGGAGAAGGGCGACTTCGCGCTTCTCCAGGAAATACTCACGTACCAGAACCCGGAGCGGGCCCAGGCCGAGTTCGACGCGGTACCTCAGGGCAGGCAGTTCAACGATACGGACTATGGAGATCCCGTGTTCGAGGACATCTCCTCGCTGCACTTGACCGCTCCGTCGGCGGCCGTCTCCTGTATCGGGACATTCCCGGCGGGGACCTGCGGGCGCTGGGTGTTCCGGGCGCGCTATGCGAACCACGTCACCGAGTTCGTCCTGAGCGAGTACATCGACGGTGGGACCTATGTGCTCGTGTCCCGGGACGTCTTCCTCACCATGGTCAGAGCCGTCGATGCGCACATCGCGAGTGTCCTCGGGTAAGTGTGCATTTCGACCTACTCCCCAGGAACTTCCCGGGGTGAGATGCCCCCATGCGATCGATGGTGGGGCGGAGCGCGGAGCTGGCCACGGTCCGGAGCCTGGTGGACGGGGTCGGTCGAGGCAGGGGCGGGGTGCTGCTGGTCACCGGTGAGTCGGGGATCGGGAAGACGCGGCTGCTGCGGGCCGCCGCCGATCGGGCCAGGAGCGCCGGGCTGGCCGTGGCGTCGGGGCGGGCCGTCGAGGGTGGGGCGACCTATCGGCCGCTGGCCGAGGCGCTCAGCAAGTGGCATGCCGCCTGGCCCGGGTGTCCGGCGCCGGTCGTCGATCCGGCCGTCGATCCGGCGCTCGTCATCTGTGCCGAGGTGCTGAAGCTGCTGCGCAAAGGCGCCGGTGACCGCGGCTGCCTGATGGTGCTCGACGACCTGCACTGGGCCGACGGCGACACGCTGGCCGTGCTCGACTACCTGACCGCCACGTTCCTCGACGAGCCGATCCTGGTCGTGGCCTCGGTCTGCGACGATGAGACGACGCCGGGAGTGCTGACCCGGATGATGCGCCGCGACGAGGTCACCACCCTGCGGCTGGGCCGGTTGACGCCCGCCGAGGTCGCGAGTCTGGCCGCCGGTCTGCCCGAGGACGCGCGGCGGTTCGTGGTGGAGCACGCCGAGGGGCTGCCGTACCTGGCCGAGGAGCTGGTGGCCTCGCTGCTGGAGGGCGGCACCCCGGCGGTGCCCGAGGGTCTCGTCGGCCGGGTCGCCGGGCGGCTGGCCGCACTGACCCCCGAACGCCGCGCGGTCGTGACGGCCGCCGCCGTGCTCGGCACCGATCCCGACTGGACGCTGCTGACCCCGATGACCGGGGTGCCGGAGGCGCAGGTGCTGGGGGCGCTGCGGGATGCCGTACCGCACCTGCTCGTCTCGCACCCCGACGGGCTGCGCTGGCGGCATTCCCTGACCAGGGAGGCGGTGCTGGCGCCGGTGACCCAGCCCGAGCGCGCGGCGCTGGCGCGGCGCGCCGCCGACGAGGTTCTCACCAGGGGCGAACCGGCGCGGGAGGCGTACGCGGCCGAGCTGCTGGCCTCGGCCGGGGAGACGGCGCGGTCGGCGGAGATCTTCCTGCGGCTGGCCCGGCGCGACATGAACGCCGCCGCCCTGCACAGCGCGGAGCAGCACCTCGACCGCGCGGCGGCGCTGGGGCCGCGGGTGGCGATCGAACGCGTGCGGCTGCTGACGCTCACCGGTGCCGCCCCCGAAGCGATCGAGGCCGGGCATCCCGCGCTCGGCGAGGTGACCGGCGACCGGCACGCCGAACTGTGCCTGCGGCTGGCCGAGGCCGCCGTCGCCGCCCGCCGCTGGGCCGACGCCGATCGCTACATCGAGCGCGCCGGGCGGCCGGGCGACCCCCGCGCACTCGTGCTGGCCGCCGAGTCGGCGTTCGGCGCGGGTGACCTGCGGCGGGCCGCCGATCTGGCCGGCGCCGCGGCCGAGCGGGCCGAACGTGAGGAGCGCTGGGAGACGCTCTGCCAGGCGCTCACGACGGTGGCGCGGTGCGCGACCCGCGACGACCTCCCCCGGTCGCGCCGGGCCTTCGCCCGCGCGGCGCAGATCGGCGCCGAACACGGGCTCGTCCCGGCCCGGGTGACCGCGCTGCTCGGGCTCGGCATGGTCGAGCTGCTCGACGACGACGCCTCGCCCGCCCTGGTCGAAGGGCGCGAGGCCGCTCTGCGGGGCGGGCTGCACGCCGAGGTGGTCTGGAGCGAGGTGCTCCTCGCGGAGATCACGCTCAACACCGAAGGACCCGAGGCGGCGTGTGCGTTCGCGCGCGGCGCGGCCGAGAAGGCCGGGCGGTTGCGGCTGCCCAACCTGGAGAGCCTCGCCGAGCTCTTCGTCGCCACCGGCCATGCGGTGAGCGGGGACGCGGCGGCGATGCGGGCCGTCCTGGCGCGGGCCGTCGAGCGCCCGCACGCCCGCGTCGAGATCCCGCCATTGGCACAGGCCACCGCCGGGATCCACCGGTTGCTCTCGCGTGACCTGCCGGGGGCGTGCGCGCTGCTCGACGAGGCCGTCGAGGTGCTCGCCGCGCACGATGAGGCGTGCCTGGTGCAGCACTGGGGGCTGTGGGCGCTGGTGCGGACCGTCCTCGCCGACCGCGACGCCGAGGCCCGCGCGGCGCTGCGCCGCTCCCCGGCGATGATGCAGCTGGTCAACCGGGCGGCGCTCCAGTACGCCGACGCGGTGGCGGCCGGGCGGTCGGGCCGTCCCGAGCTCGCCGCGGCTCTGTTCGCCGACGCCGACCGGGCGCTGGCCGGGCACCACTGGTGGCGCCGCCTGCTGCGGTTGCTCGTGCTGGAGGCCGCCCTCACCGACGGGTGGGGGGATCCGGTGCCCGCGCTGCGGGTGGACCTCGATGCGCACGTACAGAAAGGAGACCACCAGATGGCGCGCATCTGCCGCGACCTGCTGCGGGTCGCGGGGGCGCCGACGCGGCGCGGGCGCGGGCTCGCGCCGGTGCCGCCCGGACTGCGGGCGGCCGGGGTGACCAGCCGGGAGATGGACGTGCTCAGCCTGGTCGCCGAGGGGCTGACCAACGGGAAGATCGCCGAACGCCTGGTGATCTCCCGCCGCACCGTCGACACCCACGTGGCGAACCTGCTGGCCAAGACCGCGTCGGCCGACCGCTCGCAGCTGCGGGCCATCGTCAGCGCGGGATGAGCAGCCCCCGGTTGAACGCCTCGGCGACGGCGGCGGCGCGGTCGTTGACGCCGAGCTTGGCGTAGATGTTCAGCAGATGGCTCTTGACCGTGGCCTCGGTGATGAACAGCCGGGCCGCCGCCTCCTTGTTGGTGTTCCCGGCGGCGACCAGTTCGAGGACCTCGACCTCGCGCGGGCTGAGCGGAGGCGGCGGGGTGCGCACCCGCGTCAGCAGCCGCGCCGCCACCGACGGCGACAGCACGCTCTCCCCCCGGGCGGCGGCCCGCGCGCCGCGCAGCAGTTCTTCGCGCGGTGAGTCCTTCAGCAGGTAGCCGGTCGCGCCCGCCTCGATCGCCGGCAGCACGTGGGAGTCGGTGTCGTAGGTGGTCAGCACCAGCACCCGGGAGGTCACGCCCAGCTCCGCGAGCCGGGTGATCGCGGTCAGTCCGTCCACTCCCGGCATGCGCAGGTCGAGCAGGATCACATCGGGCCGCAGGTCGACGGCGAGCCGCACCGCCTCGGCGCCGTCGGCCGCCTCGCCGACCACCTCGAAGCCGGGCGCGGCGGCGAACATGGCGGACAGGCCGTCTCTGACGACGGGATGGTCGTCGGCGATGAGCAGCCGGATCACGCGGACCTCCAGGGGACGCAGGCCGAGATCCCGGTGCCGCCACCGGGCTCCGATTCGACGCTCAGGCTGCCCGCCAGCGCTTCCACGCGCTGCCGCATGATGGCCAGTCCGAACCCCTCGCCGGGCCGGGAAAGATCGAAACCCTTTCCATCATCCCGTACGTCCAGAGCCACCTCCCCCTCCAAATACGACAACGTGACCCCCACCCGGCGCGCGTCGGCGTGCCTGGCGACGTTGGCCAGCGCCTCCTGGGCCGTCCGCAGCAGCCCCGACTCCGTCTCGGCGTCGAGGGGCCGGACCGTCCCGGTGGTGACGACCTCGACGGGGATGCCCTGGAGGGCCGACCAGCGCGCGGCGACGTCGGCCAGCGCCTCGCTCAGCCGCGCGGTCTCCAAGGGCGCGGGCCGCAGCGCGTCGACCGACCGGCGGGCCTCGTTGAGGCTTTCGCGGGCCAGCCCCTTCACCGCGTCGAACGGCCGCCGCCACGGTTCGGGCACCTCGTGGAGCTGCTCGGCGGCCTGGAGCTGGGTGATGATCCCGGTCAGCCCCTGGGCGAGGGTGTCGTGGATCTCCCGCGCCATCCGCTGCCGCTCGTCGAGCACCCCCGCCTCCCGTGCCTGCACGAGAAGCTGCGCGTGCAGCCCGGCGTTCTCCGCCAGCGCCGCCTCCAGCCGGGCCACCGCCTCGATCCGCTGCTCCCGTTCGAGGTCGGCGGTGTGGAGCACCCAGGCGGTCGTCCCCATCATGGCGACGTTGACCCCGACGATGACCAGCGGCAGCAGCACCCCCGGCACCGACGACGCCTGCGCCAGCCCCGACACCACCGCCGTCGCGGCGACCCCGGCCAGCCGCCAGGGCCAGCGCAGCATCGTGAAGGCGTAGATGTAGGGAACGGGGGTGAACAGCCCGAACACCGGGTTGCTCGCCACCATCACGGCGGCGATGACCAGCAGCCCGGCGAAGAACACCGGCTTCTCACGCCACCGGTAGAGCCCGGCCATCCACGCCGCCGCCACGGCGCACAGCCAGAGGTCGGCGGTCGGGTATCCGGCTGCCGCCAGATATCCGGTGAGCCCGGCGAGCAGCGTGAACGGCACGACGGCGACCAGCAGAAACGGCACGTCCTACTCCCAGCGGAACCAGCGGACCGCCACGGCCGTGCACACGACCGCGTAGGCCACCAGGATGGTCAGCGGCATCGCCGAGGGAAAGCCGCCCAGGTAGGAGTCTTGGAAGGCGCCCATCCCGGCGCCGAGCGGGGTGTAGGCGCTGATGTCCCGGAGCAGCGGCGGCATCTGCGCGATCGGCACCCACAGCCCGGCGAAGAACATCATCGGGAAGAACAGCAGCGTCCCGATCGCCGTCGCCGCCGACCGCGACGCCACGAGCGCGGTGACCAGCAGCCCGATCGAGAGCAGCGCGACGGTGGCCAGCAGCCAGACGACGGCGAACCCGAGCGGATGCCGGGGCGGCTCGACCCCGAACCCGAGGCCCGCCACGAGCAGGAACAGCGCCATGGCGACCAGCGCGATCACGAAGTTGGCCACGAGCTGCGCGGCCAGCACCCTGACCGGGCCGACGGGAGTGGTCCGCATCCGCCGCAGGACACCGTTCTCCCGATAACCGGCGAGCGTCGACGGCAGGGCGGTCATGGCCAGGATGGCGACGTTGAACAGGATGAGGACGGGGACGTACACGTCGAACACCGTCAGGTCGGCCGTGATGGGCTCCCGCAGCGACGGGATGCTGCCCAGGATGACGAGCACGACCAGCGGGCACGCGATCCCCCACACCAGCGCGGCCCGGTCGCGGACGCTGAGCTTCCCCTCGACGGCGATGAGCCGCCACGTCGCGCCGTTCACTGTGCCTCCCTCTGGGTCAGTCGCACGAAGGCGTCTTCGAGGCCGCCCTGGAAGACGCGGAGCCGTTCGGCCGTGATCTGCTCGCGGGCGAGCACCGTCATGACCGCGTTGAGCGCGTCGTCGCCGCCGGTGACGACGACGAACTCGCCGTCGCGCTCGACCCCCGACACCTCGGGCAGGCCGGCCAGCAGCGCGGTGTCCAGGTCGCGGGAGGGCCGGAACCGGATGCGCTGCTCGATCCGCGCCCGCTCCGTGAGCCCGGCCGGGGTGTCCACCACGACGACCCGGCCCCGGTCGATGAGGGCGATCCGGTCACACAGCCGTTCGGCCTCCTCCATGAAGTGGGTGACCAGCACGATCGTCACCCCGCGCGCCCGCACGCCCTCGATGAGCTCCCAGGTGTCCCGGCGCGCCTGCGGGTCGAGGCCGGTCGTGAGCTCGTCCAGGATCGCGACGTCGGGGTTGCCGACCAGGGCCAGCGCGATCGACAGCCGCTGCTTCTGGCCGCCGGAGAGGTCGGCGTACCGGGCCTTCTCGGAGAGCCCGAGGTCGTGGAGCAGCCCGCGCCAGTCGGCCGGGCGGGGGTAGAAGGAGCCGTAGAGCTCCAGCGCCTCGCCGACCCGCAGGCGGCCCGGCAGCATCCCGGCCTGCAACTGGACGCCGAGGCGCCGGGTCAGCTCGGCACGGTCGGTCCGCGGGTCGAGCCCGAGCACCGAGATCACGCCCCGGTCGGGCGTGCGCAGGCCCTCGACGCACTCGACGGTCGTCGTCTTCCCCGCGCCGTTGCGGCCGAGGATCCCGAAGATCTCGCCGCGCTCGACGGAGAACGACACGTCGTCCACGGCGACCTTGTCGTCATAGCGTTTGTGGAGGTCACGTACCTCGATCACAGGTGGCATGCCCCAAGAGTGCTCCGGCGGCACCCTCCTGCGGCACCGCCCGACGGGCGGGACTTCGGCTCAGCCGATCGGTGGATCTAGGGTGGTCCGCATGATGCGCTTCCCCGACGCCGACGCGTGGGAGACCTGGCTCTCCACCAACCACGAAGGCGAGGGCGTCTGGCTGGTGATCGCGAAGAAGGGGTCGCCGCTGGTCTCGCTCACGATCGGCCAGGCGCTCGACGTCGCGCTCTGCTACGGCTGGATCGACAGCCAGCGCAAGGGCCACGACGAGCACAGCTACCTGCAGCGTTACTCCCGGCGGCGGAAGACCAGCCCGTGGTCGCAGGTCAACGTCCGGAAGGCGGAGGCGCTCATCGCGGCCGGGCGGATGCGGCCCCCGGGACTGGCCGAGATCGAGCAGGCCCGCGCCGACGGGCGGTGGGATTCCGCCTATGTCGCGCAGAGCGAGTTCACGGTGCCCGACGACCTGGAGGCGGCGCTCGATCCGGCGCTGCGGGCGGTGTTCGAGGGGCTCGACAGGACCGCGCGCTACCTGCTGATCCTGCCCCTGTTGAAGGCGCGGGGGCCGAAAGCGCGGGCGGCGCGGCTGGAGAAGGTGCTCGGCGAACTTCGTGCGGGCGCGATCGCGTCGCCCGGGAAGACCTGAACGATCAGCCCGGCCACCTGCTCAATCTTCCGGTGTTTGCGAAGAAGACGCTCAGTCGTTATCGGCCGTTATAAAGGGGCGATTGGGACTGGAGAAACCCCTGTGACCTGGTAATATGTGAGATATCACATGACTTGACAGTCACCTGTTGACTTTTCTACTATCTTGTCCGTTTTATCGCGTTCCAATACCGTCCGCAGTGGTTTTAGTACTCCCTCGGACGGGCTCCTCTCCCGAGCACCCCCGTCCCCTCCGCCTGGAGGCGTGATGCGGTTTCGCGCGATCATGCGCAAAAGATCCCCCTATGTCGCGGCGTTGGGCGCCGCGGCCCTGGTGGCGGCCGGTCTCACCCTGACGCCGACGGCCTCGGCGCAGTCGGCGGCCGCCGACTGTGTCAGTGACCCGAACGCCCACATCGCGTCCGTGCCGACGCCCGAGCAGTTCTTCGGGTTCCCTCTCGGCACGGGCCAGACCCGGATCCTCACCACCCCTGAGATCCAGAACTACGTGGCGGCCGTCGGCAACGCGTCCGACCGCGTGCGCACCGGCACCCTGGTCAAGAGCGTCCTCGGCCAGGACCTGCCCTACGCCATCGTGTCCAACTCGGCCAACGTCACCGATGCGCGGCTGAAGAAGCTCGTCGACGACATCGTGTCGCTTCGGGACCCGCGCACCCAGACCGACGCCAAGGCCGCGAAGATCGCGACCGACAATCCGGCCATCGTCTGGGTGGCCGGCAACGTCCACGGCGGCGAGAAGAGCGGCGCCGACGCCTCGCTCAAGACGCTGTACGAACTCGCGTCCGGTCTGTCGTGCGACGTCGCCAAGCGCAACGACAACCTGATCACGGTCATCCTGCCGACCCAGAACCCCGACGGCCGCGACGCCAACCGCCGCCAGAACGAGTTCGGCTTCGACCTCAACCGTGACTGGTTCGCCCGCAGCCAGCCCGAGACCGACGCCAAGATCGCGATGCTGCGGGAGTACCCGCCGCAGGTCTTCATCGACGCGCACGAGATGGGCGGCCGGCAGTACTTCTTCCCGCCGAACGCCGACCCGATCCACCACGAGATCGCCGACCAGCCGGTCGACTGGATCAACCGCATCGGCGAGGCCAACAAGGCCGGCTTCGGCTTCAACGGCGCCTGCGGTGGCGCGGTGACGGTCGAGTGCTACTTCAACTACGCGACGTACGACCTGTTCTACATGGGCTACGGCGACACCGTCCCGGCCGCCGGTTTCGGCGCCGCGGGCATGACGTTCGAGAAGGGCTCCACCTCGGCCGTCCAGGACCGCGTGCAGCAGCAGTTCAACACCCAGTGGGCGACCACGGGCTGGGCCGCCGACAACAAGCACGAGGTGCTGAGCAGCTACTGGGACATCTGGAAGACCGCTCTGGCCGAGGGCCAGCAGGGCGCCCTGGAGCCCAACGAGGTCGTCCAGCCGACCAACACCGTGCAGTTCCCGGTCCCGCAGCAGACGATCCGCTCGTACTTCCTGCTGAACGACCGTCAGCTCGGTGACGTGCGCAAGCTCGTCGAGCGCCTGCGTCAGATGGACGTCGAGGTCTACCGCCTCACCGCCCCGCTGACCGTGCCGAACGCCAAGATCTTCGGTGGCCGCACGCAGGCCAACAAGGTGATCCCCACGGGTTCCTACTACATCCCGATGGCGCAGCCGCAGAAGCACTGGATCCAGGCGACGCTGGGCGAGGACCCGTACACCCCGTTCCCGTACTTCTACGACGTCTCGTCGTGGAGCAACCCGCTCCTGGCCGGTGTCGACACCGTCTACTCCGGTGACGTCGTGGCGCCGCAGACCGAGCTGGTCCGCAAGATGGAGGGCGGCGTCGCCCAGGGTGCGTCGAAGAAGGGTGCCTACACCTACCCGCTCGACTCGTCCTCGGCCTCCGCGCTGACCTTCAAGCTGCTCGGCCAGGGTGTCGCGCTCAAGCGTGACCTCACCACCGGCGTCGTCGGCTTCTCGCCCACCGAGGTCGACCGCGCCGAGCTCGACGAGCTCGCCACCTCGCTCGGTGTCACCGTCTCCGCCAGCGGCAGCGCCCCCACCGGCACCGCTCTGGCCAACCCCGACCTGGGCCTGTTCAACGGCACCGGCGTCTCCCTCACCTCCGGTTCCTACGGTGAGGCCCGCTACGTGCTCGGCAAGCAGTGGGGCATCGACCTCAAGCCGGTCACCACGGCGGACATCAACAACAACACCGCCGCCTTCACCGGCCGCAGCGTCCTGCTGATGCCCGACGGCAGCAACGCCACCGGCGGTCTGACCGCCACCGGCCAGGCCAACCTCAAGACGTGGGTGTCCAACGGCGGCACGTACATCGGCCTGCGCAACCAGGGCACCCGCGTGGCCCGCGCCGCCGGCCTGACCAGCACCACCGAGCGCACCAAGCCGGCCGGTTACACGGTCGTCGGCTCGCACTTCCGCGTCGACACCGCCACGGGCGACCCGGTGGGCCTGGCCCGTCCGGCCGAGGACTTCCAGTTCAACAACGGTGACCTGATCCTCAACCCGAGCACCACCGGGACCAACGTCCTCACCTACCCGAACAACGCGACCTTCTGGTCGAACGGGTACACCGTGGGCGCCGACACCCTCAAGGGCAGCGTCTCGCTGACCAACGAGCCGACCGGCGCCGGGCACGCGGTGCTCTTCGCCTACAACCCGCTGTTCCGCGCGTACAACGAGAACGGCATCCACCTGCTCGCCAACGCCATCCTCCAGCCCAAGGGCACCGCGACCGTCGCGCAGAAGCGCGTGGCGGCCCGCACCCTGGCTCCGGCCGAGGTCAAGGCCGAGGCCTCGGCCGAGGCTCCGAACCTCGGTGGCGAGTGGCGTCCGATCCAGATCCAGGTGGCCGACGCCGACCTGGCCCGCACCCAGGCCGTGATCGGTAAGTACACCGACACGGCGACGGTCGCCGCAGCGGACGGTTCGTCCTACCTGACGATCCCGAACCCGGAGGGGCTCGACATCCACGAGCACCCCTACCTGCGTGACCTGATCAACGACCTGAACGTCGCGGGCATCCCGCTGCGCTCGGTCGTCGGTTAACACCAGCAGTGAGTGAGGCCCGGCCGGGTGCCACCCGGCCGGGCCTTCGCGCGTTCAGGGCCGGTTGAGGTCGAAGGTCACGTCCACGAGCCGGACCGTACGGACGAGCGGATCCTCGATGATCCGCCGGAGCCGCTCGACGGTGACGATCTGGCCGACGTAGCCGTACGCGAGCCCACCCTTCGCGGCCTTGCGGAGGCGGTCGAGGCTCAGGTCGAACCGCCGGAGGTTGCCCTCGTCATGGTCCTGGAGGGTCGCGACCCAGGCGCGGAAGGCGGCGAGCTCGCCGGGGGGCGCGTCGGAGCACACGATCCCCCCGCTCCTGGCCGGGGCGCCCATGCCCGTGCCCCAGGTGATGGGGGCAGAGCCCGGCCGGGTTTCGTACACCACCTTCTCGGGGCAGGCGTCGTAGCGGCGGGTGAAGCCGAGCAGATCGGCACCGGCCAGGGGCCGGGCGAACTCCACGACGGCGAGCGCGTTGAGGTCCTGGGGCAGCCGGGCCAGCACTTTTCTGACGTCGGCCTTCTCCTGAAGACGGGTGCCCATGTTGAACAGGGCGAGGGTCAGAGAGGTGTCGGCCATCTGGTGCCAGGGAAGTTCGTCCACTCCCCCGAACAGGTTCTGCCGCACGGTGAACTCCTGCCCGCCCGAGGTCCCGAAGCCGCCGTAGGCGCGCATGGGTGTGGCCGTGACGGTGAACGACATCGACAGCGGCCCGGTCTCGCAGCAGGTCGTGGCGGTGACGGCGTAGGCGGGCTTGGCGATCTGCAACGCCGTGCCGAGCACGCTCACCATGCGGTGCTCCCGCAGCCCCCGCGTCTGGACGAGATGCGACCCCACCGTCGCGACGAGCGCCAGCACGGTGAGGACGCCGAGCACGAGCGTGGCGGTCCTGACCACACCCCGGCGCACCGCGCGCCGGGTCGCCCGGGGGTCGAACTCGGGGATCTCGAAGGTCATGGCTGCTCTCCGTAGATGTCGGCGAACGCGGCACGGGCCCGCCAGATCGCGGTCTTCACCGCCGGGGTGGTCCGGCCGGTCATCGCGGCCACCTCGACGAGCGAGAACCCTTCGAGGTAGACGAGCGTGAGCAGCCGCCGATGCCGCTCGTCCACCTTCTCCAGGGCCTGGCGCACGTCGAGCGCCGCGAGGTCGAGCGCGGGCACGGCCAGCTCCTCGGGATCGGGCAGCGGTAACTCACGCCGGGTGCGCCGGGCGTGGTCGACCAGGACGTTGCGCGCGATGGCGAGCAGCCAGGCGGCGGGGTTCTCGCCCCGCCAGCCGAGCAGCGCCCGGGTGGCCTTGATGAAGGTTTCCTGGGCGAGGTCCTCGGCCAGGTGCGGATCCCGGGTCCGGCGGAGCAGGAACCCGCACACGAGCGGCCAGTACTCGCGGTAGAGCTCCTCGATGATGGGGGCCTCCGGGCTGGAATGTCGGTCACCCCCCATAAGACGGGCGTACCGGCCCGATGGTCACAGGCGCGTGTTGTACGCCGCCCGGCACCGGAACAGCAAGTATTCATATGAATGCAACCTGTGACACCCTTTGGGAGGACCGCAATGATCCGTCTCGCCACGCTGACCGGTGTGATCGCCCTGGCCACGCTGACCGTCGTGACCCCCGCAGCCCAGGCTCGGACCGGCGACATCTGCATGTGGAGCGGCCGCGACTTCAAGGGCGCGTCGTGGTGCTGGAACCCGGGCAACGGTTATGTGGACATGCCCCCGGCCCTGCACGACAACGTGGGCTCCTTCCGCGCCGACAGCGACGGCTGCTTCATCAACTGGATCCACGTGCCCGACCGCAAGGAGACCCGCGTCGTGCGCAGCGGCGACTTCCGCCACGCCTACGACAACGACTTCGGCGCCAAGATCGACGCCGTCTCGACCCAGTGCTGAACCCGTGACCCGCACCGCCGCCCCGCGAGCGAGGGGCGGCGGCCCGTTTCAGCAGTCGCAGCTACAGCAGTCGCAGCAGTCACAGCACCCGTCGCACCCCGAACAGCCGTCGCAGTTCCCGCACTGGCAGCGGTCCCCGCACGACTTGAACCGCTCCTCGTCCCACGGTGGCCGGTAGAGCCCGCAGGTGCAGCACGCGGCGGTCGAGCACAGCAGGGAGACCAGCCCGCCGGGGTTCGGCTTGAGCCGCGGATCCCTCTTCTCGGCGAAGGTCCGCTCCACCGCCCGCCCCGTCTCCCGGACGAACAGCGCCTTCACCAGCCCGCGCCGTTCGAGATCGAGGTCGGCGACCGCGAGCCGCAGCCCGGCCGCGGCGTCGTCACAGAGCGTCCGCGCGGTGTCCAGATCGGTCCCTGAGGCGACCAGCGGGTTGTACGCGTCCAGCGCGCGATCCCGTTCGAGATCCTCGACCGCGTCGAGCAGGTGCGCGAGCCGCCCGAAGTACCGCCCGGCCTCTTCGAGGCTCGCCCGGTTGTGCGGCTTCCCGGCGAGCACCGCCGTGTGCCCGAAGGCGGCGGCGACGGCGTCCTCGGTCGGCGCGGTCAGCCGCAGCAGCGCCGTCCCGGGCGACCGTTCAAGAAGAGCCTGTCTCTGTACGGCCTCGATCAGCGGCGCCGGATCGAAGGCCAGACCGGAAGCGGTCTCCGCCCCCGCGACAGACCACCTCTCGGCCAGTCTCGACGCGCCCACCGCGACCAGACGGCGCCGGAACGGCCCGTCGCCGTCTTCGACGTGGTCCTTGAGCTTGCCCGAGGCCAGGATCAGCGAGACGGCGGCGGCCAGCCGCACGCCCTCCGCCTCGCTGATGTCGGCCCCCTTGAACCCGCGCAGCGCACAGGGCTTGGCCCGGCGGTGCCGGGTGAGCGGTGTCTGGGCCTCGGTGAGAACCGAGACGAGCAGGCCGTCGTAGTTGGTGACGAGCCGGGCGGCGTGCCCGTGCTCGTCGCGCAGGGCGACGCAGAGGCCGCACAGGTGTGCCATCCACTCCGCGAACAACCCGCCGCACAAGTTGTGCCGGCAGGGGCGAACAATCCCGAACACGGTGATCCTTCCCGAAATTTCGGGATCAGCCTGCCAGGGATGACTTGCACACGGCTTGGAGCCCGTCCTGCTCGACCGGATCCAGCCGCACGACGACCGCCGTCACCGACTCCGTCTCGACCGTGGCGGCCCGGACGGTGTGCCGCCCGGGAGGAAGGTCGACGCGCAGATGCTCCTCTTCGGCGATCATGTCGTACCCGAGAACGGAGTCGAAGAGGATCACCGGTTCTCGGACATCCCAGACCAGCTCCTCCTCCCACTGAGCGGATTCGACCGCCTCGGTGGCGGCGTCGATGATGTCCGCCGCGGAATCCGCACCCAGCCACCGCACGAAAATGCGGGATTCGGGGAGAAAGGTCGCGAGAGCCGGAACGTCACCGAGAACGAGGGCCTGCGCCGTTCCCACTTCGATGAGCCCGACATATCCGCTCACCGCACAGGCCCGCCAGTAATCCTCACCGTTTTCGAGACCACCCTGCCAATGCCGGCAGGCCGACTCGGGAATGGCGATCAGCGGCCCGCCCATCGTCTCGATCCACAGCGGGGTGTCGGTCACGGGTGACGGTCCTCCTCGTCTTCTCGGGCCGGCTCACCGTGTTCCCTACACTTCCCCGAAGAAGATCAGGTGAGCCGATCCGAATTTGATCACATTCCACCGAAACTCGACATATGCGACCTGGCCGAAAACACACAAGGGGATGGCAGAAACCAATGCCCTTACGACTGCGGCACCTCGCCGCCGTTCTCCTGGTCTTCGCGACCTCGTGCACGGCCGAAAGCCCCAAGGTGCTCACCCGCGACGAATGGGTGGAGCGCTATTCGGCCTACGCGGTCGGCCTCGCGGTCACGCATCCGGATCACGAATCCAGTTATTTCTCCGACTACCGCGAAGCGAAGAACACTCTTCCCAGCGATGCGCCGACGGCCATCACCGTCGAACTGCCCCCGATACCCGGTGGCCTGGCGTCGATTCCCTCGTCCGTGACCTTCCCCACGTCCGACGTGGGCGAATACGACCGGGTCAGGGTGGCGGAAACGGGCGCCACCAGGGTGTTCCGCGAGGAATACCTCAAGGGGACCGGAAGATCCGACCGGGAGCGCCGCAAGGTGGAACGCTTCCTCCACGGTCTCGACAAGGCGATGACGACATCGGGCACGGACTTCCGCAAATACACCGTCGCCCTTCTCGTCGAACTGGACGAGCCGCTGACCATCCGCGAACTGGAGCCGGCAGGGCTCGACGCGGTGGCCGACCGAGTGCTCTTCTCCACGATCGGATCGGCCGGTCTTCCGCTGTCCTGGTCGGGCGAGAACTGCCAGGCCGCCGACACTCCCGCCTGCGACGGCGTGGACGAGGTCGACCAGTTCCGCGCCTGGCTGGAGAGCCTCACCCCGGCCCAACTCGACGTGCTGGGTATGAACGCCTTCGATCTGCCCGAGATGCGGCGGACCGCCGCCGACGGGCGGATATCGGGGCTGATGGTCGACCGGACGACACCCGGCGACGCGTGGGAAATCGCCCGCAACCCCCACGTACGCGCCGCCTATGTCGTGGGAATCGTGCAGTCACGCCCGTGAGGCGTCCAGGATGACCGTCGCCGCGAGGGCCGCGAAGTCGTCACCCGTGCTCAGTTCCTCCAGGATCGCGTAGGCGGACTCGTCGCCCGGCAGCAGGGCGACCGCGATCCGGTAGCGCACCCCGCGATCCTCCTCCACCGCCAGCCGCGCCCGCAACGCACCGACAGACGCCCCCAACGTCGCCGCCGCCCGCACGCGAAGGTCCGCGTCATCGAGGGCCCCGTCGAACTCCGCCCGATAATCGCCCGTTTCGGCGAGGGCGAAAAGGGCCTCTAACGCGATAAGCCGGACCGGTGTGAAGGCCGACTCAGGGGGGTCGTTACAGTCGTCTCGGTCGTCGAACGCGCCGGGGTCTCCCACCAGGGCCGCGACGGCCGCCGCATGCTCCGGGCCGCCCTGCCGCGCGAGCCGCCGGAGGGTGTTCGCCCGCACCGACGCGTCGGGGGATGTCAGACCGTGTTCCACCATTCGGTTACCCCGTTATGTCTATCGGTTTGGTAGGATATAGTCCGTTTCGTGACGATCACTACCGCACCCGCAGGTGTCTCGCTGCGCGGCGTCGGCCGGGCTTTCGGCGACCATGTCGTGCTGCACGACATCGATCTTGAGATCGCTCCCGGTGAGGTCGTCGCGCTGCTCGGCGCGTCGGGCTGTGGCAAGTCCACGCTACTGAGAATGGTCGGCGGGCTCGACACGGCCACGTCGGGAACCGTCCGGGTCGACGGCCACGACGTCACCGGGATCGACCCCCGCTGCGCCGTCGTGTTCCAGGAGCCGCGCCTGCTCCCTTGGCGGACCCTCGCGGGCAACGTCGCCCTCGGGCTGCCCCGTGACCTGCCCAGGAACCAGCGGGACACCGAGAGCCGTCAGTGGCTCGGCGAGGTCGAACTCCAGGGCTTCGCCGACTACCGGCCCCGGCAGGTGTCGGGGGGCATGGCCCAGCGCACCGCGCTGGCGCGCGCCCTCGCCCGCAAGCCCGGTGTGCTGCTGCTGGACGAACCGTTCGCCGCGCTCGACGCCCTGACACGGCTGCGGATGCAGGACCTCGTCGAGGACGTGCAGCGGAGGTCGGGGACCACCGTGATCCTCGTCACGCACGACGTCGACGAGGCGTTGAAACTGGCCGACCGGGTCGTCCTGCTGGGAGGCGCTCCCACCGGAGTGAGCGTCGTCCTGGACGTGCCGGGCGATCGGCCCCGTGACCATCATCAGCCGGAACTGGCCGAGCTGAGGTCCGAACTGCTGGCAGGCCTCGGCGTGCCGCGACGTACCCCCCTGGAAAGAGAGATCCACGCACGATGAGCAGACTCCGGATCACGCTGGCCCTCGCGCTGGCCGCCACGCTGGCGACCGCCTGTGTGAGCGGTGAGGACTCGACCGGCCAGCCGGCGGCCGAGGGCGGCGGCGCGCAGACCGAACTGCGGCTCGACTACGCCTACTACAACCCGGCCAGCCTGGTCATCCGCGACCAGAAGTGGCTCGAGACCGACCTGGCCGCCAAGAACGTCAAGGTCACCTGGACGTTGTCGGCCGGCAGCAACAAGGCCAACGAGAACCTGCGCGGCAACGTGATCGACCTCGGCTCCACCGCCGGGGCCGCGGCCTTCCAGGCGCGCTCCAACGGGACGCCGATCAAGGCCGTCGGCATCTTCAGCCAGCCCGAGTGGGCGGCCATCGTGGTCGGCAAGGACTCGGCGATCGCCGACGTCGCGGGCCTGAAGGGCAAGAAGGTCGCGGCCACCAAGGGCACCGACCCCTACTTCTTCCTCCTCCAGTCGCTGCACGAGGCCGGCCTCGCGGCGACCGACGTCGAGGTGGTCAACCTCCAGCACGCCGACGGCAAGACCGCTCTGGAGCGCGGCGACGTCGACGCGTGGGCCGGGCTCGACCCTCTGATGGCGCAGAGCCAGGTCGACGCCGGGTCGAAGCTCATCTACCGGAACCCGGGCTTCAACTCCTACGGCTTCCTCAACGCCCGCGAGGCGTTCATCACCGAGCACCCCGACCTCGTCCAGTCGACCATCAACGCCTACGCCAAGGCGCGCGACTGGATCCAGAAGAACCCCGACGCCGCCGTCGCCCTGCTGGCGAAGGAGTCGAAGGTCTCCCCCGAGGTCGCCAAGCTCGTCATCACCGAGCGCACCAACCTGACCGGCAGCCTGGTTCCCGGCGCCGACCAGAAGGCGGTGCTGGAGCGCATCCTGCCGACGCTCGTCGAGGAGAAGCAGGTCAAGACCGAGCAGGACGCCCGGACCGCCCTCGACAGCCTGCTGGAGCCGAAGTTCGCCGAGGCGGCGGCCAAGCCGTGACGGTCACCGAGGCGCCCGGCGAGACCGGGAAGCCCGTCAGGAAGCGTCCCGCCGGGAAGAGCCGCAGGCCGGTGGTCGCGGGGCTGATCCTGCCGGTCGTGCTGCTGGTGGTCTGGCAGCTCGCCGCCTCCAGCGGCCTCTACTCCTCGGCCCAGCTCCCTCCGCCGCTGTCGGTCCTCGACGCGCTGGGCGAGCTGGCCGGGGACGGCTCGCTGTGGACGCACATCGCGATCAGCCTCCAGCGGGTGCTGATCGGTTTCGCGGCGGGGGCCGGGCTCGGGTTCCTGCTCGGGGCCGTCGTCGGGCTGTCGGCGTGGGTGCGGGCGGTCGTCGCGCCCAGCATCGCGGCGCTGCGCGCCGTGCCGTCACTGGCCTGGGTGCCGCTGCTGGTGCTGTGGCTCGGCATCGGCGAGGGGCCGAAGATCACGCTGGTGGCGATCGGGAGCTTCTTCCCCGTCTACACCACGATCTCGGCCGCGCTCGCGCACGCCGACGCGCATCTCGTCGAGGTCGGCCGCGCCTACGGTCTGCGGGGCGGTGAGCTGCTGGGCCGCATCATGCTGCCCAGCGTCGCCCCGGCGATCTTCTCGGGCCTGCGGCTGGGGCTGGCCCAGGGCTGGCTGTTCCTGGTCGCCGCCGAGCTGATCGCGTCGTCGATGGGCCTCGGGTTCATGCTCACCGACAGCCAGAACACCGGCAGGACCGACATCCTGCTCCTGGCGATCCTGCTACTGGCGGCGCTCGGCAAGCTGTGCGACGTGATCCTCGGGCTGGTCGAGAGACGGATCCTGCGCACCCACAAGTGAGAGGTAGTCGCTGAGCCGCGCCGCCCCGTGCAGCGTGGCCAGCCCCTGGCGGGTGAGCCGTCCCCGCCAGTCGTCGAGGGCCCGCGACAGCGACGCCGTGCCCCCCGCCGTGCGGATCTGCCGCACCACCGTGGCGATGTGCGCGAGCGGATAGCCGCCGCGCCGGAGCAGGTGGGCGAGTTCGGCGTCGCGGATGTCGTCGGCCCGGAAGACCCGGTAGCCCGTCGCGGGGTCGCGGGCCGGGTCGAGGATGCCCGCCTGTTCCCATTTGCGCAGCGTCGCCGGGGTCAGCTCCAGCCAGCGGGCCAGCGCGCCGATCGTCTTCACCACCGGGTCGGCCGGCCTTTCCGCCAGGTGGTGTACGGCTCCGCGGACCAGGTCGAGCGTCTCCCTGTCGCGCAGCAGCTGGGCGTGCCCGCGATCGATCGTGGCCAGGGCCTCGTCGAGCCGGTCGCGGTGGACGGCGTTCATGATGTCGGTGGCGGTCGCGTGCCCATACGCCGGAACCAGCGCCAGGAAGGCGCGCAGCGCCACCGCGTGGGCCTCGGTGTAGATCCGGTAGCCGCTGGGGGTGCGGCGGGCGGGCGGGAGGCACCCGGCCTGCTCGTAGTTGCGCACCGCCTGGGTCGAGAGCCCGTGTTCGCGGGCGAGGTCGGCCGGTCTCACGGTTGGAGACTTTATCTCTTGTGAAATGGAGAAATGCCATCGAAAGTCTCAACCGGTGCTTCAACGATACGATTGCGGGACATGAGTCAGGAGATTCGCGACTTCGTCCCTTCGTCATGTGAACTGCTGGGCCTCGGCGAGCCGACCCACACCGAGCCCGCCTTCGGGTGGCTCCGCAACGGCTTCCTCGCCCGGCTCGCCGCCGAGGGCTTCCGCTCGATCGCCCTCGAAACCGGCCGCAGCGCCGCGCTCCTCGTGAACGACTACGTCCAGGGCGGCTCCCACGACCTCGACACGGTCATGCGCGACGGCTTCAGCCACGACTGGGGCGTCAAGGATCACTACCGGGCGCTCGTCACCTGGATGCGCGACCACAACGAGAAGCTGCCGGAGGCCGACCGCCTCACCTTCCACGGCTTCGACGCCGAGACCGAGAACTACAACGCCCCCAGCCCGCGCCGCCACCTCGAACACGCCCGCGACCACCTGGGCCTCGACCACGACTTCGCCGGCCTGCTCGGCGACGACGAACGCTGGCACCGCACCGAGGCGATCATGGACTACACCGAGTCCCCCGGCGCCTCCCCCGAGGCCGGGAAGGCGCGGATCCTCGCCGACGACATGCTCGTGCGGCTGTACGCCCAGGCGCCCGACGTCCCGAGGGCCGACTGGATCCGGGCCAGGACACACCTCACCACCGGGATCGGCCTGCTCCGCTACCACGCCAAGGCGGCCGTCCCTCTCGCCGACCCGCGCGACCGGATGGTGCTGCTGCTCGGCATCCGCGACGTCCTGATGGCCGAGAACCTCTTCGCCATCCGCGACATCGAGGCCCGCCGGGGCCGTACCTTCGTCTTCGCCCACAACGCCCACCTGCAGAAGAACCCGAGCACCTGGAAGATGGGCGACCGCGCGGTGACCTGGCACGGCGCCGGTTCGATCGTGGCGGCGCTGTGGGGCGACCGCTACGCCTTCATCGCCGCGAGCCTCGGCCGCAGCCCGGCCGTCGGCCTCGCCGACCCCGATCCGGCCACCTACGAGGGCCGTCTCGACTTCCCGGCGTGGGGCCTGACCACCGCACTCCCCGAGGGCGCGACCCGCACCGACACCACCCCGCAGCAGGGCTACTTCCCTCTTACCCCCGCGACCCTCGACGGCGCCGACGCGCTCCTGCACGTCGGCGACGGATCGAGCGTCACCGCGCCCTAGTTCCTGGCCATCCGGAGGGCGAGCGGGGCCAGCCCGGCCAGCAGGGCGGCCAGCCACACAGCCGACACGACCGGCGTCGACCCGAGCACGGCGAAGGCGATCGTCCCGGCGACCACGACCCCCATCGCCCACACCGGGATCTGCCCGGCCCGGTAGAGCCCGACGGACTGCGGGAGGAACGCCAGGAAGGCGAAGAAGTACGGCACGAACAGGGCGGTGAAGAACGCCTGTCCCTCCAGGACGCCGGTCAGGTCGTAGCCGAGCCCGGGGTCGAAGCCGGTCGCGAACCCCAGCTGAAGCCCGTAGTAGGCGACCAGGTGGACGACCTGGCCGATCACCCCCAGCACGCCGAAGACCAGGCCCACCCGCGCCCAGGTCGTGTCCCTGGCCGCCCACCAGAGCGCGACGACGGCCGGGACGCCGACGAGCGCCGCCGCCAGGGCGAGCCAGGCGGCGGCCTGGTAGGTGCCGAGGTTCGCGGCGATCGACGCCGACTGGGCGACCGCCTGCTCCCTGCCCCATTCGGTGACGATGCCGGTCTCGGTGGCGGCCCCTTCGGCCGCCATGCGGAGCTGGTCTGCGGCGCAGGTCAGCACGGGGGCGGCGAGGATCGAGGCGGCGCCCAGAACGCGGATGGCCATGACGTGGTCCCTTCGTTTCGGTGTGCCGTCAGCGTGGGCTCCGGGCATGGGCCGCCGCGTCCGCCGAGGCGGAGTCCGCCGGGTCAGACTCAAGGGGGATCCCGGGCCGGGCGGCGCGCGTCTACCGTGACGACGTGACCGTTCGGCAGTGGCTGTTCCCCCTGGCCTGCGGCGTCTGGGTGGTCGCTTTCGACCCGCGCCACGGGTGGCTCCTGGCGCTGCTCACCCCGCTGCCGGTGGCGCTGCTCCCGGCCCGTCCGGTGGCCGCCGCGTCGGGGTTGCTCGGGCTGGTGGCGGTGTACGTCGGTCTCGGCGGCGCGCTCGACGGGCCCGCGCTGGTGGCGCCGGTGCTCGCCGGGGCGTTCGGCCTGGGCCGCTACTCGACCCGGCTCGCCGGGGCCGGGTGGACGGCGGTGGCCGCCGGGCTGGTGGCCTGGCGGCAGGACGCGCCGTCGGCGGTGTTCTCGGCGATCGTGCTGGGCGGGACCGTCGTGTTCGGGGTGCTGGTGCGGCGGCGTACGGAATCGGCGCGGAACGCCGAGCGGGCCCTGGCCGAGACCACCGCGCGCGATCCCGCCCGGGTGGCGGCCGAGGTCGCGGCGGGCGAACGGGCCCGGCTCGCCCGCGAGACCGTCGCGCTGGTGCGGGAGGCGGTGGCCGCCATGCACGCCCACGCGTCCCGGCCGGGCGCCGGCCACGCGGCGCTGACCGAGGTCCAGCGGCGTGGCCATTCGGCGGTGACCGACCTACGGCGGCTCCTGGGTCTGCTCCGGCGCGAGGAGACCGCACCGGAGTCCCCGCCACGGAGCGCGACGCCCGCCGGGCCGTGGTGGCCCGACGTCGCCGCCTCGCTCGTGCTGGCCGGGCTCGCGCTCGCCGAGCACGGCGGGCCGCTCGCCCTGGTCATGGTGGGGGCCGTCGTGGTGCGCCGGGTCGATCCCGCCCTCGCGTGCCTGGCCGCCGTCGCCGCCACGGTCGCCGCGATCGGCTGGCGGATGCCGATGGAGGGCGGGTTCTGGCTGGTCGGGGTCGATCTGATGCTGGCCTGGGCCGTCGGCGGCAGCACGTCGCGGCGGGCCTGGGCCGCGCTGGCCCTGCTGGCGCTCGCCCGGTTCGCCCAGGTCCGGCTCGCCGCCCCGGGCAACGAGCCGCTGGAGCTCGCGTTGCTGGCCCTGGGGGCGGCCGCCGCCTACCTCTGGGCCGAGCGCGACCGCGAGGAGCGGGCGGCCCGCGCCGGCACCGACCGGATCAACGCGGAGACCCGGGCGATGGTGGCGGCGGCGGTCCGGGAGGAGCGGCTCCGGGTCGCCCGGGACCTGCACGACGTGACCAGCCACGCCGTGGGGGTCATGGTCGTCCAGGCGGGAGCGGCACTGGCGCTGGCCGGCCGCGATCCGGCCGCCTCGGCTCGGGCGGTGGCCGAGGTCGGGAAGGCGGGCGCGCACGCCCTGGCCGAACTCGACCTGCTGGCCCGGCTGCTCGACACCGGCGATCCCGGGCCCGAGGGCGACCTCTCCGCGCTGATCGCCCGGATGACCGCGAGCGGCCTGCGCATCGACCACCGTCTCGACCTGCCCCCGATCGGCTCCCCCGAGGTCGACCGCGCCGTCTACCGGACCGTCCAGGAGGCCCTCACGAACGTGGTCCGGCACGCCCCGGGCAGCGACGTCACCCTGACCGCCACGACCGGTGCGGGGATGGTCGAGATCCGGGTCGGCAACACCCTCCCGCCGGGCGGCTCCGCCCACACGGAGAGCGGGTTCGGCCTGGTCGGGCTGGCCGAGCGGGTCAGGGCGCTCGGCGGGACCCTCTCGGCGGGGCCGTCCGGCGGCACGTTCACCCTGCTCGTCCGGCTCCCGTTGGAGGTCCCGTCGTGATCCGTATCGTCATCGCCGACGACCACGAGCTGGTCCGCAGCGGTCTCGGCGCCATCCTGGACGCCGAACCGGGCTTCTCCGTCGTCGGCCTGGCCGCGGATGGTCCGGCCGCCGCCCGGTCGGCCGCGGCGCACGAGGCCGACGTCGTGCTGATGGACGTCCAGATGCCGGGCGGCGACGGCATCGACGGGACCCGGCTGGTCCTGGGGCGCAGGCCCGCGGCGAAGGTGATCGTGCTGACCACGTTCGACCTCGACGAATACGTGTTCGGGGCGCTGCGGGCCGGGGCCAGCGCGTTCCTGCTGAAGACCTCGCCGCCGAAGGACATCGCCGCGGCGATCCGGTCGGTGCACGCCGGGGACCTGCTGTTCGCCCCCACGGTGACCCGCCGCCTGGTGGAGACCTACGTCCGGCATCCGCCCGCCTCCCCCGACCGGCTGGGCGGGCTGACCGACCGGGAACGCGAGGTGCTCCGCGAGGTCGCGAAAGGACTGTCGAACGCGGAGATCGGCCGGGTGCTCTTCCTCGGCGAGGCCACGGTGAAGACCCACGTCACCCGCATCCTGGCCAAACTCGGCGTCCGCGACCGGGTGCAGGCCGTGGTGGCCGCCTACGAGTGCGGGTTCATCCGGCCGAGCGGTTAGATAGGACGCAAGAACCACCCAAAGGAGCGGTTACGTGCACATCGTGCGGTTTATCGGCCCGGCCAGCGGTCAGGCCACGATCGGTCTCGACGACGGCGTCCACATCATCGAGCTCGACGGCTCGATCGGTGAGCTGCTCCGGCTGACGGTGGAGGAGCTGCGCGACCTGCTCGCCGCTGCCGACGGCCCGCGCCACGACCGGTCCTCTGTACGCCTGCTCCCGCCGCTCGACGACCGCATGGAGGTGTGGGCCGCGGGGGTGACGTACGAGCGCTCGAAGGCGGCCCGCATGGTCGAGAGCGAGCAGGCGGCCGACGTCTACGACCTGGTCTACGACGCCGACCGGCCCGAGCTGTTCTTCAAGTCGGTGGCCTGGCGGGCGACCGGGCACGGCGGGCACGTGTCGGTGCGGGGCGACTCGGAGATCGACGTACCGGAACCGGAACTGGGCCTGGTGGTCAACCGGTTCGGCGAGATCGCCGGATACACCGTGGTCAACGACATGAGCTCGCGGACGATCGAGGGCGAGAACCCGCTCTACCTGCCCCAGGCCAAGATCTACCTGGGTGGCTGTGCCACCGGTCCGGCGATCAGGCCGGTGTGGGAGGTCGCGAATCCGTACACGCTCGGGATCGAACTGACGATCACCCGCGACGGCGAGGAGGTGTGGAACGGGCAGGCGAGCACCGGGCAGCTGCACCGCAAGCTCGACGACCTGGTCGGCTACCTGTTCCGGGAGGACGTCTTCCCCGACGGCGTGATCCTGGCGACCGGGACCTGTCTGGTCCCGGAGCTGCCGTTCACGTTGAAGGCGGGCGACGAGATCACGATCTCGATCGCCGAGGTGGGCACGCTCACCAGCACGGTCGTCGCCGGGAAGGCCGCGATGCCGGGCTTCTGATCAGTCGGCGACGGGGAACCGGTCGGTCAGCCCCGTGATGTGCAGCAGCCGGGCCATCCGGGGCGTGACACCGGACAGGCTGAGGGTGATGCCCATCATCCGGGCCCGGCGCTGGGCGTGGAGCAGCACGCCCAGCCCACCGGCGCCGCAGAAGGTGACCGCCGACAGATCGAGGATCAGCTCGTCGATGCGGGGGTCGAGGGCGTGGAGGATACGCCGGCGCAGGTCGGCGGTGGTGAAGATGTCGATGTCCCCGGAAAGGTGCAGGACGGTCGGCGCCGTGGCTTCCAGAACGGTCATGACGGCACTTCCTCGCTGATGGCGGTCTTCTCACACTACCCCACCACTTCCGGGATTCCGTGTTTCCGGAAGTAGAATCGAAAGGTGACACCCGGAGGGACCGACGCCGTGCTGGCCGACTACGCCGCCGCGCTCGCCACCGCGCCCCTGGCGGCATCGACCAAGGGGAAATACGTCTCCCGCCTGCGCGGATACCTGTCGTGGCTGGCCCTTTCCACCTTCGACGGCGACCCGCTGACCGATCCGGCGACGGCGACCGGCGCGGTCGAGGCCTTCCGGCACCACCTCAAGAGCGCCCGCCGGGCGCCGGCCACGATCGACACCTACCTGTCGGCCCTCGACGACTTCTACGCCCGGCGCGGCGTCGGCAGACCCGAGGCCCGCCGCGAACGCACCGTCCGTCACCCGGCCCCGCGCGCCCTCGACGCCGGGCGGGTCCGCCGCTACCTCGGCCGGGTGCGCCACACCGCGACCCCGCGCGACCGGGCCATCGCCCTGCTCCCCTACCTGGCCGGGCTGCGCACCTCCGAGGTCGTCGGGCTCGACCTGGCCGACGTGCGCCCCGACGGCCTGGCCGTGCGCGGCGGCAGGTCCCGGCTGGTACCCGTGCATTCCGACCTGCGCGCGGTGCTGACCGGCTGGCTGGAGGTCCGGGCCGACTGGAAGGGCGCCGACGCCGAACCGGCGCTGTTCCTCAACAAGCGCGGCGCCCGCCTGAGCGACCGCGCGGCCCGCGACGTCATCACCGGCTTCGCCGACCCCGACGACCCCTTCAGCCCGCTGGTGCTGCGCCACACCTTCGCCACCCAGCTCATCCGTGCCGGCAGGGATCCCGTCGTGGTCGCCGAACTGCTCGGCCTGGAGTCGCTCGACAGCACCCGGCGCTACGGCCCGCCCGCCGCGACCAGCCGCGAGGCCGTGCTCGACTCCCTGATCACCGACGCCTGAGAGGAGACCGGCATGGCCGAGACGTGGGGCGGCCCGCTGTGGCGCGCCGCCGACCTCTACACCCCGATGGCCCTGCGCGTCGCCGCGACCCTGCGGGTCGCCGACGCCATCGCCGCCGGGGTGACCACCGGCCCGGCCCTCGCGGCCCGTCTCGGGGTGGCCGAAGATCCTCTTGTACGCGTTCTCGACCACCTCGTCACCGCCGGTTTCCTCAGCGGCGACGACGGCTCCTACGCCCTGACCGACGACGGCCAGTGGCTGCGCGACGACCACCCCGAGCGCGTCCGCTCGCAGATCGACCTGACCGGCGCCATCGGCCGCGCCGACCTGAGCGCGGTGGAGCTGCTCCACACCGTCCGCACGGGCGAGGCCGCCTTCCCCCAGCGGTTCGGCCACGGGTTCTGGGAGGACCTGGCGGCCCACCCCGAGGTGGCCGAGTCGTTCGACCGCACGATGGGCTCCCAGGAGGTCGCCGAGGTGGCGGCCGCCTACGACTGGGCCGCGCTCGGCGACGTCATCGACGTGGGCGGCGGCGACGGAACCCTGCTGATCGGCCTGCTGACGGCCCACCCGTCGCTGCGCGGGACGGTGATCGACCTCCCGGCCCCGGCCACCACCGCCGAGAAGGCGCTGCGGGCGGCCGGGCTCGCCGACCGGGGGCGGGCGCTGACCGGAAGCTTCTTCGATCCGCTGCCCGGCGGGGCGGGCGGCTATGTGCTGTCTCGGGTGCTCCACGACTGGAGCGACGCCGACGCCGCCCGCATCCTGGCCAACTGCGCCAGGGGCGGCCCGGTGATCGTCATCGAGGAGGCGAACGGCGGCGTGATCAACACGGAGATGAACCTGCGCATGCTCGCCTACTGCCTGGGCCGCGAGCGGACCGTCGACCAGCTGGTGCACCTGGCCCGGGGCGCAGGACTGGCCCCGGGCCGGGTGGTGTCGACCGGCTACCGCGACGTCATCGAACTCTTGCCAGCACCCGCTCCGTCGTGACCGGGGCCTTCTTCTCCTTGCGGCCCTCGACGATGGCGTACAGCGTCGGGACCAGGACCAGCGTCAGCAGGGTGGAGCTGAGCAGGCCGCCGATGACGACCACGGCCAGCGGCCTGGAGATGAACCCGCCGCCTCCGGTGATGCCCAGGGCCATGGGCAGCAGCGCGAAGATCGTGGCCAGCGCCGTCATGAGGATCGGGCGCAGGCGCTTGCGGCCGCCCTCGATGATCGCCTCCTGGAGCGGCACGCCCTGACGGCGGTACTGGTTGATCAGGTCCATCAGCACGATCGCGTTGGTGACGACGATGCCGACGAGCATGAGCATGCCGATCATCGCGGCCAGGCCGAGCGAGGTGCCGGTGACCAGCAGCAGCGTGATCGCGCCGGTGCCGGCGAACGGGATCGACACCAGCAGGATGAACGGCTGGATGAGGCTGCGGAAGGTGGCGACCATGACGAAGAACACCAGGGCCACCGCCGCGAAGAGGGCGACGAACAGGCTGTCGAACGCGTCCGACTGGTCGGCGCTGGCGCCGCCGACGCTGTAGGTGACCCCGGCCGGCAGTTTCAGGTCGGCGAGCCTGGTCTCCAGGGTGCCGGTGGCGGCGCCGAGGTCGGTGCCGGTGTTCTTGCCGCTGACGGTGACGTTGCGTTCGCCGTCGACCCGGTTGACCGAGGCCGGGCCCTGGACCTGCTCGACGGTGGCGACGTCGCCCAGCGTCAGACCGGGGCCCAGCGGCAGGTTCTCCAGCTGGGGCAGGGAGGCGGGGACCTCCTCGGGGGCCAGCACGACGTCGGCGGTGGTGCCGTCGAAGGAGAGCTGGGTGACCGTGGTGCCGGTGAAGGCCTGGGCGACGGCCTGGCCGATGACGGCCTCGCTCAGCCCGCGTTCGGCGGCCTTGGCGCGGTCGACGGCGACGTCGATGCGGGGCGAGGTGTCGGCGATGCCGCTGGTCACCTCGGTGATCCCCGGAATGGTGGCCATGGCCGCCTGGACACTGTCGGCGCCCTGGCGCAGGGCGTCCAGGTCGCCGCCCTGGAGCACGACGGCGAGCTGGTCGCCGCCGAAGCCGCCGCTCACCCCGACGGTGATCTTGCCCGCCTCCGGGCCGAGCGCGGCGACACGCTCGCGGAGCTCGGTCTCGACGGCGGCGACGTCGTCCTCGTCGCCGACGGTGAGGGAGTAGCTCGCCCGGCCGGGGTCGCCGCCGCCGACGGTCGCCTGGTAGGAGGTGATGGCGTCGATCCCGGTCAGGATCTTCTCGACGCGCTTGGCCTGGGTGTCGGTCCCGTCCAGGGAGGTGCCGGGCGGCATCGTCTGGCTCATGCTGACGGTGTTCTGGCCGCCGTCCTCGATGAGGCTGGTCTTGAGCTGCGGCACCAGGGTGAGCGTGACGATGAAGATGCCCAGGGCTGCGGCGAGCGTCGGCAGTTTGCGGGTGACGGCGAAGCGCAGCACGGGGATGTAGGCCCGCTGCAGCACGCTGTCGCGTTCGCGCTGCTCGGCCCGCTCGCGGTCGCCGTCCTTGGGCGCCTTGAGGAACCAGTAGCTCAGCACGGGGACGACCGTCAGCGACACCAGCAGCGAGGCGACCAGCGCGACGGCCACGGTGATGGAGAAGGCGCTGAACAGCTCGCCCACGAGGCCGCCGACGAAGGCGATCGGCAGGAACACCGCGACCGTGGTCAGCGTCGAGGCGACGACGGCGCCGGTGACCTCGCGGACGCCCTCCATGACGGCCCGGTGCTTCTCCTCGCCGTAGGACAGGTGGCGCTTGATGTTCTCCAGCACGACGATCGAGTCGTCGACCACCCGGCCGATGGCGATGGTCAGCGCGCCCAGGGTGAGCATGTTGAGCGAGTGGCCCTCGACCCACAGGGCGATCAGCGCGATCAGCACCGACAGCGGGATCGACACGGCCGTGACCAGCGTGGACCGTACCGACAGCAGGAAGATCAGGATGACGATGATCGCCATGACCAGTCCGAGGACGCCCTCGGTGAGCAGGTCGTCGATCGCCTTCTCCACGGCCGGGGCCTGGTCGAAGACGATGGTGGACTCGGCGCCCTTCACGAGGCCGGGCAGCGCCGCGCGCACCGCGTCGGAGATCGACACCGCGTTGCCGTCGGGGGCCATCGTGATCGAGATGCCCAGGCTCGGTGTGCCGTTGGTCCGCGTGTACGAAGTGGCGGTGCTCTCCGCCAGGGTCACATCGGCGACCTCGGCCAGCCGCACCTTCGAGACGGGGAGGTTCCTCAGATCGTCCAGAGAGGTGAAGGGGCTGCCGACCTGGACGGTCAGCGCGGTCCCCTCCTGCGTGAGGGTTCCGGCGGGCCGGGCGGTGCCGGAGTCGCGGATGGCGGTGGCGATGGCCGAGGGGTCCAGGCGGTGCCGGGCCAGCTTGGCGGGGTCGGGCGTGATGGTGATCGTCTGGGCGCGCACCCCGGTCACGGTGGCCTGCTTGACGCCCTCGACGGCGTTCAGCGCGGGGATGGCGTGGGTGTCCAGGTCGTCGGCGAGCTGCCGCTGGTCGCCGGTGGAGCTGACCGCGATCTGCATCACCGGCAGGTCGTCGAAGCTGCCCACCGAGGCGCGGGGCTCGACGCCCGTGGGCAGCCGCACACCGTCGGCGGCCTGCTGCACGGCGGCGCGGGCCGCGTCGATGTCGGCGCCGAAGTCGAACGAGATCCGGACCGAGGAACCGGCCTCACGCGACGTGGAGGTCACCTTGGTGACGCCCTCCAGCCCGCGCAGCGCCTCCTCCAGCGGGATCGTCACCTGGTCTTCGACGATCTGGGGGGCGGCCCCGGGATAGGCGGCGCTCACCGACACCTGGGGGAAGGTCAGGGGCGGGAGCAGTTGCTGTTTGAGCAGCGGGATCGTATAGACACCGAGCGCGGTCACCGCCAGCGTCACGAGCATCACCAGAGCCCGGTTGGCCAGGCTCAGCCTTGTCAGAATGGTCACTCGTTCAGCCTTGCGGCGCTCACCTGCGAAAATGTCCGCCGGAAGAACGGTTCGCGGCTACCGCGACCGCAGTATCCGGCCCGCTCCGCTACCGCGGTCGCGGGTGCACCAGGCCGGTCTCGTACGCGATGATCACGAGCTGGGCGCGGTCGTGCGCGCCGAGTTTGAGCATGGCCCGGTTGACGTGGGTCTTGGCGGTGGTCCGCGAGATGCCGAGCCGGTCGGCGATCTGGTCGTTGGTCAGCCCGCCCGCGACCAGTGCCATGATCTCCTGCTCGCGTTCGGTCAGCGCGGCCAGTTCGTCGGGGGTGTGCTCGCGCCCGGCGCCCGGACTGGCCAGGTAGCGGGTGATGAGGCTGCGGGTGGCCCAGGGTGACAGCAGCGCCTCCCCCTTGTGCACCACGCGGATCGCCTCGTGCAGGTCGGCGGCCTCCACGCCCTTGCTCACGAAGCCACCGGCCCCGGCGCGCAGCGCCGCGAAGACGTATTCGTCGATCTCGAACGTGGTCAGCACGAGCACCTTCACCTCGGCCAGCGCCGGATCGGCGGTGATCTGCCGGGTGGCGGCCAGTCCGTCCATCCCGGGCATCCGGATGTCCATCAGCACGACGTCGACCCCGCCCTCCCTGGCCAGCCGGACCGCCTCCCGCCCGTCACCGGCCTCCCCGACCACCTGGAGATCGTCGGCCGCGTCGATGAGGGCGCGGAACCCCGCCCGCACCAGCACCTGGTCGTCGACCAGCAGCACCCGGACGCTCATCGGCCGCCGTCGTCGTACGGGAGCAGGGCGTACACCCGGAACCCGCCGCCCGACCGCGGGCCCGCGGTGAACCGGCCCCCGAGGGACAGCGCCCGCTCCCGCATCCCGATGAGCCCATGGCCGTCGCCGTCGCCGTGCCTCCGGACCCGCCCGTCGCCGCCGTCGTCGCTGACCTCGATGCTCAGCGCGGAGGGTGTCGCCGCCAGCCGCACCTGCGCGTGCGCCGCCGGGGCGTGCTTGCTCACGTTGGTGAGCGCCTCCTGGACGATCCGGAACGCCGCCAGCTCCACGGGCACCGGCACCTCCTCACCGTCCGGCCGCCCGGCCGGGGTCTTCAGCCGCACCCGCAGCCCCGCCGCGGTGAAGGAGGACACCAGATCGGGCAGCCGGTCGAGCCCCGGCGAGGGCTCGGTCGGCCACTCTTCCTCGACGCCCGGACCGCGCAGCAGCCCGACCGTCGTCCGCAACTCCCCGAGTGCCTGCTTCCCGGCGTGCCGCACGTGCCGCAGCGCCTGACGGCTCTGCTCGACGTCGTGGTCGAGCCCGTGCTCGGCGACCTGCGCCTGGACGTTCATCAGCGCGATGTGGTGCGCCAGCACGTCGTGCAGCTCCCGGGCGATCCGCAGCCGCTCCTCCATGACCCGCCGCTCGGCCTCCTCCTCCTTGCTCTCCTCGGCCCGCCGGGCCCGGTCTTCGATGGCGGCCACATAGGCGCGGCGGCTGCGCACGGCGTCTCCGACGGCCGCCGGCATCCCCACCCAGGCCACCTGCGCCAGCACCTCGGGCGTCAGCCACGACTCCCCCGGCGACACCACCCGCCACCCGCCCAGGGCGAGCGCGACCACGGCACCCGCCAGCCACGCCCGCCGCCGGGGCGTGCGCGTGGCCACGGTGTAGAGGGCGATCGCGGGCATCAGGTCGAGCACCCGATCGCCGCCGAGCTCGGGATAGACGAACGCCACCACGGTCGTGACCGCCAGCACCACCTGCGGCGCCCGGCGCCGGAACGCCAGCGCGCCACAGCTCACCGCCCCCAGCAGCACGAAGACGGGCGGGGGCACGTCACCCAGCCGTATGCCGGCCGAGGGAGTGATCACCACGAGCGCGAAAAGGACCAGCGCCGTCGCACCATCGACGACCTGGGGACTTACCGCCCTCCGCCGCACCTTCACGGACATCAGGGTAGGCGGCCCCCGGAGAGGTCCCCTCCTCCTGAAGGACGTCCCCGGCCTACTGCGATCGCGGTAGCGACATGATCCTTTCCTTCGCCTCTGCTTGGGATATTCCGAACACTCTCGATACCACCCAGATGGATTCCGCGCGGGAGTGATGCGTGGCGCGCAGGTGCTCGATGGCGGAGGCGAGATCCTGGAGCATCAGGTCGGAGCACATGTCGTCCAGCCGGGACTTCTTTCTCATGATCTTCGTTTCGTCGCGGGCCATCGGGTGCCAGAACCCGGGCGACCACCAGTACAGAACCGTGTAGTCGGATGGCCAGGGGTGCAACTGCCGATCGGTCGGCTCGAACCGGTCGATCGCCAGGTCGATGACCCGCCATCCGGCGGCGACGCGCTCCGACGGGCGGGGAGGTCTGACGTGGGGAAGGGACTTTCGCTCGCTGGCCGCGAAGAGGGCGAAGTTCTTCTGGGCCTCGACGAGGGATACGCGGTTGGCGCCCTCGTCGAGCAAGGGCCATCTGAGCTGGGTGATGTCGTCTTCCCAGAAGCAGACGGAGCAGATCTCCCAGCTGCCCGGCCCGTTCTCCTGCGTGAGATGTCCGCAACAGCTACACGGGAACGGCTTCACATGATCACCCCGGCCCGATGATGAGCCCTGTGAGGCCGATCTAGGAAGATCCACGAGCCTCCCGGTCGACGGCGGCCCTGTTCGAGAGGTCCGGGACCACGTGCTCGAACAAGCCCGGCATGCCGGGCGGGCACTCTCCATAGACCCGGGACCTACTTCGAACGGGCCCGGCCGTGCGGGTGTGGGGACTGCCCCACGGACCCGGGCCACACGTCGAACCAGCCCAGCACACCGTAGGGACGCGGGCGCTCCCCAGACATCGAGGCCACACCTCGCTCGGCACGACAAGCGGGCGCAGGCACCGTTCAAAAGACCCGAAGCCACACTTAGAGCTCCTAACAAAATGAAGCCAGCAAAACGCGGCGAGATGCATCACCTGCATCGGCGGCGCTGGGCAACGGCGCATTGTCCGGCACCAGAGTCATTCTGTTAGGACCTCTTAGCCCCGCACACCAAGCAGACGCGGACACCATCGAGAAATCCAGGACCACACGTCGAACAAACCCGGCACACCGTGGGGACGCGGACGCTCTCCAGAGATCGAGGCCACAAGGCGGGCTCAGGCACCGTCCAAAGATCCGAGACCACACGTTGAACAAACCCGGCACACCGTCCAATGACCCGGGACCGCACTTCGGAGTAGCCCGGCCGTGCGGGTGCGGAGACTGTCGCGAGGCCCAGGGCCTCGCGCGCGGGGCGCGGTATGACATTCGTCATCCGGGGCGGGCTGATCGGCGGCACTACAGCGCGTCGGCGCGTCCGGCGACGCTGGTTCCATGTTGGAACTCACTGACCTGACCAAGAAATATGGAGAGATCACCGCGCTCGACGGTGTCAGCCTGCATGTGCGTAAGGGCGAGAAGGTCGCGCTGCTCGGGCCCAACGGGGCCGGGAAGACGACGCTCCTGTCGATCGCGCTCGGGTTGCTCTCCCCCGGCTCTGGGACCGCCCGGCTACTCGGGCGTCCGCCGCAGGAGGCGCTGGCGGCCGGGCGGATCGGGGTGCTGCTCCAGGACGCCGGGTTGCCCGAAGACGTGAAGGTGAGCGACCTGGTCGCCGCCGTGGCCGGAATGTATCCCCGCCACGCGCTGCTCGACCTTGGTGACCTGTCCGAACGCCGGGTCATGGCCCTCTCGGGCGGCGAGCGGCAGCTCGTCAGGTTCGCGCTCGCGCTGGCGGGCGATCCCGAGTTGTTGATCCTCGACGAACCGACCGTGGGGCTCGACGTCGACGCCCGGCGGGCGCTCTGGCTGGAGGTGCGGGATCGGACCGTCGTGTTCGCCACCCACTACCTGGCCGAGGCCGACGACCACGCCGACCGGGTCGTGCTGCTGTCGGGTGGCCGGGTCGTCGCCGACGGGCCGGTCGAGGAGATCAAGGCTCTGGTGGGAGGCACGGAGGTGCGGGTCACGCTCGACACCATGGATCTCCGGCGGCTGCGGGCGCTGCCCGGCGTCCACGACGTGCTGGTCGACGGGAGCGCGGCGACCCTGCGGACCGGCGACTCCGACGCGACGCTGCGGGCGCTGTTCGCCACGTTCGACGAGGTGCGGAACGTGCGCACGGCCGGGATCGACCTGGAGAGCGTGTTCGTCAGCCTGACCGGTGAGGGGGCATGATGCGATCCTTCCTGCTGTTCGAGGTGCGGCGCGGGATGTCGAGCCCGGTCAACCTGATCTTCCTGGCCGGGTTCCCCGTCCTGCTCTATCTGTTGTGGACGAAAGTGCTCGACCTGGCCTCCGGGCCGGTGTCCATGGTGTCGATGGCGACGTACGGCGCGATGGGAGGTGCGTTGTTCATCGGCGGGGCGATCGCGCTGGAGCGGGCGAACGGGTGGCTCCGGCAGCTCGCGGTCACACCGCTGCCCGCCCACGGCTACATCGTGTCGAAGCTGGTCGCGGGGATGCTGGCCGTGCTGCCGAGTGTGGTGATCGTCCTGGCGGCCGGGTGGCTGCTCGGCGGGGTTCGGCTGCCGGTCGGCACCTGGCTCGCGTTGCCGCTGCTCATCTGGGCCGGGGTGGTGCCGTTCGCGGCCCTGGGAGTGGCCATCGGCTACGCGCTCAGAGGCCAGACGGCGAACATCGCGATCATGGTGGTGTTCTTCCTCCTGGCGGTGCTCGGCGGGCTGTGGCTGCCGGTGTCGCGGATGCCCGAGGGATTGCGGGCGGTGGCCGAGTACAGTCCGGCGTACCAGGCGGGGTCGCTGGGATGGCGGGCGCTCGACGGGCTGCCGCCGACCGGCACGTCGGTGCTGGTGCTGGCGGGGTGGACGGCACTGTTCGTGCTGCTCGGGGTGTGGCGATATCGGGGGGCCGCGTGGAGGTGAACCACCGGGTGCTGACGCTCGCGCGACTGATCTCGCTCGGCTGGCTGTTCATACTGCTCTGGCCGTTGTGGGAGGCGTTCCGCGAGCGCCCTCCCCTCTGGCAGATCCTCTGCATCGTGGCGCTGACCGGGGTGTTCGCCGTCTGCTGGAAGCGGGTCATGTGGCGCGTCTTCAGCGCGACCGGCCCCGACCACCTGAGCGCCGGGCTCCTGCTGGCGGCAGCGGCGGGGCTCTATCCGCTGCTGGGGGCGCCCTGGGCGTACACCTCCTGGCTCTACGTGATCTCCGTGCTCGGAACCCTGCCCTTCCTGGCCGCCGGGGTGCTCGTGGCCATCGTGGTGAACGTCCTGGTGCTGCTCGGCGCCGGTGAGGGCTTCGTGTGGTGGCTGCCGCTCGCGATGGCGCTGGAGGGGGCGGCCGTCCAGGCCCTCGCCCACATGCGGGGTCTGATCGCCCAGCTCAACGTGGCCAGAGCCGAGAGCGAGCGGCTCGCGGTGGAGAATGAGCGGCTCCGGTTCGCCCGCGACCTGCACGACATCCTCGGCCACACGCTGACCTCGATCACCATCCGCAGCCAGCTCGCCGCCCGGCTGACCACGACCGATCCCGGCCGAGCCGCCGAAGAGATGGGCGGAGTCGAGCGCACCGCCCGCCAGGCCCTCGACGACGTGCGCGACGCGGTGGCCGGATATCGCGCGGTGTCGCTGCCGGAGGAGCTGCGCAACGCCGAGGCCGCACTCGACCTCGCCGGGATCCGGCTCACCGTCTCGGGCGCGGGCCCCGTCCCGCCCGGCTCCGAGTCCTTACTGGCTTGGGTCGTACGTGAAGGGGCGACCAACGTCCTCCGGCACAGCCGGGCCACCGAATGCTGGATCACCCTGGGCCACGGTCCGAGAGGGGTCAGCCTGGAGGTCCGCGACGACGGCCAGGCCTTGATCCCCGTGGTGCCCGGCACCGGCCTGCTCGGTCTGGCCGAGCGGATCGAGGCGTCCGGCGGCACCCTGGAGGCGGGCGGCCTGCCCGGCGGCGGCTACCGGCTCCGCGTGGAGGTGCCGTGATCCGCGTCCTCATCGCCGACGACCAAGATCTGGTCAGAGGCGGCCTGGCGGCGCTGCTGGGGCTCGAACCGGACATCGAGGTGGTGTCCGAGGTCGCCAGAGGCGACGAGGTGCTCGCCGCGGTGGCCGCCCACCAACCCGATGTGGTGCTGCTCGACATCGAGATGCCGGGGCTGACCGGCCTGGAGGTCGCCGAGCGACTGGCCGGGGTGCGCGTGATCATCGTCACGACGTTCGGGCGGCCCGGCTACCTGCGCCGCGCACTCGACGCCGGGGCGTCCGGCTTCGTGGTGAAAGACGCACCCGCCCCCGAACTCGCCGCCGCCGTACGCCGGGTGATGGCCGGCGAACGCGTCGTCGACCCGAAGCTCGCGGTGACCGCGCTGGCCGTAGGAGCCAACCCGCTGACGGTGCGGGAAGGTGACGTCCTCCGCGCCGCCGACGGCGGAGCGAGCGTGTCCGACATCGCCCACGCCCTGTTCCTGACCGAGGGAACGGTACGCAACTACCTGTCCTCGGCGATCGGCAAGACCGGCGCACGCAACCGCGCCGAGGCCCTCAGCGTGGCTCGGTCACGCGGCTGGCTCTGACACCCGACGCCGCACCTGACTGGGGGAACACAACCGGGCTGAAACACTCAACATCGCGCGACCGCGCAATCGCTCTGAGACCAGGAGGCTCCGCACCCGGTTACAAGCGCGACGAGGCGCTCCGCGTGGCACGGTCGCGCAACTCACTCTGAAACCAGGGCTCGCACCCCGTTCAAGCGCGGCGAGACGCTCACCACGACCCCGTCACGTGGTCGACTTTGTGAGCAAGACCCGGTTCAGGCACCGTAAGGCGCTCAAGCGTGGCGCCGCCGCGCGGTGACTCTAGGTGTACTTGGCCGAGATCTTGGTGACACATGGCCATCGGTGATTGATCACGAAGAAGACCTCCGGGCGTAGTGGAGTT